>FP565575.1:0-1376427 GCA_000091165.1 Candidatus Methylomirabilis oxygeniifera | reverse complement strand
TGCGTGCACTGCGAAAGCCTCCGATATGCCAATCTTCACTCACCGGTTTTCAGGAAGGACCTGAAAGGGAGCCATTTTTTTCTTGACACGCCGCTGAGCCCAATTATATTAGCTTTTGTTTAATTATTGGCTTTGGCTGTTCTGTGGCAGAGTGTGAGGGTGTAGTTGGTACGGCCGCGCGGAATTTCAGGAAACGGCGTTTAATATCACAATATCAGTCATAATAGGTAGCGAGCATGAGAATTGTGTCGTGGTACAAAAACGACAAAGTTGTGTACGAATCACCGAAAGAGTCGGTTCGTGATGCCGTGATTGAAGCAGTCAGGAAGGAATCGCCCCTCATGAATGCCGATCTCAAAAACGCCTATCTTCGGGATGCCGACCTTGCGGGCGGCATCCTTGGAGGCGCCGACCTTCAGGGCGCTGATCTGCAGGGCGCCAACCTCCAGGGCGCCAACCTCCGGGACGCCAATCTTGCCGGCGCTAATCTTAGAAGTGCCAACCTCCGGGACGCCAACGTCGCGGGGACCAACTTCGCAGGTGCTAACCTCGATGAGGCCGACCTCTTTCATGTAAAGTTTTGGGGCCGCGGCGGCTCGACAAAGATCAAGAAAGCTCAAGTCGAGTCGTTCTTGAAAGCATTAGGAATAGTTGTCGAAGAGTAATGGTGTTCAGCGGTCATCGTTCAGCCATCAGCCTCAGATAAAACAGGAGGGGTATCAGAAAAGCTGATAGCTGATCGCTTAGCCGGTATTACACCTTGCTATGAGCCGGTTGCCACTGACAGGTGCCGTCGGGTAAGGGGATCGCCGCAAAATCTCCAAAGAGGTTCGGGGCCTCCCGGATCATGATCTCGACCACCTTCCCAAAGACGCTGCGGATTTCTACCTCTGCCCCTGGTGCAGTTCTGGACTCGATCACCCATCGGAGCGTCCGGGCGTTCGCGGTCCAGATGATGGTCGTAGCAACACCATCAGGAGCAATGCGGCGCATGGCGGAGGTGAGAACCTTCTTCTCGTGAAACGGCCGCCCGTCAATCTTTAAGGCCTCTGCCAGTCGTTGTTGCGCCTTCTCCCCGTTGATCACCGCCTCCTCGAAGATCGCGCGCGCCTCAGGGTTATCGCGGATGTCCGGCGGCAGCCACATCGGGATATCGGTCAGACGCACGAAGCGCAGGCTCTCCTGGCTGATGGCGGTTCCGGCCCGGTGTCGCACCAGCTCATGGGTCAAGACCCGGCTGACATGGAGGAATGCGAAGGTCCAATTGGCGTGCTCCAGGACGCTGCCATGCTTCACTTGCAGGATATTCTGCAGATAGGCGTGACTACCCTCCCGGATCTTAGTAACATTAGGATTGAGGCCCGGCTCAAACGAGCGGTAACAGGCGCGCCCTGCCACCTCGATCAGTTGCTCGGCCGCTGAGGGGGCGTCGGTCGTCCACCCGGGAGCGCCGATGGCCTGCAGATAGGCGGCGAGCCCATCGGCGTCTATTGCCGGTCTGGCCAGGAGAAAGACCTGGGGTTCCACCTGCTTCATATCTGCCCCCTTTATGAGAGTATGGAAGGCTTCACTGCGTGAACAAGCGGTGTGTAGCTTCAGGCTGATTGCTGACGGCTGAAAGCTGATCGCTTACGAAACTACCCATGTCTCTCCGGCGTGCAGGAGCTTCTCGATGGTGCCTTTGCCCTGTCGCTGGATGACGGTGCGGCTTTGCTCGGTCATCAACTCCTCATAGGTCGGCTCGCGGACGGCGCGCAGCACCCCGATCGGCTCCGGGAACCCCGGGGTTGTGAGCCGCGACAACATGAAGTGGTAGCCCTCATCTTGTCGTCTCTCGTCATGGATCAGCAGCCCTGAGGTATTGCCGTCAATCTCGACAACCTCCGGGGACATATCGGGGCGCATCCGGATCCCTTTCTTCCGCTCTTTCCCGAACACCAACGGCTTGCCGTGTTCCAAAACCAGCAGTCGATCGCTCCGTACGTCCTTATCGGTGACCGATTCCCATGTCCCATCATTGAAGACGTTGCAGTTCTGGTACAGCTCAACGAAGGCCGTGCCTTTGTGCTCAGCCGCGCGCCGCAGGACATATTGTAGATGCGGGCTGTCGATGTCGATCGATCGCGCGACGAACGTCGCCGCCGACCCGATGGCCACCGAAAGCGGATTAAATGGGCGGTCGAGCGCTCCAAACGGTGTCGACTTGGTCTTCATGCCCTGTTCGCTGGTCGGCGAGGTCTGGCCCTTGGTCAGGCCGTAGATGCGGTTATTAAAGAGCAGGATCTTCAGGTCGACATTGCGCCGCATCGTATGGATGAAATGGTTGCCGCCGATCGACAGACCGTCGCCGTCACCGGTGATCACCCACACCATCAGATCGGGCCGTGTCAACTTGATACCCGTCGCTATCGCCGGTGCCCGTCCGTGGATCGAGTGGAACCCGTAGGTGTTCATGTAGTATGGGAACCGCGAGGAGCAGCCGATTCCGGAGACGAAGACGATCTTCTCGCGCGGGATGCCCAGTTCCGGCATCACCCGCTGTATGCCGGCCAGGATGGCGTAGTCGCCACAGCCGGGGCACCATCGGACATCCTGGTCCGAGATGAAATCCTTGCGCGTCAGTTGAGGGACCTGCTGGATGTTGCACTGGGACATCGTTACACCATTTCCGCGTGCGTACAGAGCGCAGCCTGTTCGCGCGCGCCTAAAAGTTCTTCCGCCTTTACCACGATTTCTGAGACCTTGAATGGCCTGCCCTGGACCTTATGGAACCCCACCGCGTCAACCAGAAACTGCGCCCGCAGCATCGTGAGCAACTGTCCAAGGTTCATTTCTGCGACCAGCACGCGTCGAAAGTTCGCCAGCACCCGGCCAATGTTGGCCGGCATCGGGTTCAGATAGCGCAGGTGGAGCGCCGACACACGGTAGCCGCGCCGACGGAGGCTCTTGACTGCCTGCGTGGTTACTCCGTAGGTTGAGCCCCATCCTACAATGAGCAAATCGCCGGACGGATCGCCATAGACCGTCGCCTCCGGGATCTCGTGGACGATGCGTGCGATCTTCTCGGCCCGTATCCGGACCATATGCTCGTGGTTTTTTGCTTCGTACGAGACATTCCCGATCACGTCCTCCTTCTCAAGACCACCGATCCGGTGCTCCATGCCCGGTGTTCCGGGGACGACCCACGGGCGCGCCAACGTCTCGGGATCGCGCAGATAGGGGAAGAACCCTTCAGGGTCGGTTCTGAACGTGACCGGGATTTTCGGCAGCGATGCGACCTCCGGGAGCTTCCAGGGTTCGGCGCCGTTGGCCAGGTAGCCGTCCGACAGATAGATCACCGTACACATATGGCGGATGGCGATCCTGGCGGCCTCAATGGCCGTCCAGAAGCAATCGCTCGGCGTTGCGGGTGCAATCACGACGACCGGACATTCGCCGTTCCGCCCAAAGACCGCCTGGAAGAGGTCGGCCTGTTCGGTTTTCGTCGGCAGCCCGGTGGACGGTCCGCCCCGTTGGACGTTCACGACGACCAGCGGGAGCTCGGCCATGACCGCAAGGCCGATCGCTTCAGTTTTAAGCGCCATGCCTGGACCGGATGTTGTGGTGACCCCGAGCGCGCCCGCATAGGCCGCTCCGATTGTCGCGGTGATCGCGGCGATCTCATCCTCGGCCTGAAATGTCATCACGTTGTAGTGTGGATACATTGCCAGGGTGTGCAGGATGTCGGAGGCCGGCGTGATCGGGTAGGTTCCGCAAAAGAGCGGCAACGACGCGAGTTGCGCCCCGGTGATAAGACCGACCGCCGTGGCTTCGTTGCCGGTGATGTGGCGATAGGTGCCGGGCGCGATAACGGCAGGAGGCACGACGTAGCGGGATGGGAACAGCTCGGCGGTCTCGCCGTAATAGTAGCCCGCCCGAAACGCCTTGATGTTGGCTTCCGCAATCTTCGGGTTCTTCTGAAACTTGGCCCGGATGCTCTTCTCCTCACGCTCCATCGGGTGGCTGTACAGCCAGAACATCACGCCGAGGGCGTAAAAATTTTTACAGCGTCCGACCTCTTTGGCTGTCAGCCCCATTCCTTCCAGCGCGAGCGCCACCTGCTTTGAGATGTCGATCGCGAATACCTGATAACCGGACAGGCTGCCGTCCTCAAGTGGGTTAGCTTTATACCCTGCCTTTTCAAAATTGGACTGCGTAAATGAACCGACATTGGCGATAATGATCCCTCCGCGCGGCAGGTCCGGCAGGTTAATCCGCAGCGCGGCCGGATTCATGACTACCAGGACGTCCGGCTGATCGCCCGAGGTATACACCTCTTGACTCGAGAAGTGAACCTGGTAGGCCGATACGCCGGCCAGCGTTCCTGCGGGCGCCCGAATCTCAGACGGGTAATCCGGGAACGTCGCCAGGTTACTCCCTTCCAGTGCAACGCTCTTGGTAAATTCCGTGCCGGTCAGTTGCATCCCGTCGCCTGAATCGCCGGCAAATCGGATAACGACCGTTTCCAGTTCGGTCATCGGTTGGGGCCGGACTACGGGTGTAGACTGCGTGTTCTCGATGTCGCTCATCTAAACCCTTTCATGTCGGATGGGGTTCAATCGTTGACTAACCACCGTGGAGCCCTCGCGCTGCGAGACCTGGCTCCGGCGGTACATTGAGCACTGCGGCGGGGAACAGGGAGACGATGAACCTGACGACGTCGCGCATCGATACGACGCCTACCGGTCGGCCCTGTCGGTCAAGCACCGGGATATGACGGTAGCCGCCGATATGCATCTTGTTGAGAGCGTAGGCGATACCGTCATCTATCCCCACGGTCTCAGGATTCGGCGTCATAATCCCCGATGGACCTGTCCAGATCGAGCTGGCCGACCACCTTCTTCAGGAGGTCACGCTCCGTGAAGATTCCGATAAGTCGGTCGCCTTCCATCACCAGCACACAGCCGACGTGAGCGTCGTTCATTGCCGTCGTTGCATCCCGCACGGTGGTAGCGGACTGAACGTAAATGGGCTCCCGAAATCCCAATCCTCGGATCGGTTCCGTCAAGATGGCGCAACAGAGTTTCTCAGCGTCCTCCTCGGTCTCAACGTCGTTGTAAGCGTCTTCAAATTCGCTTGCGGCGATAGCCATAATGCTCAGCCTCCCGATCTCGATACCGGAGTGCTCAAAAATGCCGGCCGTTCCCTCTCGCTATCTTGCCCCCTCACCGCGTCTTCTTATCATCTTAACGATAGTCTTGGAGTGACGCAAAGTCAAGGTGAAAGCGAGGGTGGAGACGACGCGCGAGACGTGCAGAATCGGCGGCTTTGCAGTTGACACCGTCTGGAAGCTCTACTATAGTTTAGTCAGGAAATAGCGTTCAGCAGTCAGCGCTTAGCCGTCAGCTTTCGATAGAGCAGAGGGGCGTACCGGAAAGAGCTAATCGCCTGCTCGGGCAGCATTGGCGTGAGTCGTGGTGAGGTCGGGCCTTATGGGGTGTTCCTTTGGTTGAACTGATCATTGATGGGAGGCCGGTACAGGTTGTTGCCGGGACGTCAATTCTTGAGGCGGTCCTGCAGACCGGCGGTGAGATTCCGCATTTTTGCTATCATCCGAAGCTGCGAGTAGTGGGCAGTTGTCGGATGTGTCAGGTCGAGGTGCAGGGCAACCCAAAACTGGTGATCTCGTGCGCGACCCCCGTTGCGGATGGGATGGAGGTGCTGACGGCCTCGGACCGCGTGAAGAAGGCCAGGAATGCGGTGCTCGAGTTTCTACTGTTGAACCACCCGCTTGATTGTCCCGTGTGCGACAAGGGGGGAGAGTGTCCGCTCCAAAACTATACACTGAAATTCGGTCCCGGTGAAAGTCGCTTTATCGAACCGAAAATCCATCGGGTCAAGCACCAGCCGATCGGGCCATTCATTATCTTTGATGCGGAGCGGTGCATTCTGTGTACACGCTGCGTCCGGTTTTGTCAGGATGTGACGGGCACGTCGGAGCTGGGCGTGTTCGGCCGAGGCGACCG
Source organism: Candidatus Methylomirabilis oxygeniifera (assembly GCA_000091165.1). Taxonomy (NCBI): domain Bacteria; phylum Methylomirabilota (SeqCode); class Methylomirabilia (SeqCode); order Methylomirabilales (SeqCode); family Methylomirabilaceae (SeqCode); genus Methylomirabilis (SeqCode); species Methylomirabilis oxygeniifera (SeqCode). Next base: position 1,370,422 of record FP565575.1, on the reverse strand, counting down.
ATCCGAGATCGGCCTCTTTCCCGGACGAAGCCTGGATAACCGATATTCGGGGAATGTGATCGACCTTTGCCCTGTTGGGGCGCTAACAAGCCGGGACTATCGTTTTCAGGCCAGACCATGGGATCTGATCAAACAGGTCCCGTCGATATGCGGGCTGTGCAGTGCCGGGTGCAACATCACGGTGGATGTTCGATATAAGGAGCGGGGCGCGCAGATGCTCCGTATCCGTCCCAGAGTGAACAATGCGGTCAACGGCCACTGGATCTGTGACGAGGGCCGCTTCGAGTTCCATTTCGCCGAAGATCCGGGACGGATTGGAATGCCATTGATAGAGCAACAGAGTGAGTTGCTTCCGGCAAGCTGGGATGAGGCGATAGGGCGCATTGCCGACAACCTTGTTCGGATTCGCAGGGAGAAGGGAACGGAGGCGATCGGTGTGATCGCATCGGCACGGCTAACCAATGAGGAGGCATTCCTGATTCGGCAACTGTTTAAGGATCGACTCGGCATTTCGCATATCGATTACCGAGTGAAGCGATCTCAGGAGCCCGGCGGGGATACCCCGGAAGATGACCTGCTTCGGCGGACCGATAAGTACCCCAACTCAGTCGGGATGCGCCTGCTGGGACTGCTTCCCAAGACCCAAGGGATGGGGACCAGAGAGATGCTGAGCGCCGCAACTGAAGGTAGGCTGGCGGCCTTACTCGTCTTCGAGGAGGACCTGGTGGCCGCCCTATCGGGAGAGTTCGCCGTTGCCGAGGCGCTGAAGAAGTTGGAGTTACTGGTCGTTCACGATTTGTTCTTGACAGCGACGGCAAAACTGGCGCATGTTGTTCTCCCAGGATTGAGCAGTTACGAAAAGGAAGGGACATTCACAAATTGTGCGGGACGGGTTCAGCGCCTCCACCCGGCGCTGGAGCCGTTCGGTCGCACGATTCCGCTTGTTGAGTTCCTTCAGCGTCTCGCATACCGAATGGAACTTCCCCTGACGGAAGGGAATACGGAAGCGGTGTGGAATGAACTCGCCCGCTCGGTTCCGGTATGCGCAGACGTGACGTACGAGAGTATTGGTGAATTGGGAGTGCCGTTGGCGGATACGCCGGCAGCGAGTTAGTTGCGTCCATTGGGTCTGTTGGGTTATCGAGCCTATCGAGCGAACTCAAGAGACCCAATAAACTCAATAGACTCGGCAGACATTTTCTGAGCAAGGAGACTAGTGATGGGATTGTTCGATAACAGACAAGCCGACCCGAATGTTATCACGACGACGGTCGAGTGGCTCTTTAACTGGGCACGCAAGTCCTCCCCCTGGCCCATGACCTTCGGTCTGGCCTGCTGCGCGATAGAGATGATGGCTGCCGGCGCCTCTCGCTTTGATCTTGACCGCCTCGGGGCGGGGGTCTTTCGTCCGTCGCCGCGTCAGTCCGACGTCATGATTGTGGCCGGCACCGTCACCGAGAAGATGGCACCCCGCATCAAGACCCTCTACGAGCAGATGCCCGACCCCAAGTGGGTGATTGCCATGGGCGCATGCGCGATCTCCGGCGGCCCCTTCTACTATGATGCCTACCACGTCGTTAAGGGAGTGGATCTGCTGGTTCCGGTCGATGTCTATGTGCCTGGCTGTCCACCTACGCCTGAGGCGCTTATCTTCGGCATTCTGACCCTGCAGGACCAGATTATGCGCGGCGAGCGCGCGAAACCAGGCGGCCGACCTTCACTGCCCGAGCCCCTGGCGGCGGTCTGAGGGAGGGTATCATGGGAAGCTACTTTTCAGACCTGTTCGGCGGCAGCGCGAGCATCCTTCGCTCTATGAAGGTGACGCTCCGCTACCTCTTTACCCGCGCCATCACTGTCCAGTATCCCGATGAGCAGAGGCCACAACCGTTACGTGCGCTGAACCGCCACGTGCTCAGAATCGACGAGACAACCGGACAGCTTAAGTGTACCGCCTGCGAGGCATGCGCCAGAATCTGTCCCACTCGCTGCATCGAGCTTACCGGGACCGGTAAAGGCAAGAACCGCCACCCATCCGCCTTTACCATCGACCATAATCTTTGCATGTACTGCAACCTCTGCGTCGAAGTGTGCCCCTTCGACGCCATTACGATGTGGACGAGGATCGGCGAACTCAGCTCCGATGCGCGCAGCGGCCTGGTTTTTGATCTGAAGGCCTTGACGGCAGAGCGCTTCTACCCCTCTCCCACGACCCCCGAAAAGCCGCCTGTGCCGGCCCCGGCGCCTGAGCCCGAGAAGGTCGAAGCAGCGGCTGCGGCGCCCCCTTCGTAACATGGATACTCCAGTGGAAGACGTCATTATTCTTGGTTCAGGCCCGGCGGGCCTGACGGCGGCCCTCTACACCGCTCGAGCTAATCTGCGTCCCCTGGTTATTGAAGGGAATGAGACCGGTGGGCAATTAGTCCTGACGACGCTGGTCGAGAACTACCCGGGATACCCCGATGGACTTATGGGACCGGAGCTGATCTCACGGATGCGACAGCAGGCGGAGCGGTTCGGCGCGAGGTTTGTGAAGGGAGATGTCACAACCACCGACCTGAACAGCAACCCGTTTACTTTGATGGTGGAGAATGACCTACGTCAGACCAGGACGCTGATCATCGCGACGGGGGCTTCAGCGAATCTGTTGGGCCTTGAATCGGAACGCAAGCTGCTGGGACATGGGGTCTCGACCTGCGCCACGTGCGACGGGTTCTTTTTCAGGGATCAGCAGGTGGCTATTGTCGGTGGGGGCGACTCGGCGGTTGAGGAGGCGCTTTTCCTGACGAAGTTTGCGACGAAGGTGACACTGATCCATCGGCGGGACAAGCTTCGAGCCTCGAAGATCATGCAAGAACGGATCTTCGCGAATCCGAAGATTGAGGTCTTGTGGAACCGAAGGATTGTTGAGATTCTTGACCCGTCGCAAGGGAAGGTGACCGGCATCACAACCCGGAGTGACGGTTCGTCCTCATTGGAGACGTTTGCCTGTGATGGTGTGTTCGTCGCGATCGGGCATTCCCCTAATACGAAGCTGTTCTCTGGACAGTTGGAGCTGGACGAGCGTGGCTATATTGTCACGAATCACGGGACGATGACCAGCGTTCCCGGTGTCTTTGCTGCCGGCGATGTGCAGGACCATGTCTATAAACAGGCCGTCACGGCAGCCGGATCGGGGTGTATGGCTGCCCTGGATGCCGAGCGCTACCTGGAGAACCTGTAAGACGAGGGGGGTGGCGCAAGATGCGATGTCCAACTCTCCCATGTCATTGCGAGGCGAAGCCGAAGCAATCTCACAGTTCCTCTGGACAACGACGGTGAGATTGCCACGCTCCCGTTGGTCGCTCGCAATGACGGAGCTGGAGGAACATTCGCGTCTGTGGGCGTACTGCAGGCACATGAGGTATCGTGAGGCCACAAGGGTAGTCCTATGGCAATGAAACCGATGAAGGCGCTCCTCGACCTGGAGGCGGGGATGCGAATCGTTATGGACGCGGCCCAGCCGATAGAACGGACCGAGCAGACGACGCTGCTCGAGGCGGTGGGGCGGGTTCTGGCTGAAGAGGTCTGCGCGTCTATGGATGTGCCGCCGTTTACGCGGGCGGCCATGGACGGGTATGCCGTGAAGGCAGAAGACACGTTCGGCGCCGGGAACTTTTCACCCAGAATCCTGGAGCTGATCGATGTCATTCACGCCGGGGAGTCCTCCCGCCTCAGCGTCCGGTCGGGGAGTTGCATCCAGGTGGCAACGGGCGCCCCGATGCCCGATGGTGCCGATGCCGTCGTGATGGTGGAAGATACGGAGCTTGACGGTGACAAGGTACGGGTTTACAAGCCTGTCTATCCGCAACAACACGCCTCACCGATGGGCGAGGACATCAAGGTGGGCAGTCTGGTCCTGCAGCGTGGGATGCGTTTGGACCCCAGTAAGATCGGCGTACTGGCGGCTCTCGGATTCCAAAAGGTTGCGGTCTATCAGAGGCCCCTGGTCGCGGTGATTCCGTCCGGCAATGAAATCCTCTTAGCCGGGGAGGCGCTCAGTCCTGGGAAGATCTACGACATCAACTCCTATACCCTCTCTGCGCTGATCAGCGAGAACGGCGGCATTCCGCACATCTTTCCGATCATGAAGGATACATTGGAGTCGGCGATCTCGACGATTCGAGAGGCCCTCTCGTACGACCTCATCGTCCTGTCCGGCGGCAGCTCTGTCGGCGAGCGTGATATGATGGTCGAAGCGGTGCAGCGGATGGGGGAGGTGAAGTTCCACGGCATCGCCGTCAAGCCGGGAAAACCTACCCTGTGCGGTATTGTGGAAGGCCATCTCTTGCTTGGAATGCCGGGTTATCCCACGTCATGCCTGACCAACGGATATGGGATCCTGGCGCCCGCGCTTCGGAAGATGGCAAGGCTGGGCCGGCAGGCGCTTGCCTCGGTGAAAGCCTCGATGGCCCGTCGCTATACCTCGACGATCGGGCGGCATCAATATCTGCCTGTTCGTCTCGATGGCGGGGAGGTTGTCCCGGTCTTCAAAGAGTCGGGCGCTATCACCTCAATGGCGGACGCAGAGGGGTATATCGAGATTCCTGCCAATGTGGACCTCCTCGAAAAGGGAGAAGTTGTGGAGGTCCTCCTGTTTTGACCACTCATCCGATTATCCTCGGCGCTATTATCGGGCAGCGCTGTCTGGAGGCAATACCTTCATGGATTTGACACTGATCAACCAGCTGGCCATTCCCTCGTCCTCTAAGATCGTCCTGTTCGTCGCTGATGGGCTGGGGGGGCTGCCGAGAGAGGCGGATGGTCGAAGTGAACTGGAGGTCGCGAAGCTCCCCAACCTTGATGCGCTTGCTGCTCGTTCGCTTTGCGGTCTCATCGATATGGTGGGTCCCGGGATTATCCCCGGCAGTGGACCGGGGCATCTTGCCCTCTTCGGCTACGATCCGTTTACATATCAGATCGGACGAGGCGTCCTTGAGGCGTGCGGCATCGACCTGGACCTTCGTCCAGGCGATGTGGCAAGTCGAGGTAATTTTTGTACGCTGGATGAAGAGGGAAGGGTGATAGACCGGCGCGCCGGTCGAATTACGACCGAGAGCTGTGAGCGCTTGTGTCGTCAACTCGATCAGATTCGGATTGAAGGGGTAGAGGTCATCGTCAGGCCCGTCAAGGAGCATCGATTCGTCGTCGTTTTTCGTGGGGAGGGACTCTCTGACGCGCTTTCCGAGTCCGATCCCCAGACTACGGGTGAGCGACCTCTTGCAGTGAGAGCTGTCGACTCCGGAGCGGAACGAACCGCGGCGCTGGTGAATCAATTCATAGAACAGGCCCGTGGAGTACTCAAGGACGAGCATCCGGCCAATATGATCCTGCTCAGGGGCTTCGCCTTGCCGCCAGAGTTGCCGGCGTTTCCGGAACTGTTGCGGCTCCGCGCGGTTGCGATCACCTGTTACCCAATGTACCGTGGTCTCGCCAAACTTGTGGGGATGGAGGCGTTGCCATTTTGCGCCAATTTAGATGACGAGCTCAAAGTCTTGTCGCTCAACTATGACAAGTATGATTTCTTTTATGTCCATTTTAAAGGAACCGATCGGGCCGGCGAGGACGGCGACTTTGACGCGAAGGTTGCCGCGCTGGAAGAGCTGGATCGACGAATTCCAGATTTTCTCGCACTTCACCCGGATGTGTTTATTGTGACGGGCGACCATTCCACCCCGGCTGTTCTGAAAACCCACAGCTGGCATCCGGTTCCTTTTCTGCTCTGGTCGCGATGGTCGCGTGCTACCGGGGCCGGCAGATTTACGGAACGGGAATGCGCTCAGGGACCCCTGGCGACGATGCGCGCGGTCGATCTGATGCCCCTTGCCATGGCCAACGCGTTGCGATTCAAGAAGTTTGGGGCATAAGGGGGACTGTTGTCAAAAGTTGGCCTCTACTGGCGCCTCCTTCAGGGCGTCGTCGAAAACCCGCGCTACTACTACTTCGTGCTCCGACGGAGCGCCTACGATAAGACTGCCAGACGGCTCGCGCAGAACGACCTTCCTGAAAACGGGACCTTCTATCCCGTCAAGCTCGACCTGCACGTCATCTACGGCTGCAACCTCCGCTGCAAAATGTGTGGTCAATGGGGCGACACGGGGACCTACTTCAATTACGATACCGCCAAACTCAAGCGCGAACTCAAGCTGGAGGTGATCGAAGGGGTTGTGCAGGAACTCGTGCCGCACGGTCTGAGGTATGTCGACATAGAGGGGGGCGAGACGTTTCTCTATCCGCAGATCATCGAACTCCTCCGGATGCTGAAGCGCCACCGTCTCTTCGTGAAGCCTGTGACCAACGGTACGCTCTTGAAAAAGTATGCGGGCGAGTTGATCGACACAGGGGTCGATGCGATCCATATATCGGTCGACGGCGACAAGGAGGCGCACAACTTCGTACGCCAAGCGGAGTGGGCGTTCGATAAGACGTTGGAGGGGCTGGAGGCGATCATCGTGGAGCGCGAGCGCCGTAACCGCCATACGCCGCTTATACATGTGAGCTTTACCATGACGCGCCACAACAAGTCCTCGTCGGCGCTCAAGCTTTGCGAGGAGCTAGCCGGCAAAGGCCTGCTGGACGTCCTCACCATCAAGTCGAACCCGATTTGGGTGCCTACGGCCAAGGGCGAAGCCTATAATAAAGTTGCGGCACAGTACTTCGGTACCAACGGCCTCACGAGCTGGACTGGGTTCGCCGAGGACTATGGCGATTTCGAGGAAGAGGCGAAGGAGATCGCGCAGACTATCCGCCGGCTCAAGACCAAGGATTATGATTTTTTCGTTCACCATCTCCCGTCGATCCCATTGACGGAGATTCCGAAACTCTACACGGACTACAACTGGAATCTCGGCCGCACGCATTGCTCGGTACCCTACCTCGAGCCGACGATCGACGTCGACGGTCACGTCTACGCGTGTAACCTCTTTATGGACGAGCCGCTCTCGATGGGGAACGTCAACGAGCAGCCGTTTCTCGATATCTGGTTCGGCGATAGGTACCAGACCTTCCGGCGGATGCTGTCGGAACAAGGTGGGCTCCTGCCGATCTGTAACCGCTGCTGCCAGCTCACCGAACACTAGATGAACGTAATCCTCCAGTCTCGGGTGGGGTCCTGGAGTGTGCGAGGACTGTCTGAGCGCTCCTTGCCGCATCGCCGTTCTCAGAAGGGAAGCCCTGGACCGGAGGGGAATGGCGACGATCACGACCCGCGAGTTCCGCAGCACACGGAAGGAGTTCACCTGCAACTGAGGGGGTGCAGATGAGCCAGGGAACGGACAAGCGCAGTCTCCGAGTCTTCCACATCCTCGTGCCGCTCGCCGGCGTTGTGCTCTTCGGCTATCTGATCTACACAGCGGGAGCGCGAGAGTTGTGGGAGGGAGTCGCGCGCTTCGGCTTCGGACTGGTTCTATTCCTGGCGCTCGAGGGAGTGGGCGACGTCATGCGCGCCATAGCGACACGCTACTGCTTCAGTCGGGACAGCCCGAAGGTGCCGCTGCTCAACCTGCTGTATGTGCGCTGTACCGCAGCGGCGTATAATTTCATCACCCCGACATCCGGATTCGGTGGCGAGGTGGTCAAGGTGACGCTTCTGGAAAAGTATGTCTCGCGCGCCGAGGCGGCGAGAGTCGTCATCATCGACAAGTTTACGTACGGTATTGTGCAGTTCGGAATGGCCTTCCTGGGATCGGCGGTAGTCCTGTTGTGGACGCCTCTGGACCTTGGCGTAAAGGTGACGTTCTGGGCCGCGAGCGTGGCGATGTGGGGCGGTTTCATCGGTTTTCTGATCTTCCAGCGGCAGGGATGGTTCGGCGGATTCCTTGGCCGTGTCGTAGGGGGTGTTGCCGGACAGCAGGCGCGCGAGTGGGTCGAGACGAACCTTGCCGAGTTGGACGGTCGGCTGCGTAGTCACTACGAAAAGCAGGGGAAGGATTTGATCCTGGCGTTGTTCTGGCACGCCTTGGCGTTTACCATGGGGATCGCGCAGGCGGGGCTCTTCCTCTGGTTTGTCTTCGGCGTGAACGACTGGGCCAAGGCGTCTACGATCTGGTTCTTCGGTAGCTGGTTCGATTGCATGATCTTTATGGTTCCGGCAGGGCTCGGGACGCAGGAGTTTACGCGCGCGATGATCTTTGAGCGGGCGATCGGCTTCACCTTCAGCGAGGGTGTGGCGTTTTCGATGATCCTGCGAATCAACCAGATATTCTGGACGGCGATCGGCCTGGCGACCTACGCACTGGAGATAGCACTGAGCCGGCGGCGGCCGGGAAACGCGCCCGTCAAGACGGAATCAGACGCCGCGCCGTAAGGTACACTCCGCCGTAAGCCGGCTTTGTCGGATGGACCACGATGAAATTGTAGGCCTAATACATGCACAGAGGACGCCACACCAGCATTGAAATTGACAACTGGGTCATAGTTTTCTTAGAATGAGGTGAGCATTCAGTTGATTGCCGGAGAGTCTGGGAAAAGCGGTGAAGAAAATAGGATAAGCCGATGACGGTCACTCTTCCCATTTATATGGATCATCTGGCGACGACGCCTGTTGCCCCGGAGGTCTTCGAGGCGATGCGGCCGTACTTCTGTGAGCGGTTCGGCAACCCCGCCTCTCGCAGCCACTCTTTCGGCTGGGTGGCCGAGGAGGCGGTGGAACAGGCTCGCGCGCAGGTTGCGCACCTGCTTGGCTGTAAAGCGGCAGAGATCGTCTGGACGAGCGGCGCCACGGAGGCGAACAACCTTGCGATCAAAGGGGTAGCTGCCGCCTATCGGGAGAAGGGGCGACACCTGATCACCTCCAGGATCGAGCATCACGCTGTCCTTGATACCTGTAAGCGGCTGGAGCAAGAGGGTTGCCAGGTCACCTATCTTTCCGTAGACAAAACCGGACGCGTCGATCCGGCCGATGTCGAGCGAGCAATCAGGAAAGACACGGTCCTCATTTCAATTATGGCGGCAAACAACGAAATCGGAACGCTGCAACCGATCGTCGAGATCGGCCGGATCGCCAAGCGCCATGGCGTCCTGTTTCATACCGACGCCGCTCAGTACGTGGGCAAGCTGCCGCTGTCGGTGGACGACTGGCAGGTCGATCTCCTCTCGGCGTCGGCCCATAAATGTTACGGTCCGAAGGGAGTGGGGGCGCTCTATGTGCGGATGACGAAGCCTCGCGTCAAGCTGGTTCCTCAGATGGATGGGGGCGGCCACGAGAAGGGCCGCCGCTCCGGAACGCTCAATGTCCCCGGGTGCGTCGGTTTCGGCGCAGCCTGTGCCCTTGCCGAGCGCGAGCTTGAGAGCGAGTCGTCGCGGCTCCTCACGCTTCGCGAGCGGTTACGCACTGAACTGTGGTCCGGGCTTGACTATCTGCGCCTCAACGGTCATCCGACGGAGCGCCTTCCCGGCAACCTGAATATCTCCTTTGAGTTTGTCGAGGGAGAGTCGCTGCTCATGGCGTTGAAAGGGATAGCTGTCTCTTCCGGTTCTGCCTGCACCAGTGCGACGGTCGAACCTTCGTACGTCCTGCTGGCGATCGGTCTGAATGCAGAGCTGGCGCATGCGAGTATCCGTTTCGGCCTCGGTCGGTCGAATACCGAGGAAGAGCTGGACTATGTTGCCGCTCGTGTGATAGAGAACGTGACCCGCCTGCGTGCGCTGTCACCCTTGTACGAGATGGCGCTTGAGGGGATCGACGTCAAAGATACCCGGTGGAGTCTCCGTCCATGTTGATCGCTTCTCCAACGATGAGTGAGGTATCAATCAAGCGCTTGCAATAGAAGGAGGTCTCGATGATTACCCTTACCGAGTCGGCCGCAACGAAAGTCGCTGATCTGCTCAAGACGCAGGCGAAGCCTGAAGAAGGTTTGCGCGTCCGCGTTGTCGGCGGTGGTTGCTCAGGCCTTTCTTACCAGTTGGAGTTCGACGAACCCCAGGCGGCCGACCAGGTGTTTGAGACTCACGGCGTCAAGGTTCTGGTAGATCCCCAGAGCTACGTCTACCTTGCCGGTTCTGAGATCGACTATCTGGACAGCCTACAGGGAGCCGGCTTTAGCCTCAAGAACCCTAACCCGAAGGCGAACTGCGGCTGCTGATTGTCTTCTGCCGCGTAGGGATGCAAGAATGTTACACGTAAGTGATACTGGGGTCCTGCCCACGAAGGAAGAGGAACAGGAGTTTGAGCGGGGCCTCCTCCTGACGACACTGGACAGCCTGGTCAACTGGGCGAGGAAGTCATCGATCTGGCCGGCGAGCTTCGGGCTTGCCTGCTGCGCTATTGAGATGATGGCGACGGGCGCGTCACGTTTCGATCTTGCCCGGTTCGGGGCAGAGGTCTTTCGGGGATCGCCGCGTCAGTCCGACCTGATGATCGTGGCCGGCCGCGTGAGCCGCAAGATGGCTCCGGTCCTCAGAAGGATCTACGATCAGATGCCGGAGCCGAAGTGGGTCATCGCGATGGGCGCGTGCGCATCCTGTGGTGGAATCTTCAATACCTATACCATCGTTCAGGGCGTGGACCAGATCGTTCCGGTCGATGTCTACGTACCCGGCTGCCCGCCGAGACCTGAGCAGTTGATTCACGGGATTATGCTGCTGCAGGAAAAGATCGCCAAGGAGCGCCCGAGCAAGCAGGGCCTCTTTCACCTTCCTTGGCACAGGGCGGCATAGAGATGTTGCGTGTGGCGCATCAGGGGCGGCTACGATGATTACTGAGATCTTGAAGGGGATGGCGACGACGTTCAAGCATATCTTTCGGAAGCCGGTGACGGTGTCCTATCCGGAAGAGCGGCTTCCGCTTGCGCCTCGCTATCGCGGTCTGCATATGCTGGTAGTGGGCGACGACGGGATGGAGCGGTGCGTGGGTTGCGAGCTGTGCGCGGTCGCCTGTCCGGCAGATGCGATCTACGTTGAGGCGGCTGAAAATACCGGGCAAGAGCGCCACTCCAAAGGCGAGCGCTACGCCAAGGTGTATAAGATCCACATGCTGCGTTGTATCTTTTGCGGCTACTGTGAGGAGGCCTGCCCGGAGGAGGCGATTGTGCTGGGCAAACAGTACGAGCTTGCTTCCTACGAGAGGGGTGGCTTTGTATACGGGAAGGAGCGCCTGATGACGCCGCTCGCGGAGGCGATGAAGCAGCGGCCCGATCTTCACCCTGACTGGTAGTTGAGTCGAAGCAAGCAGGGAGAAGGAGGAGTCGGTGCGGAGGCGCGGCGTTCATGATCGAAGGTAGTGCGTATCCGGGTTTGAGGAGGGTGGTGCCGCTGTCCGAGGCGGCGTACATCTGCGTGAAGAGTTCGCACCTTAACGGAGGGAGGGTATGATAATCAGGCACGAAACGTTTACGGTGGCGACGGAGGATCGACTCCAGTTCATGGATCTGACAAAGCGTGTGCGAGATCTGCTCCAGCGTCATGAGATCAAGCAGGGGTTGGTCATCCTCAACTCCCTTCACACGACGACTGCGCTGTTCATCAATGAGTGGCAGGAGGCCTTGCTGCACGATATCCAGGCCCTTATGGATCGCCTGGTCGGGCAGGCGGACGGCTATCGCCATAACGATCCGTCCTACTCCGATTGCGATCGGAGCAACGCCGCTTCGCACCTTCGCTCTCTCTTGCTTGGCCGACAGCTTTCGGTGCCGGTGGTGGACGGAGAGATGAGCCTTGGGACCTTTGAGTCTATTATCTTTGCGGAGTTGGACGGACCGAGAGAGCGACAGATTCAGCTCCAGATACTGGCTGAAAAAGAGGGTTAACGTCGGAATGCTGCTTGCCTGAGCGTTGCATGCAGACAGGCGTAAGCGGCGAGAGCATGAACACGGCCGGCATCGGGTTCGTGAAGACTGACGAGAGCTCGCATTTCCCTGGGGGCCGAGCCATTCGTGAGGTCGTCTTCGGGCTACACGACGGCCTCATTACGACCGTTGCCTTTCTTGCCGGGGTCAATGCGGCGAGTGCCGGCCAGCGCATGATTGTCATCGCCAGTCTGGCAGAGGCCTTTGCTCAGACCCTTTCGATGGGATTCGGAGCCTATCTTTCGACTAAATCGGAACGGGAACTCTACCAGCGAGAGATCGCGCGCGAACGTCTGGAAATCGAGACGATGCCGGATCGGGAACGCGACGAGATGCGCCAGATCTATCGGAATAAGGGCTTTCAAGAAGATGAGGTCGAGCTGGTGGTTACGCGGCTGACCGCCGACAAGGATCGCTTGCTGAAGGCGATGATGGTGGAGGAGTTAGGGCTGATTGAGGAACGATTCGACAACCCGGTCAAGGTCGGCTTGCTGATGGGAGTCTCCTCCTGTGTTGGCGCTATTCTTCCGATTCTGCCGTACCTGTTCCTGGGACTCAGGGAGGCGTTTATTGCCTCGATGAGTGTTGCCGCATTCGCCCTTTTTGCGACCGGAGCGGGTAAGACGCTGCTGACGAAGAAGGTCTGGTGGCGTAGCGGACTGGAGATGCTGGGGATCGGGCTGCTGGTGTCGGCTGCAGGCTATGGTATTGGGCACGTCCTTGGGGCCCTCTGGTACTAAGATGTCGATGTATCGGATCGTTCGATATCGCGGCGGATCATTTGAGACGGTCGAGATACCGGTGGTGGGGGAGCAGTCCCTCACAATCTTTGTCAACGGGCATGAGCTGGCGACGCTGCTGTGTACGCCGGTCAAACTCGATTACCTGGTTCTGGGATTTTTGAGCTTTGAGGGGATCATCCAGGCGCTCGACGAGGTTCAGTCGCTGGAGGTCTTTCCCGAGGAGGCGGTAGCGGATGTCAGATTGGCTACGGCGTTTACCCCTCCGCGTCGTCGCATCTTAACCTCCGGGTGCACCGGAGGCATCACATTCGGTATGCCGATGGAGGGATTTAAGGCGTTTCCCGAGGAAGCGGTTCTGTGCCCGGAGCAACCGTTCGATCTGATGAAACAACTCTATGCCGAGGCGTATCTCTATCGGCAGTCGCGCGGCATTCATGCTGCGGCCCTGAGCGACGGAAAGAGTTTGTTGTTGGTCGCTGAGGACGTCGGCCGACATAACGCATTAGACAAAATCCACGGTGAAGCGCTGCTGCAAGGGATTCCAACCGCCGGGAATATCCTCCTGTCCACGGGCCGTATCTCGTCTGAGATGCTCCGCAAGGGGGCCCATATGCGGACTCCGTTTGTCATTTCTCGAACCTCGCCTACCAGTCTTGCTATTGCTGCGGCTAAGCGCTTCGGCATTACCGTGATCGGCTATTGCCGAAGTGAAGGGTTTAATGTCTACAGTCATCCTGAGCGTGTACTGTCACAGCGGGTGACCGCCGGTAGCCTGTCTCACATCCAACAGTTGACAGCCAATAGCTGACAGCTTACGTGATGCGCCTGATCGATCTGCATGCCCACTCGACCGCCTCTGACGGCGTCCTTTCTCCCCAGGAACTCGTACACCTCGCAAAAGATTCCGGACTCTCCGTTCTAGCCCTTACCGATCATGACACTCTGGAGGGTCTCCCTATGGCGATGGCGGAGGCCGAGCGAGTGGGGATACAGGTTGTTGCGGGCGTCGAGATTACGGCCCATGTGGAGGACCTGGAGATTCACATCTTGGGGCATTTCATTGATTCGGATGATAACCGGCTGGCCGAATTCCTTGCCTCCTCCCGCAACGACCGGATCGAGAGGGCTCGTCGGATGACCGAGAAGCTCTGGACTCTTGGTCTCCCTCTGGACGTTGATGAGGTCTTGAGCCTGGCGTCAGGTCCCTCAGTTGGACGGCCCCATGTGGCACAGGCGATGATCAGGCGCGGATATGTGGTGTCGCTGAAGGAGGCATTTGATCGGTATCTGACGTTCGGAAAGCCCGGCTACGTAGAACGTTCCAGGATTCCTGCCGCTCTGGCGATACGTGCCGTCAAGGAGGCCGGAGGTATGGCCTCCCTCGCGCATCCGGGAGACTATAACCACGACGAGATTGTCCCATTCCTTGTGCAGCATGGTCTTGACGGGCTGGAGGTGTATCATCCGGAACACGATGCCGGATCGGTATTCCATTATGAGCGAATACGTCTGGAATACGATCTATTGGCGGTTGGCGGCTCTGACTACCACGGGACGGGGGGGCTCCGCTCGATAGGGCTTGGGAAACCGGCCTTACCGGAGGCACGATTCGAACAGTTGCTCGCCGCACGCACCGCGCGAGCGCCGGGTAATCGGTCAGGTCAGGTGAACTCTTCCATAGACGGTTGACAGACCGATCAAGACATGATAGACAATCACGCAGTGCGCTAGTACTCCGCCTGCCCATACGGCGACCTGATCGAGATATTGTTGCGGGTTCGAACGAGGCATGTGTGCTCCAACCGGATAAGGCAACGCCGCTGTTGTTACTTCCTGAGAGCGTCGGCTCACCCAAGCCACCATGGCTGAAGGTTAAAGCTCCAGGATCGCCCAATTACCTTCGGTTGAAGCGACTCGTCCGAGAGCAGCAACTTCATACGATCTGCGAAGAGGCCCTCTGTCCCAATATTGGTGAGTGCTGGCAGCAACTCACGGCAACCTTCCTCATCCTGGGCGAGATCTGCACCCGCAACTGCGGTTTCTGCGCCGCTACACACGGCCGGCCGACAGAACTCGACCTAGCCGAGCCCGAGCGTGTGGCCAAGGCGATATGCGAGCTTGAGTTGGTCCACGTGGTTATCACCTCTGTGAATCGCGACGACCTGGCCGACGGCGGCGCGAGGATCTTTGCAGCAGTGATTCATCGAATTCGAGAGCGTTCGCCGGGATGCAGTGTCGAGGTGCTGGTTCCTGATTTCCGTGGCAGTGAGGCAGCCCTGAGAACGGTTGTCGATGCTGCGCCGGCTATTCTCAGCCACAACGTGGAAACTGTTCCCCGGTTGTATCAGGAGGTTCGCCCCGGATCGGGCTATGAGCAGTCACTGGAGCTTCTAGCCAATGCGCGGCGAATAGCGCCTGGGTTAGTCACGAAGTCTGGGGTGATTGTGGGGTTCGGGGAGACATGGCAAGAACTGCTCCGGACGATGGCGGACCTGAGGGGGGTCGATTGCGATATCCTGACGCTGGGACAATACCTGCGGCCAAGTTACGCGCATGTACCGATCAGGAAGTATTATACTCCTGAGGAGTTCAGGGAATTGAAGGTGATTGGGGAAGGGATGGGATTCAAGCACGTGGAGTCCGGGCCGTTGGTCCGAAGTTCGTATCATGCCCGCGGTCAGGCTGACGAAGTTGGCCGGAAGCGTGAGAGCAGCCTGTCTGCGTGCGGATAGGCACAGGCAGGGAGGACGAAACTATGCGGAAGTTAGAGCGGAAGGAGCTGGTGGAACTGCTCCGGCAGATGCTCCTGATGCGTCGGTTTGAGGAGAAGTGTGCGGAGATGTACACTATGGGGAAGATCGGCGGCTTCCTCCATCTGTATATCGGTCAGGAGGCGGTGGCGACAGGCGCCCTCTCCGTATTACGACCGGACGACTATGTCATTGCCAGCTACCGGGAACACGGCCATGCCTTAGCGAGGGGCTGCGATCCGGGGAAGATCATGGCAGAGCTGTTCGGGCGGGCCGATGGCCTCTGTAAGGGTAAGGGCGGTTCGATGCACCTGTTCGACAAGACGCATAACTTCCTGGGCGGCCATGCGATCGTAGCGGGACAGATCCCGATCGGGACCGGCGCCGCCTTTGCGAGCCAGTATGAGGGCAAGGATCAGGTCACGCTCTGCTTCTTTGGAGACGCTGCCGTCAACCAGGGGGTGTTTCATGAGGCGTTCAATCTGGCAGCCCTGTGGCACCTGCCGATCGTCTATATTTGCGAGAACAACCGCTACGGTATGGGGACCGCCGTAGAGCGCGCGACGCCGGTCAAGGAGCTGTACCGACGGGCTGAGGCATACGGGATGCCCGGCGAGGCGGTAGATGGAATGGATGTTCTGGCCGTTCGGGAGTGTGTGGGAACGGCTGTTGAGCGGGCGCGACGAGAACGTATCCCATCCCTCATTGAGGCGAAGACGTATCGATTCCGCGGACACTCGATGGCGGATCCGGGGACCTATCGAACGAAAGAGGAGATCGAGCGGGAAAAGCAACGGGATCCCCTCGTACTGTTCCGGGATTATCTTACGGCGGAGGCGATGATCAAGGAGTCGGATTGGAAGGCGCTGGAGAAGGAGGTCCGAGTCACAGTGGAGGAGGCCGTCCGGTACGCCGATGCCTCCCCGGAGCCGCCGGTGGAGTGGCTGTGCACCGACGTCTACGTCTCAGAGCGTTGAGGGAGGCAACGAACGTATGGCAATCATAACCTATCGAGAGGCCCTGAATCAGGCACTGCGTGAAGAGATGCGCCGGGACCCTCGTGTGTTCCTTATGGGCGAGGAGGTAGGCCTGTACCAGGGGGCCTATAAGGTCAGTCAGGGCCTGCTTGAGGAGTTTGGCCCGAAGCGAGTCATCGATACCCCGATCAGCGAGGCCGGGTTTACCGGCGTCGGTATCGGAGCGGCCATGGTCGGCTTGCGGCCGATTGTGGAGATGATGACCTTTAACTTCGCGCTGGTGGCGATCGATCAGATTGTCAATCAAGCGGCGAAGATCCTGTATATGTCCGGCGGTCAGTACAACGTCCCGATGGTTATCCGCGGCCCCGGCGGCCCGGCGCACCAATTAGCGGCTCAGCACTCCCAGAGTATGGAGTCGTACTTCTACCATGTTCCCGGTCTCAAGATCGTGCGTCCGGGGACCCCCAGGGATGCGAAGGGACTCCTAAAGAGTGCGATTCGTGATGATGACCCGGTGATCTTCATCGAGTCAGAGTTGCTGTACGGCACCAAGGGTGAGGTGCCGGATGGAGACTACACCATCCCGCTTGGGGTCGGCGAAATCAAGCGAGAGGGGCGCGATGTCACCATCGTGGCCTACTCCACAATGCTCCTGCTGGCCTTGCAGGCGGCAGAGGATCTGGAGAAGGAGGGGATCTCCGTCGAGGTGGTGGATCCACGTACGCTCCGCCCGCTGGATACCGAGCTCATCATCGAGTCGATCAAGAAGACCAATCGGGCTGTGGTCATGGAGGCCGGCGCCGGGTTCGGCGGGATTGGGACGGTGATCGGTGAAATCATTTCTGAGCAGGCCTTCGATTACTTGGACGCGCCGGTGGAGCGGGTAACGGGCGCTAATGCCCCGACGCCATATGCGAAGAATCTTGAGCGTGCCAAGGCCCCGAGCAAAGAACGGGTCGTTGCGGCGGTCAAGAAGGTTCTAGCGATCTAGAAAAGGGATAGGGTGGAGGGTATAGCCTCAAGAGCCAGAGGTTCTGATCCGCTCTTTCATTGCGGTCTCCTCCTTAGCCTTTCTCCATACCCTAAACCCTAGACCCTTTACCCTACACCCTGTCTTTACGAAAGGACAAGACGATGGCCATGTCTGTGGTCATGCCTCGGTTGAGCGATACCATGGAGGAGGGAAAGATCCTTCGATGGCTGAAGCGAGAAGGAGATCGAGTCGAGGGGGGTGAAATCATCGCTGAGATCCAGACCGATAAGGCAGATATTGAGATGGAAGCCTTTGGATCCGGTACCCTTCGGAAGATTCTGATCGGGGCGGGCCAGTCGGCGCCGGTCGGCCACCCGATCGGCGTGATCGCTGAGGAAGATGAGGATATTTCGACACTGCTGCCTCCGGTGACAGGCTCAGCCGTTCAATCGGCGACATCGGCTCGGCCAGGCGCCTCTGCGCCGGTGTCCCCCGCTTTTCAGGCGGTCACTGCCGGGCGCGTGAAGGCCTCACCCCTGGCAAAGAGGCTTGCCAGAGCGCAGGGGATCGACCTGTCGGCAGTGAAGGGATCGGGCCCCGGGGGACGGATCATCCGCCGGGATCTGGCTGCTATGGTACCATCGACTGCGGATGTCGGTCAGCGGCCACCTTTGATTGCAGGGCGAGTTACCGCGATGACCCCACCCGCGCCATCCGTAGAGTTTGAGGATCGGGAGCTGTCCCCAATGCGGAGGGCGATTGCCAAGCGCGTGGCTCAAAGTACGGCGACGGTACCCCACTTCTACCTCACCGTCGAGGTAGCAATGGAAAAGGCCGCGGAGTTGCGTCAGGCGATGCAGGACCAGGCGCCGGACCTCAAGGTGACCTTTACCGATATCATCATCAGGGCAGTGGTGATGGCACTGAGGCGACATCCGGCGATGAATGCATCATTCATGGACGATCGGATTCGTGTCTACTCTCAGGTCAATATCGGTATTGCGGTTGCGCTTGAGGATGGATTGATCAATCCGGTGTTGCGCGACTGCGGCAAGAAAAGCCTGATACAGATCGCCAAAGAGGCGAAGAATCTCGTCGAACGAGCCAGGGCCTTGAAGTTACGATCCGAAGAGTATGTCGGAGCGACCTTCACCGTGTCGAACCTTGGCATGTATGAGATAGAAGAGTTCACCGCGATCATCAACCCTCCGGAGGCTGCCATCCTGGCCGTCGGCAGGATACAGAGTAAGCCGGTCGTGGCGAATGGAGATGTGCAGATCGGCCAGCGGATGCGGATGACACTGTCGTGTGATCATCGGGCGGTGGATGGCGCAATCGGGGCGATATTCCTTCAAGAGGTGAAACGACTGCTGGAACAGCCGCTTCAGCTCGTTGTGCAGCCGGAGTAGGGATGGTGGACGAGCGAATATTTGATCTGGCAGTGGTCGGGGCGGGTCCCGGCGGCTACGTTGCATCGATCCGCGCCGCACAACTCGGGATGCGGGTGGCGCTCGTCGAGCGGGACCGTTTGGGTGGAGTCTGTCTCAACTGGGGTTGCATCCCGACGAAGGCATTGCTTCAGAGTTCACAGGTGCTGTCCCTGATGCGCCGCGCCGGGGAGTTCGGGATTCACACGGATAACCTCAGGGCGGACTTCGGCATTGCCGTTAAGCGCAGCCGCGAGAAGGCCGAACGGCTGTCCAAGGGTATTGAGTTTCTGATGCGTAAGAATAAAGTCGCGCTCTTCTCCGGGGAGGCTCGCCTCACCTCGGCCAGGGAACTGGAGGTCACAGGCAGAGACGGAAAGAGGAGTGAGGGGATCCGCGCCGAACGGATCCTTTTGGCAACCGGATCGAGACCCAGGCTACTGCCTAACGTCACAGTCGATGGCAAGGTCATACTGACCAGTACCGAAGCCATGCTGCTGACTCGGGTCCCCGCTTCGATGATCATCATCGGTGCCGGAGCGATCGGCGTAGAATTCGCCGATATCTATCAGGCCTATGGAACGGCCGTGACGCTCGTCGAACTGCTCCCGACGATCCTTCCGTATGAGGACGAGGAGATTACGGCCCTGCTCCACCGCGCGTTGACCAAGAAGGGGATCAAGATTCTTACGAACACCAGCGTAGAGCGGGTAATCGTTGAGGCGGGACAGGCCAAGGTCAGGGTGTCGAGCAACGGCAAGAGCCAAGAGTTGCTTGGCGAGACGGTCCTGGTGGCGGTCGGTAGACTACCGAACTCGGAGGTAGGCGGCTTGAAAGAGCTGGGGGTCGCCACGAAGAAGGGATTTGTCGCAGTGAATGAGCAGATGGAGTCCAGTGTTGCCGGCATCTATGCTATCGGCGATCTTGCCGGTGCGCCGCTCCTGGCCCACAAGGCGTCTCACGATGGGATCAAGGCCGTCGAAAAGATGGCCAAGTTGGAGGATGCGGCGTCGGCGGATCTCAGGAGGATCCCAAGCTGTACCTACTGCTATCCGCAGGTTGCCAGCATCGGCTTGACCGAGGCGAAGGCGAAGGCTGAGGGGCACACGATACGCGTCGGTCGGTTCCCTTTCAGTGCCAGCGGGATGGCGATGACCCTCGGCGAAACCGAAGGGATGGTCAAGGTGATCGCGGATGCGAGACACGGAGAGATCCTGGGCGTACACATTATCGGTGCCCATGCCACCGAACTGATTGCTGAGGCCGGCCTGGCGATCGCGATGGAGGCCACTCCGGAGGAGATTGCCGAGTCGATCCATGCCCATCCCACGCTTTCCGAAGCGATGGGCGAGGCTGCCCTGGCCGTCCTTGGACGCGCCCTCCATGTATAAGGCAGGGTGTAGGGAAGAGAGTCCAGGACCGCTGTAGGAAATACATCAAATATTGTTGCTTTGTCATTGCGAGCGACCAACAGGAGCGCGGCAATCTCACCGTTCTCCTACTAAAAGACTGCGAGATTGCTTCGTCGCTACGCTCCTCGCAATGACGCCTTCGTTCGTACGTTTGGAATAGTGACAGTGAAGGCTTGTAGTCTGATCGACCTCGGACTTGTGCCCTATGCTGACGCGCTTGCCCTGCAGCGGCGGCTGGCAACCCTTCGGACTGAGGACCGCCTCGAGGATGTCCTGCTTCTTATGGAGCATCCGCCGGTTATCACCCTCGGACGAGCCGGGCAAAAGGCTCACCTTCGCGTTGCGGAATCTTCCCTTACCGCGATGGGGATCGAGTTTTTTGAAGTCGAGCGCGGTGGCGACATCACCTATCACGGCCCTGGTCAGTTAGTAGGATACCCGATCCTCAATCTAGCCGATTATGGTCGTGACGTGCATCGATACCTTCGGCAGCTCGAAGAGGTCCTGATCATGACCCTGTCGGACTTTGGGATTACGGCTGGTCGGTCGATCGGTCGAACAGGCGTCTGGGTCGGTGAAAGCAAAATCGCTTCGTTAGGCATTCATGTCGGTCGTTGGGTTACCTGCCATGGCTTCGCGTTGAACGTGAACATGGATCTGTCGCCGTTTGAGCTGATCGTTCCCTGCGGTATCCAGGACGCCAGGGTAACCAGCATGGCGCAAGGGTCATCGCGTCCGATCTCGATTCGTGAGGTGGCGGCAATTCTTACCGAACATTTTGAGGCTGAGTTTGGTGTATCGATTGTACCTGCGTTGCTTACCGAACTTGCCGGCGTGAAGAGTCGCATCGATATGAGCGACAGGGATGAGCCGGCGATCGTTGGGGGCGTGCAGTGATAGAGACGGCGCCTCCAGCTCGCGGGACGATTTTGGTCGTCGACGATCAGCAGGTCAACTGCACCTTGGTTGAGACGATCCTGGCTCCTCAGGGGTATGAGATCATCTCGGCGTTAGATGGAGAACGAGCCCTCGAACTGGTGGCAGCCCGGCCGCCTGATCTTATCCTGCTTGACGTCATTATGCCTGGAATGAGCGGGTTCGAGGTGTGTACTCGGCTCAAGGAGAACGAACGAACTCGACTCATTCCTATCGTGATGGTGACCTCTCTCAGCGATCTGCAGGATAGAATCCGAGGGATCGAGGTCGGGGCCGACGACTTTTTGAGCAAGCCTTTTCACCCGGCGGAGTTGAGCGCGCGGGCTCGGTCCCTGCTGAAGCTCAAACAGTTCACTGACGAGTTGGAAGATGCGGAGGACGTGCTGTGCACATTAGCTTTGAGTGTTGAGGCCAAGGATGCGTATACCGATGGACACTGCGAGCGATTAGCGTTGTACTCGGTTGCCCTTGGTCGGAGCCTTGGGCGTCCTCGGGAGCAGTTGAGGGCGCTACACCGTGGAGGCTATCTGCACGACGTCGGCAAGATCGCTGTACCGGAGTCGATCCTGAATAAAAGGACGGAATTGAGCGAGGAAGAATCACGAATCATACGAGAGCATCCGGTGATCGGAGAACGGATCTGTAAGCCACTCAAGTCGCTGAAATTGGTGCTTCCCATCATTCGTCACCACCATGAACACTGGGATGGCAGCGGGTATCCCGATGGCTTGAGGGGAGCGGAGATTCCGCTTGCTGCCAGGATTATTCAGGTCGTTGATATCTACGACGCGCTGATGACGGCTCGGCCTTATAAGCCACAACTTGACAGCCACCATGTTGTGTCGATCATGCGGCAGGCATCGGAGGATGGCTCATGCGATCCCGGGTTGATAGAGCAGTTTATCGGGCTGTTGCAGTCCGGTGAGCCCTTGGTAGGTTTCGAGAAAGTGAAGCCAAGACAGCTATAGCCAGACGTTTGTTCGGCCCCTTTTCGGTTGTTCCTCCCCGTGATCTCTGCTAGACTAAATTAATCTTGAGAATAGGGTGTGAATCTTTATCTGATCTCATGTTCGCCGTCTTCGCGAATGGGCGGGCGGGTCGCGCTGCCTCTTATTGCAGGGCTCGCGATCGCGCCGGATTCACCGCTTGTGATCTCGAATGACAAAGGCTGACGAAGCAGGGATAGGCCCTGGGATCGTGCCTGCGGTCGAGATCAGAGGTCTGGTGAAGTGGTATGGGGCGCATCCGGCCCTGCGAGGTGTTGACCTGTGTGTTGGAGAGGGAGAGATCCTGGCTCTGTTTGGCCCAAACGGAGCAGGCAAGAGCACCCTGTTGAGAATTCTGACCGGACTGGTGCGACCTACTGCCGGATCGGTGCGGGTCGCCGGGTTCGAGGTCGGCAAACATAGCGAGGGCGTCAGGCGTGTGATCGGTGTTCTTGCCCATGGTCATCAACTGTATGAGACCTTAACCGGGCGTGAAAACCTTCTGTTCGCGGCAACGATGCTGGGGCTGAATCAGCCTGCCGATCGAGTGGCCGGGGTACTGGCGAAGGTGGGACTGGAGGCGGCGGCGGACGGTCAGGTCAGGACCTTTTCCAGCGGGATGAAGCGGCGTCTTGCCTTAGCAAAACTGATGCTCCGTGAACCCAGGGTCATGCTGCTCGACGAGCCGTTTACGAATCTTGACCTCCAGGCGACAAAGCTGCTGGAAGAATTCCTCATGGCCTCAAAAACAACGGGCGTTACCACAGTGTTGGCGACCCATAACTTAACCATGGGTTATGCCGTGGCGGATCGTATGGCCGTCCTGGAGCAGGGCCGATTGGTCTTTGACGCTCGACGAGACGAGATAAGTCGGGAATCGCTGCGATCCCTTTTTACGATTCAAGGGGAGTTGTGGGGGGGCGAATGACCTTTGCCAGAAGGGTCCTGGCGATCGCATGGAAGGATCTGGTGGCAGAGTGGCGCGATCGGGAAAGCCTCACCGCCATGTGTTTTTTCGCGTTCCTCGTCTTATTCCTCTTCAACTTTGCGCTAGGCGGAGATCAGACGCTGATTCGGGGGGCTGCATCCGGCCTGTTATGGTTGGCCTTTGCCTTTACAAGCGTTCTTGGCCTGGCTCGATCGGTTCAGGGTGAACTGGCGAACGACTGTCTGGACGGCCTGCTCCTGTATCCGGCCGAGCGGGAAGCGATTTTTCTTGGGAAACTATGCGGCAGCTTCAGTATCATCCTCCTGGTAGAACTGATCAGTTTTCCCATCTTCGCAGTGCTGTACAACATGGACATCTGGTCGCAACTCCCCAAACTCCTGCTGATCACCATACCGGCGACGCTCGGATTCGCAACAGCCGGAACGCTGTTGTCTACCATGACGGTAGGTCTGAGGGCGCGGGAGGCCATGCTGCCGTTCCTTTTGTTTCCTATGACGATCCCCTTGATTTTGGCTGCTGTCAAAGGGACAGAGGTCGTCCTACGACGCGAGGCATTCGAACTCGCCATGCCCTGGCTCAAGCTGATGGCCGCATTTGATCTGCTGTTTCTTGTGGGGTCGTTGTTGACATTTGAGCTGCTGGTTGAGGAATAATAGGAATGGTGCAAGGTGGGATGATCGGACGGAGTTGTGAGCGGGCAGTGGGCATCCTCACAGTCATTGGCCTCGTGGTCGGGCTCTACATTGCGTTCGTTTATGCGCCGGCTGATGCGGTGCAGGGAGAGGTACAGCGGCTGATGTACTTGCACGTTCCATTGATCCTTATCAGCTACCTGGCCTTTTTTGTCGTATTCGTTGCGAGTATCCTGTATCTGTGGCGCCGCGACCGACAGTATGACGCCATCGCGCACTCATCCGTTGAGATCGGAGTGCTCTTTACCGCTTTGGCTATTGCGGTGGGCTCGATATGGGGGCGACCGACCTGGGGGGTCTGGTGGACGTGGGACGCGCGGCTGACTACGACCGCCATCCTGCTGTTGATGTTCCTCGGCTATCTGATGCTTCGAGTACTGGTGGAAGATCCGTTGCGAGGGGCGACCTTCGGCGCAGTCCTTGGAATCATCGGCTTTCTCGATATTCCGATCATCCATATGTCGGTCGTGTGGTGGCGGACCCTGCACCAGCCCGCGTCGATGCTGAAGCCTGGGCCGTCAACCGTGGCCCTGGACATGCAGGTGGCGTTGTATGCGAACCTCGTCGCGTTCGGCCTGCTGTACGCATATCTCCTGATCAAGCGACTGCAGATCGAGAGCGCGAGGGCAGAGCTGCTCAGGCTGCAAATGGAATTACTGGGGTGAATCCATGGTCCTATGTTCTGGCCGGGTATCTACTGACCGCTGCGAGCGTCCTCGTCTATCTCGTATCGCTTCACTGGCGGAAGAGGGCGGTGGGCGTTCAGAGTGACGCGCTTAAGCGGCAACGGAAGGATACGATAGGATGACGAAGAAAACCAAACTACTGGTGGGCGGAGGTCTCATAGTGGCGGCCCTCGCATACTTGATCAACAGCGGGATCCGGGAGGCTGCCGTCTATTACATGACACCGTCTGAGTTGAAGGCGAAAGGCGATGCGGTCTCGGATCGATCATTGCGCGTAGGCGGGATGGTGGTGCCGGGATCGCTCCACTGGGAGCCACAGACGCTGAAACTGACGTTCCGTCTGACCGACGGGAAGGAAGAGGTGGCGGTCGAACACACAGGCTCTCCGCCTGACCTCTTTAAAGAGGGCGCCGGCGCGGTGGTCGAGGGGAGGTGCGTGGACGGCGGTGCGTTTCAGTCAAGTATGATTATGGCCAAGCATTCCGAGGAGTACAAGTCCCCGGAAAAAGGGGGAGCCCCCGCCGAGCATATCCACCGAACACTGGTTCAACCGCAGAGCACACCGTAATGATCGCGACGCTTGGCCGGTTCAGTCTATGGTTGGCGCTCGCCGTCGCCATTTACGGCGCATTCGCGTCCTTCTTTGGAGCGAGGCGGTGTCGGCCGGCTCTCATCGAGAGCGGACAGGGGGCGGTCGTCTCGATCTTCGGCCTGAGTAGTTTCGCGGTGCTGCTGATGGAGGCCGGGCTGGTCGGCCATGACTTCAGCCTTGAGTACGTGGCCAGGAATGGCAGCCTCGATACGCCGCTGTTCTATACCATTATCGCGCTGTGGGGGGCGCTCGAGGGCTCAATCCTGCTCTGGGTCTGGCTGCTGGCCTTGATGACCTTACTCACGGTGATATTCGAGAGGAAGCGGCAGCGTGAGTTAATCCCGTATGTCACCACGGTCTTGTTGTGCATCTCGGCGTTTTTCCTCTTTCTGGTTGTCTTTCCGGCGAGTCCCTTTACCACGATATCTCCGGTTCCGCCTGACGGACGCGGGCCGAATCCGCTTCTGCAAAACCATCCGCTGATGGCTGTTCATCCGCCAGGCCTGTATGCTGGCTATGTCGGCTGGTCGATTCCGTATGCCTTCGGCATGGCCGCGCTGATCACCGGTCGGCTCGGTGAGACCTGGATCAGAACCGTACGCCGCTGGTCGATCGCGTCCTGGGGTTTTCTGACGGTCGGCATCATCGTTGGTGGACGGTGGTCCTACGAGGTGCTGGGGTGGGGCGGCTACTGGGCGTGGGACCCGGTAGAGAACGCCTCGCTGCTGCCATGGCTGACCGGCACCGCATTTCTCCATACGATTATGATCCAGGAACGACGCAAGATGCTGAAGTTCTGGAATGTGGCGCTGGTCATCATCACCTTTGCACTGACGATCTTCGGTACCTTTCTGACGCGAAGCGGCATCCTGTCTTCCGTTCACGCGTTCTCCGATTCGGCGGTCGGGCCGCTATTCCTGGTCTTCATCGGCGTGATCCTGTTTCTCTCATTCGGCCTCCTTATCTATCGGAGCGACAGATTACAGGCGGAGGGCGAACTTGACTCATTGGTATCCAGAGAGAGCGCATTCCTGGTAAACAATCTGCTGCTCCTTGGGTTTGCGTTTGCGGTCCTTCTCGGCACACTGTTTCCTCTTCTGTCTGAGGCGGTTCGCGGGGTCAAGGTGAGCGTGGGCGAGCCGTTTTTCAATACGGTGAACGTTCCCATCGGCCTGGGTCTGATCTTCCTGATGGCCGTTGGGCCGCTGATCGCCTGGCGACATGCCTCGGCTGAGAGCCTGCGCCGCACCTTTGCCGGCCCCTTGTATCTCAGCATCGTGGGCACAGGCATCTGCTGGTTCCTTGGGGCGCGTGGGTTATATCCGCTGCTGGCCTTCGGCCTCAGCCTGTTTACCGTGATTACAGTTGTTCAGGAGTTTGCCCGTGGCGCCAGGGTACGACGCCGGAACACCGGGGAAGGGTATCTGACCGCCCTATCGAAACTGACCAGCCGTGGACGGCGGCGCTATGGCGGTCTTATCGTCCACCTTGGGGTTGCGTTCCTCATCATCGGCATCACCGCCTCATCGGTCTTTAAACTGGAGCAGGAGATCACGCTGAAGCCGGGTGAGTCGCTTCAGCTTGGTCGGTATCAGGTGCGATTTGACGAGCTCAGCGCTTGGCAAGAGCCGCACCGCTTCGTGGTGCAGGGGAACTTTACCATCTTCAACTCGAACCAGAAGGTTGCCGAGATGCGGCCAGCCAAGCGGTTCTACCCTGCCGAGCAGCAGCCGATCGGGACCGTTGATGTTCGCTCAACTATGCGGGAGGATCTCTATCTGGTCCTCTCATCGTTTGCGAAGGATGGAACCTCCGCCACCGTGAAAGCGCTGGTTCGCCCGCTGGTGATGTGGATCTGGATCGGCGGCTGGGTGATGGTCATTGGTTCGCTGATCGCAATCTGGCCGGACCGACGACGGGCTGTTGCTGCCGATGTAGCGGAGGAGTATGTGGCATGGCAACCTGGAAGAAGCTAAGCCTGCTCCTCAGCATTATCCCGATCCTCCTGCTTCTGGCCTACGGCTTTAAAACCAACCCGAGGGAGGTGCCGTCACCGCTGGTGGGGCACCAGGCGCCTCCGTTTGCCCTGACCATGTTTGACGGGAGCGGCAATAGCCTGGAGCAGCTCCGCGGAAAGCCAGTGGTCCTGAACTTCTGGGCCTCGTGGTGTTTCCCGGCATGTTACGAGGAGGCGCCGCACCTGGAGGCCGCCTGGCAAACCTATCGGGATCGAGGGCTGATAGTGATCGGGGTCGATATACAGGATCGTGATGCCGACGCGAAGGCGTTTATTGACAAGTTCAAGCTCAGCTTTCCAAACGGTCCCGACCCTCAGGGCAAGATCACGATTGACTATGGCGTCTATGGTGTGCCGGAGACCTTTTTCATTAAACGGGACGGCACGATTCATTATAAGCACGTCGGAGCGCTCGACGCAAAAATACTCAAGGCGAAGGTCGAGGAGATGCTGTGAAGGATAGGGTATAGGGTTTAGGGGGTAGGGTGTGAGGGTGCACATGCGGAACGTGGATAATAGGAAGCGGTGCTTAGCGACGGTATACCTGCTGCTGACGATCGTGCTCGGGGCGTGGGTCTCTGCGGCGCTCGCGGGCAGCCTGGAGGAGCAGACACTTCGGTTGGCCGCCGAGCTGCGTTGTCCGGTGTGTCAGAACCTTTCGGTAGCCGACTCGCCCTCAGAGATGGCCACGCAGATGCGCGAGCTGATCCACGAGAAGCTGAAAAACGGTGAAAGTCCGGAGCAGATCCGAACCTACTTCGTCAGCCGGTATGGCGAGTGGGTGCTGCTCTCGCCCACGCGCCAGGGATTTAACTGGGTCGCGTGGCTGCTACCGTTCGTCGCCATCCTGGGGGGAGGTGGGATTATCGTTGTCACGATCCGGCGCTCGATCAGGAGAGGCCAGAGGTCGAACGCGAAACAGTCAGGCTCCGCCGACCCACGGTATGCCGGCCAACTCGACGCAGAACTCAAGGACTGGGAACGCTGACGAGTGTAGAAGGTTCAATGTGCAACGTGCAACGTTGAACTTTGGGCCTTGAACCTTGAACGTGGTCACGATGCTCATCCTGATTATCATCCTACTTGTTTTTCTCGCCCTCTTACCGGTGCTCATTCCATTCTTCAGATCGTCTGAGGAATCACCACCGGGGTTGGAGCAGACCGCATTGCAGGAACTCCTGGCCGAAAAGCAGACGGCATACGCCGCGATCAAGGAGCTTGAGTTTGATCACCAGGCCGGGAAGCTCAGCCTCGAAGACTATGAGCAGGCCCGTCACGACTATGAACTGAAAGCCATCGCCATCCTCCAGGAGATCGATCGGCTGGGTAGTCAACGGGAAAGTCAGGACATAGGATCCGGAGGAAAACGGAACCAATGAGCCGCCTGATGGAGTCCAGGCTGACGGCTTCAGGGCTGGAGAAGATCTATCAGAAGATCCTGGATGGCGTTCGTCTGGACTTTTGTGACGGACTGGCGCTCTATCAGACGCGTGACCTGACCTCGGTGGCATTCCTCGCGAACCTGGTCCGCGAACGCCTGAATGATAATCTGACCTATTTCGTCCGCAATTTGCACATCAACTATACAAACATCTGCAATAAAGGGTGCAAGTTTTGCTCGTTTTACGCCCCGGCCGGCGACTCACGAGGGTATGTGCTGAGCATGCAGGATATCCAGGATCAGATCCGTAAGCATGACGGGGTTCCCATTCGTGAGATCCACATTGTGGCCGGGATCAACCCGAAGCTGCCATACCAATACTATCTGGACCTCATTCGAGCCGTGAAGGATGTCAGGCCAGGCGTCCAGGTCAAGGCCTTTACGATGATCGAGTTGGCGCAGATCCGGCGAATGGCCAATAAGCCGATGGAAGAGGTGCTGGCCGACCTGAAGGCGGCTGGACTCGATTGTTGTCCTGGCGGCGGAGCGGAGGTATTCAGCGACCGTGTCCACGAAGAACTGTTCAGGGCCAAGCTGGATAATGAGGAATGGTTCGACGTGGCCAGGTCTGTTCACCGGGCCGGTATACGCTCGAATGTGACGATGCTTTACGGCCACATCGAGACGGTGGAAGAAAAGGTCACGCACCTACTCCATATTCGCGAGCTGCAGGATGAAACGGGCGGCTTCATGTGTTTCGTCCCGCTGGCATTCGATCCGACCGGCACCGAGCTGAGCCATCTGCCGATCACGACCGGGTATGCCAACCTGCGCGAGATCGCGATCGCCCGGCTGCTCCTTAATAATATTCCTCACGTGAAGGCCTTCTGGATCATGACGACGCCGGCGGTGGCGCAGCTCGCGCTCTGGTATGGGGCCGACGACCTCGATGGGACCGTCACGCATTACGAGATTACGCACGCCCTGGGCGACAACTCCCACCATCAGGAACTCCGCCATGACCAGCTCCTTGCCATGATCCGCGAGACCGGCCGACAGCCAGTCGAACGCGACGCGCTCTACAACCCCGTTACCCCCATTCCTCTTGCCGCTTCTGGGAGAGTCGAGTAGGTCGGGTTAGCGTAGCGTAACCCGACGAAGCACATGCGATACCCGCGTGCATGCATTTCAACCCGGTCAAACACGGGCTTGTATCATCGGCGATAGAGCGGCCGTACTCCAGCTTTCGCCGTTATGTTGAGGTGGGGGTGTATCCAGCGGAATGAGGACAGGGTGCGATGGGTTTCGAGGGGGTGGGGTAGGAATGATGGAACCGGATTGTCGGGTTACGCTGCGCTAACCCGACCTACGATACTGATGTTCCAAGTCGGTCTTGACAACAAGGCTGCCGGCAAAGCCATCGTGGTATAGCCTAAGCAGATCTGAAATAGTCGAATCAGGCAATGAATCCGACGGTCCGCTCCCGTTATAGGGTGGTAGACGGTTCCAAGGTTGAGGCGCCACCCGCTTTCTATCCGACGCTCGATTAGCCCTCAAGGGGAGTCAAGCGGCCGCGAGCTTCTTGACGCGGAGCGACCGGCGCTTGGTCTCTGCCTTTGCCAGATCGAACTGGAGCTGCTGGCTGAGCCAGCTCTCCGCAGTGGTGCCGAAGGCGATCGACAGACGGACCGCCATCTCCGGGCTAATGCCGGCGCGGCAGTTCAGGATACTCGAGAGCGTCTTGCGACTGACCCCGAGCGCGTTGGCCGCTTCGGTTACGGTCAAACCGAGTGGCTGAAAGCAGAACTCGCGGAGCACCTCACCCGGATGGGGCGGATTGTGCATCTTCATAGCGACACCTCACAGGATTGATTGCCACGGGAGGAATGTAACGCCACGTAACGTGCCAGGTTGCAATCGACTGTCATTGGTTGAATCTACCGGGGTTCATTCCCCGCGGCTTGCCGCGTATTCGTCACCCCGGCGGAAGCCGGAGTCCAGGGGGCCCATCCGGATTCCGTGTCAGGCACGGAATGACGGGCCAGAATAGAAGACGATACCCCGCAGCTTGCTGCAAGGTTGTTCATTCCCAATAGAGTTCCTTCCCTACGGCTTGCCGACTTGACGACTCGAGGGAAAGGTGTCAAATTGGCTATACGTGGGAGATGACGAGCAAGTTCGTTGTGAATCGTTGGAGGATATATCATGTCTCAGAGACGTATCGTTGTTCACAGTGATCCTGAGATACTCGGAGGGACGCCCGTCTTCGTTGGAACTCGCGTGCCTGTGAAAGCGCTTCTGGACTACCTGGAGGGCGGACATCGACTGGACGACTTTCTCGACGACTTCCCGACGGTGACTCGGGAGCAAGCGGTGGCTGTGCTGGAAGAGGGCATCCAGTCGTTGGTCGGTTCCAGTGCGCGTGCTGCTTGACGAGTGTGTCCCCCGCAAGCTTCGAAGTGAGTTAGCCGGGCATGATGTGAAGACGGTGGCTGAGATGGATTGGTCCGGCACGAAAAATGGCGCCCTCCTCAGTCTTGCGGCTGGTGCGTTCGACGTGCTTCTGACCGTAGACCAAAGCATCCCACATCAACAGAACTTTCAGGGGCTTGATCTGGCGCTGGTGATTGTCAGGGCGCCGAGCAACGACATTAACGACCTGCGACCAAAGATGCTCGATGTGCTGCGTGTTCTCGACACGATCCGACCTGGCCAGGTCGTACACGTCGGGGCCTGACTGCACGCTACATCCGACCGCCACCCCGATCCTATGTGCACGGACTTTCGTAATGAAACACTAGATCATAGTGAGGTCGAGGAATCTTAGGTATGGCTGAATTGAACGGCAAGGTTGAGGCGATTGCGGAGAAGGTCGAGGCGGGAGAGCGGCTTACCTTCGATGAAGGGGTCGAGCTCTTCGAACGGGCGACGTTGCTCGAGCTCTCCGCTATGGCCGACCGGATACGCTGGCGCTTGCATCCGGAGCCGATCGTGACCTATGTCATCGGCCGCACCGTGAATTATACGAATATCTGCTGGGTCCAATGTTCGTTCTGTGCCTTCTATCGACTGCCGACCTCTCCGGAAGCCTATCTCCTGTCCAGGGAGGAGATCTTTCAGAAAATCGAGGAGCTGATCGAGCTTGGCGGGACAGAGGTTTTGCTGCAAGGGGGACTGAATCCCAGCTTGAAGATCGACTATTACGAGGATCTGCTCGCCTCAATCAAGGCCCGCTATCCGGTTCATCTGCACGCGCTATCTACCGTGGAAATCAGCTATATTTCAGATAGTTCTAAGATATCCCTCAAGGATACGTTGAAGCGTCTTAAGGCGGCGGGCCTCGATTCGATTCCGGGAGCTGGAGCAGAATTGTTGGTTGATGAGGTAAGGCAGCGGGTCTCGCCATTGAAGGAGAGCGCGTCAGATTGGCTGAACCTCATGCAGATCGCCCACGGACTCGGTATACCCAGTACGGCTACGATGATGTACGGGGTAGGTGAGACGCCGGCCCAGCGTGTTGAACACCTCATCCGAATTCGAGAGTTACAAGATCACACCGGTGGTTTTACGGCCTTTATTCCCTGGAGCTATCAACCCAATGGTGATGCGCTCGGAGGGACTGGGGGAAGCGGCTACGGCTATCTTCGGACCGTAGCCGTCTCAAGGATCATGCTGGACAATGTGCGGCATATCCAGGCTGCCTGGCTGACGATGGGCCCGAAAATCGGACAGCTCTCGCTGCAGTACGGCGTGAACGATTTCGGGAGTACCGTCCTCGAAGAGAATGTTGTGCGGACTGCCGTCACCCAGCAACTGATGTCGTTTGAAGAAATTCGGCGAAACATCCGGGATGCGGGCTTAGTTCCGAAGCGTCGCAACACACGGTATCAGCTTTTAGAGTAATCTCCTTATAGGTTGGGTATGAGTAAGGTTGTACAAAAACTTGACGACTATCGATGGCTGCTCCCGCAAGACTACAAACCGGGGATGCGGGTTCCAGGAATCATCTATGCCGATGAGGTCCTGATGGAGGCGATCATGAAGGATCTCTCCCTGGAACAGGTGGCGAATGGCGCCTTCCTGCCGGGGATCGTCAAGGCCTCATTCGCCATGCCGGACATCCATCAGGGATACGGTCTGCCGGTCGGTGGAGTGGTTGCCACCGATATTACGGATGGCGTCGTGTCTCCAGGCGCAGTCGGGTACGATATCAACTGCGGGGTCCGATTGCTTCGCACGGAGCTGACTCAGGAGGAGGTGCGGCCAAGGCTGAAGGAACTGGTCC
The DNA here is from genome assembly GCA_000091165.1 of Candidatus Methylomirabilis oxygeniifera. NCBI lineage: Bacteria > Methylomirabilota (SeqCode) > Methylomirabilia (SeqCode) > Methylomirabilales (SeqCode) > Methylomirabilaceae (SeqCode) > Methylomirabilis (SeqCode) > Methylomirabilis oxygeniifera (SeqCode). The sequence goes on along the minus strand of FP565575.1, from coordinate 1,337,794 downwards.
TCGCCCTCTTTCATGAAATTCCGACAGGAGTCGGCTCGCGCGGCCGGATTCGCCTGAGCAAAAAAGAGGCGGAAGCGCCGCTGCTCAAGGGCGCAGCATGGGCGGTTAAGCAGGGGTACGGAGAGCCGGCAGATCTCGCCTGTATCGAATCCGGTGGGTGTCTTCCGGGTGCGGACCCGGATGCTGTGAGCCATAAGGCCCTTGAGCGGGGAAGCAGTCAGCTTGGAACGTTGGGCTCAGGCAATCATTTTCTGGAGGTCCAGACGGTCGCCGAGATTTACGATCCACACGCTGCCGAGGTCCTCGGCCTGTTTGAAGGTCAGGTGACGGTGATGATTCATACCGGCTCTCGAGGTTTGGGGCATCAGGTCTGCACAGATTCTCTAGTCGAGATGGAGCGGGCGGTCATCAAGTATGGGATCGATCTCCCAGACCGACAGCTCGCCTGCACGCCTTGGACGTCGCGCGAGGCCAAGGCATACCTGGGCGCGATGCGGGCCGCCGCTAACTTTGCCTGGAATAATCGCCAATGTTTGGCCCACTGGACCAAGGAGGTGTTACTGAAGGTCCTGGGTGTCTCGCCCGGAGCATTAGGGTTGTCAACGGTCTATGATGTGGCCCACAACATCGTCAAGGTAGAGGAGCACGAGGTTGACGGCAGACGGATGAAGCTGGCGGTTCATCGCAAAGGAGCGACCCGAGCGTTTCCGCCCGGGCACCCGGAGCTACCGGCTCACTACCGGGCCATCGGTCAACCTGTGCTGATCCCGGGCGACATGGGCCGCGCCTCATTTGTGCTGGTGGGAACGGGCGCTATGGAGCAGACCTTCGGGAGCACCTGTCACGGCGCCGGCAGGGTGATGAGCCGTCATGCCGCTATTAGAGCGGCTAAGGGTCGGGCCATTCATCGGGAGCTGGAGAACCAGGGGATTATTGTCATGGCGTCTGGCGGCGAATCGTTGGCAGAGGAGATGCCCGAGGCGTATAAGGATGCGACTCAAGTGGTGACGGTTGTGCACCGCGCCGGCCTCTCCAGGATGGTCGCCCGACTCCGCCCCATGGGCGTGATCAAGGGGTGACGACTATGAGCCGTGAGGTGTGAGGGGTTAGGGGGGAGGGCAAGGAGCTAATCGCTGAATGCTGATCGCTGAACGCTATTATTGAAGGAACTCGAAATGACGGAATGGCTGACGCTGTTGTTGGGGCTCTGGATTGGAGCCGGCCTTGGATGGGCGATCAGTGTAGCCCGGACCAGGGCCAGGGTGGGTATCATCCTCCGAGAGCAGGAGGCAAGGACTGCTGCTGCGGAGGCGCGGGTTGACGAGATGCGACAACAGCTCGCCTCGGCGAAACACGACTTCGATATCCTCCGCGAGAATTTACGACAGGCTGAAACCGCCGGGACGGCCGCCGAAACCCGAGTAGTCGAGATCGAAAAGAACCTGACCGAACAGAAGGCTCTCCTGGAAGATGCGAAGACCAGATTATCCGATACGTTCAAATCGCTGGCGGCCGACGCGCTGGCCGGCAACAACGCGGGATTCCTCATCCTGGCTGAGGAGAAATTCAAGGCGTTGAAGGATGAGGCGTCTGTTGATTTGGAGAGTCGCAGAAAAGCGATCGAGACCATGATTCAGCCGCTCGGCGAAACCCTTGTGGCCTATCAGCAGGAAACCAAGGCGCTCGAAGACAAGCGGCTCAGAGAGTACAGTACGGTCGGCGAACAACTGCGCGCGGTCGCGATGGGTCAGACAACCCTTCAAAACGAAACCGCCAAGCTGGTGAACGCGCTGAGGTCTCCACAGGTTCGCGGTCGATGGGGGGAGATTGCGCTGCGGAAAACAGCGGAGCTTGCCGGAATGTCACCCCACTGCGATTTTGTGGAACAGGAAAGCGTGACAACCGGTGAGGGACGTATCCGTCCTGATATGGTCGTCAAGCTGCCGGCCGGGCGCGAGGTGGTGGTCGACTCGAAGGTCCCCCTCGGCGGATTTCTCGAGGCGCTCGAAGCCAAAACGGACGAGGATCGCGAGGCGGCCCTTCTCAAACATGCGGCCCAGGTGAACCAGCACGTGACGAAGTTAGCCTCGAAAGAGTACTGGGATCAGTTTGCAGCAGCTCCGGAGTTTGTTGTGCTCTTTATTCCGAACGATTCCTTTCTTGCTGCAGCCGCTGAGAAGGATCCGGTGCTGGTGGAATCGGCCCTCTCGAAGAAGGTCGTTATCGCGACGCCCGCCACCTTTATTGCCTTACTGCGGGCCATTGCCTATGGATGGCGACAGGAACTGCTTACTGAGAATGCCCAGCGCATCAGCATCCTGGGCCAGGAACTCGCCGATCGGATGGCGACGCTTGCCGAACACCTCGTGAGAGTCGGCGGGGCCATCGGTAAGGCTGTCGATTCGTATAACGCCGCGGTAGCCTCGTTTGAGAGTCGCGTCTTCCCGACGGCCCGAAAGTTTCAGGTGCTCGGAGCCGGTGGTAAGAAGGAGATCCAGGAACTACAGCCGATCGATCAGAAGCCCCGCGCCTTGAATACATTCGACATTGACGACTCAATAGACTCGATGACTCAATAGACGCAATTAAGAGTTTTTGCTTTTCTGAGGAGGAGCCTCACATGGTCACACGGACTACTCATGGCAATGGGGACTGCGTCACGCAGATGTACTACGCCCGAAAAGAGGTCATCACTCCGGAAATGGCCTACGTCGCTGAGCGGGAAGGTCTCGATGGCGAGACCATCCGGGCCGAGATCGCGCGTGGCCGACTCATTATTCCGTGTAACATTCATCACACCAGCCTCGAGCCGATGGGGATCGGGACAGTGGCCACCGTCAAGATCAACGCCAACATCGGTAACTCTGCACTGACCTCCGACATCGATGAGGAGTTGCAAAAACTGAAGCTGGCCATTCAGTACGGGGCCGATACGGTCATGGACCTGAGCACAGGCGGCAATATCGACGACATCCGCCACGCAATGATTGCGGCCAGTCCGGTACCAATCGGTACTGTCCCTCTCTATCAGGCGGTCGCGGGTGTGAATCAGGTAGAAGATCTGACTGCCGACGATATGATCGACATGATTGCACACCAGGCCAAGCAGGGCGTCGACTACATGACGATTCATGCCGGCGTCTTACTCGAGCACCTGCCGCTGGTGCAGTCCAGGGTCACCGGGATTGTCAGCCGAGGCGGCGCCCTTATGGCAAGATGGATGCTCGCTCATAACGCGCAGAATCCCCTGTACACCCATTTTGGAACGCTCTGCCATATCTTTCGAAAATACGACGTCAGCTTCAGCCTGGGCGATGGGTTGAGGCCGGGTTGTACCGCAGATGCCTCCGACGCGGCCCAGTTTGCCGAACTTCGGACATTGGGTGAACTGACGAAGATCGCCTGGGCCCACGATGTTCAGGTGATGATCGAAGGGCCGGGGCATGTTCCGATGGATCAGATCGAAATGAACGTACGTATGGAGCAGGAGATCTGCCAGGAGGCGCCGTTTTACACGCTGGGCCCGCTGGTGACCGACATCGCGCCGGGATACGATCACATCACGTCGGCGATCGGGGCAGCGATTGCCGGCTGGCACGGTACCTCGCTGCTCTGCTATGTGACACCGAAGGAGCACCTCGGCTTACCCACGCTGGAGGATGTGAAGCAGGGATGTATCGCATACAAGATCGCCGCCCATGCGGCCGATATTGCCAGAGGCCGGAAAGGCGCGCGCGACCGCGACGATACGCTCTCTCGTGCTAGATTCAACTTTGATTGGGACACTCAGTTTGCGCTGGCGCTCGACCCCGAGACGGCGCGCACGATGCACGATGAAAGTCTGCCGGTCGAGGCGTTCAAGCGCGCCGAGTTCTGTTCGATGTGCGGTCCGAAGTTCTGTTCGATGAATATCTCATCGCGTCTTGGTGAGCTGGCCGATTGTCCATGAGCTATCCTGACGCGAGGAAGGCTTTATTGCGCACATGACGAGTGCAAGATCGAAGGGCCCAACCTTCTGGGGGGGCTGTTATGGCTTCGCCTGGGTGGGGCTGCTGCTTGTCCTCTTTGCCTTTATGCTGGCCGGCTATCGTGATGTATGGGGGATCAGGGGAATGCTCGGGGCCATGGCGGTGCTGCCACTCTCACTTGTGGCCTATCCGGTTGTGGCCTGGTACTATACCGGCGCGTTCCCCTGGGTGTGGACGGTGGGGCTGCTGGCCGCGATCGGGATGGGCAAAGTGATCCTGGCTGATTGAAGAGGCGTGTGTGATGGAGGAGCTGACCGGATCTGATGCGTTGGTCATGATCTCAACCAGCGAGATCGATGCGAACCTGTACTATGCGACTCGGTTTGCCGCACCGGACCCATTTATCTTCATCCAGGCGGGCGCAGAGAAGATCGCCGTGATGAGTGACCTGGAGATGGACCGGGCCAGGAGCCAGGCGAGAGTAGATACGGTACTATCCTATAGCGCGTATGAGCGCAGGGCGAGGGAAAAGGGCGTCGATGCACCGTCCGCGCTGGATGTCCTGGACCTCGTGCTGCGAGAGCGAGGCGCTCACCATCTGCTGGTTCCGGGTAACTTCGGCATCGAGTACGCTGATGGCCTGCGGGCAAGGGGCTACACCGTCGCGGTAAGACGTGAGCCGTTCTTCGAAACGCGGCTGATGAAAAACGAAGAAGAGGTTGAGGCAATTACCGCGACCCAGCGCGCCACCGAAGAAGCTGTGGACGCGGCGATCTCGGCGATTCGGGCAGCCAAGGTGGAAAGTAGCGGATTCCTGTATCTCGACGGTGAGTTGTTGACCGCCGAGATGCTGAAGAAGATCATGCACGTGACGTTGATGGAACGAGAATGCGTGGCCCAATACACGATTGTGGCGCCAGGCCTGCAAGGGGTCGATCCCCACCATCACGGGACCGGGCCTATTAGGGTACACGAATCGATTGTGATCGATCTCTTCCCAAGGTCCGAACGAAGCCGCTACTTTGCCGACATGAGCCGAACTGTGGTGAAGGGGAAGGCATCACCGAAACTTCGGGCTATGTACGGGGCGGTTCTCAACGCCCAGGAACGCGGGATAGAGTTGATCAGGGATGGAGCCGACGGAAAGATCATTCACGCCGAAGTGAATGCGGTGCTGGAAAAAGACGGCTTCACGACCGGTATGGTCGGCGGTCGGATGCAAGGGTTTTTCCACGGCACCGGTCACGGGATTGGCCTCGACATCCATGAACCTCCTCGTATCAATAAGACGGGCGCGGTCCTACGAACCGGCCATGTGGTCACCGTTGAGCCGGGGCTCTATTATCCGGATGCAGGGGCTGTTCGGATTGAAGATCTCGTGGTTGTTACGGGGGCTGGGTGCCGGAATCTGACCACCTTCCCGAAAGGGATCGGCGAGCTTGAGATCGACTGATGACACAGCTCGCCCTTCCGGCATTTCAGGCGGTGCAAGAGTTGGCAGTCGGAAGCCTGTTCTGCCTGAGCCTCCTGCATTCGCCCCTGATCAGGCGGAGCTTTCTCCAGACCTGCGTCCTGACCCTGGTGAGCGTGCTCGGCGTGGGGATCTGGGTCAGTCCAACACCAGCCTCAATGGTCTTTTTCGTTCTGCTCCTGCTGTATGCGGGGTCTCTCTGGATTCAGGATGGGCGATGGCCGAGGCGGATGCTGTGGTTGAGCCTGGCGGTCGGAGTGGTTGGAATGCTTATCCCGTCGCTGCTGCTTGCGAAAGAATTATTCGTCTTACCTGAGATAGCCGCCAAGGTCGTCACCACCCTCACGTCAGCCGTCCTCCTGGGCTCAGCCTTAATCGGCATGTTACTCGGGCACCATTATCTCAGGGATCCTAAGCTGCCAGTAGCATTGATCCGCCGCCTGGCTATTCTCTTTATACTGTCCACCGCGCTGCAGGGCCTGTGCCTGACCGTGAATCTAGGATCGCTCTACCTGTCTGGCGGGGACGAAGCTATGGCGAGGATCGAGCTTCTCTCGACCTCATACCTGGCGGTTTTTCTTGGTCGTGTGGTTGTCGGGATTCTTGGCTCGTTCGTCGTAGCGTGTGTCATCTGGGATACCTTGCGCATCCCAAACGTCCAGTCCGCAACCGGTTTCTTCTACATCGCGATTCTCACCGGCACAATCGGGGAGTTCCTGGGGCGATTCCTATGGTATACGACACTTATCCCGTTGTGATACGGCGCGATCGTTTCTTTGGGCTTCGTAAGGTTTCTCTCTTGTGGAGTACGTGACGAAGTGTTATATTACAGGTGGAACCCGGCATAAAGGTGTGGGAATGAGTAAGTCATTAGCTCAGGACATTTTAGATATTTTATATAGTGATCCGGGCACACGCCGGTCGCATAAGGACGCCCTTAGCGATTGGATTCTCGATAGCCAGCCCCATGGGTCCCCGCTTGATGGCATTGCCATGATTCAGTACCTGGCCGAACACCATCCGGATATCCTCGCACGACTCAAGATCAACACCCACGTCAAGGAAGAGATCGCTCGCGTTCTGGACGCTATCGGCCACAAGTAACTCACACGCAACGACACGCCGTATCATTACCCTGAAAGTCCCCCCTAGTCGGTCATTGCGAGGGAGTGCAGCGACCGAAGCAATCTCACAGTATTTAGAGTGCGGCTCTGTGGGCGAACAACGGTGAGATTGCCACGCTCCCGATGGTCGCTCGCAATGACGAGGCCGGTGCTATGATCTATGTGATCGGTGACATTCACGGTTGTCTGGAGCCGTTGGACCGTCTCATGGCTCAGCTCCCTCTGTCAGAGACGGATGAGGTGATTTTCCTGGGAGATTATGTTGATCGGGGATCGGATTCAAAGGAAGTCATTGATTATCTGCTGACCCTCCGTGGGCGGTATACCTTCCTCATGGGTAATCATGAGCGAATGTTTCTCGATTTTCTTCAGGGAAAAGAGCGAGCTCTATTTCTATATAACGGCGGGACCGCCACATTGGAAAGTTACGGTGGGCTCGGCCGAATTCCTGCCGCCCACTTGAGTTTTCTGGACCGCTTGCGTCTGTACTATGAGACGCGGGACTGTTTTTTTGTCCACGCGGGGATCAGGCCGGGGATTCCACTGCAGGAACAAGACCCCAACGACCTCTTGTGGATCCGCGAACAGTTCTATGCGTATTCAGGTCGGTTTCCAAAGACCGTTGTGTTCGGTCATACCCCCATGCGAGAAGTTCTGATGGACGAGGACCGGATCGGCATCGATACGGCCTGCGTCTATGGGAATAAGTTGACCTGTCTGATCCTTCCCTCACGTGACATCATCCAGGTGTCGAATTCCCTTGATCTCCAGTCTCGCACTCCGCTATCACGCCATCGCCGCTGAAACACAGCAATCAACCCCTATTTGCGCCTTGGCAATGGAGAACAACTCACCCCTTCAGTCTCAATGCCAATAGTATCGAATGTAGTAGGATCAGCTTCATCGGCTGCTTCATCGGGGAGTGCCTGCGCAAGTAGGACACCAAAATCAGGATCGGAAGTGCCCAGCAGAGGAATGTAGACGCTTTGACCCGTCTTTACGATATGGATGCCCGGATCGCTTCGTGACTTGGCGAGTATCTCCCCCTGCTGTAAGTCTAGGCGGGACCCCCCGCGTAGGTTTACGACGATCGTTCCCACGGAGTCAGCAACGGACGCCGTGGTTGCCTTCGCTTTTACAACAGCCGGACGATCCCCGGTGTTGCCATTCTCGGTCTGATAGTGAACGCTTGGAGTGACGAATGTCGCATGGGATGACATTGGCACTCTGAAGAGGACTTGGCCGACCGCAATCTTCACGATGGGCGCCGTCTGCAATCCGGACAACTCGACCAGCGTTCGCTGCTGGAGTTCAAGCTGCGTGCCGTCTTTCAGCAGGACCGATGCCATCCCCTTTCCGGTTCGTATCAAGGTTCCTTCGTGTGTCGGGGTGGATGAGTTCGGTAGTGTCGCCCATTGTTTGCCGTTCACGGTCGTCTGGACGTCCTTCGATCCGGTCGCTAATCCCAGTGGCGGTTCTGTTGCCGACGCAACGGGAGGAGCGATTACCGCCATAGACCAGACCAGGAGACCGGTAAGGATCGTGTACGTACAGCGGGTCAGGAAGAGACGATCATGGAAAGTTGAGTGCATTGTCCGCCCTCCTTCTCCGTATGAGTCAGCCGGTATGAAATACACTGATGTTCGTTCGCGTCAAGCGTCTACGTAGCGTACAACAGGGACGGTAGGAGGCACCATCCATCTTTGTTATCTTTTATAGCAAACGCTATATAAGTCTCTGTAAAACGAATGTCAAGCAGATTATTCACACCTACATTATGTAAAGCGAGTATGTGTGTATGAATCCGACACAATAACTCTATTTGCTGATCCTGCTTTATAATATGTTTGTGTGGGTCATTGAACCCGGTGCGATGATCCACAGTGACGTAGTTGTGCCACCCGTGATTGTGATCGGCAGGACTACGCTCCAGTATCGAACTCCGGGAATATGTCCAGCTCAGCTATCACGACCTGTCGACCACGTCGGCCGCCGATAGGTGCAAGATGACCTTGATGGAGGTGATCAGATCTCTTCCGGATAGTGAAATGGCCAAGCGCGGCGGACGCCGATGAGCGTGCAATTTGTATTGACAGCAGGAGGGGGGCTGACTAGAGTAGATACACAAGCCATCAGCGGTGGATGGCCGTCAGCAGCCAGTATACGGGTTTCACTTGATGAGCGATACGCTGCTTCATAAGGTTCAAGGGACGATCGACCGACATCGGATGCTGGCAGCAGGAGAGGCGGTCGTGCTGGCCGTTTCTGGTGGCGTTGATTCGATGGCAATGCTCCACCTTCTGCTCCACCTTCGAACCCGCTATCACGGCCCACTCCACGTCGCTCACTTAAACCACGACCTCCGAGGGGCCGAGTCGGCCGAGACGGCCCGATTTGTGCAACGTCAGTGCGAAGCTCGTCAGATTCCTGTGACCATTACGAGGGCCGATGGGAGGGCGTTGCGGGATCGTAGGGCGGGCTCGCTTCAGGCCGCTGCCCGGGATCTCCGTTACCGATTCCTCGAGCGGGTGGCGGACGAACAGGGAGCCGGCAGAATCGCCGTAGGTCATCATCGTGACGATCAGGCGGAGACGGTCCTGATGAACCTGCTCCGGGGGTCCGGGGTCAGGGGGATCGGGGGGATTCCGCCAGTGAGAGGGCGGATCATTCGCCCGTTAATCGACTGCTCACGGGAGGAGATCGAACGGTACGTACGGAAGGAGAGGATCCCGTATGTCGAAGACTCCTCTAACCACGTTCTCGCCTACAGTCGGAACCGGATTCGGTTGGAACTCCTTCCGGAACTGGCGAAGCGGTATAACCCGCGCGTCATCCATAGCTTGGCGAATGCAGCCACGATCCTTGAAGCTGAGGATACATTGCTGAACGATATGGCTGACAGAGAGCTCCGCGCGATCCTGGTCTCGCGATCGCGTGAGGAGTTCGTGCTGTCGATCCCCCCTATGACGACGCTTCTGAGCGCCCTGCGATGGCGCATCATCCGGCGATCTGCCGAAGAGCTGCGAGCGGGCCACCCGGGGTTGACCTTCCAGCACACGTTAGCCATTGATCGACTGTTGATGACAAAAGGCGCGAAGGGCGCCATTCATGCGCCGGGTGGGTTACGTGCAAGACGAGTGGGCAATAGTCTCGTCCTTTCGGTGAGACAGGATAACGAGAGAGCTGACATTTCATCGGTGCCCCTCACTGTTCCGGGTCTCACAGCCATTCCGGCATCGTCGCTCAGCCTTCGAAGCGAGCTACTGAAGGAGTGGGCGATGGGTGATCTCGTTGTAGATGGCTGGACCGCTCTCCTAGATGCTGACCGTACCGGAATGGAGTTGTACGTGAGGGGATGGAAGGAGGGCGACCGGTTTGTTCCCCTCGGGATGGCCGGTCGGAAAAAGCTCCAGGATTTCTTTACGGATGCCAAGGTGCCATGCGATCAACGCGGGAGCGTCCCGCTGGTGATGTCAGGCGGTCAGATCATATGGGTTGTAGGATTTCGAGTGGACGAACGGTTCAAGGTGACCGATTCGACACAGCGCATTCTTCGAGTACGTGCATCCATCCAAGAAGACTGATCGGTAGCCTGGTACCGGTTTTGCGTTGAAAAAGGCCGAGGTATTTGTTATAACTTATTTAAAATGCAAATAATAATCATGGCCATTTGGCCCGCCGATGCGTTATAAGACCCCCTAACAAACTGCGGGGTATCGTCTTCTGTTCTGGCTCGTCATACCGCCTGCCTGCGTACGGATAAGCATAGGCAGGTGGTGGACGAGTCTGCCTCGTACTTGATACGGGGGGAATCCGGTCGGGCCCCCCGGATACCGGCTGCCGCCGGAATGACGAACACGCGGCAAGCCGTGGGGAATGAACCCCCAGTGGATTCAACGCAATAAACGCACCGACGCAACAGACACAGATATGTTGACTGACCGGGTAAGGGAAAGAGATTGGTTGGAGGAGGGAAAAGGTTGAGCCCATTTTTTAAGAATCTGGCGCTGTGGCTTGTTATCGGGTTAATCATGGTGCTGGTTTTCAACATTTTCAGCCAGAACCAACCACACGAAAAGGAGATGATCTTCAGCGACTTCATGGCCAAAGTCACAAAGGGCGAGGTTGCGGAAGTCGTCGTGAAGGGCGCGGATATCAAGGGTAAGCTCACCGGCGGTGAAGTCTTTCGAACGTATGCCGCTGATGACAAGGATATGATTTCGGAACTGCGGCAGAAAGGGGTTCGGATCATCGCGAAACCTGTTGATGAGAGTCCCTGGTACGTCAGTATGCTGCTGTCATGGCTTCCGATGCTGTTGTTTATCGGAGTCTGGATCTTCTTCATGCGGCAGATGCAGGGTGGAGGCATGAAGGCCCTCTCGTTCGGCAAGAGTCGCGCGCGCCTGCTGTCTGACAAGCAAAATAAGGTGACCTTTGCCGATGTCGCCGGCGCGGATGAGGCCAAAGAGGAGTTGCGAGAGATCATTGAGTTCCTGAAGGATCCGCCGAAGTTTCAGAAACTTGGCGGGCGGATTCCCAAAGGTGTCTTACTCATGGGCCCTCCGGGTACGGGAAAGACACTGCTGGCGCGCGCCATCGCCGGAGAAGCGAATGCCCCATTTTTTAGTATCTCGGGTTCGGACTTTGTGGAGATGTTTGTCGGCGTCGGCGCCTCGCGCGTGCGGGATCTGTTCGAACAGGGCAAGAAGCATGCGCCGTGCATCATCTTCATGGATGAGATCGATGCCGTAGGCAGGCATCGGGGCGCGGGTCTCGGCGGCGGTCATGACGAGCGGGAGCAGACCTTGAATCAGCTTCTGGTCGAAATGGACGGCTTCGAATCGAACGACGGAGTCATCCTGGTCGCAGCGACCAATCGCCCTGACGTCCTGGACCCGGCGCTGCTTCGACCTGGACGATTTGATCGCCAGGTCGTGGTGGCGAGACCTGATCTCAAGGGCCGCGAAGGCATCCTGCGCGTCCACACGAAAAAGATTCCCGTAGATGCCGATGTGGACCTGACGCTTTTGGCGCGCGGGACCCCAGGCTTTTCCGGAGCTGATTTGGCCAACCTTGTCAACGAGGCTGCGCTGTTGGCCGCCAGACAAAACAAGAAAACAGTCTGCATGGTTGATTTCGAGAACTCCAAAGATAAAGTCCTGATGGGCGTCGAACGGAAGAGTATCGTTATCAGCGAGGAAGAGCGAAAGGTGACCGCCTATCATGAGGCCGGACATACATTGGTGGCAAAGGTTCTCCCCGGAACCGACCCGATTCACAAGGTGACGATTATTCCGCGCGGCAGGGCGCTCGGCATGACCCAACAGTTGCCAATCGACGAGAAGCACAACTACGCGAAAGAGTACCTCCTCAACGAGATTGCCATTATGATGGGCGGACGCGTTGCGGAGGAGTTGGTGATCGGTCAGATGACGACCGGCGCAGGGAACGACATCGAACGGGCAACCGATCTGGCCAGGAAGATGGTGTGCGAGTGGGGCATGAGCGAGAAGCTTGGTCCGCTTACATTCGGCAAGCGCGAAGAGATGATCTTTTTAGGTCGGGAGATCGCCCAGCATCAGGATTACAGCGAACATACGGCGGTAGAGATCGATCAAGAAGTGAAGCAGATCGTCATGACCAACTACGAAAAAGCCAAGACGTTGATCATTGATCGAATTGGTATCCTGCACGCCTTAGCCAAGGCCCTGCTGGAGACCGAGGCGCTTGACGGTTTTCAGATTGATGCCATCGTGAACGGGGCTGCCGCCCCGGCTCAGGCCCGCGTCTAAGACGTAGGGGAGAGCGTCTGAGAGATACTTGCCTGTAGCCCCTCGCCCACGGTTCTTGCTCGCCTTCTGTGTCGGCTTTTGGTTTGAACTACAGATTCAACGGACGCAATAAACGCGACAGACGCGATGACTCAACAGACGCAATTACGCTTCCGCTGCAGGGACCATCTGCTGGATATCCGGCAAAAGACCTGGATCGTCGGGGTGTTGAACATCACCCCGGATTCTTTTTCCGATGGCGGTCGCTTCCTGGATCCTAGGGCAGCCACCGATCAGGCCATGCGGATGGTGGAGGAGGGAGCTGATATCGTGGAACTGGGTGGTGAGTCAACCCGTCCAGGCGCCGACGTCGTCCCTGTAGACGAGGAGCTGCGTCGGATCCTTCCGGTGCTGCGCGAGCTGCGACCCAGGCTTGCGATTCCGGTGGCAGTGGATACCTACAAACCGGAGGTGGCGAGGGTAGCGCTGGAGGAAGGGGCGGATATCATTAACGACGTCTATGGCGTTCGAGGTGAGGGACGCTTAGCGTCGGTGGTCGCCGAGAAGCGCGCCGGTCTCGTCATCATGCATATGAAAGGGATCCCTCAAGATATGCAAATTGAGCCGCGCTACAACGACGTTGTAGGCGAGGTGTCAGCCTTCCTGACAGATCGCGTCGCGTTTGCCGAACAGAGGGGTGTGGATCCGCAGTCCATCATTGTCGATCCGGGGCTGGGCTTCGGGAAGCGGTCGCAGGACAATCTTGCGCTGCTTCGGCATCTGGCGGCGTTGCATTGTCTCGGTAAGCCGATTATGGTCGGTCCATCGCGCAAGTCGCTGGTTGGGGAGGTGCTGAAACTGCCGGTTGAGCAACGTCAACATGGCACGGCGGCCTGTATTGCGGCAGCGGTGCTGCACGGCGCAGCCTTTGTCCGGGTCCACGAGGTTCGGCCCTGCGCGCAGCTCGTTCGAATGCTGGACGCCATCAGGGGGGCCTGACGACCATGTGGTCCACCATTCTCCAGTTCGGATGGATTGACGCCGTAGACGTGTTAATCATGGCGTTCGTGGCCTATCAGCTTCTCCTGATGTTCAAAGGGACGCGGGCGCTGCAAATGATTCTGGGTCTCGGCCTTGTCTATCTGGCATCGCGAATCGCCCTCAAGGGTGGTTTGCTGACCGTGAACTGGGTGTTGCAGAACTCGCTAGGTGTCTGGTTCCTGATGATCATCATTCTTTTTCAGCCGGAACTTCGTCGGGCCCTGGCGACGTTCGGTCTTCGATCCCGTCTGCTTCACGCCTTTGCCAAACGCGAAGAGGCGTATATGATTGACGAGATTGTCCGATCTGTAGCCTCCCTGGCCACGAAAAAGATCGGTGCGATTATTGCCATGGAGCGAGAGACCAAGCTCTCCGACTACGTCGATTCCGGTGTGTCGCTCGATGCACGGGTATCGAGGCGATTATTGGAATCGATCTTTTATCCCGGTTCACCGCTCCATGATGGGGCGGTTGTGATCCAAGGCGGGCGTGTAGCCGCCGCCTCGTGCTTGCTGCCGTTAACGCTGACGAGCGACGTCAGCGAGGAACTGGGCACGCGTCATCGCGCCGCCATAGGACTGACGGAAGAAACTGACGCGATCGTCATCGTGGTCTCAGAGGAGATGGGCAGCGTGTCTCTGGTTCAGGCAGGCGCCATCAATAAGGGCCTTGATGCCCAAAGGTTGCGACGTCAACTCGTAGAGCTGTTGGGACCGCCTCGCAGCGGCGGGTCCGGCGCGAAGTCCAAAGAAGTCCCAGCTCCATCAGTGATCGGCGGTTAGGCGCGTCGCAGGAGCGCTGCGTGCAGTACTTTTTCGGGCAGGGCGACTCTCCTCTACAGGCCCTTGATGAGGATTATGTCTATAGGACTCTTCGACAATCTCGGCCTTAAGCTCGCCTCTTTAGGTCTCGCGTTTGCTCTCTGGATGGTAGTGGCCGGAGAGCAGCGGGACGAGCGAACCTTAAATGTCCCGCTTACACTCGCACGGCTTCCGAAAAACACGACCCTCCTCAATGTTCCTGGAGACTTTGTAACGGTCCAGTTGCGTGGTCCGAAAAGTCTGATCTCCGGCCTGTCACCCAACGAGGTAGACGTCAATCTCGATCTCTCGGCTCTGAAAGAAGGAGAGAATCTCGTGGCCGTAAAGTCTGAGCAGGTTGACGTCCCTCGCGGCGTCGAAGTCGTCCAGGTGTCTCCGAAGTGGGTTCGTCTGGTCCTGGAATCCGTGACAGAGCGGACCGTACGGGTTGCAGCTCGCGTGGAAGGGAATCCGGCCGCCGGGTACTATCTCAAGCGGGCCTCGGCGCACCCTGATCGTGTTCGATTGGTCGGACCGAGGAGCGAGGTGAATCGTCTGGAGAAGGTCTACACCTCGACGATCAGCATTGAAGGGCGGTCTCATGACTTCGGCGCCATGACCTCTCTTGAACCTGTGGGAAAGTTGATCAAAGTGGAAGGACCGGCCCTCGTCCAGGTCTCGGTTGAGATCAGGACGAATCCTAAGCCCTCGTCTTCGTAAGACGACTGTAGGGAATGGGCGCATCGAGGAGAAAGGAGCGAATTGTGCGACAACTGTTCGGTACCGACGGGATTCGCGGCGTGGCGAACAGGGAGCCGATGACCCCGGAGACTATGGTGAAAGTGGGTCGTGCGGCTGCGCACCTTCTAAGGGGAGCGACTGAACGGCCTACGATCGTCATCGGGAAGGATACGCGTCTGACGGGCTACATGCTGGAAACGGCGCTGACGGCAGGCATTACCTCGATGGGTGTGGATGTGTTATTGGTTGGTCCGCTCCCTACGCCGGGGATCGCGTTTATCACCCGAAGCCTTCGAGCTGATGCGGGGGTAGTCATCTCGGCCTCCCATAACCCGTACGAGGATAACGGTATTAAGTTTTTCTCTCACGAGGGCCTGAAGCTTCCGGATGCGATGGAGCAGCGGATCGAGGAGTTGATCCGCAACGGAGAGATCGACGGGATCAGGACCGCCCCCAGCGAGATCGGCAAAGCCTACCGTGTGGGTGATGCGGTTGGCCGCTACATCGAATTCGCGAAAAATACCCTACCCAAGGGCATGACGCTGAAAGGGATGCGGGTGGTGGTCGATTGTGCGAACGGCGCAGCCTACAAGGTGTCGCCGGCAGTCCTCAAGGAGTTGAACGCCGAGGTAGTGTCGCTGAACGTCGAGCCCGACGGCACGAATATCAATAAAGGGTGCGGCTCGTTGCATCCGGAAGAGGTGCGACGGGCGGTGGTGAAACATAAGGCGCATGTCGGATTTGCCCATGACGGGGACGCGGACCGGGTTGTGTTTGTCGACGAACGGGGTGAGCTGATGGATGGCGATCATATCCTCGCCCTTTGCGCCCTCGACCTGAAGCGAGAAGGCCGTCTGCGCGAGAATACGATTGTTGCAACTGTGATGAGCAATATCGGTTTGGATCTCGCGATGCAGGAGGCGGGAATCAAGATCGTTCGAACCGCGGTAGGCGATCGGTACGTGTTGGAGAAGATGTTAGCCGAGCGATACATGCTGGGGGGTGAGCAGTCCGGGCATATCATCTTCCTGGAACATCATACCACCGGCGACGGGCTCGTGACCGCCTTGCAGGTGCTGGCAACCATGCAGCGGTGCGGGAAGCCGCTTTCGGAGCTCAAGGCATGTATGACCTCGTACCCTCAAGTATTGATCAACGCCCCGGTCCGACGTAGAGCTGTCGTTGAGGAGCTTCCACGGGTGCAGGAGGCGATTCGATCGGCGGAGACGAGTATGGGAGGCAGAGGACGGATCCTGGTGCGCCTGTCCGGTACGGAGCCGGTGGCCCGCATCATGGTAGAGGGTGAGGAGTCGGCGAAAATCGAGCGACTGGCCCGAGAGATCGCACTGGCGATCGAGAAAGAGCTTGGCTAAAAGAGGTGCGAGGTGTGGAGTATGAGGTGTGTGGTGTTATGGTATGGACGGCGACGTGCTCCGCTTAATCTCGCCGGACGTCCATGTCCGGCTCGAATCGGCGCCGGCAGGCTACGCTGTCCATGCTGCGCCTGCCGACGACGACGCGTCGCACGCCTCCGCCCACACCCTGTTGCTTTCCTACCCTAAACCCTAGACCCTGGACCCGGTTTTGAGGTGTGGGGTACGAAGTATGAGGTGCGAGCGATGGTTGGGTTATGTGTGAACGTCGATCATATCGCGACGATTAGGCAGTCAAGACGGGGTGTGGAGCCTGATCCGGTACAGGCGGCGCTGTTTGCCGAATCGGCCGGCGCATCCGGAATCACTGTGCACCTGCGTGAGGACCGACGACATATCCAGGATCGGGATGTTGAACTCCTCCGGCGGCTGGTCAAGACGAAGCTGAACCTGGAGATGGCCGTCACGGAAGAGATGATCGAGATCGCCCTGGCACTGAAGCCGGAGATGGCGACGCTCGTCCCGGAGCGACGTGAGGAGCTGACCACTGAAGGCGGGCTGGATGTCCACGGACACATCGATGACGTGGGCCGGGCCGTACGCCGCTTGCGTGAGGGCGGCATCGCGGTCAGTCTCTTTATCGACCCGGAACACCACCAGGTAGCGGCTGCTGCACGCGCCGGTGCCGACTTCGTCGAGCTTCACACCGGATCGTATGCGGAGGCAAAGGGTCGTAAGGCCCAGGAGTCGGAGTTGACCCGTCTCATTCAGTCGGTGACAGCGGGAAGGGAGTTGGATCTTCGGATTAATGCCGGGCATGGTCTGGACTATCGCAATGTCGGGTCGATCGCAGCGATCCCGGAGGTGGAGGAGTTGAGCATTGGGCACAGTATTATCGCGAGGGCTGTTCTTGTAGGCATGGAGCGAGCGATCCGCGAGATGCTGGCAGCCATGGGCGCGGACCGTGCGAGGTAAAATCCTCCCTGGTCCCCCTTTACCAAAGGGGGGTTGGGGGGATTTCGTGGGTGCGAGATGGTGATCGGGATCGGAATTGACCTGGTTCAGATCAGTCGATTTGAGCAGGCCGCCACACGTCACGGCGCTCGCCTGCTGAATCGCCTTTTTACCGGGGCGGAACAGGCGCGCTTGAGACACTATCGATCGCCAGGGCGTCACCTCGCGGCCCGTTTTGCGGCGAAGGAGGCGGCCTTTAAGGCGCTTCGTACAGGATGGGGGCAGGGGGTGGTGTGGCAGGATGTGGAGATCGTTGGGGGCGGGCGTGAGCCGTCGAGCGTCGTCCTTTCGGGTCGTGCCCGGGACGTTGCGGCCTGCCTGGGGATCACGCAGATGCTTGTCACGCTTACGCATGATGGCGATTATGCGATGGCCTGTGTTGTAGCCACTGACGGCAGATAGGATGCGCGTGGCGAGGAGGTGGCGATGGCCGTAAACGTGGTGACGGCGACTCAGATGCGCGAGCTCGATCGACGGGCGACGGAGGAGTACGGTATCCCGTCGCTGCTGTTGATGGAGAACGCTGGACTTCAGGCGGTACTGGAGCTGGAGCGCGCGTTTCCGCACCTGCGCCAATGCCGTGTCGTCATTGTCTGCGGCAAGGGCAACAACGGCGGCGATGGGTTCGTCGTAGCCCGCCACCTTTTCAACCGCGAGATCGCGGTCACGGTATTGCTGCTGGCTCGCCAGGCGGATGTGAAAGGGGACGCCAGGACGAATCTCGACATTATTCAAAAATGCGGCGTACCGATCTATGAAGTGACGACCGGCCAGGCGCTTGAGGCGAGAAGAAGCGCAATCGAAGACGCCGATGTCGTCGTGGATGCCATCCTGGGAACCGGGACGACCGGGCCCGCGAAAGACCTTTTCGTCGAAGCCATTGAACTGCTCAACCAAGCCGGCAGACCGATTGTGGCCCTCGATATCCCATCCGGCCTGAATAGTGATGAAGGGAACATTCCTGGACCGAGCATTAACGCGAACCTCACCGTCACCTTCGGCCTGCCCAAGCGGTGTGTGATCCTGTATCCGGCGGCCTCATATGCCGGTCGGGTCGTGACGGTGGATATCGGTCTGCCGAGGCCGCTGCTCATCGATCCGATCCTTGATGTGTCGCTTGTGGAGACCAGGGACGTTGTCGACGCGCTTCCGCGACGCGACCCGAATGCCCACAAAGGGACCTATGGTCACGCGTTGGTCGTGGCGGGCTCGCCTGGTAAGACCGGCGCGGCGGCGATGTGCGCGTTCTCGACGCTCCGAATCGGCGCGGGGTTAGTTACGCTGGCGTTGCCGGAGAGCCTGAATGACGCAATGGAGGCGAAGCTCACGGAAGTCATGACTGAACCGCTCCCTGAGACCGGGGAGCGGACGGTGGCCTTTGCCGCCCTGGACAGGGTTTTGGAGCTGGTGAAGGGCAAACGAGTGGTGGCGATCGGTCCGGGGCTCTCGATTCATCCTGAGACCGCTGAGCTGGTCCGAGCCGTCTTGAATACCGTTAAGGCGCAAATCGTGGTCGATGCCGATGGAATCAACGCGCTTGGACCGAATCTGGAAGTGTTGCGTAATCTTGCGCTTCCGCCGATCCTCACCCCCCATCCCGGAGAGCTTGCCCGTTTGCTCGGCATCGACCGTGATGAGATAGTCAGGAACCGGATCCCGATTGCGCAGAAGGTCGCGACGAGCTTCGGTGTGTACCTGGTATTGAAGGGCGCCCGTACCCTGATTGCGACTCCGGAGGGTCGCGTAGCAATCAACATGACCGGGAACGCGGGGATGGCGACGGGCGGAACCGGTGACGTATTGACGGGGCTGATCGCCGGTCTCCTCGCCCAGGGCGTGGATGCCGATATGGCGGCGAAGGCCGCAGTCTACCTGCACGGCGTGGCCGGGGATCTGGCGGCCGAGGCGGTCGGCCAGGAGGCGATGGTGGCTTCCGATCTGATGGCGCAGATCCCGGAGGCCATTCGACAACTGAAATCCCATGATCCAGCTCAGAAGCGGGAGGTTCATCCACGGGCATGAAAGCCCGGACCTTTCACCTCCGGGAAAACCCCCCACACCCCCCTTTTGTAAAGGGGGGGCAAGGGGGGGCTCGGTCGAGGGGCTTTCCGGACAATGACTGGCTTGTTTGAGCAAAAGAAAGTGACCACGTATCACTCCGCCTCGCCGGAGCAGACACGCGCGCTGGGGGAAGCGGTGGGCAGGCTCGCAGATGTGGGCGACGTGATCGCGCTCATCGGTGAGCTGGGGGCCGGCAAAACCCTCTTTGTCGGAGGATTAGCGTGTGGGCTCGAGATTGACCCGGCGACGTACGTGAGCAGTCCGACCTTCACCATCATACACTGCCACCGTGGCCGTCTTCCCCTGTACCATATCGATCTCTACCGTATCGAGACCCCCGAGGCCTTTCTCAATTTAGGGCTGGATGAGTATCTGCAGCGAGATGGTGTGACGGCGATCGAGTGGGCTGAGCATGGATGGGGGTACTTGCCGAAGGAGATACTGACGTTCAGACTTCGGCATACCGGACCGGATACGCGGGAGATCGAGATCGTTCCGATCGGTGATCGATACGTGAAGTTGGTTCGTGAGCTGATGCGTGATGTGACACTGGCCCGATGAATCGCCGTCAGGTAATCGCTTGGACCCTGTATGATTTTGCGAACTCATCCTTTGCTGCGGTCATCGCGGCAACCATCTATGCGACCTATTATGCCCAGGTGGTTGTCGGCAACGTCCATGGGGAGGGCGATCTGTGGTGGGGACGACTGATCTCTATGTCGATGGCCATTGTGGCGCTGATCTCCCCCATCCTGGGAGGTATTGCCGACCGGGCCGGAATCCGCAAGCGCGTCTTCGGTGCCGCCACCTACCTGAGCGTCGGTGCCACCGCATTGATGGCGACCGTAGAGCAGGGGATGGTTCTCCGGGGATTTGCGCTTGGCGTCCTCGGTATGGTGGGCTTTGAAGGGGCGCTGGTCTTCTATAACGCCTATCTCCCGGACATCGCCTCGCGGCAGTGGCAGGGGCGCGTCTCAGCCTACGGCTTTGCGGTCGGCTACGCCGGCTCAATCGTCGCGCTTCTCGTAGCCCTCCCATTTGTCAGGGTAGGCGCCCTCGGCTGGTGCTTTCTCTCAACGGCAGCGCTCTTCGGACTTTTTGCCCTCCCAGCCTTCCTGATCCTTCCGGAGGATCGGCGCGGCCGGGTCGGGATTATTGAAGTGGTTCGCGAGAGTATTCTTGGCACCGCACGGACGGTCAGGGACGTTCTCACGTTTCGCGAATTGCGGCGTTTTCTCGGCGCCTATCTGTTGTACGAGGATGGTGTCAATACGGTCATCTTCTTCTCCTCGATCTTTGCGGCCAGGACGCTTGGCTTTGGGATGGCGCAGTTGATCGGCCTGTATCTCCTTGTTCAGGCGACAGCATTGGTCGGAGCCTTCCTGTGGGGAAAGCCCACCGATCGCTTTGGGCCGAAGGTCGTTGTGCTCTGCATGTTGGTTCTCTGGATCGGTGTGGTGATCGCCGCCTATTTTGTCGAGGCGCAACGGCAGTTTTACCTCGTTGCCGCCGTCGCTGGGTCCGGTCTCGGCGCCATCCAGGCCGCGAGTCGAACCTTCATGGCCAGCCTCATCCCGAAGGGGCGAGAGGGGGAGTTCTTCGGTTGCTATGCCCTCTGCGGAAAGACCGCGTCCATACTCGGGCCTCTCGTCTTTGGCGCAGTATCGTACGCCATGGCAGGCAATCAGCGCGCGGCGATTCTTGCTGTCGGATTGTTTTTTCTCATCGGTCTCATCCTGCTGCTGCGTGTCCGAGCCGGAGGACCGACCAGTCAGGCTGGAGGAATAGTCGCGGACGTCTCTTGTGCCGGTATCTGATTGTGCTGAGGCCCTTGCCGGAAGATGCCGTCTGTAGTATCGTCAAATTATTATGCTGGTGATGGGGATCGACACGTCGACACTGCGGGGCGGGGTGGCCCTTGTATCCGGGCAGGGAGTGGTTTGCGACTATACGCTGAATGTCAAGGCGACCTACAGCGAGCGACTGCTGCCATTAATCGATCGAGCCTTGCAGGATGCTGGGATCACATTACCCCAAGTCGAAGGCCTCGCCGTGGCTGTCGGTCCGGGCTCGTTCACAGGCTTGCGAATCGGGCTGAGCACCGCCAAAGGCCTGGCGATTGCGGGAGGTCAACCGCTTGTCGGCGTGTCGACCCTTGAAGCTATGGCATGGACGCTGCCGTTCTGCGCGTACCAGATCTGTCCTACCCTCGATGCCAGGAAAGGCGAACTCTACTGTGCCCTGTTTCGCTGTGAAGAGGATCGGCTGATCCGCCTGACGGACGATACGGCTGTGGCGCCGGAGAGACTGTTCAGCCAGATCCAGGAGCCGACCGTCTTCCTGGGCGACGGGCTGGTATCCTACGAAGGTCTGGTGCAATCTCAACTGAAAGAGTTGGCGCTCTTCCCCCCTCTTGCCGGGTGTGGAGGACGCGCTGCTGCTGTGGCAGAACTCGGCCGCCGCCGCCTCCTGCAAGGCCATCGGGAGGATCTTGCACACTTGGCCCCCAAGTACCTGCGGCCGTCCGAGGCGGAGTTGCGACGCCTTGACAGAGTCGTCCCAGTGACTTCGTAGCGCCTTGACGCAGGTCCGTACAATGACGATGAACAAGACGAGACTCGAAGTTACGTGCGATTCGATGCGGAGGGCAGACCTGCCGGAGGTCCTGGTTATTGAGAGCCTCTCGTTTGCCGAACCGTGGACCGAGGAGATGTTTGTGTACGAACTGAACTCCACGCAGATCGCCGAATCACTTGTGGCACGAGTGGACGACGGTGCGGGAGAGCGAATCGTGGGTTTCTTGTGCGCGTGGATTGTCAGCGGGGAGTTACATATCAATAATCTTGCCGTACACCCAGGCTATCGAGGTCGTGGGATCGCCTCGCAACTGCTGGACGCGATGCTTGTTCGAGCGTATGCCAGGAGTGTCACGGTAGGCTATCTGGAAGTAAGGGCATCGAACGAGGCGGCTGCTGCGCTATACAAGTGTTATGGCTTTCAGCCGATCGGCCGCCGCCGCAACTACTACGAACATCCGCGCGAAGATGCCATCGTGATGCGCCGGCAGCCGCTGTGATTATGTATCCGTCATTGCGAGCGACCGAAGGAAGCGTGGCAATCTCATCGTAGTTGCACTGCGAGATTGCTTCGGTCGCTTTGCTCCCTCGCAATGACCCGGGAGATTTTCTGATCAATGACGATTCCTAACTTTATTCTTGGGCGCCGGAGCTGAATACTGTTCCAATCAATGTTCTGGTGTATAATCAGCCGCAGGTAAGTGGTGTCGCCTGGTCGATGAGAGTGAGGGGAAATAAGGGCCTAACATGGGGAGTAAAGAAGGAGTGCAGATGATTGATAAGGAATTGTTGGAAATCCTGGCCTGTCCAGCCTGCAAGGCCGAGGTGGTGCTGGACGAGCCGGCTGTCAGGATCGTCTGTACCGCCTGCGGGCGGCGGTATCCGATCCGGGACGATATTCCCGTTATGCTGATCGACGAGGCGGAAGCTGGGCCGTCGTCGAAGCCATAGGACGGATTGTCGTGTCTAGGGTCAGGGTCAGATTTGCACCAAGCCCAACAGGCTATTTGCACGTCGGAGGGGCCAGAACCGCCCTCTATAACTGGCTGTTCGCCCGCCATGAGAACGGAGACTTCATCCTTCGAATTGAAGATACCGACGCCGAACGGTCTACGGATGAATCGACGACGACAATCCTTGAAGCGCTCCGCTGGCTGGGGCTGGACTGGGACGAGGGTCCAGAGGTAGGAGGACCGGCTGGGCCATACCGACAGGCCGAACGCCTGAAGCTGTACCAGGACTATGCGCAGCGGCTACTGGATGAGGGGAAGGCGTATTACTGTACCTGCACGCCGGAAGAGCTTGACGCGCGGCGCAAGGCGGCGCTGGCGGCCGGCACCTCGCCGAAGTACGACGGCCGCTGCCGTGTGCGAGGTAACGACTTAGCGGGAGTGGGTGGAAAAGGCGCCGCCGTCCGCCTGCTGGTCCAGGAGGAGGGGAGCATCGAGATTGCCGATCTCGTTCACGGCCCTATCCGCTTTGAGTATAGCGATCTGGACGACTTTATCCTCCTTCGCTCCGACGGGATGCCGACGTACAACTTCGCGGTTGTTGTCGATGACGTACTGATGGGCATTACGCACGTTATCAGGGGTGACGACCACATTTCCAATACGCCGCGTCAGATTGCCCTCTACCGGGCGCTGGATCTCCCCACCGCTCACTTTGCTCATATCCCGATGATCCTGGGGCCCGATCGTTCCCGTCTCTCAAAGCGGCATGGCGCGACGTCGGTCTTGGCCTATCAACAGATGGGCTATCTGCCTGAGGCGGTAGTGAACTACCTGGCGCGACTGGGTTGGTCTCATGGCGACCAGGAGATCTTTAGTCAGGAAGAGTTGACCAGACACTTCAGCATCGAGAAGGTGGGCACGACCCCGGCGATCTTTGATCCGGTCAAGCTCGAATGGCTGAACGGCCAGTACATCAAGCGTACCGATCCACACCGGCTGACGGCGTTGCTCAGACCTTTCTGGGAGGCGGCCGGCGTGAGTCACGAAGAGTTGGTCGGTAGAGACGAGACCTGGTTGCATCAGGTAGCCTGCCTCTTTCAGGAGCGGGCCAGGACCCTGACGGAGCTGGCGTCATCGTCCAGGTTTGTCTTCGACGGCAAGATCGATCGCGATAAGGCTGTGGCTCAGAAGATTCTGTCGGGAGAGGCGAAGGCCAGGATCCGCGCGCTCTTACCGGAGATCGAGGCCTTACCAACCCTTACTGCGGCAACTCTGGAGTCGCTGTTCCGAATGAGGGCGGCGGCCCTTGGTCTGAAGCTGGTCGACCTGGCCCAGCCGTTCAGGGTTGCGCTGTCGGGAAAAACCGTCAGTCCCCCCATCTTTCCGATTATGGAGTTGATGGGATGGGAGGCGGTGTATCGTCGGGTAGAAGAAGCACTGGAGGAGGTAGGATGAAGATTGAGGCATTGCTTGATGACCTTCGGCAAGAGTTCAACAAACTCGATCGAGAGTTCAGGCAGGATCTCCCAAAGAAGATCCAGGCTGCCAGGGAGTTAGGTGATCTGCGAGAAAACGGCGAGTACGAAACCATCAAAGACCGGCAGGGCTTTGTCAAGGCTCGGATGGCCTTTCTGCAACAACGGATTGCGGAGATCAGCAAGATCGATCTGAGACAGATCCCAAAGGACCGCGTTGCCCTGGGCAGCACCGTCCATCTCATAGACGAGGACAGCGGCGAGGAAACCGTCTACACCCTGGTCTTTCCCGAGCTGATGGACAGCGCCCGTGGCTGGATTTCGGTGGCCTCCCCGATCGGGCGGAGCCTCATCGGCAAGCAGGCCGGCGATCGAGTCGTGATGAATACGCCGGGTGGGACCAAGGCCTTCGAAATGATGAAGCTTCAGACGTTGCATGAGAACTTACAGGGCAACGCTCCCTCTTTTTCACCTTGACTTTTCCCGGCTGTTCCATCATATTCTGACCGTCCAAAGGCCCTCTCCCTTTGGACGTTCATTTTTGGTGGGGGGTCGTCCAATGGTAGGACGGCAGACTCTGGATCTGCTTATCGAGGTTCGAATCCTTGCCCCCCAGCCATTCACTCGCTGCTTGACTATACGAGCTTTCCGGATCACCGTCGTTCTCAACCATCCACGTTCGAGCTATTCCGCCTGTATTCGATCTGTTTGAGGCGCGTCGAGGAGGGGTTTGAGTGATGAAATCGCAGTGGGAGAAGGAGATAGAGGCGGGATTTGCCGATCTGGATGTGCCGGCGCAGCTTCGCGCCGGGGCGATCGAGCATCTTCGGATATGGTTAGAGGGGGCAGCGTTTGCGCCATACCGGTCGCAGCTTGCGGGCCTGATCGAGCGCAGGCAGTGGAACGTTCTGCTCGACTCGTTCTACCGGGTGATCCCCTTTGGTACCGGCGGACGGCGCGGTCCGGTCGGCATCGGCATCAACCGCATCAACCCGTATACGGTGGCCACAGCGGTGCAGGGCCACGTCGATTACCTGCGTAAGCGCCAAGGCGGCGAGCCGCTCTCGGTCGTCGTGGCCTTTGACTGTCGAATCTTCAAGGATCTTCGCGGGTGCTACGATCCGTCGCTGCCCAATCCGCTGATCGGGATGCGCTCGCGCGATTTTGCGCGACTCGCCGCGGAGGTCTATGCCGGTAATGGGATCATCGTCTGGACGGTTCCCGGTGACGATCTGCTGCTCTCGACGCCGGAGCTGTCGTTTGCCATCCGTCATCTCGGCGCCTCCGGCGGTCTGAATATCTCTGCCTCCCACAATCATCCCGACGATAACGGCACGAAGTTTTATACCGAGTATGGGGGGCAACCGATCGCGCCGCACGATGAAGAGATGGCCGAGGCCGTCCAGGCCGTACAGCAGGTGCGGGAGATGCCGTTTGAGCGGGCCGTGCAGCAGAATCTGGTCAGATGGTGGGGGCCTTCCGAGCACGAGGCCTACCTCGATGCGAGCCTGGCGCGATCGATCGTGCGCGACGCCCGCGACGCCTTTATCGTCTACAGCCCGCTCAACGGCACAGGACGACGAACCGTCTACGACGTGCTGGTCAAGGCCGGCTTTCGCGTGGCGCTGGTGCCGAGCCAGGCCGACTACGACGGTGAGTTTCCCGACGTCAAATACCGCATTCCGAATCCCGAGCTTCCGGAGGCGCTGGAAATGGCCGCAGCCGAGGCGCGCCGCCTGGGTGCGGATGCGGCGTTCGCCACCGATCCGGACGCCGATCGACTCGGCGTCGTGGTCTCCTCAGCGCAGGGCGACAGGTTTCTGACCGGCAACGAGATCGCGGCGCTCCTGACCGCGTCGATCATCGAAGGCCGCGTATTGCGAAACGAGATGCCCGCTCACCCCTTTGTGGTGAAGACCTGCGTGACCACCGAGCTGATGACGGCTATCGCGCGGGCGCATGGGGTCGCGATGATCGGCGAACTATCGGTCGGCTTCAAATACATCGCCGAGGTCCTTGAGGCGGTGGACCGCACTGGACGCTATGGCGACGTAACGGCTACGTGTGACGACTTTCTGTGTGCCGCCGAGGAGAGCCATGGGGTGCTCGTGACGCCGGAGCTTCGCGACAAGGATGCGGCCGGCGGGGCCCTGTTGCTCGCCGAGTACATCGCGAGGCTTAAACGCGAGGGCAAGACACTTCAGGATGAGCTCGATCGCCTCTACGACCGCTACGGCTACGTGACGCAGGGGGTCTACTCGCTGATCATGGAGGGTGTGACAGGCCTGCAGCGTATCGACGCGATGATGGCGGCCCTACGACAGAAACAGCCGTCCGCCATCGCTGGCTGCGGCCTCGAGCGCGCAGTCGACTACTGGGATGAATGCGTCTATGGCCCGATCAAATCCGGCACCGATCGCGCCTCCCGTAACGTCATGACGTTCTATTTCGAACATGGGCTGAAGGTGACGGTACGGCCATCCGGCACCGAGCCCAAGTTAAAGATCTACGTTGAGGCCGGCGGTACAGTTGGAGCTGAGGGCCGTCCGGAGATAAATCGGAGGGCGGCGGACGCGACGCGACAGATGGTGGACTACCTGCTTGACACTATCGGTGTGCGGCTACCCGGGCAGGCGCTGGCCCTGTCGCAGCTCGTCTCCGTGGAGAATCGGATCGACTTTGCGACACGCTTCCTCGGAGAGCTGCGGGCGAGACTCGATGACGGGATCACCGCGTCGGCGCTCGACCGCTGGATCGATACGCGTCTGGCCGCGTACGGCAAGGACAGCCGTTTTCTGGTGGCGCCGGGTATTTGCGTCTGCCTCGAATCGGGTCTCCTTGGCCTGGATCGGTACGGTGGGGTCCTTCGAGCGCTCTTTCCGGTGGATCGGTAGGACTGATGGGCGAGTGTGCAGCACACGAGAGTACGCCGTGATTGTGAGGATCCCCCTCTACACCGTCGCCTGCAAGGCGCTCCCCGTATGGGCCATCACGTCGGCGTAGCGGTTCGATTCCTAACTTTTGCGTTGACTTCCGAGGAGTTGTGGCTAAAAATCAATATGAGAATTGCTCGATGGATCGCGTTATGTTGACGCGAAACCGATAACGCAACAATGTAGCAGAACTCTTCCCAGGGTCCGGAGACGGCAATCATGCGTTTCCGGAGGAGAGAGGGTGGTCGGGCCGCCATCCGCGACAAGCGGATGGCGGCTTTTTTATTTCCTTACACATGCGTTCGTACGGAGACTGAAAACAAGGAGATATTGTCGAGAGCCGAAAGGAGCGAAACGTTGAGGATAATTGGGAGCGTGGTCAGGGGAGCTGTTCTGACGTGTAGTCTTCTGCTTGTCTCGGTCCTAAATGGGTGGAGTGATGTACCTCCTAGGGAGGGGGGACATCACCGTCATCGACTGGTGGGACCTCCGCCTGAGTTCATGCCACAGGAACGCCTGGTCAAGCCGCAGCCCCGCCTGGCCATCCCTCCGCGGTGGCGATTTACCATCCCGGATGGAGATCATCACGCGGGACGGCAAGTCTTCGTCGACCTTGAATGCTTCAAGTGCCATGAGGTTGTTGGTGAGGACTTTCCCGCAGCCGAAGCCGAACAGGGGGATGTGGGGCCTGCCCTCTCGGGGATGGGGGCGATG
The DNA here is from genome assembly GCA_000091165.1 of Candidatus Methylomirabilis oxygeniifera. Lineage (NCBI taxonomy): Bacteria > Methylomirabilota (SeqCode) > Methylomirabilia (SeqCode) > Methylomirabilales (SeqCode) > Methylomirabilaceae (SeqCode) > Methylomirabilis (SeqCode) > Methylomirabilis oxygeniifera (SeqCode). Next base: position 1,309,779 of record FP565575.1, on the reverse strand, counting down.
CACTCCGCGGAGTATTTCGCCGAGACGATGATCGACCCGAATGCCTCCGCAGCCTGGCGGATCAAGCACCACAAGACTGAACGAGAAGAGTATCTCGGCGCTGATGGCACATCAAAGATGCCAAGCTACAACGACTCCATGACGGTCCAGCAGCTCATCGATCTGGTGGCTTACATGAAGAGTCTGACCGCTGGAGAGCATAGGCATTAACAAGCGTGCTCGGGTTTCAGATGCCAAGCTGAAAAGCATTTACTTATACAGGTTCAGCGAAAAAGCCACTGAGCGGTTCGAGAAGAGTGAAGGTGAACGAATGATCGAAACACTATTTCAGTCGGACAAACAATAGATGGCGGCAGCCCTCGAAGTGTGAAGCGGTTTTCCATGAAAATCGGGACAAAGCTTGTTGCCTCCCTGACGATTGCAGTGGCGATCGTGACGAGTCTGTATCTGTATCGGCAGTTGAGTGCGGAGCGGAGCGCGCTGATCGAGCAGCGCGAGCGGGAGATTCGGGTGATGGCGAGGACATTGGAGGTGGCCGTCCGGAACGCCGTCCGGCGCGACCAGTGGGAGGACGTTCAAGAGCTTTTCGAGGAGGCGAAGGGATACGCCGGAGTCGCTCGCGTGACACTCTTTCAGGCCGACGGTACTTCTCTTGTTGGAGGAGATCAGGAAGGAATCGAGATGACGCCGACCAGGATGGAGTTCCAAGAGGCTATCCGGCAGAAAAAGCCGAAGAGCTTCTTTGATACGTTGAAAGGGGAGCAGACCCTCCACTACCTGCGCCCGATCCGACTGATCAACAGAGGTCCTGCCGTCATCGAGATCGTGTACCTGACCTCGCAGATCGAGGGAGCGTATCGACGCCGCCGGGACGAGATCATCTTAGCCGGAATTGCCATCATGGTGGCGATCGCCACGGCGTTCTGGTACCTCACGAAGCGAAATATCTCCAAGCCTATTCAAACACTGATTGAGGGAGCCGCCGCCATTGGAGCTGGGGAGTTGGATCGGCGGATCCCGATTACGCGGAGGGATGAATTGGGCCGATTGGCGGCGGAGTTCAATCGGATGACGGAAAACCTGGAACGGGCCAGGGGCCAGATCCTGGAGGAGACAGTCAAGAAGCTTGATCTGGAACGGCAACTCCAGCATTCCGAAAAGCTGGCGGCGGTGGGACGGCTTGCCGCCGGTTTGGCTCACGAGATCGGGACGCCTCTGAATATCATCTCCGGAAGGGCGGAGTATCTGCTCCCGGAGCTTTCGGGGGGTGATCGCAGATCAAAGAGCCTGCAGATCATTGTTGGGCAGATCGGGCGGATCAGGCGAACCGTCGAGCAGCTCCTCGGGTACGCCAGAGTCCACCCACCCCACATCGCCCCCACGTCACTGCCGAACATCCTTTCGAATGTCGTGGCATTGCTGGACCACGAACTGACCATGGGAGGGATCCGTGTTGAACTGAAGCTTTCCGCAGACCTTCCCAGTGTTGCTGCCGATCCCGACTTACTTCAGCAGGTCTTCGTCAATCTCCTGCTCAATGCCCTTGACGCCATGCCCGACGGCGGGGATGTACGGGTAGCTGCTGAGGCCCATGAGGCCCTGATTGAGGTGCGTGTAGAAGATACCGGATGCGGCATCCCTCCTGAAAGCCTCCCCCGAGTCTTCGACCCATTCTTTACGACCAAGAAAGTCGGGAAGGGGACCGGCCTGGGGCTCTCAGTGGTCTACGGGATCGTGAAGGATCACGGGGGAACCATCGAGGTGAAGAGCGAGCCGGGTGTTGGGACGACCTTCCTGATCATCTTTCCGGTATACGGCCCGTAGCTGATGCCTGCGGGTTCCCACGGCCGGGGATCTTACGCGGCGCACTGATGCCGCATAGGAGAGAAGGCGAGGTACCGCGATGGATTGTGCAACGGCTGAGTCCACACTTCTTGATCTGTTCGGATCTGTTCTGGATTGCTGCGATATCGGTCGCGCATTCGATCGTTGTCCGTTGGAGGATATGGTCGGTCTTGTACGTCATACCCGAGGCAGGATTTATGTCGTTGCGATCGGGAAGAGCGCACCCGATATGGCGGAGGAACTTATCAGGCGATCCGACATTACCCCATTTGCCGGTGTATTGGCCGGTCCTGTGCTCAACGGCTGGAGTCATCCTCGATTTCAGACCTTCGAAGGCGGGCACCCGATGCCGAATACCGAGAGCATGGCTGCCGCCAGGACTGCCTTAACCATGATGAATGGAATGACCGGTAATGATTCGGTGATCTTCCTGGTTTCCGGCGGTGGGTCGGCCTGCTTCGAGCTGCCGATCTGCGATACTATTACTCTCGTTGACCTGGTGGAGATGAACCGGACCCTGATTTCAGGGGAGTTGACCATCCTCGAGACCAACACGATCAGGAAGCACCTTTCCAAAGTGAAGGGCGGAAAGCTCGCTGTCGCTGCTGCGCCGGCGCAGCAACTGACGCTGTACATCTCCGATGTGCCCCGCGGTTATCCTTCCTCCGTAGCGTCGGGGCCGTCGATGCCGGATGATTCCACCATTCAGGATATGGAGATGCTCATCCGAAGACATAAGTTGATATCGGTACTCCCGGACTCCATCAAGGCACTCATCCGGGGTGGCGTCGTACCGGAAACACCGAAATCCGACCATCCGGCCTTTCGGCCGGCACGTTGGCACAAGCTTCTGGACAACGATGATGCCGTCACGGCGGCAGTAAGGTTCGCTGAACAGTCTGATTGGAAGCCTGTCGTAGTCGAGATGTCGGACGATACCACTGCGCGTGATGCCGCCAGGACGCTGACTCAGCGAGCTGAGGATGAAGTCAATGGTCTTACTGGAAAACCTGTTGCGGTCATATCCGGCGGCGAACTGGTCTCTCCGGTACTGGGTCGTGGACGAGGTGGTCGAAATCAGGCATTCGCCTTAGAATGTGTAGAGATCATTGCAGGCAAACGGATAGCCGTGCTCAGCGCAGGGACTGATGGGATCGACGGAAACTCGACTGCGGCAGGGGCGTTCGCAGACGGCACGACACTCAGCAGGTCCCTGGCAGCCGGACTGAACGTATCGAAGGCCCGCGACGCATCCGACTCCAATGGATTCTTCGAGCGGCTCGGAGATGCAATTGTGACAGGCTCAACCGGCATCAATGTTCGTGATATCAGGGTCGCAGTGGCATGGTGAGTGTGAACCGAGTGTGAGCATGCATGGAAAGAGAGCGGCTATTGCGCAACAGGAGGTTCGGTCAATGGACCTATACGAATTGTACGAGCCGAAGGTCCTGGTGGTGGATGACGATCAGGAGATGCGCCGGCTTCTTGAGGACGTCCTTACCAGGGAAGGGTTTCGCATCACTCAGGCTGCGAATGGATCAGAGGCGCTTGTTGAGATTCGAGGAACCTCATATGACGTGATCGTCCTCGACAAGATCATGACCGACATGAGCGGACTGGAGATCCTCCCTGAGATCAAGCGCCTCCAGCCCGAGGCTCAGGTCATCCTCATCACCGCCTTCGGCGACCGGGAGACGTGCGTGGAAGCCATGGGGAAGGGGGCGACAGCCTATCTTGCGAAACCTTTCGGGATGTTGGTTCTCGTCCAGATGGTCAAGAAGGCCATCGAGCAGAAGGTCGGCGAAGCGTAACGATGGTTTAATTGGAGGAAATCGGATGAGTGACTTCCATCAGACAGGTGTGATTACGACGCTCCATCGACTCGGCAAACCAAACCTGGAGCAGCTTGAGAAGGAGCTGGAAGAAACGCTGCTGTATCGACCTATCGCCTTGGTGCTGCCATGCCTCTACTCTGAACTGGAGGGGGAGGCGCTACCCAGGATTGTCGATGAACTGGCCCAGGTCCGGTATCTGCGAGAGATCGTCGTTGGTCTTGGACGGGCCGGCGAAGAGGAGTTCCTGCGGGCCAAGGCGTTCTTTGCGCCTCTTCCGCAAGCGCCGCTCCTGCTCTGGAACGACGGGCCCAGGATCCAGGCCCTCTACCAACTGCTGGAGGAACGCGGTATCTCGGCGGGACCTGACGGCAAGGGGAGGTCGGCGTGGATGACATTCGGCTACGTCCTGGCCCGTGGCCAAAGCGACGTCATCGCCCTGCACGATTGCGACATCTTGACCTACCATCGAGAGCTGCTTGCCAGACTCTGTTATCCGGTGGCAAATCCGCGATTGGCGTTCGAGTTTGCAAAAGGCTACTACAGCCGGGTAACCGATCGACTGCACGGGCGGGCCGTCAGGCTCCTGGTGGTACCCCTCATCCGTGCTCTCCAGCGGATTTTGGGCCCGCAACCGTTCTTGACCTACCTCGATAGCTTCAGATACCCATTAGCCGGAGAATTCGCCATGATTGCCGATCTTGCCCGGGTGAACAGGATTCCGTGGGATTGGGGACTGGAGGTCGGGGTGCTGGCCCAGGTCTACCGGAACTGTGCCGTAGGCAGGGTCTGTCAGGTCGACCTTGCCGATACCTATGAACACAAGCATCAGGATCTGTCCGCGACCGATCCGACCAAGGGTCTGACGCGGATGGCGATTGATATCACAAAGAGCATCCTGAGGACATTGGCTGAAGAGGGCACCCTCCTGTCCGATGGGCTCCTGAAGACCCTGCCGATCACCTATATTAGAACAGCCCGCGATATGCTGAGCCGCTACCAGAATGACGCGTATATCAACCGGCTGGTATACGACCAACATCAGGAAGGGCAGGCCGTCGAGGCCTTCGCGAAGGCCATCCAGTTGGCGATTGAGACGTTCCTGGCCGATCCGCTGGGTCTCCCTTTGATCCCGAACTGGAACCGTGTCCTGGCAGCGGTCCCCGATTTCTTGATCCGGCTTCGGGAGGCGGTGGATGCTGATAACGCATAGTCCGGAGCAGAGCCCCCCCCTTCTCATCTTTACCGATCTGGATGGGACGTTGCTGGACCATAAGACGTACAGTTTCGATCCGGCCCAGGAAGCCCTGCAAGAGGTCGAGCGGAGAGGGATCCCTCTCGTTCTTTGTACGAGTAAGACGAGGGCGGAAGTGGAGTGCTATCGCCGTGCCCTCAACAACCGCCACCCGTTTGTTGTGGAGAACGGCGGTGCTGCCTTTATTCCTAAAGGGTATTTCGCCTTTGCCTATCCTTACCAGAGAAAGATCGCCGGGTACTACGTTATTGAGACTGGTAGTCCTTACTCCCAACTGGTCGCAGCTTTGAAAATGGCAAGGAAGGATAGCGGCGTCAAGGCCGTGGGCTTTTCGGATCTGAGCGCGGAAGAAGTAGCTCGGCTCACCGGACTTCCTTTGAAGAAGGCATGCCTGGCCAAGGAGCGGGAGTACGACGAACCCTTCTTTGTCGATGAGTCGGAAGAAGAAGCGGAACGGATGAAAGCGCTTTTGAGGGAGCGGGGTTTCCTGTGTATGCGGGGAGGGAGGTTCGACCACCTCACCGGGTGCAACGACAAGGGGAGAGCGGTCTCAACGTTGACCGAGCTTTTTCGGCAGGCCTCTGGAAGGGTGCGTACGGTAGGTATTGGGGACAGCCACAACGACCTTCCCATGCTTCAGGCTGTAGATATCCCCATCCTCGTCCAACGGATCGACGGGAAGTACGACCAGACGGTCAGGATCCCCAATCTCATCCGTGCCCAGGGGATCGGGCCGTACGGCTGGCGAACGGCCGTCTTGGAGCTGCTCGTCCGCGAGGACTGAAGAAGGTGGAACAGTTCCTCTATGAACCCGTGTTGGAAAGGCTGCACGAGATCAGGAAGGCCGACATCCTGATCGGAATCCCGAGCTACAACAACGCTGCCACGATCGGGGACGTGGTCAAGACCGTTGCCTCCGGACTCGCCATGTACTTTCCGCGCGCTCGATCCGTCATTGTCAACTCCGATGGAGGCTCTCAGGACGGGACCTCACAGGTTGTTGAGGCTGCTCTTGAAGACCCCTCCCTCCTGCTGGTTCAACATCCCGTGCCTCCCATCCACAAGATCATCACGCCCTATCATGGGATTCCCGGCAAGGGGAGCGCCTTTCGAACAATCTTCAAGATTGCCGAAGCGCTGCAGGTGCAAGCCTGTGCGGTCGTCGACTCGGACCTTCGCTCTATTTCGCCCGAGTGGGTGGATCGACTGATCCGACCCGTCTACGAGGAGGGGTTCGATTATGTGGCGCCGCTGTACCATCGGCACAAGTACGACGGGACCATTACGAACAGTATTGTCTACCCCTTGACCAGGACCCTGTATGGCCAACAGATTCGACAGCCTATCGGTGGCGACTTCGGCTTTTCAGGGAAGCTGGCCGCCCTGTATCTCACCAAGCAGGTATGGGAGACCGATGTGGCCCGTTTCGGGATCGATATCTGGATGACGGTCACCGCGGCCGCCGAGCGATACCGGATCTGCCAGGCGTTCCTCGGGGCCAAGATTCACGAGCACAAAGATCCGGGGCAGCATCTCGCCGGGATGCTGGTGCAGGTGGTGGGCTCCCTTTTCAGCCTCATGGAGGAGTACCAGGGCGTGTGGCAGGCGACGCAAGGATCGAATCCTGTCCCCATCTTCGGACCGTCACGCGAGGTGGAAGTGGAGCATGTCTCGGTGAACGTAGAACGGATGGTGAGCGCCTTTGAGCAGGGCGTTCGCGACCTATTACCTATCTGGGAGATCATTCTGGCCCCGGAGACCTTGGCCGAACTGCTGGTCATCGCTCCATTGGAGACGGAGGAGTTCCGGTTTCCGATGGATGTCTGGGTCGCTGTCGTGTACGATTTCGCGCTGGCCTACCATCATCGGGTCATGCATCTTGAGCATCTGCTCAAGGCCCTGACCCCGCTCTACCTCGGCAGAACCGCCTCTTTCGTCCTGGAGACGCAAGAGAGCGGTCATCAGCAGGTCGAAGGGGTCATCGAAACGATGGCTGAACGGTTCGAAGCGATGAAGCCGTATCTGGTGGCGCGTTGGAGGTAAAACCATGAATGAGCTATGGCAAGAGGCGATACTCGATGCCGTTCGAAATACCGGTCAGCGGCTGACCCTCTTTCTGCCCAACATCCTGGCTATGCTGACTCTCGTCGTCATCGGCCTCGTGGCGGGGTGGATCGTGAAAAGTCTCCTCCACCGGATCCTGTTGGCTGTAAAGTTCGATCCGCTCTGTGAGCGATGGGGGTTGAGCCAGTCTCTGACCAAGGCAGGGGTGAGACGACCCTGCTCCTACCTTGTCGGCCGCCTGAGCTTCTGGGCCGTCTTTCTTGTGTTTACCTTCATGGGGATCGACGCCTTGAACCTGCCGGCGGCCACTCGAATTACCACAGGCGCTCTGGACTTCTTACCCCAACTCCTGACCGCCCTTCTCCTCCTCTGGGCCGGATGGCTGCTCGCCATCTTTTTGGCCCAAGGGGCCCTGATTGCGGCCGTCAATGCTCAACTTCGGGGGGCACACTTCATCGCCACCCTGATTCGGTGGGGCGTCCTGATCTTCACTGCGGCGACGGTCCTCACCCAATTAGGGATCGCCAAAGAGATGGTGGTGGCGGCCTTCTCGATCGCCTTCGGTGGCGTCGTGCTCGCCCTGGCGCTGGCCTTTGGCCTGGGCGGGAGGGACCTGGCCAGGGAACTGCTCGAACGCCGCCTCCGCAGCGAGAAGGATCAGGAGGAGAAGGATGAGATCTCCCATCTCTAGGCCGGGATGTGGAGCGTTCTTCATCATTGTCCTCTCCATCCTTGCCGGGTGCGCCAGGGAAGGGGGCATGACGGACGTAGAGGGCGGAGCGAGGATCGTGTTCGCCCATTTTAAGGTCCCATCTCCTGAAGCCCTTTCCGGGCTGATCGAGGCGTTTGAGCGGCAGAACCCTGGGGTTAAGGTGATCGAGGAGGTCCTCCCCACCTCTACGGACCAGCAGCATCAGTTCTACGTGACAGCCCTCGAGGGCAAGTCCGCGGCCTTTGACGTGTTTGCGCTGGACGTCATCTGGATCCAGGAGTTCGCCAGAGCGGGGTGGCTCCTGGATCTCACGCCGGGATTAGGGGTCAAGGGATTAGCGGAGTTTCTGCCAGGCCCTGTTGAAGCCGCAACCTATAAAGATCAAATCTATGCTGTCCCCTGGTTCGCGAACGCTGGAATCCTCTACTTCCGAAAGGACTTGCTCTCGAAGTATGGATTCGCGCCTCCCCGAACCTTCAAGGAGCTGTCCCGACAGGCGAGGGCCATCCTGGAAGGGGAACAGGATCCTGATCTGAAGGGGTTCGTCTGGCAGGGGAAGCAATATGAAGGGTTGATCTGTGTCGCTCTGGAGTTCATCCACGGAAATGGGGGTAGTGTTCTGGATGGGCGCCGGTCGGCCCTTCGGGATAAGCAGGCTGTTGAGGCTCTCCAGTTGATGCATGACCTCATTGCTGTCAACAAAGTCTCTCCGCCCCTTGTGACATCGGCGGATGAGGAGGCGACCCGTCACCTCTTCGGAGCCGGCCGAGCGATTTTCATGCGGAACTGGCCCTACGCCTTGGCGCTATACGGGCATAAAGGTTCCAAGGTACGAGGGAGGGTCGGCATTGCCCCGCTCCCTTCCTTTGAGGGGTATCAAAGTGCTCCGACACTGGGCGGCTGGTTGCTCGGGGTCAACCGTTTCTCAACACGTCCGGACCCCGCCCGGAGACTCGTCGAGTTCCTGACCAGTCAGGCCGCTCAGAAGGTTCTGGCAATCGAGCTCGGGTTTCCACCGGCGCGTGATCCCCTCTATCACGATGCAGAGCTCAAAATGGCGAACCCCTTTATCCCGCCTCTGTACGAGGCGATGCGCCGGGCGCGTCCCAGGCCTGTCACTCCCTTCTACCTCATGATCTCCCAACTCCTCCAACCGGAGCTGAGCGCGGCCATCATGGGGGTGAAACCGCCTGAGCGGGCTCTGGAGGACGCCTCCCGACTCATCGAGCACATCTTGAAGCTGGAGGTGGAATGAGAAAGGACGAGATCAGGCCGGCCTTGCTTATGATTCTGCCGGCCTGCCTGTTGATCGGGGCTGTGGCCATCTTCCCGATCCTGAATGCCTTCAGGATCAGTCTCGATCGGAGGATGCCTGTGTTCGGCATCTCGTACTTCGTGGGTCTCGACAACTACCGCTTTCTCATCCAAGACCCTCGCTTTTGGCAGAGCTTCCTGAATACCGCATACTTCTCCCTACTCTCCGTCTCCCTGGAGCTGACTGTCGGTCTTCTCCTGGCCATACTCCTTCATGGGTCTTTTCGAGGACGGGGCTTGTTCAGGGCTGTCGTGCTCATCCCCTGGGCTATCCCCACCGTGGTCTCGGCCAGGATGTGGGAATGGATCTTGAACCCCGACTTCGGCCTGCTGAATTACCTTCTGCAGCAGACAGGCTTGCTGTCCTCCCCACTCAATTGGCTTGGGGATCGCGTCCTGGCCATGCATTCGCTCATCCTGGCCGACGTCTGGAAGACCAGTCCCTTTGCGGCCCTCATCCTGTTGGCCGGCCTCCAGATGATTCCTGAGGAGGTGTATGAGGCGGCGAGAGTTGACGGCGCAAGCCGGTGGCAGATCTTCCGGCGGATCACCTTTCCTCTTCTGTTGCCCTTTATCCTGATCGCCCTCCTCTTCAGAACGCTCGATGCCTTCCGGCTCTTCGATCTGGTCTATGTACTGACGGGAGGCGGACCGGCCAACACCACCGAGACATTAAGCCTCTACGCCTACAAGCTCCTTTTCCAGACCCTTCAGTTCGGCTACGGCTCTACGGTGGCCGTGGCGACGTTTCTCACCGTCCTGCTCATCAGCACTCTGTGCATCCTCCTCTTGAGGAGGCAGCATCATGGGTAGCCGGACAAAGCGGGTCGCAAGACGGTCGATCTTTTGGGCCCTCTTAACAGGGTTGGCTACCTTCTGCCTCTTACCCTTCCTGTGGCAACTGCTCACATCGCTTAAACCCACGTCCGAGATCAGTAGTCTGCCGCCGCTCTTTCCGACAAGGCCGGTCCTCGATCATTACCTCGCTATCTTTCAAGACCGCCCATTCGGTCGATTTATCCTGAACAGTGTGATTGTTGCCTCCCTGACCACCGTGTCCTGCCTCTCCATCGGCTCCCTTGCTGCGTTCGCCATTGCCAAGCTTCAGTTCCGAGGAAGAAACCTCCTACTCTTCATGGTCCTTTCCATCTCCATGTTCCCTCCTATTGCCGCGGTGAGTCCCCTCTATCTGATCATCCGAACCCTGGGATTGCGGGATACCTACGCCGGGCTCGTTGTCCCCTATACCACCTTTGCCCTCCCCCTTGCCATCTGGATCCTGTGGAGCGTCTTCAGGGAGATCCCCGACGAGCTGTACCTGGCGGCTCTGGTAGACGGTTGCACACCGTTTCAGGTCTTCGTTCGGATCTTCCTCCCCCTCGCGGCGCCGGGGATCGGGACCGCCGCCATACTGGTCTTTATCTTTGCCTGGAATGAATTCCTCTATGCGCTGACCTTCACCTCAAGTGAGGCGATGCGGACGATCCCTGTGGCCATCGCCCTCTTTCCGGGCCTCCACGAGGTTCCCTGGGGAGAGATGGCGGCCGCCACGATCGTTGTCACCACGCCATTGATCCTTCTCGTCCTCTTCTTCCAACGCCGTATTGTTTCCGGTCTCACGGCCGGTTCAGTGAAGGGGTAGAATTGAGAAACAGGCTCACAGTATTGGGTGAGTAGGGTATGGCAACGGTTGAAATCAAGGGGGTCACAAAACAGTTCGGAGCAGTTCGGGCCGTGGATGGCGTGGACCTTCTCGTCAATGACGGGGAATTCTTTGTCCTCCTGGGGCCATCGGGGTGCGGAAAGTCCACGCTTCTTCGAATCGTTGCCGGCATAGAGCAACCCACGTGTGGGGAGGTGCGAATAGGAGGACGGGTGGCGAACGATCTTCCACCACAGGCGAGGCAGGTAGCCATGGTCTTCCAGAGCTATGCCCTCTACCCCCATATGACGGTCTTCAAAAACATCGCCTTTCCTCTCGAGGTCCAGGGAATGGGGCGGGAGGCTATCCAGAAGAAAGTAGAGTGGGCGGCCGCTATGTTCGGGATCGAGGACCTGCTTAATCGGAGGCCCCGTGAACTGTCCGGAGGCGAGCGGCAACGAGTGGCCTTAGCCAGAGCGTTGGTGCGAGAGCCGGCGGTGTTTCTCCTCGATGAGCCCCTCTCCAACCTTGATGCAAAACTTCGGACCGCAGCTCGAGAGGAGCTTCTGCTGTTGCAACGGCGGATCGGGACCACTACCCTCTATGTCACCCATGACCAGATGGAGGCCATGGGGCTTGCAGACCGGATGGCTTTGATGCATGCAGGGAGGGTCAGGCAGCTTGGTACGCCTCAAGAGATCTACGACGAGCCGGCTGATACCTTTGTGGCCGGCTTTCTGGGATCGCCTCCCATGAATCTGGTTGAGCATGGGGATGTTGTCATCGGCCTTCGTCCCGAGCATCTTTTTCCGAAGGAGGTCTATAGAGGACAAGGTAAGCTGGCGTCCTTTCAGCTCAACCTGACGCGAGTGGAGTATCTGGGGGCCGAGCGAATTGTTTACGGCTGTTTAGAGGAGAAGTTCGGAAATGCCCATGTCCTGGCCAGGATTCCCTCGGATAGTACGGTTACCTTCCTGCAGGACCGACGTTACGAATTCGCCATCGAGGAACAAGCGATGAGGTTTTTCGATCGAGCGACTGGGCTTAGAATTGGGATAAGACCCGACTGGGACCACCGGTCCGGTTCCCCGATTGATGTTCCTTCGGATTCGGGGTAGCCGTGCTTGATCGTACCTGACTTCCCGCCACCGTTCCCGAAGCCCTCCGCGAAGACGAAGTGATCGGCAGGCGAACGCTGTAACAGGCCGCTACTTCCCGCCATCGAGAATCCCTCGTGACATCCGACCCCACGCAAAGTCCGTCACCTGAGAGGGTCGGGTCCCCACACCCAGAGAAACGACCCATCCACTGCACGTCGCGTGTGCTCCGGCCCATCCGAAAGATAGCTTCCACTGAACCGAAAGATAGCTGGCGGGCAAAGGTCGGAGGTGCTAAATGAATAGTGAAGGCCACAGTGCGCCAATGTTAAACGTCGCGATTTCGGGCTGGGAGGAACTGCTTTTAACATATGGAGGAGGTGCGCCGAGGTGGACCGGGTCATGATTTTTGCTCCGTTCGTCGCCAGAAGACCTATCGTACTGACCTGTGCGGTAATTGTCATTGGAGCCGTCGCCGTCATCGATTGGCGTGTGGCCGTTAATGTCTCGTTCGGGTTCCTGTATGTGTTTCCCGTGATGCTGGCGGCTAGTGTGCTGCCGCGCGGGGCGATCGCGCTGACGGCGGTTCTTTGCACGGTGCTCTCCGATCTCTTTGACCCTTTTCCTACTGCTCTCAGCGTTGGACTGCTCAGCGACGTTTCGGCTTTCGCCGCATTGACAGGGGCGGGGTTGTTCGTTCATGAGGTGATCAGGAGCCGCCGAGGGGAGATGGAACACGTCCAGCGGATCGAACAGGAAGTCGTGGCTCGGCGCCAAGCGGAGGAGCAGTTAGCATTTCTCATCGACAGCAGCCCCGTTGCAATCCTGACCATGGCCGGCGACGGCGCAATTCTTCAGGCAAATTCATCGGCGCACCGCCTGTTCGGAGCGCCGAATGGAGACCTGCCTGGGAGAAATATCAGCCGTTATGTTGCGGCCTTGGGCTCGGTCCCGTCTGTTGAGACCACACGTCAGACCTTTCGGACCGAAATGCAATGCCGTGGGTCGCGAGAAGACGGCAGCATCTTCCCGGCTCGTGTCTTCTTCTCAACCTACGCGACCGCGGCAGGGCCCCGCCTGGCCGCCTTGATCGTCGATCTTTCGGAAGAGTTGAGGGAACGCGAGGAGTCGAGTTTTGAGCACCTCCTGGCGGGTTCACGAGTCGTTGTCGGAGCAGTCTCGCATGAAATCCGAAACGTGTGTAGCGCGATCGCCGTTCTCTACGAGAACCTCGCTCGGAGCGGGCGGCTGGTGGCGAATAAGGATTTCGAAGCTCTGGGCTCGCTGGTAGAGACGCTGAATAAGATCGCCTCATTGGAGCTCAAACACAGTACAAGCGGAACAAGGACTGCCCAGATCGACGGGGCCGACCTCGTTGAGTTGTTCGACAGTTTGCGGATCGTCCTGGAGTCGTCCTGCGAGGAGGCCGGCATTACAGTGCACTGGGAGATCCCTGAAGGACTTCCTTCGGTGTGGGCCGATCGTCACCTCTTATTGCAGGCCCTGCTGAACCTGACAAAGAACGCCGAGCGAGCCTTGGAGCGCGCCGGCGTGAGGCGAATCGCTATCTCCGTCTCTGTCGGGGAAGGCCGCGTGGCCATCCGGGTGACCGACACGGGCCCTGGGATCGGTTCGGCCGACACGCTGTTTCGACCGTTTCAAGCAGGTGCCGAGTCAACGGGCCTCGGTTTATTTCTCTCTCGAGCGCTCGTGCGATCGTTTCGCGGGGATCTCCGGTACGATCCAACGGTACCAGGGTGCTCCTTTGTCATTGACCTGGCAGTAGCCGGTTCTACTGAGACGAATTATGGAAGTACAGGCTGACATGAAGCGAATACGGGTGCTGTTGCTTGACGATCACATCCTCTTTCGAGAGGGCTTGAGCCGGCTTCTGCAATCGGAGCCCGATTTCGAAATAGTAGGCGTCTGCGGTACCTCAGCCGAGGCGATTGAGATCCTGAGCCGGGGACCCGTTGATGTTGTATTGCTGGACTTCGATCTCGGAGAGGATCACGGAAGTCAACTTATCTCAGCAGCTCGCGGGGGAGGCTATTCCGGGAAAATCTTAATGGTCACTGCGGGGATGAGCGCGGCGGAATCCTCAATTGCATTGAAGCTCGGCGCATCGGGTATCTTTCTCAAGCACAGTCCGCCCGACGCCCTCGTCAACGCGATTCGGCTGGTCGTGAGTGGAGTGGTATGGGTCGATGAGAGAGTCATCCAACTCATCGCCGATGCGGTTAATCAGCCTGAGGACCAAGAGGGTCACAAGCGCCTCACCGAACGAGAGGAACAGGTGCTTCAGGCTGTATTTGAGGGCCTCACGAATAAGGAAACCGCTGCCAGACTCGGAGTCACGGAGGGCGCAGTGAAGGCGACGCTGCAGCATTTGTTTCAAAAGACCGGCGTACGGACACGCAGTCAGCTTGTCCGAGTCGCGATCGAGGGCTCGCGCCGAACTGGGAGGAGGTTCTGATCCGTGGTTCGGGTGGAAGTCAATGGCCTGGCCCCCTAAGCCCAAATGGAACAGCTCTGGTCCCAGTGGCCGCGGGTTGCGGCAGAAATAGTGAGCAGTAGTCACACCTTGCTGCTCCTGGATTACGACGGCACACTGATGCGGATCGCTCCCACCCCGGAGCAGGCGACGCTTCCCGCTTCGATACGGTCGGTGCTCCGGGCGCTCTCACACCATCCTCGAATCACAGTTGCCGTGATCAGCGAACGACCGATCAACGAGCTGCGACGGCGGGTGGGGGTGCGAAACCTGATCTATATCGGCAATCACGGATGGGAGATGTGGCAAGTTGGTCGGCAGGCCAAGGTAATCGTGCCGCGGTCTTTTCAGGAAACCGTCGCCCGTATTCGGTCGCAGCTCGTCAGTGTAGTGGCAGATATCCCTGGCGTGCTCGTCGAGGACAAAGGCCTTTCAGTCAGCCTGCATTACCGGTTATTGTCTACCGAACTGGAGAGGCATCTCATAGGGAGATTCGTGTGCGAAATACTTCCCCTTGTTCGTTCTTCGGAACTGACAGTCCTTTTCGGAAGGAAGATTATCGAACTCTGTCCCAGGCTCAACTGGATAAAAGGTCATGCCGCGCTGTGGTTGATGAAGGAAATTCACCGACGCTCAGTCCTGCCGATTTACATCGGTGACGATCACACGGATGGAGGTGCATTCGGGGCGCTGCCCGAGGGCATCACGATACAGGTTGGCGCCTATGCGGGCTCAAAGGCCCACTATTACGTGCGGGACGTGAAGGAAGTGATTGCACTTCTCCGATGGATGGGTACAGCCTGTTAACTGGAGCATGGCAAGGTCAATCGGCTCCGCGCCAACCCCTGCAACATGGTAGGAGTTTTGCTGGTCACCACACTCATTTCCATGATATAAAAAACGTAACGGATTTATTCTAAGAGGTCCGGAGATAGCGATTACCTATTTCCGGAGGAGAGAGGGTGGTCGGGCCGCCATCCGCGTGAAGCGGAGGCGGCTTTTTATTTTATTCGCCTGCGACCGCAAGCCTGGAGGCAAAAGACGATGTCAGAGATCACCATAATCATCGGACTGGGGCTGATCATGGGGCTTGTCCTGGTGTTGCCTTTCTCCGTCCGTTGGGTGGAGGAGGAGCTGGAAACATTCCTCTTGGTCATGGGGTGCCTGGCTGTCACGATGAGCGGGCTGTGGAGCCGGCACCTTGTCGGAGAGGCGCTCACAGAGCCGGTGAAAATCTCAGTCGTTGCTTGATTGGACGTCGCAAAGGAAGGTTTGAAATGGTCGATAAGCTAACTAGAATCGCTATGAGAGCTGCCGTCCTCGCGTTCGCTGTCAGTCCGATGCTCGTCTCGTGCCGTAGCACTCCGGAGCCGCCTACCGGACAGGCCCTCTATCGTCGGCACTGCGCCTCGTGTCACGGTGAGTCCGGAGACGGAAACGGTTCGTTGGCAGCATCCTTACGACGACCCCCATCCAACCTTCGACTGATCACAAAGCGTCGCGGCGGGCGATTTGATGAGAGCTATGTGATGCACATCATCGACGGTAGGCGAGCAGTAGCTGAGCATGGTACGAGGGAGATGCCTGTCTGGGGAGCGGTGTTCGAGACCGAGCGTCAACGTGAAGACTACCCGGGCTACATTTCACTGCTGCACTCACGAGCCCTCACTGACTATCTGAGTTCGATTCAGCAGGAGTAGCGCGTATCCCGCGCGGCCGGCTCGAACCTGCTTGCCGCGAATGTCGACTTCGCAGAAACCGAATCAGATGTAGGGGTGCCATATGCTGCAACAACCTCAACATTCTAACGAACTGGCTCGCCTGCCTGCGAAACCGGTCGATCGTATCATCGAGCCGCTCGCGCGCTTTTTACGTATCGAGGCAGCCAGTGGGATTCTCCTGCTGTTCGTGACATGTATTGCGCTCGGCCTCGCCAATTCGTCTTTTGCAGATGCCTTTCTGAGCCTGTGGAAGACTCCACTCGGTTTCACGCTTGGCGCTTTTGAGTTGAACCACTCCTTAAAGCATTGGATCAACGACGGTCTCATGGCGATTTTCTTTTTTGTGGTTGGCTTAGAGGTCAAACGCGAATTAGTGCTTGGGGAACTCAGAGACCTGCGAACGGCCGCGCTCCCCATCATTGCAGCGGCGGGCGGCATGGTCGTACCGGCTAGTCTCTATCTCGCGGGCCAGCTCGGACAGCCCGGCGAGCACGGCTGGGGTATTCCCATGGCGACCGACATCGCTTTTGTCGTTGGTTGTCTGGCGATCTTGGGGACACGAGTCCCGCAGGGCTTGCGCATTGTCCTCCTGTCGCTCGCGATCGCTGACGACATCGGCGCAATCCTGGTCATCGCTATCGGCTATACGAGCCACATCAACATCGCTGCGCTTTTCTTGGGCTTGCTGGGTCTTGGTGTCGTGAGAGGGATGGCCCGCCTTGGGGTGCGTAGTGTCCCGATCTATTGCATCGTTGGGGTAGTGATCTGGTTGGCGTTCCATGCATCCGGGGTCCATGCCACGATTGCCGGCGTGATCTTGGGTCTGCTCACACCGGCCCATGTGTGGGTCAGCGCGGGCCGCCTGCACGCGATCGTCCAGCAGTTTACTGCGTATGTTGAAGGGGAACGCTGGAGTAATGAGGGGAAGAACCACGCGGCGTTGCGTGATATCCAGGTGGCGGCACGAGAGATTTTATCTCCCCTTGAACGGCTTGAGACCGCGCTGCACCCGTGGGTGAGCTTTGTGATCATGCCCCTCTTTGCTTTGGCAAATGCTGGGGTATCGATCAACGTTACGGACTTTCGTGAACCTGTTGCGGTGGCGGTTATGGTAGGCTTAGGAGTCGGCAAGCCTATAGGAATCGTGAGCTTTAGTTGGCTGGCGGTGCGTGTGGGTATTGCCAGGCTGCCAGCGGGTGTGAACTGGAGCATCCTTGCAGCGGGCGGCATACTGGCAGGCATTGGTTTCACAATGGCCCTATTCATTGCAAGCTTGGCGTTGGAGGGTGTGTTGCTCAACGCCGCGAAGGTGGGGATTCTGTCTGGGTCGGCATTGAGCGCAGTGATAGGGAGCCTGCTCCTGTTCTGGCTGCTTCCAAAGCCACTACCGTCAGCGGGACGCTCCGATTAACCAAAGCGTCCAGGCTAAGGCTTACAGTGCCCGCTCCACTCTCGTTCTCGGCCTCCCCTAACGTCCGGCGTTAGGCTGGTAAAATAATTGAGGTTGCAGTGAACGATTATACGGCTTTCATTTTTGGTCTTGCATGTGCCGGTATCGGCGGCGACCTTTTTGTTCGCGGTGCGGTCGGCCTCGCTCATTGGGCGCGGATTTCTCCGGGCATTATCGGCGCAACTGTCGCCGCATTCGCCACATCAAGCCCGGAATTGTCAGTCTCCATAAATGCTGCCATGGCGGGAAAACCCCAAATCGCCCTTGGCGACGCCCTTGGCAGTAATGTGGTAAACGTTGCTCTGATTCTCGCGCTTGCCTTGGTAATTTCCGGAATCCAAAGTCCTCGTGACAGCGTAAAGAGGGATTTTCCTGTGGCGTTGTTGATCCCCATTATCACGGGTGTTCTGTTTCTGGATGGCGAGCTTTCGAGAATCGACGGTTTACTGATGTTGAGTATGTTTCTCGCTTGGCTTGTGGCGGCGATTATCGAGGCTCGAAAACAACGGAGTGCCGCAGAGAAGGTTCTTGGGGAACATCGAGGGTGGCTGGTTGTTCTTTCGTGTGTCGTCGGCCTTGCCTTTCTTATTGCTGCCGGAAATCTCATTGTGGCGGGAGCAAAAGGCATCGCCATTGCCTTTGGTATCGATGAATTCATTATTGGGGCAACTGTTGTCGCGGTGGGTACGTCCGTGCCAGAACTTGCGACAACAGTCATTGCCAAGCTTCGCGGACACGACGAGGTTGGCCTGGGAACAATTCTTGGCAGCAATATCTTCAATGGCATTTTTATTGTCGCAGTCGCGGCGACTATCCATCCCATTACTGTTGCGTGGCGTGAGGTAACTATTGCATTGGTATTTGGTCTCGTGGCCTTGGTGTTCACTTACCCTACGCGCACAGGCTTCATTGAACGAAGACGGGGTATATTGCTGCTGGTGCTATATGCTGCCTACCTCGCTACTATTCTTCAGCGGCAAGCGGCCTAACAATTGGCTCAACACGGACGAGCCAAAGCGGCGTTTCGCTCAACTTTTTTACGCCGGTTAGCTCTCACACGATAGGCTTTATAATTCACCCCTAAAATACATCGCAATGGCATCTTCATACTTTTCGATCAAGAACGTGGTGATAGAATAATCAGGCTGCTTCCACCTAATCTATCGAGGAGAAACAATGCGTTATATCGCCCCAAACCAACCGGATAGCAAAATCCACTTCAAACCACGTTATGGTAATTTTATCGGCGGCAACTGGGTCGCTCCCGTTACAGGCCAGTACTTTGATAACCTAAGCCCTGTAACCGGGGAGAAATTCTGTGAAATACCTCGTTCTTCGGCGGAAGACATAGATATGGCATTGGATGCGGCGCATGCCGCTAAAGACGCGTGGGGTAAAACTTCAGTCACCGCTAGATCAAATATCCTGTTAAAAATTGCTGACCATATCGAAGCGAATCTTGAAACATTAGCGATTGCCGAAACGTGGGACAACGGTAAGCCCATCCGTGAAACATTGGCGGCGGACGTACCGTTGGCAGTAGACCACTTTCGCTATTTCGCCGGCTGTATTCGTGCCCAGGAAGGCTCCATTGGCGAAATTGACGAACACACGGTGGCGTATCATTTTCACGAGCCGCTCGGTGTCGTTGGGCAGATCATTCCCTGGAATTTTCCGTTATTGATGGCGTGCTGGAAACTCGCCCCTGCCCTGGCGGCGGGTAACTGTGTGGTGATGAAGCCCGCCGAACAAACCCCTGCATCAATTTTGGTCATGATGGAATTAATCGGCGACTTATTACCGCCGGGCGTTGTCAATATCGTGAACGGCTATGGCGCGGAAGCGGGGCAGGCATTGGCCACCAGCAAGCGGATTGCAAAAATAGCGTTCACCGGTTCCACGCCTGTAGGCTCGCATATCCTGAAATGCGCGGCGGAAAACATTATTCCTTCCACGGTTGAACTGGGCGGTAAATCGCCCAATCTCTATTTCGAGGATGTCTTAGATCAAGAAGATGCGTTTGTCAGCAAATGCGTGGAAGGTGCGGTATTGGCCTTTTTCAATCAAGGCGAAGTGTGTACCTGCCCCTCACGCTTGCTCATTCAAGAATCGATCTATGATGCGTTTATCGCCAAGGTGATAGCGCGTGCCAAACAAATAACACGCGGCAATCCTTTGGATACCGAAACGATGGTCGGCGCACAAGCCTCCAAACAGCAATTCGATAAAATTTTACGTTATATCGAAATCGGCAGAAATGAAGGCGCCGAAGTGTTAGTAGGTGGTGACATTGCTGCCATAGGCGGTGGTTTGTCTGGCGGCTATTATATTGAGCCAACGATCATGAAAGGCAGCAATGACATGCGGATTTTTCAGGAGGAGATTTTTGGGCCGGTTATTGCCGTCACTACTTTCAAAGATGAGGCAGACGCCTTGGCTATCGCCAATGACACCGAATTTGGTTTAGGGGCCGGGGTTTGGACACGCGACATGAACCGCGCCTATCGTATGGGGCGTGGTATCCAGGCCGGACGTGTCTGGACAAACTGCTACCATCATTATCCCGCCCACGCTGCGTTTGGCGGCTACAAAAAATCAGGTGTCGGTCGTGAAACCCATAAAATGATGCTGGATCATTATCAGCAAACCAAAAATCTGCTGGTCAGTTACGATATTAATCCATTGGGATTTTTCTAGGCTCGCCCGCAGGCGTTTTGAGTCCGTAACAGCGAACGATATTACGTGGCCTTGGTGTTCACATACCCTACGCATACCGGCTTCATTGAACGGAGGTGGGGTGTTCTGCTGCTGATGCTATATGCTGTGTATCTCGCTACCATTCTTCAACGGCAAGCGGCCTAATCTCTATTCGTGGTTGACCAGATTTGCCTTGACTTCACTCGATTTTTGGCTAGAGTGGGCCGGAACGTCACTTGTCGAGAAATGAGACACCGACCCTGCTGAGGTCCATATGTTCGCATCGCCCGGTCCCTTTGTCTTACAGATCGGCCCGCTCTCCATTCGTTGGTACGGCCTGCTTTTCGCCACCGGTGTCTTGCTGGGGACCTGGCTGGCGCAGCGCGAGGCGATCCGTCGTGGGGAGGATCCGGATCAGCTTCTGAACGTCATCGTGTACGGCGTGATGGCGGGCTTGATAGGTGCGCGGCTGTACTACGTCCTGTTCAACTGGGGCTACTACGGCTCCAGGCCGCTGAAGATCCTGGCGGTATGGGAGGGAGGGCTCGCGATCCACGGTGGCCTGTTGGCCGGCGGATTGACTGCGGTCATCTATTCCGTTCGCAAGAAGTTGCCCGTGCTGACCTACCTGGACATCATGGCCCCTTCCGCTCCGCTCGGACAGGCGATCGGCCGGTGGGGCAACTTTTTCAATCAGGAGGCCTTCGGAACCCCGACCGATCTGCCGTGGAAGCTCTACATTGAGCCGTACCACCGACCGCCCGATCTGGCGACCTTTGAGTATTTTCACCCGACGTTTCTGTACGAATCGCTCTGGAACCTCCTGGTCTTCTCGCTCCTGTACTTCCTGCTTCGCCGTCGATTGCAGCGAATCCCCGGCGCGTTGCTGCTCTGTTACGTTGGGCTGTACTCTGTCGGCCGGTTCTTCGTTGAGGGGCTTCGGATCGACAGTCTGATGTTGGGGCCCTTACGCGCGGCGCAGGTGATGAGCCTCGCCCTGATTGCTGTTTCACTGGTCGGACTCGTCTGGTTGCGTGCTGCTGCCAGACGCCCTCGACCCTGATCGGAGCCGGGTGATGGAACGGATCGGCGTCGTCGGAGCGGGGGCCTGGGGTACCACACTCGCGAAACTGTTGGCCGAGAAAGGACACTCGGTCACTCTGTGGGCGTGGGAACGCGAACTCGTCATAACGATGGCGAAGGAGCGCGAGAACGGTCTCTATCTGCCTGGGGTTGAACTACCCGAGACGCTTGAGATTACCAATTCTCTCATTGAGGTCGCCCAAGGCTGCTCGGCGATTGTGCTGGTGACCCCTTCCCATGTTCTTCGTTCCATGTGCGAAGAGCTGCTTTCCCGCATCCAAGAATCTACGCCTATCATCGTCGCGACGAAAGGCTTAGAACCAAATAGTTGCCTGACTATGTTGCAGGTATTACATGAGATTGATCCAGCGAGGCGGACGCTGGCTGTCCTCTCAGGTCCCACCTTCGCGAAGGAGGTCAGCAGAGGACTGCCGGCGGCGGCGGTTGCGGCGTCATCTGAGCCTGCCGTAGCAACACGGGTTCAGGGCTTGCTCAGCACGACAGGCTTTCGCGTCTATGCTGGAAGCGACCCGTTAGGCGTAGAGTTGGGCGGGGCGGTCAAGAACGTGATTGCTATCGCAGCCGGGATAGTGGACGGCCTTGGACTCGGGCATAATGCGCTGGCGGCTCTCATTACACGGGGGCTACACGAAATGACCCGGCTTGGTGTAGCCATGGGGGCGCGCGCTGAGACATTTGCGGGACTTGCTGGACTTGGAGACCTCGTACTGACGTGTACCGGGGACCTCTCGCGCAATCGGCAACTCGGATTGGCGCTCGGCAGAGGCGCGGCGCTTTCCGAGCTGCTGCAACGCAGCCCGACGGTGAAGGAAGGGGTCAACGCCTCGAAAGGTGCCGTTGAGCTTGCCCATCGCGTCTCCGTCGATATGCCGATCTGCCAGGAAACCTATGCGGTCCTCTTTGAGCAACGATCGCCGCAGGAGGCGGTAGCGAATCTCCTGGGCAGGACGTTGAAATCTGAAGAGGCGTAGAGGCACAGTGTGCCGTACGTGCAGGTCGGACAGACGCGAATTCATTTCGTTGAACTCGTGCCGATACCGGCGAGTCATCTGTCGCCGGTCGTGTTCATCCACGGGGCAGGCGGGAGCCATCAGATGTGGCTCCAGCAACTTCGGAGGTTGGGACGTCAGCGGAAGGCTATCGCCATAGACCTCCCCGGGCATGGCCATTCCGATGGGAGCGGCGCCGATCGGATCGAGACCTACCGCGATCTTGTGAACGAGTTTCTGACGGCCGTCGGTCTGGACCGGATCGTCATGGTGGGTCACTCGATGGGCGGGGCGATTATCCAAAGTCTTGCGCTGGTCCACTCGGAACTGCTTACGGCGATGGTGCTGGTAGGGACCGGGGCAAGGCTGCGCGTGCAGCCGCAGATCTTCGCCGGCCTTCACAATGACGCAAGGCAAACAGTCGAGCTGATGAGCCGATGGGCGCGCGCGCCGGGCGCCCCGGCCGAGCTGCTGAGACAGGATGCCGATGCGATGCTGCGCACCTCGCCCTCAGTGATCGAAGGAGACCTGCGAGCGTGCGATACCTTTGATCTGATGGAGCGGATCAAGACGATCACCCTTCCGACCCTGGTGATCTGCGGGACCGACGATCTGATGACGCCGCCGACGTACGCCGAGTATCTGCATCGCCGAATCAACGGATCACAGCTTGTGCTGGTTCCCGCAGCCGGTCACATGGTCATGCTGGAACAGCCCGACGAGGTGGGTCGAAGTATTGAGACCTTCCTTGAGCAAGTCGGCTGTTAGCGTAGTACGTCTTCGGTCCTGGCCCGTCATTCCGTGCGTGACACGGAATCCAGTCCGGTCCTCTGGATACCGGCTTTCGCCGGTATGACGCACTCGCGGCAAGCCGCGGAGAATGAGCCCACAATAGATTCAATAATGAGACGTGTTGTTACGTCTGCCGAGCGTCGTTTGGCGTAGGTAGGTCCGGTCGGCCGAACAGTTTCGCGAGCTCTTCGGCGGCTTCACGATCTGCAATCGCGAGCACCTCATCCCCGACTTCAAATTGGGTATCGCCGCGCGGAATGAGGATCTGTCCGTGCCGGATAATGGTGGCGATCACCGAATCCGGCGGCAGGCACAGGTCCTTGATGGCAACGCCAAGGGCGCGCGCTCCCGTGGGGATCTTCTCCTCCACCAGGGAGTAGCGGCCTCTCCGCAGCTTCAGCAGTGTCATCATATCGCCGAGCGACATCTCTTCTTCGATCAGGCTGCTGAAGATCTGCGCCTGATTGAGGGCCACGTCTACATGGAACTTCTCGTCGAAGAGCCAGGCGGCGCGGGGATTATTGACCCAGGCGATAATACGGGGCACGTTGTAGCGGGTGCGGGCAAAGAAACAGAGCGCGAGATTGTCTTCATCGACAGAGGTACACGCAGCCAACACCTTCGCCTGACGGATACCGGCCTGTTCCAATGCCACCGGATCGATAGGGTTGCCTTCGTAGATCACCTCGGTAGGCAGTTCGTGGTGTAGGCGCGCCAGTACGTCGCGTCGGTGCTCGAGTACTCGAACCTCGTGCTGGCGAGTCAGCAGGAGAGCGGCCAGGTGCGTTGCGGTTCGGCCTCCACCCGCGATCAGAACAAACATGTCACCTCCCTTGTGGCGCCTTCAGCCGCTCACGTAACGTTTCGATGCCCTCCATGGTGGAACTCAGATACAGAATATCACCCACCTCCAAACGTTCCTCGGAGGAGGGGAGGATGGCCTTGCCTGCCCGTGTCAGCGCCACAGCCAGACACGGGCCTGTGTGGAGGAAATCCTGGAGGGTACGGCCGTGCCAGGCCTCAGACACCGAGAGTTCATAGATCTCGACCTCGCCATTGCCGGCCGAAAACACGCATTTAGCGAAGGCGGGGTAGAGCAGCTCCTCGATGCGCTGGGCGCCCCAACTGGTCGAGCTGACGACCTGCAGGCCAAAGGCCTCGTGCAGAGGTCGCCAGCGTGGATGATAGTTGCGGACGACGACCTGAGGTACGTGGTAGACGGTCTTTGCTACGTGGGCGACCACGACGTTCAGTGAGTCGGAATTGGTTACGGCGGCCAGGCCATCAACCTTCTCGATGCCGGCTCGGCACAGTATGTCGCTGGCCAGCGCCTCGCCTTCCACTGTGCGCCCGCGGAAGTCTGTGGACAGGTTATGAAAGGCGGCGGCTACCTGGTCGATCACCGTGACCTGATGCGCCTTTTGGAACAGTCGATAAGCCAGCTCCGCGCCTACTCGCCCACATCCCACAATAATGATATTCATAGCGTA
Organism: Candidatus Methylomirabilis oxygeniifera; assembly: GCA_000091165.1. NCBI lineage: Bacteria > Methylomirabilota (SeqCode) > Methylomirabilia (SeqCode) > Methylomirabilales (SeqCode) > Methylomirabilaceae (SeqCode) > Methylomirabilis (SeqCode) > Methylomirabilis oxygeniifera (SeqCode). The sequence continues at coordinate 1,285,281 of FP565575.1, read as the reverse complement.
CTCTGTTCCTCCGATGCCCTGGCGTCACTACTCGATCTGATACGGTACGTCAGTAATCACAATTCCCGGCTTGAACAGCAGCATGACTCGCAGCAGCATCGCCGTCTGGGTGTGTAGGAGGTTATGCCACCAGTGGCGAGGGACAAACTGCGGGACGATGATGGTAATGATCTCGTTCGGCTGACGCTGCGCGGCAATTTCTTCAATATATCCCAATAACGGTTCCAGGAGCAACCGGTAGGGGGAATCAAGCACGACCAGGCGAACTCCATCGCCCCACGATTCCCATTTGCGGTTCAGCGTCTGGGCCTCGACGGGGTCGATGCAGATATGCACGGCCGTGATGTCATCGGATAGCGTACGGGCATAGCGGAGTGCCGCCAGCGTGCCGCGATGGACGCCACTGACCGCCAGGATCACACGCTGACGCGAAATTCGAGGCGGTCCACCGTACTGCTCCAATGAAAGGTGGGCGGCCAGATCCCGGTAATGGTAATGGATGGCAGTGAATACGGCCACGAGAATCGGCACCAGCACGATCACGATCCACGCCCCATCGGCAAACTTCGTGACGGTGAAGATCAGCATGACCCCAGCCGTACAGAACGCACCGAAGCCGTTGATCGCCATCTTGATCGCCCATCTGGGTTCGTGGCGAACGATTGAGCCATGCTCCTGGGCTTCCTGTCCTGGCGCCAGATGTCCGGCCTTCCACCAGCGGTGCGCCATGCCGGCCTGGGCGAGCGTAAACGAGAGGAAGACACCAATGGCATAAAGCGGGATCAGCGCGTTGACGCTGGCCTGAAACAGCCAGATCAGGAGTGAGGCGATAAGGGCCAGCGCTACAATGCCGCGCGAGTAGACCAGGCGGCTTCCGCGGTACGTGAGCGGCCGGGGCAAAAAGCCATCCGCCGCCAGCAGGGCGCTCAATCGCGGAAAACCGGCATAAGCCGTATTGGCCGCCATGATCAGGATTAGGGTCGTAGCGGCGATGACAGCCAGGTACAGCAGACCCCGACCCTCATAGGCCGTGCGCGCCAGTTGCGAGACCACCGTTTCTGTCTCAGAAGGTATCGCGCCCATCGTGCCGGCCAGAAAGGTTATGCCTAGGAACAGTACGCCCAGAATGGCGGACATCCAGATCAGCGTAATGCCTGCATTGCGGCTGCGCGGCTCCTTAAACGCAGGGACGCCGTTCGAGATGGCCTCCACTCCGGTGAGGGCTGTCGTACCATTGGAGAAGGCGTGGAGAATCAGGAAGAGTGAGAGCGATTGTGCGGCATGTTCCTTGCCCGGCGGCGGGTTCACTACCGTATGGAGGTCCCCCATCAGGTACTGACTCAGGCCGCTGCCGACGGTCAGGAGCATCATACCCAGAAAGAAATAGCTGGGAATGGCGAGGATCGCGCCGGATTCTTTCACACCGCGCAGGTTGACGACCATCATGATCAGTATCATCCCGATGGCCAATGCCACCCGGTAGGGAAAAAGGGACGGATATGCTGATGTCAGTTGAGCCACCCCCGACGCAACGGATACGGCCACGGTGAGGATATAGTCGGTCAGCAGCGAGGCGCCGGCTATCTGAGCGGGAAATTCTCCCAGGTTGTTACGAGCCACAATATAGGCGCCGCCTCCGCCCGGATAGGCGTGGATCGTCTGCAAATACGAGAGCGTGACAATGGCCAGCAGCGCCACGATGGCCAACGAGATCGGAAGGGCATAGGCGAATGCTGCGATTCCGACAGCGGCCAGGACGAACAGAATCTCGTCGGTGGCGTACGCGGTGGAGGAGAGCGCGTCAGAGGCGAAGACGGCCAGGCCGATGGTCTTACCAATAGCCTGATCGGGGGCATCGGCAGTCCGGAGCGGGCGTCCGATCAGCCAGGTTCGCCACGAGCGAGGCGGTTGGTATTCGGCGGTTCGCCGTAGGACGGTAGTTCCACTTTTTTCTTCTTCGAGGCTAGTCATTGAATGCCTTACGGTCACAAGTGTAGGCGCAGCGAGGGCGGTTGGTCACCTGGGCCAAGACGCCGCTGTGCGAATGCTATCCCGATCGGCATATTCCGTCAAGTTAGTAGGAGTAATGAAGAGCCCCGCTCTCAACTGCCCGTGTGTGTGATAGCATAGAACTCGCAGAGGGCATAGGGTTCGGCAAAACCGGCTCAATCTAGTCACTCTCCCTGCCCCTGTCAAGCATTATTCCACACAGAGACGAAACCGGTTCAGTATCCCGTGGATAGGAGGAGCGATGAGCCTGTATGAGGGGATGACGTTTGGGAACGCCTGGCGGGTGACCGGGACCGAGGCGGCCGACCGGCATGGCAACCCGTTCGTTCATGTGCTCACCACGCCGGTTGTGGTCGAGTGGATGGAGGAGGTGGCGACGGCCGGTGTACAGCCGCATCTCTCAGAGGGGCAGGGCACCGTCGGGAGCGTCGTGAAGATGACGCACCTGGCGCCGACCCCGATTGGGCTCATGGTGAAGGTCGTGGCGAAACTGACGCACATTGATGGACGGCGTCTCACGTTTCGGATTGAGGCGTTCGACGAGGTGGAGAAGATTGCCGAGTGCCGGCATGAGCGGGTCATCGTCGATCTTACGCGCTTCCACGAGAAGGCTGAGAAAAAGGTGGGAGGAGCGAGTAGGGGCGACTCGGCGGATCGCCCCTCAGAGTTCGCTTGACAGTTTCCATCGGTGGACAAATAATACCGTTCCGGGCGTAAGGTGCGCTCGCAATACCTCGTAAACTTTTGGTTCGCCCATAGGCATGAAAGTCTCTCTTGGGCCCTGCAAGCGAAACCATTAGTCCTGTCATTGCGAGCGACCAACAGGAGCGTGGCAGTCCGACACCCAGTGTCGTTGCGAGCCGGAGGCGAAGCAATCTCTTCAGTTGAGATTCCTTCGGTTCTCTCGGAATGACCCTCCGGGTCAGATTGCTTCATCCTCTTCGCTTTGCTCTGAGTCTCGCAATGACGCGGAGTGAGATGCTCTGGGCGCTGATGAGTAGGGTGGGGCGTGGAAGAGACCTCTATTCTCACGATAGACGGATCATACGGGGAGGGAGGCGGGCAGATTCTCAGGACGGCCCTGGCCCTGTCTGCGGTCCTTGGTCGGCCCGTTGAGCTTACAAAGATTCGGGCAGGCCGAAAGAGATCCGGTCTACAACCGCAGCACCTCTCCTGCGTCAAGGCGCTCGCCGAGATTACGGGCGCCGAGGTGTACGGGGCGGAACTCGGTTCTTCCCGTCTTTATTTTGTCCCGGGGACGATTACCGGCGGATCACGGCGATTCGATGTCGGGACGGCCGGAGCGGTATCGTTAGTGTTCCAGGCTCTCGTGGGGCCGCTTATGTTCGCGGAGAGAGCATCAACTCTTATTTTGGCGGGTGGAACGCACGTGCCATGGAGTCCGCCGACTCCGTACGTCTCCCAGGTATTCCTGCCGATGGTGAAGAGAATGGGACTGGAGGCCGACTGGCAACTGGAACGTGGCGGCTTCTACCCGAAAGGGGGTGGGCAGGTGCGGGCTGCTGTGCAGCCGCTGCCTCAGCTCAACTCGATTGATCTGACGAATCGCGGAGCGCTGCTGGCTATCCGGGGGGTATCAGCCGTAGCCGGACTCTCCAGAAACATCGCCGAGCGCCAGGCCGATCGTATCCGGCGCCGACTTGCCGACGTCGGCTATACCGTCGAGATCGAGATTGCGGAGCTTGATGCCGACTGTCCGGGCGATATCGTATTTGTATGGGCTGAGTTCGAACAGACTCGCGGCGGCTTCGGCGCGCTTGGCGAACGCGGCAAACCGGCCGAGTGCGTAGCCGATGAAGCAATTGACGCCCTGCTCGACTTTCTCGCCGACGACGCCGCGACCGAGAGCCATCTGGCAGATCAGCTTGCGCTATTCATGGCACTTGCGAACGGTCGCTCGGTTCTTACGACAGCGCGCGTGAGCCGGCATCTGCTGACAAACCTGTGGACGATTCAGCAGTTTCTGCCGATAGAGGTATTGCTTGAGGGTGGGCTCGGCGAGCCGGGTCGGCTCACCATCGACGGGGCCGGGCTGAAAGCCTCATCCTGGAGAGCAAGAGCGGCGGGTAGCGCCCCTGCCTGTGTGTCGCACTTAGACAGATGAGGCAGCGCATGGTGAGGAAGGCGAAAACGACCGACGTTCCGGCCATTGCGCGACTGGTGAATATGTTCGCCGGCAAGGGCGATCTGTTGCCGCTGGAGCCACAGGAGCTGCATGGTCGGATCGGTGATTTTTACGTCTGTGAGCAGGACGGGCAGATCGCGGGGGTCTGCTCTCTCTTTGTCTATGGGACGGACCTCGCAGAGATTCGATCGCTGGCCGTCCAGCCGGAGTGTGAGAGGAAAGGTATCGGCCGGGCAGTCACCGAGGCCTGCATCGCTGCAGCGAATACGCTTCCGATCAGGAGAGTCTTTGCCCTGACCTATAAGCCGGGTTTTTTTGAGCGTCTGGGATTCCGCGTCGTTGACAGGCTCACACTGCCGGAGAAGGTATGGAAGGATTGCCGTCGGTGCATCAAATGGGATTATTGCGACGAGGTAGCGGTCCTCCTCGAACTCTACCGGGAATGACAGGACAGCAATGATGAACCTATCGACAGCGGGAGGCCGCCATCAGATACTTGCCATCTCAGACGCGACCGGCGCGACCGCAGAACTGGTCGTCCAAGCCGCGCTGGCCCAGTTTCAAGCGGCAGAGGTGGAGATCCGCCGTCTGCCCAACATCCGGACGGTGGATGAGGTGCGACGCGTGATTGAGGCGGCTCACGTGAGCAAGGCGATCATTGTACACACGCTGGTGTCGGAAGAGCTGCGGCAGACTGTGTTGCGTGAGGGACGGGAGCGTGGTGTAGAGACCATCGATCTGATCGGGCCGCTTCTGCTTCGCCTGAGCGATCAACTGCGCGTCGCCCCACTCATGCAACCCGGTCTGTTCCGACAATTGGGGCAGGAGTACCTCCACCGGATCGAGGCTATCGAATACACCGTCAAGCACGACGACGGCCAGCACCCGCTCGGACTTGACCGCGCCGACATTGTCCTGGTCGGCATTTCGAGGACCTCAAAGACGCCGTTAAGCATCTACCTGGCGGGGAAGGGATGGCGGGTGGCGAACGTCCCGATCATTCTCAATCTTCCGCTGCCAGGTCGGTTGATGACGATCGACCAGGATCGGATTGTCGGGCTTGTCGTTGCAGTAGACCGGCTGGTGGAGTTGCGACGGGCCAGAATCGAGCGTAAGCATGCGCCTGTGGCTGAAGCCTATGCAGAGTTGGAGAAGGTGCGCGCTGAGCTTTCTTACAGCCGGTCACTCTTTCGGAAGGCGGGCTGGCCGGTTATCGATATGACCTGCAAATCGATCGAGGAGGCGGCGAGCGAGCTGCTTACGATTATCGCCCCGCCTGACACGCCGCCGGCGACTGAGTCGAAGGGCACCGGCGCCCGTCGGAAGAGCAGGGGAAAAACGCAACCTGGCGTTCAGGGCCAGTCCAAAAGTTAAGGATACTCGGGGGGATCGATGACAAAACCGCAGGGAGAAAAATCACAGGTCAAGAAAGAGGCAAAACAGAAGGCGAGAGAAGAACGAGTCGAGACGCAGAGGGCGAGCCGCCGTCAGACACACACAGGGCAGATCGGGCTATATGCTGCGATCGCAGCCATCCTGCTGGTTGCCGGATACTGGGGTTACGGCAAAATGACGGAAGAGCATACCTGGGCGACGGTGCCGATCCTGCCGAGCCCTCACCTTCCACTCGGCACCCCGCATCCGCCGTATAACAGCGACCCCCCGACGTCAGGGCCCCATACCCCCGGGTTGGCTCGATGGGGTACGTACACTGAACCTGTCCCCAAGGAAATGCAGGTGCATAATCTCGAAGATGGTGGGGTGGTCATACAATACTCTTGTCAGGATTGTCCTGACTTGGTCAAACAGCTCACTGCGATTGCCGAACGCTACGATCACATTATTCTCGCGCCGTATACCGGCTTGGATCGAAAGATCGCGTTAACGGCTTGGGGCAGGATCGAGAAGTTTGATGAGTTTGACGAGGTGCGCATCGTCAAGTTCATCAAGGCTCACATTGGGGTCGATCACCACGGCGAGGGGCGCTAAACGAGTCTATCGGGTTTGTTGGGTCTATTGGATTAATCAATTCGGCGACTCAATCAACGGAACTCCTTTCGGAGAGGGCGAATGCCAAGTGGGCTTTCGAAGGAATGGCCTGAAGACGGGTCATGGTCATAACCTCAGTGCCGATCGCAGCCAGAGGCCTCCGGCCAACAACAGCTTTTGAGATTTGCCGATGGTGATATCCCCGCGGAAGACATCGTAGTGCTGCGCTTCGATCCTGAGCAGCACGCGGTAGTAAATGGCCCGCATGATCTCGGCGGCCAGCAGCGACCGTTCGTCCTCGGCCGTCAAGGCGGCTGAGGCTGTTCGAAAATAGCCTCTGGCGCGCTCGCATTGAAACCGCATCAGCTCTGTAAAGGCGTAGTTGTAACGCCCCGCCAGCAGCTCTTCTTCGGAATATCCAAATCGCTGCAGCTCATCCTGTGGAAGATAGATCCGTCCTCGTTGCGCATCAACCCCCACATCCCGAAGAATGTTGGTCAGTTGAAAGGCGATGCCCAGTTGTTCGGCGTACCTCTTGGTCAGCGGATTGGTGTAGCCGAAGATTTCGATGCAGATGAGGCCTACGATCGACGCGACGCGGTAGCAATACGGGTAGAGATCCTCGAATGTCGCGTATCTGGCGCGCGTGAGGTCCATCTCCATGCCGTTGAGCAGTTCTTCAAAATAGACCTTCGGGATATGAAATTGGCGCGCAGCTTGGCCAACGGCCGTCATGACGGGGGAATCGACGCCGTCATCGAGGCAGACGTCCAGCGTTTTTCGCCACCGAGTCAGGGCGTCAGCCGGATTCACTCCGGCTTTTGACTCGTCTACCAGATCGTCGCTTAACCGACAGAAGGCGTATACGGCATAGAGCGCCTCGCGTTTTGGCTTGGGGAGGAAGAGGAATGCGTAATAGAAATTCGATCGACTCTGTTTGGTGATCGTGCGGCTGTTGGCGTGAAAGTCATCCACCTGATTCATAGATCGTATTATAGAAAAATCAGGTCTCGGAGGCAAACGGTGAATGACGACCGTAATCGTAATATGACGGTTCGCCGATTCCATCGTGAAAAGGAGTTGACACCTCCGCCTCTCGTAGCCCTATACTAAGGCGTTTTTGATACAGGAGCAGAAGGATTTGATGCTTCGACATCATTCTCGGAGAAAGGAGCGCAGGATGGATCACTGGTCGCGAGTCGGCTTGGTGTGCCGGATGGCGGTCGCTATTATCGCGATAAGCGCGTCTGCCGTGGCCGCAGCAGAACAAGAGAACGCCATTGTTAAGGAGGAATTTCTGGTACAGGGTAAGGACCAGGGGGTCAAATTATTCGTTCGAGAGAAGCGACTCGCAAACTTACCGAAGATTGTGAAAGAGAATGTGATTCTGTTTGTTCACGGCGTTCCAGGCCCCGGCTCAGTGATGTTTGATCTCGCCATTCCCGGGTATTCGTGGTTGGAGTATGTGGCCGAACGCGGCTTTGACGCGTTTACCCTGGATATCAGGGGGTTCGGACGTTCCACAAGACCGCCGGAGATGAAAGAATCCCCATATCAGAACCTTCCCCTCGTTCGGGCGGATCAGGTGATGCGGGATATCGATGTCGCCGTTGATTATATCCGATCCAAGCGAAAGGTAGACAAGGTCAATATCATCGGATACTCCATTGGCGCCTCCTGGTCGGCCCTCTATGCGACGCTGCACCCGGAAAAGGTGGGTAAGTTAGTGATGTACGGGGCGATCTATGGGAAGAATTCTACCTTTATCAGTACGTTCGGTGATCCGACCAACACGGACCGACCGTACCTTGAAATGGGGGCCTATCGCTATCTGGGTCAGAAGGAGTTGCTTGATCAGTGGGATGGGTGGATCAAGCCGGAGCTTCAAGATGAATGGCGAGACAGAGAGGTCATTGATGCGTGGATCGGCGCGCTGTTGGGCTCCGATCCTACAGCCAAACAACGCAGTCCGGAATCGATTCAGATCCCCAACGGCCCGTACATCGATTGGCACGAAATCCACGCGGGCCGATCGTTGTTCGATCCCGCGAAGGTCAAGGCGCCCACGATGATTGTTCGGGGGAGCGCCGAAGAGCTGATGACCAACGAAGCGGCGGACGAGCTGCTCCAGAGACTCACGTCGGCGCCAATCAAACGGCGACTGGACATCGGGGACTCGACCCATTACGCCATACTGGAGAAGAACCGCCTCCAGCTCTATCGGGGCGTTCTCAACTTCCTGGAGGAGTGAGGTCGTACATCGCCCTTGAAGCAAGGGAGAGCGATGCGTTATGATGAGTGTGTTCGCGCATTGCCAATGTTGTGTTCGATGTTGCGGATGATGTGACGACAGATTACCAGACCTTGAGAGGGGAGGCATGGCATCGACAGAGGAATATCGCGATCCATTTGAACGCATCAATGTTGAGACGGCCAAGAAGCTGATCGAAGCAGGGGGCATGGTCGTGGTTGATGTGCGCGAGTCGGCCGAGTGGAGCCAGGGGCATATCGCCGAGGCCATACATATCCCTTTGGGAACGCTGATGAACCGGCCGCGGGAGTTGCTTCAGCAGGACGGCATTATCTTTGTATGCGCCGAAGGGATCCGGAGCGCGGTAGCCTGCGAAGTGGCGGCGGCGATCGGTAAGACACAGTTGTATAACATCGAGGGGGGGACCAAGGCTTGGTTGAAGCAGGGCTATCCTCTTACGCGATGACCACAATCTGCGCACTATCACCTGACTCCGTCTACTGATGCCGACCTCTCACATTCCCGCCCCAATACTGGTGTGTGCTATTCCGATTCTTATGGCGTACGGTGGGCTGATGATCGTCGCCAGTCACAATCCTCTGGAACAGTAGCGTCAATCGGGCATAAGACACAGTTGACCCTGAACAGGAAGGGAAACATTCATCCCATGATCGGTGCACTTAAGACGCGCCTGACTGAGGCGCTTCTCACGACTATCAAGCAGTCGGGATTCGAAGCCGGACTCCCGCAGGGCGCTTCCACGCCGATGACGTGGGAATATCCGAGTGACCCGGTTTTCGGCGACCTCTCAACTACGCTGGCCTTCGGTCTGGCGAAAGCGCTGCGGCAGAGGCCCCGCGACATCGCGATGCAGATTGCCGCCTCAGCAGCCTTTCCGTCTGATCTGGTCGATCGCGTCGAGGTGGCGGGCGCCGGCTATCTGAACTTCTTTATCGCCCGGCCGTTCTGGCGTCATCTGGCTCAGGAGATTCTGCGAGCCGGGCCGACGTACGGAAGGGCTGATGTCGGCGGCGGGCGTCCGGTGCTGGTGGAGTTTGTCAGCGCGAATCCGACCGGCCCGCTCGTCGTGGTCAATGCCAGGGCTGCGGCCATCGGTGATGCCATCGCTCGGCTCTTAGAGGCTATTGGACATCGGCCGTACCGTGAGTACTATGTGAACGATGCGGGGAACCAATTCCGCACCCTTGCGTTGGCGATGGAGGTACGATGCCGTCAACTGCAGGGTGAGGACTGCCCGATGCCGGAAGAGGCCTATCCGGGAGAGTATCTGATCGATCTGGCCCGCGAGTTTCTGGATCAGCACGGGCCGGAGGTGCTCTCCGCGCCGGAGCCCGAACGTCGCGACCGACTGGGTCGCTTTGCGGTCGAGCGGATCATTGAGTGGCAGCGGGCCTCACTCGAGGCGTACGGGGTCACCTTTGACGGGTGGTTCAGCGAACGCAATCTCCGAGAGCGCGGCGACACGACGCAGGTGATCGAGGCGTTGAAGGCGCGCAGTTTCCTGTATGAGCAGGATGGGGCCGTCTGGTTTCGTTCCACCCTCTTTGGCGACGACAAAGATCGAGTCCTCGTAAAGGGTGATGGCGAGATCACCTATTTTCTTCCCGACATCGCCTATCACCAGGATAAGTTTGCCCGCGGCTTCGCGCAGGTGATCGATCTTTGGGGACCCGACCACCACGGCTATGTGCCTCGGATGCAGGCTGCCATGCAAGCGCTTGGTCATCCGCCGGGAGCGCTGAAGATCCTGATTGTACAGCTTGTCCGATTGATGCGTGGGACCGAGCAGGTCCGGATGTCCAAGCGGGCCGGGCAGTTCGTGACGATGGGGGAGTTGGTCGATGAGGTGGGACGGGATGCAGCACGCTACACCTTTCTTACCCGACGGTGCGACAGCCAGTTAGACTTCGATCTGGAGCTTGTCAAATCGGCGTCTGAGGAGAACCCGGTTTACTACGTGCAGTACGCCCACACCCGCCTCTGCGGCATCCTCCGGGAGGCGACCAGGGCGCAACTTCCGGTCCCATCCCCCGAAGACAACCTCGATCGGCTCGATCTGCCGGAAGAGATCGGGTTGATCAAGCAATTGGCGCTCTATCCCGAACTGGTCATCGGGGCGGCGCAAGCGCTGGAGCCGCACAGACTCACCACCTATCTGCACGACCTCGCCGCGCAGTTTCACGGCTACTACGCTCGCCATCGGATTATCTCCGCCGATACCAATCTCACGCGCGCCCGCCTGACGCTGGTGGCTGCCCTTCGCGTGGTCATGGCCAACACACTGGGCTTGCTGGGCGTCTCCGCCCCCGAGCGCATGTAGCTCCACCGTCACGATTCCGCAGTTCTTTTCCTCGCCCCCCTTTCAACAGTGTTGAAGTAAGGAAGTAGGGGGGCTGAAGCCGTCTCGTATAGCGTCTCTAAAAATCGGTTACGCCACGACGACGGATACTTCGCCCCGGTCCTTGCGTGCAGGCCTGACGGTAATCTTCACGTCCTGCCCCAGAGCGGTGAGAAATTCCGTCAGGCGCTCGACGGAGAAGTTACCGGAGCGATTGCGCATCAACGCGGAGACGTGTATATGTCTATTGGTATAGAGTTGTCAAATAGCTTGAGTCCGATAGGCTTGGTTGAGCAGCGACTTTCGAAGTGATGAAGGTCACGGAGTTGACATTGAGTCGACGAGTATGGTAATAAATATGTACATATTATGAGCCATTGCTATGCGGACATTTGGAGTTGCTGAGGCACGTAAGCGCCTCAAAGAAATTATCAACCAGGCTGAGACTGCCGACGCGGTGATCGCGCTGGAGCGGCATAGTCAACCTGTTGCCATTGTCCTGTCCGTAGCACGGTACCGGAGGTTGCTGGGAGAGGGTGCGGCGTCCCTGGCGAAGCGTGAGCCAGGGGCCGGCCAGCGCATGAAGGAGGCGCTCGATCTTGGGCAAGCCTTGGCGCGCCTGAAAGCCGACAGGCGCCAATGAGGTACCGCGAATTCCTAGCCGCCGTGCGAAAGGCGCAGAAGGAAGCCGCGCAACACGGGGTCCAGCTCTGTCTCATCGGGGGCATGGCGGTCTCGGTCTGGGGAACACCAAGGGCAACCAATGACGTCGACTTCCTTATCCGGCATCCGGACCGGGCCGGCCTGGATCGGTTCTTCCGGACGCTACGGGAGACCTATCACGAATCTGAATACTTTCCTGTCACCGAAGGCATGATCGCAAGGTCGCTTCGCGTGGTCTATCCGGGGGGCCTGCACGTCGATTGGATCGAACCTCGGTATGGTTGGCAGGTAGAGATGCTGCAGCGGGCATCCATAATCCGGATCGGCCGAACAACCTTGCCCGTCATCGACGTCGTGGACTTGATCGCGATGAAGCTGAAAGTCGGCGGAGTCAAGGACGACGCAGATGCATCGAACCTCTTTCAGACCCTTCGCGGGCAGCCAGCCCTGGTCCAACGGCTTCAAGATATTGCCCGCCGCCTCCGTGTTGACCGTAAGCTGACCCGCCTCATTGCCGCCAAGCGATAAATTCATCCCTGCGGCCGCAGCCTGTATTCTGGTAATCAGTTGGCCCTCTTTCATATTGACAGTATTGGCCCCTTTTGGTAGCGTGAGAGGCAAGTTTTGCATCGAAATGAGCGGTCGCTACAGTGACCGATAAGGAGTGTGGATGGAGCAGTTCCATCGAATCAGTCGGCTGCCCCCGTACGTCTTCAATATCGTGACTGAGCTGAAGGTTGAGGCGCGGGCTCGCGGCGAGGATATTATCGACTTCGGGATGGGCAATCCGGATCTGCCGACCCCTCCCCATATTGTGGAGAAGCTCTGCGAGGCGGCCAGAAATCCTCGCAACCATCGGTATTCCGCCTCGCGCGGAATCACAAAACTCCGGTCTGCTATCGCCGACTGGTATGGGCGGCGATATGGGGTTGAGATCGATCCCGGGCGGGAGGCGATTGCGACCATCGGTGCCAAGGAGGGGCTTTCGCATCTGGCCTTGGCGGTTGTAGAACCGGGGGATGTGGCCTTGGTGCCGAGTCCTACCTACCCGATCCATCCGTATTCCGTGATTATCGCCGGGGGGGACGTCCGTAGCGTTCGGCTTGAAGAGGGTGTCGACTTCTATGAGGCGCTTGTGGCAGCGCACCGGGAAAGTTGGCCGCCGCCCAAGCTGCTGATCCTGAGCTTTCCGCACAACCCCACCACCGCCACCGTGGATCTTGCGTTCTTCGAAAAGGTAGTGGCGTTCGCGCAGGAGCACCACCTGATCCTGATCCACGACCTTGCGTACGCGGACCTGACCTTTGACGGCTATCAGGCGCCAAGCCTCCTGCAGGTTCCCGGGGCAAAAGAGATCGGAGTAGAGTTCTTCACGCTCTCCAAGAGCTACAACATGCCGGGCTGGCGAGTTGGGTTCTGCGTCGGCAATCCGCGGATTATTGCGGCCCTGACGCGGCTCAAAAGCTATTTGGATTACGGCATGTTCCAGCCGATTCAGATCGCGGCGATTATTGCGCTGAACGGCCCGCAGGCCTGCGTGGGAGAAACGGTGCAGACGTATCGGGTGCGCCGTGATGCGCTGGTGGACGGGCTGAACCGGATCGGATGGACGATCTCGAAGCCGAAAGGCACCATGTTTGTGTGGGCGAAGATCCCGGAGGCATACCTGGGTATGGGGTCTCTGGAATTTTCGAAGTTTCTCCTCGATAAGGCAAAGGTTGCCGTCTCTCCGGGGATCGGGTTTGGACAGTATGGGGATGCGCACGTTCGATTCGCCCTGGTGGAAAACGAACACCGGACTCGTCAGGCCATCCAGGGGCTGAAGCGAGTACTTTGAAAAGCAGCGATCATCTGTCAGCTATCAACGGTCAGCCTCCAATAACTTATTATTGAATCCACTGGGGATGTATTCCCAGCGGCTTACCGTGAGTTCGGCATACCGGCGGAAGCCGGTATCCAGGGCCAGACCGGATTCCGTGTCAAGCACGGAATGACGGGCCAGAACAGAAGACGATACCGCGCAGCTTGCCGCGTGGCAGTTCATTACTGATGACTGAGAGCGTGTGAAGATGGGTGAGGTGCGGCTGGATAAGTTTCGTGAAGAGTGCGGAGTGGTTGGGATCTATGGCCATCCGGAGGCTGCAAACCTCGCCTATTTAGCGCTATATGCGCTTCAGCACAGGGGACAGGAAAGTACCGGGATTGTGACCTCTGACGGTGGGTCTCTGCATCTTGAAAAGGCAATGGGGTTGGTAGCCGACGTCTTTTCCGAGAGTAGGCTTCGTCGTCTTAAGGGCGCACTGGCCATCGGCCATGTCCGCTACTCGACGACCGGGACCTCGCATCTCAAGAATGCGCAACCGCTGCTGGCAGGCTATCTGCGCGGTCAGATTGCCCTTGCACACAATGGGAATCTGACAAACGCCGAGAAGATTCGCCATGATCTGGAAGCACAGGGTTCGATATTCGGTTCCACAACCGACAGCGAGGTGATCGTTCATCTGATCGCCCGCTCGCGGGAGCCGAATCTGCTGGAGGCGTCGATCGAAGCGCTGAGCCAGATTCGTGGTGCCTATTCTCTGGCAATTATGAATGAGACTGAGTTGGTGGGGATCCGTGATCCCTACGGCTTTCGACCGCTGTCGTTGGGAAAGCTTGGTGATGCGTGGATCCTGGCGTCGGAGAGTTGTGCCTTTGATCTGATCGAGGCACAATTTGTCCGCGATATCGAGCCCGGCGAATTTATCCGGATCAATGAAGATGGCGTGCGTTCGTTTTTCCCGTTCCCACCCGCGCCTAAGTCTCAGTGTATCTTCGAGTATGTCTATTTCGCCAGGCCGGACAGCTTGTTATTTGGTCGATCTGTCGCAGGGATTCGCAAAGATCTCGGCCGGCACTTGGCGCGCGAATATCCGGTCGAGGCGGATGTCGTGATTCCCGTTCCCGACTCGGGCGTGCCTGCCGCGCTGGGTTTTGCCGAAGAGGCGCACCTGCCGTTTGAACACGGCCTGATCCGCAATCACTATGTCGGTCGGACCTTTATCGAGCCGAAACAGGCGATTCGGCATTTCGGAGTGAAGATCAAACTCAACGCCATTCAGGAACTGCTCGAGGGCAAGCGCGTTGTTGTGGTGGACGACTCTATTGTTCGTGGAACGACCAGCCGGAAGATCGTGTCGATGATCCGGGCGGCCGGGGCAACAGAAGTCCATGTGCGGATCAGCTCCCCCCCCACAATCGCTCCCTGCTATTACGGGATCGACACCCCGACACGGAAAGAGCTGATTGCCTCCACGCACGACGTCGAGGAGATTCGGCGGTACCTTCGTGCCGACACCCTCGGCTATCTGAGCCTGAAAGGATTACAGCAGGCTGCCGGGAAGGAGAATCGAGGAGCGGCAGACTTCTGCAGTGCCTGTTTCAGCGGCTGTTACCCGGTGCCGTTTATCGAGGAAGATCAGGAGCAACTCCGCCTCTTTGCCGACTAGAGAGGGCGTGGAGCGCGTATAGACATCCTGCTCAAGGGCAGGGGGCTCCCTTCAGGGAGCTGGGTAACCCTTGCTCTGACATTGCCGTGACACGGCGTGTCACATTCGCGAGCAACCCATTTGGATCGATGAGTAAGTAGAACGCTGCCCGTTTGCCGACACGTGGCATCAGTATCCATTGCTGTCAGCCGTCAGCTTACAGCTATCAGCTAACGAGGAGACACGTTGCATGAGTGAAGCCAGCATTGTACTGCCAACCTTTGGCCCGCAGGAGTGGAAGATCCTCTGGTTTGTCCTGGTTTCGGCTTTCATCGCCCTCGGATATGGCGCCTTCCTCGCGAAGAAGACGATCCAGGAAGACCCAGGCAGTCAGGCCATGCAGGATGTGGCCAAGGCGATTGAAGAGGGGGCGCTGGCCTACCTTGCGCGACAGGTTAAGACGATGCTCTGGTTCGTCATCGCCATCACGATCGGTCTCTTCTTCATGTATCGCGGGCTCTATGAGGGAATGCTCCTGCCGCTCGGCGTAGCGCTTGCCTTCTTCATGGGGGTTGCAGCCTCCTATGGGGCCGGCTACGTCGGGATGCTACTGGCCGTGAAGGGCAATGTGCGAACCGCCGCCGCCGCGCTCCACAGCTTCAAGTATTCGCTGGAGATCGCCTTCAGGGCCGGGACCGTCTCGGGGATGTTCACCGTCGGTCTTGGGCTTCTGGGTGCCACCATCATCTTCCTGCTGTTCAAAGAGAATGCGATGAAGATCCTGGTCGGCTTTGGTTTTGGCGGATCGCTCGCCGCCCTGTTCATGCGTATGGGGGGCGGCATTTTCACCAAGGCGGCCGACGTGGGCGCCGATCTGGTCGGCAAGGTTGAGAAGGGGATTCCTGAAGATGATCCGCGCAATGCCGCCACGATCGCCGACAATGTGGGCGACAATGTGGGCGACTGCGCCGGGATGGCGGCCGACGTCTTCGAGTCGTATGAGGTGACGCTGGTGGCGGCCATTATCCTGGGTGCCGGGGCGATGCTGGACAAGGACTTCGTCGAGTCGTTCGGCGGGGCCGACAGCGCCTCCAAGGTCGTCCTGGCCATGATCATCTACCCCCTCTTGATCCGCGCCGTGGGCGTCTTCGGCTCGATCCTCGGTACCTGGTGCGTTCGGGGCAAGGATGATCCGGGCATGAATCCGATGAAGCCGATCAACTTCGGCTTCTGGGTCGCTGCGCTCAGCTCGGTCGTCGGCTTTTGGATTGTGAGCTACTTTTACCTTGGCGACATCGTGAGTCCGAAGTATGGCGCCCTCTGGTGGCGAGTCTTCCTGGCCAATGTCATGGGGATTGCCCTGGCGTTGCTGATTCAGTGGCTGACGGAGTATTTCACCGCAACCGAGAAGAAACCGGTGACCGAGATTGCCTATTCCAGCCGAACCGGACCGGCGACGCTGATCCTCTCCGGGTTTGCCGCAGGTCTCGAGTCGAGTGTCTGGGCCACGCTGGCCATTGCCGCGACCATCTTTGGCTCCTACAGCATCTTCGGCGGGAGCTTTTCGTTGTCGGCGTATGGGATCGCCCTGGCTGGTCTTGGCTTGCTGGCGACCACCGGCTTCGTGCTGGCTGAAGATACCTTTGGTCCCATCTCCGATAACGCCAACGGCATCTTCGAGATGTCCGGCGCGTTGAAGAACAACCCGAGAACCCCGTCGGGGATCGAGGCCCATCGGATTGTCGCCAAGCTCGACGCGGTCGGCAACACGACCAAGGCCCTGACGAAAGGGCTGGCCATCGCTACTGCGGTTATTGCGGCTGTCTCCCTCTTCCGTTCCTTCATCGACGAGGCGCATCTCTTCGAGCAGGGGATCCAGGTGAACCTGCCGGAGGTCTTCATCGGCTTCCTGATCGGGGGGGCCGTACCGTTCCTTTTCTCCTCCTTTGCGATCCAGGCGGTAAGCCGGGCGGCCTTTCTCCTGGTGGAAGAGGTCCGGCGACAGTTCCGGGAGAAGCCGGGGATCATGGAGTTCAAGGAGAAGCCGGACTATGGCCGGTGTGTGGAGATCGTGACCGCCGCGGCGCAGAAGGAGCTGCTCGGGCCTGGCGTTCTCTCGATTGTCAGCCCGATCCTGGTCGCCTTCGCCTTCGGTGCGCCGGCGCTGGGAGGCTTCCTTGCCGGAGCGATCCTGACCGGGCAACTCATGGCGGTGTTCCTGTCGAATACCGGCGGCGCCTGGGACAATGCCAAGAAGAAGATCGAAGAAGGTCTGTTCGGCGGCAAAGGGACCGACTGCCATAAAGCTGCGGTCATCGGCGATACGGTCGGCGATCCGTTCAAGGACACCGCCGGGCCGGCCATCAACCCGATGATCAAGGTCATGAATCTGGTCGCGATCCTGATCGCACCCTTGGCCATCCGCGAAATCGGGTGGGGCACCCGGGCGATGATCGTTCTGGCTTGCGTGACCGTCCTGGGGCTGTCGGTGGTCTTCAGCAAACGAGGCTCGATTGTGGAGGAAGAGCCCTCGGCCGCAACGGAGGCGGAGGCCAGCCGCGCCCACTAGGCCACGAACGTGTGCTAATGGCAATACTGTTCACTTAGGCTCTTCGAACCGTTCGCCCTGAGCTTGTCGAAGGGTAATTGTAATTCGACAGGCTCACCACGAGCGGCCAACGTGAACAGTATTGGTGCTCATGGTGAAGGCTCCTGTCACTGAGCACCGCATCTCCTTGCGCTAAAAGGTCTCCTGCCGACGGCATCCCTGCCGCTGGGCACTGACGCCAAGTCTGCTTTCTTCCACCCTCACCGTCAACACCGAAAATGGGCGATCATGCCGAATTACCTGTTGAAGCCAGAAGTCGAGGCGATCCTCCACAAGGGGGACCTCCGTGCGCTCCGCGAAGCCGTAGCGGAGTGGGAGCCCTCCGAAATCGCCGCGCTCATCGATGACCTCCCGGACGGCGACGACGCCGTCCTCTTTCGCGTACTCCCGCGCGAGCAGGCCGCCGCCGTCTTCGAATATCTCCCTCATGAGAAGCAGGAGGCCCTGGTTGAGACGCTGGCCAACGAGCGGGAGCGACTGGCTGACCTACTCAATGCTCTTGCCCCCGACGACCGGACAGCGTTCTTTGAGGAACTCCCCGGCGAGGTCACACAGCGGTTCCTGAACCTCCTCAATCCGAAGGAGCGCGAGGCCGCCGTCCGGCTTCTTGGCTATCCCGAGGAGAGCGTTGGGCGGCTCATGACGACGGACTATGTGGCCGTCCGCCCAGACTGGACCATCGAGCAGGCCCTCCGGCACATTCGCCGGTTCGGGAAGGACTCCGAGACGATCAATGTGATCTACGTAGTCGAGCGGGGGTTCCGTCTCGTGGACGACCTGCGCATCCGGGAGATCATCCTGGCCGCGCCTGACGCGCAGGTACGCTCCCTCATGGGCGAGACGTTCGTGGCCCTCCGCGCCACGGATGATCGGGAGACGGCGGTCAGGGTTTTCCGCGAGCATGACCGCATGGCGCTCCCCGTGACGGACTCCGACGGCGTGCTCCTCGGCATTGTCACCATCGACGACGTGCTGGCCGTGGCGGAGGCGGAGGCCACCGAAGACATCCAGAAGCTCGGCGGGCTCGAGGCGCTCGACGAACCGTACGTCCGCACCCCGTTCTGGACCCTCATCAAGAAGCGAGCGCGGTGGCTCATCGTGCTGTTCGTCGGGGAGATGCTGACGGCGACGGCGATGGGGTACTTCCAGGATGAAATCGCGCGGGCGGTCGTGCTGGCGCTCTTCGTCCCCCTCATCATCTCGTCAGGGGGAAACTCTGGCAGCCAGGCGGCCTCGCTCATCATCCGGGCGCTCGCTGTGGGTGAGGTGACGCTGCGGGACTGGTGGCGGGTCATGCGGCGGGAGGTGTTATCCGGTCTCGCCCTCGGCGGCATCCTCGGCTCGGTGGGGTTCCTCCGGGTGTCTATCTGGGGCGCGTTTCTCGGCGCCTACGGCGAGCACTGGCTGCTTGTCGGCCTCACCGTCGCCTGCTCGCTCGTAGGGGTCGTGCTGTGGGGGACGTTGGCCGGCTCGATGCTCCCGTTCGTGATGAAGCGGCTCGGCGCCGATCCTGCCGCGTCGAGTGCGCCGTTCGTGGCAACGCTCGTGGACATCACGGGCCTCGTGATCTACTTTACGGTAGCAGCGTTGCTGCTCCGGGGAACGCTGCTATAGCCGCCGCAAACAGCGGCCTCACCCGCTGCTGCCCACCGACATGAATGAACTACCTCGCGGCAAGCCGCGAGGTATCCACCCCCGTTCTGACTTGTCATTCCGTGCTTGACAAGCCTGCCCCGTACTTCGATACGGGGGAATCCAGTCGGACTCTCTGGATACCGGCTTCCGTCGGTATGACGAACTCGCGGCAAGCCGCGGGGAATGAACCCTGATAGATTCAGGCAATAGGGGACAGACCACGGTAGGAGAGGAGTCCAAAGCTCGGCGGATTCCCTGCTGGCGTAGGTACTGAACCCCATGCAGGTATATTGAGCATATGGTGATCAGTGTGTGCGGGTTGGATGGTGACCGGAAACTGGTTGACAACGTCTTGGAAGGGACGGACAATCCCGACAAGAACCGACACTGACATGGCCATCATATACTGATCAGTATACTCAGTAGTTAGGCCTCGCAGGTGGACATATGTCGCGCTCCACAAGCCCGAAGCAACGGCTCAAGGTCACTGTCTCGGCCGCCCCAAAGCTTAATCGTGTTCTTAAGCGCTTGGCTCAGGCCTACGCGGCTTGCACCGATAAAGAGGCACTTGCAGTACCTTACATCGTCACCTGTGCCGCAGCCCTCGAAGCGAAGTTGAATGACGCGCTAGTGCAGCACGCAGCGTCTACATGGCAGGAAGGTAGCCAGCCCATTCAGCAAGCCTTCCTCTCTATGTCGTTCCGGGGAAAGCTTGAAGCAACAGCTGTCCTGTTGACAGGAGAGAAGTTCCGCCTCAATCCAGACGATGAGTACGTCAAGCGACTCCACTCGTTGATCAGTTATCGGAACCTTCTGGTTCATCCCAAGCCCACCGCGCATGAGGTGAGTACGGTAGCCGTCACGCACCCGATCTACGGAGTAGAGTTCGAAGTCCCAGGGCCTGAGTACGACGACCTAGTCGCCGATCTCACCTTTGGAGCCAAGAATCACTACAAGCCGCAGGAGTATCACGAAGCGCTTGATAAGCTGGACAAGTGGTTCTTCAAGAGGTTGCCCGACCGTGTGTCGAAAGTACGTTTACTCATCCCGCGCGGCGAAGCCTAACCCCTCCGTCAAGGGGACGTCTTGCGGCAAGCCGCAAGCCGCCCCTTACGTCGAACGATGGCGCGGACGCTTCGCGCCGGCCATCAAGCGGACGCCTGACCGCTGCATCCGCAATGCCTTTAGGCCCATTGAGCACCATATGAATGATATTGAGAAGGAAATGCTGGCCTGCGCGTTTAACGCAGACAACTTGAAATTTAAGAAATGTTTTGAGCCATCTATGCAATGCGATGGCCAGATAATTCGAGCACATACTGTACAAAATTCGAAAGTTCTGGACCTACTGGTAAGAGATGGACACGTTGTTTCGCTCAGACATTGGTTCGAGCAGGACAAAGGACCTGTTATTGGCTACAAACTGGTTGGTCGAAACGAGGCCACAACGTTTACCGGACTCTGTGACGAACATGATCGCGAAATATTTAGACCAATTGACACGAACGACATCAATATAGAAAACCAACAGCACCTATTCCTTCTGGCTTATAGGGCAGTCTTGAGAGGACTGCATGCGACAATGGAGGGGGTGTTAAAAATTCAAAGCGTCTATCTAAAAAGGGTCGAATTGGATTTAGACCCGAAGAACCAGCCAAGCCAGGCAGGAATGGAAGCGGTAGCGCATATGATGAAGTCTTGGCGCACTTTTCGGTATAAGTACGAATATGATCAGGTCTACATATCAGAGACCTACGGCTCCATTTGCCATGAAAATAGGCTTCTTGACGTGGATCGTCCCACATTCGCCGCTAGCGTACTTTTTTCAACCGACACATATGATCCCGCTGAGGATATCCGGTGCATTGCTCTAAATGTGCTGCCGGTAGCGGCGCAAAAAACATTGGTGGTTATCTCATGGTTACCGCGGGATACAGCGTGGGTTCGACAGAATTTTGGCGACCTGCTGCTCAGCAAAGGCCGCTATTTTAGATATTTGCTGTCCAAAACAATTCTCAAATACTCCGAAAACTTTGTCTTCTCGCCAAGTTATTTTGATGACTGGACTAGCGAAAAGAGAGACGCGATCCGCGACTATTTTGCTGACACGCTAATGCAAAACGATTTCGACAGAGAAAATGAGCACCTATATCTCTTTTGAAGCACATGGGCCTAACAACCGCTTCGAGAGCAACCTCGGGGACGCTGCGCGCCCCTCGACGCCTCAAGCGGAACGTTGGCCAGCAACGATCATGAACCCTCATGATCGAATTTGAATGGGACCCCTCGAAAGCAAGGACAAACCTTCGGAGGCACCACGTTGCCTTCCGGGAGGCGGCGACCGTCTTTCGAGACTCGTTGGCAATCACAATCTTTGACCCCCACCATTCTCAGGAGGAGGATCGATATATTACCATTGGCGCGTCTGCCGGAGGGCGTATTCTGATGGTCGCCCACACCGATCGTGGCCCGCCCGCATCATTACTGCGCGAGAATTGACCCGCGCAGAGCGTGAGGCCTATGAAAACGAAGTCAAGAGGCGAAAAGGCTGAGGACCTCCGGCCCGAGTACGATTTGGGCCAACTCCTGAAGGCTGGCGTCCAAGGGAAGTATGCCGACCGCTACCGCAAGGGGACCAACCTCGTCCTGCTCGCTCCCGATGTCGCGGAGGCGTTTCCGACCGAGGAAGCGGTCAACGAGGCTCTCCGACTGGTCATCCAGTTGACGAAGCTTCGCGGGGCCGGCAAGCGGGCTGCGGCGAAAGCTTAAACGGCCACAAGGAGGGGCGAACCGAGGGCTGGTTCGGACCGGGCAAGCGCCGGCCGCACAGCCCTGCCGTTGGGGATTGCAGGAAGACCGCTAATGCGCGCAGTGGCTTGGACATGGATCTGCATCAGCCCTTTGCTCTTCGTAATGGCGGCTATATCTACCGTCCAGTCTCTGACGGTCTATTACGTCCAGTTGGCGTGCTTTGGAGCTGTCGCTGTTATGGGCCTCCTGGGCGGCATTGCCCTGCTGTTAGGTCGGCCCGTAGGCCGCAAAATCCTTTCTGGTGTGTCCTGGCTTGGATTCGGTTATTTCACACTCGCAGCAGCCTTCATAGTCCCCCTCCACATTCTCCGCGGTCCCGAGGTTAGCGTCATGAGCATTGGCGTCACATCACTACTGGCCGCCGCAATAGCCGCACCTGGCCTCTTCTTTTTAGCCATGACGCGCAAGCTACGCAATGCCCAACCCGCAGCTCAACCGGACGCGGCTCCGCCGCACCGCTTAACCTAGGCGTAAAATGACGCGGCCTGCGCGTCCGTCCGCGCTGGGGCAGGCCAATGCGCGCCGGTATCCGGCGAGCCGCCTATTTGGTCTTTCCCTTCTTGTTCAGGTCCATCAGCCATTGCTGGTTGTCGAACGGTGTGTCTTTCCCTTCTGCCTGGAGGCGGACGTAGCGTCCGTCGGGCTGCATGTGGCGCGTCCGCATCGTATCCTGGAGATAGGCTCAGAGAACCTGTTTTCGCAGATAGTGGATGTGTTTGTGCTTTCCACTACACGAGCGGATTGCAGGGATTCGCTGCACTCATCCCAGCCTACCCCACTGAGATAACGGCCAATCTCGCCAAGACATGCTATACTAAGCGCATGATTGCCGATAGAGACAGGCGAATCATTGAGAAAATAGCCGCGAAGCACCATGCCAAAGGCGTGGTACTCTTTGGGTCCAGTTTGTCCCCAGACAAGGAGAGCCGCGACATCGACATCGGCGTGGAAGGCATCGAACAAAAGGACTTTTTCGCCTTCTACGGCGAGTTGCTCTGCGCCCTATCGAAGTCGGTCGATGTCGTTGACATGTCTGTAGAAAGCCGTTTCGTCAAGCTCATCCGGCTGGAGGGCATATCGCTCTATGCCTGACTACCGTCTTCGTGTTGAAGCCGAGTACGAGGCTATCGAAGGCGCACTCTCCGCCCTGCCTGACCGCCCGCTGTCAACGCTCTCCAGACTTGAACTTGCCGGCGTGGCGGCACTGCTTCACAATTTCTATAACGGCATTGAAAACGTTCTCAAACAGGTCTTCCAAGCAAAAGCACTTCCCATCCCATAAGGGGAATCTTGGCATAGAGATCTGCTGATTGCCGCCATCGACAACGGAATCCTGTCTAACCGATTACTGGACGATTTGAAGCGTTATCTGGCGTTCCGCCACTTTTTCGGCCACGGCTATGCGCTGGACCTCTCCCCTGAACGTATGGAGCCGCTTGTAGGAGACGCTGAGTCGGTATTTACCAAATTCAAAGGCGAAATCGCAAAGAGCATGAACTAACAACGCGAAGCCCTTTTTGGGATCTTCGCTCCCCGCCGGGGAATCGGCTTGAAAAGTTGAGAGGCGATCGGACCGGGCAATACTCGATCCGGATTAATGATCAGTGGCGAGTCTGCTTTGATTGGCGGGGCAACAACGCCTACGAGGTTGAGATTGTTGACTATCACTAGGAGGTAGTAATTATGGCTGGCAGGAAACTGGCGCCGGTGCATCCGGGCGAGGTTCTCGATGAGGAATTCTTGAAGCCTCTGAGCCTGAGTCAGCACCGTTTGGCATTGGACATCGGAGTCGACCCTCGCCGCATCAATGAAATCGTCCTAGGCAAGAGGGGCATCACGGCCAATACTGCCCTGCGGCTCGGCCGCTATTTCCAGACCTCTCCCGAATTCTGGCTTGCTCTTCAGGCTCAATACGATCTGGATGTAGAAGAGGATCAAGTGGGGAACAGGCTCGAAAAGCAGGTTCGAGTCTATGCCGAGGTCCACTGACGTACAGTGAGCTTGTTGAATCGACAGGGGGTAACATGGCAGCCTACCTAATTCTTGATATTGAGGTAACCGATCCGGTCGGTTTTGAACTGAGTAATAGGGGACAGACCCCGGTTGTCTGTTAGACCCTCGCAGTTGCAATAAGAGCCAGGAGTCATCCCACGCCCCGCCGTGCCCACCTCATGCTGTCGACCATTCCACGTCACCCCATCCAGCCTCGATCAGGTCCGGCGACCAGCCATTACACCGACGCAATTCCTTTGCCACCTATTTGCTGGAAGACGGTGACCATATCCGAACCGTCCAGGAGCTTCTGGGGCACACCGATCTCGCCACCACGATGATGTGCACCCATGTCTTAAACCGCGGTGGGAGAGGAGTCCAAAGTCCGGCGGAGTCCCTGCCGGCGTAGGTCCTCAATCCCCTGCCGGTATATTGAGCATATCGTGATCAGTGTGTGCGGGTTAGATGGTGACCGGAAACTGGTTGACAACGTCTTGGAAGGGACGGACAATTCCGACAAGAACCGACACTGGAATGGTCGTCATATACTGATCAGCATACTCAGTAGTTCGACAAAGAGGAAAGAGAAATGCCCCCCGTGACAAGAGAGATGCCCATTGATAGCATAAGGGAAGATCGAGTGGAGGACACTGGGATAAGATGCCGACAATACTGGTGATGCTTGGCTGGAGGTTCTTTTTCTACGCTAATGAACGCAACGAACCGATTCACGTTCATTGTCGTAAGGGAGAGGCTGAGGCAAAATACTGGCTCGATATTCAAGGATTCGAGGCGTTGGAGGCCCATGCCTACAACATGAGCCCTGCGGACAAGAGAATCGTACGGCGCATCATCTTCGACCATTTTGATTACATCGTGGCCGAATGGAACAAATTTCAGGAGGGGAAGAATGGATAAAGCACACCATGTCCAACAGGTGGGCTTCTCTGGCACCATCATGCATTTGCGAGTCGACGGGAAGGATTACCTGATCGATGTTGCCGGTGAGTCGGAGCGTTTGCGAAACGCTAGCCAGGAACAGAGGGACAACTTTGAGGTATCCCCTGCTGGTTACGGAATTCACTGGCCAGATGTAGATGAAGATTTATCTATCGATGGTATCATCGGCGTGAAGCATGTGCCGCCGCTCGTCACGGCCGGAACGTAGAACGTGTCGAACAAAGGGCTGCAGCAGGTCGTCGCTTCGCTCTGTCTGCTAAGCCCTGGCGTTAAAATGACGCCGCCTGCGCGCCCGTCCGCGCTGGTGTAGATACCCCGCGGGCTTACGCCCATGGGGTATCTACACATAGGAGGTAGTAATTATGGCTGGCAGGAAACTGGCGCCGGTGCATCCTGGCGAGGTTCTCGAGGAGGAGTTCTTAAGGCCCCTTCGCCTGAGTCAGCACCGTTTGGCATTGGACATCGGAGTCGACCCTCGCCGCATCAATGAAATCGTCCTGGGCAAGGGGGCATCACGGCCAATACTGCCCTGCGGCTCGGCCGCTATTTTCAGACCTCTCCCGAATTCTGGCTTGGTCTTCAGGCTCAATACGATCTGGATGTAGAAGAGGACCAAGTGGGGAAAAGGCTCGAAAAGCAGGTTCGAGTCTATGCCGAGGTCCACTGATTGGCAGGCTTGACGCTGAGGGTACGTGAGGTTATACTTCTGGTATGAAAACCGCCGTATCAGTTCCTGACGAGATTTTCAAGCGGGCCGAGCGGTTGGCCAAGCGGGCACGCATGTCTCGGAGTCGGCTGTTCAGCGAGGCGCTCCGGGAGTATGTCGCACGCCATGCCCCGGAGGAAGTGACCGAGGCTATGGACCGCGTGTGCGTCGAACTAGGGGACGCCACGGCGGATGAGTTTACGGCTGCGGCGGCGCGCCAGACCCTGGAGCGTAGCGAGTGGTGATATCGCAGGGCGAGGTCTGGTGGGCCGATCTGCCGGCACCCACCGGTTCCGGCCCCGGCTTTCGGCGCCCCGTCGTTGTGGTACAGGGAGACGGCTTGAATCGCAGCCGGATCGGTACCGTTGTGTGTGTGTCCCGTTGACCAGCAATCTCAAGTGGGCGGCCGCGCCAGGCAACGTGATCCTCTCGCCCCGCGTCACCGGGCTTGCCAGGGAGTCGGTCGCCAATGTGTCGCAGATGGTGACTGTTGATAAGGCGCAGCTCACGGAACGGGTCGGAAAACTTCCGACTGCAAAGTTGGAGCTGATTCTGGACGGAATCGACGTCGTGCTGGGCCGGTAGATTCCTGGTGGAAGTCGGACTGACAGGCGTCGTCGCCCAGCAGATCAACGGGCTGGCACGCGTATGAGCGGGTCGGCTGTAGGAGCAATGTCCGAGAGTGGGCAGAGGGTAGAATGGCAGCGTACATGATTCTCGATATTGAGGTGACCGATCCGGTCGGCTTCGAACGGTACACGCAACTGGCGCCACACGCCCTTACCGCATATGGCGGCAGCTGTGTGGCGCGTGGGGGTCGGACCGAGACGCTGGAGGGCGATTGGGTGCCCAACCGCCTGGTGATCCTGGAGTGTCCAGATGTTGCTCGCGCGAAGCAGTGGCTCGAGTCTCCGGAGTATCGTGAGGCGAGAGGCCTACGCCGGCAGAGCGCGACGACCAACATTGTTGTGATCGATGGAGTAGCGTAACCGTCCGGTTGCCGCTCCGCAACCGAAACCGTACCTATCCTGACGTCGAGCCTGTTCACTGAGAGAGACGTCCGTATTTCTTCAAGACCTCCACTACCCCCATCTTCCCGGCCGTGGTATCGCACCTCATGGAAGGCCTTCCCGTGGGACAATTGAGATGTGGAATCACAGGTGGAAATACCCGCGTTGGGGATACAGTTGACAAGTGTGTGAATCGAAGCGAAAATCATGTAGAAAGGTTCGCGCTGTACCTGCATACTCTGCCGGTCAGCATGCTCAACAGTTTGTCGCCTTTTCGGTATGGTATGCTGTAGACAATGTCGTTGTGGGTTGGTAAAAACCATCGGGAGGGTTACCCATGGGCTTCCTATCCGGTCTGTTTTCAAGCCAGTCAGATTACGAACGCCAGCTTGAGGACACTCATGCTCAGATGTTTCAGTCGATGATGGGAATATCGGCCAGTGAGGCGCGACGCACCGCTCGAGACATGATCCGTGACGCGAAAGAGGAGTTGAAGCGATCAGGAGCAGCCGACACGCCTCAGGATTATGGCGATCAGTTGCTTCTACGAGAATCGACAGATCCGTCCGTGAAAGAACAGTTTGCCATGAAGAGGCAGGAAGGCGTGACCGATTCAGACATACGGTGGTGGTGGAATCTCCCTGCCATTGAGCGAGTACTGATAGAAAAGGTTGATGGACTCCAGCGGTACGCCATTTGTTTGAAAGGGTCTGGAGAGGGTCAAACACCGGAGCAAGCGGCTGCAGCACTCAGGAAGCATCATCCGATGTACGGCGATCCGGCTGATACGTCCCAGGCTACAGGTGATGATAGGCCGTTGCCGTACGAGTTAAAGGGTCGAGTGGATGCCTACATCCAGAAACGCTTCCAAGCCGATCCGCTCATCTATAAAAAAGAGATTGCACACTCGTCCACCCTCAATGCACTCATCCGTAAAGGCATACGAAGCGGTCAGGTATGAAGGGTTGGAGCGCGGCCCCCCTCTTCCTTACACGCCTGCTCAAGGCGTTCCCAGTGGCCGATTGAGAGGCGGCATGACAGGTGGAAATACGGTTGACAACGGGTCCTATTCATATTACAAGGACAGGACGGAGACCGTATGAAACCCATGCCTCTCCTTTTCTCCACGTTGCGATATTGTCCGGTGATGGATGCCGGAGGTCGGCTGGTGGGTCGCCTCAAAGACCTGATTCTCTTACCACTGGGGATTCTCCCTCCGGTGACGAAGCTCGTCGTCCTGACATCTGAGAAAGAGGAGCTGATCCTGCCGTGGGAGGCCGTCGCGCGTCTGGAGCATGAGCCGGCGGTGATGTACCTGTCTTCCAAGCGCGAGGCGCTTGAGTCGGTCGAGCCGCGAGCCGAAGAGATGGGGTTAGGAAAGACACTTGTCGATCGAAAGGTTGTGGACACCAAGCGCCACAAGGTGATCCGGGTCAATGACCTTGAGTTCCAGGAGACGCAAGGACGGCTGCAACTGGTGGCGGTGGAGGGCGGCCTTCGTAGCCTCTTACGACACCTCGTATCCGATGCCCGTATTGAGCAGCTTGAGCGTCTGTTCGATGTGCGGTTGGAGCGCGAGACGGTCGCCTGGGAGGTGGTCGAACCGGTCGAGACAGAGCTTACGAAGGCCAAACACCGCGCGGCGTATGCCAAATTGGCGAAGCTTCATCCTGCCGATATCGCCGACATTATCGAAGAGCTGAGCCCGAGTGAACGTGCGACCGTGCTGGCATCATTAGACGAAGAGACCGCCGCTGAGACGTTGACCGAGACGGAGCCGGAGGTCCAGACCTCAATGGTCCAGATGATGGAAAGCGAGCAGGCTGCCGACATCCTGGAGCGCATGGAGCCGGATGAGGCGGCGGACATTCTGAGCGATCTCCCGGAAGCGAAAGCGCAGGAGCTCCTGGAGACGATGGAGAAAGAGGAGGCCCAGGAGGTCGTCGAGCTGCTCACACACGAGGAAGACACTGCCGGCGGGCTCATGACCACCGAGGTGTTTACTCTGCCGGCTGACCTCACCATGGTTGACGCGATTGGTCGGCTCCGCTCTACTGAGAGTGCCGAGGCCGAGACGATCTATTACATCTACGTGACGGACGACCTGGATCGACTCTTAGGGGTGCTGAGCCTCCGGGAGCTGATCCTGGCCGACCCGAGCCAGCGGCTTAGTGAGATCATGGAGCGGCAGATCATCAGTGTTCGGCCGGAGACCGGCCTGCGCGAGGTCACCGAGACCTTTACCAAGTACAACCTGATGGCCGTGCCGGTAGTAGATGAGGGGGGGGAGCTGCGAGGGATCATCACCGTCGATGACGTCCTGAACCTGCTCCTTCCGATGATATGGAAACAGCGGGCAGCCAAAAAGTACATCTAGCCGTTTCACCACCCAGGACACTCAATGCGGCTTTCGCGGATCAGGAAGCGGCGGATCCTCCAATTCTTGGCCATCATGGGCCCGGGGATCATTACCGCCAGCGTCGATCAGGACGCCGGGGGGATTACGACCTACTCCCTTGCCGGCGCCCAGTTCGGCTATGGTCTGCTCTGGTCGCTCATCTTCATCGCCATCGCCCTCGCCATCGTTCAGGAGATGGGCTCACGGATGGGAGTCGTGACGGGCAAAGGGCTGGCCGAGCTGATCCGCGAGCGATTTGGGGTCCGGGTGACGTTTGGCGTGATGGGGGTGCTGGTGCTGGCGAATCTGGTCAATACGGTCTCCGAATTCGCGGGCGTGGCGGCGAGCCTGGAGATCTTCGGCTGGAGTCGCTATGCGACCGTACCGCTCGCTGCGCTCCTGGTTGGCTGGCTGGTGGTGAAAGGGACGTATCGCCTCGTAGAGAGGATCTTCCTCGGCGCCAGCCTCTTCTATGCCGTCTATCTGATATCGGCCTTTCTCGTCGGTCCCAATTGGTCTTCCGTCCTGCGCCAGACGGTCAGGCCCACCTTCCATATCGAGCGCGATTATCTCACGATGATTATCACCCTCGTGGGAACCACGATCGCGCCCTGGATGCAGTTTTACATCCAAGCGTCGATCGTCGATAAGGGCGTTCGACGCCAGGCGTACGGCTACGTCAAGCTCGATGTCTGGATTGGTAGTCTCGTCGCGTCGGCCGTGGCGTTCTTTATCATCGTAGCATGCGGAGCCACTCTCAACACGCACGGGGTTCGGATCGAGACGGCCGAACAGGCCGCCATGGCGATCGAACCGTTCGCGGGTCGGTACGCGACGCTCCTCTTTGCGCTAGGCCTGTTGAACGCGTCCATCTTTTCCGCGGCCATCGTCCCCCTCTCCACGGCCTATGCGGTCTGCGAGGGGCTGGGCTGGGACACGGGCATCAATCGAACCTTTCGCGAGGCGCCCGGGTTCTTCAGCATCTACCTCAGCATGGTGGGCGCCGGCGCGCTGCTGATTCTCTGGCCCAAGGCGCCGCTCATCACTATCATGTATCTCTCCCAGACCTTAAACGGCATTTTGCTTCCGGCTGTCCTGATTTTTATGCTCCTGCTGATCAACGACCGGAGGATCATGGGCGAGTGGGTGAACTCACCGGCCTACAACCTGATCGCCTGGGGGACCGTTTTCCTGATGGTCGTGCTCACGCTCCTGTTGCTGGTCACCTCGATCATCTGATTTAAGCGCGACTCCAAGGCTTTGGCTTGACAGGGTTGGGGGAGAGAGGGTAGAAGATAGCGGAGCGGAAGGGGCATGGGGCTAAAGCAACGGTATACTTCAGCGATCAAGGCGTGGCCGGTGGAGGAGCGTCCGCGGGAGCGGCTGCTCCAGCATGGATCGGGCGCACTCACGACGGCGGAACTGCTCGCGATTCTGCTGCGCACCGGGACCGGCGGCCAGAGCGCTGTGGAGCTGGCCAGAAGCCTGTTGGAAAAATCCGGAGGATTGCGCGAGTTGGATCGCAAGAGCGTAGAGGAGCTGCAAGAGGCGAAAGGGCTGGGTCTCGCGAAGATCGCCCAGCTTAAGGCCGGCTTGGAGTTGGGCCGCCGACTGATGGCCGAAGAGAAAAAGGTCCTGGGAGCCGTGACCTCATCGAAAGAGGTCTATGAGTGGCTGCGACCGCAGATGCAGGGCCTGGCCAAAGAGGTCTTCAAGGTGCTCTTGCTCAACGGCAATAACGAGGTGTTGGAGAACGTCACTGCCTCGGAGGGGTCACTGACGGAAAGCCCGGTCTACCTCCGGAACCTGGTGAACCTCGCCAACCGGCACCAGGCGGTCGCCCTGATCGTTGCGCATAACCACCCCTCGGGCAACCCGCGCCCGAGCCAGGCAGACAAGTCGCTGACTGAGGAGCTGGTTGTCATGGGGCGGTTACTGAAGATCGGTGTCCTGGATCATGTGATTATCGGTGATGGGTGCTATTACAGCTTTGCCGACGAAGGACTGATTGAACGATATGGAGCAGCCTTTGACGGGCGGCGGACGCAGTGAAGGCAGAGCAGAGGAGGAGGTCGAGCGTTTGGGTAACAGAGTCCTATTGAGGGTAGTGAGCGTTCCGGGATTAGTGGGGCTGCTACTGCTGTCAGGGTGTCAGTTCCTCCCGCCTGAGTTCAGAACGCTGAAGTCACCGATTAGGTTCACTCCGTTCAAGCACGAGGTGACGGTTCAGCCGGCCCGCGGGATGGGTGCCGCACCGTTTACGATTGATCGAGCGAAGGCCGAATGGGCCGAGGTACAACTTACGCTCTCCAATCCTACCACCTCCGCTATTCGGGTGGTCTGGACAGAGGGGACCTTCATTACGGCAGAGAGTATCCCGCATGTAATCGGGGTGAAGATCGATCGAGACGCGTCGTCAACGGAGCCCACAATCATCGAAGCCAACAGCACGATTCGGATTACGGTCATGGCCATCACGAAAGACGGTAAGCCGATAGCATCAGGAAGCAAGTCGATCGAGGCGCCCTATCGGGTCGGGCTCAAGCTGACCGCTGAGCGTGGGCTCACACGATGGAAGGGCACAGTGTGGGTCTTTGTTTTGTGAGTCTTCCTCGCAACGAGGAGGTATCTTCAGAGTGGGAAGGAGCGACGTAATGCCGGTAACGAGGAGAGAGGTCAGGCGTCAGACACAAGGTGTGAGGCTTGTAGAGCGTCACGTGTTCGGATACAGGATGGTGATAGCGGGCGCTGTTCTGACGAGCGGTCTTCTATTATTCTCGATCGTCAACGTGTGGAGCGATCAACCCCCGCCGGAGAGCGGACATCACCATCATCCGACGGTCACACCCCCGCAGCAGACCGTGCAGCAGAAAGATCCGGCCCCACAACAGCCTCGTCTCGTAACCCCCCCACGGTGGCGATTCGCCGTACCGGCCGGAAATCATCACGCCGGACGGCAGGTCTTTATCGACTTTGAATGCTTCAAGTGCCATGAAGTGTCTGGTGAGGACTTTCCCGCACCCAAAGCCGAGCAGGGCGATGTGGGGTCTGCCCTCTCTGGGATGGGGGCGATGCATCCTGCTGAGTATTTCGTCGAGACGATCATCGATCCGAATGCCTCTGCAGCCTGGCGGATCACACACCACAAGGCCGAACACAAAGGGTATCTCGGCCCTGACGGCAAGACGAAAATGCCCAGCTACAACGACTCCATGACCGTCCAGCAACTCATTGACCTCGTGGCCTATCTGAAGAGTCTGACCGAGGGCGGGCATCGGCATTAAGGGCGGCCCATCAAAGACGGGGTGTAGGGTGTAGAGAGATGCGTAGCGTACCAGCACGCAGCGATCTGTATACGCGGCAGCGGGGCTTCTTTGCGCAGGTCTATGAGTCCGGCAGTCCGACACCATGGCCTTCCACTGAACCGACGCCGGCCGTCGGCCGATTGGCGCATCTGCTGAAGCGCGATAAGGGGGGTGGTCGGGTGCTCGACCTGGGTTGTGGCGAGGGACGACATACGCTGCTCTTCGCCAAGGCCGGACTCTTTACTGTCGGTCTTGACTATCTGGCTGCGCCCCTCAAGACTCTCGCTCAACGGGCGCAAACGAAGCGCCTGACTCCACGGATCAGACTTCTACTGGGCGATGCGCTGATGCCGCCTTTGAAGCCGGGTAGTTTCGACGCGCTTGTAGACAGCGGAGTATTCCATCACCTCAAGAAGGCCGACTGGCCAATCTATTTCGATCGTGTACTGGGCCTTGTAAAGCCTGGTGGCTACTTTCACCTGACGGTGTTCAGCACCAGGTTTAAACACTATCCCGGCGAGCGGCGGACGCGCAACTGGTACGTCCACCGCCACCACTATGACCGCTTTTTCGTTAAGCGTGATTTCGCCGAGATCTTTCATCGGTGGTGCGAGATCCTGGCGATCGAAGAGGAACGCGAGGGCCTGAACGGCTTCTTTCATGTCCTCATGCGAACGCACCCGTCCGCCATCCGACGCACCGACCATAGGTATTCGTGCTGATATCCCGTCCTGGCTTGAGCCTCATGGTATTCGTTGGTTGCCTTGTGATGCCTCGAATCCCGCACCCTGCACTTCGCGCCTCAGTTGCGACTAATGCGTTTGCCGCTCTCGCCTCGCCGACGGAGGCGGCGCGTGAAGACAGTGTGATCGTTGAGGATCCTGAGGTCCGTGAGATCATCGCGCAGCCGACTCTGCGCCGTCGGATTTCGCCGATTCGGTTCGCCGGCGATCGCCGTATCTACGAGTTCCTGGTGGCGCATCCGCCACTGGCGACGCAAGTGGCCAGGCGCCTGCATCCGCCCCTCGAACGCTATACCGTTGCGCAGGTCGGGGAAGGCGTCTACACGATCGAAGACCGTGGCGCCCTGCGAGGCGACGCGAGGCTGGTCGCTGCAACCGGCGATCAACGTGTCTATCGATTTCAGGGAGAGTTCCGATCTCTTGCGCATCTGATTCGCTTTACCGGTCGAATGGCGCTGATCCTGCGCTATCGCGAAATACGAGAAGGAGGCCAAACATTCATGGACAGCGAGCCGGACTTTTACCTCCGAATTGATCATCCGTTTTTTCACGTCATGACGAAGCTCTTGGCGCCGGTCATCGGCGGATTGATCGATCGGCGGGTGAATATGATCGTGGAGGCGACCCGTAAGCTCTTCGATCAGGTGCAGTCTGATCCCAAAGGTCTTTACCAACAGATGGATACGTGGCCGGAAATACAACCCACGGAGCTGGAGGCCTTTCGGCAGGCTTTCCTCAACAAGGAGGCGGTGACGCAATGACCCTGCAGGAGGCGATCGGTCAGCTTTTCATTCTCGGCTTTGAAGGGAGTCAGCCGTCACAGACTCTTGAGGCGTATGTTCGAGATCTTACTCCTGGCGGCTTAATTTTATTTGGGCGCAATCTTGGCAGCCCGGAAGAGATTGCGGTGCTTACGAACTCACTCCAAGAGGTCTCGTCAACGCCGCTGTTCTTCGCGATCGATCAGGAGGGAGGGAAGGTGGCTCGCCTGCAGGCGCCTTTCACGCAGTGGCCCTCAGCCGAAGCCGTCGGGACGGCGAGTTCTACGGAGCTGACTCACGCCATCGCCGGATCGATCGCCCGAGAGCTCATGGCGGTGGGAATCAATATGAATATGGCGCCGGTGCTCGATGTCCTGACGAATCCCGCAAACCCGGTCATGGCTGGACGAAGCTATGGTTCAGACCCGCACATGGTGGCCCAGCATGGGATCGCTTTTTTTAGAGGGTTGACGGCGCAGGGAGTGATAGCGGTCGGCAAGCACTTCCCGGGTCACGGCGATACGACGGTTGACTCACACTTGGCGCTGCCGATCGTACCGCACGACATGGACAGGCTCTCAGTGGAGGAGCTTGTCCCATTCGCCGCCGCAATCAGCGCGGGCATTCCGGCGCTCATGACGGCCCATCTGCTCATCCCTGTTCTAGACCACGAACAGCCGGCTACCTTATCGCGACGAATCCTGACCGATCTGCTGCGAGAACAGATGGGCTTTCACGGTCTGGTGATCAGTGACGATCTCCTGATGCAGGGGATTGCCGACAGCACGTCTCCCGGTGAAGCGGCCGTTCGGTTCCTCGATGCCGGAGGCGATCTCGTGCTGATTTGCCATGACCAGACGGCGCAGCGGCAGGCGCTCCGCGCCGTAGTTGAGGCTGTAGAGATCGGGCGACTGTCGGAGGCGAGGATACGGGTGTCGTGTGATCGAATCGCCAGAGTGAAGGCGCAGTACCTGCACCGTAGGTCGACAGCGTCTGCTGAGGAGATCCGCGCGATTGTGGGTTGTGATGCCCATCGACGATTGATTGAGCGGCTGATGTAGCGTGAGCCATGAAGTGTCGGTTCCGATCAGTCGTCTTACTCACCGTAGTGGCGCTTACCGCATGTAGGACAGGCGCCGGCCTGCCGGTCGTGTCGGCTCCTGATGAGAGGCTTCGTGTAGAGCGAAGCGCGCAGACGCTCCTGAAGACTCTCCCATCCAGTGTCACCAGACGTTCGTTTACCTTCCAGATTGTGAGCGATGACCGAGCCTCCGCATGGAATATCGCACCGGGTATTATCTATATCAGTCAGGCAACAGCCAACGATGCGTCCGACGATGAGTTGACTCAACTTATCGCCCACAGTATCGGGCACGACCTGTTGGCCCATCCCGTAGTCGATACGGATCCATCGGATGCGCGTCAGGCGGCGGAAAAAGTCGCCATCGCGGTCGTGCCTGGCGGGATTCTGCTGGCTGGAATCGTGGAGGGGATAACGAGGAATAACGACTATACCTTGGCCCAGGAGATCGACGCGGAGCGCAATGGGTTGCGGCTCTGGCTTCACAGCGGTCGGACCTGCGCGACGTGGATCTCACTGCGCCGGACTCAGAAGGCGCGCAGCAGCAGTTGGCATGAACCGGTTAAAGACATCACCCCGCCTTTCGATGACCTCACGGCGACAGCCCAGGAAGAGTGCGTGGGCCAGCGGTGACGGACAGGGTATAGGGGATAGGGTGTAGGAGTTAGGGGGATTGGACGGCTGCCTCGACGAGCGCGCGAAAAAGCGCGAGTTGTTCGTAGTGGCTGGTAAACATCCGTTCGGGGTGCCAATGGACGGCGAGGAGAAATCGTCCGGCACCCTCAACCCCTTCGACGACTCCGTCCGGCGCCACGGCGTTAACCGTGAGGCCCGGCGCCAGATCACGGATGATTTGATGATGGGTGCTGGTCACGCGCAACTCTCGAATGCCGAGAATGCCGGCGAGGCGTGAGCTTTCCGCAATGGCGACCTGGTGGACCGGTTCGCCGCGTCGCTCGCGAGGACTCTGATGGGCTGGATCGGTTTCTTGCCGGTACGAGAGGTCCTGATAGAGACTGCCGCCCAGAGCCACGTTGACGACCTGAAGCCCGCGGCAGATCCCTAACAGCGGCAGGTCGCGACTGCGGGCCGCGCGAACCAGCTCCACTTCAAAGCGATCGCGCTCTTCGTCGATCTCACCGCAATGTTCGAGGACGGTTTGGCTGTAGAAGGAGGGGTGGATGTCGGCCCCTCCCGTCAGGATCAGTCCGTCTATTGCCTCCAGGTACCCTTCAACCAGATCAGGCTCCACGTGGGGGATCGGCAGGATCAGCGGCAAGCCGCCGGCCGCCAGGACAGCGCGTGGGTAGCTTTCCAGGATCGCCTCCCAGCGCTCATCGTCGTCCTGATAATGCCAACTCGTAATCCCGATCCTTGGTCGCATCTGTTCCTCAGAAACCAGCGCTCAGCAATCAGCGCCTAGCTGTCAGCTTCGCAGAACACCCCTGTGTCCCCCCCTTCGCTAAAGGGGGGTTGGGGGGGATTTTCGTACGATGTGGCCGGGTCTGGCGCCGGTGTGCTCGCCGGCCTCAATCACCGGAACTCCGTTGACAAAGACATGATGGATGCCGATGGGGTACTGGATCGGCGCCTCGTAGGTCGCCCGGTCGGATACGATCGTTGCGTCGAAGAGGACCAAGTCGGCCATACGGCCAGGCTGTAAACGCCCCCGGTCCAGCAGGCCAAGCTTGCGGCACGGATCCCAGGTCATCTTTCTGACGGCGGTTGGCAGGTCGAGCACCTGTCGTTCCCGTACAAAGTGGCTCAGTACCCGCGGGAAGGTTCCGAAGGTTCTCGGATGAGGACGACCCTGACTGAGCGGACCCTCATGGCTGCGACAGCCGGAGTCCGACCCGATCATCGTATACGGCTTTAGGAGAATCGCGTTCAGGTTGTTTTCGCACATGGTGAAGAAGATCGCATCGACTTGCATCCGCTCTGTCAAAAGCAGCTCAATGACGAAGTCGATCGGTTCCTTTTCGGCTCTGCGTGCCGCTTCGCTGATGCGCAATCCTTCGTACTGCCGATGCTCCCGCTGAGTCACTTCGGAGATCATCAGTCGCGACCAGTAATCACGTGGATAGTGGGCGGTTAGCTCCTGTACGATCCGAGCGCGTGCTGCCGCGTTGTTTAATCGTTCGATCCGATCCTGTTGTCCGCCTTCTAAGGCCCAGTCCGGCAACACGGCCTGAAGCCCGGTATTGGAGGCAGTGTAAGGGTATCGGTCGCAGGAGATGTCAAGACCCCTTGCCTGTGCATCTTCGATGAGTCGAAATCCCACAGCCAGCTTCGGCCAGTTGCGCTCGCCGGAGGTCTTCAGGTGAGAGATCTGAAGCGGGATCTTCGCCATCTCCGCCACTCCGATGATCTCCTCAATCGCCTCGATCAATCCATCGCCCTCGCTCCGCATGTGACAGGTCAGGATGCCGCCGAACTCCCGCACGGCGGCGGCAATCGTTGCCAGTTCCCCTGGTCTGGAGAAACAGGCCGGCGCATACACCAGGCCGGTGGACAAGCCAAGCGCGCCATCGGCCATCCCTTGTCGCGCTCCATCACGCATTGCGTTCAACTCCTGGGGTGAAGGCGGGCGGTTGGCGCCTCCCATGGCTGAGCCCCGTAGCGTGTTATGGCCTATCAGGAGGCCGAAGTTCTCAGAGATCCCCGTGGCCTCCAGCCGCGTGAAGTAGTCGGCTACCCCGTGCCAAGCATGATCGAGGCCATAGAGGTCACGGTAGGTAGCCGTCCGTTCTTCCAGCCATGGTCCCCATATCGGGGCTGCCGCATAGCCGCAATTGCCTCCGATTTCGAGAGTCACCCCCTGTCGAACGGCGCTGTCGGCTGTCGGCTGAAGCAGGAGATGGTAATCGGAGTGCGAGTGGATATCCACGAAGCCGGGGGACAGCGTCAGGCCGGTTGCCTCGATCACCCGATACCCCATGGATGGGGCGATCCGTCCGATTTCCGCGATCCGGTCGCCGACTACGGCGAGATCAGCTCGACGCGCAGGGGTCCCGGTCCCGTCGATGAGGTCGGCATTGCGAATGACTAGGTCATAGGTAGCCATGGCACAAAGATAGGGTTTAGGGTATAGGGGGTAGGGTGTAGTAAAATGACCCAACCGCCGGGTGAGTAAGTCGGGTGTGTGCTCAACTCAATAATTTGATTCGTCCTTTATACTTTGCCTCGAGTTGGCGATTGTGCTCATCGCCGCCCGGTAGATTAGCACTGAGATAGACTGGCGGTGTGAGCCCCTTTGCGAGGAATCGCGCCACGACGCCACAGACGATGGAGTCGATAATGAAGGCTCCAGCGATAAGTGAGGTCGGTCCCACCTTGGCCGTAAGGCCGGGAAAGGTCAGGGCGCCATCGCCGGCCTCGCCGCCGTTATCGATGACGAGGTCTGCCACCTCGAAGAGCCGCTTACCGCTGATATGACGAGATGTGACGGCTTGGGCGTGGCGCAGCGACGTGATGGCGATCACTGTGAGATCTCTTTTCTTCGCTTCAAGCGCGAGCTCAACCGGGACCGAGTTGATCCCGGCGTTGGAGATGATGATGAGGACCTCGTCGGGCCGAGGCTCGTGGTAGTCGAGAAGAATCGTGGCAAGGCCGCTGAGCCGCTCAAATCGTCCGCTCTTTTTTGGGGATGTGAGCGGGCTCAGGAACGGCTCGGTCATGGTGTTGACGGGAACCAGCCCACCGGCGCGATGGAACGCCTCTTCGGCGACCGAATGGGAGTGACCACTTCCAAAGATGTGCAGGACGCCGTCGGCTGCGAGAGAAGAGAAGATCAGGTCGGCAGCTTTATCGATCGCCTCCGCCTGGCTGTGCTGAATCTCGCCAAGCAATCGAACCACGGCTTCGTAGTACGCTGGATTTGTCATCGTAGCCCTCGAAATGTCCGCCCCGGGACAATCTTACCAAGAATTGCGGGATGCGTCGCCCCGGTGATGTGGGGCAGATTCCCTGGTAGGCCGTGAGCGGTGAGATAGGCGAGTAGTGCGAAGGCTGAAGCCTCGATGGCCCGCCCTGGAAAGCCCGCCTCATCGGCGGAGAGGAGTCGGCCTTCAGGCAGCGCCTCCTGAAGCCGTTTGATAAGCGTCGGGTTCTTAGCTCCGCCGCCACAGATGATCAGTTCAGCCGAAGCGGCACTGCGTGAGAGGTCGCGTTGGACGTGAAGCGCCACCGTCTTCGCCGTGAAGGCTGTCACAGTTGCCACGAGATCCTCCCCTGTGATGCCGCGGGCGGCGGCACGGCGGAGCAGGGTATCGATCATGGTAGGGCCAAACTCTTCCCGCCCCGTGCTTTTGGGTGGCTTGCGACGAAAGTAGGGGTGAGTCATGAGCCATCGCAGCAGACGAGAATCCACCCGTCCAGAGGCGGCGATCCTGCCATCCAGGTCAACGCCCATTGTCCCTCCGGTCAGTCGTGCCACGAGCCCATCGATCAGGACATTGCCGGGTCCCGTATCAAACGCCAACACGCCGCGCAGTCCACGTCCTTTTGGCAGAAAGGTGAGGTTGGCGATTCCGCCAAGATTCAGGACGATCCGGTCCCGTCGGAGATGTCGAAGCAGAAGGGCATGCAGATAGGGCGTGAGCGGTGCCCCTTCGCCGCCTGCGGCCATATCTCGCGGGCGGAAGTCGGCCACGGTCGTCACCCCCGTTCGCTCGGCGATGATCGACGGCTCACCGATCTGTAGTGTGGAGCGAACCGACACGCCGTACTCAACTCTTGGGTTCGGAATGTGGGCGATGGTCTGTCCGTGGGAACCGATCAAGGCCACATCACGCAAGGGGAGGCCGGCGCGCCGGGCTGTCGAGATTGCCGCTTTCGCGAAAAGCTCGCCAAGCAGGACATTCAAACGACAGATTTCAGGGGTAGTGCCTGACGACGCGTCTGCTACGCAGAGAATCTGCTCCCGAAGCGTATCGGCAAAAGGGAACACCGCGAAGTGCAGGAGCCGAAGCTTCGACAGTGCCTGTCCTGTACTCTGGGCGATCTCCACAAGTACGGCATCGATCCCGTCCGCCGACGTCCCCGACATGAGACCAATGACTTTCATGGCTACCATTTTACGGCTTGATTACCCTGATCATTCAATAGTGAACATGGGACAACGTGAGGAAAGTCGGCCGCCATCAGTTCAATCGAATAGCCTAAAACGGAGGATGAAATATAGGGCAGCGAGGCCGTCCTTCCAGGTAATCTTCTTGCCTTCGGCGTAGGTCC
The DNA here is from genome assembly GCA_000091165.1 of Candidatus Methylomirabilis oxygeniifera. Taxonomy (NCBI): domain Bacteria; phylum Methylomirabilota (SeqCode); class Methylomirabilia (SeqCode); order Methylomirabilales (SeqCode); family Methylomirabilaceae (SeqCode); genus Methylomirabilis (SeqCode); species Methylomirabilis oxygeniifera (SeqCode). Next base: position 1,245,154 of record FP565575.1, on the reverse strand, counting down.
GGCCGTGATAGGCGATCGGGACCTCGTAGATGCGGCACCCAAGCTTAGCCGTTTTCACGGTCAGCTCAGGCTCGATGCCGAACCGGTTCGATCTGAGCCGCAGCCGCTGGAGTACTTCGGCCCTAAAGACCTTATATCCGACCTCCATATCACTCAGATTGAGATTCGTCATCATGTTGCAAAGGGTGGTGAGAAACCGATTGCCCTGGTAGTGCCAGAAGTAGAGGACACGATGAGGGCCTCCATGGAATCGGTTGCCGAAAACGACATCGGCGTAGCTGTCTAGGATCGGTTGAAGCAGCCGCGGATAGTCTTGCGGGTCGTACTCCAGGTCAGCATCCTGAATAATGACGATGTCGCCGGTTACGTGTTCGATCGCGGTCCGAATCGCCGCTCCCTTACCACAGTTTTCCTGGTGAAGGATGAGACGTACCTGATTTCGGTGGTCCCTTGCCACCCGGGTGAGAATCTCACGCGTCCCATCGGTTGAGGCGTCATCGACAAGAATGATCTCCTTCTCGTAGGGGGCCTCTTCGACCCGCTTGAGGATCAATTCTACCGTATCCCGCTCGTTATAGACCGGGATAATCACAGAGAGTTTCATCGGGAGCCATGCGCGGTAGAGCAAAGGTGAGGGCGAGGCACGGTCAGGCCTCTCGAAACTCTTCTTGGACCTGCTGTAGCGCAGCAGGGTTGATGAACAGGTCTACCGCAGTCATGGCCAGCGCTTTGGCAGCGGTAATCATGGCTCGATCTCCGTCGGGTCCACCGGCGGCTTGAGCGAAGGCCGCGGAGTGGCAGACCACGTCGACGTGATCGGTGAGTGCGATGGTCGGATGGATTGTGGGAACGACTTGACTGACATTGCCGACATCGGTGGAACCAGTTTCGCCGTCCTCCGGCGTCTGCTCCACCCGCTCACCTAATGTCTCCAGATTGGCGTAAAAGAGGGCGCCAAGCGCTCGGTTGCACTTCATTGGGTGATACTCCTCACCTTCCTCATGGATCGCAACCGTGGTGCCTGTGGCCATGGCCGCAGCCTCGAAGCAGGCAACGACGCGACGGTGCAGGTCGTGCAGATACTCAAGGTTCAGCGCTCGAATGCAAAACCTGGCGGCGGCATAGTCAGGAATGATGTTAGGTGCGCGACCACCGTCGGTGATGATCCCGTGGATCCGAGCGTCATCCCGGAGTTGTTGGCGAAGCGCATTGAGATTTGTGAACGCGAGTACTACGGCATCGAGCGCATTGATACCGAGATGGGGAGCCGCCGCGGCGTGGCTTGCCTTTCCGAAGAACTCCACGCGGAGCGCCCGCATCGCTAAGGCACTCTTGAAGATCTCGGTTCGATTGCTGGGGTGGACCAAGAGTGCAGCATCGACATTGGCAAACAGGCCCGCCTTCACCAGGGCAATCTTGCCGCCGCCTTTCTCTTCGGCGGGACAACCGACCACCAGAATCTGTCCCCCGAGGGTAGATAGAAATGGCTGTAAGGCCAGGGCGGCGCCGATAGAACTGGAGGCGATTAGGTTGTGGCCACATGCATGCCCGAGCGAAGGCAGCGCATCGTATTCGGCAAGAAAGGCGATAGTCGCGGATGGTTGATCGACGCCGGCCATGGCCATAAAGGCGGTCGGTAAACCGCCAACCCCCTCAATGACCTCGAAGCCGTGCGCCTTGAGGAGCGATGCCAGATGTTGTACCGACTCCCGCTCTTCGTAGGCCAGCTCCGGATGACGGTGCAGGAAGCGGCTGGTGGCGATCAGCGTGCTCGACAGTCGATCGACGGCGGTAACGACCTCGTCTTTGAATGGCATTCTCAGCGCGCCTCTCTACCTTGGTCGAAGCTTGATAAATATCGGTCAGACCATATCATAGGCATAGGACTGAGACAAGAACGGAGGATCTTCCAAAAATAGATATCGACGTACTGACAGTTTCACGTTTGCCCCTGCGAGAGGTATGGGCCGTCTGCGCAAAAACCGGAAGGACCCAATTCTTAGACTCTCTTCATGTTCGAGGACGCGGTTGAGAACACCCTTGGCACGACCGAACTGCAACCCAGCCGAGAGCGGCCGCACTCCCCATTAGGCCGACCATTCCGGTAAGGCAGAGACCGAGCGGCGCACCGGCGTAATAGGCATACGCAAACCAGAGATCCAGTGTTCCGCTCAGCTTGTGACGATCGGTTTCTGACAGGGGAGTCCGCTCGTCCTTTTCCGTAATCTCGAATACCGGCTTCTCGCCACGAACAAACGCCTTCCAGTTGCGCCCCGCCATGTCGAGCTGCCCCCACACAGGTGAGTAGTTGGGGACATACCGGACCTTGTAGAGAAACAACGGATCCTCTCGCTCAAGCTGATACGGGAACTCGCCAATCGTGCGGTAGTAGGTGCCGTAGTAGACCGACAGCCCTCCAAATTGTACAAGCACGCCCACGAGCATGAGCCCGATGACACTACGCGTGGTTGTCTTTGATCTGTCCTCGATCAGCGATCCGATCGGCAGGATAAGGCACGGTACGACTAAAGTGAGGTATCGTGGACCCCATGCGCCTTCACCGCTCCAATCGTAGAACTTGGAGACCGCCAGCACGTTGATCAGGAGGAGTCCGATAAGCAACCACATCTCGTGCCGGCGATCCCTGGCAAAGGGCCTCAGCGATGCAACACCCAGTAACGCCACCGGCGCATAGAGAAAGAGACTCTTACCGGAACTCAGGAGAAGACCGTAGAGGCCGACAAGCAGGGGGGTAGAAAAGAATAGAATTCCGGCATATCCGGTCTGCCGGATCGAGCCAAACCGCGCGTAGTTATAGGCAAAACCCAAAGCGAATGCCATGCCGACAGGAATCGAGAACAAGACGAGATTCCGCACCCGACGGCCACGGACTGAGGCGATCAGGAGGTAGGCTGTTAGAATCGGTAAGTTGATCGCAAAGAACCACTTGGTCAGAATCCCAACCCCCGCAAATAGGCCGGCATAAAATGGACGGCGGCAAGTGTCATCGTCGCGGCTTCCGACAAGGTGATAGATCGATCCCAGAAGGCATAGCGTCTCAAGCGGCTGAGTAAGAAACGACTTCGTCGCATATACGATAAAGAAGGTGCTGAATGCGAAGGCAACAGTCAGTAGGAAGGCCATGCCATGAGAATAACCGAATCGTAAGGCCGTAAGGAATAGGAGCATGCAGGTCAACGCACCGATGGCCGCATTCGTGAGTGATACGACCCCCTTTAGTACGAGCGGATCCAGGTGCGCGGGCGAAAAGACGGTCATCGCCTTGCCCAACAGATAGAAGGGAATGGCCGCAAGAGACAGACCGATCCCATAGCGGGAATACAGCCTTCCGGCAACCCCCTCTGAAACGTTGTCGCCTTTCACTGCGATCTCACCACGCTCAACCAGAGCCTCAGTCACGTTAAAAACGGTTACACCGTCACTTGAGGCGATGACGCCGCTGGAGACCGACAGGAATGCTACCAGGAAAAAGCTAAAGAGGGTAAGCAGCGTCAGAGCGGACGAGGTGCGTGTGCTGTGCAGGAGTTGACCGGATCGAGTCTCGCCGATAGGGTGAATAGTCGTTTACCTGACAACAGTGAAGGTGGTCTGTTGGGTGGCTTCTGTGCCATCCGCCTTCACACTCATGATCACCCGATAACTGCCGGTTGCTGCGTTTGCAGGGAGGGTAAGCGGCTGACTGCTGGTCCAGGTTCCACCCATCCGTTGGATTTGCAGGGTTGAGTTGCCAACTGGTGAACTATTGAACAAGATCTGTCGACGCTCTGAGACTTGAACGGAGTGCTGAATGTTCGGAGCAAGCACGGCAAACCTCATGTTAAGGTTGATCGTATCGCCTGGGCGGATCTGGGCCGGATGAGCTTCGACGGCCTCAATTCGGAGCATGGTCCCTTGTGTCGGGCTATAATGGTAGCGCTGGGAGGTTGCCGAACGATCCCACGATCGCGCCTCGACAACGTTGCCGATAACGCCGCCTGTAAGGCCACCCAGAAGTCCGCCTACGAGCGTCCCGGCGGCATTACCGAAGATCAACCCTCCGGTCAACATGCCGGCCGCAACCCCGATGCCGGTGCCAAGAGCCGTCTCAGGATGTGCCTTTACCTGCTCTTCGATCGCTGCACAGCCGAAGGTACCGCCTGTAACCAAGAATAGACACAACAGCAACGCGACCCCTTGTCTGAGAGAAAGGGCTTTCTGCATCATCTTCTCCTTTCAGCGTAAAATGAATTCTCTCCGGTGATTGCATCCTAGCATCCGCATGAAGACCCCGTCAATTGCTCACAAAGTCGTCACTCATCGCAGTCCTGAAATCCCCATTAACCCCCATGAAAAGGGGGAAACGGGGGATCTTGAAAAATGAGCTTCCGGGTTGCGGCGTCCGAGCTATAATGGTGCTGTGCCGGTTGTGACCGCTATTGGGGCTGTGCTATAGTTTCACTGGAGGTGAGGTACGATGAAACAGTATATTGCGCTAGGCGTGATCTTCCTATTGGCGCTTGCAGGGTGTGCCACGCCCCCGACACCCAGAGAGAGTGGGACGTTGGGGGGCGCTGCGATCGGCGCTGCGGCTGGCGCCGCTCTTGGCGGAATCGCAGGTGCGCCCGGTAAAGGCGCGGCCATCGGCGCTGCGATCGGCGCTGTCACCGGTGCGCTGACTGGCGATGCGGTTCAAAGCGAGCAGGCGGATAGAGCGCATGGTTCCAGATATGCCTATGCGCCCCGGCCATACCCGCCACCTGGTGGCGCTTTGCAGATCGATGTGACGCCGGAGGATGCGGAGATCTTCGTCGATGGCAGGCGAATCGGGCTGGCCAAAGAGCTGCGCGGTCCCGCCGTGGTACCGGTAGCTGCGGGTCAACATTTCGTGGAGTTTCATTGGAGAGGGTTCAGCGTGACGAATCACATCATGGTTCCACCGCAGGCCACAGTGCCCCTCAGACGTGATCTGGGGCCCCCGGTAACGGTCTTGCCCTAGCCGCGCAGATCGAGAATATGTAGCCGACGAGCAGTACATATTAAGGAGAGCACTTAATAGATTGCGCTCTTGCACGACATCTCAAGCAACCTCCCCCTTTGAAAAAGTGGGAGTGCAAGCTATTTAATGCTCTGAGTAAGAGGACAACAATGAAGACACGCACCTGGGCAGTGGCATTGATGTTGGTGGTGCTGGCAAATCATTCGGCAACCGTGGCGTTTGCAGGGGACGAACCTGCTGCCGGTCAGGTGGCTCAGAAGGCGGCCCGCGGGGCGGTGAATGCCGGACTTGGTGTGGTACTTGAAGTACCGAAAACCGTGTATTACGGTACCCTTGAGGACGGACCGTTGTACGGCTTCACGGTCGGGATTCTCGAGGGATTGAGCTGGGGGATCGCTCGAGCGCTCACTGGGGTCTATGAGATCGTCACGTTCCCATTTCCGATCCCGGACGGCTATCGTCCCATTTACCAACCGCCATACCCCTTCGAAGCCGGGAAGACCGACTTGGCTGATTGAGAGGATTAATCGATCAAAGGACTTCTGGACTTGTGATGGAACCCCACGATGTCGACTAAGGAGTCTGGCCGCTCGTCGGAGATGTCGGTTGGTCGGGAGACGTCGACGGCTGAGACTCACCTCCAGGCGGTGCCGGTAGCGGATAGGTGACAGGCGGGACGCCGTAGCCGGGGTCATAGGGGTAGTCGGTTGGAGGCGGACAGTACGGGGCGTAGGTCGGATCTTGGGAGGCACACGGATCTGACCCATAGTAGTACGGGTAGCCGTAGTAATAGGTTCCGAAATACGGATAGCCGTAATAATACGGATTGTAATAGTAGGGCGATGCACCCCAATAGTAGTAAGGGTCGTACCACCACCAGGCCGGAGCATACGCGCCACTGAAGCCGAAGAAGAAACGGTCACCACGGTCATGACGGGGATGGTCGCCGTATGTCCGACCATGTGATGGATAGTCACGTCCGCCACCGCCGGGCACGCCCCCTCGAACCCCACCACCCACCGATCCGGAGCCCCGACCTCCGCCGATCACGGCTCCGCCCCCAACGCCACCGGCGCGGCCCCCTCCGCCGCCTCTACTGCCGGCTTGAGCAAAGCCGACGGGTGCCGTGACGATCAGCAGGAGGATCAGGGTGCTCCCAATCATTTGCGGAACGGCTCGCCAGAGGTTCATTATTCCTCCTCTATAATTGCGACGTCATCTCGCCGCACATCACGCTGTTCGCTTCCGTGCGAAACTGAATGAGAACTACTTGAACTCTCCTTCGGAAAGTTGAAGGCGAAAGCTTCGATCTCGTGGGTCGATCTGGATCTGCCGATCGTACCGTTCGGAGGGCGCCGTCCCGCCGACAGTCTCCACGGTCGGTCTGGCAACGATCCGGTGAGGCCCAGGCGCCAGGGCAAGTTGACGTGATTCGCCTGGTCGAAGCGTGAAAAGGGGTGGAATTCCGGCACTGGCCGGGTCAACGTCCAGATAGACGTTGACCGTCCATTTGGTAACATTGATCAATGTCCCAGGCGTTCTGGGCGTACCCATGGCCTGTGGCGGACCCTGCCAGGCAACCCGTGGGGAGCAGAATCGCCATCCCTCGCTGGCCTCGAGAAACTGCTCATGCTGAATGCCCGCCTCGGAAATGCCGAGGGTAATGATTCCGAGAAAGAACCGTGCGGCATACTTCGAATCGCGGGTTGCGATCGAATCACAGGGACGAACTGCAAGGCTGGCGCATCCCGAAAGGGCAATTGCCAATACAACAAACGTCAGCGCACGTTTCACAGCGATCTCCCGGTTATCCGTTTACGATAGAGCTGTTGAGTGACACATCGTCAAATGGTCGCGCAACCTACCAAGCTTAATAACCGTAGTACCCACAATCGTACTGATAGTACCCGAAGACCCAGTTGCCATAACTATCATAGTACCCGGGGATCCAGACCCGCGCGCAAGGGGGATAGGCACGGTAGTACGGATGCGGCGCATAGCGGACGGGGGGCGGATAGGGATACATATACCCATATCCGGGATAGGGTGTCAGGGGCACCCCCAGATTCAGACCGAAGTGAAAATTCGTCCTCGCCGATGCAGGGTCCGCCGCAAGAAGGAAAAGACTGGTCACGAGCAGGGTCCCGATCACCAGGGCAGCGACGCTCCTCTTTGCAATTTTCATCTTATCCACCTCCCCTCATATGGTACACTACGCGCAACTACCTTTATAGTAACATGCGGCAACCGAATTTTGAAGGGTCGCCGGTCGGCTGCACACTACGATGAACACCCTGGCCGCGCCGCATCATCCATACACTCACACTGTATGTAGCACGTTCCGCACAGTCTTTCTGATCCATTTGATGCTTCATTGAGGCTTCGCGTTTAGTGGTCCGATCTGATGGTTGCGTTGGAGGGGGATCGATGGTTCACGCCTATGTCTTCATCAGGACGAGCAAGGCCAGGGAGCAAGAGGTGGCAGATACGATCGGGGAACTACAAATGGTGAAATTTGCACACATCGTCACCGGCAACATCGATGTCGTTGCCTTTATCGAGGCCCCGGATCTCAGCACCCTGTGGGATACGGTGAATCATGTTCAGGCGCTGCCAGCCGTGACGCGGACCACCACCAGCTTGGTGGTCGAACCTGTGTAGTGGGTCCGATTTCAGGTGAAGTCGGCCAGTAAAGCAGCCGACGCCGCTGTCGTTGCAGCCACCTGCCGGAGAAAACGAAGATTCAGCGTGTCGAGGGTGTCTGTCGGTAAGTGGTAATGTGGGTTACGCAGGAAGGCGGTGTCGGTGATCATGACAGCCGGATATCCGGCGTCCCAGAATGGCGCATGATCACTCTGGCGTACGAACGGTACATGCTCTCCGTTTCCCTCTACAACTAAGCCCTGTACAGGCAGCGAAGGGGCAACCAGGACCGCTGCTTCTTTGAAGAGCGCAACAAGCCCTTCCGATCGTCGATTGCCCACTACGCCGATAAAATCCCCCATCGTCGGGGCCTGGATACCGGGAGGTGCGGCCTGGGTCGGGCCGGTATAGCCGATCATCTCCAGGTCGAATACGCCGGCAATCGGCGCGCCACTGGCCATGGCCTGCTCCACATAGTGCACGCTGCCTGGATTGCCGTACTCTTCGAGGGGGAAGGCGATAAAGAGCAGGTCGTGTGTGAATCGGTGGCGGGCCAGGGTTCCGGCTACCTCGAGTAGACCGGCCACTCCACTGGCATTATCGTCGGCCCCAGGGCTATTCGGTACGGTGTCGTAGTGGGCGACAATCAACACCTGTCCATTACGGGACGAACCCTGGTGCAACGCGATCAGATTCCGGTACCAGCGGCCCTCGCACCTGAAACGCTCTTCGACGAACTGGAGGTCAAATCCTCTGAGGGTTTCCGCAATAGTGTCCGCAGCGGCTTCCATGCTGGCATGCCCCTCAAACGGATCCCGTGGTTCAACGAGTTGTTCGAGGTGTGTCCGTATCCCGCGTTCCGAGACCGCTTCTACGATCTGCCGGAGTAGAGGATCGATCGGTTTCACTTGGGAGGCACCTTGGAGAACAGATAGCGTTCAGCTCTCAGCAAACAGCCATCAGCCTCGGAGAAACCAAGCGATACATCAGTAGAGCTGACCGCTGAAAGCTGATCGCTGTCTTAGGGTGAAAGATCATCTCGGCGGCCGGTTCGTGCTCGCACCATCCAGCGCCTTGCTGCTGGCGTAGATTGGGGCGCCGGCCCGCAACGCGAGGGCAATAGCATCACTGGGTCGGCTGTCGACCGTCATCTCTTTGCCGTCGGTCTCGATATAGAGGGTGGCGTAATAGGTATTGTCCTTAAAATCGCTGATAATGACCCTCCCTAAATGCGAGCGAAAGGCCGCTAAGAGGGAAAGGGTGAGATCGTGAGTCAAAGGGCGGAGAGGTTTCATCTGCTGTAGAGGAACCGCGATACTTTGGGCCTCAAAAGGTCCGACGAAAAGCGTAAGTTCGCGCTTTGCCTCTTTACTGCGCAGGAGTATGGCCGTCTGGCCTGCCTGGCCGATAGCCAGGTCACCTCCCGGAGCGGCGGCCACGCCCAGCACCTCCATTTCGTACAAGTCCTTGATCTGTTCAGCTCGGACAACAGTCCAGGGGACGAGGAGTAGACCGGCCAGAAGTGAGGCGAGCATCAGTGCCGGACGTGGTGCGGGAGATTGCCGCAGTTTATTCATTCAGACAGCGGACCAGGCGCCAGCCGTTCAGAAGATTGACGCGGTGCAACTGCTCGGGGGTGAGCTGTGCTTCCTTCAGGACGGGCATAAGCCTCAGGTCGGTTTTGAACCCAAGCCTGGTACACAGTGGGGCGACCAGCTCTTCCAGGGTGCCGACAACCGGGTTCTCGCTCTTAAAGTGGTTCAGAATGACGATATGCCCTTTCTTTTTACACACTCGCTTAATCTCTCGGAGAACCTGAACCGGCTCTGGAACGGCGCTGATGACGTACGTGGCCAGCACATGATCGAAGTGTTCGTCCGGGAACTCCAGTTTCGACGCGTCCATCTCTTTAATGGTCACGTTATTCATCCCATATTCTCGTACCTTCTCTCTGGCCTTGCTCAGCATCTCCGAGGAGAGATCAATGCCAACAAGGTGGCAATCCTGCGGGTAGAGTGGAAGGTTTAATCCTGTACCGATCCCCACCTCAAGGACAAGGTCGTTTGGTTTGATCCCAAGAAGCGGTATCGCCGCGACCCGTCCCGGATGAAAGATCTTGTCGAACAGAAGGTCGTACATGGGGGACAAGATGGCATAGGCACGCGTGATCTGCTTATAATCTAAGGCGACCATTCACTCCTCCAATACACTTCTCTTCGTTCAATGTCCCGTCAACAGCACTGCATTATACTCTACCTGGATTGCCGCGAAAACAGATTTTCATCGAAGTCGACCGGAAGTCGGACCGCTCGTCCCTGGTTGTCCCGGTACAATAGATATCCGTGCTGCCGACCGAAATCGTAGAGCCGCTTTGTCAGGAGGACATCCTGTTTGCAGTATTCGATGACCCGCTCGATCTCTCCTGCCTTGAACCAGGCCAGACTCTGCAGTCCATCGGCCGACTTCCGTTCCCCAAGGGTTTCTTGGGCCAGATGGTCCAGTTTCAGTCGAAACCCCAGCCGTCGGTGGATACACTCGAGGATGTCCAGGGCGGGCAGGGCGTTCCAATCAAGGTCGGCGTAGGCCCGCAATACATCAAAGTCGAACCGCCGGACGTTAAACCCGACAATCAGGCGCGCACGGACCAAGTCGTTGATGAGGGCATCCACCTGCCGCTCAGTGTAGACGCGGAACTCAGCGCGATCAAGGTCGTAGACGACGCCGACCGCGAGACCCATCCGATGCCGGTGTTCCCAGCCGCCGACATCCTCGGCGCTCCGCTGCGTCTCAAGATCAAAGACGATCGCATGGGGTATCGCATCAACGGTCTCCGACTCCTCTTTTTCCTTCGGGGCTGACAGCGCTGAAGACGACGGACGGGAGGGCTGCCTGGTATCGGTCCGCGGCGTCTCCCCGAGTAGGCCCTGAAGGGTCAGGTGCGCGCCCTGCTTATCAAGCGGCTTGTTGCCCGATCCGCATTTCGGTGAGTGGACGCACGAGGGGCATCCGGATTCGCATGGGCACTCTTCCAGGAGTTGTCGTGTCTTGAGGAACAGCTCCGGCAGAACCTGGAAGCCGCGCTCGGTCAGACCGATCCCGCCGGGGTAGCCGTCATAGATGAAAACAGCGGCGCGAGCGACCTGCGGGTGGATCGGGTACGAGATCCCGCCGATGTCCGAACGGTCACAGAGGGCGTAAAGCGGGAAGAGGCCGATCATGGCGTGCTCTATCGCATGAATGCTCCCCATAAAGTGCGATCCTGCCTCCTCAACGGTCGCCTTCAACCCATCAGGTATCTCAAACCAGAGGCCGACGGTCTCAAAGGTCTGAGGCGGCAATTCCAACTGGTACGATCCGATCTTATCCTGGCCGAAGATCCGCCTGCGCTCGTAGCCAAGCACCCGCTCGGTAACTTTCAGTCGGCCCAGGTGGTAGGGGATCCCCTGGTGGTTCCTGGATTCCAGGATTTCGAGGACTTCCGTGTCCTTTTCGGCAAGTGGCGCGGTGTAGTAATCAACAGTGACCGGCCTGGCGTGGACCTTGTGCTGAATCAGGTCCAGGCTCATACTCTCGTACTGCTGCCCCTGGTGCAGATAGATGGCCCCCGGATGGCACTCGTGTATGGCTCGTATCCCGTCGATGGTGCCGATGGCCCGTCCGGTCTGGTCAAGGATCGCACAGGCCTCTCCCATGGAGCGGATATTGATTCGACGCTGGGGGTGACGCTCGCGGGCGTACCACTCGGTTCCATCCGCCGATAAGAGCAATCTGCCCTGATCGTGGAGGGACCGGATGAGGTCTTGTTCAGCGGCATAGAACGAATCGTCTGTTCGCAGCGGCATTTCCGAGGCTGTCGCCACAAGATGTGCCGCGAGAATCTGGTGATTGCCGGGATCGACGATGGCCGCTTCGTAGGGACGACTGAAGAAGTCGTCAGGATGGCGGAAAAAGTACTGATCAAGGGCGTCTGGAAGCGCGACCAGGATGATCAGCGCCTCCCGGCGGCCGCGACCGACCCGACCGCCCCGTTGCCAGGTGCTGGTGATACTGCCGGGATAGCCGACGAGGAGGCAGGCATCCAACCCGCCCACGTCAATCCCGAGCTCCAGGGCTGACGTGGTAACGACCCCCGCCAGTTGCTCGCTGAACAGTCCTCGCTCGATGGCCCGGCGTTCGTCGGCCGTAAAACCCGCTCGATAGGCGGCAAGCCTGCCGCCAAGTGTCTGATCGGCTTGTCGCGCCCACATGGCGATCAACTCGGCGATCTTCCGAGCCTTGGCGAAGGCGATAGTCTTCAACCCCTTCCGGAGGCAGCGGAGCAGCAGATCGGTCGCCTCGGTATAGGGGCTGGCGACCGGATTGATCAGAAGGAAACGTTTGCCCTGCTGTGGGGCCCCATCCGCTTCGATCAGGTGAAATGGGAGGCTCGTGAGTTGTTCTGACAGCGCGAGGGGATTTGCGATCGTTGCCGAGCATGCGATAAACTGCGGATGTGCTCCGTAGGCCGCCGCCACCCGACGAAGTCGTCGCAGGACATGGGCGATGTGCGAGCCGAAGACCCCGCGATAGGTGTGCAGTTCGTCGAGCACGACATAGCGAAGGTTGCGCCAGAACTCGCGCCACTGGGCGTGGTAGGGTAGCAGCGACAGGTGGAGCATATCGGGGTTGCTCAGCAGCAGTTGCGGGGGATTGTCCCGGAGCTTCGCTCGCCGGGATACAGGCGTGTCCCCGTCCAGTATGGCGGCGTCGATCCCTTGACCAGGAGGAATCAGGGTGTGCAACATCTTCAGTTGATCCTGCTCCAGCGCCTTGATCGGAAACAACAGCAGGGCTCGAGCTGAACGATCAGTCAGGAGGTGCTCAAGAATCGGCAAGAGATAGGTCAAGCTCTTGCCGGAGGCGGTGGACGTGACGACCAGCGGATGCTTACCGGTACGAGCTGCCGCGATGGCAGCACACTGGTGCGTATAGAGTTGGTCGACTCCGATCTTCCGTAGGGTGTCCAGAAGCGGTCCGGGCAGAGGATCGGACAGATCCGCATAGCTTGGGGATTTTGAAGGGATCTGTTTGAGATGGACGGGGTGTCCGCGAGTCGCGTACCCTCGACGCAACTCGTCGACGAACTGATCAACCTCGTGGGTGGATGGAGGGGAGATGGGTCGCCCAGCCGGATGTGCCGTCGCGGGTCGCATCATGCTCAGGCGCTTTGAATCACAACTGTGATGCCATCTACTGTTTTTCGAAGACGCATATACGCCATTCCTTTAGCACGGTGTATCAAAGCGTGTCAAGACTAAAACCAATTTTGGACCTTGACAAACAAGATGTTGAGATTATGATAACCGTTCGGCACACCAAGGATGGCAGTGACGCTCACGCTATGCAGTCGTCGCTGACCACTCCTCGTTTTCACCGGATACTCGTTAAGACCTTTCGACTTCGGTGAAGGGACGGCATCCGTAGAAGAGGTTGCAGTGAAGGTAAGTCATGAAGATCCATGAGTTTCAGGCAAAGGCGATCCTTGGCGCGTACGAGGTACCCGTTCCAAAAGGGGAGGCGGTCACGACGCCCGTTGACGCGGCGCGTGTTGCCGAGCAGCTTGGCGGCGCTGTGGTGCTGAAGGCCCAGATTCATGCGGGCGGCCGAGGCAAGGGTGGCGGGATCCTGTCGGCATCGTCGCCGCAGGAGGCGGAAGAGTTGGCGGAGCGGCTCATCGGTTCCCGCCTGGTCACCCATCAGACCGGCCCTGAAGGCAGGGTGGTCAAAAGAATCCTTGTCGAGGAACAAGTCGCCGTCAGCCGGGAGCTGTACGCCGGGATCGTCCTGGATCGCAGGGCGGCACGGCCCGTGATGATGGCCGGCGCGATCGGCGGGATGGAGATCGAAGAAGTGGCCGCGAAGGATCCGGAGAGTATCACGAGAGTCGTCGTCGATCCGGCCGTTCAACTTCAGTCCTTCCATATTCGCCGCCTTGTGTTGAGGCTCGCGCTGCCGCAGCAGGTTCAACGTACCGCTACCGGTCTATTTTCGGCCTTGTATCGAGTGTTTCAGGAGAAAGATTGTTCTTTGGTCGAGATCAATCCTCTGGTGATCACGACCGATGGTCGCTTGTTGGCCCTGGATGCCAAGCTCAATGTCGATGATAACGCCCTTTTTCGCCACGCCGATCTGAAGGCGCTCCGTGATCCAGACGAGGAGCTGCCGCTGGAGATAGAGGCGTCCAAGTTCGGACTAAACTATATCAAGCTCGACGGTACTGTAGGATGTATGGTCAACGGAGCCGGCTTGGCGATGGCGACCATGGATCTCGTCAAATTTGTCGGCGGTGAACCGGCCAACTTTCTGGATGTCGGCGGCGGCGCCAGTGCTGAACAGATCGAACAGGCGTTTCGCATTCTGATCTCAGACCGATCCGTACGTGTGGTCCTTATCAACATCTTCGGGGGAATCCTGAGGTGTGAGCGGCTGGCAGAGGGCGTGATTCGTGCGGTTCGCTCCCTCGGGGTGACAATGCCGATTGTAGTTCGGATGGAGGGGACCAATGTGGACCATGGTACGCGTATGCTTACTGAGTCCGGTCTGAATTTCATCACCGCAGAAGGGATGCAGGATGCGGCCGAGAAGGCCGTGAAGGCCTCCGGACAGGGTATAGGGTTCAGGGTATAGGATATGGCGTGAGTATTCTGGTAGACCGACAGACACGAGTGGTGGTACAGGGGATCACCGGCAAGGAGGGCACGTTCCACGCCTTGGCGTGTCGCGAGTATGGGACCCGCGTAGTCGCAGGCGTGACCCCCGGCAAGGGGGGTATATCCCACGAGGGGATTCCGGTTTTTGATACAGTACGTGAGGCTGTAGAGAAGGAGGATGCGAATACCGCCTTGATCTTTGTTCCTGCCGCCTTCGCCGCTGACGCAATTCTCGAGGCGATCGATGCGGCGATTCCGCTGGTCGTGTGTATCACGGAGGGGATTCCGATCTTGGATATGGTGCGCGTGGCCCGTATACTTCACGGGTCTGACACCCGCCTGGTTGGGCCGAACTGCCCCGGGATCATCTCTCCGGACCAAGCCAAGGTGGGGATCATGCCGGGACGGATCCACAGACCCGGTAGGGTCGGTGTGATCTCAAGGAGCGGGACGCTGACCTACGAGGCGGTCAATCAGCTTACGCGCCTGGGTCTGGGCCAATCTACCTGCATCGGAATCGGTGGGGATCCGATCATCGGTACCACGTTCGTCGATTGCCTGGCGCTCTTCGAAAACGATGGGGCGACCGAGGCGATTCTGATGATCGGCGAGATCGGAGGTACTGCCGAAGAGGAGGCGGCGGCCTTCGTTGAGCGGCACGTCACGAAACCGGTCATCGCATACGTCGCCGGGCTGGCAGCCCCTCCCGAGCGACGTATGGGCCATGCGGGGGCGATCATCTCGGGTGGCAGAGGAACAGCAACAGAGAAGATCTCTGCCTTGCGGCGTGCCGATATCGCTGTAGTGCACAACCCGGCAGACATTGGAGCCGCTGTAAAAAAAGTCATCGGCTGACAGTAGACAACTGACAGCCCTTATCATCACGGAGTGACAACATGGAACAAACCTTGGTTATTGTGAAGCCGGATGCTGTGGCGAGGGGTCTGATCGGCGAGATCGTTCGGCGCTTTGAGTCGGAGGGATTGGTGGTATGCGGGCTGAAGATGGTGTGGCTGGCGCAAAAAGAGGCGGAGGGTTTCTATCAGGTGCATCGACATCAGCCGTTCTTTGAGAGCCTCACACGTTTTATGAGCTCCGGACCATGCGTACCGATGATTCTGGAAGGGGAGGGGGCGATAGGGCGTGTTCGGACGCTCATGGGCGCTACCGATCCGCATAAGGCTGCCGAGGGAACAGTCCGACGGAGCTTTGCCGACAGCATCGAGAGGAACGTTGTGCATGGCTCAGACTCGGCGGCATCAGCCGCTGTTGAAATCCCTTATTTTTTTAATCGATTGGAGATCGTTCCTGTAGTTGGAAGAGACGACTCACCGTTGAAATAACCGTGAAGCGGGGGCTGTCCCGTCAGGAAATTCCTTGACTTGAGAGTCCTCGCCTTGTACCATACATGCGAATTTGATGGAGCATCTACAATGGTAGTGGAGCGGTCGCAGATTCCTCCAGAAGGGTTAGATCTGGAAGTACGTGAAGAACCTTGCTGGGAGGGGGTTGAGGGATTATGGCTGTCACTTGCTCCGATCCAAGCCTCCCTTCGTCTGGAGCGAGAGGTCAACGGCATCCTTGCGAGTGGAACATTCTCCACAACGGCAGTCGTGCCGTGCAGCCGATGCTCAGAGTCGGTGTCTGTTCCCGTCTCTGATTCGTTTACGATTCTGTATACGGAAGACAGAGAAGCCTTTCGCGACGAGGAGGTTGAACTCAGCGCCGCCGAGATGGACGTCGACGCCATGCAAGACGATCGCCTGGATGTGACCAGGCTGTTGCGCGAGAATGTCCTGTTGAATTTGCCGCTGCAGCCCCTGTGCCGGGCCGACTGCCGTGGTCTTTGCCCGCATTGCGGGGTCAATCTGAACGAGAGCTCGTGCGGATGCCAGGTGCAGGAAGACGACCCAAGGCTGGCTCCCCTTCAACATTTACTCTAGCCCACGCGAAATCCAGGAGGATGAACGATGCCCCTTCCAAAACGCCGTCACAGTAATACGCGGTCGCGAACACGACGCGCTCATCACGCCCTCACCGCCCCTTCTCTCTCGGAGTGCCCCAACTGCCATGAGCGGAAGCTGCCCCATCGCGCTTGCCCCGCCTGTGGCTATTATCGTGGTCGGGAGGTTGTGAAGCGGGAGGAGGTCTAGCCTCCCGTTCCCGATAGGCACACAGGTATGGGAACCCGTATAGCCCTTGACGCGATGGGTGGCGACCGTGGTCCCACGGTTACCGTCGAGGGCGCCGTAGCCGCCGCCCGTGAACTCGACCTGTCTGTCTTGCTGGTCGGGAACGAAGAAGAAATTGGCCGGGCACTGAAACAGCACGCCACGAAGGGCCTGAGCATTGCGATCCGACACGCCCCGGAGACGGTCGGGATGCAAGAATCCCCTTCCGCCGCCTTGCGAAAGAAGAAGCAGTCGTCCATCCGGGTCGGCCTGGATCTCGTCAAGAATGGGGAGGCCGATGCCTTTATCAGCGCCGGGAATACGGGGGCGGTGATGGCCACGGCGCTGATTACCTTGGGTCCGCTTCCGGGCGTAGAGCGTCCCGCCATCGCTCTCATCATTCCAACGCTGAAAGGTCAGTCGATCCTGTTGGATGTCGGCGCCAATGCCGATTGCAAGGCGCGACACCTCCTCCAGTTTGCTATTATGGGGAATGTCTATGCGCGGCAAATCATGGGGAAGCCAACGCCTACCGTTGGCCTGCTGAGCATCGGTGAGGAGGAGAGTAAGGGGAACGAGTTGACTCGAGAGGCCTTCAAGGGGCTCGAAGAGGAGCAGTCCCTCAACTTCATTGGAAACGTCGAGGGCCGCGAGGTCCTCACGGGAACAGCCGATATCATTGTGTGCGACGGCTTCACCGGTAACGTTGCCCTGAAGATCATTGAAGGCGCCGCGGAGTTTTTTACGCGCCTGCTCAAGGAGGAACTGGGGAAAGGGTTGGCGGGGATGGTCGGCGCCTTATTGGCCAGGGGCGCATTTAAGCGCTTCAAGAAGCTGATTGATTATACGGAGTACGGCGGCGCGCCACTGCTTGGGGTTCGAGGGGTCTGCATCATCTGCCACGGCCGCTCGACCGCCAAGGCGATCAAGAATGCGATCCGAGTCGCCGGAGGATGTGTAGAAAACAGGGTGATCGAGCATATCACGGAAGGGATTGCCGTCAGTTAGCGACAGGACGCATGTGATGTACGGCAGCAGAATCGCAGGCACAGGGGCCTCAGTTCCGGATCGAGTGCTGACCAATGCTGAACTGGAGCAGATGGTCAGTACAAGTGACGAGTGGATTGTCACCCGAACGGGGATATCGGAGCGGCGGATCGCCTCCGATGACCAGGCAACGTCGGATCTCGCTGAGGGGGCGGCTCGACAGGCCCTTGAGGCCTCCGGCGTTGACCCTCATGACCTGGATCTGATCCTCGTGAACACGGTGACCCCCGATATGTTTTTTCCCTCTACCGCGTGCGTGTTGCAGGAGCGACTTGGCGCGTCACGCGCGGCGGCCTTCGATCTGATGGCTGCGTGCGCCGGCTTTGTGTACGGCCTCTCTGTCGCCGACGCCTATCTGCGAGCCGGCGTCATGCGAAACATCCTGGTGATAGGGGCGGATACCCTTTCCAAGGTCGTGGACTGGAGTGATCGAGGCACCTGTGTACTCTTTGGCGATGGCGCGGGCGCGGTGGTGGTTCAGCGGACAACTGCCGATCCGGCTATCCTCTCTACGCACCTCTATTCGGACGGATCAAAGGGGAGGCAACTGATCATTCCGGGGGGCGGCTCGCGCCAGCCTGCGAGCCAAAAGGTCATCGATGAGAAGCTGGTGACGATTCGGATGCCCAACGGAAATGAGGTGTTCAAGACGGCGGTCCGGTCAATGGAAGAGGCCGCCATCGCTGCGCTCAAGGCCAATGGGGCAGAGGTTTCCGACGTTGATCTTTTTATTTCTCACCAGGCCAACGCCCGAATTATCTATGCAGTGGCCGAGCGACTGGACCTGCCGCGGGAGCGGATCTATATGAACATTGACCGCTATGGTAATACCTCCGCAGCCTCAATCCCTATCGCCATGGACGAAGCCGTCCGGGCGGGACGACTGAAGCGCGGTGATCTGTTGTTGCTGACGGCCTTCGGGGGCGGATTTACCTGGGGATCGGCGCTCATCCGATGGTGAGTATGCGCGCTGCCGGACGATGACCGCGATCGCGCTCGTTTTCCCGGTCAAGGTTCTCAACGGATTGGTATGGGGCAGGATTTCTGGTCGCAGATCCCTGAAGCCCGTATTCTCTTTGAAAAGGCAAGTGAGGCGCTGGGGATCGACCTTGGCCATCTCTGCTTCAAAGGACCAGAGGAGCAGCTTACCCTCACCGCAAACGCGCAGCCGGCTATTATGACGGTGAGTATGGCCGCTGTCGCCGCGTTACAGCGCGAGGGGATCAAACCCGACTATGTGGCGGGCCATTCGCTTGGGGAGTATTCAGCGCTGGTAGCGTCCGGGAGCCTCGCATTTGAAGACGCCATTCGCATTGTAAGGAAGAGAGGCGAGTTCATGCAGGAAGCAGTGGCCCCTGGGGCCGGTGCGATGGCGGCTATATTGGGCCTTGATAGGCAGAGCGTCTATGCGATATGCGAGGAGGCCGCCCAATACGGGATTGTCGAGGTCGCCAATCTTAACGGCCCCGGTCAGGTGGTCATCGCCGGGAAGACCGGGGCGGTGGATCGAGCCGTCGAGCTGGCCAAACAACGCGGCGCTAAGCGAGCCGTGCGCCTCCAGGTGAGTGCGCCATTTCACTGCTCCTTGATGGAGCCGGCGGCTCAGCGGTTGGCCGGTGTACTCCAAGCGACACCGATTGCCGATCCAACGGTTCCGTTGGTCAACAATGCCGACGCCGAGCTTCTGACGACGAGGGATGCGGTTGCCGACAGTCTCGTTCGCCAAGTCACAAGGCCGGTGCGGTGGGAGGATGTGGTGCGTAGACTGGTGAAAGAAGGCGTCACCATCTTTCTGGAGCTTGGTCCTGGAAAAGTACTGACCGGACTGATTAGACGGATCGCGCCTGAGGCGACCGCGCTCTACGCGGAGGATCCGGGTTCGCTACGGTTGGCGGTGGATCAGTTGGAGGCGGTTCGCTGATGGTGATGGCGCCAACGACCGGACTTGAGGGGAAGGTAGCAGTCGTCACCGGCGGCTCGCGAGGGATTGGGCGGGCAATCGCTTTGGGGCTCTCGGCGCAGGGCGCGAAGGTAGTTATCGGCGCAAGAAATCCGGAGGCAGCCCAAAAGGTGGTTGCGGAGATAGAAGCGGCCGGAGCTGAGGGGATAGCGGTGGCCGCAGATATTTCGCGTGAGGCTGAGGCGGATGGATTGATTCAGGCCGGCCTCAAAGGTTTTGGTCGTCTGGACATCCTGGTCAATAATGCGGGCATCACCAAGGATGGGCTCCTGATCCGAATGAAGGAGGAGGACTGGGATGCTGTCCTGGATGTCAACTTGAAAGGAGCATTCTTTACGACCCGAGCAGCGTTGCGGCCGATGCTGAGGGCGCAGAGCGGTCGAATCGTGAATATCAGCTCGGTCGCAGGGACGATGGGAATTCCTGGACAGGCCAACTACTCCGCATCGAAGGCTGGGCTGATCGGTTTTACGAAGGCTGTTGCCAAGGAGGTGGCCTCCAGGTCGATTACGGTGAATGCGGTGGCCCCGGGCTTTATCGAGACTGAGATGACCGCGATCCTGTCAGAGGATCGTAAAAAGAGCTATCTTGGCCAAATCCCCATGGGTCGATTTGGGGCCGCGGAGGAGGTGGCTGCTCTGGTCTCGTTCCTCGTTTCAGAAGCGGCGAGCTATATTACAGGCCAGGTGATTACAATTGATGGTGGGTTGCGAACCTAATTCATCGGACGGCGCCGACCTGCCTGGCGGCAGACAGGGGCCGTAGAGAGGGGGACGATGACAGACGTCATGGAGATCGAAGAGAGAGTCAAAAAGATCATTGTAGATCAGTTGGGTGTGAATGCGGCAGAGGTGACGCCGGAGGCCTCGTTCGTCGAAGATCTGGGCGCCGACTCGCTTGATACGGTGGAGCTGGTGATGGCTTTGGAAGAAGAGTTCGGTATTGAGATTCCCGACGAGGAGGCTGAGAAGATCGTCACCGTCAAAGACGCGATCGCGCATATTAAGGCGCATCCCGCGTAACAACAGGCCGAGCCCGTGATTATAGATTGACGTATGGGCCATGGGAACATAACGACATGAGACGAGTAGTAGTGACAGGCCTGGGCGTAGTGGCGCCAAACGGCATCGGCGTCGACACCTTCTGGAAGAGCCTGATGAACGGGGTGTCAGGCATCGATCACATCGCCAGATTCGACGCCAGTCGACACGATACGAAGATCGCCGCAGAGGTGAAGGGATTCGACCCGCTTCTCTACATGGAGAAGAAAGAGGTCAAGAAGATGGACCGGTTCATCCACTACGCCATGGCCGGTGCCATCATGGCGGTCGATGATGCGCAGCTTGTCGTGAAGGATGTCGAGCGCAGTCGCATCGGTGTCCTCATCGGGACCGGCATGGGCGGAATCCCCTGCCTGGAAGACACGCACAAGGTATTGTTGGAAAAAGGGCCCGGCCGGATCAGTCCCTTCTTCATCCCCTCGATCATCACCAACCTGGCCTCAGGCAATATCGCGATTCGCTTCGGACTCCGTGGACCGAATTTATGCGTCTCGACAGCGTGTGCGACCGGCAATCATGCAATCGGCGATTCCTTCGAGCTGATCAGGCGGGGAATGGCTGATGCGATGTTTGCCGGAGGAACCGAGGCCGTCATCTCTCCGCTGACGATCGGCGGGTTCGGCGCCATGAAGGCCCTATCCACGAGAAATGACGCGCCTCAGCGCGCCAGCCGCCCGTTCGACAAGGGACGCGATGGCTTCGTGATGGGCGAGGGTGCGGGCGTCTTGATTCTCGAGGAGTTGGAGCATGCGCTGCATCGCAGCGCCAGGATATATGCCGAGTTGAGCGGCTATGGGATGTCGGCTGACGCGTATCATATGACCGCGCCGGAGCCGGAAGGGGCCGGTGCGATCGCCTCCATGAATCTCGCGTTGGAGGATGCCGGGCTTCAGCCGGAACAGGTCGATTATATCAATGCCCATGGAACATCGACGCCTGCTGGCGATGCGGCTGAGACTAAGGCGATCAAGAAGGTGTTTGGAGATCACGCATATCGTCTGGCGGTGAGCTCTATCAAATCAATGACCGGGCATCTCCTGGGGGCTGCGGGGGGTGTCGAAGCGGTGGCCACAGCGCTGACCCTCCACCATGGCGTGATCCCGCCGACTACCAACTACGATGAGCCGGATCCCGAGTGCGATCTTGATTACGTTCCGAACAACGCGCGTCGCGCTGAGGTGCGGGTCGCCTTCAGCAATTCGTTCGGATTTGGCGGAACCAACGCCACACTGGTCTTCAAGCGGTATGAGTAAAGCGGTCAGGTGTTAAGACTGTAGGCTGAAGGCTGAGAGTCAGTCCGAGGAAGACAGTGACAGTACAGGTCAAGTTCACCTATGAAGATTACCTATTATTCCCTGACGACGGCCGGCGCCATGAGCTGATCGATGGAGAGCATCACGTGACCCCATCACCATCAGAGCGACACCAACGGATTACTCTGAACCTCGCCTGCTCTATCGTGGACCATTTGAAGCTCCACCCTGCCGGACGCCTCTACACCGCTCCGTTCGATGTGATTCTCTCCAGCTTTGATGTCGTTCAGCCGGATCTCGTCTTTATTTCCTCGGCGAAGGCCTCGATCATCACCGCGCACAACATTCAAGGAGCACCTGATCTCCTCATCGAGATCCTCTCAGAGAGCACCCGCAAGACCGACGAAATCATCAAGCGGAAGCTCTACGAGCGGCATGGGGTGCAGGAGTACTGGATCGTGGACCCTGAATTGGAGACAGTAAAAGTCTACCGCACGACACCCCACGGTTATAGCCGCGTCGCCGAACTGAGCCACGAGGCAAGCGACACTCTCTGTACACCCCTCCTCCCTGACTTAAGCATCCCACTTATCGATCTCTTCAAATAACCATTTCTTTACGCATCGTTACGTAGGGGCAGACCTACGTATAAGCTCCCCTCCTACATAATTTTACTTCTCCTCGCCCCCCTTTAGAGAGAGGATGAAGATAAGGGGGCCTTTCGGCACAATGACGTCGAATGCTGCGGGATACGACGCATCGGAGAAGAGGGAGCAGCAGTCGTGAGAAATAGGATGGGGCGGGTCTTGGCGCTGGTCGTGGAGCTAAGCAGTTTTGTGTGTCTGTTTGCAGTACCGGTAAAAGCGGCGACCTTTACGCCGCACATAAACGCAGATGTTACGACCACACAATTACACGCACAGTGGTGTGAACAAGACCTTCAGGACTGGAAGACGCGACGAGATGTGGTCGATTTTCAGATTGCCGAGATTGACGCCAGGCTCAAAGACTCGAACCTGACAGAAGCTGATAGGAAGGCGTTAGAGGACCAGAAACGGAAATTCATTCAGGAAAGGACCAACATCGATTGGTGGATCGAGTGGATCTTTGAGCGACTCATACATGGTGCCTGTGATGCCTAACATCACCGGCAACGATCATGAGGGGGGGCAAAGGGGCTAAGGATAAGGATAACGTGAGTCCAGCTTTATCCCAGCGGAGCGGGGGAGTTGTCTTTGGCGAGAGCGGCGAGCTTGTCCAGGACACCGTTGACAAAGGCGCCGGAGTCCTTTCCGCCAAACGCCTTCGCCAACTCAATCGCTTCGTCGATGGCAACCTTCCAGGGCGTCTTCCCGTAAAAGAGCAGTTCAAACGCGGCTAAGCGGAGGACGCAGAGATCTACGAGGGCCAGCCGCGAGAGGATCCAGTGCTCGACGTGCGAGGCGAGTACCTCATCGATTGGCTTCTGATGTTGCAGTGTTCCCTGAACCAGCTCGTCAGTCAACGATCGGATCTCCGGGCCGGCCGGATGATCGGCCCAGAAGGCGGCCGACTGCACCTCAAAAGCCTCCAGCGGGTAGAATTCAAGCTGATACAGGAGTGAGAGCGCAAGCTCCCTGGCGCGGTGACGTTTACCCACTTCCGTTATCCTTGGGACAATGCGCTCTCTTGCGCATTATTTAAGTTGGGCGAAGAGGCTGGCCATTTCAATGGCCGATAGCGCCGCATCGAACCCTTTATTGCCGCCCTTCGTTCCCGCCCGTTCGATCGCCTCATCAAGCGTGTTGGCCGTGATGACGCCAAAAATAATGGGTACGCCGGTCTCGATGCTGGCTGCTGCGATTCCCTTTGCGGCCTCTCCGGCGACGTAATCGAAGTGAGCGGTAGCGCCCCGGATGACGGCGCCCAGCGCGATGACGGCGTCGTAGCGGCTTGAGGCTGCCAAGCGCTTTGCCGCGTAGGGCAGCTCGAAGGCTCCCGGCACCTTCACCAGGTGCAGATCGCCGTCCTCCACGCCGTGGCGAAGCAGGCAGTCGAGGGCGCCCTCCAGCAGCCGTTTGGCGATCAATTCGTTTACACGACTTATCACGATGGCGAATCGACACCCTTTGGCTTGGTATGTCCCTTCAGTTGTTTTCAATGCGTACCTCCGTGTAAAAAAACAGCCATCAGCGATCAGCTATCAGCAGTCAGCAGGCAAGTAGAAGCTGAACGCTGACGGCTGACGACTGCATCTCCACTACACCGTTTCGAGCAAGTGACCGAGCTTTGCGAACTTGGTCTGTAGGTAGGCACGATTCTCGGCGTTCGGGTGAATCTCGATAGGAATCCGCTGCACCACATGGAGACCGTACGCCTCGAGCCCGACGATCTTCCGTGGGTTGTTGGTCAGTAGCCGGATATTGCACAATCCAAGATCGGACAAGATCTGGGCGCCGATACCATACTCTCTCAGATCGGGTTTGAATCCAAGCCGTACATTCGCCTCCACTGTATCAAGGCCGCTATCCTGCAGCTCATAGGCGCGCATCTTATTCGCCAGGCCGATACCTCGGCCTTCCTGTCGGATATACAGAAAGACGCCCTTCCCCTCCTTGGCAATCAGTTCAAGCGACTTTTCCATCTGAGGTCCGCAGTCGCACCGAAGAGAACCGAAGACGTCGCCGGTGAGGCACTCCGAGTGGACTCGCACGAGCGTCTCATCGACGGCGTTAATCTCGCCCATGACTAAGGCCATATGGTGTTTGTTCTCGATGTGACTGTGATACAGGATCGCAGTGAATCGGCCGTATGGGGTCGGCAGCGTCGTCGTAGCAATGCGGCTGACAAAGCGCTCTCGCTTCAGCCGAAACTCGATCAGGTTTTGGACGGTGATCAACTTCAAGCCGTGCTTCTGAGCGAATCGATACAGCTCCGGGGTTCTGGCCATGGTTCCGTCGTCCTGCATCACCTCACAAATCACACCGGCAGGGTAGAGGCCGGCCAGACGAGAAAGGTCAATAGCGGCTTCAGAATGCCCTGCCCTGGTCAGGACGCCCCCATCGCGCCCGCGCAGCGGAAAGGTGTGTCCCGGACTGGTGAGATCATCGGCTGTCGCCTTGGGGTCGATGATGGTTTGAATGGTGATCGCCCGGTCGTAGGCCGAGATTCCGGTTGTGACCTTCTGTCTGGCATCGACGGAAATGCAGAAGGCGGTCTCGTGAGGAGAGGTATTGTCCGTCACCATCGGCGGGATGCGAAGCTCATCCAATCGTTCGCCCATGACGGGCATACAGATCAATCCTCGCCCCTGTGTCGCCATGAAGTTGATGGCCTCTGGCGTCACCTTTTCGGCGGCCATGGTCAGGTCGCCTTCGTTTTCCCGGTCATCATCATCGACGACGACCACCATCTTACCGTCGCGCAGATCCCGGATCGCCTCTTCGATGGTGTGGAACTGGATCGTATCTTCCATAGCTATTCCCCCAAAAACCAGCTCAGCTAAACCCCAGCTCCTGGAGCCGCGTTTCAGTAAGAGCCGTCTTGTGCGTTAGAGACCCGAGTCCCTGGAGATAGCGGACGACGTATTTACCAAGAAGGTCGGTCTCCAGATTGACGCGCTGCTCGACCTGTTTGCTCTCAAGTGTTGTGTGATGGTAGGTGTGCGGAATGATGGCGATTCCGAAGGAGCGGTCACTCAGGCTGCCCACTGTCAGGCTGATTCCGTCTACCGCAACGGATCCTTTTTCCACAAGCAGAGGCCGCAGCGCCTTGGGATACGCAATGAAGAACCACCACATCCCCTCGGTCTCCCGAATCTCTCGAATGGTTCCGACCCCGTCGATGTGACCGCTCACGAAGTGGCCTCCAAGTCGATCCGTTGGCCGGCAGGGCCGTTCCAGGTTCACTGGATTGCCGACCTGCCGTTCTCCCAGAGTCGTGCGCGCCATGGTCTCCTCGGACAGATCGGCCTCGAACAGTGTGGGCGCTGTCCTGGTGACCGTCAAACAGGTTCCATCGACTGCGATACTGCCCCCTATGGCGAGGGAAGAGGTCGTCTGCTGTCCTTTGATGGCAAGCTTCACGATACCACCTTCGCGACGTACCTGCTGGACGCGACCTATCTCTTCGATCAGTCCCGTAAACATTCCGTGTGCCTAGCACCTTCCTTCATGTGTCGAGCGGTATCCCTCAATCAGTACGTCTTCTCCCAGTTGTTCGATGCGTAGCCGGGCCAGTCGTAACGCCTGGCCGATGTTGTCAATACCCGTTCCGCCGAAAAGACTGGGCGCGGTCTTCCCCCCAAGGAGAATCGGCGCGACAAATAGCAGGAACTTGTCGACGATCCCCTCCTCAATGGCCGACGTGAAGATGCCCTCTCCACCCTCGATCATCACGCTGGTGACCTCGCGCTCACCGAGGCGTTTCAGGAGGTGTTCAAGGCTGACCCGTCCGCGGAAGCCGCCCGCTTCAAGTACCGTCAGTCCGCGGCGCTCCAGGGCTCTGATCCGCTTGGCCGGCGCATCAGCGGCTACGGCGACCCAGGTTCGCGAGGCGGCTTCGGCTTGAAGGATCTGCGCATCGTCCGGGAACGGACCAAGCCCATCCACCACCACTCGGATTGGGTCGCGCCCGCCTTCCGGAAGCCTGGTTGTGAGCCTGGGATTGTCGCGCCGGACCGTACCGATTCCGACGATCACCGCGTCTATCTGATCTCGCAGGGTGTGTATATGTTCGCGCGATCGTTCGCCGGAGACCCACCGAGAGTCTCCGGTCCGAGTGGCAATCTTGCCGTCAAGACTGACGGCTGCCTTAAGGACCACAAACGGGGTACGGTGTTTCATAAATTTTATAAAGGCTTCGTTGAGGGCCGTTGCGTCTGCCGACCGCAGCCCAAGATCGACGATAACCCCGGCGTCGCGTAGACTCTGTACGCCCCTCCCGGAAACAAGCGGGTTCGGGTCGATGGTGGGTACGACCACTCGCCGAATACCGGCTTGAATGATCCGATCGGTACATGGTGGAGTCCGACCGTAATGCCCGCACGGCTCGAGCGTGACATAGAGGTCGGCATTGCGCGCCGCTCCGCCGGCGTATTCCAGCGCGACAACCTCCGCATGCGGCTTGCCGGCCTGTGCATGATAGCCCTCCCCAACGATTCTGCCGTGTTGCACCACGACTGCGCCCACCATCGGATTAGGACTAGTGCGGCCGCGCCCCTTTTCCGCAAGAACCAGCGCATGCCGCATGAAGCGCTCATCATCAGGCGTGAACATCCGACCTCATTGCAGGAAGCCAAAACTTTTCGAGGAAAAACATGAAGTTAACGTAGCACCGGATGGCAAAGGGTGTCAAGCCGAAAACAGGAAATCCCTCAGCATCCCCCTTTTATAAAGAGGCTGGAGGGTTGAGGAGATATGGGGGATGTGCCGGTGCATCGGGTTGGGTTGTGAAATCGCGCTAGGATCGTGCGAAGAGGGCGTCCGTGAAGGTCTCCGGGACAAACGGCTGCAGATCGTCAACCCCCTCGCCCAGACCGACAAAAGTGATCGGGAGTTTCAACCGATCGGCGATCGCGACGACGACGCCCCCTTTGGCGGTGCCGTCCAGCTTGGTCAGGATCAGGCCCGTCAGTCCTACCGCCTCGTGAAAATGCTTCGCTTGGACCAGGGCGTTCAGGCCGGACGTGGCATCGAGCACCATGATCCGCTGGTGAGGCGCGTCCGGTATCTGTCGGGACACTACTCGCTGAATCTTCTTCAGCTCCTCCATCAGATTCCGTTTGGTGTGCAGGCGGCCGGCCGTATCGATGAGCAGGTGGCTTGCGCCGCGTGAACAGGCGGCCTGCACGGCATCGAACACCACAGCGGAGGGATCGGCCCCAGCCTGGTGGCACACAACATCAGCC
The DNA here is from genome assembly GCA_000091165.1 of Candidatus Methylomirabilis oxygeniifera. Taxonomy (NCBI): domain Bacteria; phylum Methylomirabilota (SeqCode); class Methylomirabilia (SeqCode); order Methylomirabilales (SeqCode); family Methylomirabilaceae (SeqCode); genus Methylomirabilis (SeqCode); species Methylomirabilis oxygeniifera (SeqCode). The sequence continues at coordinate 1,217,447 of FP565575.1, read as the reverse complement.
CCTACGCGTTGCCCCCATAGCCCCAACTGCTCAATAGCCGCCGCCCGAAAGGTGTCGGCCCCGGCTAACACCACATGCCCGCCTTCAGCAATGAGGCGACTTGCCAGCTTCCCGATGGTCGTTGTCTTTCCGGAACCGTTGATTCCAAGAAAGAGTAGGACCTGCGGTCTGGTCTGATGGTCCGTGGCTGACGGAGGCGGGGCGACCCCGCTCAGAATCTCCAGGATACCGTGCTTGAGGGCGGCCTCCACCTGGTCCAGGTTGCTGAGATCACGGCGGCTGAGGCGTTGATGAAGGGGTGTCATCAGTTGTTGCGCCAGCGCGGGGCCGAAGTCAGCCGCAATCAGGGCCTCTTCCAGCGCTTCCAGATCGGCGGCACTGGGGACATTCCCGCCGAATAGCCGCCCAATCTGCCCCGCCAACCCCTGACGGGTGCGAGCGAGGCCAACCACGAATCGCCCGAAAAGACCTTGACGGGGAGTGTCGTTGGTGAACATACAGACCTTCCTGTCCGCCTCTTGTCAGGCGGCGCGGTTCATGTGGAGGGAGAGGAGCTTCGAGACGCCGTGCTCCTCCATGGTGACGCCGTACAGGAGGTCGGCGGCCGACATCGTCCGCTTGTTGTGAGTAATGAGGAGGAATTGGGCGCTGGCGGCCATCTCCTTCAGAAGCGAGGCGAATCGTTCAGCGTTCGCGTCGTCGAGGGGGGCATCGACTTCGTCCAGCAGGCAGAAAGGGCTTGGACGGGTATGGAACAGCGCCAGCAAGAGCGACAGCGCCGCCAGTGCCTTTTCGCCTCCGGACAGCAGATTGAGGGCAGCGCGTTTGCCGGGGATCCGAACCGCCATCTCCACCCCGGGTTCCTCCTCCCCGTCCTCGAGTTGGGTCAAGCTGAGAGACGCCTGGCCTCCAGGAATGAGGCAACTCCAGAGCCGGTCCAGATGACCGGCTACAGTCTGAAGAGTATCGTTAAACCGTTGCTGAATGGTATCGTTGATCTCCGAGATGGCCGTACGGAGCGACTGCACAGATGATGAGAGGTCGTCAGTTTGCGTTGAGAGAAATTGGTGACGTTCCGCCAGCTCCTGGTATTCCTCCAGGGCGGCCATGTTGACCGCGCCCAATTCTGCAATTCTCGTGGTGAGATCCGCGAGTTCATCGTTGGCCGCGTCGATTCCAAGGCCGCTCCCGGTCAGTCGCAGGACAATGGCCTCCAGTTCCGGAGGCGCCTCTTCCCTTAGTGCCTCCTCAAGGAAAGAGATTGCATTGCGTAGTTCCGCGAGTCGGATCGCTGCGTCGTTCAAGGCCTGCTGCTTGTCGACCAGCGACTGTTTCAGCATGCGCAGGCGTTCGTCGATCGATTGACGCCTCGCGCTCAGCTCCTGGCGTGCCTCGTCCTGTATGACGACGATCCGCTGTGCCGATTGCTCTTCCTCCACCAGAGACGTCAGTCGCTCCTGAAGCGTGGCGACGGCAGTCTCCATTGTTGTCTCGCGAAGGTGTTGCGCGGCCAGCTCGGCCTCGAGCGACTCCAGTTCGCTCTTTACCTGGCTAAGCTCCTCAACCGTCATGACAAGACTGCGAGTCAGGATCTCCCGCTGACCTTGCAGCGCGGTGAGCTGGACGCGGTATTCTCCCACCTCCATGATGAGGCCGTCCCGTTCCTGCTGCCGGGCGGCCGCGTCGGTCTCATGCTTTACGGCCTCGAGCTGCATCACCCGGTCCTGGCCCTCAAGTTCCACGAGAGTGTGCTCGATCGCACCGATCTCCCCGGCGAGCACGCGAAGGTCCTCCTCATGGCTCCCGACCTCATAGGTCAGCACCTCGATCTGCTGCAGAAAGCGTCGCCGTTCCGCGCCTGTATGGGCAAATGCGGTCTCCGCCTTGAGACGCTCGATCTCCAGCTCATGGAGACGCTGATTCAACAACTCCAACGATTCCATGAAATGGGCCGAGCGGCGACAGGACGCCTCCCATGAGGCTTCAACCGTCTGGAGGCTGCCGTGCAGTTCCCGGACGCGATCACGGAGTCTGGCAATTTCCCGTCGTCTCGGAAGAATTCCGGAACCTCCTCCTGGACCACCCGCGATGATTCCCCTGCTGGTGACGAGTTCTCCGGTGAGTGTGGCTATCGCAAACGGAGAGGGGAGAAGATTGCTGAGCGCGAGCGCATCCGACAGCTCACCGACGACGATCCCATCGGCGAGAAGCGCCTCCACGAGCGGTCGGTCGCCGTCAGCGCAGCGGATGAGATCGATCGCAAGACCTTCGACAGAAAGGGGAGAGGGTGTAGGGGGTTGGGCGTAGCGGCCGAGGATCTCGCGATGTCGAGTGGTCGGTGTCTCGTTCTGGCCGCTGAGAGCCTCGCGTTGAAGGAGAAAGGTTGCGCGACCCTGTCCCCGTTCGATAAGCAGTCGAATGGCCTCTTGAACATCTTCCGCCCGCTGCATCACCAGCCCTTGCAAGGCATCGCCGAGCAACGTCTCGATGGCGCGCTCGTAGCGGGCTGGCACCTCAAGCAGATCGGCCAGCGAGCCTTTGAGTCCTTCGACTCGCGCCTCGCCCTGGGCCTTTTGTTTCAGGAGGTACCGGTGACCGTCGGCGTAGCCTTCGAAACTCTGGCTGAGCTCGATGAGCGACGCCAGGCGACTGCTGAGTTTCGCCGACTCATCCCGGAGTCCTTCCAGTTGCGCCTTATTGGTCTCCCGCGCGGTCTCCTCGTCCGCCGTCTGTCGTGTGAGCGCTTCACGCTCGGTGTGTAGCGCATCCAGTCGTTCGATTACCTGCGCAAGAACCGCGCCCTGCGCCTCTTCCACGGGGACGAGATCGAGGTCTTGCTGCTCAAGCCGCGCCTTGCGTTGGATGGCCAGATCACGCTGTGTCGTATAGAGGCGCGCCCGCTCCCGGAGGCTGATCAGGTGGTTGCGACGGTCGGCCAAGGTGACGGCGTCCTGAGCGAGACGCCGCCGCGTAGCCTCCAGCGCTCGCGCCGCTGTCGCGATCCTCTCTTCGAGTGCGTGCAGTTCCGAAGACTTGAGATCGAGTTGCGCGCGACCGGTCAGAAGCTCGGCGTCCAGAGCCTGTTTCTGCTCAGTTGCTTCGGCTTCCTGCTGGACCAGGACGGTTCGTCGGCCCTGCAGGTGCGCAGAGCGGTCACGCCGCTCCTGTTTTCGAAGCGTCGATTCATTCAGCATTTGTCCCAGGTGGTTGAGTTCGGCCTCATCGCGAGACAGGCAACTCTTCAGTTCGTGCAGTCGCTGGATCGCAGCGGCTCTCTCCTGTTCCTGCTCCAGTTCCCGGATCCGTATGGCCTCCTGTTCAGCCTCCACGGCAGCGACTACGGTCTGCGCCGAGTCTACCTCGTTCTGAGCGGTCAGGGCTGCATTCTGGAGCAGCGTGAGTTGTTGCTGCACCTGCTGCAACTCCGAATATTTTACAAAGCCCTTCAACTCGCGCGCGCGGTCCTGGTAAGCACGGTAGCGTTCCGCCTTGTTCGCTTGTCGCTTGAGAGAGTTCTTTTGCCGCTCCACTTCTCGGATAATATCGCTCACCCGGAGTAGGTTCTGTTCCGCCGCTTCCAGCTTGGCGAGCGCAGACCTCTTTCGGACCTTGTAGGTCATGATGCCGGCAGCCTCTTCGATGAGGAGCCGACGTTCAGCCGGTTTTGCGCTAACGATGCTGCCGATGCTGCCCTGTTCGATCAGGGCATACGGCTCGCCCCCCAGTCCGGTGTCCAGGAAGAGATCGGTGATATCGCGCAGGCGACACGGAACGTGATTGAGAAGGTACTCGCTCTCGCCGGAGCGGTACAATCGGCGGGTGACCGTCACCTCGTGAAATTCCGTTGGAATATTGCCATAGTTATCCGTGAAGATCAGTGAGACCTCCGCCATGCCAAGTGGCTTCCGAACACTATTCCCGGCGAAGATCAGATCGTCCATTCGATCCCCGCGCAGCAACTTTGCGCTCTGCTCGCCGAGGGCCCAACGGATCGCGTCGGAGAGGTTACTCTTGCCGCAGCCGTTCGGACCGACAATGGCAGTCACGCCGGGCTCGAAGGTCACCTCGACCTTCTCAGCGAACGATTTAAAGCCGAACGCAGTTAATCGCAGAAGTCGCATCGCCTGCTACCGCCTTCACCCGGCATTATGACCGGATTATTGTGACCCACACTGCCACCTCTTCAATCCAACGCTAAAGGAGATAGAATGGTGACACCCTACCAGATTCAGTACATTGCTGTCAAGACAAATACAAGACTCAGTAGGGTATTTCATTATTGCCACTAGATATTGTAGCTGAAGGCTCCCGTAGTGAGCTGAGAGCGTCTTGCGCAGCCGCACGCTCAGCCTCTTGCCGGTTTCGTCCTTTTCCCTTGGCGATCGGTGACTGCCCGACTATGACCTCGACCTCGAACGTCGGGGCGTGAGGGGCGCCTGACCGGCGAATGAGGCGATAACGGGGGGTCGCGTGAAGGAGCGACTGAGCGAGGTGTTGCAAAGCGGTTTTCGGATCGAGTGTCACGTGTTCCCCTTCAAGGGTGTTCACGCAGGCCTCACGCGCCAGATCGCGGATCGCTTCGAGGCCACCGTCGAGATAGATTGCGCCGATTACAGCCTCGAAGCTACTTGAGAGGACTCTGGTCTTGAGCCTTCCGCCCGTTAACTCTTCTCCCTTGCTCAGTAGGAGCAACGGCGCAAGGCCGTGGAGTTGCGCCATGTCAGCCAGCGCAGTGGCGCTTACGAGACCGGCGCGACGTTGGGTCAGTTCACCCTCTGAGGCTGTCGGCAGGAGAGAGACGAGCGCGTCGCTGACATAGAGGCTCCAGACCGCATCCCCCAGAAACTCGAGCCGCTGGTAACGCAGGCGGACATCCGCTTGCGAGGGATCGGTCGAGGAGGGGTGGGTGAGCGCCGCTTCGAGAAGCGTCGAGTTTCGGAATCGATGGCCGTAGAGGGTGTTCGGAGTGGATGGCGTGGCCGCCTGTGACGATACCGTCATAGGCTACGGATAGCATACTTGTATCGGGCCGTCAACACCACTTCCGTTATTATAGGACGTAGGTGTCGGGTCATCCTCCTGCTGAGCGTAGTGACTACAAGATGAGTGGTTTTGTGGAGGTCTTGAAGCGCGGAGAATAGCAGCGGGCCCATGGTACACTTAAGTACTACAGCCTGCCGGAGGAGAAATTGCCGTTGCCCCCGAGAATACGGACCGTGTGTTATCATTGAAAACGCAGTGAAGCCATTTCATTGTGCATGCGGATAGTGTCCTGTACTGTGTGGATATTTCTACCGACCGCAGAATGATTTACACTTCTACGCACTATTCACAGCAAGACACAACAGCAGGCGAGATAATCAGAGAGGTATCCGACAGTCAATACGCGTGTCGGCGTACATGACCCATTCCTAACCATCCTGAAACCGTCTACGCCAAAAGGCGTATTGACAGTACGCAAGGCGAGGAGTAGTTGTACGCAGTGCGAGTACAAGATGGAATGGAACGGTTGACGCAACAACAACTCCGAGTTCTCCTCAAATTCGTGCGGGGCTGCTACGCCTGCCACGATCGCGATGCGCTCATCAGCTACCTCCTGTACGGGATCTCGACACTCGTTCCCGCAGAGTTGGCGGCGTTTACCGAAATCGATGGTGGGGGACGGATCGTCGATATGAGAGTAGAGCCGTCTACCGCCACGCTTCCGGGTTTCCGGCGGCTCTTTGAGCGGCACCTCCCACAACATCCTCATTTCACCTACTACCAGCAGACCGGCGACGCGAGCGCCGTCAAGCTCTCGGACTTTCTCACTAGACGACGGTTCCATGCGCTGAAATTGTATAGCGAGCTATACGAGCCGATGAACATAGAGTATGTGATGAGCGTACTGGTTCCCGGTCCGAGGCCCTGCCTGCTTGCGGTCAGCCTGCATCGGGGCCGGCGCGACTTTTCGGAGCGAGACAGGCTTCTCCTGAATCTCCTCCATCCGCATCTCATTCAGGCCTATGCGAACGCTGAGGCGATCAGGGTCATGCGACAAGAGGTCGGGCTCCTGGGGCAGGCTATGGAGGCACGAGATCAAGGGGTGGTACTCCTTACCAAAGACGGGCGTGTTCGACTGATAAACAGTCGAGCGCAACAGTGGCTGGCGGACTATTTCGGGCGTTCATCGCAACACGTGGACCACCTGCCGGTGGTGTTCAGAACCTGGCTCGCGCATCAGGAGGCGTCCCTGAATGTCACGGATGACGTCCCGCTGCCTCGTAAGCCGTTCGTTGTGGAAAGGCAGGGGGAGCGTCTCGTAATCCGGCATCTGTGCGAGGCGGATCGGTGTATCTTGCTCATGGAACAGCAACCTGTCAGCGTCCAGCCGGTAGCCTTCAAGCTATCAGATCTTACAAGGCGGGAGGCCGAGGTGCTGTTGTGGGTGGCGCACGGCAAGACGAATGTCGAGGTCGCGGAGATCCTCGGCTTGAGTTCACGGACTGTACAAAAGCATCTGGAGCATATCTTTAAGAAACTTGGTGTGGAGACTCGCGTCGCGGCCACGCGCGCGCTTGCCGTGGGAGCGTTCCGCAAGCGATGAGTGTTGTTTCTATTCGCGCTCTCCCTTCACCTTACCCTATTCTGCTCTTGCACCCTCAACCCTGGTTGTCAGGCTGGCTTGCCCTGTGTCTGTAGGCGAGGGCAGCGCATGCGGCCTGCGGTCATCCGCGACCCGGAATAACGGAGGTTGCTCGTCCTGTTCCACCACCAGGCCTTGAAACAGCTTGACAGCCGATCTCTGCTCTTTTACTATCAAACTCAATCGTCGAATGCCCTTGCTGGGAAGCCCGGCGAGGGCCTTACTTCATGAGGCCTGACGGGAGGGGCGTATGGCGTCGGACAAGGTCGTTCACATTACTGATCACGATTTTGATGAGCAGGTCATCAAAGGGAAAGGCCTCATCCTGGTTGATTTCTGGGCCGAATGGTGCGGCCCGTGCCGGATGGTCGCCCCGATCCTTGATGAACTGGCAACAGAGTATGAGGGGCAGGTCACGATCGCCAAGCTGAACGTAGACGAGAATCGACAGAGTGCGGCTCGATTCGGTATCCGAAGTATTCCGACTATCTTGCTTTTCAAGGATGGGGCGCAGGTCGAGCAGATCATCGGCGCGTTGCCCAAATCAGCCATTAAGGCAAAGGTCCAACAGCATCTGTAGCGTCCCGCTCCAACGGGTGCCATACTGCTCCCACCTGCGGTCTCCATTGATCTCTGTTCCGGGTTTATTCTTGACCCCTTTTTCTCCCGTATGGTAGGGTGAGCGCTGTTTTTTCAGCCTTACATCACGGTGTCACAACATGGCGGAGATGTTGCATCCATCGTTCGATGAGTTTTCGCGAAAGGCCAAGGACGGGAACCTGATCCCTGTCTATCGCGAGATCCTTGCCGACATGGAGACGCCGGTGTCGGCCTTTCGGAAGATCGATCGCGGTGAGTATGCGTTTCTGTTGGAAAGCGTCGAGGGGGGAGAGAAGTGGGGCCGGTATAGCTTTCTTGGCAGCAACCCCGGCCTGATCTTTAAGGCGAAGGGGACGACGGCTGAGGTGATTACCGGGACAGACGTTCAATCCTACGCCGTTGAGCACGACCTGCTGGAGCCGTTGAAGGCTCTTCTCCAACAGTATCGACCGGTACGGAGCGATACGCTTCCCCGATTTTATGGGGGGATGGTGGGGTTTCTGGCCTATGATGTCGTTCGACAGTTCGAACGACTTCCGGCGACGGCGAAGGACGACCTCGATCTGCCCGACGCTCTCTTTCTCCTGCCCGATACCCTGCTGATTTTCGATAATCTTTCTCATCGGATCAAGGTTGTCTGTAATGCGTATGTTCCGGAGGCGACTCCGCAGGGGCTCCGCCAGGTCTACGATGACGCTGCCGGGAAGATCGATGAGATTGTGGAGGCGCTGCGGCGTCCACTCGCTGTGATCGAGGGGCGGAGCAGAGACGCAGGGGAGTTGCAATTATCTTCCAGTATGAGTCATGCGGAGTTCATAGAGGCCGTACAGCGCGCGAAAGAGTATGTGCGGGCTGGAGATATCGTTCAGGCGGTAATCTCGCAGCGTCTGTCGACGAAGACGACGGCTGATCCCTTTGATATCTACCGTGCGCTCCGGGTCGTCAATCCATCGCCGTATATGTACTATCTGCGGCTTGGCGATCTGCGGGTGGTTGGCAGTTCACCAGAGGTACTTGTTCGATTGGAGGAGGGGAGGATCGACCTCCGTCCGATCGCCGGTACCCGTCCCAGAGGCCGGAACGATGCAGAGGACCAGGCCCTGGAGCAGGAGCTGCTCGGCGACCCGAAGGAACGGGCAGAGCATATCATGTTGGTCGACCTCGGGCGAAACGATGTCGGGCGAGTGGCAGAAGTGGGATCGGTCAGAGTCTCTGAGCTGATGACGGTGGAGCGGTATTCGCATGTGATGCATATCGTGTCCAACATCAAAGGGGTACTCGCTAAGGGCTACGATGCGTTCGATCTGCTGCGCGCCTGCTTTCCTGCCGGGACCGTGAGCGGGGCTCCAAAGATACGGGCCATGGAAATTATTGAGGAGTTGGAGCGGGTGCGTCGAGGGCCGTATGCGGGTGCGGTCGGCTATTTTGGCTTCTCCGGCAATATGGATACCTGTATTACCATCCGCACCGTTGTGATCATCGATGGGACCGCGCATGTCCAGGTAGGGGCCGGGATCGTCGCCGACTCAGACCCTGAGCGGGAATACGAGGAAACGATGAACAAGGCCAGGGGGATGCTCAAGGCGATCGAGATGGCCGAATCAGACGAACTCGCGGCAGGGTGTGTGGGGTAAGCTCCAATGTTGGTTGTCATCGATAACTATGACTCCTTTACCTATAATCTGGTCCAGTACCTGGGCGAGCTGGGCGAATGTCCCCGCGTCTTTCGAAATGACCAAGTCACGCTGGAGGAGCTTGCAGCCATTCAGCCGGACCGGATTGTGATCTCTCCCGGACCGAAGACCCCGAAGGAAGCTGGCATCAGTTGCGGCATCATCACACAGTTTGCCGGACAGGTCCCGATCCTTGGCGTGTGCCTCGGCCATCAGTGTATCGGCGCCGCGTTCGGCGGCCGGATTGTGAGGGCAGCCCGCTTGATGCACGGCAAGACGTCTCCGATCCGCCATGACGGTCGGACCATCTTCTCAGGGCTCCCGAACCCCTTTGAGGCGACGCGCTATCATTCGCTCCTCGTGGATCGGGAGGGACTTCCGGATTGCCTGGAGATCTCCGCGGAGACGGCAGAAGGGGAGATCATGGGGGTTCGCCACAAGGAGTATCGAATTGAGGGGATTCAGTTTCACCCCGAATCGATCCTCACGAAAGAAGGCAAGGGGCTGCTTAGAAACTTCCTCTCCCTTCCCTGAAGCGACAGCAAAGACAGATGATGATCCTGGAGGCGTTGCAGAGGGTCGTTGAGGGAAGAGACCTCAATCCTGAAGAAGCCTTCGCGACCATGGAAGAGATGATGTCGGGAAAGGCGTCAGACCCGCAGATCGCTGCATTTCTCACGGCGCTTCGATGTAAGGGCGAGACGGCGTCCGAGATTACCAGCTTCGCCAGGGCGATGCGCGAGCAGGTCTGTCGGGTCAGGGTGCGCAGCCAAGTCGAGGCTTCCGGCATCGGGACTGACGCTACAAGATTGGTCGATACCTGCGGGACAGGCGGCGACGCCGGCCAGACCTTTAACATTTCGACGGCGGCTGCCTTTGTGACGGCCGGAACAGGTACCAAGGTAGCTAAGCATGGCAACCGCTCGGTATCGAGTCGATGCGGAAGTGCCGACGTCATGGAGGCGCTGGGCGTCAACCTTGCGCTGACGCCGGAGCAGATAGGGGATTGCATCGACGACGTCGGGATCGGGTTTCTGTATGCGCCGCTGTTGCACCCGGCCATGCAACACGTCATGACGGCACGCCGTGAGATCGGGATTCGAACGGTCTTCAATATCCTTGGCCCGCTGACCAATCCTGCCGGTGCATCGGCTCAGGTGGTTGGGGTGTATGAGGAACGTCTCACCGAACTGTTGGCGGGCGCGTTGAATGAACTGGGGTCGAAGCGAGCGTTTGTTGTCTTTGGCCTTGACGGGCTTGATGAACTTTCACTGACAGGGGAGAGCAGGGTGTCCGAGGTCAAAGACGGGCATGTGGACACGTACATGGTCTCGCCTGAGGACTTCGGTCTCACGCGTGCAACGTGTCGCGACCTACAGGGCGGCAGCGCCGAGGAGAACGCGGAGATCATCAAGCGGATCCTGGGTGGAGAAGAGGGGCCGAAACGCGACGTGGTCGTGATGAACGCCGCCCTCGCCATCGTGGCCGGCGGTAAGGCCAACGATGTTCAAGAGGGGGTCAAGCTGGCGGTTCGCTCGATTGCGGGCGGCGCCGCGATGGAAAAGCTCTGCCGGCTGGTGGAGTTCAGCCGGCAACATTTCAAATCCCCCCAACCCCCCTTTGATAAAGGGGGGCGAGGGGGGATTTAGTGGGTCCGAGGTGCAAAGCGCGACGATGCTCAGTCGAATTTTAGCGCACAAGCGCGAAGAGGTCGCCGAGCGGCAGAGGTCTGTCCCGCTCGCGGAACTGAGGGCGCAGGCGTGTGACTCGCCGCCCGTGCGCAATTTTACGGCAGCCGTGTCAAGGAAGTGGGGCGAGACGGAAGCGCTCAGGCCGCTGAGGGCGATTGCCGAGATTAAACGCGCGTCGCCATCCGCGGGAATCATTCGCGAGCCGCTTGACGTAGCGGAGATCGCCGCGTCCTATCAGGCGGCCGGCGCCGCCGCAATCTCTGTTCTGACGAATAGTCGGTTCTTCAAAGGGAGTCTTGAGGATCTCTCAACAGCGCGAGGCGCAGTCGATCTGCCCGTGCTCAGGAAAGAGTTCATCATTACCCCGTACCAGATTTATGAGAGCCGCGCGCGTCGGGTAGACGCGATCTTGCTGATCGCGGCGGCCCTCGAGGCGTCGGAATTACAGGACCTCTATGCGCTGGCCAGGTCGCTGTCCCTGCACCCTCTGGTCGAAATCCACACCCTGGAGGAGCTGGAAAGCGCGAAAGGCGTAGGGGCCACGCTTATCGGAATCAATAATCGGGATCTGGCGACGTTAGAGACCCGATTGGAAACGACGTTCGCGCTGTTGCCACATCTTCCCCGAGAGGCCGTGGTCGTCAGTGAAAGCGGTATCAGGCGGCCCGAGGATATCCGGCGTCTGTCCGAAGCCGGCGTAGACGCGATCCTGGTCGGTGAAGCGTTGCTGACGAGCCAGGATCCGGGGGGCAGGCTTCGCGAGTTGTTGGCGGGAGCCGACTGCTGAGCGGATTCGAACGATGATACGGATCAAAATCTGCGGCATCACTTCGCATGAAGATGCCCGGGCTGCGGTGGACGCGGGAGCCGATGCCCTTGGCTTCATCTTCGTCAATGGGACGCCTCGGTACGTCGAGCCGGAGGCTGCGGCCGCCATTATCGTCAGGATGCCGCCGTTTGTAGCCACTGTAGGGGTGTTTGTCGACCGGACGCCTGAGGAGATCGAGCTGATCGTAAGGACATGCGGTCTCAGCCTCGCGCAACTCCATGGCCATGAGAGCCCGGACGCGTGTTGTCGTCTCGGTGCTCCTTTTATCAAAACGATCCATGTTCAGGGTGAAGACGATCTGGAGGCCCTGCACAGCTATCCACAGGCGAAAGCGTTCGTACTGGACACCTACGTAGCCGGTCAACCGGGCGGGACGGGTCGGACCTTCCCGTGGGAGATTGCAGCCAAGGCGGCGCGACAGACCAGGATTATCCTGTCCGGTGGGCTGACGCCGGATAATGTCGCGCTCGCGGTCACGCAGGTCAGGCCGTATGCGCTTGATGTCTCCAGCGGTGTTGAAGCCTCTCCGGGTCGTAAAGATCATCACAAGGTGAGGGAGTTCATTGAGCAAGCCAGAAAAGCCGACGCGCGCTGAGGCGTCCGATCGGGGTCCGCTTCCCGATGCGTGCGGACACTTCGGCAGGTACGGAGGGAAGTTCGTTCCGGAAACCCTGATGGCGGCACTCGCTGAGTTGGAGACGGTCTATCTCCAGGCGAAGGCCGACCCACATTTTGAACCGGAGCTTCAGGGCTATCTTCGGCATTATGTGGGGCGTCCCACACCTCTCTATTTTGCGCAGCGACTGACCGACTATTTAGGCGGGTCGCGGATCTATCTCAAACGTGAGGATCTGTGCCATACCGGGGCGCATAAGATCAACAATACCCTTGGCCAGATCTTGCTCGCCTGCCGCATGGGGAAGTCCCGGGTCATCGCCGAGACCGGTGCCGGACAGCATGGGGTAGCCACAGCCACCGTAGCCGCCCGTTTCGGCCTGACTTGCGAGGTCTATATGGGTACAGAGGATATGCGACGGCAGGCCTTGAACGTCGTCCGAATGCGGCTGCTCGGCGCCAAGGTGACTCCGGTTGAGTCCGGCAGCCGGACGCTGAAGGACGCCATCAATGAGGCGATGCGTGACTGGGTCACCAACGTCGAGACGACCCATTATGTGCTAGGCTCAGTTCTCGGGGCCCATCCGTATCCGATGATGGTTCGGGATTTTCAATCGGTCATTGGCCGGGAGACTCGAACCCAGATCCTGGAGTTGGAGGGACGACTGCCGGATTACCTGGTAGCCTGCGTCGGAGGCGGCAGCAACTCGATCGGTCTGTTCCATAACTTTCTTAATGAGCCCACTGTGCGAATGGTCGGAGTAGAGGCGGCCGGCCTTGGCATCGACAGCGGTCGCCATGCAGCCCGATTTGCGACGGGCGAGCTGGGCGTCCTGCACGGGACGCTGAGCTTCATCCTGCAGGATAGCGATGGCCAGATCCGACCGACGCACTCGGTCTCAGCCGGTCTCGATTATCCGAGCGTCGGTCCGGAACACAGTTACTACCGTGACCGCGGGCGGATCGATTTTGTCTCGGCGACCGACGCGGAGGCGCTGGAGGCGTTTCAGCTTCTGAGCCGGCTCGAGGGATTGATTCCAGCGTTGGAGAGCGCACATGCTATCGCCCACGTCAAGAAACTGGCGCCGACACTGGGCAAGGATCAGATCGTGGTAGTGAATCTCTCAGGGCGAGGTGACAAAGACGTGGAGGTTGTCGCGAAGCTGTTGGAGTGCGCGGGGTAGAGACGACCCGACGAGTTGCCCGTACAGCGAGGTGCAATGAGCATGAAGAACCGGATCGATGAGCGGTTCCGTAAGCTGAGGGAGTCCGGCGAGCGGGCACTGATGCCGTATCTGACGGCCGGTGATCCCGATCTCCTGACTACCCGGGCGCTGATTCTGGAGTGTGAAAAGCAAGGCGCAGATCTGATAGAGATCGGTGTGCCGTTCTCGGATCCTTTGGCGGATGGTGTGACCATCCAGCGGGCGTCGCAACGCGCGCTCCAGGGCGGTACGACGCTCACAAAAATCCTTGAGATGGTGGCCGATCTGCGAGCGGAATGTCGACTGCCGTTGCTCTTAATGAGCTATGTGAACCCGATCTTTCACTTTGGGTTTAGCCGATTTGCTGAAGAGGCCGCAGCAGCGGGGGTCGATGGGCTGATCATTCCGGATCTGCCGCCCGAGGAAGCGGCCGAGTTAATCGAGGCGGCGACCGCTCACAACCTTCACACGATCTTCCTGATCGCCCCGACCAGTCGACCCGAACGGGTGCGGACGATCGCGGCCGCCTCGAAGGGCTTCATCTATTATGTGTCGTTACGGGGCGTGACAGGGGTGCGTTCCAGACTCAGCGACGATCTGGAGGCCAGCCTTCGAATGATCAGGGCCGAGACTGACCTGCCGCTTGCGGTAGGGTTCGGTATCTCAACGCCGGAACAGGTGCGGACAGCGGCGACGGTGGCTGATGGGGTGATCGTAGGGAGCGCGATTGTGTCACTGCTGGAGCAGACAGCCGGACAGCCGGATCAATTGAAACGTGCCGGAGATTTCATAGCCTCACTGAAAGTGGCGACCAGGAAATAAGCCGCGACTTATCGGGAGCCATTGGCTCGTTCTTCGAAGTTCTGCCCTCGCCTTTCTCCTCGAATTCCCAAAGCTGTCTTGAGAAGATTCCGTTCGTGTCAATCGTTACGCTTTCCAAGGTTTTTCTGTGATGTATTTTGCTTGACAAGTTTATGGTAACGTCGTACAAGCTCAATACTAGTAACTGACAATAAGGAATCACGGCTGAACACAGGGAACAATGATGTTTTCATGGATGACGCCTCACAAGGAGTTGGTCGGACTGGATATCGGGACCAGTTCTATCAAAGCCGTGCATCTTCAACCATTGCGAAGTTCGTATAAAGTGGCCGAGCTTGGCATCGTCCCTATCCATCCCGAAACGATCATAGACGGCATCATCATGGATGCGACGGCCCTCAGCACGGCGATCCGGCAACTCTTCGACGAGCACGGCATTAGCCTTAAAGACGTGGCCTTTTCCGTGTCCGGACATTCGGTCATTATTAAAAAGATTAAAGTTCCCGCGATGAAGACGGCGGAACTCCGCGAAGGGATTGCATGGGAGGCTGAGCGGCACATTCCCTACTCTATCGAGGATGTCAACCTTGACTTCCAGATCCTGCGAGAGGCCGGTTCAGGCGAATTAGAGATGGATGTGCTTCTGGTGGCTGTAAAGAAGGATACTCTTAATGATTATCTCGCCGTCATTTCTGCGGCTGGACTGAATGCTGCGGTTGTCGATGTGGACTCGTTCGCCATCGAGAACGCCTTCACGATGCCCAAACAACCACAGGCGGATGAGATCGTTGCCCTAGTGAATGTTGGAGCGGCCGTTACCACTATCAATATTCTTTACGGTGGTATCTCGGATTTTACCAGAGATAGTCCATTGGGCGGCAATCGGCACACCGAGTCGCTACAGAGAAGCATGGGCGTAAGTTTTGAACAGGCCGAGGCGTTAAAGAGGGGCGAGCTGGTCGATGGTCATAGCATCGTGGAAGCCGAGCCTGTGATCGAAACGGTCAATAGCGAGTTAGCCGGAGAGATACGACGCTCCTTCGATTTTTATTACTCGACGAGCCAACGTGATACGATTCACCGTATGGTATTGAGCGGTGGGTGTACGCTGTTATCGGGCTTGGCCCCTTACCTCTCACATGCGCTTGAGCTGCCCGTCGAGATTGCCAATCCTTTTCAACACCTCAGTGCTGATCCGAAAAAGTTCGACGTCCAATATCTCGCCCGCATCGCGCCTCAGATGACAGTAGCCGTGGGATTGGCGCTTCGCGAAGCGGAGGATGGAGCCGGATGATCAGGATCAACCTTCTTCCGCGTGAGAAGCGTCGAAAAAAAGGTCAGGTCAAGGTCCCTCAGGCGGCGATTATCGCTGCCATGATTCTGGCTGTCGGCGGGATGTGGGGGTACTGGCTGGTTGTGAGGCGGGACGTCACACAACTTCGGGCCGATATCGTCGCGACAATCGACGAGATCACCAGGAACCAACAGACGGTCCAATTGGTTGAGCAGTATAGTCGCGATAAGAAACAGCTTCAGGATCGCCTTGCGCTTGTGCAGCGCTTGGCCGACGGCCAGGATAGTCCGGTCCGTTTACTTGACGGCATCAGCCAGGCATTACCTGAGGGCGGATGGCTCACCGGAATCAGTAAGGTCTCCGGACGGTTGGTGATTCGGGGATATGCCTCCTCACACGTTGTTGTTGCCGAATTAATGCTGGCGCTTCAGCGACTCAAGCCGATCATTAGCAGTGTTGAACTGAACTTTTCTGAGCTTGAGTTGTATGAAACCAAGCCGGTCGAGCGATTCGAGATCCTTGCGATCTTGTCAGCGTAGACGGAAGGGGGAGGGATGCTGCCTTCTTTTGACCTGTCGGCTCACACGGCTAATCTCCCGCTGACGCAAAAGGTCGCTCTCGGTGTCGTCGTCGGTACACTGGCAGTCATTCTCTACTGGCAATTTGTTCTCGGAGCGGAATGGGCCGCACGGAGCGAAGCCCAAGCCGAATTGCTCCGATTGAGAGCGCAGGTGGAACAGACCAGGCAGATCGCCGGCCGGAAGCCTCACCTTGAACAAGAGATCAAGCTTCTGGAGGCGCAGCTTCAGCGGACAGTCCAGCAGCTTCCGACTGAAAAAGAGATTCCAGCGTTATTGAAACGAGTTGCCGGCCTCGGTCAGGAGACGGATTTGGATGTCACCTTGTTCAAGCCAGGGACCCCTGTGGCAAAGGAGTTCTACACTGAAGTTCCCATCCAACTCAAGGTAACGGGAACGTACCATGACGTCGGGCTTCTCTTTGAGCGATTTGGCCAGTTGGAGCGGATTGTCAACGTCGCTGACCTCACCGTTCGTGAGGCAACAAAAGGGCGGAGGGCTGGAGACACCATCCAGGCTGAGTTTAGCGTGGTAACCTATAGCTACACAGGCGCTTCTGGGGCGAAGAGTGGTGAGGGGGCAAGCGCGACAAAGTAAATTCCTGCGCGAGGCAGCCGTTGCCGTTGTGGTCATCTCGATTATTGTGGTGGCCATAGCCTGCGGCAGAGATACGCCCCCGCTCCCTGGACAGAGCCTGCCCAGGCAGGCAGGTCCCGTTGCTTCCGCGCTTCAGGATGAGAGGCGGGATCCTGCTATGTATCAGTCGAGAGGGCGTCGCGATCCGTTTCGACCATCTCGGATGATGATGGCAGAAAAGCCCCCGACAGTGCATCTCACGCTAAAGGGTATTGTTCGGGAAGCCCGCTCCCTCTATGCGTTGGTGGAGTCGGATCTGCCGCCAGGTATGGGGTACGTCATCCGCGAAAACGATGTAGTTGATTCGGCCAAAGTCGTGAAGATTACCAATGATAGCGTCGTGTTTGAGGTGCAAACAAAGAGTCCGGAGGGTAAGTTGCTGACTCGTTACGTAGAAAAACATTTGCCGCCGATCGTATCGAGATAAAAGTGACCGGACCCGACCACATCTCAAGTTCAAGAAGGCGCCGGCTTGCCGGCGCAGTTCTCTTCGTATTTTTCACATCCTGCGCCACTTCTGGCGTATCGACGAACAGAACATCGCAGCAGTCCTTGAGTGATCCATCCTTGCCGGGGGTCTCTTCTGTGGCGAGAGTCGTCGATATTACCGATGTGCAGGTCCGAGCAGAAGGACCGGGCCGCGCGTCGATTATTGTGACCGCCGATGGGGCATTGGTTGATTATGCCTCGTTCGCAGCGCACACGCCGCCGAGCCTTATCATCGATCTCCCCCACGCTCGAGACGCCATCAGCCAGACTATCATTCTACCATCAGATTCCCCTATCTTGCGAGTTGAGACGATGCAACTCCAGCAAACTCCCAACCCGGTTGTCCGCCTCAAGTTCGATCTCAACCACCTGCTGCCATACCGCGTAGAGTTAACGGGAAACGGCTTGCAGATTCTAGTCAGTCCCGAGGTGTCTGAGCAAGCGCCGGTCGCACAAGAACCCGCACGACCGGAGCTGACCGCCAAGCCTGTAGTGAGCGCTGCCGAACCACCTGTAGTCGGTCCCGTCGAACTTGCGAAAAGGGAGACGCCTGACGTCAAGCCGACAGTACCCGCGATGGTGGTAAAGCCGGCAACCGACATCGACCAACCGGCCTCGCTCGTGGAGCGGAGCGGTCCGATCGCGTCCGGGGCGCCACCGGCGAAGAAACCGGCTGTCCCGGAAGCGGCCGAACGTCCTTACCATGAAGCAGCCGACATACCAGGAGGGGCGCCGTTGCCGTTACCTGCGGCTGCCGCCAACCAACCGACTCTGCCGACACCTGCGTCGCCGCCCGCCGGCAACAAGCGGTTATCGTTGGATTTCAAAGGGGCCGACCTCGATGATCTGCTGCGCCTCATCTCTGAGGTGAGCGGTCTGAATATCGTTGTCGCGCATGGCATGAAGGATCGAAAGGACCGCGACGTTACAGTACGTTTGAATAATATCGAGTGGCGCCAGGCGCTGGATGTGATCCTCCGAGCCAAGGGCCTCAGCTACGAGCAGGACGGTAATCTGATCTATGTGGGTTCAAAGAACGAGATCCAAAAGAACAAGGAAGAGCGGGCAAAAGATATTGAGCAGACAGCGCTCAAAGAGTTGCGGATAGAGGAAGAGAAACGAAGGGTGCAGCAAACGAGACAGAAGGTTGAGGACGAGAGGCGGAGAACTGAAGAAGAGGAGCGGCGTTACGCCCAAGAGCCTCCATGCACGAGAGTCATCCGCTTGGCGTACGTGAAAGCTTCAGAGGTGCAAAAGCATCTGGAACGGCTCAAGACGCGCCGGGGCCACATTGACCTGGACGAGACGACCAACAGCCTGATCGTCAACGATCTGGAATCTGCGTGTCAGAAAATGGTTACACTTGCTAAGGATCTCGATACGCCGCCGAAGGAGCCATTCGTCACCAGACTGCTGCCGTTTAATTATGCGAAGGCGCTTGATCTGAAAACTCATCTGAGCGCGCTGAAGACAAAGGATGGTAGCGTGATCGTCGATGAGCGATCGAGCCGGATTATCGTGAAGGACCTCCCAGAGGCTGTAGAGCGGATGGAGGCGTTTCTCAAGCAGATCGATATTCCGACTCCGCAGGTCCTGATCGAAGCAAGGATTGTCGAAGCCACACGTAAATTTTCTCAGAGCCTCGGAATCCAGTGGGGAGGGACGGGGATTCCAACGAAATCGGGGAGTGGCACAGGGGCGACGGTTTTCGGTGGAACTACCAACTCATTGCAATTCCCGACAAATTCTGGGCTTCCCACGACGACCGGTGGAGGGATCCCGTTCGGGTCAGTGCCGCTCGCCCTAAACCTCCCAGCAACGTCGCCCCACCTTGCGATCGGCATGACTATCGGCAGCCTTGCTAACCGATTCCTTGTGGGAGCCCAGCTTTCGGTGGCAGAGAACCAGGGAAAGATTAGAACGCTATCGTCACCCAGGGTGGCAACTCAGGACAATGAAGAAGCGGAGATCAAGCAGGGGACACAGGTCCCGTATACCACCATCGACGCCTCAGGGAGAACGGTTGTTCAGTTCCAGGATGCATTTATCAAACTGAAGGTGAAGCCCCACATCACACCAGACGGTCGGGTCGCGATGAAGGTTGAGGCGGAGCGTTCCTTCCCAGGACAGCAGGTGAACTTTAGCGGAGGATTTGTCTTCCCCATCAACACGCGCAAGGCCACCACCAACATCATGGTTCAGAACGGCTCCACTGTCGTGATCGGCGGTCTGCTTCAATCCAGCGAGACGATTATTTCAGATCAGGTACCGGTTCTTGGCGATATCCCGATTCTCGGTTGGCTTTTCAAGCGCCGCGCGATCGGACCGGATGAGCGCGTGGAGCTTCTGATTTTTCTTACGCCCTCTGTCCTCCAGGAGTCTCGGCTCTAGCACAGAAAAACAAGGGTGTAGGGTATAGGGCATAGGAAGCGATACCATGAAAACCTTCCAGATCGGAACGCTCGCTGTGTTGCTCATCATTGGGTTGTGTTCCGCCGCGAATGCCGAATACCTGATCTACCTCAAAGGCGGACATTTCATTGTCGCGGATGATTGCACCCTTTCTAACAGCCAGGGTGGCGGAAATAGTCCGGAGACCGGCGAACAGCCGATTGGAGTCGACGAACGTAACTCAGACATTGCCAAGGACTGTACGCGGGGAACACCGAAGGGCCGTATCTTTTGGAGTACAATCAACGGGAATGTCGGAGAGGTGAGCCTTAACGATGTCTACGCTATCTTCGGAGTAAAAAGCCTCCCCGCGCTGCATCCGTCGAGTACGACCATGCCGTTGGAGGATTATCTGATCACTAATCGTGACGACAGCTTTGTGAATGCCAAGGTTGTTGAGGAGCGGGGAGTCGACGTCTACGGATTGAAACGAGACGATCTGGCTAAGTTGGATCGACGGGGTATCATCGAGATTGCGCCCGAACGTCTAGCAAAGGGCCGTTCCGGCGAGGGGCTGTGTCCTGGAGAGCCGCTTGAATTCTCCGTGGCTGAAGTCCAGATGATAGATGGCCATCTGATCGGAGTCGTCACAAATCTCTCCAAGACTCCATGGAAGCCGTGGATCGACGTTGAAGTGACGGCAAAAGGAAGACGCCGAGGCAAGTTTCAGATCGAGGATCCGGTTGTTCATGCCCCGTTGCCGAACGTTCTCGCGCATGGCGAGAGCACCGCGATCGATCAGTCGGTTCCAGTGAGGTTACTCAAGGAGTTGGAGCGGATCAAGGATGCCGACTCGGGCGTTCGGCTATGCTATCGAAAAATCAAGACTAGTGCTGAGTCGTCGGCTCAGTGAGTACTGCCCACTTATATCTTCTCCCCAACCTGCTTGTCGACTGGATTTTCCTTTTTATCGTGCTACTAGTTGGAGTACAATCCGGCCTGTAAAGGACCCCTCATGCGTAAGCTGTTGAAATATTTCTCTTCGGTCAGTTGGCTGCTTGTGATCGGAGTTGCTGCGCTCCTGATCTGGGGGCTTCCTGGGCCGCGCGACCTCGCAGCCGAAAGCGGACCAATGATCCTTTCACTGGGCGATGATTCCTATCTCACCTGGTCAGAGGTAGAATCGGGGACGGGCGCGGTCGTTAAACACGAACTCGGAGAATCTCCGCTGACTGCGTTTTCACTGGTCATCCTCTCAAACGTGAGCTATGACAGCCTGCCGGAGGCTGTCCGTGATGGACTTACAGACTATCTGGCGCTCGGAGGCGCTGTACTGGTGACCGGCGGAAAGCGGTCTTATGGGAGCGGAGGGTACGCCGGTACCGCGTTGGGCGACCTTTTGCCGCTAAAGCCACAGAGGGACGACTTCGGTTACAACCCATATGGCCCAACGATCCTTCTCCAGCCGAACCACCAGATTCTTCAAGGGGTGACGTTTCCACCGATGGGATACTTTAATGAGCTTCAACTACACAGCGGTGCGGTGGAGATCGCGCAGTATCGTAAGGGATCCAAGGCGGCGTTTGCGGGAGGAGGAGATCCTGGTGGTCGCGAAATTGCAGGAGGTGGACATCGCCTGATGCCGCTCATTGCGGAAAGAAGCCAAGGCCGAGGGACAATCCTGGCAATCGCGCTGGATATGGCTTCACCTCTGGATAAGGATATCTGGAAGGATCGGGAACGTTTCGCACGAAACTGTATCGAGTATCTGCTGCAGCGTTCAGGGATCCAGCCGCCGGAGGGACAGGCGAGCACGATCGCGGAGTGATCATATGTTGCGTTACCTGACTGCCGGCGAAACCCACGGTCCTATGCTGACAACGATCCTGGAGGGTATCCCGGCCAATCTTCCGATCGCGGCCGGGGAGATCACGTGCGAGCTGGTGAGAAGGCAGCAGGGGTATGGACGCGGCGGTAGGATGCGCATCGAAAAGGACGAGGCCAACATTGTGGGCGGCGTTCGTCACGGTCTGACCTTGGGTAGCCCGATTGCCATCCTGATCGCGAACCGTGATTGGGATAACTGGAAGCTCACGATGGATCCGACGCCGGCCGGGAGGGAGACCGATCCAAAAGAACCCGTCACCCGACCAAGACCGGGACACGCGGATTTAGCCGGAGCGCTCAAGTACGGGCATCAGGATATCCGCAATGTACTTGAACGAGCCAGCGCCAGAGAAACGGCCGCACGTATGGCTGTCGGGGCCGTCTGCAAGCGGTTACTGCTGCAGTTCGGCGTTGAGGTATTCAGTCATGTCTTGGCGATCGGCGGGATCGAAGCCAAGACCGATGGCCTCTCGTTTGCGGAGATTCGAGAGCGCGCAGAACTCTCCCCGGTGCGATGCGCGGATCAGCATGCGGGTGATGCGATGATGCGGAAGATCGACGAGGCAAAGAGCAGGGGCACCAGCCTCGGGGGCGTCTTCGAGGTAGTCGCGCTCAATCCGCCGGTTGGGCTCGGTAGTTATGTGCAATGGGACGATAAACTCGACGGTCGGCTTGCCCAGGCGGTGATGAGCATTCAGGCGATCAAGGGGGTGGAGATTGGTCTGGGGTTTGAGGGCGCCCGGCGCTTCGGGTATGAAACACATGATGAGATCTTCTACGAGGACGGCTGCTTCATGCGGAGGACCAACCGGGCCGGTGGGTTGGAGGGGGGAATGTCGAACGGCGAACCGATTGTCGTTCGGGGCGCAATGAAGCCGATTGCCACACAGTACGCGCCAATGGCCTCAGTGGATCTTCGTACGAAAGAGCCGTTTCAGGCGAGCGTCGAGCGATCGGATATCTGTGCGGTCCCCGCCGCCGGGGTAGTTGGGGAGGCTGTTGTGGCGTTTGAGATTGCGCGGGCATTTCGTGAAAAGTTCGGTGGCGACAGCCTTGAGGAGATGACACGCAATTACCAGGCGTATGTCGCGGCTATTCGCGACCGCTGATATGAAAATTGTGCTCACCGGATTCATGGGAACAGGGAAGAGTGCGGTAGGCTGTCGACTGGCGGAACGGCTCGCATTGCCCTTTATCGATCTGGACGTCGCGATTGAGGCGGCGGCGGGCATGACGATCCCGGAGATTTTCGCCTCAGAGGGAGAGCCCGGTTTCAGGCGGAGAGAACGGGAGGTGATTGCGAGCCTGGCGAATCGCGGGCGTTGCGTAATTGCCACAGGCGGCGGCGCCGTACTCGATCCCGAGAATGTCCGGAATCTCAGAAACGGAGCCGTTCTCGTCTGCCTTGCGGCTGAGCCCGCTGTTATTCTGCGGCGGCTGGGAACCGACACGTATCGTCCCCTGTTACACACTCCCGATCGGCTCGCTACTATCCGCGAGCTGCTGAAGCAGCGATCTTCTGCATATGCCCAGGCGGATCTCTCCATTGACACGAGCGAGGCGGGCGTAGAGGAGATCGTCGATCGAATCGTGCGCCGTCTGTGCCCGGAACCGGTTGCGAGTCTGGATAGAGAGTCATGAGCAGTACAGTCAGAGTCCCTGTCGCGCTCGGCAGCCGGAGTTACGACATTGTGATCGGCAGTGGGCTGCTGAAGCAACTGGGTACCCTCTGCCGTGAGCTGCTGCCCGGCAGGCGAGTGATGATCGCGACGAATCCTATAGTCGGTCGCCTCTACGGAGCCACGGTGTCGGCCTCACTCCGCAAGGCCGGGTTCCAGGTAGCCGTTACAGAGATTCCGGCAGGAGAACGGGCCAAGTCGTTGCGTCAGGCGGCCGGTCTGTATCGGACGTTCTTACAGCACCGAATGGATCGCCGCTCCGCCGTGGTCGCTCTGGGCGGGGGGGTAATCGGCGATCTCGCTGGATTTGCGGCAGCGACCTTTCTGCGCGGCGTCCCGTTGGTTCAGGTTCCAACGACGCTCCTGGCTCAAGTGGACAGCAGCGTCGGCGGGAAGGTTGCCGTCAATCTGCCGGCAGGAAAGAACCTCGTCGGCTCCTTCTACCAACCCTCGCTGGTCGTGGCTGACGTTGAGACCATCAAGTCACTGCCGCCGCGACAGATGCGGGCGGGGCTGGCCGAGGTGGTAAAATACGGGATGATTACCGACCGGGAGCTGTTCGGGTACGTTGAAACGCACCTGGATTCGATCCTACGCGCAGAGCAAGAATCCCTGACCCATGTCGTAACCCGCTCATGCGCGATTAAGGCGCGCGTCGTCGAACAGGATGAACGAGAGGAGGGAATGCGCGCAATCCTCAACTTCGGACATACGGTGGGCCACGCCCTCGAAACTACCGGAGGATACCAACGACTTCTTCATGGTGAGGCAATTGCAATCGGCATGGTGGCGGCGACGATGTTGTCGGTAAAACGCGGGCTGTGCGAACGCGAAGATCTGGATCGGTTACGGACGCTCCTGATGAGGATTGGACTCCCGACAAGTGGTTCTGTTGATACGAAAAGTCTCGTACAAACAATGCGTTGTGATAAAAAGGTAAGAAATAAGATGATATATTTTGTCTTAACCAAAGGGATCGGCCATGTGGTATTGGCGGCTATTTCGGACCTCGGTGAGTTGAAGGCTGCCCTCCGTGAAGTATGGAGCGTGTGAGATGAATGACGCAACGCCCGGCGCCGGAAGACGGATCCTGGTATTGAACGGTCCCAACTTGAACCTATTGGGGCGTCGAGAACCGGACCAGTATGGTCGTACGACGCTGAAAGAGATTGAGGATGAACTGAAATCCTGCGCGGCATCACGAGGGGTCGAGATCCGTTTTATTCAGTCGAACCACGAGGGCGAGCTCATCGATGCGATCCACCACGCTATAGGATGGGCCGATGTGATGATTGTGAACGCAGCCGGGTTGACGCATTCGAGCGTGGGGCTGCGGGATGCGATCGTTGGCGCGGCCATCCCTGCCATCGAGGTACATCTGTCAAACATCTATCGTCGCGAAGAGTTTCGTCATCGTTCTTTCATCGCTGATGTTGCCGTCGGGCAAATCACTGGATTCGGGGCCTTTAGTTATCGCCTGGGATTGGAGGCTGCCCTTCAGCTACTCGATCAAAAGGGATTGTGAGATGAATGCTCAGGTCCCGTTTATCCATGGAGAAAAGAGATGATGATTTCCGGAGGAGATCTGCGTCCTGGGGTGAAGGTCGAATTGGATGGAAGCCCCTTCATTGTCACAGACTTTCAGTGGGTCAAGCCAGGAAAAGGCGGTGCCTTCATGCGCACCAAGCTGAAGAATATGAAGACCGGCGCCATCATTGACCGCACCTTCAGGACTGAGGAGAAGCTCCCGAAGGCGGAGGTGGAGGATCGCAAGGTGCAATTTCTCTACCACGACGGTGATGTCTACCACTTCATGGATACCGGGAATTTCGAGCAGTTCACGCTGGACGAAAAACTGCTCGGAGACGCGAGCGGCTTCCTCAAGGAAGAGATGATCATTTCCGTCCTCAGCCATCGCGGGGAACCGATCGAGGTGGTACTTCCGACCTTCGTTGAACTCAGGGTCACAGAGACCGAACCCGGGTTCCGTGGCGACACCACGTCCGGTGGCTCCAAGCCGGCGACACTCGAAACAGGTGCCACGATCCAGGTGCCGCTGTTCATTAACATCGGCGATCTCCTGCGCGTCGACACCCGCACCGGCGCCTACGTCGAGCGCGCCTGAGACCTGTGATCGCTCCGCAGGCGTGTCGCCTGTGCGTCATTACCAACCGTCAGTTGGGACACGGGCTGAGCCACTTCGACATCGCGGCGCGAGCCATAGACGGCGGCGCAACGATGATCCAGCTCCGGGACAAAGCCGCCGGTCCCCGTCAGTTGTTATCCGATGCGCGTCGGATCGCCCGACTATGCCGGGAGCGCGGCGTCCGCTTCATTGTCAACGATAGACTGGACCTGGCGCTCGCCGCCGATGCCGATGGGGTCCACCTTGGACAGGACGACCTGCCGCCTCACGCTGCCCGGGCTGTCCTGGGGACCAACAAGGTTCTGGGGGTTTCTACCCACTCCCTTGAGCAGGCTCTTGAGGCGGCAGAGCAGGGGGCGGATTATCTCGGCATCGGGCCGATCTTTGCAACCGGCACCAAGGCGACCGGATACGAACCAAGGGGCTGCGACATCATTCGACAACTGCGCGCCCGAATTGATCTGCCGCTGATCGCCATCGGCGGCATCGCATTGAGCAACGTCGGAGAGGCCATGGCCGCCGGGGCGACTGGCGTTGCGGTGATCTCGGCGATCGTTGGCGCTGACGACATTACAGCAGCGACACAGGCCTTCGCGACCGCGATTCGGCAAGTGGAGGGCAAACACTGATACAGAGAAGGTCATTGATAGCCCTTTCGCAATATCTCTATAGTCAACAATAAGGTTGCCATTGTAAGTACTTGTCGGTGCGATGTTTATTGAAACTGGGATCCGTTGCGCAGAATTGTCGTATTGCCACGACTTCAATAGGGGGGAACCGAATGGGACGGCGGTGGTTGTGTTTGTGGAACGCTCTCGCGTTTATCCTGCTCATCGCCGTAAACGCCCACGCGGCCGGTACGATAAAGGTTGGTGTGGCCGGTCCACTAACGGGCGATCAAGGTGCGTTGGGGCTGGAGCTGAAGAATGGCGCCATCATTGCCGTGGAGGAGTGGAACGCCAAAGGCGGGCTGCTCGGACAGAAGATTGAGATTGTCTGGGGTGACGATCAACACGATCCGAAGCAGGCCGTTGCGGTCGCGAATAAGTTCGTGAATGAAGGGGTTGTCGGGGTGATCGGCCATTTCAACAGCAGTTGCTCGATTCCGGCTTCCACCATCTATCGCGATGGTAAGGTTGTCCAGCTTACGCCCGCGTCGACGAATCCGCGATTCACGGAGCGCGGCCTGTGGAACGTCTTTCGCGTATGCGGGCGAGACGACCAGCAGGGTGGTGTGGCGGCCGACTTCATTGTGAAGAAGCTGAAGAAGACCAAGGTCGTGGTCCTGCACGACAAGACCACCTACGGACAGGGACTGGCCGATGAAACGGTGAAGGCGCTGGAAAAGGCCAAGACCAAACCGGTCTATTACGGCAGCATCACGCAGGGTGATAAAGACTACCGACCGGTTCTGACCGCCGTTAAGCAGAGTGATCCGGAGGTCCTCTTTTATGGCGGCATCTACCCGGAGGCCGTCCTGCTTACCAAGCAGATGCGCGAGCTGGGGATGAAAACGATCTTTGTCAGCGGCGACGGCGTTTGGGCCAAGGAGTTCATTGAGATCGGCGGAAAGGCTGCGGAAGGTGCCTTTATCACCTTCACCCCGGACCAGACGAAGATCAAGGAAGCCCAGGGAGTGATTCGGCGACATAAAGAAAAGTTCGAGACCGCGGTGGGGGCCTACACCGTGTACAGTTATGTGGCTGCCGTGCTGCTCTTTGATGCGATTGCCGCGACTCAATCGACCGATAGCGTCAAGATCGCGGACTATATCAAGCAGACGAAATGGAAAACCGCCCTCGGACCGATTGAGTTCGATAAGAAGGGCGACGTACTCATATCGCCCTACGTCGTCTGGGAGGTAAAGAACGGAAAGTTTGTGGAACTTCGGTAGGCGGGAAAGAATACGCGTATTCTAAAAAGGAGGGGAAGGGAGCGATCTCTTCCCTCTCTTTGTATTGAGGGGAGATGCTGCTTCAACAGTTGGTGAACGGGTTGACGCTCGGCAGTGTCTATGCGCTGATCGCGCTAGGCTATACGATGGTCTACGGGATCATCGAGCTGATCAACTTTGCCCACGGCGAAGTGTACATGTTGGGTGCCTATATCGGGATCGTGACCTTCAGCCTCCTGACCACGCTGCATCTGACATCCCCCGATTCCGCCGTCACCCTCGTCTGCATGATGATTGCGGCGATCCTGTTCTGCGGCGCCTGCGGCATCACCATCGAACGGCTGGCCTACCGGCCCCTGCGCACGGCCCCGCGTTTGTCCCCCCTCATCAGCGCCCTTGGGGTCTCTATCTTTCTGCAGAACTTTGTCATGCTGGCCCAGGGCCCCAGGGATAAGGGATTCCCGGAGCTGTTCATACAGGGTGGGATCGACCTGCCGGGAGGCAGGATCAGCGCAATCCAACTCTTCATCATGGCTACCTCGGTCCTGATGATGGTGGGGCTGCACCTGCTGGTGCGTCGGACCAGGATCGGCAAGGCGATGCGGGCAACGGCCCAGGATAAACAGATGGCCAGCCTGGTCGGCATCGATGTGAACCGGGTGATCAGCGTGACGTTCCTGATCGGATCGGCGCTCGCGGCAGTGGCGGGAGTGATGGTCGGGATGTACTATGGTTTGATCAATTTCTATATCGGCTACATCGCCGGAGTCAAGGCCTTTACCGCCGCAGTGCTGGGGGGGATCGGCAGCATTCCCGGCGCGATGCTCGGGGGGGTGCTGCTGGGTCTCATTGAGAGTCTCGGCGCCGGCTATATCTCCAGCGAGTACAAAGACGTATTCGCGTTCGCCATTTTGATTCTTGTGCTGATCTTTCGCCCCAGGGGCCTGTTAGGCGCCGACACCTCCAAACGCGCCTAGAGCGCTTTGCTGCAAATAGACACGTTCTATGAATCTGCTCCTAGGGGTTCCCTTCGCAACACCTTGTGCAGCAGAGTCCGTCATTGCGAGCGACCAACGGGAGCGCAGCAATCTCACCGTATGTGGTACTGCGAAGAACGGCGAGATTGCTTCGGCTTCGCCTCGCAATGACGCGAACAGGAGGCGTTCTGGGCGATCTCAACGGGTTACGTGCAGGTCAGATTGCTTCGCTACGCTCGCAATGACACGCCGGGAGGACCGGTGTATGACGCCGATTATGGCAAGTACGTACTAGGATAACCATGCGAGTCTTGTCGTATTCCCTGCCATGGTACCGCCGCCCTTTTGCGCGAATTGTTCTGACCAGTCTGTGGTTGGGGCTGCTCTCGTTGCCTCTGATGATCGATCCGGAGGCGCCGTATTATGGTCTGGAACGTCCCGTCATCGTGACCGGCGTGGTGGCGGCGCTCGGCGTCGCGCAGTGGTTCGTGTCTCAGTGGGGACGAGCCTCACCAGTGTGGGCGGATCGCCTGGCAGAGGCCGGTGGGACCACCTTTCGTGGCCTGATCCGGCGTATCGACCGTCGCCTGCTGTACCTCATGGCGTTCGCCGCTGCGGTTGTGATCCCCCTTGGTCTGAACCGGTATTACATCGATGTGTTAACCCAGGTAGGGATCTATGCGACGCTGGCGCTTGGACTCAACATCGTCGTGGGCCTGGCAGGGCTGCTGAATCTCGGCTACATCGCGTTTTATGCGGTGGGGGCGTATGCCTACGGCCTGCTCGCAACCCGTGCCGACGTCTCGTTCTGGCAGGTTCTGCCGCTTGGAGGGGTTCTGGCGGCCGTCTTCGGCGTCCTGCTCGGCTTCCCGGCCCTGCGCCTGCGTGGAGACTACCTGGCGATTGTCACGCTGGGATTCGGCGAGATGATCCGGATCGTGTTGAACAATTGGGACAGCCTTACGGGCGGACCCAACGGGATCATCGGCATCACGCGTCCGAGTCTCTTCGGGTTTACCTTTTCCCACCCGATTCACTATTACTATCTGATCCTGGCTGTCGTCCTGCTGACCATCTTCTCGGTTGATCGACTCAATCAGTCGCGTCTCGGACGGGCCTGGACCGCGATGCGCGATGACGAGGTTGCCGCCGAAGCGATAGGGATCGACCTGGTCAAGACCAAGCTCCTCGCATTCGGGCTCGGTGCGACCTGGGCGGGACTTGCGGGGGTGTTCTTCGCGAGTAAGATGACATTCATTTCGCCGGAGAGCTTTACCTTCTTCGAATCGGTGATCGTTCTCTGTATGGTGACGCTCGGTGGGATGGGCAGCATACCGGGTGTGATCCTGGGGGCGGCGCTGCTGTTGATCCTGCCGGAGCTGATGCGGCAGTTTGCGTTGTATCGGATGTTGGTCTTTGGCGCGGCCATGGTTGGGATGATGGTGATGCGACCGAAGGGGCTGCTCACTGCGCGCCGGCGCACCGTCCCGCTCTGGCGTAAGGGGTGTGCCGGCTCCGCGGTAGTGGGTGGACCTCAGGCCACTTCGACGGATCTCAGGTTGGGTCCTTCGACAGGGTCAGGGCAGGCCGACCCGACGTTACAACCCTCGAAAGAGGCGAGTATGATCCTGCTTGAAACGCGCAAACTATCGGTAGATTTTGGTGGGTTGCGAGCGTTGGACATGGTTGATCTCAGCGTTATGGCGGGAGAAATCGTCAGCTTGATCGGTCCTAACGGGGCGGGTAAAACGACCTTTTTCAATTGCGTGACAGGTCTCTATGCTCCGACCTCCGGAGAGGTCCGCTATCGCGGGGAGAACCTGGTCGGCGTGAAGCCGAACCATGTGGCCGGGAAGGGCGTGGCCAGAACCTTTCAGAACATCCGACTGTTTCAGGATATGACGGTACTCGAAAACGTCATGGTCGGGGGCCACTGCCGGATGCACGCTTCTGTCGTCGGTGCCATCTTCAGACCCAGGAGCGTCGTCACGGAAGAGGAGGAGTTGGTGGCGAAGGCGGCTGAGTTGCTTTGGTTCGTGGGTCTCCAGGACAAGAGCGATCTATGGGCGAGCCAGCTCCCATATGGTGACCAGCGACGGTTGGAGATCGCGAGAGCAATGGCAAGCGATCCGAGCCTCCTACTTCTCGATGAGCCGGCCGCCGGAATGAATCCCCAGGAGACCAACGCGCTCATGGAGTTGATCTATGCGATTCGCGCCCGCGGCATCACGATTCTGCTCATTGAGCACCATATGAAACTGGTGATGGGCATCTCGGAACGGATCATGGTTCTCGATCACGGGGTTACAATCGCCGAAGGGACGCCGGAAGAGATCAGAGCAGATTCCAGGGTGATCGGCGCCTATCTGGGAAAAGAGTCGGCGCATGCTTAGCCTGAAGGAGGTGCATCTCCATTATGGCGCCATCCATGCCCTCAGGGGCATCAGTCTTGAGGTGGAACAGGGCCAGATCGTCACGCTGATCGGCGCGAACGGGGCCGGGAAATCGTCGACATTGATGACGATTTCAGGAATCCTGAGACTGACCAGCGGACGGATCATCTTCGAAGGCGAGGAACTGACGCACCTTCCGGCCCATACCATCGTCCAGCGCGGCATTTCGCAGGTCCCGGAGGGGCGGAGAATCTTTCCAACGCTGACCGTCCTGGAAAATCTGGAGATGGGCGCCTACACCCGCGCGAAGGCCGCCGAGGTCCGCCACGACCTCGATCGGGTATTCCAACTCTTCCCGCTTCTCAAAGACCGCCGGTCACAACTTGGCGGGACGCTTTCCGGCGGGGAACAGCAGATGCTGGCGATCGGTCGCGCCCTGATGGCGCGCCCACGGCTCCTGCTGTTGGATGAACCGTCGCTCGGGCTGGCCCCCAAATTGGTGGAGACCATCTTCGAGGTGATTCGAGAGATCAATGCCCAATCGACAACGATTCTGCTGGTCGAGCAAAACGCACATATGGCTCTGCGGATCGCGGCCAAAGGGTATGTCATGGAGGTTGGCCAGATCGTGCTTGCCGATGATGCCGAAACACTGATGGCCAACGGTGAGGTCCGAAGTGCCTATCTTGGCGAGTAACGTGCAGCGTTCAATGTTCAAGATTGAACGTGCGGCGTTCGCTGTCATCATGACACTGCTTGTACTGGCTCTCTCGGTAGCTTCACCTGCGAGGGCCGCGGGAACGTCGCAGATCGAGGCATCCGAGATCACCATCGGGGTTGTCGGGCCGATGTCGGGCGACCTTGCTCACATGGGCCGATATGTCCGGGACGCTGTTGCGCTTGCTGCCGAGGAGTGGAACGAAAAGGGGGGCATCCTGGGGCGTCGCATTCACCTCTTGCTGGAGGACGACCGTAACGATCCGGCAGAAGCGGTGACTGCGGCAAAACGATTGGTGCAGGCAGGAGTCTGGGGGGTGATCGGCCACCTGACGTCGGCAGGCTCGTTCCCGGCGTCGGCGATCTATCACGCTGCCGGAATCCCGCAGATTACCCCATCAAGTACCGACCCGCGACTTACAGAGCAGGGGTTCATGAGCCTCTTTCGCACGTGCGGGCGGGACGATCAGCAGGGGCGAGTAGCGGCAGAGTTCGTCCTCGAGTCGCTTCGCCCGCGCCGAGTCGTGATCCTGCACGATCAGACGGCTTATGGGCGGGCGCTGGCAGAGGCGTTCAAGAGACGGATCGTACGGGCGCAGCGCAGCCTCCGCGTGACCAGCATGGCGATTTCATCGGGCGGAAAGGATATTGGTTCTGTAATCGAACAGATCAAGACGGAGGAACCGGACCTGGTCTATTTCGGAGGCTTGTTTCACGAGGGCGGTCTGCTCGCGAAACGGCTTCGGGAACAGGGCATCAAGGCGACGTTAGTCAGCGGGGATGGGGTGTTCGGGATGGAGTTTATCAATGTGGCCGGAGAGACGGCAGCCGCAGGCACCTATTTGACCTTTGCCCCAGACCCGATGCTGCTGCCGTCGGCCGAGGCTGCCATCAAACGCTTTCACGATCGGTATGGCGCTATCGGCCCATATACGCTATATGCGTACGACGCAGCAGGCGCCCTTTTTACGGCTATTGCCCGCGCCAAACCAAAGGCGGCATCACGGTCCCATTTGCTTCGAGTGTCGCAGCACTTGCATCGGATGACCTATCTCGGCGCCCTCGGTGAGCTTCGGTGGGATGCGAAGGGGGATCGGCTCAAGCCGCCATACGTAATCTATCAGGTGAAGAAAGGGGGCAGCTTTCAAGGATGGTTCGAGCAGGTGACCGACCGAACGCCCAAGCGCTGAGGCTTGCCGTCACGCCTCAGTCTCCGTCACCGTCCGCTGTGGCGCAAGCGGCATCGGTTCTCCGTAGCGGCGGCCTGGTAGCGTTTCCTACCGATACCTTGTACGCCCTCGGAGCTGATGCCTCGAACCCCCTTGCAGTCGAGCGGGTCTTTGAGGCAAAGGGCCGTAGCCTGATAAAGCCTATCCCGCTGCTGGTAGCCGATTTGACGATGGCGATCCAACTGGTCGGTGAACTGCCTGAGGCGGCCGTTCGGCTTGCCGAGCGTTGGTGGCCCGGTCCGCTTACCCTCGTCGTGACGGCTCCTCGCACGGTCTGCGCACTGCTGACCGCCGAGACCGGTCGGATCGGTCTCAGGGTTCCCGATTCGGCCGTTGCGCTTGCCCTGATCCGCCAGTTCGGCGGCCCCGTGACCGGGACAAGTGCGAACCGCTCGGGACAGAAAGATCCCATGAACGCGTATGAGGTGCTCCACCAGTTGGGAGATCAGGTAGACCTGGTCCTGGATGGGGGACCTGTGGTCGGCGGGAGTCCCTCGACTGTCATAGACGTGACCACGGACCCGCCCATCATTATGAGAGAGGGTCCCATCCGGCAAGAGGAGATTCTAAGCGTGCTGGAACGCTAGGCGCATCTGATGAAGAAGGTAAGCCTCGTATCAAGGTAAACGCTCCTGAAAGCCTTTGGAAAGTCCGCGAAAATGTGCTAAAAATAAAGTGTTATAATGGCTACGGGACAGTCCCTGAACAGATCAACAATGATAGGCACGGACACTATGGGAATCGAGCCGATTATTGAACGTGTTCGCGCTGCGTTGCCTGACGCGGATGTCGCCCTGCTGCAACGGGCCTATGACTTTGCCGCCAGGGTACATAAAGGCCAGGAACGAGTCTCGGGAGAGCCGTACCTCTCGCACCCGATAGCGGTCGCTGAGATCGTGCTGAATCTCAAGATGGATGTGGCGAGTATCGCCGCCGCTCTTCTGCACGATGTGGTCGAGGATACCCACGCCTCTCTGGAAGAGGTCAAGGAGGCCTTTGGCGATGAGATCGGTGATCTGGTCGACGGCCTCACAAAGATCAGTAAGCTCCCCTTCGGCAGTCGCCTGGAGCATCAGGCCGAGAGTCTTCGAAAGATGGTGCTGGCGATGTCGAAGGATATCCGGGTCATCCTGATCAAACTGGCTGATCGGCTCCACAATATGCGAACCCTTGAACCGCTTCGGGAGGAGAAGCGTCGGCTGATTGCCCGAGAGACCCTCGATATCTACGCGCCGATCGCCCACCGTCTCGGTATCTATTGGATGAAGGCCGAGTTCGAAGATTTGGCGCTCCGCCACCTTGAGCGCGAGGTCTATCAGGATCTGTCCGCACGGATCGCAAAAAAACGACGAGAGCGCGAGAAGGATATTAACGAGGCCATCGGAATCCTTCAGCAGAAATTAACCGAGGTCGGTATTCGGGCCAGGATCATCGGTCGTCCAAAGCATTTCTATAGCATTTACAAGAAGATGCGTGATCAACACAAGGAATTCGATGAGATTTACGACCTGACGGCGGTCCGGGTGATCACCGAATCGGTCAAGGACTGCTACGGGTCGCTGGGCGTCATCCACTCGCTGTGGAAACCGATTCCGGGTCGATTTAAGGATTTCATCGCCATGCCGAAGTCGAACATGTATCAATCGTTGCACACGACCGTAATCGGCCCGGTCGGCGAACCGGTAGAGATTCAGATTCGAACTCATGAGATGCATAAAACGGCAGAGGAGGGGATTGCGGCCCATTGGGTCTACAAGGAGGGGAAGGCAGGGTTCGACCAGGCCGACAAAGGGTTCGCGTGGATTCGACAGCTCCTGGAGTGGCAGCGCGATCTGAAAGACAGCCGGGAGTTCCTGGAAACGGTCAAGGTAGACTTGTTTCCGGAAGAGGTCTACGTTTTCACGCCAAAAGGAGATGTGAAGACCTTTCCGAAGGGGGCGTGTCCTATCGACTTTGCCTTCGGTGTCCACTCCGATATCGGCATGACCTGCGTGGGGGCCAGGGCGAATGGCCGCCTGGTCCCCCTGCGGTACGAACTGCAGCATGGCGACATTATCGAGATCCTGACCGACTCAAAGCACCATCCAAGCCGTGACTGGCTGAAGCTCGTCAAAACCTCGCGGGCGAGGGGACGGATCAAACAGTGGATCAAAAACGAAGAGAAGGTTCGGAGTATCAGTCTTGGAAAGGATCTGCTGGAGAAGGAGCTTCGGCGACTAGGTAAGAGCCCGGCTCAGATTCTTAAGCCGGAGACGGTCACGAAGGTTCTCGCCGCCTGCGGCTATGCGGCCCCGGACGATTTTTTTGCGACCGTCGGTTATGGCAAGCTCTCCCCTCGGCAGGCCATAGCCAAGCTCTTACCCGCGGAGGAGTTGCCGCATGAAGGAGAGGTGAGGCCGGAGCGAAAGGTTCGGCAGCAGCCGGATGATGGGGTCAGTCTCTTGGGGGCGCACGATTTTCTCATTCGGTTTGCTAGATGCTGCAGCCCGCTTCCCGGCGATGAGATTGTCGGTTTTATCACGCGTGGACGCGGCGTCTCGGTTCACGCTGCGGATTGCTCTAATATAGACCAACTCCTGTACGACCCGGAACGAAAAATCAACGTCTCTTGGGAGGCGGCACCGAAGGTCGCCCACCAGGTTAAAATCCGCGTGATGATCGGGACGGACCGGCCCGGAATCTTAGCTGCGATCAGCGCGGCAATCTCCGCGAGCAAGATTAATATTGCCCAGGCTGATATACGCGTGACAGAAGACCGGAAGGGGTTGAACACCTTTACGCTTGAGGTGTCCAACCTGAAGCAGCTCGAGGGCGCGATGGGAGCGATTCGTCAGATTGATGGAGTGATGGGAGTCGAGCGCATCCGCGGCTGATTAAAAGCAGCGATCAGCTTTCAGTTGTGAGCTAACAGCTGTTGGCTGATGGCTGCTTGTGTTCATCCGGCCTTTTGCACGAGCCCGGATCGCAGACAGCGGGTACAGAGTGCGATATAGCGTCGAGCCCCATTCATAACAACGTGATGACGCGAGACGTTAATCTGCTGACGGCGCTTGCTGACGTTGTGGGCATGGCTGACCTGACGGCTGACCTTCGGACCTCGTCCGCATAGCTCACATTGGCTGGAATGCGTAATCGGCATGACCGTACCTCCGATAGTTGATGTGATAATGATTGAATGCTCGTTTACGACAAGGCAGAATTATACGGCGGTCACTCACTAAAATCAAGTACAGAAGCACGGATCTGGTTGATACGACTCATGAGGGTCATCGGCGGTCTCGCCAGGGGGCGACGGATACTGGCTCCTCGCGGAAGAATGACGAGGCCGACCTCGGACTATCTTCGCGAGGTTCTCTTCAATCTGCTGGCGCAACAGGTCGAAGGCAGGACGTTTCTCGACCTGTATGCGGGAACCGGAGCGGTGGGGATCGAAGCGCTCAGCCGTGGCGCCGCGACGGCGGTGTTCGTTGAGCACGATCGGTCGGCCCTTACGATGCTCTACCGAAACCTCGACACGTCGGGGTTTCGCGACCGGGCTCAGGTGGTTTCGATGGAGGTTCTGCGGTATTTGCGCCGGGCAGTCTGCGGGTCACAACGATTTGATCTGATCTTTCTGGATCCGCCGTACCTGCACGCCGATGCGGAGGCGGTCATCGGCCTGATCGCGTCGATGGAGCTCCTGGCGCCGACCGGCACGGCGATCCTGGAACGATCGACAAAGGTCGCCCCGATTCACGTCCCTGACGGGCTGGCGCTTATTCGCGAGGTCCGGCATGGCGATGCCGCCCTTCAACTGTATCGACGGGAGGTAATGTGACGACGCTGGCTGTCTACGCCGGGACCTTCGATCCGTTCACCGTCGGCCACATCGATATCGCCAGGCGGGCGCGCCGTCTTTTTTCTCGTGTGGTGATTGCTGTGAGCACCAACCCGGAGAAGGCCGCGCTGTTCAGCCTTGTGGAGCGGCAGCGGATCATTCGGGACGCCGTCAGAGACATGCGAGGCGTCTCTATCGACTCCTTTGACGGTTTGCTGGTGGATTATATGCATCAACGGGGCGCGCGCGTTGTCATCCGCGGTCTCCGCGCCCTCTCCGACTTCGAATACGAATTTCAGATGGCATTAATGAATCGAAAGCTGAACGAAGAGATCGAGACGGTCTTCCTTATGCCTCACGAGCAGTATTCTTATCTCAGCTCTCGACTGGTCAAGGAGGTGGCTCTACTCGGCGGGGACGTGTCCCAATTCGTCACGCCGATGGTGGAACGGATGCTCAAGGAGCGGATCAGCTCGCGTTAGCGAGTACAACGGAGACAGGCTGAATACGGAGACAAAAACCATGGCGGTGCATCTCTCAACTCGCGCGAAGAATACCAGTCCCTCTGCCACGCTAGCTATGGCTGCAATCGCCAAACAGATGAAGGCGGAAGGGATCGATGTTGTGGACTTTGGACTCGGAGAGCCGGATTTTGAGACGCCGGATCATATCAAGGAAGCGGCAATTACCGCGATCCGCGAGGGATTCACACGATACACGGCCGCGGCCGGTATCGATGAGTTAAAACAGGCGATCATCACCAAGCTAAAGCGCGATAACGGCCTCTCCTACGGTCCGGCAGAGGTAATCGTCTCGTGCGGGTCGAAGCACTCGCTGTTCAATATCGCTGAGGCACTGTTCGAATCCGGCGACGAGATCATCATTCCGGCCCCCTACTGGGTCACGTATACGGAACAGATTCGCCTTGTCGACGCGCGACCGGTTATCGTGCCGACGCGGGAAGAGGACGGATTCCACCTGACCCGAGCGGCGCTGGAGTCGGCCATTACACCGAAGACCAAAGCGATCCTGCTCAACAGTCCGTGCAACCCGACCGGCGCAATGATCCCGCTGGAACAGTTGCGGGCCATCGCCGCGCTGGTGGTGGAGCGAGACCTGCTGGTGATTTCGGACGAGGCGTATGAGTCTCTGACCTACGACGGGCATGCTCACATGAGTATCGCGTCGCTCGATGAGCAGGTCAAGAGGCGAACGATTGTTGTCAATACCGTCTCCAAGGCGTATGCCATGACCGGCTGGCGGATCGGGTACGCGGCAGGACCGGCGGAGATCGTCAAGGCGATGAGTACCATCCAAAGCCAGGTCACGTCGAACCCGACCTCGATCGCACAGAAGGCTGCCGTTGCCGCGTTGCTCGGCCCGCATGATGATCTTCGGGCGATGGTGGTTGAATTCGATCGGCGTCGGAAATATCTTATCAGTCGCCTGAATGCTATCCCCGGTATCACATGTACAAACCCTGAAGGCGCGTTCTATCTTTTCCCGAATGTCTCCACGTTCTACGGAACAGCGGCCGACGACCGTCCGATTCGCAATTCCACTGAAATGGCGGCCTACCTCCTGCAGACCGCCCACGTTGTATCGGTTCCAGGGAGCGAATTCGGAAGCGATGCACATCTTCGCCTTTCCTACGCGACGGGAATGGACAGCATCGGTAAGGGAGCGGAGCGGATCGAACGAGCGCTTGGCGCGCTTCGAAAAGGTTAACGGTGCCTAAGCTGAAGCTGATCACCTTTGGCTGTCAGGCCAACGATCTTGATTCGGAGCGGATTACCGGGCTCCTGCACAATGAGGGGTACACCCTCACCGAATGTGAGGAAGAGGCTGATCTGATTCTTCTGAATACCTGTGCGATCCGTGAGAAGGCGGAACATAAGGTCTATAGCCGTCTCGGATCCTTTCAGGTGCTGAAGCGGGAACGTGCCGGACTGAAGATCGGTATCTGCGGATGTGTCGCGCAGCAGGAAGGACAGGTGCTGCTCAACCGTTTTCCCTACCTGGACTTTGTGGTTGGTCCCGCTCAGCTTACGGCCATTCCGTCGTTGCTTCAGACAGGGGCCACAAGAAGCGTTGTGACGACGCGAGCGCCTGGCTATTCTTACCCTGTGGACGCGCCGGTTCAGCGCCAAAGCAATATCAGGGCCTGGGTCAGCATCATGGAGGGGTGTGATCACTTCTGTACCTTTTGCGTGGTTCCTTTCACTCGAGGTCGTGAGCGTAGCCGTCCCCCGCAGGAGATCGTGGAGGAGATCAGAGGGCTCAAGCGCCAGGGGTATCGCGAGGTCACGCTCCTGGGGCAAACGGTCAACTCCTACGGAAGGAAGCTCACGCCTCCGATCAGCTTCGTGGAGCTGCTCCGACAGATCGATCAACTCGTAGACAGTCAGATGCGGGTTCGGTTTACGAGTCCGCATCCCCTCGATGTGACCGACGAGCTGGCAGCAGCCATCGCGGCGTTGCCGAGTCTGTGCGAACAGATCCATCTACCTGTTCAGTCCGGCTCGGATCGGATCCTGTATCAAATGAAGCGCGGCCACACTCGGGATGAGTACCTGAAAAAGATCGCACTACTGCGCGCCAGAACACCCGAGATCGCGATCACCACGGATGTTATTGTCGGGTTTCCCGGTGAAACGGAGGAGGACTTTCAGGCGACTCTGGATCTGATGCAGGAGGTTGGGTTCGATGGCGCCTTCATGTTCAAGTATTCGCCGAGACCCCACACAGAGGCGGAACGGATGCCTGATCAGCTCTCTGAGGAGGCGAAAGGCCGTTGGCTGGAGCAGGCGCTTGCGCTCATGAACCGTCTGTCGCTGGAGCGCAACCGTGCGTATCTTGGCCGAACAGTCGAGGTGCTGGTGAATCGTGAAGATGCCAAGGGGAATACCGATCGCCATACCGGTCGGACCAGACAGAATAAGATTGTCCATTTTGGAGGTGAAGGGGTAGTAGACGGCAGCTTTGTCTCCGTAGCAATCACGGGAGCGACCCCTTTGTACCTGCAAGGTGAGATGGTCGGTCGGTAGTGGCCGAACCCTAAGAAAAAGGATCAGAGAAGAGTGCTTAACCATCGGGTTCTCTTCGACGAGAAGACTATTGCGATACGGGTGCAGGAATTGGCGCGCGCGATCGCCCAGGACCTGCCCGAGCCGACGCCGGTTCTGATTGGTCTGCTCACCGGTGCGTTTATTTTCCTGGGCGATCTGGTGCGGGCACTGGCCCGTCTTGGGATAGAGCCCGAGGTCGACCTGATGTCCGTCTCGCACTACGGCCCGTTGGTGGCTTCCAGTGGGCTGGTGCAGCTTTACAAGGACAGTGCATTGGATCTTACGGGGCGTACGGTGCTGCTCGTGGATGACATCCTGGATTCTGGGCGGACGCTCGGCATGGTCTGCGCGCATCTTGCCGCTAAGGACCCGAGCTGGCTGCGTACCTGCGTGCTCCTGGATAAGCCGAGTCGGCGGCAGGTGGCCATCCGCGCGGACTATGTCGGCTTTGAGGTACCCGATGCCTGGATGATCGGCTACGGCCTGGACGCCTATGGGCAGGGGCGGGCCCTTCCGTACGTGGCCATACTCGATGCGCCAGAGCAAGTGAGCCAGGAAGTCGAACACCATACTCAATGACGAGGGATGTACGCCGACATCGGCTGGTGAAAGAGGATCTGGTCTACGGCCCACTGCTTTCTCGACGACTGGGCCGCTCGCTGGGCGTCAATCTGCTGGGCGCAGGAGCCAAGCTCTGCTCCTTTAACTGCCGGTACTGCCAGTGCGGCTGGACTGCACAGCCGATCGTGCAGGGTATCGACTCGCTGACCGATCTTCCTACCGGCAACCAGGTAGTCGAAGCTTTAGAGAGACGGCTGCAGCAGTTATGCCGTGAGCAGATCCTTATCGACGTCATCACCTTCTCCGGCAACGGCGAGCCCACGCTTCATCCCGAATTACAGGCGATCGTTAAGGCCGCGTCCGATCTGCGGGATCTCTATATGCCGGACGCCAAGCTGGCCATTCTGTCGAATAGCTCCACCGTGTATCGCTCGGAGATACGCGCCGCGTTGCAGGGGATCGATCTCAAGTTGATGAAGTTGGATGCCGGGAGCGAGGCGCTCATGCGACGGATCAATCTGCCCGCCAAAGGGTGGGACTTCGCCCAGATGCTCCAGGGGTTAGCGCAGCTTGACGGCGTACTGTTGCAAACGATGTTCGTGTGGGGCAGGGTGGCGACCACGGCCCCTGTGGCGATCCGCGAGTGGTCCGACCGGGTTGCTGAGATTCGCCCGCGTGGGGTTCAGATCTATACGCTCGACCGGGTACCGGCCGACACCCGCTTGATACCGGTTTCCCGAACAGTGCTCGAAGTAATCGCCGAGTATGCGCGACGGCGCACCCAGGTCTCAATTGAAGTCTACTGAGGCGATCGGTAGCCGCCGAGCTCGACGATGGCTGCCGGCGCTCCCCGTGCTTGCACTGTTCGGACTGGCGGACTCTGGCTACCTGCTGTGGCGGCATCGCGCGGAGACGCCGGGTTTCTGCCTTGCAGAGGGATGCGACGTCGTCAATCGAGGCGCGTACTCTGAGATCTGGGGAATTCCCCTCGCTGCCTTCGGTATCGTGGCGTACCTGCTGCTGCTTGGTCTTTCAGTCATGGCCGTGAGGCTCGACAGTCGGCGTATACTGGGCATGATCGCCGTGATTGCCGGAATCGGCGTGGTGATATCGGCGTGGCTGATCTACCTGCAGGTTGCGGTGATCAAATCGATTTGTTCGTGGTGTGTTCTTTCGGCGTTGACGATGACGTCGCTGCTTGCATTGAGCCTGAGCGTACTTCTTGCGATACAGCCTTCACGGCGATTAGAACAAGCCATCCCGGAGCAAGTACGGCACAACTCAACCGGCTCGCTGCGACGTTCGTTCAGATTTCCGCTGATGGCGACCGGGATGTTCGCCCTGCTTACAGCGTTGTTGGGAGGACTCTACCGCCTGGGTTGGGAGTGGTCGATCGTCCCTTTGACGTTGCCGGATGTACATGGTCCGTTGATGGTGTCCGGTTTTTTGGGCACGCTGATCGGATTGGAGCGGGCTGTAGCCATAGCGAAGTGGTGGCCTGCTGTCGGACCTCTGTGTACCGGGGCGGGCGCCGTTGCGCTGATTGCCGGTGTGCCTGGTGCGGTGGGTCCGGTATTCATGACCTTGGGCAGTGTTGTATTGGTTGTGACGTTCATTTATCTCATTCAGGAACAACCGGCGCTGTTTACGGTGACGATGGGGCTTGGAGCGCTTGTGTGGTTGGCAGGCAACATCCTGTGGCTTAATGGGTGGTCGATTGTCAGTGTCGTCAGTTGGTGGGCCGCCTTCCTGATCCTGACGATTGCCGGCGAACGACTGGAGTTAAGCCGTTTTCTTCCGCTTGCGCAACGACATCGGCTCTCGTTTCTGGTCGCTATTGCTCTCTTTATGGCCGGCCTAATTCCTGTCGGAACGGCTTTTGACATTGGATCGCGACTGAGCGGGCTGGGCCTGGTTGGATTGAGCGTCTGGTTGCTGCGTCACGATATGGCGCGACACGCGATACACAAGACAGGACTGCATCGATTTGTTGCGCTCAGCTTGCTTTCAGGCTACGTGTGGCTCGCGGTAGCCGGGCTACTTACCGTAAGCTTTGGTGGAGTGGCGGCTCACCATCATGCAAGCGTACATGCTGTTCATGCACATGACATCCCTGACGGCTACGATGCGACGCTGCACGCCATATTTGTCGGCTTTGTGTTCTCGATGATTATGGGACACGCTCCGATCATCTTTCCATCTGTACTGGGAATTGCCTTACCGTTTCGCCCGGCCTTCTATAGCCATCTCGTTTTGCTTCATCTGTCGCTCATAGTGCGAGTGGTTGGGGATGTGACGGCCTGGTGGCCTGGGAGACTGGGGGGCGGTCTGCTGAATGTTGTCGCCGTCCTGTTGTTCCTGGGTAATATGGCGACGTCCGGTTTGCAGGATAAACGATCTGTCTCGTTAGTGGACGCCGGGTGAGAAAGCAATCGGCTTTCAGAGGAACATACGATGAACTTGCATCGATCTGACAGGTTGCAGATCGACCTCGATCCAAAACAAAACAGGCCTACGGCGTCAGGGCAGGCTGCCGAACCGATAGCCGCGAGTGCTCCGTCTCGAGAACTTATGCGAATGGCGCGCCTCCCGATACACTTTTTCATTTCTGCTGTGGCCCTGTTCGGGCTGGGCGTGTCGGTAATCCCGTGGGTGATTGGTGATTTAATGGATTTTTTCTATCAGCCGCGGCTCTTAGCGACCACCCACACCTTTACGCTCGGATGGATCACCTCCGCGATCATGGGGGTCATGTATCGGCTTGTCCCGGCGATGACGAAACGACCCTTGCGCTTTCCGAGGTTGGCGCGCTGGCAGTTCGGGTTGTACATCTTCAGCGCAACAGGTCTCATGACGCACATGCTGATCGGAGCATGGCCGCCAACCTGGATGGCGGCGGCAGTCATTGTGCTCAGCGTGATCTTCTTTGCGATGAACATGTGGCACTGCCTTGGTCCTGCCTGGCACCGGAGCGCGGCCGAAACCGGCATGTGCATGTCGATCGGGTTTCTGTTGCTCGCGGCGACGCTCGGCTTTCTCCTTGCGTTGGATAAATCTCGCGGGTTTCTTTCCG
This sequence comes from Candidatus Methylomirabilis oxygeniifera, assembly GCA_000091165.1. Taxonomy (NCBI): domain Bacteria; phylum Methylomirabilota (SeqCode); class Methylomirabilia (SeqCode); order Methylomirabilales (SeqCode); family Methylomirabilaceae (SeqCode); genus Methylomirabilis (SeqCode); species Methylomirabilis oxygeniifera (SeqCode). The sequence continues at coordinate 1,174,558 of FP565575.1, read as the reverse complement.
GAAATGTTCTCACCAACCTGGCCAGCCACGCGCATCTTGCGGCGCTTGGATGGGTGAGTCTGACCATCTGTTCCATCTCCTATCGGATGGCGCCGGCGTTTCTCTTGTCCGAGCTGACGCTGCCACGTGTGGCGGTCTGGCAAGTGTACGGCCTTGCCGTCGGCGTCGCCGGATTGGCGATGGCGCTTCTCGGCTGGATTCCCGGGACAACCGTCTGGAGTGTGGTGATCCTGTTGGCTCTGCTTACCTATGTCGGCATACTTCAGACGCTTATGCGTAACCGGCGGATACCGATCGATTGGACGATGCGGCATGCGCTGGCAGGTGTCGTCTGTCTGTTGCTCGCCGTTGGACTTGGATTTTCACTGCTGTGGATTGATCCGGACGGCGCCCTTGGCAATAGGATTGCGGGAGCATACGGGGTATTGGGACTGCTCGGGTGGGTAACGAACTTCATCATCGGGATGTCTTTTAAGCTCTTTCCGGGTTTTGTTGTCGGCGTACGCGACCGCAGAGGTTGGCCAAAGCTGGCGATTACAGAACTCTCTTTGTTGCGCTGTCGTCCGATTGTCTTTATCTTGTTGAATGTCGGTGTCCTGATGCTTGCCGGCGGCTTGATCACAGCGCAGGCGACGATCGCCGGACTGGGGGCTCTGGTGCTCACGCTGGGGGGCCTGATTTACGTCGTGCTGATGGGGCGAACTCTGAGCTATGCCTATCGTGTCTCTGTGCCTCCGGCGTCGAGCGACCCGTTCCGCATCCTTTCCAGCGACTCAGGGAGCCCAAACGATTCGATCATCCAATAAGGTGGTATCTGGAAAAAGGATTTGACAACCCTCGGCCCGCTCTCTATCATATCAGCGAATGTCGGAAGAATGGTTGGGAGACACACGGTTCTGAAGCGTGGGGTAATTGCACAGGACGACGCCACAAGAGAATGGCTGTGTGTTCCTGAAAGGGAAGGGGAACAATGACCAAGGCTGACATAGCTTCGATCGTTGCTGAAAGAGGTCTCGCCAAGAAACAGGCGATGGAAGCAGTGGAGGCGACCCTCGACATTGTGAAGAACGCTCTGAAGAAAGGGGAGAAGATCCAGCTTGTCGGCTTCGGCTCTTTCCAGGTCAAAGCCAAGCGGGCGAGAAAAGGGCGAAACCCACAGACCGGCGACCCCATTACGATCTCAGCTCGCAAGGTGTTGAAATTCAAGCCGGGTAAAGCTCTACACCTGGCTGTGAATAATTTCGGCGGGTAGCGTTCGAGTCGGCGCGGAAGAGGCAAGGCTGTGCCCAGTGCACGGATGAGGTTGGTTAGAACGAAACCTCGATCGCAACAAAGGCTTCTCCCTGGTCTTGACGGCGGTCCTGCAATCCCCGAAAAGCTCTACTTTAAGATTGGAGAGGTTGCGGAACTGGCCGAAGTCCAACCCTACATCCTTCGCTACTGGGAGACACAGTTTGCGACGCTTCGGCCGACCAAGAGTCCAAGCGGGCAGCGTCTCTATCGACGCAACGATGTCCTGGCTGTGCTTCGCATCAAGGAGCTGCTCTACCAGAGGCGATTCACCATTGCGGGCGCCAGACGCCATCTGGCCGCGGAGCAGGAGCCGTTCCCGCCGACCGCGCTGGATTCTATCCGACTGGTGAAGGAAGAACTGAAGCAGATCTCGTCGTTATTACGCAGGAATTCCCCCTGACGTATAATCATCGCTTGTTCGGGGCGTGGCGCAGCCTGGTAGCGCACTGGCATGGGGGGCCAGGGGTCGTTGGTTCAAATCCAATCGCCCCGACCAGTCAGACATATCCATATACGAGATCACCGAAGGGCAGAGTGCGTCTCTGCTCTTTTTTTCAGTTCTGAATGAATATTCTGATTTCTAATGATGACGGTATTCATGCGCGAGGACTTCGGGTGCTTGCGGATGCGCTCTCCACACTCGGCGAGGTGTGGGTCGTGGCGCCTGATCGTGAGCGTAGTGCGTCCGGACATTCTCTCACGTTAAACAGGCCGTTGCGCGTCACCAAGGTGGCGCCGACGTGGTTCACAGTTGACGGCACGCCGACCGATTGCGTTGCGCTGGCGCTTATGGGTATGATCAACCGGAAGTTTGATCTGGTCGCTTCAGGGATCAATATCGGCGGGAATATGGGTGATGATGTGACCTACTCCGGGACGGTGTCAGCCGCTTTTGAAGCTACGCTGCTTGGGCTTCCGGCATTTGCGCTGTCCGTCGTCGCGCGTCGGCGGGTGAATTTCACCGCAGCAGGGCTGGCCGCGGTGATGGTGGCGAAGCTGATCACAAAAAACGGCCTGCCGGCTAATACCATGCTGAACGTCAATGTCCCAAATTGTCGCCCTTCAGCAATTAAAGGAGTGGCGATCACACAACAGGGAAGGCGACGCTATGATGACATTATCGTGAGAAAGGTCGATCCGCGAGGAAAGGCCTATTACTGGATCGGCGGGAAGGAACCCACATGGGAACCGTCGGAAGACAGCGATTATGCCGCGGTGACGGCAGGATCGATCTCGATTACACCGCTTCATCTCGATCTGACTAACTCGAGCGCCGTGAAGAAGCTCAGGAGATGGAAATTTTTGTGGGATGACCTATCGTTGACGGTAGGGCGGCGGCGCGTCACCGCGTGACGGAACCGTCAACTGACGCGTATAACATAACAGGTTTGCGATTCCATAATGGATTACGCGGTTGCCCGGCAGCGGATGGTGGCCGAGCAGCTCGTGAGACGCGGGATTACGCACCCGGGCATCCTGCACGCAATGGCCAAGGTCCACCGGCATCTGTTTGTGGAAGAGGCCTTCTGGGGGCGCGCTTACGGCGATTATTCGCTGCCGATTGGCGAGAAGCAAACGATTTCGCAACCGTTTATGGTAGCGCTAATGACAGAGTTGCTCGAGTTGCAGAAAGATCAGCGGGTCCTGGAGATCGGGACCGGGTCAGGTTATCAGACGGCCATTCTGGCGGAATTAGGCGTGAAGGTATACTCGATCGAGCGAAATCGGAGGCTTGCGTCACGCGCCCGATACCGTCTTGAGTCGCTCGGATACCACCACACGTGGATTCGGGTAGGGGATGGGTCCATCGGCTGGAAGGACAAGGCGCCCTTTGATGCGATCATCGTGAGCGCAGGCGCTCCAAGCATCCCACAGTGCCTTACTGAACAGCTTGCCGACGGCGGACGCCTGGTGCTGCCGGTCGGTCAGCCATGGAATCAAGCTCTCAAGAAGGGTACGAAAAGAGGGACGACCGTCTGCTGGGAGGAGCTCGGGAACTGTAACTTCGTGAAGTTGATCGGCGAGCAAGGATGGGACGAATGATGTCGGGGCGTAGCGCAGCCTGGTAGCGCACTTGCTTCGGGAGCAAGGGGTCGTTGGTTCAAATCCAATCGCCCCGACCATTTCGTTTTCTTCCCAGCCACGCGTTCAGCCTTCAGCAGTCAGGTATCAGCTCCATTGTGGTACGCGTTCTGCTTTATCTGAGGCTGACTGTTGATGGCGATCTTGTGAGGAACACTAATGCCCATCGAACTGCTGAAACAGAAAATCCGAGACATCCCGGATTTCCCAAAAAAGGGAATCGTTTTTAAGGATATTACGCCGTTACTCGCAGACGGTAAGGCTTTCCGTACAGCGATTGATCAGATGGCGGAGCGATTTCATGATCGACATATCGATCTGGTGGTTGGTGTGGAGGCGAGGGGCTTCATCGTCGCTGCCGCCTTGGCGTATAGACTTCATGCTGGCACGACGTTGATCCGAAAGCCGGGTAAGCTGCCGTATAAGACGCACCGTACCACCTATGCTTTGGAATATGGCGCCGATACGCTGGAGATCCACCAGGATGCTATTCTGCCCAATCAGCGAATTCTGATGGCGGACGATCTGCTTGCCACCGGGGGGACGATGACTGCCGCGATCGATCTTATTACGCGCCTCGGCGGCCAGGTCGTCGGAGTAGCCTTCTTGGTTGAACTGTTGGCTCTGCAAGGGAGAGAGAGGTTCGGAGACCGGGACGTCTTCTCCTTGATCCAGTTCTGATCGATAAGCCTCACTTCAGCGCGATGTATAACCGGGCGCCCGTAGCTCAGATGGATAGAGCAAGGGTTTCCTAAACCCTGTGTCGCAGGTTCAAGTCCTGTCGGGCGCACCAGCGCCTAGTAATTTCATAGGGAGTAGAACTATATCATGACGCGGCCTCGCACGAATAATCCCGATTGGCGCGGCGATTTAAGCCACATCGCGATGGATAGGACGGCACGAATCGTAGCCATGGTCACCGACCGATGGAGGTGGGCTGTTGGGGCGGCCGTTGGCCTGTTGGTCCTCTCTATCGTGATTGCGGGGTATTTCTTTTGGAGCGGTCGGAAGGAAACGGAATCTGCGGCTCTCTTGCGCAAGGCAGTGGGCCAGCTCGACGTGATTTTGCGAAGCGGCTCTGATGACGCGAAACAGACAGAAGGTCTTCGACTCCTACACGACGTCGTCCATCGCTACCCCGGAACCGCAGCCGCTGCGGAGGCCACGCTTCGTCTCGGTACCTATTACTACACCGTCGGTAAGTACAACGAGGCTCGAACTGCGTACACCACGTATCTCGAAAAAAATCCGAGAGGTCTGATAGCCTTCTCGGCTGGCCTCGGAGTCGGGGATACATACCTGGCAGAGCGCAACAATGACAAAGCGGTTGAGACGTACTCTCGGCTGATCGAGCAATTTGCTCAGGAACCCTTACTTCCAGAGGCGCAGTTGCATCTCGCGAGAGCCTACCGTGGCATGGGTCGACTGAAAGACGCCGGCGCGCTGTACGAACAGATCGTCGCGACCCATCCCAACACCGGCTGGGCCCAGCGAGCGCAGGCGGAATCGTATAGGTCTGGCCGGATCTCCCGATAAGCGATAAGTCTTTTGATTTAGGCTGTCGACCTCTGTCAGAACTCCCGCGCCGTAGGGCCTGCCCGACTTAACCCCCATGTGACCTTTTCGCGTTCGTTCTGAGCGTGTCGAAGCATGAACTCGGATTTGCCGGCCGAGCGCCCTGTCAACAGCTGTACGTCGTATAAGAGAGATTATGTCAACTATCATATTTGCCTTGAGACACACGGCACGGCCGACGATTGTATGACCTCCTACTCTTCTCTTGATGATTGACAGGCGTGATGTGCGGTGATCGGAGCTATACGATGAAGGACAGAAACGAAAGAGGGAGAAGCGCGAAACGGCCGGGAAGTTTGGCGCGGCTACATTTTGTATTTACCGAAATCTTCGGGCTTCAAATTCTCAAGCCACTCCTTCCACTTGTCCGTCTCTTCCTTTTCTTCTGACACCTCGATGTTCTTGGCTTGCGCCACAACATTTTCGGCGACGAAGATCGGGGCGTTGGTGCGGAGAGCCAGGGCGATAGCATCGCTGGGCCGTGAGTCGATCTTCACGACGCTGCCGTTATGATTCAGATCGATGGTTGCGTAGAAGGTATTCTCTTTGAGGTCATTGACGGTAATCTGCTGAACCGTGATTCCGAGGCCGTCCAGGATATTTTTGAGCAGGTCATGGGTCATGGGTCGAGGCGTCGAGACCTTTTCAAGCTCCAGCGCGATAGCATTCGCTTCAAAAATCCCAACCCATATCGGCAAGGCGCGGCGCTCATCCGGATCCTTCAAGATTACGATCGGCATATTCGTAATCGGATCCAGCGCAATGCCGCGTACCGTCATCTTAATGAACATCAGGCTCTCCTTATTACAAAGTCGTAGTGAAGGCCGAGACAAGTTTGCGATAGGTAGCGCTTAACGCTTCAGGGAGGACCTTCGTCTCAGCGATGACGGGCATGAAATTAGTGTCTCCGTTCCACCGGGGAACTACGTGTAAATGAAGGTGGTGTTCGACGCCGGCTCCAGCTACCTTTCCCTGATTCATGCCCAGGTTGAAGCCGTCCACGTTCATTAGTTCACGCAGGATCGTCATACTTCTGGTGGCTTCTTGAATGAGATCGAGCTGCTCGTCCGCAGATAACTTCTGCAGCTCGTCGAGATGCCGATAGGGAGCAATCATAACATGCCCCGGATTGTATGGATATAAATTCATCTGAATAAATACCGATCGGCTGCGATAAAGAATGAGCGCTTTCTCATCTTGTCGGCTTGCCGACGCCTCGCAGAAGATGCAGCCGGAAGGCCCGTGGTTCTCGACATAGACCATTCTCCAGGGTGCCCATAGCGTATCCATCGAGAAGCATTCTATCCTGTTAAGAAAGTTGAGCTTCCAACGCTGCAAACGTAAACGAGGGTCTCGTGTATCTAGTTAAATCTAACACCCACCCCTTGCTCTCGCAAGACATTTTTACCGAGTGACGATCGGATGGAGGGGCGATTTCTCCGATTGACGTCGCGAAACGAATAGATGCGGACCGGTGGTGGGCTAAGGTCACGATCATACGGGCGGCATGGTACGCGCCCGATGTCGGCGATAGGGTCACGGAGTGCAGCCCCTATACGACTGTCACGGTACCCTTGGATTGGGGTAAAGGACTAGCTGTCGATGATCTGCCGCAATTCCTTCCCGGGTTTGAAGAATGGGATCCGCTTGGAGGGAACGTGAACCGCTTTACCGCTCTGCGGGTTCCGACCCTGCCGTGCGCGTCGCTGCCTGGTGCGGAAACTGCCGAACCCGCGGAGCTCCACCTTTCCGTCGTCCTCCGAAGCAAGCGCCTTCGCGATGCTTTCGAGAATGGTATCAACGACGACTTCAGTATCTCTTTTGGTAAGGTACACTTGGGCAGCTACCAATTCTACCAAGTCAGCCTTTGTCATGATCGGCAACTCCTCCGTCTTCGGCACGACTTCGCCTACCATAATGGAACGATTCACTTACCAGAGAAGATAGTTGACAGAGAGCGTTGAGGGTGAATAGATCGGCACGTCGATATTCAACAGACTCAGGCTACCGCGCAGCAGATCCATAAGGAGAAGTCCCCGCTTTCGTTCCTGGATGACGGTTGGTTTCCCTCGAATCCCGGCTAACGCACCGGCCCGCTCGATTGCGTCTTGAAGGTTGCCGAGTTGGTCCACCAGTCCAAGCGATTGCGCCTCCCGCCCACTGAAAATTCGTCCGTCGGCCATTGTCTCGACCTTCTTACGATCTATACGCCTACCCATGGCCACCGCATCGATAAACTGGCCATGGACATCGTCCAGCATACCCTGAAGAATCTGGCGCTCGGCATCGGTCATCTCGCGGGTCGGGGAAGCAAGGTCTTTATGCAGGCCGCTCTTGACGACGACTGACTTCACGCCGATTTTTTGCATGAGACCGGAGATATTCGGGACTTGAAGCACAACCCCGATACTACCGGTAATAGTGCCTGGGTTGGCCACGATCAGATCGGTTGCGCTCGCGATGTAATAGCCACCTGACGCGGCGACGCTCCCCATAGAGGCGACTATCGGTTTTTTATCGGTCTGACGGGTTTTAAGGACCTCTTCATGGATCTCCTGGGAAGGCGCCACGCCGCCGCCAGGACTGTTGATCCGAAGGACAATGGCCTTGACCGATGGGTTTGTTCGGTACTTTTCGAGCTGCTCGATAATCTCCTTCGAATCCAGGATCACCCCGTCGACCGTGATCAGCGCAACCTTGCTTCCACCCAATCGCTCCCATCTGCCAAATGAGAAGGCCAGGCTGAACAGGATCAGCAAACTTACGAACACCGTCAGGCCGACGATCAGCCACGTTCGTTTCATCGTCTTGCTCGCGCCCCCCTACTGGGCCTCAACCCCCTCTTCCTGGTGCTCCACTGGTTGCTGAGGGGCGACTTCCTGATCGATTTGTTGGTCCGACGCCTCCTGGCTATCCAGGTAGGCGCGAAGGCTCAGTCCGAGCTTACGTTCGTTGGCGTCCAACTTGATAATCTTGAGCGAGAGTTCTTGGTCGATAGAAACGACATCCTCAGGTTTCGCGACCCGTTCATGGCTCAGCTCGGAGATGTGGAGCAGCCCTTCTACTCCGTCTTCGAGTTCAACGAAGGCCCCGAAATCGGTAAGGCGAACCACCTTGGCTTTCACGTCCATACCGACGCGGTACTTGTCGAGGACGGTAGATTGCCAGGGGTCCGGCTGGCTTTGCTTGAGGCCCAGGGAGATTCGCCGATTCGCTTTATCGGTGTGCAGGACAACCGCCTCAACTTTATCCCCTCGCTTCAATACCTCGGAAGGATGACGGACTCGCTTGGTCCAGGACATATCGGATACGTGGATCAATCCGTCTATCCCGTCGTTCAACTCCACGAACGCGCCGAAGTCGGTCAGGTTCCTGACGGTGCCTTCGACCCGCATCCCCACCGGATAGCTTTCCTCAATCGACAGCCACGGGTTCGGTTCGATCTGGCGAAGTCCCAGAGAGATCCGCTTATTCACCTTATCGACGTCCAGGACAACCACCTCGATAGAATCGCCGACCGAGACGACTTTTGAGGGGTGTTTCACTCGCTGCGTCCAGGACATCTCAGAGATGTGGACCAGCCCCTCGATTCCATCGGCAAGCTCCACGAATGCGCCGTAGTCGGTCAGGCTGATGACTTTGCCGCGAACGCGCGAGCCGATCGCAAACCGCTGATCGACATCCTCCCACGGGTCCTTCAAGCGTTGCTTGTGGCCAAGGGATACCCGTTCCGCCGCCCGGTCGAACTTCAACACGACGACCTCGATCTCATCGCCGACGGTAAAGAGTTCGGATGGATGGCCGACGCGGCCCCAGGACATGTCGGTGATATGAAGCAGCCCGTCCAGTCCGCCAAGGTCGATGAATGCGCCGTACTCGGTAATATTCTTGACCTTGCCTCGTATAATTTTCCCCTCCTCCAACGATTGCAAGGTCCTCTCCTTAAGAGTCCGACGCTCCTCCTCAAGCAACTCCCGCCTGGACAGGACGATGTTGCCCCGGCGCTGGTTCAGCTTTATCACCTTCATCGGGAAGCTCTTCCCGATCAGTTTATCGAGGTCACGGACGGGTCGCAGATCGACCTGAGAACCAGGCAGAAAGGCCCTGACACCAATATCTACTGTCAGGCCACCTTTCGTACGGCCAAGAATCATTCCGTTAATGACGTCACCCTTCTCATAGGCTCGCCGAATATCATCCCAGATCTTGGTTTTCTCCGCCTTCTCTCTCGAGAGGACAATGAGGCCGTCGCTATCCTCTTTCTGCTCTAAATAGACATCGACAGTATCGCCGACCTTGACCGTGAGTTCTCCGGAGGGCGCCTGGAATTCCTTGATTGGTATAGCCCCTTCAGACTTGTAGCCGATATCGATCAGGACCATATCGTTCCTAATCTCCAGCACAGTCCCCCTGACGATCTCCCCCTCGGTAATTTCCTGCAGGCTCTGGGTATACAGATCAAGCAGATCCTCGTGCTCCTGCGCGGGAAGCTCACGATCCGACGCTTCCGTCGATGAGTTAACAGCCTCTTCCAACTTGTCCGTCTCAGACATCATACCCTTTAATTCCTCCTCTTAATAAGATACGCGTTTCCTTCACGTCCGCTCTCTGAACCCTTGCTTCTTCATCAGCATTGGGTTTCCTGTTGCATACCCCGATCGTCCCCTCTCGATCGAGAGCCTCTCTCCGACCCGATCTTCAGAGCCGCAATCTTTTCCATGATCGTCTGGCTGAACGTCACGACTTGGTCTTGTTCTGTTTCTGCCTGTTTCTCCGGGAATCGACAAGGGGCTCCAAATTTCACCGTGATTCGATATGGTCTGGGAAGCCATGCCCCTCTCGGCAATACCTTCCCTGTCCCTCGGTGAAACGTTGGTATCACCGGGGCGCCTGTTCGCGCTGCAATCAGTCCGATTCCCGGCTTCGCAGGTCGCAGATCGACCCCGTCTCCACGCGTCCCTTCAGGAAAGATCGCGATAATCTCTCCCGCTTCCAGCGCAGACGCTGCCCGCTTAAAGGCCTGCACATCAGTTCGGTATCGATTGATCGGAATAGTGCCGAACTGTCGGAGCAGCCAACCAAACAACGGGGAACGGAACAACTCCTTCTTGGCCATGAAGCAGACCGGCCGCTGAATCGCGATTCCGATGATGATCGGATCGATATAGCTCACGTGATTCGCCGCCAGGATCGCCGGTCCCGTACGGGGGATAAATTCCTGTCCCTCGACATGGAGACGGAACGCGAGCTTTGCGATAGCAAGGCACAGAAGGCGACCTATGGTAAAGAGGGAGCGAGTCATCGCCTTTTTGGGCGCAAGGCCTTGAAGGAAAGCACTGCTCATAATATCGGACTACCTCCCCGGAACGCAAGAAAAAATTCAGGGCGCTCACGTCAAGCCTTCTGAGTCGGCTGCCTTCCGTCGAATCTCCTCTTCCATCGCATCAACGACCTGAGAAATGGGCAGATCGCTTGTATCGATTGTCATGGCCTCGTCGGCCTTTCGCAGCGGCGAGGTGCATCGGCCCATATCTCTTGCATCTCGCGACTCGATCTCCTCCGTAAGATCACTGATCTTGCGGGACACTCCGGCAGCCTGCACCTCACGGTAACGACGTTCCGCCCGCACCTCCAACCGAGCCGTCAGATAGAATTTCACATCAGCGTCCGGGAAGACAACCGTGCCGATATCGCGGCCGTCCATTACGATCCCTCCCTGTGCTGCCATGTGTCGCTGACGTGCGACCATCACCTCGCGAACGCTCGGGTAGATGGAGATTTTCGAGGTCGCCTGTTCTACCTCACGCTCTCTGATCTGTCGGCTGACATCCTGTCCATCGATAAGAATCCGTTCTCGATCACCGTCAGGTTCGAGTGCAATGGCTGTCGCGTCGGCCAACCGACGCACGGAACGTTCGTCATCCAGATCAAGTCCTTCCTGCAGTGCCTTCCAGGTGAGCGCGCGATACATGGCCCCGCTGTCGATATACCGATAACTCAGCCGCTGGGCCAGCAGCCGAGCCGCCGTACTTTTACCGGCCCCCACGGGTCCATCAATGGCAATGATAAGACAATCCGTCGTTCTTCTCAAAGGGTCGTTCCTCCAGAAAATAGCGTTCAGCAATCAATTTCAGACAAAACAGAAGAGTGCTAAGAAAAAGCTGACCACTGAAAGCTTATTGCTCAATCGCAACGGCTGCTCCCGGTAGGATGGCGTTCAGCCGTTCCCAGAAATCAGGAAATGAGCTGCTGACAGAGGAGGGATCGGAGATCGTGGTACTCCCTTCTGCCGCCAAGCCTGTTACGGCCAACGCCATCGCCATGCGGTGGTCTCCCCAACTGTCGCAGTCGCACCCCAATAGCGAAGAGTTTCCCTGAATCGTCAAACCGTCAGGGTGTTGCTCAATCTTCACGCCGAATCGACGAAGTTCCTGAACAAGCGCAGCAAGCCGATCCACCTCTTTGACTCGGAGTTCGGCTGCATTCCGTATAGTGGTGGGGCCGGCGGCGAGCGCGGCAGCCACCGCGAATATAGGGATCTCGTCAAGCATCCGTGGGATCAACTCTCCGGTTACCTCGGTTCCGTGTAGCGCCTGACTCCTGACGTGGAGGTCGGCCACCGGCTCACCGGAGACGATACGGCGTCGGCTGACTTCAATCGCGGCGCCCATCGATTGCAACGCATCCAAGAGGCCGGTTCTGGTCGGATTGACGCCCACCTGTCGCAACGTCAGCTCTGACCCTGGAATGACTAGGGCCGCGACGAGAAAGAAGGCGGCCGCTGAAAAATCACCAGGAATCGCCATCTGAAACGGGGAGATTCCCTTGATGCTGTCGACTTGCAGCCTCAAACCATTCCGGTGGATCGGTATACCGACCGCCTCAAACATCCGTTCCGTATGATCGCGTGAGAGGGATGGCTCTGTGACTGTCGTCCGCCCATCGGCAAAGAGACCCGCAAACAGGATCGCAGATTTAACCTGGGCGCTGGCAATCGGACTCGCATAGTCGATCGCTCTCAGATGCGTTCCTTTGATGGCAAGCGGGGGCAGGTTGCCGCCCTCACGACCCAGGATGGTTGCCCCCATCGATCTCAAGGGCACGGTCACTCTGGCCATAGGCCGTGCGCACAGATACCGGTCGCCCGTCAGTACGGAAAAGAACGGCTGTGCCGCCAGTACCCCCGCCAGGAGCCTCATCGTCGTTCCGGAATTCCCGACATCCAGAACCTTCTGCGGCTCCTTCAGACCGTACAGTCCGCCTCCCCGAATCTGCAGGCGACCATTATCCGGTTCTTGAATCGTGACACCCATCGTTCCGAACGCCTTGGCGGTATCACGGCAGTCATGGCTTCGAAGCGCACCGGTAATCTCGCTGGTCCCATCGGCCAATGATCCCAGGATGATCGCCCGATGAGTGATCGACTTATCGCCTGGAACGGTCAGCTCGCCCTTCAGCGGACCGACAGGATCTATCCGCATGCGCCCTACACGGTTCGTGACCATGCAGTCTCGATTCGCTCGACGAGTAAGCGAAGTACGCGCTCGTTCAACGCCGATCCTTCGACAGGCAGCCACTCGATCTCGTCTTCGTGACGGAACCAGGTAAGCTGCCGTTTAGCATACCGCCGCGTGTCGCGCTTGAGAGACGCGACGGCGTCATCAAGGCGGATCTGTCCCTTCAGGTGCCCGATCATATGACGGTACCCGATGGCTCGTAGCGGTTTGAGTACCGGGCCGTAGCCGCGATCGAGCAGATCCTGGACCTCACGTAACAATCCCTGGGTCATCATCGCTTCTACCCTCGCCTCAATCCGGCGATACAGCTCCTGACGATTCCGTTCAAGTCCGAATCTCAGCACAGGTCCTGGGACCGGTTTATGATTGCGGCGCCCCTCTACTCTGAGGGCAGAGAGGAGGTGACCACTGACGGCCGCCACCTCGAGCGCGCGCACGACCCGAAAGAGGTCATTGGGATGGATCGTGGCAGCCGCCTCGGGGTCGGTGATCTCAAGCCGCCGGTGAAGTGTCGCGCTACCTACCCGTTCGGCCTCCTGGTACAGTGTCTCTCTGAGCAGGGTCATCTCCCCCGGTCCGTCAACCAGGCCACGGAAGAGCGCACGAACATAGAGGCCGGTTCCCCCCACTATGATTGGGAGGCGTCCACGAGCGCGAATGTCGATGATGGCGGCAGAAGCCAGTCTCATGTAATCGGCCGCCGTGAAAGGCTGGTCAGGCTTCACCAGGTCCAGGAGGTGGTGCGGGACGCGCTGTCGCTCATCAGCGCTTGGCTTCGCTGTCCCGATGTCAAGACCGCGGTAGACCTGCATCGAGTCGGCCGCGATGATCTCGCCCCGTACCCTCTCCGCAACAGCGAGGGCCATGGATGATTTCCCGACCGCAGTCGGACCCACCAGCACAATGAGCGGCACTGAATTCAAAAGATTGCTACCTTCTAAAATCTCCCCTTACCCCTCTTTGCCAAAGAGGGGATTTATTCCTCCCTTTGGAAAAGGAAGGTCAGGAGGGATTTTGCTGATCGTTGTAGTCATTTTTATGAGACTGTTAATCATCTACCTGCAAGTAATTATACACCACACCCAGTACCCCCCTTTTTCCTAAAGCTGATTGCTGAACGCTTCACCCGGACAGCTTCAATGCTTCCAGGATCCGGAATGTGGCTTCGGCCTTATTGAGGAGGTAAAAGTGCAGGCCTGGGATACCTGCGTCAAGCAGTTCGCGGCATTGCCGGATCGCGAATCGCACCCCCGCGCCCGCCTGCCCATCGGGGTCATCCCGGTACGTTTCCAGCTCGGCAAGAAACGAGGCAGGTATCTTCGCGCCGCACATGGAGGTGATACGCTGAATCTGGCCTAAGTTGACTACCGGCAGGATACCTGGAATCAGAGGTGCTGTAATCCCCGCCTCTACGCACCGACTGCGAAAGTCAAAGAAATCGCGATTGTCATAAAAAAGCTGGGTGATGACTGCGTCGGCACCCGCATTCACCTTTCTCTTGAGGTTCGCCAAATCGACGGCAGGACTTGGTGCCTCCTGATGCGTTTCAGGATAGCCGGCAACGGCAATACTGAAGTGGGGGAACTCCTGCCGAATCAGCGCCACCAGTTCATTGGCATACGCAAGCCCGCCCTCCGGCTTCTTAAACTCCGTCTGCCCCTTTGGCGGATCACCGCGCAAAGCGACGATATTTTCAATGCCCAGGTCGGTGGCCTCTTTCAGCCACTGCCGAATCCCCCCCGCGGTTGACCCCACACAGGTCCGGTGAGCGACTGTCGTGACGCCACATGCCTTACGGATCTTCACCGTCAGTTCCAATGTGTGTTCCTGAGTCGAGCCTGCGGCGCCATAGGTGCATGACACGAAGGAGGGGCGAAATACCATCAGGGCTTCGAGGGCGGAGAATAACTGAGCTTCTCCAGCCTCAGTCTTCGGAGGGAATATCTCAAAAGAGAGGCCGAACTTGCCTGTGCTGTACATGTCGACGATCTTCATCTGGCTTTGCTACTACCCTTGCCCCACCGACTGATTGTAAGGGGCCGCTAAATACAAAGACCCTCGCCTCCGTCTGTTCATCAGCGGCGAGGGTCTGTCCGTGTGTGTAAGCATTCAGCGATCAGCCGTCACCTTTCAGTACTGTTTTCTTCCTGGTCTCGCTGATCGCTGAATGCTGACCCGTGAGGCTCCAGCTAGTCCGTCGCTGGCTTCTTGATCCAGGTCATCATGGACCGGAGCTCGTTACCTACCTTCTCGATCGGATGCTCCGCCTCTTGCTTGCGCATAGCCAGAAAGCTGGGTTTGCCGGCCTGGTTTTCCAAGATCCATTCCCGAGCGAAGGCGCCGGTCTGGATCTCATCAAGGATCTTTCGCATCTCGGCCTTTACCTGATCACTAACGATGCGGGGACCGCGGCTGTAGTCGCCATATTCAGCCGTGTCACTGATCGAGTAGCGCATGTATGCCAAGCCGCCACGGTAGAAGAGGTCGACGATCAGCTTCAGCTCATGCATGCATTCGAAGTAGGCCAGCTCAGGCTGATAACCGGCATTGACCAACGTCTCAAATCCGGCCTTCACCAAGGCGGAGGCTCCTCCACACAAGACGGCCTGTTCGCCGAAGAGGTCAGTCTCGGTCTCTTCACGAAAGGTCGTTTCGAGCACGCCCGCTTTCGTACACCCGATCCCTTTTGCGTAGGCCAGGGCCGTCGCCTTCGCCTTCCCGGATACATCCTGGTGGACTGCCAGCAGCGCGGGGACGCCGCCCCCTTCCGTAAAGACCTGGCGCACCAGATGGCCTGGCGCCTTAGGTGCGATCATAGATACGTCTACGGTCGGTGGAGGCAGGATTTGATGAAAGTGAATGTTGAAACCGTGGGCGAACATCAGGGTCTTGCCGGGTGTGAGCGCCTTCTCGATCGACTCCTGGTAAATCTGCCGCTGGGTCTGATCAGGCACCAGCATCATAATGATGTCGCTGCTTTGCGCGGCCTCCTCGCAGGTAGCAACTTTCAACCCATCAGATGTGGCCTTCTCCCATGATCTGCTTCCCTTGTAGAGGCCGACGATCACATCGAGACCACTGTTTTTGAAATTGAGCGCATGGGCGTGGCCCTGGCTGCCATACCCCATGATGGCGATCGCCTTCCCCGCCAGCAGATTCAGATCAGCATCATCATCGTAATATAGCTTAGTCATCTGCCCTCCATCCCCCTCACCCCTTCTCGACGAGCCCAACCACCTTTCCTCGACCGGAGTCGCGGACAAGCTTGGTGTCCGGTTCCTTCCACATCTCTTCGGTCTGTTTACTCAGCGTTTTGCTGCCTCTGGTCATCACCGTCATGCCCGTCCTCGCAAACTCCTGAATGCCGTACGGCCTGAGAAGTTCAACAAAGGCGTTCAACTTATCCTCGGCGCCGGTCAGCTCCAGCATGTACGAAACGGGCGCCACATCCACCACCTTGGCCCGAAAAATATCGGCGATCCGAAGGATCTCAGCCTTTGCCTCCGGTTTGGCTTTCACCTTCACAAGCACCAGCTCACGCTCGACGAACTCTTCACCGGTCAGGTCAGTGACACGGATCACGTCAATCAGCCGATTCAACTGCTTGACCGCCTGCTCCACCACCGAGTCGTCTCCCCTCACCACAAGAGTCATCCTGGAGATGGATGGATCCATGGTCTCCCCCACGGTGAGACTATCGATGTTATACCCTTTTGCGGCAATAAGAGCGGCGACACGCGCGAGGACGCCCGCGTGGTTTTCCACGAGCAGGGTGATGATATGACGCGCCTTCGCCTCTTTCGGTGTCGTCGTGGTTTTCTCTCTCATCGCAGACCTTGAAACAGCTTCTCCGGAATCGGATCACCGTAGTCGATAATGTCCTTAATCGCTCCACCGGGCGGAATCATGGGAAGGCAATTTTCTTCACGCTCTGTGGCGATGTCCACGATAACCGGTCCCGGCGTGGCGAAGGCCTTCTCCAGGACGGACTTGACCTCATCCGGATGCTTGGCGCGAAGACCGGTTGCTCCATACGCCTCGGCGAGCTTCACAAAGTTCGGCTGGATCGTCAGGTCCACCTGAGAGTATCGCCGGTTAAAAAAGAGCTCCTGCCACTGCCGAACCATCCCGAGATAGCCGTTGTTGATAATCACCACCTTGACGGGCAGATTATTTTCCACGCAGGTGATCAGGTCCTGATTGGTCATCTGGAAGCTGCCGTCACCATCGATGCAGATCACTAAATCGTTCGGGAACGCCGCCTGGGCGCCCATAGCCGCGGGAAACCCGTAACCCATCGTTCCAAGACCGCCTGAGGTCAGCCACCGGCGCGGCCTGTGCCCTCGATAGCGTTGCGCCGCCCACATCTGGTGCTGGCCCACGCCGGTCGCGACAATCGGGTTCATGTCCTCACTGACCTCAAAGACCATATCGATGGCATACTGCGGCTTGATCACATCCTGCATCGGGCCATACCGCAGCGGGTGTTTCGACTTCCATTCCGCGATCTGCGCATACCACTCCTCAAAGTCGTCGGTCCAGTGTCGTTCCACCTGGCCGACGGCTTTGTTGAGTTCACCCAACACCTGCTTGACATCACCCACAATCGGAACATCCACATGTACCGTTTTTCTGATGGAGGTCGGATCGATGTCGATATGGATAATCTTGCATTGTTTGCCGAATTCGGACAGCCTCCCGGTCACCCGATCGCTAAATCGAGATCCGATGGCGATCATCAGGTCGCAGTGAATCATGGCCATATTTGACCAATAGGTTCCGTGCATGCCCACCATGCCGAGCCAGCGCGGATCGGATGTGTTGAAGGCGCCTAAACCCATCAACGTCAGCACAACCGGGATCTGGGTCATATCGACCAGCTCGCGGAGCTCTTCGTACGCCTCCGAGTGAATGATCCCCCCGCCCCCGTATATGAGCGGCCGCTTGGCGGTCCGCATCAATTCAACCGCTCGCTTGATCTGACCGGCATGCCCTTGAGTGGTCGGCTTGTAGCCGCGAATGTTCAGTTCTTGCGGATGACCGCGATACTCTGCGCGTCCCATAATCACGTTCTTCGGAAGGTCCACCAGCACCGGCCCTGGTCGGCCGGAGCGTGCGATGTAGTAGGCCTCCTTGACGATCCGTGGGATGTCCTCGGTCTTGAGGGCGAGGAAGTTGTGCTTGGTGCAGGTGCGCGTGGTACCGACGACGTCGGCTTCCTGAAAGGCGTCGCAGCCCATGGCTGTTGTCGGCACCTGACCGGTAAAGACCACAATGGCCATGGAGTCCAGCAAGGCATCGGTCACGCCCGTCACGGTATTGCAGGCCCCCGGCCCGGAGGTCACCATCACCGTCCCCACCTTACCGCTGGCCTTATAATATCCTTCTGCCGCGTGCGTCGCGCCCTGCTCATGACGGCAGAGGATATGCCGGATCTTCGAGCCAACGGCGGCATCGGTCATCACGTCATATGTATGCAGGATCACGCCACCCGGCATACCGAAGACAGTATCAACGCCCTCCTCGGCCAGACTCCTCAGTAATATCTCCGATCCCGTCAATTTCATGACCTCGTCTCCCCACCCACAATAAACGCCAGGGGTTTAGGCTGAAGACTGAAGGCCGATGGGTAAAACTCAAACATCTTCGGCTTCCAGTCTATCTACCTACTTTTCCTTAGATTTTTTAGCATATCCCCCTCTTACCGTCAATGACAATCTTCCTCGGATCCTTCGCTTCTTGCCTCTCGACGTCGGCCGGTCAGTCCTCGCACTAAGCCCCTCAACTCTTCAGAACCCATGCAGGCGGCGGCTCCAATGAAGACGGCGAGGCTTATTGCAAGCTCAAACGAGAGCACCGCGGCGCGATAGAGGAACGGTTCAACCGTCAGCGGATCACGAAGGTAGACGAGCGATACGCTGATCAGAGCCATGACGGCGGCAGCCCCGGTTGTCTGTGCGAGCGAACGAACGCGTAACCCGTTGAGCCGCCCCAGGCGGCGCTGTAGGGCGATCAGCAGGAGACCGAGGTTTACGAAGGAGGAGAGAGCCGTCGCGAGGGCCAGGCCGGCTAGTCCCATGGGCCGCATCAGCAGGAGAGATGACGCAATGTTGACCATGACGGTTACCATCCCGATCTTGACCGGCGTCGTCGTATCCTGAAGCGAGTAGAAGGCCGGCACGAGAATGCGATTGGACACATAGGCCCCAAGACCGACGGCATAAAACAGTACGACCTCGGCGGTGGCGAGGGTCACGGTTCGGTCAAAGGCGCCCCGCTCAAACAGGAGCTGAACGATCGGGACTCTGAATATTATCAGACCCACCATAGCCGGTAGCGTGACAAACAAGACAAGGCGAATCGCATAGGCCACGGTTGCTGCGACCTCTCCAAGGGAACGATCGGCTGCCTGCCTGGCCATGGTGGGAAAGGCCGCCGTCGCAATCGCTACTCCAAAAAGACCGATCGGGAGTTGGATTAGTCGAAACGCGTAGTACAGGACCGAAATTCCACCCTCCCCCATCAGTGAGGCGAGTAAGGTCCCGATGAAGACGTTCACCTGTGTAATGGCCAGTCCTGCGACCCCGGGCACCATAAGACGCCCGATCCGGCCGACGGCCGGATCGCTAATATCAATACCCCAGTGGGTTCCCCTGCTCCGCCTCCAGATCGCGGGAATTTGAACCAGAAGCTGACCCGCGCCGCCAATGAGGACACCGATAGCGAGCGCCTCGATCGGCGGGTCTACATAAGGCGTCAGATAGAAGGCGCACACGATCATGGCGATGTTGAGTACAGTGGGCGACAGCGCCGGGGCGGCGAAGTGACCCTGCGAATTCAAAATCGCCATGAAAAGCGCGGCCAACCCGATAAAAAAGATATAGGGGAACATCATCCGCGTCAGAGAGACGGCAAGGTCAAGTTTTGACGGGATGGCTTGGAAACCGGGGGCGATGACTCGGATCAACCACGGCGCAAGCAGGATACCGGCGATGGAGACCGCTACGAGCAGCAGCGCCAGCAGCATCAAGACAGTCCGTGCCAATCGCCAGGCGCCCTCACGTCCGCGCGTTCTGAACGATTCGGTGAAGACCGGGATAAACGCCGCCGAGAGGGCCCCCTCCCCCCAGCAGCTCCCGCAACATATTGGGGAGGCGGAAGGCGGCAAAGAAGGCATCGGTTGCGGTTCCGGCGCCGAATGACCTCGCAATGATCAGATCGCGGAGAAAGCCAAGAATACGACTTAACAGGGTGGCCCCACTCACCACGCCGGCGGCTCGTGCGATTCTCCCGGGACGTTCTTGCTCCATCAGAAATTCCTTGACAACGAAGCGCCGTTCCTTTTTAATAAACAGCGCGTTGGACCCTTCCGCATAGCAAATAGATACGACACGCGACAAAGGAGAAACGAAACGATGCCAATCACCAAGTCAGCACAGAAGCACATGCGGCAAAGCCTGAAGCGACGGTTGCGCAATCGCGCGGCAAAGAGCACCCTGAAGACGGTGATCAAAAAGGTGCGAACGGGGATTGAGGGAAGTGACCGGGATGCTGCGGAGAAGGCATTCTTGCAGGCTGTGCCGACCATTGATCGAGCCGCCAGTAAAGGTTTTATCCATAAGAACGCCGCGGCCCGCTACAAGTCACGACTCGCTCGCCAGGTTCACGCCCTCCCGCAATCGTCGTAGGACTCACGCCCGGCAAAGGTTCCAGACTAATCCGCTCAAGGCGACGGGAGCCGCAGATCTCCCGGTTTTGATGACCACGTCGGTCCCCGAGAGCGACTGGAGCGCATCCGTTAATTGCCGCCATGAACGTGAAGAACTCTGCTCTGCCAAGGCAACAACGACGCGAGGCGGTAGATGAAACTCCTGGGTCATCCTACTGACCGGAACCTTCTGCTCTTGCAGTGCTTTTGCCCGGACTAACAGACGGATCTGACGGGCGAGCATGCCGATAATAGCCAGGGGCTCTTCCCCACTCTCCAATAGACCTGTCAGGCAACGAAGAGCCATATCCAGGTTCCTGCTTGACACGGCGTCGGTCAGTTGAAAGATCGATCTCACCCGGGTCTCACCAACCATGGCTTCGATATCGTTCGCGCGTATCTCCTCGCGCTCGCCAACGAAAAGCGCGACCTTCTCTATATTGTAGATTAACTGCCGGAAATCGTCCCCAACCAGGGCCAGAAGCAGGCCGATCGCGTCCGGGTGCAGCCGCACGCCACGGTCGTCAGCCGCTGCCAGGAGAGAGTCCTTCAATGAATCTGCCTCCAACCGGTCAAAGCGAAGCAGTACGCCTTTTTTTTGTAATGCCGCGGCCAGTCGGGTCCGGAGGTCAAGACGTCTCGCTGTCAGCACAAGACAGCTCGTGGGGCAGGGGTCGTTGAGATAGGCAAGCAGCTCCTCCTGCTGCTCACGCGACAGCTCCTCGACGCCTCGGATCAAAACCACCCGCCGCAATGCCAGAAACGGTAGAGTGCGCACACTCCCTAGAATCGATGGCGCCCCGGTCTCCCCTGGCCGAATCTGGTCGAGATTCAGGTCTCTCGCATCTTTCGTCAGCAATGCGTCGAGGAGCTGGTTCAGCGTCTGTTCCCGACGATACTCTTCCTCTCCGTAGAGACAATAGACCGGCGCAACCTCCCCTCTACGGACTTGTTCGGCAACTGAGTAGCTTTTCCTGATCCCGCGCCCCATTATACCCCATCGATCAGTCGACTGACGACCTGCTCGGCCAGATCCGTCACCGCGCGAAGCGTCGCCTCATCCTCGGCCGTCCTGGTCTCAGCGAGGCCCGTTCCGGTAAAGTAATAGGCCACACCTGTGACGCCGTCCCGGAGAAGCACCTTATCCTCCGATCGATTTTTCACTGTGAAGGAGAACGAAATGCTCATTCGCAGGCGCTTGGCCGTATCCGCGGAACCGAAGGCGAGCGGTTCTTCGCCGAATCCTTCAATGGCTCCCTCTAAAATGGCGTCGGCGCCCTCCTCTACAACTTTGATCCGGCCGTCGGCCACAAGTCGACGAATGAGTGCATCTCTTAGGGCCGGCTGAATGGTAGGACGGAAGGTTCGATTCTTGACAATCCCGATGCTGATCGTCTTTACGGATGACTGAAGAGCGTTCACCTCTCCGGAACCTACCGATCGATAGCCGCATCCAGCCAGCATCAATAGTACCGCCATGCATACGATTGTTCTCATCGGACTCCCCCGGTTACAATATTCACCAGCTTCCTCGGCACGACTACGACCTTCCGGATCGGTCTGTCCTCAAGCCACCCCTTGACCCGCTCATCCGAAAGAGCTGCCTCACGCATGGCGGTATCGTCGGCATCGGCCGGCATGACGAGCCGACTGCGGACCTTCCCGTCGATCTGAACCACCACCACAATCTCCTCGGCCGTAATGATGGCGGGATCGTAGGACGGCCATGGCGCCTGAAAGATACTCCCGTCATGACCAAGTCGTTCCCACAGCTCCTCGCACAAATGCGGTGCAAAGGGTGACAGCAGCAGCAAAAGGGTCTCGACCGCATAGCTGTAGGCAACGCGCCGCTCATCAGCGTCGTCCGCAGAGCCTACCAACTCAAAGCGGCCGATCTCGTTAGCCAACTCCATGAGGGCGCTGATAGCGGTGTTGAAGTGAAAGTCGTCCTCGATATCCTCTGTGACCCGTTTGATTGTCTGCTGGGCCTTTCGGTATAAGGCGCGACCCGCAATAAGCTTCTGAAACGCGATAGATGGATTAGGCTCTTTGAGAAGCGCCTCCTGATCTTCGATGAGACGGACGATCCGACACAAAAATCGGAATGATCCCTCGACACCCTGGTCGGACCACTCCAGATCCCTCTCCGGTGGGGCGGCGAACAGACAGAATATGCGGGCAGTATCGGCCCCGTATTGCGTCAAGAGATCTTCGGGATCGACGACGTTCTTTTTCGATTTCGACATCTTCTCGATGCGCCCGATCTTCACCGGACGACCGCACGCGCGACAGCAGGACGAAGCGTCCACCTCCTCGGGTAATCGAAAGCCATGCTCTGCGCATCGGTACGTCTCCTTGCACACCATACCCTGCGTCAACAGCCGGCGAAACGGCTCATCGACAGCAATTAGACCGAGATCGCGGACTGCCTTGGTAAAAAAGCGTGCGTACAGCAGGTGGAGCACCGCATGCTCAATCCCCCCGATATACTGATCGACCGGCATCCAGTAGTTGACGCGAGCAGGCGTAACCGGTCCATCCTCGTCTTTTGGACTTGTAAATCGAAGAAAATACCAGGACGAATCGACAAAGGTGTCCATCGTATCGGTCTCCCGCCTGGCGGGACCGCCGCACCGTGGACACAGCACGTCGGTAAACTCAGCGACCTTCCGAAGCGGGGAGCCGCCTTTCATTGTAATCCGGACGTCCTGAGGTAGGATGACCGGCAGGTCACGGTACGGGACCGGAACCGTCTTGCACCCGTCACAGTAGATGATCGGGATCGGGTTGCCCCAATAGCGCTGTCGCGAGATTCCCCAGTCGCGGAGCCGATAGTTCACCGTTCGCTTCCCGATTGCCTCGCGCTCGAGGAAGTCTGCGATCGCCTCGCGCGCCTGTTGGCTGGCCATGCCGGTAAATGGGCCGGAGTTGACCAGCACCCCCTCACCCTCATAGGCCTGTTGTAAGTGACGCTCATCCGGATCAACATCGACAGGCTTCACGGCCAAGCGGACCGGCAGACCATACTTCTGTGCGAACTCAAAGTCGCGCTGGTCGTTGCTCGGCACCGCCATAATGGCGCCCGTCCCATACTCCAGCAGGACGAAATTGCCGATCCACACAGGGATTCGCTCGTGCGTGAGCGGGTTGATGGCATAGGCGCCCGTGAACACCCCCTCCTTATCGACGTCGGTCGCTGTACGCTGCAGCCGATCCTCGCGGGTAATCCGTTCGATGAAGGCTCTCACCTGCGGCTCCTGCGGCGTGCCCTGCGCGAGGGTAAGAGCGTCCGGGTGCTCCGGGGCCAGGACCATGAAGGTTACCCCGAAGAGCGTGTCCTGTCGTGTGGTAAAGATGGTCAGCGCGCCTTCCCGGTCGGCCAGCGGGAAGCGTACCTCCGCTCCAACGCTCTTGCCGATCCAGTTGCGCTGCATCACCTTGACAGGCTCAGGCCACCCGGAGAGATTATCCAAGCTGCTTAGCAATTCGTCAGCATACGCGGTAATCCTGAAGAACCATCCCGGTAGCTCTTTCTGCACAACGGACGTTCCGTCTCGCCAGCAGAGCCCCCCTTCAACCTGCTCATTGGCCAGGACAGTCTGGCAGACCTCACACCAGTTGACAGCGGATGATTTCTTGTAGACCAGCCCCTTCTCGTACAGCTTCAGAAAGAGCCACTGTCCCCAGCGATAGTAGGCCGGATCACTACAGGTGATTTCGCGCTGCCAATCGTAGGAGAACCCCATCCGTTTAAGCTGGGTACGCATGTAGGCGATATTGTCGCTGGTCCACCTGGCCGGCTGCGTGCGATGTTCAATCGCGGCGTTCTCAGCGGGCAGGCCGAAGGAGTCCCAGCCCATCGGGTGTAACACGTTATACCCGCGCATCCGGAGAAACCGAGCCAATACGTCGCCGATGGCATAGTTACGCACGTGGCCCATATGGATCCTGCCGGACGGGTAGGGATACATCTCAAGGAGGTAGAATTTGCGCCTCTCCGGCTCTTCCATAACTGCGAAGGCGCCACTTTCCTCCCACACCCGCTGCCACTTCGCTTCGATTGTTTTAAAGTCGTAACCCCGCGCCATGGCTTCCCTTGAAAAGGTCTATCGGGTCTCTTGCGTTGCCGCGTCCCTTGCGTCGAATGCCAAAATCAGGCGTAGGTCGGGTTAGCGCAGCGTAACCCGACAACTCGGCTGCGATCGGCTCGAAACGTAACATAGGCAGCCCGATTGCGCAAGGGCGAAGCAATGCCTCAGACGCCTGCGGCACACGCGCATGAGCATTAACCTCCATAGCGCGAGACCAACCGTCTACCGCGTCATTGCGAGCGTAGGCGAAGCGCTCTCCCCGTTCTCTCCCGCTCCGGTTGCCCGTGGTGAGCAGGTCGAACCACGCGATTGTCCGACCGTAATAGATTGCTGGACACCTCCACGCTTTCCCTCGAAAAGCCAGTCCTGATACCCGCTTCACCACCGCAAGCCACGAAAAGCGCTTGACCGCCTCCCAGATTTGGCGTAATAGATCGTCAGTCACTTTTCTTCCCCTTGGAGAGGTCTGTCTGCCGCCAGTCTGCCACCGGCAGGCCAGGTAGGGATGACAGCATGGGTAGTCTCATGAAACGGGGGCAATTCACGAGTCAACCGTGATTATGCTAAGAGTAGTCCAGCTACAAAGCTGGCTCTACTCGATTAACCGTTCCTTCTTTCCTTCCCCATAGCGCCATCACAAATAGCCCTTGATAATGATACCACTAATGATACTATAGATACATGAGTACAATAGAAGACGCACTCAGCCATATGCGTCAAAATCCACGGAATATGCGATTCAGCGATTTATGCAGAGTGTGCGACCATTATTTCGGCGAACCTCGCCAGGGAGGGAGCAGTCATCGAATTTATAAAACCCCGTGGCAAGGCGATCCAAGAATAAATATTCAAAATGATAAGGGGAACGCCAAAGCATACCAGGTTAGACAGGTTCTTCTTGCAATAGAAAGATTGGAGGTAGATCGCACCCATGAAAAAAGATAAATTCACCTACCGGGTAACATGGTCTGAAGACG
Source organism: Candidatus Methylomirabilis oxygeniifera (assembly GCA_000091165.1). Classification (NCBI taxonomy): domain Bacteria; phylum Methylomirabilota (SeqCode); class Methylomirabilia (SeqCode); order Methylomirabilales (SeqCode); family Methylomirabilaceae (SeqCode); genus Methylomirabilis (SeqCode); species Methylomirabilis oxygeniifera (SeqCode). The sequence goes on along the minus strand of FP565575.1, from coordinate 1,149,315 downwards.
ACAACGAGTATGCTGGTCTCTGTGCTGAATTTCCCAGCCTTAGTTGGCTGGCAAAAACACCGGAATCAGCCCTAAAAGGCATTCGTAAAGTGGTTAACGATGTCATGAGGGATATGCATAAAAAAGGTGAGGCCATACCCGAACCGATATCGTCCCGCCATTTCAGCGGCAAATTCATGGTGCGGGTTCCACCTCAGGTTCATCAGAAACTGGCCATCCAGGCCGCTGAGTTTGGCGTTAGTCTGAATCGGCTTGCCAGTGCAAAATTAAGTCAGTGAACTACCACCGAACAAGCTCGATGACTTCCGGGGCTCATTCGCGCACAATCAACGCCTACGCCCGTTATGAGCAGGGCCGATCAGTCCCGACCATCCAGAAACTTTCGGAGCTTTTCGCGGCGGCTATGCCGCACCGGGACCTGGTCCGGGTGGAGAGCGAGACGTGATAGTGGAGACAGCCGAACCATTTGTTATAGCGGCCGGCCGGCGCACACGCATCGGAGGACGTCCGGTGCGCGAGGCCAACCGCCTGCCGCGTCATTGCGAGTGCAACGAAGCAATCTCCCCGTTCTCTCCCGCTCCGACCGCCCGACCGTGATGGATTGCTGGACGCCTCCACGCTTTCCCTCGAAAAGTCAGTCTCGACACCTGTTTCGCCACAAAAAGCCACAAAAAGCGCTTGACCGTCTCCCGGATTTGGCGTAATAGATCGTCGGTCACCTTTCTTCCCCTTGGAGAGGCCTGTCTGCCGCTTGCCTGCCACAGGCAGGCCAGCCAGAGAGGAGACGGCATGGGCAACCCCACTGAAACGGGGCAATTCACCACCCCTCTAAGGCAATGCCAACGATACTGAGAAGCGGGCCGTACAGGTTTTACTTTTACAGCAATGAGAGAGCTGAGCCGCCGCACATCCATGTGCAGCGGGAACGCTTCTTCGCAAAGTTTTGGCTGAATCCATAGGGGGTTCATTCCCCGCGGCTTGCCTCGAGTTCGTCATACCGGCGGAAGCCGGTATCCAGAGTTCTGTGCAAGCCGGACATGATTTACGTTTTAGACCGGGGACATGGTTTACACGTTGACCTGCTCAGCGCCATGCCAGCCTGTGGCGGGCATGATCTTCTTGAGGCGTTGCTCGAGGACCCCAAGGACATGAAAACTGTAACGTACCTCCCAGGCGTCCTCATCAATGAGCGTCAGGCCCACTGGCTCGTGCGCCAAGACGTCTGAGACGTAGATGCGTGCACCCCGCCACTTGATCTCACCGTTGTGGCGCACCTGCCGCACGGTGACGCCCGACTCGTACTCAACCGGTGGGAGGATGCCCGGATAAGGCCGGGGCGACGCGCCATACACCTCGCCCGGCGTCTTGCGTCCCAACGCCTCATGCGACCGGTGCCAGTTGTACTCCTCGCAGAACGCATCATACCGGCGCTGCTGCACCGGCAGGACGAGGTACGTGTCACCCGCTCAACCGGCAACATCTTCCTGACCAACATCCACCGCGTCTATGCAGGGGATGATATTCCACCCTCGCCCGATGATGAAGATACGATGGATTATTTTCTCGGTAGGCGGCCCAGCGGCGCGACCACCGACTCCAAGGTGGATTTGGGCATGATTGTGCGGGATATTGACGAGCTTGTGGTGCTCAACGACGAGGCGCACCATATTCACGACCCGCGCATGGCCTGGTTCAAATCCATCGAAGACATCCACAATCGGCTGAAGCAAAAAGGGGCTGCCCTCTCGCTGCAAGTGGACGTGACCGCCACGCCCAGGCACAACAACGGCGCGATATTCGTGCAGACCGTGGCCGATTACCCGCTGGTGGAAGCCATCTCGCAAAACGTGGTCAAGCACCCCGTCGTACCCGATGCCGCCAGCCGCGCCAAACTGACGGAGCGCCAGAGCGCCAAGTACACCGACAAATACACCGATTACATTCACCTGGGCGTGATCGAGTGGCGCAAGGCGTACGTCGAACATGAAAAGATGGGCAAGAAAGCCATCCTGTTCGTGATGACCGACGACACCCGCAACTGCGACGATGTGGCTGAATATTTGGAAGGCAACTATCCGGACCTGCAGGACGCCGTGCTGGTCATTCACACCAAGAACAACGGCGAGATTTCTGAATCAACATCAGGCAAGAGCAAAGAAGAGTTGGATACGCTGCGCGAGCAAGCCAACGCGATTGATGGAATGGACAGTCCCTACAAGGCTATCATCTCGGTGATGGTGCTCAAAGAGGGCTGGGACGTGCGCAATGTCACCACCATTGTGGGGCTACGTGCCTATTCCGCCAAGAGCAACATCCTGCCCGAACAAACACTTGGGCGCGGCCTGCGCAAGATGTACCCCGGCGGCCTGGAAGAATACGTCAGCGTTGTCGGCACGAATGCCTTTATGGATTTTGTGGAATCCATCCAGGCCGAAGGCGTGGTGCTGGAGCGCAAGCCGATGGGCGAAGGCACGCAAGCGAAAACGCCGCTGGTGGTGGAGGTTGACAAGGAGAACGAGAAGAAAGACATCGACGGGCTGGATATTGACATCCCGGTGCTGACCCCCCGCGTCTATCGGGAATACAAGAACTTGGGTAATCTGGACGTGGCCGCGCAGGGGTATCGGCGCGTGGAGTACCTGCAGTTCAGCGAGGAGGAGCAGCGGGAGATCGTCTTCAAGGACATCACCACCGGCGAGGTAACGCACACCACCATCCTCGACACGGCGGGCGTTGCCGATTACAGCAGTGTGATCGGCTATTTCGCGCAGACCATCATGAAGGACTTGCGGCTGGTCAGCGGCTACGATGTGCTGTACGGCAAGGTCAAGGCGTTTATTCGGGACCGGTTGTTTGACCGGCCGGTAGACCTGGAAAACCCCAACACTCTGCGCAACCTGTCAGAACCGGCTGCTACCAAGACCTTACTTGAGACGTTTAAGAAGGCGATCAACGCCCTCACCGTACAGGACAAAGGCGACACCGAAATCCGCGACACGATCAAGCTGCGGCAGACGCGCCCCTTTGTGGCCAAGGATCAGGGCTACCTCATCCCGAAAAAGAGTGTCTTTAACCGTATCATCGGGGACAGCAACTTTGAACTGCTGTTCGCTCGCTTCCTGGAAGATTGCGACGATGTGGTGTCCTACGGCAAGAACTACATGGCCGTGCATTTCAAGCTGGATTACGTGAACGCTGATGGCGACATTGCTAATTACCACCCCGATTTTGTTGTCAAACTATCCGGCAAGCAGGTGTTCGTTGTAGAAACCAAGGGGCAGGAAGAGCTGGACGTGCCGCTGAAGATGGAACGGTTGCGGCAATGGTGCGAGGACATCAACCGGGTGCAGTCGGATGTGATTTATGACTTTGTGTACGTGGACGAAGAGAGCTTTGAGAAATACAAACCCACCTCTTTCCGGCAATTGGTTGCCGGCTTCAGGGAATACAAAGAGAAACTATAGCAAGCCGGTTAGCGGACAGTCGTTCACGCGAGCAAGCTCGCGCCTCAGCCCGCCGCTGACCCGCCGTCCCATCAGGCTTGGCGGGCGCGCTTAGCTTGGCTGGTCAGGATGGGGGTGAGGGCTCATGCCCGGCAGGGATACTACTCCCAGTTGCTGCATGACAAACCCAAGGAAGTTGTGCTGCGCCCAGCGCTCCACGATTTTTCCGCCTTCGATCCGATAGATGACAATGCCGGTCATCTCTACCTTCTTCCCGGTTGGCTTGATCCCCTTGAATTCCCCTGTCTGCGTTCCGGTTCCGCTCACTCGCACCACGACCCGATCTCCCTCAGCAATGAGATCATGGATGACATGGGTGCCGTCAGGGTACGCGCTCGCAAACACCTTGAACGCCTGCTTGATGCCTTCCAGACCGGGTTTAAGATCGGGGATTGGCGGTGGATCGTGATCGATGAGGTCGGCGGAGAAGAACTCATCCATCGCCCCGAAATTCTGCTTATCGGTCTCTTCATAGAGACGACGTACCAGACGCTTGTTGTCTTCGATCGACATCTCACACCTCTTGCTTCGCCGCTGCGTTCGCGGGACTGAAGGTGAAGCACGTTTGAAGAGCAACTGAGTGTTTCAGTATGCGATATTTAAATCCGGAACGTTTTACTAAGTCAAGAAAAATCGATTTGAACCCGGGACCATTCTCGACGGGCCACGATAGGCTGGGACGAGCAAAGCGAATCCAAGCGCTGCGCACGTATATCTTTGCATAGCTGCCGCATAGCGGGGTTTTGTCCCTCAACCCGATCGATCGACTTGACGCGAATTATTTCACAGAGCGGCGAAGCTCCCGGTCGATAAACTTCTGGAACATCTCCAGCGGAAGAGCGCCAACCACGAGCCGTCCGTTGATAAAGAAGGTCGGGGTGCCGGTGATGCCGAGGCGCGTCCCTTCCTGCACATCAGCCTCGACTGCTGCCGCGTACTTTCCGCTGTCCAGACAGGTAGCAAAGTTCTTGCCATCGAGCTTCAACTGCTCAGCGAATCGTTTGAAGTCCGCGACCGTAGCCTGCGCTTGAGACTCAAACAGTCGATCATGATACCCCCAAAACTTCCCTTGTTCGCCGGCGCATCGAGCGGCCTCGTGCGCCTTCGCCGCCTTGGGGTGAAGGTTAGCGATCGGGAAGTCCCGAAACGCCAATCGTACCTGCTTTGGGTACAGTCGCACGATCTCCTTCAAGGTCGCGACAACGCGACTACAGTATGGACACTGAAAGTCGGAGAACTCCACGATGGTAATCGGCGCATCCTTGGGGCCTTGCGCAAAGGCTCCTTCCGCGCTCACGGCAATTCGAGTCGGCTCAGGCTCTTCCAGAAAGCGCTCGACCTTTGCGTGTTGCCGGAGTCCGGCCAGATAGATTCTTTGCTTTTCTTCCATCTTTTGGTCGCTCAAATAGTCACGGACCTTGGGGCGAAGCCCGGCTTCGTCTCCTTGAAGGCGCGCCCGGTTCTGCGTAATGAATGCCGTTACCTCTGCGTCGCTTACCTCGGGGATCTTCGAGGTGACCTCGGCCTTCAATAGGTCCTCGACCGTTATCCCGCGGCGCTTCGCCTCGACTGCTAGAAGGCGCTTTTCGATCAGCTCATCCAGCTTTGACTCCAGGAGCTGGAACTTTTGATCTTCCAATTTGGCGAGCTGCGGGGCCAGAGCCTTCTCGATCTCATCGAGCGTAATCACATAGTCATCTATTTTTGCAGCCGCCTTCGATTGAACCGGTTTGGCCGTCGGCTCGCCGCCGAACGCGGACTGCTGCCACAGCACTGTCCACAACAGCAAGGCCGCACCGATCGCGATGGCCCGGTGTCCAGAGATGCTCTTCCCGATTAACCGCATATTGCCTCCTTGTCATTGGTGTCGGACGAAACGATCCAAGACCGTAATTGCGCTATGCTTGCACCAGAAAGTTGCGCATCATATCCAGATCCTCGTGTTCGAGATTGTGGCAGTGATAGAGATACAGACCCGTGTAATGGTCAAAGCGTTTGAGGATTGTGACCTTTTCCCCCGGCATGACCAGCACCGTATCCTTCCAGCCGTTATCGACGAATCCTTGACTGACCGACGCGTAGCGCTGTTCAAATCCGGATGCCAGCTCCCGTTTGAGCACCTGAAACTGCTGTCCGTGGATGTGCATTGGGTGGGCCATCATCATCCCACGGGCCCGGTGGTCCTGATTGACGAATTCAAGAACCTGTAAGGTATTGAGCGGGATGACCTCATCTTCGGCAACTTTAGTCATTTCAAATGAGCGGCCATTCAGTTGTGGCGACATACCTCTCATTGACAGATGGATCGACCTGGGCTTCCGGCTATTGGCGGCTTCTTGCGGTCGGTACCGCTCAATCTGCGATAAGTGGCGCGGAAGGGTCAGTTGATCACGTTCCTCCCTCACAATACGAACCGTCAGGATGGGATACTCCGCGCCTTGAGGCAGAGCGCCACCCATCATACCGCCTCGCATACCGCGCCCCATCCCCATCATGCCGCCGCCCATACCCATCATAGGCATGACGCCGGAGAAGGCAGTGCTGCGCAGCGTGATTTCGTCACCGACCTTTCGGCCACGGAAGTCCGCCCACAGGTCTACTCGTTCACCGGGGGCCAACATTAGATAGTTGCGGACCTCCGGAGTTTCCAGAAGTCCCCCATCGGTACCAATCACGGTCAACGGACCTCCATCGCTCCACGTCAGCTTATAGATGCGGGAATTCGCTCCGTTGAGGATTCGAAGACGGTAGGCGCGGGTCGCAAGCGGGAGGACGAAATTCAGTTTGCCGTTGACCAGCACCCGATCGCCCAGGAACCCCCTCCATCGGTCATGCCTATGCGCAATATAGCGGAGCTGGTTCTGATCATCAAAGCTGCGATCCTGAATGACCAGTGGAACATCATACTCATCGCGAGGCAACTCCAACGACTGCTCCTCAGCATCAGTCACGAGAATCAAACCCGCCAGACCATAGTAGGCCTGCTCAGCCGTCCGATGGTGTGTGTGCGGGTGGAACCAATAGGTTCCGGCGCGATCGAGGACCGTGAATTCGTACACAGAGGTTTGGCCGCTGCCGATCTGATGTCGAGGGTGGCCATCCGCCTTCTCGGGTACGTGCAGGCCATGCTGATGGATGATGCAGGGTTCCGGCAATTTGTTGTGGAAACGGATGCGCACCTTTTGTCCCTTGCGTAACCGTAGGATGGGACCGAGATAGCTGTCCGGGATGTTCTGTACGGTGCCGGGTGGACCCTTGACCAACTCGCCGGAAAACTTCCAGACCTTTGTCGGACGATCGGCCGAGAGAATCGGAAGCTCTGTTGTCAGCGCAGTGATTCCGCACTCCACATCCGGTTCTGATGGACCAGCTTGGTTCTGAGAACCCTGTTCGCTCGCCGCCAACAGCCAGTCCGGAACCACGGCCGTCGCCACTGCGCTGAGACCGAAGTATTGCAAAAGCCTTCTTCGGGAGAGATCAGTCGAGTTGCTCATAGGATGCACACCTCCTGGTAAAACAGCGGTCAGACACGTAGACTGAAGACTGAAGGATTCTCAAAGCCCTCTACCTTCAGCCCCTTCACCTTCGGTCTTCAGCCTGGTACTGAAGGGGTGGTAGCCCACCTCAAGCAGACACAGTCCATGTGGAGAGATCGTTTTTGACGCTTGGTTGCGGTCTCTTCCCTCACGTATTATATGAAGTGCTTCCACCTGTAATCTCCCCCGCCCAATGTCCAACAAGGTTCCCATGATGATTCGGATCATGTGGCGGAGAAATCCATCGGCTACAATCTCAAAGAGCAGGTGATCTCCATGCTGCCGGAACTCAGCCACCAAGACCGTCCGGACGGGAGACTCTGCGGAGCTGTGAGCGGCTTGAAAGGCACTGAAATCGTGGGTACCGACCAGACTTCCTGCGGCGACAGCCATGGCATCTGTCTGCAGAGGGTAAGGAACAAATAAGGTGTAGCGACGTTCGATGGCGGAGGGGTACGGTCGCGTGAGCAGGCTATACCGGTACCGTTTCCACTGAGCCGAGTACTGGGCATGAAAGTCGTCGTCCATCTCCTCTACCGCCGTCACCACAATGTCCGACGGCAGTACGCTGGTCAAGGCTCGCCGGAAGGTGTCCGGTGGATGATGAAATTCAGTACGAAGGCTGGCGACCTGACCATGGGCGTGGACGCCGGCGTCGGTTCGCCCCGCGCCCATCACATGGACATCTTTCCCGACAATTCGCGCAACAGCCCCCTGTAGCGTTCCTTGAATAGTCGTCATCCCGGGCTGGACTTGCCAGCCATGATAGTCGGTTCCATCATATTCGATCGTTAACTTAAACGTCGTCATCACACTTTGAGAAGCCGTAAGGGGTAAGGAGGAAACCGTAAGAGGTCGGCGTCTATTCTGGCCCGTCATTCCATGTTTGACGCGCCTGCGTCGCACTGGATACGGGAGAACCCAGTGGGGCCTTCTGGATACCGACTTTCGCCGGTATGACGAATTCACGGTAAGCCGAAGGGGATGAGCCCTCAGTAGATTCACAGATATCGGTCGACTAGCAGCTCGGCAATCTGGATGGCATTCAGGGCCGCCCCTTTTCGAAGCTGGTCTCCCACCACCCAGAGATTGAGGGCGTGATCGTTCGAAAGATCTTCTCTGATCCGACCTACAAAGCAGTCGTCCTTACCGGCCGCGAGAACCGGCATCGGGTAACGGCCTGCTGCCGGGTCATCGAATACGACGAGTCCCGGCATTTTCGAAAGTAACTCCTTTGCCTTCTCTACCCCGATCTTCCGCTCTGTCTCGACGTTCATGGAGATGGAGTGAGCGGTAAACACGGGGACGCGCACGGTCGTCGGTGAGACCCCGATCGTTTCGTCTCCCAGGATCTTTCGGGTCTCGAAGACAAGCTTTAACTCTTCCTTCGTGTAGCCGTTCGGCTGAAATGTGTCGATATGAGGAATCACGTTGAATGCAATTTGTTTAGGGAATGCCCCGATCTCGATCGACTCACCCCTGGCCCAGGCCAGAGTCTGCCGTCTCAGCTCTTCGATTCCCTTTGCTCCAGCACCGGACACCGCCTGGTAGCTCGAGGCAACGATGCGCCTGACGCGGCCATAGTCGTGCAGCGGCTTGAGCGGCATGAGCATGACGATCGTGGTGCAGTTAGGGTTAGCGATGATGCCCCGATCCTGATATCCGGCAAGTGCGTCCGGATTAATCTCCGGAACAACAAGCGGGATCTCCGGGTCCATCCGGAACGCGGAGCTGTTATCGATGACGATTGCACCGGCCTTGACGGCTGCCGGAGCAAACTGCTGACTGCGGGTGGCGCCCGCAGAGAACAGAGCAATCTCAATCCCTTGGAACGAACGCTCACTAAGCTGCTCGACCTTGATCTCCTCCCCCAGAAAGGTCAGACTCTTTCCGGCGGACCGCTCGGAGGCCAAGAGCTTCAGTTGCCGGACGGGAAAGTTCCGTTCCTCCAGCAGTTGAAGCATCGTCTCTCCGACCGCACCGGTAGCTCCGACGACTGCAACCGTATAAGCTTTACTCATGATGTCACGCCCTCGCCGTCACAGTCCTCTCGGCGCAGCCGTATCCTTTGGCGGCCGCTCGGCGCCGATGATCTTGTTGATCGCGTTTAAGTACGCCCTGACGCTGGCCTCGATGACATCGGTCGAACTGCCTTTGCCGATCACGGTGTGACCATTGACCTCCAGCTTCAGGACTACCTCGCCTAGCGCGTCCTTGCCGCCTGTGATGGCTCTGATCGAATAGTCGGCCAGCCGTCCTTGGACCTTCGTAATCTGGTCGATCGCTTTGTATGCTGCGTCCACCGGACCGTCACCCCAGCCAGACTCCTGGAGCGTCTCGTTCTCGCGCTTGAGCCGTACGGTGGCAGTCGGGATGAGATTTGTGCCGCTGGTAAACTGCAGATGGTCAAGGATGTAGGTCTCGCCGGCGGCCAGTGCCTCCTCTTCGACGATGGCCAACAGGTCGTCGTCGAACACCTCTTTCTTCTTATCGGCCACGACCTTAAAACGGATAAAGGCCCGGTTCACGGCCTCTTCCGGCAACATGACGCCCAACTCATCCAGCCGCTTCTTAAACGCATGCCGCCCGGAATGTTTGCCAAGCACCAGTCGACTTCGGGGAACTCCCACCGACTCCGGGGTCATGATCTCGTAGGTCAGCGGCTTCTGCAGCATGCCGTGTTGGTGCACGCCGGCCTCGTGTGCGAAGGCATTGGCGCCGACAATGGCCTTGTTCGGCTGGACGGGGACCCCGATGATGCTGGTGAGCAGCCTGCTCGACCGATAGATCTCCTCTGTGTTGATACCGGTCTCAAAGTCGAGCAGGTCTTTTCGCGTCCGAAGCGCCATGACGATCTCTTCGAGCGACGCGTTTCCGGCGCGCTCACCGATTCCGTTAATGGTGCATTCGACCTGTCCGGCTCCGTTTCGCACCGCCTCCAGCGAATTCGCCACCGCCAACCCGAGATCGTTATGACAGTGGCAGCTTATGACCGCTTTGTCGATGTTGGGCACGCGGTCGAATAGGTCCTTGATCCTCGCCCCGAATTCCCATGGGACGCCATAGCCGACCGTATCGGGAATGTTGATCGTGGTGGCGCCCGCCCTGATCACCTCCTCAACAACCTTGCAGAGAAAATCCTGCTCGCTCCGATGGGCATCCTCGGGAGAAAACTCGACATCGTCGGTATAACGCCTGGCATGTTTCACCGCTGTCACGGCAGCCTGCAAGACCTCTTCCTGGGTCGATTTCAGCTTGTAGGTGATGTGAATCTCTGAGGTTGCGATGAAGATGTGGATCCTTGCGCGATCGGCATATTGCAGCGCCTCCCAGGCGCGGTCGATGTCGAGGTCACGAGTCCGGCAGAGGCTGGCAATGATCGGCCCGCCCTTCAGGTTCTGGGAGATCGTCTTGACCGCTTCAAAGTCGTCTTCCGAAGCGATGGCGAAGCCGGCCTCGATCACGTCGACCTTCAGACGCGCCAGTTGCCTGGCCATCTCCAGCTTCTCCCGGGTATTCATGCTGCAACCCGGCGCCTGCTCGCCGTCTCTCAGCGTGGTGTCGAAGATCAGAATCCGCTTGCTCATCTTATCCCCTGGCCATACATCTTCTTCTCCCCGCATGCTTGGAGCCGGGAGCGAAAACCTCGAAAGACATTGGATTACTGGTCAAGTTCGGAATGACGGACTACCCCTATGGTCTACCTTCTCCACCGAGGACATGTTCAATAGGCTCTGACACATGTCCTCTAATTGGCGGAATCATGCGAATGACACCGGACAGGGCGTAGAGGGAAAAGAACGAAAAGGCCACCACGCGAGGTTCTGAAGCGATGACTAGAACCACGAGCGTCAAACCGATAAGGAGCGCGAAGGGTTGACGCTTCTTGATCTCTATTCCTTTCAGGCTGCGGTACCGGAGTCGACAGACCATTAAGAACGACAGAGCATAGACGCTCACGACCATCAGCACGGACATCGCCCGATCCGAGAGCCACTCGTGCTCAAAGAGGACCAGCGAAGTCGACTCCCGCATGAACAGTATAAAGGAGGCGATCACCGCCGCAGCCGCCGGAATCGGCAGGCCGACAAAATAGCGCTTATCGAGTGTCTGTGTCTGAACGTTGAAACGCGCCAATCTGAAAGCGCCGCTCGCGACGAACAGCGCTGTCGGGATGATCGATCCGAACAACCACCCCATCTTGGTGTAGGGCTTAATGGCCCACGCATAGGAGAGGATAGCGGGTGCAACGCCGAACGCAACCAGGTCCGCCAACGAATCGAGCTGTACGCCGAAATCGCTCTGAGTATTAGTCAGCCGGGCGACAGCCCCGTCGAGGCCGTCCAAAATCAGCGCAATGAGGATCGCGGTGGCCGAGCGGGTGTACTCGTCGTTGTAAACGGCAACGATCGCGTAGACCCCGCACAGCAGGCTGCTGATGGTTAGCAGACTCGGCAGCAGGTAGACCCCACGTCGGCGACGGCCTTTCCTCATCGAAGCGCTCCCATCACAGTGGTTCCTCCCTTCACGCGATCTCCACGTTTCACGAACAGTTCGGCGCGCGCCGGGACAATGAGATCCACGCGCGATCCGAATCGAATCATCCCGATCCGCTCTCCGGCCTCAAGCTTTTGTCCGGGAACCACCCGACAGACGATACGTCTGGCGATGAGGCCCGCGATCTGTTTGACCAGCAGTCGCCCTTTCGGCGCCTTCAGCGCAATGAGATTCTGTTCGTTGTCTACCGATGCCTCGGGCTGCCATGCGATTCGAAACGTCCCTGGTCTGTACGTCACCTCTTCGACTACCGCGGGAAATGGGGCGCGGTTGATATGCACATCAAGAACCGACAGGAAGATGCTGATCTGGGTGGCCGGCTCTTGCAACTCCTGACCAAGATACTGGGTGACCTGGACAACAGCACCATCGGCGGGGGCGACAATCAGCCCCTCGCCCTTCGGAATATCGCGTGGCGGGTCACGGAAAAACAGGGCCACCAATACGGCCAGCACACATGTCACAACGCTGCTGACCTGCCATCCCGCAACCCACAGGCTGGCAGCCACGATCAACGGTGGGAGGATAAATGGCCACCCCTCGCGCGCAACCGGTATCATCGCTCTTTAGACGTGTAGGCCAAAAGTTGAAGACAATATATTACCTCGTCGTGCGCAAATCACGTGCCGGAAGTGCTGTGTGATCACCGCCTTACCCCTAAAAGCCTTCAGCCTTCAGTCTATCTGCCTGTGTCGTGACGGTCATTCTCTTCATTTCTATCATGGCCGGCGGCGATCTGCAAGGGAAACGGATTCCGGGTAGTGGGTCAGTTTGAATCCAATAAGTCTAAAATCTCCTCGATTGTCCATACATGGTCGGAAACTCCTGCTTGCATCGCCGGGGTCACTCGAAGGGTTTGGTGGATTCTCCCGAAGTTGTACCACATGAAGTGAAGGGCTACGGCGGCTTCCAGGTTTTCGACCTTCTTTGAAAACGCATTGGTAAGCCGTGTGAACCTTCTCATGCTCATTCGCATGGTTAAATTCTGTCGCTCCACAAACGATGTCGAGACGTGCCGAGGATCAGGACTCCCATCAATGCGCCTCTTCTGGCATCCGGTGCACTGAGACGGGCTGTACCGCTTCTCTTGCTCGGGTGCCTCTCCAAACAGTTTCACCAGTTGGGCATAATCAATGTCGGCCCCAAAAGCACCCTCTATAGCCTCCAGATAAACCTTCAGACCATCCGTGGTGAGTTGAACCCGAGTGGCGAGCCGTGCGGCGAGGTCATTGATAAACTCAGTGGCGTATCCTGCATCACGTTCGCCTACCAACCATGAGATCATTAGCTTTGAGTCAGCATCCATAGCCGTCCAGGTCCACACGTCGCCGACTCCGGGTTTGCCCTTCATGTGCTCAGGGACGTTCTTTTCCTTGGCATAACAGAAGGACCAGATCTCATCACACTGAATCCGCTTGCAACGAAGATTCACAAGGACTTGCCGCTGATATTCACTACAGGCCGCTCCGAGATCGGCCAGTAGCTTCAAGACCGTGCCTTTGGCGACGCCCGTCATGCGGACGGTGGACCGAATCGAGTTGCCCTCGACTAGGGCGGCTACCACTTGTGCTCGCTTGTCCTTACTCAATCTGTTCATACTTATAATATAGCTTGAGCGGTCAAGCATGTCAAGAGAGAAATAACCCCAGGAACCATTTTTCTTGCCTATCTAACCAGTTGGATGCGGTTTCCGGGCTGCAAATTGTATGACTTGTCCTGGCTTATCGATCTGGTGCTGGCTTTTTTGGCGAGTGCGGCCAGTCAAATCAAGAACACGCACTGAGGGTTCATCGGCAGACGTCTTGGTAAGCTGGCCTGATAGAGTAGCCAAGGCTTCAATATCATTTGGGTTGAGTGGTAAATGAGAAAGGATCTGTTCGCACGTTTGAATCCCCTCGTTGAGGAGTAATTCAAATGCTCGAACCAATAGACGGGGCTGCTCAACTTCGAGTTCGCCGTCGAGAGGTTCTTTTGCTCTCCATCGGCGACGCGAATAATTTATCCATAAGCGTTTAGCCTGCTCAGATGATATAAACTCCAAATCCTCGGCTCTCTTGACCATCATAGCAATTGAGACCTTCCATTTCGGCTTTAAGATCCTGAGTGCATCAAGGTTTGCTGAGTAAAATTCGCTTGCGAATGCTTGCCCTGGCAGCAGGAAGGCTCCAGCGAACCTATGGGCTTGTGTCTCGATTAGCTGATGATCGGTCGGTCGAGAAAGACGATTCTTGTTGATGTTCCGATGGAGGATAAGGTGGCCAAGTTCATGGGCAGCATCAAAACGAGATCGTACCGCCACGGCTTTATCCGAGCCCAGGATAATGTATGGCGTTCCATCCTCAGCATTGAACTCAGAGAAAGCATCGAGGGTTTCAGCCCCAAGTTCGTCGCGGACCACAACGATACCGTTGTTTTCGAGAAGCCTAACCACATTGCCTATCGGCCCTTCACCGATCTTCCAAAATTGTCTGCTCTGCGTAGCAAGTTCTTCTATTTGGTTGTAAGAGATTCGGACCGGATCATCTGGCAAATTGAAATCTGGAATATTCATGGGAGGGAATTGCACAAATTCTCTCAGATAGGTTACGATCTCCCGCAACCAAGAATAGCGACATTCGGCTCGTGCTCTCGCCGCCTTGGTGGCAGCACTCATGGACCGATAGAAAATGGCTCCTCTCTCGATCCGACTTATTGGTCGGCGGAAATACTCTTGAGGAAGCTGCAACGTTCTGGCGATCTTTTCCATAACTTCTGGTCGCGGCGTTTGAACACTATTCTCATACTGAGAAACAGCAGCACGAGTGACCCCGATGAGATCAGCCAACGCTATAGCTGGCAGACCTCTTGCCTCACGCGCCTCGCGCAGTCTGGCGCCGTTGAATCCTGGCGTCCCGGGCTTCATGACACGTTTTGCTTTTTGGCCGCCTTGCGGAGTTGGATAGTCACATCTTGGCCTCCGCCCTCTTCATGAGCAATGCGAAGGCTGTCGATTACGGGTTCAAATCTGGAAAACAGATCAATCTTGTGAACGTAGGACTGAAGGGTTTTGTCTGGGAATGCGATTTGAGCAAAGAGCGGCTGCTTCGCTTCTCGCGGATCAGGACCATGCAGTAGGATGGCGTAGAATAAGGCGTCATCCGGCGGCGGCGTGTTCTGTTCAAAGAGTTCCAATTGACTGCTGGCCGCATAAGCCAGTCGGTAAACTGATGGACGCACTAATCCTTCAGGCCCGTCAACGCGTTGAGCTGTGAGTAAGATCCGTCCAACATGGAGGAGCGTATGGTAACGTTCAGCGCTAGCGTGAACACCATCAAAGCGATTGGTCATTCCTCGTAAATCTGAGCGAAGCTGAATCCATCGGTAATAGGGGAGTAGGTCATGAGCTTCTTCACCAGGGAATCCCGAGCACTCATCGTGGGCTGTCCGGTAGCTGCCAAAGACACACCTGACCAACGCTTCTTGAATCTGCCTTGAAACAGAACCATCGAAGATCCGCGCAAGCTCAGTAGCCGATATTGCCATTTTGATCTCCTCCCTTTACTCAGGTTGCATGTTAAGTAAAATGACATAATACTGCCCATCTGTCTAGTTATTTCTTCACTACTCGTAATCCCCCCTCCCAGCTTCAAAAACCGCTTGATATGCACGCTTGAGCTTGTGGGACGATTCCTCTCCTATTCAGAAAGCTAAAACAAGGTGTAAAGGCATGGCAGACAAGCTCTTCACTGCACAATTTCTCTCCACGATCAAATCTCTAATCGATGAATTTATCTTTCGCATAAATGATGGTAATATATTGTATTATACTTTGAAGAGGCTAGGCAGCTTCGTAGATGCAACGGTTGGGAGTCGGACCACTTATTGTGAGTTGACCTCATGAGGAGTGAGTTAGCTGCTCTAAATGCGATTACTGACGTTGTGTTGGCATGCAGGCCAACAGCAGCGAAAGCCCAACTACTCGCCGACGAAAACCACGTCAACAGAATTTACACAGGCGATTCCATTGCTGTGCTGCGGTCGTTTCCAGCAGCAAGCATAGATTTGAGTTTTTGGTCTCCGCCGTACTTCGTTGGCAAGAATTACGAGGCACACCTTACTTTCCAGCAGTGGCAAGAACTTCTGCGCGGCGTAATCGTGGAGCATGCGCGTGTCATGAAGTCCGGCTCCTTCATGGTGATTAATATCAGCGACATTCTTTGCTTCACCGACACAGAGATGCCGCGTTACATGGCAAATAACATCAGCAACAAGAAGATTGCCATCACGCGGGAAGACGTGCTTGCCGCAATGAAGAAGCATCCGAAGGCAAGCCGTTATGAGTTGGCGAAGCTGTTCGGGTGCAGCGAGCAAACCATTCAGCGCCGTGCGGAACATAACAACGTGCGCGGCGGCAAGTATGAGGCTGGGACAAAGGTGTTTGTCGTCGGAGGTCTATTGCAGGGATGGGCTGAGTCGGTCGGTCTATATCTCTATGACCGCCGCATCTGGCACAAAGACCCTTGTTGGGCCAATAGCCGATGGCACAGCAATTCTTACCGTGCGGTGGATGAGTTTGAATACCTGTACGTATTCTGGAAACCGGGGATAATTGACGTTGACCGTAATCGCCTCAAGAAGAATGAATGGGCTGAATGGGGATCGAGGGGCGTCTGGAACATACGGTCAGTCCAAAGGAACGGACGCCATGAGTGCGAGTTTCCAGAGATGCTGGCAGAGCGCGTTATCCGTTTGTTCTCCGATCCTGGCGACGTTGTGATTGATCCGTTCGTTGGGTCGGGGACCACGACCAGGATGGCGCACAAACTGAAGCGCAAATACATCGGAATTGATAGGCTGAAAAAATACACCAAGCTTGCAGAATCCAGAACCCGTGAAAATGCAGATTCAGATTGAGGAGGTAGAACGCTCGTGCCTTCGCCTGGTTGTTCGGGCGATCCGCGACTATCACAAAGAGGCGGTCAAAATATTCCGCGAGGAAACTGATCTGGCCGCTGATGTTGCAGAAGACATTACCCGGGAGGCGTTAGATTTCCTCGGACTTTCACGAGTGCATATCCGCCTGTACGGAAAAATCGATTATAAACGGGCCGCTCTCGTGTTTCTGCCAGATAGAGAAACGGAAGTTGCCTTAATGATTGACTCGAAGGCTGAAAAGGACGGTAACACAGCCACGATTCAGATGTCGCAAACGTCAATGGAAGTGCGGCAGCACAGGGCTGGAAAGGTCGAAAAAGTTAAGGGCGGCTTGCCGACCTTCATTGAAAGGTCTGGCGTGAAGATGCAGACGGTGACAATAGTCGTTAAATACATTTACAAGGGCGATGGGAAGGGGTCGTTGCTGAAGCAGATAAAGATAGCTTGTATCCCAAGCGGGGTGTTTCAAGATCAATACAACCCGGACGAAAACGATACCATTTGGAGGGTCGGCCGCAACGCACCCACCCTCGGCGAGGACTTCCGGGTTCGGTTATCGTTCTCTGCTTTGCACCAAAAGGCGGCGTGGCGGGTCGTCACCTTATAGGGATCAAGGGGAACCAAGTAGATAAATCCTAAAATCAAAAATCCTTTCTAAAAGCTCAGAATCTTCTCCGTTGTTGAGATGTCCGCCGCTTGTCACTTATGACATAGAAAAGCTACTTCTGTCTAGCCCAACGGGCCTTCGCGGCTTTCTTGGCGATTAATGATCTTGTCTTCGCAGAGAGTTTCTTGGCCCTGGCCTTCCCACCCTTCAGCCCACCCAATCGACCCAGGGCTACAGCGGCAGGGTTCTTTTGCGGGATGCTCTCACTAGCGGGTTTCTCTCCGGTTGCCGCCTGAACGACTGAGACGGCGAGCAGGTTAATATCAGAGGGCGGCTTCTTGCTTGTGCGCTTAGGCATACCCTGAGTATAGGGATGTCAACACTTGCTGTCAAGGTTCGCTTATTTCAAACTGACCCACTACCGGATTCCGGAATAGACTCATGCGAGAGCCTGTTTGACCAACTCCGGGACAAGCTGAAGCGCTCGATCCAACTCATCGAGGTTTTTCCCGCCGGCTTCGGCGAGATCAGCCCTGCCACCGCCGCTCCCCCCGGTGATATTTGCGACTTCCTTCACCAATTTTCCGGCGTGCAGTCGAGAGGTAAGGTCCGGCGTCACGGCTGCTACCCAGCCTACCCGTCCGTCCAGGGACGTTGCCAGAACGATAACTCCACTCTCGATCTTCGTCTTGACTCGATCGACGAGTTCCCGTAGCGCCCGCTGATCACACTGCTCCACTAGGCCCGCCACCACCATGACACCGGAGACCCGGGTTGCCTTGTTCAGCAACTCCTCCGCCATTTCTGCGCCCAACTTGGCGCGCAACCGCTGGACCTCGCGTTCGAAGGCGCGCGCCGAATCAAAGAGGCGCTCAACCTTTTCGGGAACCTCAAGCGGCTTACTTTTCAATCGATCGGCCGATTCCCGCAGGACCTCTCCCTCGCGCTTGAGGTACTGAAAGGCGCCTGGGCCGGTCAAGGCCTCAATCCGGCGTATGCCGGCGGCCACGCCTGTCTCATGCGCGATCTTCAACAGACCGATCTCCCCCGTCGACTTGGTATGCGTCCCTCCGCACAGCTCAATACTGAAATCGGCGACGCCGACCACCCGCACCTCATCCCCGTACTTGTCGCCGAAGAAGGCCAGGGCGCCTTTCGCCAGCGCCTCATCCAGCCGCATCTCTTCGACCACCACGGGCACGTTCGCCCAGAGCTTCGCATTGACCATCTCTTCGATCTGAGTGATCTCGGCGGGACTCACCGGCCCATAGTGGCGAAAGTCAAAGCGCAAGCGATCCGGCGCAACCAACGAGCCTTCCTGTCGCACATGATCGCCAAGGATCTGTCGCAGAGCCGCGTGGACGAGGTGGGTTGCTGTGTGGTTCTTGACCGTCGTACTGCGCCGATCAGCCTCAACCGAGGCAAGGAGTCGCTGGCCACTCCTGAACTCGCCTCGCTTCACTCGAACACGGTGGACGATCAATCCGGCCAACGGCCGTTTCGTATCCAGGACCTCCGCAAGGACTCCATCGCCTCGAAGATATCCGGCATCACCCACCTGTCCACCGGATTCGGCATAGAACGGAGTCTGGTCAAGGACAACCTCGCCTTCCTGTCCCACACCCATCCGATCGACCTGTGTGCCGCCAACGATGACCGCAACTACCGACGCCTCCAGATCGAGACGCTCATAGCCCAGGAACACTGTTCGCCTCGTCTTCACAAGGTCGTGAAACGCTTCTGCAACCCCCTGAACGTCCCCGAACGCTTTCAGATGCGCCCGTGACGTTTCCCTCTGGTGTCTCAACTCGATCTCGAATCCGTTCCAATCGCATCCGACCGACTGCTCAACGGCGATCTCATCGATCAGGTCGCGCGGTACTCCATATGTATCGTACAGCTCAAAAAGCTTTGACCCTGGAAGGATGGCCTGCTCCGCTGTCTGGGATTTGATCTTCTCGATCAGGTCATGCAGTCGGGGCAGCGCCTCGCGCAGCACAATGCCGAAGCGGTCCTCCTCGATCCAGGCGAGACGCTCGACATGCGCCCTGCTGGCCGGAAGCTCCGGATAGGCGTCCGTCATCAGGTCGATCACCCTGTGGGTCGTGGAGGCCAGGAACGGCTCATCCAGTCCGAGGAGCCGACCATGTCGAAGCGCGCGCCGGAGGATCCGACGTAGCACGTAGCCTCGCCCTTCGTTGCTGGGCAACACACCGTCGGCCAACGCGAAGGTCACCGCCCTCGCGTGATCGGCGATGACCCGCATCGATATATCATCCTTCTCGTCCGCCCCGTAACGCTTCTGCGACAGCTCCTCTACCGTTGCGATCAGCGGGCGGATCAGGTCGCTCTCAAAATTACTCGTGACTCCCTGGCACACCGCGGCCATCCGCTCCAATCCGGCTCCCGTGTCGATACTCGGCTTCGGGAGCGGCGTGAGGGTTCCTGAGGCGTCGCGATTGAACTGCATGAATACCAGGTTCCACAGCTCAAGATATCGATCGCACCCGCACTCAATAGTACAGGTCGGCCGTCCGCACCCGATTGTCGGACCCTGGTCGAAGATCAACTCGGAGCAGGGCCCGCATGGACCGGTCTCGCCCATCGACCAGAAATTATCTTTTTCCCCCAGGCGAACGATGCGATCAGACGGCAGTCCGGTCAGCCGCTGCCACAGTTCGCCCGCCGCATCGTCATCTTTATAAATGGTGGCCCACAGCCGATCCGCAGGCAGCTCCAGCTCGCACGTCAGGAACGCCCAGCCATATTCAATGGCGCCCTCCTTGAAGTAATCGCCGAACGAGAAATTGCCGAGCATCTCAAAGAAGGTATGGTGACGGGCGGTTCGACCGACATTCTCCAGATCGTTATGTTTACCGCTGACGCGCAAACACTTTTGAATAGAGACGGCGCGCCGGTAGGGACGCGGATCGGTCCCCAGAAAGACCCCCTTAAACGGTACCATCCCGGCATTGGTGAAGAGCAGTGTCGGATCGCCGGCCGGGACTAATGACGAACTGGCCACCACCGTATGGCCATTCCGCTCAAAAAAGCGCAGGAATCGCTCGCGGATCTCTCCGCCTGTCAACCGTGACATCATGCGTTCCACTATCCCTATTGCTCCTCGTGAAGCAGTTGCCGGATCATTTCGCCTGAAAATCCTCTTCGGTGGAGAAACCGCGCCACCGAGGCGGTTCGCGATGGAACCGGCCGGCCACCAAGCGCTGAGAGTTTGCCTGCCATCGCCCGGCGGGCCACCGGCTCTTCGCCCTCTTCGTACACGTCTTCCAGGACCTCTCGCACGAGTTGCGTCTCAACCCCTTTGACCTCGAGTTCCCTACTCAGACGATACGGGCCCATCGGCTTTGTCCACAGGCGGCCCTTGGCCCAAGCGCTTGCGAATCGTCGATCGTTCAGGTACCCTTCCTCTTTCAATCGATCAAGGGCTATCCGTACTTCTGCGCCAGTAAATCCCCTCACTACAAGCAGGCGAGCAAGCTCAGCGCTTGTCCGATCCCGAGCGGTAAGGAGACGTACGCCCGCCTTGTACGCTGCCTCGGGAGACCGGGGTTTCAGTGAAGCTTTCGTTCGCGAGGCTGTCCCTTTCGTTCCGGAGTCCAGGATTGATCCGCCGCACTCTCGATCCCTCGAACCTTGAGCGCGAAGTCGTTGGGGTTGCTGCTCCATCTCAGTGCCTCCTCGTAACTCACCAGGCCCCGTTGGAACAGGCTCATGAGCGATTGGTCGAAGGTCTGCATCCCATACTCCGACGTCCCGGCCGCGATAACCTCCGGAATCTTTCTGGTCTTGTCGGTATCAGCGATACATTCCCGAATGGTCGCGGTGGCAACCATCACCTCGACTGCCGGCACGCGTCCTACGCCGTCGATTCGCGGGATCAAGCGCATCGAGATGACTCCCCGAAGCAGCGCAGCGAGTTGTAACCGGATCTGCTTCTGCTGATAGGGCGGAAAGATCGCGATGATGCGGTTGACCGTTTCGGCGGCATCGATAGTGTGCAGGGTACTCAACACCAAGTGGCCCGTCTCGGCCGCTACAATGGCCGTACTGATCGTGTCGAAGTCGCGCATTTCTCCCACCAGGATCACATCCGGGTCCTGGCGAAGCGCGCTGCGCAGTGCCCCGGCGAACGACTCCGTATCGATTCCAACCTCCCGCTGGTTGATCAAGCACCGATTGTCCGCATGGAGGAACTCGATCGGGTCCTCGATGGTGACGATGTGGCCGGTTCTATTGTTGTTGATGTGACCGATCATCGCTGCGAGGGTCGTCGATTTTCCGCTTCCTGCGGTCCCGGTGACCAATACCATCCCTCTGGGTTCCATCGCCAACTTCCCGATGATCGACGGAAGGTTCAGCTCTTCGATCGTGTCAACTGTGAGCGGGATGACCCGAAAGGTGGCCCCCACCGTTCCGCGCTGCTGAAAGAGATTGGTGCGAAACCGCCCCAACCCGGCGACACCATAACTGACGTCCAGTTCCCGATGTTGCACAAACTGCTGCCGCTGCAACTCGGTCGTCACCAGGCCGACCGTCGCGTCGAGGTCGGCCTGGGTGAGATACGGTCGATCTTGCACCGGAATAAGCTGATGGTCGACTCGGAGAAGAGGCGGAGCGCCGACTTTCAGGTGGAGGTCCGAGGCGCGTTGTTCAATGGCCAGTCTCAGCAGTCCATCAAGATCGAAAGGCATCCCTGTAGATATCTCTCTCTTTGTAACTACTCAGGTGTTTAGGCTGAAGACTGAAGGTCATATCGTATCTCGCAAGGTACAACTCAAGCCATTCACGATCTTCTCGGTTCCTACCCCTAAAATTCTTCAGGCTTCAGTCTATCTGCCTGCGATGCTACCGCGCCTGCGACGATACAGCCGTCTCAACGGCGGCGGTCAGCCCCAGGGCCGCACGCACTTTCACTTCGATTTCGTTGCAGAGCGCGGCGTTCTCCTGCAAGAAGCGCTTCGCGTTCTCCCGACCCTGGCCAATTCGCTCCCCGGTGTAGGAAAACCACGATCCGCTCTTTTCAATAATCTTGTGCTCGACGCCAAGGTCCAATATGCCTCCGGTTCGAGAGATCCCCTCGCCGTAGATGAGGTCGAACTCTGCCTCTTTGAAGGGGGGCGCAACCTTGTTCTTGACCACCTTAACCTTGACGCGCGACCCCACCACATTCTCCCCTTCTTTAATACTTGAGATTCTCCTGATATCGAGTCGAACCGACGAGTAAAACTTTAATGCGCGGCCTCCGGTCGTGGTCTCGGGGTTGCCGAACATGACCCCGATCTTCTCTCGAAGCTGGTTGATGAAGATCACGCAGGTCTTCGACTTGCTGATGGCTGCCGTCAGCTTTCGCAGCGCCTGAGACATCAGGCGGGCCTGAAGGCCCATCGTCGGTTCACCCATCTCGCCCTCGATCTCGGCCCGGGGGACGAGGGCGGCAACCGAGTCGATCACAACGACATCAATGGCCCCGCTCCGAACCAGGACTTCAGTAATCTCGAGAGCCTGCTCCCCCGTATCCGGTTGAGAGATCAGCACATCGTCGATCTTCACTCCCAGGGATCTGGCATAGGCGGCGTCAAGCGCGTGCTCGGCATCGACAAAAGCGGCAGAACCGCCCACCCGCTGCGCCTCAGCGATGATGTGCAGAGCTAATGTCGTTTTTCCGGAAGACTCCGGCCCGAAGATCTCGATGATGCGTCCCCGTGGCACGCCCCCGACTCCCAGCGCCGCGTCCAACTCCAGCGAGCCCGTGGAAATCGCCGCAATAGGCACGAGGGCGCCGGAAGTGCCCATCCTCATGATGGAGCCTTTGCCGTACAGTTTTTCAATCTGGGCGATTGCCAGATCCAGCGCGCGCTCCCGCTCTTTCCCGTCCCCGCGTTCTGCCGTCCTCTCCGCCATGCCACCCTCCTTGACCCGCAAGCGTATAGCGCCTCTACCCTGATTATCTCTGACAACCGTAGGCGATTTCAGGCGGGTTGTCAAGCATTACACCGTGTCAGAAAGCAGCCTTCATCGCGCTTTACTCATCTATCGGCCCCAGACTGGAGACCGACGGCAAATTAGTTGAAGGTCGGTCCGGTCGCGCTCCTTCAGCTTTCAGCGTGGACCCACGGCCGTTGACCACTGCATGTCTCGTTGTTGGTGTTTCAGAATGGAATCCCTTGGAACATCGCGTTTCATCTGGAATTCTCCAGATGCATCGAATCAGCCGTTGCCCCCGATGAAGCGCTCCGATCGGGAACAATAGAAACGCGGAATTACGAAAAGCTGCGGTGTTTCGTTTGTATTGGCACGCGGCTTGTTAATCACCTGGTTATCCTGATGCTCGATTCGTTGTTCATCAAAAGGAGGTGGTGCACTGTGAGAACCATTTTAGATAGCGGGTAAAAGTCTGATCAAATGAAAACTACTCGTTTCAGCTACCCCCAAACCACCCGAAGATAACATAGGATGCGAGGCGCGCAGACAAGAGAAACGACATACCACCATCGGCTCGCCTCTTCATTGCAGAGGCGGTGGTCGCAAAAAGGAGAAACGACATGAAAATCCGACAATTGGAGTTCAAGCCATTCGCTGCGAAGAAACCGCTGTTGATTACTTCGGAGGGGCGGTTTCTGACGGTCCAGCAGGTTGCGGAAACACCTTCACTGGGCATGGGATCACTGTTCACATTGAGCGAGGAACTACAGGCCAAGCTCGCCATTGAACGCTACTCCCTGGAGCCGGACTTCAAGCTCGGTATTATTCAACTCGGCGTCTACTCGAAAGACGACATTATCGATCACATAAAAAAAGGAACTGAATTCGGTAAGCTGGCCACCAGGACCGAGATGGGCTACTGCTCGGAACTCGCCACCAGCCTGATGGACGGTAAGAAACCGTCATGGCCACAGGCACCTTCAAAACCGACCAAGATTCCGCCTCCATGGAAGCCGGTCAAGCACTGCATCTGGCTGCGTGTAAGCAACCGAGCGCTTTTCTGCGAGAACACCACCGACGGTGTCACTACGCCGATAGCAAACTGGCGCATTGCAAACGTGCATTCCCAATTCCAAACGCGCGGCTTTACCGTTGTTGCGCTGACCGGTACAAACGACGTGCGAGCAAACTTTGTCCCGGTGGCCAAGAACGTCTTGACAACGTACATCGGCGGCGTCGGCCATGGCAATTATGACGTGTATACAGGCCATTCCGGTGATCCGATCCTCCGAGTCAGTCACTACGATCCTACTGAGGTTAAAGACAAGACACTCCATTTTCTGAGTTGTCGTACCGCCCGGGATCTCGGACCCAATACTGTAACCAATGGTGCGAAGGCCTACTGCGGCTACGATGAAAACTTCACGTTCGTGTGGGACAACTCGTCAACACCGGTCAACGAGTTCCTGCTCTTCCTTCAGTCGGATGCCACATTTGACTTGCAGATGGCGGCGGGAGCGACTGCCGGGCAGGCATTCAACGCCGCACAGCAGGCATTCAATGCAGCCATTGCGCAGGTGCCGAACACCGCGGCAGCCGCATGGTTGACCTTTGATCGAGACCACATGAGATTGCACGGCTCCACCACAGCCACCATTACACCGTACCGCTGGGTCAAGATCTGTTTCCCGATCCGACCACTCGAGATGGAGACCGCTCTGCTCGGGGCAGGTGTACTCGAAGACTGAACTCTCTACAGAAAACTCAAGACAGGCGCGGTTGGGTGGAAACGGACGAACGTAGCACCGCCCGCAGGGCGGGCGGTGCTATACTCTGCAAGGCGAATCCGTTCACCACTTGCAACTAGCATAAAAGAGGAGAGCGACAAATGGCAATGCCGAACATTCAAGGCCCGGACCGTAAGAAGCCCCTATGTTATGATCCCCATCGGAACAAGTTCATCACGTTCGATGAGATCATCTCCCGCGCCGAGGAGATCTACCCTCTTGAACGATTAACCATAGAACATCTGAAGCGATTGGTGATCGAGCGACAGCGCGTGGGTCCCGACTACAAGGTGCAGGTGATGAGCGGTCCTTTGATGTCACGCGATGATGTGGTTGAAGCGATCTTGCGGGACGAGCCGTTCGGTCGAGCAACCATAGAGGCGGAGCTCTCTCATCTCCGAGACCTCCTCGCGCAGATTAACGAGGCCTTGCAGCACACGAAATAATCGATATATCCCGCGCATGTCACAGCCGCCTCGCCTCTACTTCTTCCCGCCTAAAGGTGCGACCGCGATTCCTCGCACAAAAAACACTCAAGACTGTTGCCTGGTGGGCTGCATTATAGTCTTGACATGGGTTTGCGTCAGATACTCCATCTCGGAATCATGTGACGTGGGCACGCCAGCTCTCATTTGTAACGATACGCGATAGGCGCCTGTAATTTGTTAATTCAGCACTGATTCTGACAGCCTGTCCGGTTCTAACCGTTGGTCTTACCCTTGTAGTATGTCGGGCCGAACCTGGCCCGGGAAGCGGGGTAGATGGCGTGAGGCTCAAGCGATACGCCCGGAGAGCAGAACTCATCTCAGCGCTCATCAAGGAAGAACCGCTCTAGAGTAGTCCTGCAGCCGCTTACGTTATTACTGGCGAGGAGATCCGCCGATCCGGCGTCACCAGCATTCCTGAGGCGTTACGCGTGGCGCCTGGTATCCAGGTCGCACGGTTCAGCGCCAACAAGTGGACCATCTCTGCTCGCGGATTCAACGGCCTTTTCGCAGATAAGCTGCTGGTCCTAATCGACGGCCGGACCGTCTACACGCCGCTGTTTGCCGGGACCTTCTGGGATGTGCAGGATACCCTACTGGAGGATATCGACCGGATCGAGGTGATCCGCGGGCCCGGCGGAACGCTCTGGGGTGCCAATGCCATCAACGGTGTCATTAATATCATTACCAAGCACGCCGGCACGACCCAGGGCGGCTACCTTGAAGGTGGGATCGGCAATGAGGAACAGGGGTTTGTCGGACTGCGTTGCGGCGGGAAGCTGTCAGAGGCGGCGCACTACCGGGCCTATGCGAAGTATTTCGATCGCGACCACTTCGTCACCGCAAACGATCGAGATGCCGCCGATAGTTGGGAATTGTATCGTGGCGGCTTCCGGATCGACTGGGACGCCTCAGCGCGCGATTCGGTCACCATCCATGGAGAACATCTACACGGGTAATTTCAACGAGACGACGACTGCCCCCCAGCTCGCGCCTCCCTTTGCATCGACGCGTGACAGCAGAGACGATTTCGCGGGCGGCAACATTCTGACGCGATGGCGGCGGCGCCTGATCGACGGATCGGAGTTCCGAGTACAGTTTTACTATGACAGAACGGACCGGCGCCAGATTATCCGAGAGGCTCGCGATACGGTCGACCTCAATGTCCAGCCCCGGTTCGGTTTGGGCGCGGCTCACGATATCATCTGGGGTTTTGACACGCGCGGGACGATCGACGCCATGGATAATACCTCTACCGTCGTCCCACGAGCGCACTGGATCTGGGCGTGATCGGCCAGAATCTCCTGGACGACCGGCATCCGGGGTTCGGAAAGATAGGCATCGGAGATCCTTTCAATTCGACAGAGGTCCAGCGCAGCGTCTTGGCCAAGCTCACCTGGCGGTTCTAAGTCACAGCTCGATCGGCAGACCGCCGATAGTCCAGTAATGCTCGCCTGCTGACGTCTTGTGGCTCCAGATGAAAGCCTGTCAGATTCCGTGTGTACACCGACAGGGCGACTCACACCACTGGGATTCTGCCCGTTACCCCTGCTGTCTGCTTCCCTCCCCTCTTTGCTTGTTGCTCGACACTTACCGAATTCACCCTACCCGTCCACTACGGTTACTCCGAAATAGAACTCGTCCTCGTAATGGCTGTGCGGGTTGGATCGGAACGGTCAGCGTTCACCGGATGAGCTATCAACATCCCTATAGCGCCGATGTTTCAGAGTGAAACCGCGTGAAACATTATGTTTCATGTTGCAGGGCTCTCTTGTGGCTGATCCCCTCCTCACTCTGGAAATGAAATAGTCACAAGGCGTCATGAAAATGCAGAGATAGAGGAATCTGAAAGGGGGATGTCGTTTTGGCATGTCCCTTGTTAATGGATACAGTTGCCGTGACTTGACGACGAGTCAAGTCCGACGTTGACTACACCCTCCGGTCAGAAGATGCTGAGACGCGGCAGCCCTGAGTTGTTCAATGGCGACCAAGCACCCGGTTCACGTGCCGAGAGTAAACCTGATAACCGAATCAGAGGAGGTAGCTATGGACAGGATCAGCACGAGATGGTTTCACGACAACATCTTCTCTGAACGCCTCGGTCTGACGCGCCGGGAGGTGGAGGTACTCACTTGGGTAACCGATGGGAAGACCAATGCTGAGATTGGAGAGATTCTCGATACCAGTCCACGGACGGTACAAAAGCACCTGGAGCATATTTTCGAGAAGCTTGGGGTGGGGACGCGCACGGCGGCAGCCGCGCGCGCACGCGCTTTAACCTTTTCTCACGAGTCCCAAATAGCGTCCCTGCTTTGAGTCTGAGCGTAAAGCGTTGGCACAGTTTCTTCATTAAGCCAAAGACAGGTATTTTGTGGTCTTATTATAGTCTTGACATTACAGCTCACTTCAGATAGTCACTTTCAAGGTAGGGTGAGTCAAAGAAGCTGGTTATCACGGGGAGGTAACGTCGCATGAATTGTCGCCAAGTCCCAACCCAGCGCGGAGTCCTTCCCATCCTCCTCTGCTCGATCGTCTGGCTTATGTTGAGCATCAGTGTTGCAACGGCCCAAGAAGCAGGGAGAATTGTGAGCGTCGTGGGAAGGGTTGAGATCTTCCGGGTCCAGCAGTGGCAGCCGGTAGCGCTCCGGCACGTCCTCATGCCTGGAGATGTGGTGAGGACGGGTCCGGGAAGTCGAGCGGCCATCCTCCTCTCGGACGAAGTACAGATCAAGGTCAATTCCAACAGCACCCTGGAGATTACAGAGGTCATGTCGCCCCCCGGGAGCGCGACCCGTGCGGCGGCGGGCCCCATGCAGACCATCCTCAACCTGCTGAAGGGAGAGGTCTGGAGTCGAAGTCGCGGCAGGCCCTTGCAGATTCGAACGCCGGCGGTGACGGCAACGATCCGGGGAACGGAGTTTGACCTCTCGGTCGATCCAGGCAATGAATCCCGTCTTGCCGTACTCGAGGGGGTGGTTGAGTTTCGCAATCCTCAGGGGGGTGTCATGGTGAGGGCGGGAGAGGCGGCCACGGCCAGGGTAGGCGAACCCCCAAGCAAGACCATCCTCCTGAGGCCCATCGATGCGGTCCAATGGTCCCTTTACTACCCCGGGATTGTCGGCTTCCGGGATTATCCTCTGACCGGCGTCGCGCCGAATCTTCTCCCGGAACGGTTGGTCGACGCCGAACGAAGGGCGGCTTCGAGACTGGCGGATTCGGAGTCGACGGTCACGCTGGGCGAGATCCTCTTCGATCTGGGCAAACCGGTCGAGGCACGAAGAGGATTTGAGAAAGCCCTAACCCTTGATCCGGGGAGCCCGAGGGCGCTCACAGGTCTGGGGTGGGTCTACCTGGTGGAAGGGAGGACCGAGGAGGCCTTGAGAACGTTTCGGCAAGCGACGCCTCCTACCCTTTCAGCCCTTATGGGACAGGCCAACGCCCTCTATCGACTTAATCGCTTTGATGAGATGGAAGAGGTCGTTGCTGAGGCCAAAAGTCGTTTCCCATCCTCCCCACAGCCGCCGACTCAGACGGCTCTTCTCTACCTCATTCAGGGCCGGGTGGGCAAGGCGCTCCAGGAGTTAGAGCATGCCGTGGCCCTCGATCCAGGCTACGCGCCGGCTCATGGTCTTCGCTCCAATATTGCCCTGGTTCGGAACGAGAAGGGGGTAGCGCAGCAAGCGGCGCTGCAGGCGATCCTCGCCAATCCGTCCTCCGCCTCGGCCTATCTCGACCTGAGCCTGGTCAAGCAGGCCGAGTTCCGTCTGGAGGAAGCGCTTCAGGCCGCCAGGAAGGCACTGGAGTTGGAGCCGGACAACCCTGTAGCCATGATCCAGGTAAGCCGCCTCCTCTTTGGCCTCGGAAGGCTCTCCGAGGCATTAAGTCTGGTTGAGGAGGCCCGTCAAAGGGCACCCCACGATCCCCTTATCACCAGCACATGGGGCTTCCTCATGTTGACCCAGGGGAAGGTCCAGGAAGCGCTCTCGGCCTTTGGCCAGGCGATTGAGCAGGATTCCACGCGCGGAGAGCCTCACCTCGGCCGCGGCCTCGCGCTTTTTAGGCAGAATAAGACAGAGGAGGCAGTGCAGGAGATGTGGATGGCTACCCTCCTGGAGCCCAAAGTTGCCTTATTCTGGAGCTATCTAGGGAAAGCGCTCTACGAGGTGAAACGTTATCCGTTAGAGATGGATCCCTTGGCGATTGCCAAGACACTGGATCCGAACGATCCCACCCCATGGCTCTATGACGCCATTCGCAAGCAAAGCGTCAACCGTCCAGTAGAGGCGATGCAGGATCTACAGCGATCGATCGAGCTGAATGACAATCGTGCGGTTTACCGATCACGCCTGTTGATGGATCAGGATCTCGCGGCGCGGGGCGCGACTCTTGCCAGAGTGTATAATGAGCTGGGATTCCAACAGCTTGCGTTAGTTGAAGGATGGAAGGCAGCCATTGAGGATCCATCTAACTACTCGGCCCATCGGTTCCTGTCTGACTCCTATGCTGCCCTACCTCGCCATGAGGTCGCCAGGGTGAGTGAGCTGCTCCAGTCCCAGCTTCTTCAACCGATCAGCATTACCCCGGTGCAGCCGCAACTGGCGGAAAGCAATCTCTTTATTCTAGACAGTGCCGGGCCGCAAGATCCCTCGTTGAATGAGTTTAATCCTCTATTTGTCCGCGATCGGGTGAGCCTCCTGGCGTCGGGAACCGCTGGAGAAAAGGACACACTTGGTGATGAAGTGGTCCTCTCTGGTGTCCATGGAAACGTTTCCTATAGTCTTGGCCAGTTCCATCAGGAGACCGACGGATTCCGAAAAAATAACGACCAGAACCAGGACATCTACAACGCTTTTGTCCAGATGAGCCTCTCGCCAAGTACCAGCGTCCAGGCAGAGTTCAGATACAAGGATTTTGAGCGAGGCGACCTGCCGCTGCGATTCGATCGGAACAATTTCTTTCCGGATCAAAAACAGGATGATCGGACCCGATCGATACGACTGGGTCTTCATCATGCCTTTACACCCGACTCTCACCTTATCGCATCCGGCATCTACCGAAACGCTGATTTTGACACCCGTAACTTCATGGTCAAGGGGTTTGACCTCTTGACGGACACGGACGGCTTCATGGGAGAGATTCAGTATTTGTTCCGTTGGAAACGATTACATCTGATCAGCGGGGCCGGTCATTTCGACGCCGATCGTACGGACGTAACCAGTTTCCTGTCATTCCCCTTAGCACTGACAGAAGATGATAATCGCCATACCAATCTTTATCTCTACTCCCTGATCAACTTTCCGCATAATGTTACGTGGACCTTGGGCGGGAGCGCCGATTTCTTCAAGATTACGACCCGAAACAAGGATGATCGAAAGGTCCTTTCTGTTCTCGAGCGAAACCAGTTCAACCCGAAGTTCGGGGTAACCTGGAACCCGTTTCCCGATACAACCCTGCGGGCCGCTGTCTTCAGGGTCCTGAAGCGATCCCTCCTGTCGGATCAAACGATCGAGCCGACCCAGGTGGCCGGCTTCAATCAGTTCTTTGACGACGTGAACGGCACAGAAGCGTGGCGGTACGGTGTTGCCGTCGATCAGAAGCTCTCCACGGCCCTGTTTGGAGGGGCGGAGTTTTCGCGGCGGGATACCGACGCGCCGGGCTTCGCACCAGGGGAAGGGAAATATCGAGACAGGGACTGGGAAGAGGACCTGGGACGGGCCTACCTCTACTGGACTCCAAGGGCCTGGCTTGCGATCAGTGCCGAGTATCAGTACGAACGGTTTAGGCGACGTGTGGCGTTTGGAGAGGAAGGAATAGCAATGACCCATACCCATCGGGTTCCATTGGGATTGAGCTTCTTCCACTCGTCAGGCCTCCGGGCGCGGCTCAAAACTACCTACGTCGATCAGGAGGGAGAGTTCCAGAATCGGCTTACAGGTGATGTCCTGGCCGGTAGCGATCGGTTCTGGGTCGTTGACGCTTCTATCGGCTATCGCTTGCCTAACCGAAGGGGCCTGCTCACCCTCGACGTGAGAAACCTGTTCGACAATCGCTTCCACTTTCAGGATACAGATCCTCGTAGTCCGACGGTAGCACCAGAACGTCAGGTCCTGTTTCGGTTGACCGTGGCGTTTTAGCTGTTATGTTGAGGCCCATCCGGGGGCGGCAATGAAAGGAGGTGAGGTACGCGGTGTCCAAGGGGAACGTAAACGGAAAAGCGGTGATTAATTCAACCACAGCGGACGCAGAAGGGAGCAGAAAGATGGCATTCACAGTGGAGTTCGACAACCAGGGAAACATTACCGAGGTTTATGAGGGCGGCGTCAGTAAGGGGATGGGTCGAGTAATCCATCCTCACCATGAAAAGAAGGAAGGTGAAAACATCCCGAAGGGCATGAGAGCTAACCTGGACGGCAAGTCGGTGGAGAACATTACCAGCGTCACCATTGTTACCACCACGAATCCTACTATCTGTCTCATTCAAGGCGGGAAATTGTACTGTTTCCCTAAGCCGTAGGCGCGTCCGTCGGCCTCTCGGGCTCGTCTATCCCTCTACAGCCACGTAGACGCTAATGCTAAGATATATCAGGTTGCGCACCTCCTGTGAGATGATGGTCCACAAACGATGTCGACTTATGCCCATCCATGATGGCGCCCACATCTGTGATGTGGGCGCCATCATTCACTCGAGTAGACCATGTGGGGATATTAGTGGCCAGCAATGATCGAGTGTGGCCTGCGCTGCAAGCTGCCCTCATCGTGATGCCGACTTTTGCGGTGATGCTCGTTCTAGCCAATCTCCCCCTCTTTTCCCTATTCGAGCTGAAAGGGTTGGACTTCCTTTTTATGCTCCGTGGCGCCATGGCGCCTCCACCTGAGGTCGTTGTTGTCGCCATCGATGAGCCGTCGTTTGCCGAGATCTCGAAGCAGTGGCCCTGGCCTCGGAGCCTTCATGCCCGCCTGATCGATCACCTGAAGAAGGCGGGGGCCAGGGTCATCGCCTTCGATATTCTCTTCGCAGAACCTTCCCAGCCTGAGGACGATCGGGCGTTGGCACGGGCCATTCGGGAGGCTGGAAACGTCGTCCTCGCCAGCGAGCAGTCCGTCACCGCTGATCCGCTCTTTCGTCAGACGATCCTTGTCGATCCCATCGAACCCTTCAGATCGGCCGCGTCAGTGGGAATCGCCACCCTTCCCATCGACCCTGACGGGACCGTGAGACGACCCCTTCCCGTCTCCTCCGTCCTTCCCTCGTTCTCCGATCAAATCGTCAGGTTCTACCTACGACAGAAGCCGCATGGAATCCGGACCGATCTCTCGAAGGCGATTCTGATCAACTATTTTGGTCCCCCAAGGACCGTCAAGACGATCTCTTACTACCAGGCCCTCGAGGCTGATCGGATGCTTCCGCCGGGGACCTTTTCCGACAAGATTGTCCTGATCGGCCGCGCCATCCAGGCGGCGCCGGAACCGCAACGAACCTCTCCGGATGTCTTCCCTACTCCGTTCTCCTTTCACGTAGGCGGTCCCACCGCCGGGGTTGAGATCCATGCAACGATCGTCGCTAACCTCTTGGCAGATCGGATGGTACACGAACCCTCCTCAGGGGTGCGGTATAGTCTCCTCTTTCTTTTGGCCCTGATCGGCAGTGTCATTGCCCTCCGTCTCAAGCCGCTCTGGGCCCTCGGAGCGCTCCTCTGCCTTTCTGCGCTTTTTCTCGTAGTCGCATATGGGCTATTTGTCAAAGGGAATCTTTGGCTTCCTGTCTTCGCCGGCACGGGTCAGTTCGGTCTGATCTACGGCGGGTATCTGATCGCTCAGGTCTTCTCTGCCCAGCGGGAACGACGTCTCGCCCTGGAGGCGATGAACCGGGAGCTGGACCAAAAGGTCAAGGAGCGGACCGCCCAACTTGCTGCGACAAACGAAGAGCTGGTAAAAGGGCATCACGAGTTGGAGAAGACCCTCCAGGAGCTGGCCCAGACCCAGAATGAGCTTCTCCAAACGGAGAAGATGGCCTCTTTGGGATTTCTGGTAGCGGGGGTTGCTCATGAGTTGAATAATCCCGTCAGCTTCGTCCATAGTAACATCGATTTCATAGCCGAATATATTCTAAACCTTAAAGGAGTGCTTGAGGCCTATGAGACGGTCGAACTGCCCGATAGTCCCGCCTATCGGCATCTCGCAGAGCTGAAAAAAGGGGCCAGACTCGACCGGACTCTTCATACATTGGATGAGTTGATTTCCAGTTGCAAGCGGGGGACAGAACGGGTAAAGAGAATTGTCATGGACCTCGGGACCTTTGCCAGGGCGGATGATGTCGATCCTGCGCCTGCCGATCTACATGAAGGACTTGAGATAACCCTCAACCTCCTTGTAAAGGAGTATAGAGATCGGATCACTGTCCATCGCGAGTATGGAGTCCTGCCTCAGGTGGAATGTCATCCTGGCCAGATCAATCAAGTGTTCATGAATCTGCTGCTCAACGCCGCTCAAGCCATTCATGAGACTGGAGAAGTCTGGATCAGAACGGCTTCCCATGGAGATACGGTCATCATCGTCATCAGGGATAACGGGCACGGCATTCCTGAGTCGAATCTGTCGAAGATCTTTGATCCCTTCTTTACCACAAAGAAGGTGGGGGAAGGGATGGGCCTGGGCCTCAGCATCAGCTATGGGATTATACAAAAACATGGCGGCACCATCCGCGTATCGAGTCCAGATCGCCAGGGAACGGAGTTTACCATTGAACTTCCGGTAAAGTGGAGCGGGGTATAAAGTGAACCGATACGGGATGCTGATCGTGGATGACGAACGCGATATCTTGACCACCCTCTCCCTTACGTTCGAGGAGGACTATGATGTCTTTCAGGCCGGCAGTGGCGCTGAAGGACTGACGATCCTGGACCGGCAGGAGATCGCCCTCATCATCGCGGATCAGCGGATGCCGGAGATGACAGGCGTCGAATTTCTGGAGCGATCCATTACCAAGCGTCCCCAGGCTATCCGGATGATCCTGACGGGTTACACCGACACCGCGTCCCTTATCCGAGCCATCAATGCCGGGAGGATCTATCGATATATCACTAAACCGTGGGATCGGAATGAGTTGAAAATTACCGTCAAGCGCGCCTTCGAAAGCTATGAGCTGACCATGGAGAATCAGCGGCTGCTCAAGGAGCTTCAGGCGGCCAACGAACGACTGCAAACGGAGAATCTGTATCTGAAGCAGGAGGTCGAAAAGGATCCCCGTTCGGATACCATCATCGGCCATGGCCCGGCTATGAGGCGGCTCTTCGATCTCATAGAGAAGGTCATCGACAGCTCCGCCACGATCCTCCTCACCGGAGAAACAGGAACAGGGAAAGGGGTCATCGCCCACCACCTCCACCATCGTGGCCCTAGACGAGGGAGGCTGTTTATCGAGCAAAACTGCGGCGCGCTCCCGGAGACCCTTTTGGAAAGTGAGCTATTTGGCCATCGACGCGGGGCCTTTACGGGGGCTGTGCAGGACAAGAAAGGGCTCTTCGAGGTGGCGGATGGAGGGACCCTCTTCCTGGACGAGGTCAGCGAAATGAGCCCCACGATGCAGGTGAAGCTGCTTCAGGTGCTTCAGGATGGCAGGATGCGGCGGATCGGGGAGACCGAATCCAGGCAGGTGGATGTCCGAATCGTTGCGGCGACCAATAGAGACTTGGAATCAGAAGTCAAAAAGGGCGCCTTCCGGGCGGACCTCTACTACCGCCTGAGTGTGTTTCCCATCAGAACTCCTCCCTTACGGGAACGAAGAGAAGATGTTCCCCTGTTGGTCGACTATTTTTTGGAAAAACAGTGCAAGAAGCTGAAAAAGCCCGTCATGGGACTGAGCCAAGAGGCGATGCAGCGGCTGCTGGACTATGACTTCCCGGGTAACGTCAGGGAGCTACAGAATCTGATAGAGCGAGCGGTCCTTCTCAGCAATGGGTCGCGGCTCGATCTCGACGAATGGCTGCCGAGACCCGGTGATCCTTCCCACGCAGCGGGGAGTCCGACCCTGACGCAGGTTGAAAAAGACCATATTCTAGAACAACTCCGGTCGCGAAACGGTAATCTCGCGTTAGTCGCCAAAGACCTCGGGATCAGCCGCACCACACTGTGGCGCCGAATGAAGGCCTATCAGATTCCCTGGGGTGCCCGGCGAGTGGATTCAGACGAATAAGACCGTCCTTCTTCTGTTACTACCCCAAGAGATTGATCGCGTAACCACGTATCTGTCCGTTATTGGTTGGAAAGTCTTCCGCCTACGTCATTGCGAGGCGAAGCCGAAGCAATCTCACAGTTCTTCAGGGCAACGACGCTGAGATTGCCGCGCTCCCGTTGGTTGCTCGCAATGACGCATCCCAATTTCTGTTTGTGGGACTGTCCTTCCTATCACGAGAAGCCTACCAGATCAGACGCTGACGCCCCCCGCTCGCTCTTGTTTCAAAGTGAAACCGACTGAAATATCCCGTTTCCCGTAACAGTCACCTCTTGCATCCGACCGCCTCCTTCTGCCGCCCTAGCCTATCCCTTAACTCCTCTGGAATTAAATAGTTAAAGAATCCTGCTGCGAGATTTCCGTTTTGGCATGCCGCTTGTTATTGAGGATACTTGTCGTGGCAAAGATTTTTCTAAACAGTTCAACTAAAGGAGGTCCTAAAATGAAGAGAACCATCGTGACCCTCACCTTTCCCGCTCAATTAATCCTGTCTCTCATTGTCGTGCTCTCGCTGCTCCTCTGGGCGTCTGGCGTCATGGCCCACGAACTCTGGGTCTTGACGCCAGAACAGGCTGTGGAGTGGAACGCGAGACCCAAGCCGGAAATCTTCACTCAGTTCAACGCATCCAGCCTGTCTATCTACCTGTCGGCGGCCCTCTGTCTGGTCGGCTGCTTGCTGCTTTACCGATATACCGCATCGCGAACGCTCGCCTCACGCCTGCGCGCCCGGCTCATCTCGTATGGCGACTATGCGCCGGTGGCGTTGCGCATCGCGCTCTTTATCATGCTGGGGACGGCAAGCCTGGGGCTGGCGCCGCGACTGGGCACTGGGATCATGCAGAGCCCGGTGCTTGGCGCACCGGACCTGGAGTTGCGCTTGCTCCCTGGCAACTGGAGTTGGGTGGCCGTCCTCGAAGGCGTAATCGCCGTCTGTTTGTTGCTGGGTATCTATGTGAGGGGTGCAGCCGTCGCCCTTCTTGGCCTCGGACTACTGGGACTCTTTCTCTTTGGCGAGGCCATGTGCGCCTACATCGGACTGGTTGGCGCGGCCGCGGTCTACCTGTTGTTCCAGGGAGCTGGACCGTATGCGGCGCCGCTCCCGTCTTTTCCGGGCACCACCACGCTCAGCGCCTGGTTCGCAAGCCAGCCCCGCGAGCGGGTACAGTGCCTGATGCGGCTCTTGGTTGGTGCCGACATACTCTATCTTGGGCTCGCATATAAATTCGCGCAACCCAACCTCATGCTGGGCGTGCTCGATCTTCACCACGTCCCTACCATGGGGATGGCACCGGAGACCTTTGTCCTCGTGGTGGCCGTAGTGGAAACACTCGCAGGAGCCGTCATCCTTGCTGGGATCATGATTCGACCTGTAGCAGTCGGGCTCTTCGTTGCGTTTGCGTTTTTCAGTGTGGTCCTTTGGGAGGGAGTATTCTCTCATATCGTCGTGTACGGGCTACTGGTCCCGTTGATCACTAACGGAGCCGGACAATGGCACGCGTCCCTAAAGACGAAAGTCGTATTAACTCCTGCGTCATGGATCTTCAGAGCAGGGCGATATGGAGTTGTGAGAATCGAATCTTAAAAGATCTTGATCGGCGCGAGCTAAGATGATGCAGCATCTCAGACAACCTGACCTTTGCTGCTACCCTGCGTGATTAGGGCATCTGACCCGTCATCGACCTACCCTACGCCGCTACGCGCAACCGACTGCGATCTACTATTCGCCGTAAGCTACAAAATGAACTGAATTCACTCCAACCTACCTTCCTGGACATGACCACCGTCAGGCAGATCGAAACTGAACTACTTGGGGTCCGCCATCGGTGGAAAGCCGCGCGGTGATCCAATAGTGCTTTTGCCTCTCTTCCTGCGGATAGACCCCTCACAGATCTGCTGGCGACCGTTACGGGCCATTAATGTTTCAGCGTGAAACCGACTGAAACAGCCCATTTCATTTGAAACTGACCTCGGACATCTGATCCTCTTCTGCTTTCGACCCGACCTCACCATATAGTCAATCAATACGCAGAGTTAGAGAGATATGTTGTGAGCGTTTGGTGTTGGCATGCCGCTTGTTACGAAGGACAGTTGTTGGGAGAGGCAGGCCGGAAGGAAAACTTGACCTTATCTCGATCAAAGGAGGTGATGAAGATGGAGAAGGTGGCCACATTGCCGAAAAACCCCCGCAGCGCCGTGGCGATAGAGTTTTCGGGTAGAGCAAGTCTTTGCGAGATAAAAACGGCGAGCCCGCCGGCCTTAAACAGATTAAGCCGGTCTGTCTAATTGCAGTTGGGCGGCAGACAGAAAGGAGGTGCAGAGGGACGTAATTGAAATGATTAATCGCAGTGAAGAGAAGTACGCAAGCAAGAGTGTATCGAAACAAGAACGTATAAAAGGAGTAGACAAATGAACGAGTCGAGAGTTGGTCTGGCAAATCCGTACGCCCTGGCGGAACTGGCAGTTGGTCGCAGGGTGAATTGGAAGTCGATTACAGATCATGAGGCTTTTGTCGAGAAGACACTCGGCGTGTCGATCGACAAGCTGTGTGCACCAGTGGCAGGCAACCTGATGCTCAGTGGCGCAGCGGACTCTCACAAGGTCCTCGCTGACATCCACGAGAGGAAGGCCGATAGAAACGTAGCGTTCCGATCGCACGCCAAGGCTGGTCCGGTAGAAACGATGCTTGCGAAACTCTCTCCGGAGGCGCAGGCGCGTATAATCGCAGCGCTGGCAGGCGCGGAGAAAGGTGAGGGACCCCAGTATACTCCTCCCGGATCCGAGTGGGCCGATCCCGGGGATTACTTCGAGGAGGGCGCTGAGTTTCTCGATCCCGTTCAGGGCGGACTTGGCGACTGTTACTTCATCGCCGCGCTCTCCGCGGTGGCGTGGTCGCGACCGTATGTGATCGCCTTGCGCCAACGCGCTACCGGCACCAACCAACAAGACTTCCTCGATCGTATCGACTTCTATTCCAACGGAACGAAGTCAATGGAGGTGACCGAGCGCGTACCGCTCGTGAAGGGCACCCATGCGTGGATATACGCACGTTCCGCAGAAGCAGGCGAGATTTGGCCGGCTGTGTACGAGAAGGCCTTCGCCAAGTGGAAGACCAACGATACCACTGACGAGCCAAACTATGGGCCGATCTCAGGAGGTTGGCCAGTTCAGGCGACCACGGAGTTGACGAACTTAGCCGGCGTCACGAAGACATGCTCCGCCCTTACAGCCGACCAAGTCTGGAGCAGCGTGCGCTCCAACTGCCTCTCGTATCGTACGATAAACCCGATGACTGCCTGGACCTTTTGTGTCACTCCTGCGCCGGTGGACTACACCGGCACGGGCATCGTTGGTTACCATGCATACACGATCCTCGGTTGGGCGTTCGTGAACAACATCAGGTACATCGTACTCCGCAATCCCTGGGGACACAACGGCCCTGTTATCAACAGTCTCGCAGGTAACTGGTCGGCGTACGATCAGAGCTTCTGGCGAAGCGTTCCGTTGAATTCCGGCGGCGTGTTTGCGATTCCTGTGGACACCTTCAAAAAATACTACTGGCAGTTCGGCTGGGCGAGCTGAACATCCCGGAGTATTGATGAGAATACGAAGACTCCGTGGGTGGCGAGGCCACCCACGGAGGTTTGATGCGGGGTGTTCTTGCCTCAGAAGGGAGGTGGTCGGGGAAAGCCCATATTGGGGCTGAGACATGTTGGTTGTAGGTTGGATCAAAGCGAACAGCACTTCATTGAAAAGGAGAATTACACAATGTATGCGACGTACAAACCAGTAGAGATTCTGGAGATAGGCCAGACTGTGGGTACAGGTTGGTTGCCGCCGCTGCCAGATCTGTGTGATTTCACGGACGCGGAGTCAGAGATCGCGGGAGTAGATACCCACGGGCTTACGCCCGTGGCATTGGAGATCAGAACTCGAAATCTAATTGGAGCGTGAATTGCTCGGTATCCATCTTCTCCTGAAACTCGACGTACCGTTTGATGACCGCCTCGTCAATGCCGACGGTAGACGAGAAGAACCCGACCGACCAGACCTCATTCCGCCAGTAGACCTGCTCAACCCAGGGGAAGCGCTGACGGATCTCGCGACTCGTGTTCGCCTTGATCTTCCCAACGATCGCCAACACCGCGTACTGCGGCGGGATCACCACCACCAGGTGAACGTGGTCCACTTGGATACTGAACTGCTCCACCTCGATGTCCGGATGGTACTCCTGAATCTCACCCAGTCGCTTCGCGAGAAAGTCCTTGAGGTCCCCTTTGAGGACCCGCTTCCGGTACTTGGGAATCCACACGAGGTGGTACTGGTGGTGGTACGCTCCAGGGGCGCTCAGCCGAATCTGCATACGCCCATTCTATCAGAGTGGCTGTAGCCTACCAGTTCGGACACTGAAGCCCCACTGGCGATTCACGTTTCAGCGTGAAACCGACTGAAACAGCCCATTTCACTTGAAACTTACCTCGTACATCTGATCCTCTTCTGCTTCTGACCGGTTCTCTCCATACAGCCAATAAACACGCAGAGTTAGAGAAATATGCTGTGAGCTTTGGTTGTTGGCACACCGCTTGTTACTAAGGATGAGTATTGAGATGAGAAGGATGGCTCAATGAAGATGGAATCGCAATTGACGAGGGGATACAAAATGGAGCTGGGAATTGGCATCCGGAAAAGCCATGCTAAGGCGATACTTGGTCGGCTTTGTGGGGGAGAACAAATGACCGCTCTTGAGCTTAAGACAACTAT
Organism: Candidatus Methylomirabilis oxygeniifera; assembly: GCA_000091165.1. Lineage (NCBI taxonomy): Bacteria > Methylomirabilota (SeqCode) > Methylomirabilia (SeqCode) > Methylomirabilales (SeqCode) > Methylomirabilaceae (SeqCode) > Methylomirabilis (SeqCode) > Methylomirabilis oxygeniifera (SeqCode). Next base: position 1,108,994 of record FP565575.1, on the reverse strand, counting down.
AGCGAGGCGGACTCGACCTCTGCAGGCGGCTAATACCGAGCTGTTGCGTGGAATCGAACGGGCTGAGGAGGCGACGCGTCAGAAGTCGGCCTTTCTTGCCAATATCTCGCACGAACTCCGAACCCCGCTCTCCTCGATCATCGGATTTACCGAGCTACTCCAAAGCGGGGCCTTCGGTACGCTGAACGAAAAGCAGGCGCACTTTGTCGGGAACATTCTGCTGAGCAGTCGGCATCTGCTGACTCTTCTCAACGATCTGCTGGACCTCTCCAAGATCGAAGCCGGCAAGTTGATTATAGAGCCCGAACCGTTCGTGCTCCAGGAGGTGATCGAGACGACGGTTGGCACCCTCCGTCCGCAAGCCGATCAGAAACACCAGAACATCGAAGTGACCGTAGAGGACGGGATCTCACTAATAAATGCCGATCCGACCCGATTCAAGCAGATTCTTTACAACCTCCTATCGAATGCGATCAAGTTTAGCCACAAGGGGGGGAGAATTTTAGTGACGTCGAGGGTCGTACCATCTGTACTACTGACGACCGAACATACAGGTCCCGAAAGAACGAGCGGAAAAAAGATCGTGGAGATCACGGTAGCCGATACCGGGATCGGCATCAGCGCAGAGGATCTATCAAAGCTTTTCCAGCGCTTCACGCAGCTTCAGGCGCCGACCGTCAAGCACTATCAGGGGACCGGTCTCGGGCTTGCCTTGACGAAGTATCTGGTGGAACTTCATGGTGGGTCGATCCATGCGCACTCTGATGGGGAAGGGCGAGGTGCTACCTTCGCCGTGAGACTACCCCAGGACTAAGCCTTATTAGCAACCTTAGAACAATCGCACCCCGTGATTGTGATCCAGCGGGGATAACATGGAGCAGCGTTTCAGGCGACCAATGGGGCCGGACAAGGCCATGCTGATGATCAGCGCGTCGGATCACAGCTGTCGCAGTTGCTCCCCAGCCGGCTGGTCGGAGCGACGCACCACCCGATGGGTCGGTATCGGGGTGCTGGCGATGACGCTCGGAGCGTTGGCGCCTGGGCTCGTGGACACCTCCCCCACGCGGCCTGCGAGCGCTGTTCGGACTAACGTCATCCCAGTTACCCCGCCGCCGGCTCCGCGCTCGTCTAGGCCGAGACCGGAGGGCGCGCAAAAGCGAACAGTGCAAATGATCCGCACCCGGTCCCCTCTCCCTCTTCACGAGAACCGAGGGCGGATAGCTTCTCATGTCAGTGATGACGTCCGGGGACGGGAGAGTACGGTGTAAACCAGGAACGGGACGGACGACGGGTGGCGGTCGCCGTAACCTACAGCCTGCAGCCATCATGAGACACCACCGTCTGGGGCCTCCACGTGAAGGCCTACGATTCGAATATCCCGCTCATCATTGACTGGCTGGTCCGCTACCCTGGTTTCATTGGAGGAACCGACATTGACCCCAACCTTGCGGCGGACCGTAACGAGGCCGCCCATACGCACGTTTCCCTGACTCCTTCGAAGCCGTCTCACCCGTAAGAGACTTTATCAACAACCTGTATACCTGAAATCCTTCACGGGGTTTCTACTTATCCGAGGGCTGTTGCACGGGAAGCTTCCGGCCACCCGTTGCACGTCACTCATGTCCTGGAGCCGCATGAGCGAGAGGGATCTCTGTCTCCGTAACCTGTCTGCCAGTTTCCTGGTCTTGTCATCCTCCCCAAAGTCGCCATGGGTCGTGTCGGCGCCTCGGTTGTTGGCGTCGCCCAAGATGGGATGAGGTCCTGCGTGGATGTGATCTGCGGGACTTTCAACTAGCTACCCTCGCTGTTGAGATCTCTCAAAAGGCGCTGAAATTCTTTCGATTCCTCGAGCATCTTCGGTCCGATTTCTCGCAGTTGGTCCACTGCCTTCTGTGGCAGATAGAAGGTTGTCGGCAGGTTCAGGTAGTAGTCCCGTTCTTGCGCATCCTTGATCTGGTCAAAACCAACGTAGATCCCATACGTCTCTATAGGCGGGGGCGGCCCGGTTGGCATATGAGTCGCTGGGCATGTACGTTCCAGAATAGCCTTGCAGCCAGCGTAGGTGTCTCTGTCCGTGCGCCATTGATTAAATTCATCAAGGAGCTCCTGCACAGTGTCGAATGAGTAGTTGGCCATTGGAACAGAAGCAATAATGTCAACGATTGTTCTCAGTCCAGGCCCGCTCGGCTTTTTATCGATGGCGGTCTTGGGGTCGGTGCGAGCATCAACAACAATGACTAGAAGCCTCTTCACCTTTCCTAAAGTAATTTTGTTTGGCAGGCTCCACGACGGGTCGTTCGAGCGAACGGCCACCAGCGGACCACGCAGACCGATGTTGTCGGCTACGCCCCCGTCGAGTAGGTGAATATACTCGCGCTGGCCTCGATTCAGATATGAGCGCGCGATACGCGCGCGGTTGAAGCGGGGCGGGTTGGGCAGGAGGTCCTTCGACGCCTCATCCATCCAGGGTGGTTCCCGATAGCGGCAAGTCCCGGCATAATTGTTGACCGTGAGAGGACTGAACGCGATGGGAAAGTTGGATGAAGCCGCCACGGCCCGCGCTACCTGCACACCGCTGAGGTCGGAGCATAGAAGGTCGAACTGATCCTGGATGAAGGTAAACTGCGAGCCCATAGTGATGTCGGTCGCATTGATCATCGTGAAAGGCCGATGGGCCTGGTTGATCAGGTCGCCGAAGCTTTTCTCTCTGAAGATCTCCCGATCGTACAACTCGGCGGCAAGTTCGATGCGTCCAAAGGTAGGTGAGGCCAGCCGGACCCAGTTGATCGGGTTGAACAGCAATGCCTTAAGTTCCGCCTCGATGTCCCGGTATAAAAAGACCTTTCGGAACTTCTCCGGATCAAAGAGCTCATCTCTGAATAAGGCGTAATAGGCGGCGGTGAAGCTACCCCCCGACACGGAAGAGATGGCGTCCACTTCGTCGAGCAGTCGTCGTTCCTCACCCTCCCACCGGATTTTTACATCGCGCAGCTTCTCCATCACACCATAAGACAGCGCTGCCGCTCGAGTCCCTCCTCCCGAGAAGGTGAGGATGACGAAAAGGCTGTCGGAATTTCCAGATGCCGTGAGATTTTCAAAACGATACCCAGACTTCGTGTCGTATTGGACAAGCCGGGGATTGGCTGGATACGTGGCACACCCTGCCAAAGCGATAATGAAGACGGCCGCGAAGGCTCTTTGGAACCGCCTCCTCATACCACACCTCCCGCAGGATGAAAGTCGTCGATAATCATGGGACTGATCCCCGTCGTGTCTTGGACCTTCTTTTCGACGGCTGCCGGTTGATAGTCCTGCGGTTCTCCCAGGTCAAACTTATGGTGGCCCCTTTCCACCATGAGCGTATCGTTACATTGCCCTGCGATCTGTCCATCGATGCGAATGTTCCGCTTTGTTGGGTAGGTGACCACAACATATTCCATGTCGCTCCTCCATCATCTCGAAAAGGTTGGTTAACCGCCAGCCGAACGATGAGCCTGCTCTCCGGAGCGCGTGTCTTACTGGTAGTCAAGGTCTTCGGCGACCCGCTGTACGCTATCGTGTGTGTCGGAGCTTCCCGCATGCGCTGTGCCCGATGTGGCACGGTAGTAACAAAACAGCTCGTGTTCCGTCAGCTTCCTGGCGATGACACCGGCGGCGGTCTCGATCATGCTTGCGAGCGTCTCATTATTGATACCAAGACCTCCTCCGCCCCGCACCAACTCCCCGATATGCGAGGTGATCGCAGCTTCGGTTCGCAGGCCATCGGTGGTGAGCTTCGCAAAATCGTCAACCGGGATCGGTGGATTCTCGGCGTCAAACCGCGGGAATCCAAACCCGGTAATCTTTAGAGCTGTAGCCCCGTCGATCGCCGGAACCTGAAAGGCCGCATCGAATAGCGCCTCCACGAAGATCCGGGTCAGGTCCGACGCGACACGACGAGAATCGGCCGACCCGACATGAACCCGTAGGCCCTGCGTTGACTTCAACTCGTCAAGGGGTAGTCCAGGGAACGCGAGTCTTGCGCCGTTACGGTCTACAAATCCGTCGGAGACGCTCCGCACAATCTTCTTGATCCGTATGTGCGACGCCTCCGCCCCGACGGCGCCCGATGCCTCCTTGAATGCGATCTCACCGAAATAGGCTTTGTTGTAGGCCACCAACAGGCGTTCGAAACGCGTTCCTGTCTGAGCGATTCGGTCTTCGTCGTCCTGAATCCGTGCATGCAGGTATTCAACTAACTGAGGCGTGGCGGCCAGGAGCTTGGCATATCGATGGAGCGCCACTCGTTGCGCACCGACACCGATCGAGACATGCTTCAACCGTTCCTTGAGCTTCACAGCGAGCGCGCCGTGCGGGATCGTATGTTCGTTCACATCGACTAGGTCTTTGATCTGCGTTCGGATCTGCGCTCGCAGCTCTTGGCGGGCCTCGTGAAGCGTGAGATCGAGGGCATTACTAACCAGCGCCGCCGCCCTGTGTGCCGCGCGCTCCGGCTCTGCGCCAAACGCGGAGGCACTCAGATCAGGCGGCTGAGCACCGGACGGCTGGTAGGTCTCACCGCTGCAAGCGAGAAAGCGCTCGACTAATTCCTTATTGTCCTTGAACTTGTCGTAGCGCTGTGCCTGATCGGGCAGTGACAGTCTGAGAAGATCGCGAGATGGCTGATCGAGCGAGGCGCAACCGGCGTCAAAGCAGAGGAACACAATCGGCAGTCGGTAAAGCAGGCGGGAGACACGCATCGAACACCTCCTCCTTTGAGCCGGTATGTTTGGGAGAATCGTTGATGTGTGTTGACAAAGCCGTGTGGAAGAATGAAGGATTCTCATTCATTTCGCTCAGGGTTGTCAAGCGGAATTGGATGCTTTGCGGGCCTGGTCCGCGGGGGTTTTTCCTTGACAAGCGGTATCGCAGCAGCTAAGAAAAGAGCCTGTCCTTGGAATTACGTGTACACTCTCGTCAACACCACTGGAGTCGCTTCTATCCGGTCGCGGAAGACGCGCCGTGGCTATCGCGCACCGTACTCGCAGATCGAGCGCTCCACTTCATACGATCATCCGTCGGTAACAAGCGGCCGTGAGCCACATCCTTGACTCACAAATCTAAGTGCGTCACTTCACTCAGCCGGCAGTAATCGAGGGAACGGTGTGAGCGTACTACCTTTTGCCTCTCCTGTGCTCGGCCATGAGCGTACAACGCCGGCTGTCTTGCTGGAAATCGCCCAGGCAGTCTCTTCCACGCTTGACCTCAAAGAACTGCTGAAGATTATCGCTCAACGCGCCGCTGCGGCCTGCGGGGCAGATGTCTGCTCGATCTTCCTCTGCGATGCGTCAGATGAGCGAGTAGTCCCGGTCATGTCTCAAGCCGCCTCAGGGGAGCGGCTCGATGAACTCTGGGAACAGTTCACACAATTAGGGAGTCAGAAGGGAGAGCAGATCCTGGCCATCATCGCCACAATCGAACGACGCGCCCCCATCGTCCTGGATCATCCGGCAAGCAGCGGCTTATTGCCAACTCGGTGGATCGAAGCGTTCAGGCTGAAGGCCCTTCTGTCCGTTCCGCTTATTCGTCAGGACAGGGTGATCGGCGTGCTTGTTCTGCACCAGATGGAAGAGGGTAAGCCGTTTACCGATATCCAGGTACGCCTGGCCAGTGCCATCGCCAGTCAGGTGGCTCTGGCCATCGACAACGCCAGGCTGTTTCAGGCAACCCAGGAGCGGTTGCGTGCGTGTGAGACGCTGCTTGCGGTCAGTCGATCCGTCGGTTCCACATTGGATCTCAAGGAGACGCTCTTGCGCGTCGCAAAAGAGGCGGCACTCGCGGCTGAGGCTGACAGCTCCGGCACCTACCTCTTCGATTCCGAGCAGGGAGTCATCCGCCCCTTTGGCGGCTATAACCTCCCGGAGTGGGTATCCGAACCGTTTCAGCGGATTCCTCTTTCTCTGCAGGCCTTGCCGCTTGCCCAAGAGGGGTTTGAACGGAGAGCGCCCGTCCACTCCAATGACGTACCGGCCGACCCGCGCTATGCACATCCGGCTATTCGACGTCTTGGGTTTCGATCCTGCCTCTTCGCACCTATGATCGTCAAGGACCGAGTCATCGGCGGCCTATTCCTGGTGTGGTGGGAGAAATCGCATACATGTACGCCGGAACAGATTCGACTCATGGATGGACTCGCACGGCAAGCCGCGCTAGCGATCGACAATGCTTCCGCCTACCATGAGATTGAAAAGCTGAATATCAGCCTGGAGGATAAGATCGCGAAAAGGACCAGAGATTTGTCGGAGATGAATCAGGCGCTGGAGGCGTCACATCGGCGACTGCAGGAGCTTGACCGGGCCAAATCTCATTTCTTGCTCAACGTCTCCCACGAGCTTCGCACCCCGCTGACTGCCATTAAGGGCTCGGTCGACAATATGCTGGATGAAATCACGGGGCCGCTCAGCGAGCCTCAACAACGGTACCTACAGCGCGTGAAGAGCAATGTCGACCAACTTGTTCGACTTATCAATGATCTGCTTGACCTGGCTCGGATCGAGGAAGGCCGGGTCCGGATAACCCCGACCTTCTTTTCTGTGACCGGGCTTGCCGGCGAACTGCTGGAGACGCTTCGACCGATGGCGACGGAAAAGGATCTGCGGCTTCAACTTGCCGACACAGAAGCTCCGTTGATTGTGTATGCCGATCGCGACAAAGTCAGCCAGATCCTGATGAACCTCATCGGGAACGCGATCAAGTTTACACCACACAGCAAACAGATCACCGTGACTGCGCGACAAGTTGGAACTGTCGAGTGTCAGTGTTGAGTCCAGGACCTGACACCCACAACTCCACACCCGAAAGCCCTGGCACCGGCGAGCGGGTCGACATTTCCGTGACCGACACCGGCGAAGGGATTCCAGATGACGAGCTTCCCCATATCTTCGATAAGTCCTATCAAGTCCAGCGCGGGATACAGGCAAAGGCGAAGGGGACAGGGCCCGGGCTTCCTATCGCCAAGAGCCTGGTAGAGCTTCAATGGGGATACATCCGAGTCACAAGTCAGATTGGCCAGGGGAGCACGTTTACCCTGCCCCGACGACCCATGGCGAAGTTCCACGAAACGGAGAACCTACTATGAGCATGTCCCGCGCGAAGATCCTGGTCGTTGATGACGATACTGACATCCGGGAGGTGATTCGGGATCGCTTGAAGGCTATGGGGTTCGAGGTCGTGGAGGCGTCGGACGGTGAGCAGGCGCTGGTGCGTCTGCGAGAGGAATTACCGACGATCACCCTCCTTGACCTGCACATGCCGAAGAAGAGCGGACTGGAGGTGTTGCAGGCGATCCGGGAGAACGGGTTGGAGACGACGACCATCGTCATGACGGCGTATGCCACTATTGAAAAAGCGGTGGAGGCGATGCGGGTAGGCGCGTACGACTTTCTCACCAAGCCGTTCAGTCCCGGACATCTGGAAGTGGTCATCGGCAAGGCATTGGAGCGGGAGGGGCTGAAGCGGGAAAACCTTTTGTTGACCGGTGAGGTCAGGGGACAAGGCCGGCCGATCATCGGACACAGTGAACAGATTCGGAATGCCGTCGACGTAGTCAGACGGGGGGCGGCCGGCAGTTCGACGATTCTCCTGTTGGGAGAAACCGGAACCGGGAAAGAGGTGTTCGCGAGGGCTATTCACGAATGGAGTCCAAGGCGGGATAAACCTTTTGTGGTGGTGAATTGCGTGGCATTGTCGGAAGATCTGTTGGAAAGTGAGCTGTTTGGTCACGAGCGTGGAGCCTTTACGGGCGCGCATCAGCGTAAGTGCGGCAAGCTGGAATTGGCCGACGGGGGTACCGCGTTCCTCGATGAGATCGGCGACCTGAAGCCACGCCTGCAGGCAAAGCTCCTCCGCGTTCTTCAAGAGCGCGAGTTTGAGCGAATCGGTGGGACAAAGCCGATACAGGTCGATCTCCGCTTCGTAGCCGCCACCAACCGACGCCTGGACAAAGCGGTTCGGGAGGGGTTGTTCCGTGAGGACCTTTTCTTTCGACTCAATGCCGTGACCGTCTCGCTTCCACCACTTCGAGACCGCCCCGAAGATATTGTCCCCCTGACCAATTACTTTCTGGCTCGATACAGCAGCAACCTGGGAAAGCGAATCAAGGAGATTACACCGGACGCATGGGAGTTGCTGCAACACTACCACTGGCCCGGCAACGTGAGGGAGTTGGCGAACTTCATCGAGCGGGCTGTTGTCCTGAGTGTCCATGATCGGATCACATCAGAGGATCTTCCGCTGGCCATCCTCGCCGGCACATCGGAGCCGCCTGCCGGAGAAACGCCTCGCGATTTCCATGAGGCTGTGGTGGCCTACAAACGACAGCTCATCCGGGAGGCCCTCCACCGCTCAGGAGGCAATCAATCGCGGGCTGCGAGCGCCCTCGGCCTGCAGCGCACGTACCTTTCCCGTCTGATCAAGGAGCTGCAGGTCAGCGGGAAGAGCTGATCCTTACGCCGGCAAATATTTTTTCTTGACGTAGTAGTCTAATGTATAATATGAGTATCGGTAAGCACTCAGCTTTCAGCATTCAACCAGGGGAAGTTCAGACTGCAGACTGAAGGTTGAAGGGTTTTCCGGAACCTTCAGCCTCGTTACCTTCGGTCTTCAGCCTGTTCCGGCGGCTGAGTGCTGAACGCTATTTCAAGAACAATCAGGGAGACCTGATGGCACTCACCGACCGGCAGCGGCAGATCCTGAACTTCATCGCTAGCTATAAGGCTCGGCATGGCGCCCCACCAACGCAGCGCGAGATCGCCAGGCACGTGAAGATCTACATTCGGGGCGTCCAGTATCATCTCGAGCGACTGGAGCGAGCCGGCCATCTTACGCGCACGCCCAAACGGGCGCGGGCTATCGATCTGCGTCGGGAACAGCGCGCTACTCTTACGCCTCTGCTCGGCCGGGTGACGGCCGGTAGGCCGGTCCTATCCGACGAACACATCGAGGCCAGTTACCCGCTTCCTCTGGAATGGACCGGTAGCGGCAAGGCTTTCCTCTTAAAGGTTCAGGGCGACAGTATGCGCGATGCCCGCATCTTTGACGGCGACCTCGTGCTCGTAACGGCGCAGCCGGAGGCGCACCCAGGCGAGATCGTGGTGGCCATGATCGAGGACGAGGTCACGGTCAAGCGCTTCCAACTCGACGGCGCGACAGTCATCCTCCAACCGGAGAATGAGCAGTTCGCGCCGATCAGGATCGAGAACGGGGAGCGCGTCAAGATTTTGGGAAAGGTCATCGGGGTTTTTCGAAAGCTGTAAGATGGTGCGCTCAACCGAGAAAAACCTCCCACTCTATCGACTTGGATTCTTCAGCCGGCACGAGCGTGGTGGAGCCTTCTGGCGAGAAGCCGAGAGATACAGCACGCCTCAACTTGATCTGTTGTAGGAAATAGCTATGGCCCAAGGGACGAGCATTGAATGGACCGACGCGACCTGGAATCCTGTGACAGGTTGCACGAAGATCAGCCCAGGATGCCAACATTGCTATGCGGAGCGGCTGTCTCATCGCCTGCAGGCTATGGGCAACTACAACTACCGAAACGACTTCGAGGTGACGCTCCAGGAGCAGATGCTCCGGCTACCGTTCAGTTGGAAGCGGCCTCATCGGGTGTTCGTCAATTCGATGAGCGATCTCTTCCATGAAGCGGTGCCAGTTGAGTACGTCGCCCGGGTGTTTGAGGTGATGCAGCAGGCGCACTGGCATCAATTCCAGGTGCTCACCAAGCGATCTGAGAAGCTCCAGCAATTGGCGCCATCGCTGTCGTGGCCTGACAACATCTGGATGGGTGTCAGCGTTGAAACGAAGCCGTATCTGTATCGGCTCGATCACCTTCGACATACTCCGGCCGCCATCAAGTTCATCTCCTTCGAGCCGCTGTTGGAATCGCTTGGCGCTGTGGATCTGCGCGGCATCGATTGGGTTATCGTCGGTGGCGAATCGGGGCCGGGGGCGCGTCCGATGGAGCGATCATGGGTCGTGGAGATCTTGCAGGCATGTCATCAGGCCCACGTCCCCTTTTTCTTCAAACAATGGGGCGGTACGAATAAGAAGCGCGCGGGCCGTCTCCTGGACGGAAGAACTTGGAATGAGGCGCCGGAGAGTGCGACACCGGAAACTTCATCCTACAAGTCTACTTCTGCGTGCTTGCGATGACTGGTGGGGGATATTTTTTTGGCTCACAGTATTAGTCTTATGTATAACAACAAACCGTATCGCAATCACGTCCTTTCGCTGCAGCAAGAGAGAAGTGCGCAAGAGGTAGGATGGAGCCTTGAGCAGGTTACCGGGCGGCTGGTGGAGATCTCTGGCGTGGGGGCGACGGCTCCGCTCACACTGGCCTTCGGACTGGTGCTGCAGGCGCAGCGGCAGAACGAGCCGGTGGTCTGGATCACGCGTGACGATAGCCTCTTCTACCCGCCTGATACGGCTGAGAGCGGGGTCGATCTCGACATCCTGACGATCGTACGGGTTCCTGACAACAGGGCCGTGGCCCGCGCCGCGGATCAACTCGTTCGGTCTGGCGCATTCGGTCTGGTCGTGCTCGACCTGTCTGCACCTGCCCGCGCACCGCGCGCAGGCGGGTGCGACGTGCCCGTCCCGCTTCAGACCCGTCTGGCAGGGCTGGCAAACAAACATCAGACCGCCCTCCTCTGCCTGACGACAAAAGAGGATGGGGCCCCGTCGCTGGGCCCACTCGTCTCACTCAGAGTTACTGCCCGGCGAAAGCGGTTTACCGATAGCCGGTTTTCATGCGGGCTTACCGTCCTCAAGGACAAGCGCCGGGGTCCAACCTGGCGGCACATGGAGGTCTGCCATGGACCGGCTGGCCTGTGTTAGCCTCCCTGCCCTCCCCTTGCAGCTTCTGCTCCGACGTCATCCCGAGTGGGCGATCCATCCAGTGGCCGTCGTTGCTGAAGATAGACCGCAAGGTCTCATCTGCTACATGAATACAGCGGCGCACAAGGCCGGTGTGCGTCCCGGCCTCCGCTACGCCGTCGGCTGTTCGCTCGCAGTCGATCTTCGGGCCGGCGTAGTCTCACCTGTCGAGATCAACGAGGCGGTCGAGGCGATCATGAAGCAGCTCCGACATTTCACGCCGGAGATCGAGCCATCCGCTGAGGAGCCCGGCGTCTTCTGGCTCAACGGAACGGGGTTGACTCGCCTCTATCCGTCGTATGAAGTATGGGTGCGGCTGATCGCGTCCGACCTGAACCGCATGAGCTTCCGCGCAACGGTGGTGATGGGCTTCACACGCTTTGGCACCTATGCTGTAGCTAGAGCGCAGAACGGGACCGTGGTATTGAACGATCCTGTCGATGAACGCGCCGCCGTACGGCAGGTTCGGATCGAGTGTCTGGAGATCGATTCGGATCTTCGGGATACGCTTGCGAAACTGGGCGTGACAACCGTCGGTGCATTCCTCGCCCTTCCGGCAGGCGGGCTGCTCGCACGCTTCGGTGAATCCGCCTATCGTCTGCACCGGATGGCGTCCGGCGAACTCTGGACGCCGCTGCAGCCGTTGAAACCCCAGGAGTCGATTCGGCAGCGGCTGCTCCTTGACGATCCCGAAACTGAGGCGATGCGCCTGCTCTTCCGCCTCAAAGGGCTACTCCACCCCCTGCTCAAGGCGCTGGCCGTCCGAGGCGAAGCGCTCGCCGGACTCACACTTCGCCTCCAGCTTGACGGGGGCGGATGGCACGAAGAACAGATCCGTCCTGCAGCCCCGACGCTCGACCCGGTACAACTGCTCGATCTCATCCGATTGCGGCTTGAAGCAGTAGAACTGCCGAACGGCGTAATCGAGATAGAGCTTGAGGCGTCGAGCGTCCTGGCGCCGGCTGAGCAGTATCGGCTGATCGTGGAGCGGCCCCGGCGTGATCTGGAAGCTGCCAGTCTGGCGCTGGCCCGCATCCGGGCCACCTTCGGTGACGAGGCGGTAGGACGGGTGCGGCTCGCGGACGCACACCTCCCTGAGGCGAGCTTCAGGTGGGAACCACTCAATCGAGTGGTAAGTGTTAAGTGTAAAGTGTCAAGCGATGAACCAGAAGACAGGGGTGACACTCAACACCCAACACTCAACACTAAAAAGCGGAGTCTGGTGCGCCGGATCTTTGTCAAGCCGGTCCCGTTACGTTTGCCGCCCGGCTCAACACTGCACGGGCCGTACATCGTCAGCGGCGGGTGGTGGGGACGGGACCTGTCTGCGTGCGGACACGCACAGGCAGGGACGCATCGCGACTACTACTTCGCCGAGACTCGTCACGGCGAGCTACTGTGGATCTATTACGACCCGAACAGGTCGCATTGGTATCTTCATGGACTGGTTGAATAAATCAATATAACCGTTTGGTAATTATATATAGATTTACATTGCGTGTCATTGCGAGCGTAGCGAAGCAATCTAACCGTTCTTCGCCCCCAGTTCTCAAAGCTCGCAAGAATAGAACGGTTGGATTGCCACGCTCCCGATGGTCGCTCGCAATGACACGCAAGGGATTGTCGGTCTGATGGCTTCACATTCGTATACTCCCCTCTGGTGCAAGAGTCACTTCTCGTTCCTGGAAGGCGCGAGCCACCCCGACGAACTGGTGGAGGAAGCCCACCGCCTGGGGTTGAAGGCGCTGGCGCTGACCGACCGCGATGGCGTCTATGGGATCGTCCGGGCGCACGTCAAGGCCAGGGAGCTCGGACTGCACCTGATCGTGGGTGCGCAGGTCGCGCTGGCCGATCTGCCTGTGCGTCGCACGCAGACAGGTCACTCGATCCTCGTCCTCCTGGCGCAGGATCGGGACGGCTACAGCAACCTCTGCCGGTTGATCACGACCGGACGACTCCGCTCTCCAAAGGGAGAATCGTCTGTCACATGGAATGAAGTCTGCCAACACGCCGGCGGTCTGATCGCACTGTGGGGCGGTGAGCAGAGCTTACGCACGGGCGAAGCTGATCCTGACGAGGTGGCCGGTCAGCTCCGCGATGTCTTCGGCGATCGACTCTACGCGTTCCTTGCTCGGCACCGCCAAGCCGATGAAGTCAGAACAGAGGCGCGGCTGCGGGCGCGCGCCGCCCGCTACGGCCTGCCTCTCGTCGCGGCCACGGAGGTGCTCTACCACACCCAGATCCGGCGCCCCCTCCAGGATACCCTCACCGCAATTCGCCATGGTGTCGCCGTCTCGACCGCCGGGCGGCGACTCAAGCCCAACGCCGAGCACGACCTCAAATCGCCTCATGACTTTGCAGCCCTGTTCGCCGACGATCCGGCAGCCATCGCCCGAACTGAAGAGGTAGCCGGCCGCTGCGCCTTCTCCCTGGCCGAGCTTCGGTACCGCTACCCTTCTGAACGCCTTCCGAACGGCACTACTTCCTCCCAGCGGCTGCGGCAGCTCACCTTCGAGGGGGCCAGGCGGCGCTACGACGGCGAAGTTCCGCCGGACGTCCTCCGGCAGCTTGAGACAGAACTCGCGCTCATCGACGCCCTTGAGTACCCGGGCTACTTCCTGACGATGTGGGAGATCGTCCAGTTCTGCCGGCAGCGCGGCATCCTCTGTCAGGGGCGGGGATCGGCGGCCAACTCGGCGGTCTGCTACTGCCTCGGCATCACGGCCATCGACCCGGTGCGGATGGGGCTGTTGTTCGAGCGGTTCATCTCCAAGGAGCGCGCCGAGCCGCCCGACATCGACCTGGATATCCAGCACAACCGGCGCGAAGAGGTGATCCAGCACGTCTACGATACCTATGGGCGCTCCCATGCCGCAATGGTGGCCAACGTCATCCGCTACCGGCCCCGTTCGGCGGTCCGGGACGTGGGCAAGGCGCTCGGCCTGCCGGAAACATCTATGGACCGGCTGGCCAAGCTCCTCTCTCACCATGGCGACATCGAGCCGGAGGCGCTGCGTCAGGCCGGACTTGACCCCGAGACGCCGCTGCACCGGCATCTGCTGCGACTGTCGAGCGAGATTCTAGAGACGCCCCGCCACCTCTCCATCCACCCCGGCGGCTTCCTGCTGGGTCACGATCCGATCTGGACCATCGTCCCCGTCGAGAACGCCACCATGCCGGGCCGCACGGTCATCCAGTGGGACAAGGACGACCTGGAGGCGCTGGGCCTCTTCAAGGTGGACCTGCTTGGGCTGGGGGCCCTCAGCCACCTCGATCTCTGCTTCCGCCTGCTGAAGCACCATCGCGGCCTCGATCTGGACATGGCCGGCATCCCGCCCAACGATCCGTCGACCTTCGAGATGATCCAGCGGGCCGACACTGTGGGGGTGTTCCAGATCGAAAGCCGGGCCCAGATGGCAATGCTCCCACGGCTTCGGCCCCGCTCCTTCTATGACCTGGTCATCGAGGTAAGCATCGTCCGCCCCGGCCCGATCGCGGGCGGCATGGTCCACCCCTACTTGCGCCGCCGTCGCGGCGAGGAGCCGGTCCTCTACCCTCATCCGTCCCTTCAGCCGGTGCTGGAGAAGACGCTGGGGGTGCCGCTGTTTCAGGAACAGGTGATGCGGCTGGCGATGATCGCCGCCGACTACACCCCCGGCGAGGCGGATCAGCTCCGGCGCGACATGGCGGCCTGGCGCGGTCCTGGGCGGATCGAGCGCCACCGCGAACGTCTCATCTCGCGGATGCAGACCAAGGGGATCGCGGCGGAGTTCGCCGAGCGCGTCTTCTCGCAGATCCAGGGCTTCGGCGAGTATGGATTCCCGGAATCGCACGCGGCCAGCTTCGCCCTGATCGCCTACGCTACGGCATGGCTGAAGCGCCACTACCCGGCGGAGTTCACCTGCGCGCTGCTGAACGCTCAGCCGATGGGCTTCTATGTGCCAGCCACCATCGTCGAAGACGCCAAGCGCCACGGCCTTCTCGTGCGGCCCGTGGATGCGCAGGCAAGCACCTGGGACTGTACTCTCGAGCCCTGTCCACAGAGCGCGGCCGGCTTCGCTATCCGTATGGGCCTGCGGTACGTGAAGGGGCTGCGTGAGGGTGACTGGAACCGGATCGAGCAAGCGCGCCACATTGCGCCCTTCACGTCGCTTGCGGATTTCAGCCGTCGTACTGGATTGGACAAGGGAGCGCTCACGGTGCTGGCCGAGGCTGGCGCCTTCGAAGGGTTTGGCTCCGTCGGTACCGCTCAGGATAGGTTAGACCGTCGAATGGCGCTATGGGGGGCGCTGGGATGTCAGTCGGAAGTCACTCCCCTGCCGACAGTCGTCCAAGAGGCCAGCCCTGCCCTGACACCGCTCGGCGTCGCCGAAGAGATCGCCTGGGACTACCGGCGCACCGATCACAGCCCCAGAGGCCACCCGCTCGCGCCCCTGCGGAAGGCGCTACAGGCACAGAGCCTCAAGGATGCCCGCACAATCGCCTCGATGCGCCATGGATCGCGCGTGCGCTACGCCGGTCTGGTCATCTGTCGCCAGCGACCCGGCACCGCAAGCGGCGTCACCTTCATGACCTTGGAGGATGAGACCGGCTTCGTAAACCTCGTCCTCTGGCCCACGGTCTTCGCGCGCTATGCGACGTTAGCCAAAACCGCCACCTTCCTCGGCATCACCGGAACCCTCCAGGCCGAACAGGGCGTCGTCCACCTCGTCGCCGACCGCCTCTGGCACCCGCAACTTCACACCGACCTCGTCACCGCCCCCAGCCGCGACTTTCACTGATGTGGCCATCCCACGTTCGTCACTCCTTTTCTGCTCTGGGCCGTCATTCCGTGCTTGACACGGAATCCAGTCGGGCCTTCTGGATACCGGCTTCCGCCAGTATGACGTACCTGCGGCAAGCGGCGGCGGCGAACCCTCAGCGGATTCACGAGCTATTCCGCTATCGGGCCGTCAGTACGACCATGATTTATACGCATGTCTTGAATCGAGGCGGCAGAGGGGTTCGCAGCCCCGTGGACGTACTGCCAGGATCGTAACTTTGGTCGGCCCTAATAGGATTATGCCGACCGCTGAGGCGGCCTTTGCCACCGTAGGTCCTGTTGAAATTCCGTTGACAAGTTTGCGAAATGGCAGGAGAATTCCGCATATTGTGAGGATTCATGGGCTGGGTGCTATACAGACCAGTATAATCGTAGTTAGGCGTCGCCTGGGAGCTCACACATGGATCCGGCGTTGATAAACCTGATCCAGCAGGCCATCCACGACGGTATCACCGCCGCGGGATTCCTCGTGGCGGTGATCTGCCTAGTAGCGGCTGGCACCGGAGCCTTCCTGGCGTCATATCTCAAGACGAAGGGCAAGAACTTCGCCACGAAAGAAGACTTCAACGGACTGCTTGAGCAGATCAAGGCTCAAACAAAGGTGACTGAAGACATCAAAGCAGAAATCCAACGTGAGTTGAATGCGTTCAGCGACACGCTGCAACGTGGCCGTGAGTTTGCTGGGTTCCGGCGCGAGCGCATCGTCGGACATCTCGACCACGTCATTGAAGCCTACACAGACATTTACGGCGTCGCACAGCTTGTGCCTCTCAGACTCTGGCTCATTTCAAATACAGATCTCGATACGGAGGGCAGGTTCAGGGCGTCGCTAAGTCGCTTGAGAGCACATTTCGGCGCACTTCAGAGTCTTGAGGTGATTCCCAATGCCGTCAGTGGAGCGTTTGTCGACAAGGGCTCGAGGGTGTTGGATTCTTGGAATCAGGTCCTCGGGGAAGCTGCTCTTCGGACGGAGGCGTATCGAAAGGAACACCCAGATTCTCGCAGCTTCTCGGCAGAGCGATACCATCAAAGCTGGATGCAGTTCATGACCCATGTTGAAGAGCTTGGCGCCGTAGTGAAGGGTTTGTCGCGAACTATCTCGCTCCCTCAGTAGATGTTTGTATGGGTGGATGAGCGGCCGGGGAGATAGGTAACAAAATAGTCGGGGGACATGGGTTACACCGTGTGGCGTGTGAATCTACCATATTCGTCCTCGATGCGCATGTGTCGTTCATGGAGCCGGCCGAGTGTGAGCGGGCCGAAGTAGACGGTCCAGATCCCGTCGTCGATTTCTTCTAAGCCCACATACTCCCCGGCGCAGACGGTGGAGACATTGACCCAGTCCGAGTTCCAGCGGATGCCGCCATTGGCGCTGACGTATCGGACCTCGAAGCGATCAGGATATTCCAGGGGCGGGAGTGTCGCAGGCATTGTCTGTCGAGAGGGCACATAGACGGAAGCCGGGGTTTGCTGATCCAGGGCCTCGTGCGGGCGCTCGTCGTTGTATTCGGTACGGAAGCGGTTGAACCGGCGCTGTTGGGCAGCCAGACTGCCCGCTGCCGGTCGGGTCGCCTCGGCCTTCAGGGTCTTGTGCATGCGTTCATGACGACCGTTCTGCTGCGGTTTACCAGGCTCAATGAGTTCCGACAGCACGCCCAGGCGGACCCACCAGGCCGAGAGCGCCGAGAGCCGGGCGAGCGTGTTCGTGGCAAAGGGCACGCCGTTATCGGTGCGGATCCGTGCAGGCAGGCCGTATTCCTGGAAGAGCCGTCTGAACACGGGTGTGGCCCCGGCTACGGCCGTGGAATACAGCGCCTGGCAACCCAGCAGATACCGGCTGAAGCCATCGGTGACGGTCAGGGGATAACAGTACACCCCATCGCCGGTTTTGAACTGCCCTTTGAAGTCGGCGCTCCACACGTCATTGGGGGCCAGGATCAGGCCGCTGGGCTTGCCGGGGTGGCCGATACGCCGACGCTGCCGTGACGCGGGCACCATGCCGTGGCGACTCAAGATATCGCAGACGGTGGAGCGGCCGGGGAGCTCCCACCGGGGGTGGCGCTTGTGTACGATCGTGAGGAGCTTCTTCCCGCCCCAGGACGGATACCGTCGACGTGCTTCCAGGAATGCCGCGACGATCTCGGGTGCGGTCTCATTGGGCGAATGCCGGGGCCGTCGCGACCGGGCGTCGAGCCCCGCAGGTCCGAGGTGTAGGTAACGGTCGATCCATTTGTAGGCCGTTTTGCGTGAGACCCCATAGAGCCGGCACAGCTCCGTAACCGAGAGCACCTCACGCAGGTAATCGGCAATGAATTGTGTTCGTTGGTCCATTGGTGACGTTTCCTTCCACGGCATAGGGCACCTCCTTCGGTGCCCGTGAGTGTGGCACAACCTGTCACCTATGTCCCTGGACTAAAGTGTTACCTATGTGTCTGGACCGTACCCGCGTAACACCTAACCTTTCAGTCAAACGGACCGCCCGCAAGCTATGCTCGCGGGTTCCCCCCGCGCTTCGCGCTCCGGCGGCCGGTCACCTCAAACGGTTCGGGCTAGGGAATAGATGAATGATCATCTGGATCGCCTATCTCAAGTACAGGGCGGAGCTCAGGGGCCTCGATTTGGCGAAGATCGAGCGGATCCTTCGTTTCGGCGAAGAACGATATTGCGACGCCGTTACCGGTCGGATGATCGCCATCGGTAAGCATGGGGGATTGCTCGTTACGATTCCTTACGACATGACGGGCGGTGACATCGTACCGGTGACCATACACGCGACCACAAGGCAGCAGGGAAATTGTCGGCTCAAGTCCGGGAGGTTCCACTATGCGTAAGCCGCACCCGACCTACTTTGAAAAAGAAGACATTCTTCACGTGACGCCTTCGGCGCGCAATAATGTGTAAGTGAGGTGCCATCATCATTATGAAAATACAAGAATGTTGACATTTGGAACACAGACGGTCGAAGAACCCATTCCACTGGCGTGTATCTGTGATAGATGCGGCAAGAGTATCACACCCGACAGCTTCATCGAGTGGGAAGAAAAACAGATGATACGCTTTACGGGTGGGTATGGTTCGGTCTTCGGGGATGGGACGCAGGTGGAATGCGATCTGTGCCAGTCGTGCATGGAGGCGTTGATTGGCGTGTTTTGTCGACGTATCACCCCCGTCTCACCTGAGGAGACCGGCCGTGCCGACTGCCGGCCGTGAAGCGGGGGCCAGTCCTCCACACTTTGACCGTGGGCCAACGGCTGTGCGCGCAGCCGCCAAACGAACGTCGTTGGAGTCGGCCCACTCTACACTATTTAGCGAAGGCACTGAACGTACCAAGACACCAATCCACAGGAGGACATGATGCACAAGATGACCGAAGAGAACCTGAAAGCGGCGTTCGCCGGCGAAAGCCAGGCGCATATGAAGTACCTGGCCTTCGCGGACCAGGCGGAGCGCAAGGGTCGGCCGGAGATCGCCCGGCTGTTTCGAGCCATCTCCTTCGCCGAGCAGGTCCACGCCACCGGCCACCTGCGGGTCTTGGGCGGCATCGGCGACGTGGCGGACAACCTGGAGGCGGCCCTCGGCGGCGAGACCTTCGAGGTGCACGAGATGTACCCCGCCTACATCGCCGTCGCCGAACTCCAGGACGAGAATGCGGCCCGCCGCTCGGCCGACTGGGCCTTGCAGGCCGAGAAGGTCCACGCCGGCCTGTACACCAAAGCCAAAGAGGCCGCGATTGGCAACCAGGACATCGCGCTGGGGCCGATGTACGTCTGCTCGGCCTGTGGCTGGACCGGGGAAGGCGAGCCGCCTGACACGTGCCCACTCTGCGGCGCGAAGAAGAGCAAGTTCCGCGTGTTTTAGCGAGCGCTATGCCGGCAGAGCCTCCTCATGAGCGAGAGCGCTTCGATCGCGTAGAGTGTCTTGTCGGTATCGGTCCTCAGTTCTGGGACGGCGGACTCGGCGGGTTGGTTCTCGCGGATCTTCGGAACCGCAGGAATC
Source organism: Candidatus Methylomirabilis oxygeniifera (assembly GCA_000091165.1). Lineage (NCBI taxonomy): Bacteria > Methylomirabilota (SeqCode) > Methylomirabilia (SeqCode) > Methylomirabilales (SeqCode) > Methylomirabilaceae (SeqCode) > Methylomirabilis (SeqCode) > Methylomirabilis oxygeniifera (SeqCode). The sequence continues at coordinate 1,089,265 of FP565575.1, read as the reverse complement.
GACGCCTGCCCCACGTCGAGGGAGGCGGCGGATGAAGACAAGTGTGGGGATGGCCCTGAAGGGAGCGCTGGCATCTATCGTGCTCATCGCGCCGATCGCACTTGCGCAGAACCCCACGGCCACGGTCAATGTGGACGTCAACGCAAACCGCCACGTGATCAGCCCGTTCATCTACGGCGTGGCCTACGGCGGGAGCGCGCTGTCCGACCTTAATGCGCCGCTGAACCGTTATGGCGGGAACAATTCCTCCCGCTACAACTGGATGCTCAACGCCGACAACCGCGATGCCGACTGGTACTTCGAGAGCATCCCCGACACAAGCGCAACGCCCGGCGAGCGAGGCGACACGTTCATCGGCAACAGCAAGACCGCCGGCGCCCAGCCGATGATCACGATCCCGATGCTCGACTACGTGGCAAAGCTCGGCCCGAATCGCGGCAAGCTCGCGAGCTACTCGATTGCGAAGTACGGGGCGCAGACCGGCAACGACGCGCAGTGGTATCCGGACGCGGGGAATGGCGTCCGCGCAAGCGACGGGGCCACCATCACGTGGAACGACCCCCTCGACGCAAACGTCACGAGTTCGGCGAACGACTCTACCAAGACGGTGAGGCAGCGGGACTGGGTTCACCACATCGTCACGACCTGGGGCACGGCGAACAACGGCGGCCTGAAGTACTACCTTCTCGACAACGAGCACTCGATCTGGTTCTCGACGCACCAGGACGTTCACCCGACGGGCCCCACGATGGCCGAGATCCGCCAGAAAATCCTGGACTACGCGGGGGCCATCAAGGCCGAGGATCCGACGGCGCTCGTCGCGGGACCGGAGGAATGGGGCTGGAGCGGCTATTTCTACAGTGGCTACGACCAGCAATACGCGGCCGCCCACGGCTGGTGCTGCTACCCCGACAGGCAAACGAACGGTAACTGGGACTATCTACCGTGGCTCCTCGACCAGCTCCACCAGAACGAGGTCTTGACGGGCAACCGCGTCCTCGACATCTTCACCGTCCACTATTACCCGCAGGGCGGCGAGTTCGGGAACGACACGTCCGTCTCGATGCAGCAGACCCGGAACCGCTCCACGCGCTCGCTGTGGGACCCGGCGTACGTGGACCCCACCTGGATCGACGACACGGTCAAGCTCATCCCCCGTCTGAAAGGCTGGGTGGCCTCGTATTACCCGGGTCTGCTGATAGGTATCACAGAATACAACTGGGGGGCCGAAGGCCACATCAACGGCGCGACGGCGCAGGCAGACATCTACGGCATCTTCGGCCGAGAGGGGCTCGACATCGGGACGCGCTGGACGACGCCAGACCCCTCGACGCCGACGTATAAGGCCATGAAGATGTACCGGAACTACGACGGGGCGAAGTCCACGTTCGGGAACGTGAGCGTCTCGGCGACTGGGCCCAATCCGGACAACGTGGCCGCCTTCGCGGCGCAGCGGACGAGCGATGGCGCGCTTACAATCATGATCGTGAGCAAGTACGTCTCGAATCCGACGGCCGCGACCGTGGACCTCAGTATCAACATCGCAAACTTCTCCTCGAGCGGCACCGCACAGGTATGGCAGCTCACTTCCGCGAACGCGATCAACCACCTGCCAGACGTCGCCCTCTCCGGCAGCACGCTGACGACCCAGGTGCCGGGCCAGAGTGTTACGCTCTTCGTCTTGCCTGCGGGAACGCCCAACGCTCCGCCCGTCGCCACGTTCACCGCCGCGCCTGCCTCGGGCATCGCGCCGCTGAACGTGGCTTTCGACGCCGGCGCGTCCAGCGACCCTGACGGCTCGATCGCCTCCTACGTCTGGGCCTTCGGCGACGGCTCGACGGACTCCGGCGTCACGACCAACCACACGTACACGTCGCCCGGTTCGTACACAGCAACGCTCACCGTTACCGACAACAGGGAGGCGACCGGGAGCACGAGTACGGACATCACAGCTACCTCGGACCCGAACGCGATCAACGCACCCTCTGGCCTGACGGCGTCAGCGTTGCGGAAGCAGGCGGTGACGCTCCGGTGGACCGATAACTCCTCGAATGAGCAGGGCTTCTACGTAGAGCGGGCGCCCACGGGTACGGCGTCGTACGTACGCGTCGGTCAGACCGGCGCGAGCGTCACGACGTACACGGAAAGCCCGAGATCGGGGAGATACACCTACCGCGTCCAGGCCTTCAACGCGACGACGGGGCGCGTATCTACATACTCGAATACGGTCTCGGTACGGGTGAGATAGGATGGCGGCCGAGGCGGGCGTCGTCTACCTCGTCGCCGACCGCCTCTTGGCACCCGCAACTCCAGCATGATCTCGCCAGCGCTCCCAGCCACGATTTTCACTGATGGTCCCCATTCCTTTGCCACCCATCCGCTGGAAGATGGCTACGATATCCGCACGGTCCAAGAGCTGCTGGGACATACCGACGTCAGCACCACCATGATTGCACCCACGTTTTAAACCGCGGTGGGAAAGGAGTCCGGAGCCCGCTAGACCGCCTCACCCTCACCGAATTATGCCGATCAGCCGTAATGGGATTATGCTGGTCGGCCTTTGCCGATACCAACCGGCGCCGTGTAGACTTGACAAGGTCCTCAATTGAAAGGAGAATCGCCGCAGTCATTATAAGTGTTCGATGGTAATAGGCCGGTCAGTATACTCAATGGTTCGGGCGAATTGCTTTCATTCGAACTTATGAGGCTCAAATGCCCCCTTGGTTGAATCTCGCAACGACGGCCTTCGTTTCGGTCTTGGCGTATGCACCAACGCTATTTATTCAGGGGCAATGGCACTACGAGGTCAATCATCATGAGTTCAGAAAAGCCTTCATTGAACAGACGTCCATAGTCCTGGGATCGAATTGTTCGACACGTCTTCAATTCAATGCAACCCAAGACAGCAAGGGCTCAACTGGAATGATTGCCCTCGAGTTCACGGTCTCCCCGATCACCCGGATCACAGGCTTCGACTTCGCGTACTTTGAGGGCCCCGGCGCCCCAGCGGAAGACCACAAGCTCATGAAAATCACTGTCACTAAGGCCGGCACCCCCGCTGTTCACATGCTGAGCTTGGGCGGTTGGTTGAGCGCTGATGTGAATGACGGCTTTGTCTTCAGTGCAAGTCATCATACTCGCAATACGCAGGGCCACGTCCGCAAAGTTATCACGCAGGTACTACAGGGGGCGGATAGCATTGAGGTTGCCGTCATCGATGGTAGAAACCGCGCAATTGTTCTGTCGGCCACTTTCCCACTCACGGGTGCTCAGCCTATCTTTGAAGCCCTGCTGAAAGGCATCTGAATGTCCATACACTTAAGAAGAACGCACGCCAAGAAGACTTTAATCTTTACTGTGCTCGTGCTCGCAGCATCCGTTAACGCCGCAGAACCGGAGCCTTTTTCGCGCCTGAACACCGTGGAAGTGAAAAGCGTGTTTCCAGAGTTCAAGATTCGCGTGCATTACGATCCTGCAGTATCGACCGTACGGAATCAGCCGCACGTCGGCAAAGACAGCGGTATTCCCATTGTAGACGTTCTGGATACTAGAATCGATCGGACGTCCCGGGATCGCTTTACCATCACCTATACGGATGGACTGAGTGCGGATCCTGGGTTTCTCATATCACCCGTAGGAACCGACATGATCGTTGGAGATATCTGGGGGCTTGAGCTGTTCGTCCCAGGAAATGGAGCCGTATACGTGACGGGCCATACCAATAATCACTACAACCAGAGAAAAACATTCGTTCTGAAGAACGGAAAGCTTGTTGAGATTCGACAGCCCTTCTATTACGTTGGTCTGGACTCGAAAGCGAAGCAAGATATCACGATATTTTCTGATAAGAGTGAAAAGGAGCCGGTTGCGTCGATTCCATCGGGAGCACAACTCACAGTGCTGCTCAACGAGGGTGAGCACTACCTCATCAAGACCCCAATGGGCTTGGTTGGCTGGGCGCGTTTCGTAGACCATGGTCAGGGTGCAGAACTGATCGAGGGGCTCTACTACCGTGGCGATTAGGCTCAACAATACGCTCGGCCTGACTCCTGGTGCCGGCGCACCGCGCGCTTGTGATCTCGATCGTTAAAGCACATGCTCCGCTCCGTACTCCTCCTCGTGTTCTTTTACGCAAGTGGCGTGTTGGCTGCCGAATCGGAGCCGATTGCGTTGCACACCACTGAGCGCCGGTTTCAAGACTTCATCGCGTCTCTCAAAGCCGCGGCCCGAAAGAAGGACGCATCAGCCGTCTACGCCTTGCTCGCCCATGACTATTACATTGCCCGAGACTTTGGCGGTTCGTTTGATCCATCAGCACCGCCAACCCGGAACTTCAGCGCACACTTTGAATTCAACAACGCCAATCTCCGTCCCGAGTACAGAGATCACGGCTGGGTGGAATTTCGGCGTGCTATCTTCAGCACGCACTTCGAGAAGAAACTCGACGGGCAACTGTGCACACCTCATGGGGCACTCGACAAGAAGCCGTTTTCCTACTCCCAGTTGTGTTTCCGCAAGCATAACGGCGGTTGGAGAATTCAGGGACACATCAACGGTGGTGACTGACACGATGCGCTCTCGCTTCCAACGTTCTACACCGGATGCGGCTGCCGAAATCCGGCCCGGTGCGGGAGCTCGCGGACATCATCGAACATCCATGGCCAGGGCATCGCCTGGGACCGCTCGCAGCCCGGCGTCATCTACGGGATCATCCGCGCGACCGTGAAGGAGCGCGCCCATGGCGGCGGTCACAAGGTGACTGTGTGCAGGCTGATGGAAAAGCCCTAGACGCAGAGCAGTCTTTGCGGAGTCGATCTGCGCAAATGGTCTGTAGCGCGGGTTTGACTTTCGCGAGTTGCCCACAGAATCTGAAGCGCGGTTGTGAGCAACGGGTAACTCAGTACGAGCTTTTCCGGGATCAAGGCCGAGATGAGATGAGTAGCATGGTGTTCAGCAGTGTGTGAGGATGGACGATGCCACAGACAGAGTCGCGAGTCGAACCCGCTTCCGCTGTACCGCAGGAAAGGATCTCCGCCGGGGAGCAACTGTTCGAAACCTGGCGAAAACGCCTGGGCGCGATTCTTCTCCTCCCCACCTTTTTCCTGACCTATTTCCTGTGTAGCGGCCTCCGTCCGGAAGGTCAGAAGCTGGCCGCGATCCTTTCGGCTGTGACGGTATTGTGGGTCAGCGAGGTCATCCCCCTGCCCGTGTCGGCCCTGCTGGGCGCGGTGTTGTGCGTTGCGTTGGGAGCAGTGCCGGAGGAGCCGGGTAAGTCGCCGGCAGCCGTCGTATTGGCCCACTTTGCCGATCCGATCATCTTCGTGTTCATTGGAGGATTCATGATCGCTCGAGCGATGACGATCCACGGGCTCGACCGTCGCATTGCGTTAGAGTTCCTGTCGATCCCGTCGATCGGTTCCTCTCCGGCGAGAACCATGGTGGGCCTGGGGCTGGTGACCGCCGTGCTCTCGATGTGGGTCAGCAACAGCGCCACCACCGCCATGATGCTCCCGATTGCACTGGGCATCCTGCGTGCGCTGCACGACGTGCGTGTCGCCAGGGGACTCGCGCGGGATTCGATCGAGACGACGACCTGGCCGTTCGCCACGGGTATGATGCTGATCGTGGCGTTCAGCGCGTCGATCGGCGGCATTGGGACGCCGGTTGGTTCACCCCCCAACCTGATCGGCATCGGGCTCATCCGTGCAGCAACAGGCATCGACCTCAGTTTTTTCCGTTGGATGGCGATTGCCCTCCCGTTGCTCCTGGTGATGGGTCTGACGCTGTTCACGCTCCTCTATCTGCTGCATCCTGCAGGCACGGACCCGGCAAGCGCACCGAGCAATCAGGATGGCGGAACAGCCCAGGTCACACCCGGCGATCTCACTGTCGGCATGGGAAGCCATTTGCTGGAGTATATCCGTAGCGAACGTCGTAAGCTCGGCCCGTGGACGAGGGGGCAGATCAATACAGTCGTCGCGTTCAGCGTTGCGGTCACACTGTGGGTAATGCCGGGCATTCTACAACTGCCATGGTTTGCAGGATCCTGGTGGGGTCGATGGATGGGCATGCACCTGCCGGAGTCGATCGTCGCAATCGCTGCCGCGATCCTCCTGTTCCTGCTCCCGGTCAACCTGTCGCAATGGGAGTTTACGTTAACGTGGCCGGAGGCGGTCAAGATCGATTGGGGCACGATCTTGCTGTTCGGCGGCGGGTTGGCGCTCGGCTCATTGATGTTCAAAACCGGTGTGGCCGAGGCGATCGGCACGGCCCTCACCGGTTACCTCGGCGTCAGCTCCCTCTGGGGACTGACGGGTTTGTCGATCGCGATGGCGATTGCGATCTCTGAGGCGGCAAGCAACACCGCGTCGGCAAATATGATCATTCCAGTCGTAATCGCGATTGCGCAGGCCGCCGGCCTCAACCCGTTGCCGCCGGCCATGGGGGCGTGCCTGGGCGCCAGTTTCGGATTCATGCTCCCTGTTTCGACTCCGCCCAACGCAATCGTGTACGGCTCAGGCCTCGTGCCCCTCCCGAAAATGATGCGCGCCGGCATCCTGTTGGATATTGCAGGCTTCGTCATTATCTGGGGAGGCTTGTACGTATTGCACCGGATGCTGGGACTGCTGTAACCGCGTGAGGAAGGGTATCAGCGTGCAAAGCCGCAAAGGAGACGAGCTACGTATACCGGGCCTCATCGTACGTGATGGACACAATGGACAAACCGCGATATGATTCCACACCGTACGTGTGACGTGTCAGTATAGCCGCGCCGATGGCGAAACGCCACCTGGAGGTTCTTTTACGTGTTACACAAGATCAAGGTCATACCGCTCGTATGTGCCGCGTCCGTATTCCTGCTTTCGACGGCCTCTTTCGGGGCCGGCACGTTTGCGACCAGCGGACTGACGGCCCGTGAATTAACCAAGATAGAAAAGGGCGGCGTCGTGCTCAAAGCAAAAGACCACCCCACTGGAGACGGTACGAGCGGCGCCAGAATCAAAGCCTACTGCGTCATCAACAGGCCGCCAGATGCCGTGTGGGCGATCATGGTGAACTATCAGAAGTTCGCCGAATTTATGCCGAGGCTTGAGAAGGTCGACGTTCTTGAAAAGACGCAAGGCACGATGAAGGTTACCGAGACGGTTCACGTTCCGCTGGGCGTGATCAGTTATACGATCGACCTGATCTTCACGCCCGCGCAGCGAACAGTAAGTTGGACGCTGGATAAATCGAGACAACACGACATCGCAGATACATCCGGTACCTGGGAGTTCCTCCCGTACAGTCAGGGCAGGACCATGCTTCGCTACAGCACTACCGTGGACAGCGGCATGTTTCTTCCTAGATTTCTGGAAGATGCGCTGATCAAGCAGGATTTGTCCGACGCGCTATTAAGCCTGAAGCGACGCACCGAATCCAACGGAACGTGGAAGAAGAAATAGAACCCACGTCTCGCTTCTACTCGACGTAGACGATAAGCTGCACGCCCATCAGGATGACAAAGAGCGCCGGAACCAACCCCCACCAACGTTGTTTCATGATCCCCAACGATCCGAGGAGGTACGTCATGCCGGCCAGGATCGCGGTGATCCCCTCGGTTGTGTGGGGCGAATTGGCTCGCCCGACGTAGTTGAAGTTACTGATGGGATGGAGATGGAACAACAGGGTCACTCCCCCCATGATGGCCAGCCATGGAAAGATCATGCCCCACAGCCAATGGCTGAATATTCCGCGCGCCCGCAGCCATTCTACGGATCCCATAGCAAGGACGATGACACCCGACAGCTTATGCTCGATAGCCTCCCGGTCACCCAGGAGTTCGGTCAGCGTCCGCGGGCCAAACGGCCAATACTCCGGATCGCTCCGATACAGGATGAATAACGCGACGCCCAGCGTCATCAGCGGCCAGAGATGCGCATACTTGGACTTCTGACCTCCCCACAGGGCCGAGCCTGTCATCGCCATCCCCATGACGAGTACCAGCCATCCTGAGAAGTGATGGTTAAAGTTCGAGAACTCCGTATGCGCTTGCCATGTCTCCCAGCTTCCGGCTTCGTCCGGCGGGATGGTGTGATCATCGAACGGCGCCAGAAGAGGGTTCATGCTTGCGAATAATCCGTACGGATTCGGATACCAGATCCAGAGACGGATCACCCACGTATCCGGATACCAGGCAGTAAATGCGCTTTTACTGTCAGGATGAACCTGAGGGCAGCTTTCAGCGGAGGGCGATCGAGACTCCTGCCCGTCCGCATAGCGGCAGATCGCCAGACTCCGTTCCCACTCGATTCCCTGAAACGGGCTCTCGGCGGGACGGGCACCTGGGGCTGTATATTTCAGCGCAACCAGTTGCCAGCGCCCCTCCCTTTCGGTATAGAGGAGCGTGGAAGGATGAAAATAGTCAAATTGCGTGATAGCCGCCTTGCGAAAATGGTAGCCCTCTAACGGCACATTCCCCGATATCTGCGTATACCCATCCGCCTTGGCCTGCTCCAGATCCTGGTACCGCGATGTGGCCGCCCGAATGTCGGCGATGAGCCTCGCCAGGGCGAAGTCCTTTTCCGGTTCCTTGGCGTACCAGTGATCGTGGCTCATGTACCATTCGGAAGCCAACGCCAGCCCTGCGGCCAGCAGCGTCACGACCGCAAACGCGATGAATTGCCTTTTCACGTACCGTTCCTCCTTATCAGTGTCGCCTCTTCACGCGACAAGGCCTTATCACCCGGCAGACCCCTCGGCGTGCGCCGCTCGCGGTCCAACCGACGCTTGCGCATGAACGAACAGCTTGGCCGGCGTCGGCTTGATCGGCTGTTTGTCCGGCGGCGGCGTCAAGACATATTTCACCTCTTTCAAGTGATCGCCGTACTGCCGGTCCGGATTGTACACCTGCGAGAACTTCCAGAGCATCCGAACGAAGTTCGTCTGACCCTGCATGAGTAACCTGGACGCGGTGGAGAAGGTCCCTCTGACCGCGGCCCAGCCCAGGTGCTTTCGATTCAACACCGCCTGGGTCTTAACCAGCTCTTCATAAAACCGCTTCAACGGCAGCGTCGTCGGCAGGACGGCATGCTGGACGTCGAACAATCGGTAGTCGAGCGAGGTCAGCTTCCTCGACTCCGTGTACCAGGTCTCCGTCCCGGGGTACGGGGTGTTTACGGTCACGTGGACGATCTCGGGGACACCGGCGGCCCACTCGCGAATGACCCGGAACCGCTCCTCGTCCCAGCCGGAATCGGCGATGATGTTGAGGGCCACCGTGAATCCCAGCTTCCGCGCCACCTCCAGGGCCTGAAAATTCTCGCTGGGCGTGGCCCGCTTCCGAATCGCCTTCAGGCCTTCCGCGTCGAGGGCCTCCAGGCCGAGAAACATATACCGAAGCCCGAGTCGTTTCCAGTAGGCGAAGACCTCTTGATTGCGGAGCAACACATCACATCGGGTCTCCAGGTAGTACTGCTTGCGAATCCCTCGACGCTCGATCTCCCGGCCGATCGCCATCCCGTCCTCCGGATGGATGAAGGCTACATCGTCCACGATGAAGGCGTTAGGTTCTTGAATCCTGGCCAGGTCCTCCCCCACGACCTCGGGAGAGACCTTGCGGTAGCTTCGACCGTAGAAGGTCCATGCGCTGCAAAACGAACAGTCCCAAGGGCAGCCGCGCGTAAACTCAATCGACGCGCAGGGATCCAGGACACCAATGAAGTATTTATGTCGGCGGCGGGCAAGGTCCCTGGCCGGCAGTGTGCGATCCAGGTCGTGGAGCATCAGCGGCGGAGGCCCGACACCGCGAGCGGTTACGACCCCTGGGAGCGTTTCGAGCCCTCCATCCTGGATGGCTTCGAGCAACGGCGGCGTAATCGGCTCTCCTTCCCCACGGACGATGCAGTCGATCGCACCTTCGGCATGATCGAGCAACTCCTGCGGGATAAAGGAGGCGCTATGGCCCCCAACGAACACAAAGCACGCGGGCAGGAGGCGCTTGGTCTCCTTGGCGAGTTCTACTACCTCCGGAAGATTGGCTAAAAAATTCAGGGACAACCCGACGGTCTGAGGGCGGAAATCTTGGAGTTCCTGCAGGTAGTCTTCACGGCGAAAGACCTGCAGGTCGAAGAGCCTGACCTCGTGGCCGGCCATTCTGGCGGCCTGAGCCACCCGCTCCAATCCCAGCGGCTCCAGCCGAAGGAAGATCTCAGCGTACATCAAGGAACTTGGGTGCACCAACAGAACTTTCACCACGCTCCTCCACTAATCAGCTATCAGCGCTTAGCTATGAGCTATCCGCTGCTTTACGACACTACCACGTTCTCCGTAAACAGTAGAAAGGATCGCGCCCGTCCCTCACGGGCAGCCTGCTCAAGCAGCGCCCGGGCCTCCTTCCCTTTAGCCTTCGGCGCGGTCGCTTCGAAAAACTGGATGTAGAAATCATCAGGTACAACGATAACGGACGCGCGCAACGTGAGTCCTGTTCGATCGATCGCTCTGACATAGCGGACAGTACGGCTTTTACCCGGCGCAATCCTGGTGTCAAAGATCTCTTGCGTCAGATCAAGTGTAACCTCCCGTCCGATCCGTTCCTCTTGCGCACTCTTACCTATCTGCTTGCCGTCCGCGTCTGTCAACTCAAATCGGACGATGATCTTCGGCGTCACGTAGGTCGGGAAATCATGACCAACCCCGGTATTGACCAGCGTGATCCCAGCGCGAAGTTGCTCGCCGACCTGATAGCGCTCCTTGTCCAGTGCAAGGCGCACGGATACGCCTTGCTTCACCATCTCTGGATCATGGATCCCTCGCCACAGGTGCCGACGCTCCGGCATATGGCAGCTCTGGCAGCTTTTCCCTTCCCGCGCATACGGCCCCTCTCTCCATTCGTTATAGGTATTTTCGAGCAGCTTGCCGTTCAAGGCATACCCGTTCGGCTCGAACTGGTGGCAGCCTTTACAGAATTCGGCTCGTTCAAAGGCCGTCGTTCTGATGGCGTCGCCGTGCGGGACCTGCGCTGCGGAAGCGGAATTCTCGATCGAGCCGTCCCGCTTTGGCGGCCCGAAACGCTGGTGCCTCCGCACGTGGCATCCGGTGCAACTCAAGCCCTTTTGTTGCAGCGAGGCGGAAAAGGCGTGATTGGTTTTGAATGTCAACTCATCACTCTCCCCATCTTCTGAAGCGTTCAACGGCAAGGCCGACGGGCGGTGCCGCTTCTTCACTCGAGAGGGGGTGCCGCCTTTTTGTTTCACGACCTTCTCCTGCTGCTCGGTAAGAGGCGCATGACAACTGTAGCACAGGAGCGCCATCTTGGGATTGTCGTGGATCAGCTCCATCGTCTGGCCCACAACGCCCGGTCCCATGCTCTTACTATGAAGGCTGTTGCCCCAGTCCTCATACGGAGCCCGATGACAGACGCCGCAACTTTCCGGGTCAAGCGATCCCTCGATCGACGAAAAATGTGCCGGAGGCTTCCCTTGAGGCGGGATAGGCGTCTGCCAATGGTTCGTGAGAAACTCGCGTTGGATGCGGTCATCGGCAACCGGCGGTTGGTCGCCCATCGCCGATACGCCGGCGGAAAGCCCAAAACATACGCTTATTATAGCGACACACAGGAACAGCCGCTTCATATTCAGTCGCTTCAGGTTCTTATGTAGATGAACGATAATCCGTGCCTTCCAGGGTATGGCCGGCAGCCGTCACTTCCGGTGCTTATCCCTTACGGAGCGCTTTGCCGGTCTCCAAAAGAATTTCGATCAGCCTCTGCGCATCTTCACCCGCCCAGTCCCTTGGCCCGATGCTCCCTGCCATAGCCGTCCCGTCGCGATTAATCAGATACCGGGTAGGCGTCGCGCGAACCCCGTACAGGTTGGCGACGCTTGACGAGGGGTCCACCAGCGAGGGAAAGGTGAGCTTATGCTTCAGCATATATTGTTGGATCCGATCGGCCGACTCGCCGATATTGACCGCCAGCACGATGAAATCTTTCTTCTTAAACTGTTGATAGAGACGCTCGATTGAGGGAAACTCCCTCAGGCAGTAGCCTCACCAGGTTGTCCAGAAGGTCAGGAAGACAATTTTACCGCGATGGTCAGCCAGCCGAACCGACTTTCCCGACACGTCCTGGAGCGTAAAGTCGGGCGCCTTGGGATCGTTCTGGAGCTTGATAAATCCAAGAGACTCCAACTCACTATCCAGGTGGAGGGTTTCTCGGCCTGCGCTGAGGACGCTCGTCGGGGAGGCGAGCAGGATACATCCGAGCGCCAGTGCGGTCAATCCCCTGGCGCATTGCTTCAGATTCTGTCGGTTGCTCGTCACTCCTCCACTCCTCACCCGCCGGCGCCCGTCACCAGGATCATGCGTCACCTCAGCTCTTACGCGAGGTTTTGGCGAAAAAGGTCGAGAAGATGGGCTCCGGTTTGCCGGCTCCGCATTTCGGGCATTTCAGCCGCTTGGTCCCCCGCTCCTTAATAGTCATGGTCAGTGAAAATTTCTTGCCGCAGTTTACACACTTCAAATCATAGCTGGGCATCAGTCTTCCCCCTTCGCATAATTATCGCCAGAAAGAACGTGTCGGCGATCAGAACTGCACAATGGGCTTAAACGAAAAAAGCGATTGATTATAAGGTAGGTAGCGTCAAGAAATCAAGCGGACGACGACGTCAATCAACATCGAGGGGTTGATGGGTTTACTGAAGCAGGCGTCACATTCGGAACCGAACTTGTGAGGCGTTAGACTGGTTACGTCGCGCCTTGTGGTAAAAATCTCGCGACGGTCTGAAGCAGGACCGTCAAATCGAGGGGCTTGGTCAGGAAGAAGGCGCAGCCGGCATCCAGCGCCAGCGCTTGATCTTCACTCTTGGCAAAGGCGCTGGCGGCGACGACGGGGATATCCCGCGTCGAGGCATCGGCCTTCAGATTCCTGGTAAGGGCAAAGCCGTCGATTTTGGGAAGTTGCAAGTCCATGATGATCAGACCCGGCCGCTCGGCCTTCACCCGCTCCATGAGCCCAAGGCCGTCCTCCGCCTCGAGGACGGTGTAACCGTACGCTTCCAGAACCGTGATGATCATCTCCCGATTGAGTGGATTATCCTCCACGACGAGAATCTTGCCTTGTGCCATATTACCCTCCTGTCTTCGGACGCTCCGGTGAGGGCAGCGGAAGCCGAACGGTAAAGGTGCTGCCTCGGCCCGGGCCTTCCGATGCGGCTCCGATCGTTCCCCCATGCAACTCGACGAGCTGCTTTGTGAGGGCGAGACCCAGACCCGTGCCCTGGAACTGCTTAGTGAGTGTAGGCTCAAGCTGAGTGAAAAGTTGAAAGAGTTTGGAGAGGTCCTCGCACCTGATCCCGATCCCGGTATCGGATACGGCAATCTCGACGCATTCGCCAGGGTATTGGGTGCAGGGTATCGGGTGTAAAGGGTCCACGTCGTTGCTTCCTGCCTTCTGGTGCCCGACGCCTGGAGCAATCCGCGCAGCTACCTTGATTCTCCCGCCCACCGGTGTGAACTTGACGGCATTGGAGAGCAGGTTGTAGAGGATCTGCTTGAAACGAATAGGATCAGCCTTGATGATCGGCATGTCGTGATCCATCGACAGTCCGAGATCCTGCTGCTTCTGCGCAGCTTGTGGACGGAACGTGTAGACAGCCGCCTCGATGGCCTCTCCAAGCGGAAACGCCTGGGGTTGAAGGATCAGCTTACCCGCCTCGACCTTGGAGATGTCGAGGAGATCATTAATCAGGGCTAGAAGGTGCTCCCCACTTGTACTGATGTGCCTCATGAGCTGCAGTTCCTTCTCGGGTAAGGAACTGACGATGGGGTCCTGCAGCAGCGAGGCAAAGCCGATAATCGAGTTCAACGGCGTTCGGAGTTCGTGGGACATGTTGGACAGGAATAACGACTTGTGGCGGGACGCCTCCTCGGCCTGCTGTTTCGCCTCCAGCAGTTGTCGTGTACGCTCTTCGACCGCGCCCTCGAGTCGATCACGCGCTTCCTGAATGGCCACATCTCGCCGCTGGATCTGCGCCAGCATCTCATTAAACCCGGCGATCAGTCGGCCCAGCTCATCCCGACCGGATCCGGCGACCCGGACCGAATAGTCTTGCTTCTCCGACACGATGGCTGCCGTCTCCGCCAGGTTCACAATCGGTTTGGAGATCACACCCTCGAGTGTTGAAGCGAGATACAGCGCGACCAGTGAGGAGGCCAGCAGTACACCAAATACGATCACGACGCTGACTTGCAGGCGAGCGTACGCCTCTTGCGTGTCCGCCTGAATGTACAATGTTCCGATCTTCTCGTAGTCGAGGATGATCGGATGAAAGAGGATCAGGCGCCCTCCCTCGAATGCACTTCCATCTGCGCGGGGTGCGGCCGGAATCACCTCCCCATCCGAAACCTGGCGTCGGTAGAGGGCGAAGGTTCTCCCCTCCTTCGTGTAGAGGGCCGCCACCGCGATCCGAGAGTCCTTCCGTAATGCGGACAACGTCCCTTCGGCGGCCATCGGATCGTTGAATGTGAGAGCGGCTACGCTGTTCGCCCCGATGATGTCGGCTATACTCATCAACTCACGCGTCATGACGGAGCGGTATGCCACGAATTCGTAGACGATGAGCGCCGCGCCGGTCAGCAAGAGTGCGACGCTGGTGGTCAGTATCGTAATGCGCCTCAGCTTTTTCTGGATCGGGACATCTCGAAACAGGGGCATATTACCGTCCCCTCGGCACGATTCGCGCCAGCCGGAGCAGATGCGAACTGATTTGCAAATTCGCCTTCTCAGCGGTCTCAACATTGATCTCGAACTGGATCTGGTTCTCGACCATGATAAAGTTGATCATTCCGCCTCGTCTGGCAAATCCGTCGATGTCGCTGACCGTCAATGTGCTGGTCCCTTTGAGTCGCTCCAGAATCTCCGCCAATCGACCTGCCATTGCGGGGCTGATGTACAAGATATGGCAGAACTCCAGTTCGTCCGGCGTCTTGAACTGTTTCACAACGACCCGACGACCCTTCGTTTCCTTGCCCTCAATCGATTGAAGCGCGCTCGCCATCGAACCGCCGTTAACCACGCCAATGCAGATGGTGTATTGCGAGACACCGAAGGCCTGCGGAGGCCACTCGACGAATTTAGAGAACTGATACAGAAAGGCCGCCTTGACCTGGTATTCGAGAGGGGACGACTGCGCAAAAGCGCTCCTTATGGGACCGAACGCGTCCACGCCGCTTGCCGCAACGAACAGGCAGAGCAGTAGAATACGGGTAAAGACAGGCCGCCTGATCACAGATCAGAACCGCCAGGACGCCTGCACATAGACGCTGCGCTGGACCTCCAGCGGCCTCACAGGAACACCGAAGATGCTCCCCCACTCCGGGTGTCGGTTATCCAGGAGGTTCTGGCCGACCAGGCTCAGCTCGAACGCGTTCGTCGGCCGCCACCCCAGACGGAGATCGAGTCGCAGGTAGGCCGGAACAGTCGGCTCCAACTTAGGCAAGCGATCGACAAAGAATGCCGACGCATCAAACTGAAGATGCCAGGGCAGGTCGAGCAGAGAGCGCACCTGTACCTGATGGCGCGGCGAACGTCTCTGGTCTTGTGTCCCCTCGACACTGGTCGCATCGGGGTGGAGATCGATCTTCAGGTAGGAGTAGTTGAGATGCAGGCGCCAGAAGCTCACAGGGTGCCAGGCACTGGTGATCTCGACACCATAGGTATTCCCGGACATCCGGTTGTCGAATAGGAAGGGCTGGATGACGTGAGGGGGAGTGGCGTCCATCGCGGGGATAGGGGCGCCGGGTTCGGCCGTCCTCAGTTTATCGTAGATCGTGTAGAAGCCGGTCAAATCGACTGACAGCCACTCGCTCGGCTGCACCCGGTAGCCCAACTCGAAGGCCAGCAGTTCCTCAGAGGTAAAGTCGGAGTTGCCCATCGTTTGGACGAGTACAGGAAGCCCACCAGGGCCAGGAAAGGCGGCCGCATTGACCCGGACATCTCGCTCGAATCGGGCGGGTGTCCGGACTGCCCGCGAGATTGCAGCCCAGACCCGATTCCACTCGTTGGGGGAGTACAGCAGCCGCGCGTTCGGCTGGGCTTCGAAACCGGAGTACGGGTTATGCTCAAACTTCGACCCGAGGGTCAGTGTCAGCCGATCCGGAATCAGCGCGATCTGGTCCTGGATAAATCCGCTCACCAGGTGATCGGTTCTGTGGGTCGGCGTGAAGACCAGCGAGGAACTATTGTTCATGTCATCGATCGTCACGCGCGTGTCTATACCCCAGATCAGGTCGTGGCGTGTCCCGATGGGGAAGCGGTACTGAAACTCGAGATCGACGGTATCCCGTATCTCGTGGAACAGCAGTTCGTCACGATGGGTCCGGTCGTAATAAAACTGGAGGGTTGTCTCCCGACGATCCGCCATCTTATGTTTCCAGCGAGTCAGGACATTGCCTCCCGCAAAGTCGTCCCGACTGTCCGAGCTGACCGTAAAAGGAGGAGAGAGGGAGGAAACCGGAAGCGTCTGACCGAAATCGCCCTTATACAGATCGCCCTGAACCGTCAGCGTATCGCGAGTGGAAGGCTCCCAGTCGAGTCGGAAGCCGCCCCGGTATGTTCTCCAGTCGTCGTTACCCTCGTGGCCGGTGGCGGTCACCAGGTTGTCGTGATTCGCGTACTTAAAGTAGCCCCGATAGAAGAGATCTTCCCCCACCTGTCCGCCGTAGCGCGTTCCCACGAACCCGCGTTCCTCGCTTCCCCCGCCGATCTCGACGTAGCCTCCCTGTGTGGCCTTCGCCCGTTTCGTGATGACGTTGATGACACCGTTGACCGCATTGGCGCCCCAGAGTGTCCCGCCAGGTCCGCGGATGACCTCGATCCGGTCGATATCCTCCA
Organism: Candidatus Methylomirabilis oxygeniifera; assembly: GCA_000091165.1. NCBI lineage: Bacteria > Methylomirabilota (SeqCode) > Methylomirabilia (SeqCode) > Methylomirabilales (SeqCode) > Methylomirabilaceae (SeqCode) > Methylomirabilis (SeqCode) > Methylomirabilis oxygeniifera (SeqCode). The sequence goes on along the minus strand of FP565575.1, from coordinate 1,072,395 downwards.
GGAGGGTATCCTGCACATCCCAGAAGACCCCGGCGAACAGCGGTGTATAGACGCTCCGTCCATCTATCAGAACCAGGAGTTTATTCGAAAAGGTCGCATTGAAGCCGCGAGCGGAGATGGCCCATCGGTTTGAACCGAACTGGGCCACCTGAAGGCCGGGCGCCAGGCGCAACGCCTCCGGGATGCTCTTGACCCCTGCGCGGCGGATATCCTCTCCGGTGATGACAAACACGGCCGCGGCGCTCTCCCACAACCGCTCTTCTTTCTTGGAGACCGACGTGATCTCGACGTTCATCAACTGTTCGAGCGTGAGCTCCGTCAGATCCCCTGGGTGGTTCACAGCCGCGGAAGCGGTGTGAGCCGATCCGACAATAAGAATCCACGTCAGCACGAACGTCCATGCCGCCCAGGCTATCGGCCGACTCACGAGGATCGTCCGACGTCCGGCTCGCTTCCGGGACAGTCGCTTACACTCGGTCATGTTCACCCCCTTTAGCCGCGCCGGCGCACAATGCTGAGCCCGGTCATCCCTTGAGAGACCCTTGTCCCTCCATATCCCGAATCAACAGGCGCTCTGCCTCAGACGGATCGCAGAAGGGCCGATATTATTTTCGACGCGTCGTTACACTTATCTGGAGAAAGAAAACAATAGGGTATTCAAGCATACGATGTCAAATGGTTTCTAACGCTCTTATGCGATTGAGAATACTGACGTTAGATTAGATGTTGCCTTCAGGATAGGAAGTGTTGCGATGGCCGAAATGTCGCGGAGTCTCAGAGAGAGGTAGTCCGGATAGCTTGACACCGGGCCGTCTGGCTACCGTCGGGTTAGAAGCTCAAGCGGTATAGCCCCATCATCGACGACCGGCACCAAAGATCACCTTCGGTCGTCAGTCTGATGCGTCACGGTAATGATCGTATGGATGCCGCCTCGAATATAGAAGTCGGCGATCAACTTCATGGAGCGCGGCCGGCATGCCTTCACGAGGTCGTCCAGGATCCGGTTGGTTACGGCCTCATGGAAGTGGCCCTCGTTCCGGAAGGACCAGAGATAGAGCTTGAGCGACTTCAACTCGATACACAACCGGTCCGGGACATAGGTCAGCGTGAGGGTCGCGAAATCCGGTTGGCCGGTCTTCGGGCAGAGGCAGGTAAACTCGGGGCAGATCATCCGAATCTCATAATCGCGCCCCGGTTCCGGATTGGCAAATGTGTCAAGCGCTTTTGATGGTTGGGTGGGCATGGCTGTTGTCCGCCATTATAGACAGTTCCTGCGCCGTCGCCAAGCCTTTCTTCGGCGCCTCGCATCTCACGACAGGGTGTAGGGTGTAGGGCAAGAGATAGGCCCTGGAGCGGATAGCGGCGTGCAGCGTATCAGGCGATCCGGAATCGTTGTGGGGCGAGGTGTTCGTTCTTGCACATTGGACAGCGGGACGGATCGCTGAACCTGGCTCTGTCTTTGAAGCGATAACCGCAATCATCACAGGTCGGCGGATGAATAAGCAGGCGGAATGGACGGGTTACAGTGCGAGCGATATGTTGGAGGTCATCGATGATCACCTTTTTGGGCACCACGAAGTTCCTGGCCAGCTCATCCAGCGTCCACTCGCCGTCGCGAAGCATCGCCATGATCTCCTGCCGCCGCGTTAGTTCCATCTTTGCCTCCAACTAGGGTCGATCAAACCCAACAAACCCAATAGGCCCAACAAACCCAACAGGCCCAACAGAATCTGCTAGACCCTGTCTTCAACTCCCCGCAGCCGCGCCCACACGCGACACTCATACAGCCGCGAGACGACCCGGAGTCCGCGGAGATCGTCGAAGTACGAGTAGATGACCGGGGTCACCAGCAGCGTGATCAGGAGGCAGAGGGTCTGCCCGCCGACGACGGCCGTTGCAAGGGAAGCCCTGGAGGCGGCGCCATCCCCCTTCCCTAACGCAACCGGCAGCATCCCGGCAATAATCGCGAGCGTCGTCATGAGGATCGGCCGTAGTCGCGCACGGTCAGCCTCCAGTTGCGCCTCGTCGCGCGCCTTGCCGCGCGCGCGCAATACATTGGTGTAATCTACCTGGAGGATAGCGTTTTTCTTCACTACCCCCATCAGGAGAAAGAGGCCCATGACGCTATAAATATTCAGCGTCTGGCCCGCGATCAGGAGGCTCACCAGCCCGAAGGGAATCGACAGGAACATCGAGACCATGATGGTGATCGGGTGAACGAAACTCTCAAACTGGGCTGCGAGGACGATGTAGATGAACGCGATGGAGAGGACAAAGGCAATGGCAAAGTTGTAAAATGCCTCCGCCATCAACTTACCCCGCCCAAGGTACGCGGTCGAATAGCCGGAAGGCATCCCGACCGCTTTGATGGCCTCATCGGCCTGGGCGGTCGCCTCTCCCAGCGGTATCTGGTAGAGATTCGCTTGAACCGTGATCTGTCGCTCCTGGGCATAGCGATCGATCTGCGCCGGCGCCCGTCCTTGATTCAGATGTACGACATTGTTCAGCTTCACCAGCCGGTTGGCAGCGGTCGGCACCGTCAAAGCCGAGATGACGGATGCATCTTTCCGGTAGTCGTCCTCGAGCCGCAGGCGGACGTCGTACTGCTCACCTGCCTCCCGGTAGAAACCGACCTTCTCTCCACCCACCATCGTCCGGAGCGCAAGCGCAACATCCTCCGCCCTGATCTCCAGGTCCGACGCCTTCTGCCGATCGATCCAGACCTGCACCTCAGGCCGCCGCTGGGCCTGGCTGGTGTCTACGTCTACGAATCCAGGGACTGCGGTCAGGCGCTTAATGAGAGCCTGGGCGTAGCCGTCGAGCTGCTGCAGGTCCGGGCCGCGAAGTACGAGGTTGAATGGGGTCTGCTTGAAGCCGCCGCCTGAGATCAGCCCGATCTGTTGCGCACTGATTCTTAGGTCCGGATAGGCCCTGAACATCTGTCGGACCTCTTGCATGATCGCCTCCTGCGACCGTCTTCGTTCGCGCAAGTGCGCAAGCCCGACATAAATCGAGGCGTCGGTGATATTGGCCCGGTCCTTGCCTCGAACCCCGATGGTGGTAAACAAGTGTTGCACCTCAGGGATGCTCTTCAGATCGGCCTCCAGCCGTCGCAGGATCCCGTCGCTGCGGTCGAGTGAGGAGCCGGACGGGGTCTCGACGATCACCTCGAATTCGCTCATGTCGTCATCAACAACAAAATCCGGTTTCATCTGCCTACCGATCAGCACAGTAGAACACATCAGTAAGACAGCCAACAGCAGGACGGCCGCCCGGTGGTTCAGACACCAGACAAGGAGCCGGTCGTAGTTGCGCTCCAGAAAGGCATAGACGCGCGCCGCCTTAGATCCCTGATCGTGCTGTCGATGTCCGCCATGGCCTTCGCCGAGTTCCTTCGATGGTTCGACCGAGTTCACCACACGCTTCAGCATCCGGGCGGAGAGCATCGGGGTCAGGGTGAACGCCACCAGCAGCGAAACGAGGATAGCGAAGGTGGCCGTCAGACCAAAGCTGTTCCAGAACCGTCCCACGAGCCCCCCCATGAAGGCGACAGGAAGAAAGATGACTACCAGCGAGATAGTGGTAGCCATAACAGCCAGGACAATCTCCTTCGCACCGGTCACCGCCGCCTCCATCGGAGGGCGCCCTTCCTCCTCGATGTGGCGGAAGATATTTTCCAACACAATGATGGCATCGTCGATGACGATCCCGGTAGAAAGCGAAAGGCCCAGCATCGTAAGATTGTTCAGAGTAAAGCCCGCCACCCGCATGATGGTAAACGTGGCAATGATCGAGACGGGGATCGAGATCGCGGCGATGAAGGCGGGCCGAAGGCGCGGGATGAAGAGGAAGAGGACCAGGGTCACAGCAATCGACCCGACCACGACGACGCGCAATAGCTCCGGATCGCCATAGAAGAACGCCAGAGTAAGGCCTCCAAGCAATATCCCCATGACGATCTGCTCTCGCCGCACGAGGCGTCCGATGAAGAAGGCTACGATCAGGCTGGCCAGCAGCCCGCCCAGCATCAGGTGCTCTTCCACTTCCGCAATCGAGCGCTTGATGAACCGCGACACGTCGCGCACCACCTGGAACTCCACATCAGGCGGCAGGGTCGCTTGAATCTCTTGCAGCTTCGCCTTGACCAGATCGACCACAGCTACGGTATTGGTCCCGGACTGCTTCTGGACCAGGAGGGAAACAGCGCTCTTGCCGTCAAGACGGGAGAGAGTTCGAGGTTCCTCTTCGCCGTCCAGCGCGGAGCCGATGTCTCGAATCCGGACGGGGGCGCCCTTGTAATCGGCAACGATGAGATCGCTGAAGTCGGCAGCCCGCTCGATTCGGCCCAGCGTTCGGAGCCCCTGCTCCCGCGCCTGCCAGGTGATGTTGCCTCCGGGGACCTCAACGTTCTGACGCTGGACAGCCGTCTTGATCTGTTGGATCGAGAGGTTATAGGCCTCGAGGCGATGGGGATCCACGACAAGCTGGATCTCTCGCTTCCGGTCGCCGACAAGCGTGACCGCTCCGATATCCTTGACGGTTTCGAGTTGCCGCTTGATCTTCTTGTCGGCAAGCTCCGTAATCTCGCGGGCCGAGCGCTTGCCGGAGACAACAATCGCCAGAATCGGAGCCGAGTCGGGGTCGAACTTCTCGATAGCCGGGGCCTCGGTGCCCTGCGGGAACTCCGAGACAACCGTCGCCACCTTTTCCCGGACATCGTTGGCCGCCTCGTCGATCTTACGCTCCAGGACAAACGTCACGAAGACCTGCGACTGCCCTTCGAGAGTGGTGGACCGGAGTTCATCGATCCCGTTGATCGTGTTCACGGCTTCCTCAATCCGCTTCGTGATATTGCTCTCGATCTCCTCCGGACTGGCCCCTGGGAGCCTCGTCGTGATAGTCACGGTGGGCATATCTACCTTGGGGAAGACATCGAGTCCCAACTCCCTGAATGACACCAGCCCCATGACAACAAGGGAGACGATCAGCATCGTGGCAAAGACCGGCCGTTTGACGCAGATATCAATCAGGGACATGGTTATTTCGCCATCACCTGAACTGTGGCGCCGCCGAACAGTTGACTCAAGCGCGAGGTGGCTACCTGCTCCCCCGGTTGAAGTCCCTCAACGATCTCAACCAGCCCATCCTGGCGCTCGCCGACCGTGATCTGTCGCTCTTGGGCGACACCGTCCGTAACCACGAACGCCTTGGTGATTCCCACAAAATAATAGACGGCATCCTCCGGAACAAAGGGAATGGCGCGGTCAACCCGGATCTGGATCCGCACCTTGGCGAAGGAGCCCGGCTTCAACAACCCCTCACGGTTAGGCACTCGTGCCTCAATCGGAAACGTCCGAGTGTCGGTAAAAACAGCCGGGCCAACTCGCTTCGCTGTCCCGCTGAATTCGCGGCCCGGATAGGCCTCGACCTGGACCTTTACCTCCTGGCCCGGCCGGATCTGTCCCTGGAACCGCTCCGGCACCGACGCTTTCAGCTTCAAAGGATCGTCACGGACGAGGGTCAACAGCTTAGTATTCTGCATGCTGCCGCCGGCAATGTACTGACCCGCGGAAACGTTTCGTTCTTTGATCGAGCCATCGATAGGAGCCCGGATTACCGTATACTGGAGGTTCCGACGAGCGAGGTCCAACGCGGCCTGCTGCTCCCTGAGTTGATCGGCAAGCGCCCTGACCTGACTCATGGCGCTATCAAGCGCCGCCTGCAAGGCTTGAGACTTCGCCAGGGCGGTATCCAGATCGTTCCGGGAGACAGCACCTTCCTTATACAGGCTCCGCATCCGCTCATACCACAGGGCAGCGTCATCAGAGTTGGCCTTGGCCTGACGAACCACCGGCTGCTGATCGTCAGGTAGCATATCTCCACCATTCATCGCGCCGAGCCTCGTTCGCGTTTGACGGAGAATCGCCTCGGCCTTTCCGACCTGCAACTGCAAGTCCGCCTGGTCGAGTTGAAGCAGCGGCTGCCCTGCCCTTACCCGGTCCCCCAGGTCAACCAGGATTCTCTCCACAGACCCTGATACCTGGCCGTAGACCATCACCTCCTCGTCCGCTTCGAGGGTGCCGACGACCTCTACGCGTCGTATCACAGTCCTCGCCTCGACGGGGGTCACGGTAATCGCGAGGCTCTGCTCCTTCGCCACGGCCGGGGCGCCGTTGGCAGCCTGCTCCCGGGAACAGCCCAAGAGGGGCGGCAGTAGAAGCAGTAGGAGCCCACAACTTCGAGCCACGAACCGGCATCTCATCGCTCGATCCCTTTCAGAAAGACGGATACGAAAAGCTCTACGACCTGTTCCGGCGAGGACCGGAGAGGGCGTTTTATCCCGAACAGCTCGTGGATCAATAAATAATGGACAATCATCCCGATGAACCCGCGGGCCGCGACCAGCGCATCCATCGACCGGAATCGCCCTTCCTTGATCCGGCCACGAATGTACCGGCTGAGAAACTGATGCAGTCTTTTGACTCGCGAGTCGAAGAAGATCTGGGACAGTTCATGTCCTTCAAGGGCGCTGAACAGCAGGAGCCGCATGAGGCTCGGGTCAGCTTCCGTCTGCTCGATCATCTTCAGGCCTACCGCCCGAAGGACGCCCGCATCATCTTTCCCTTTCGCGGCTGTCGCTGCGCTCGCCAGCAGCTCCTCCGTTGCGGATTTCGTCTCGATAATCGCGAAGTACAGTTCACGCTTCGTCGCGAAATGCCTGTAGATCATCGCCTCGCTGATGCCGGCAGCCTCAGCGATCTCGCGCGTCCTGGTCCCCCTGAATCCCTTCCGCGAGAACAGCCCCACCGCCGCCTCGACAATCTGCCGCCGCCGCTCTTCGGCGCTCAGGCGTTCTTTCATCTTGGCTCCTCTATGACGCGATATGGCAACCGATAAGTTAGAGTCCACTAGGAGTTCATTCCTCGCGGCTTGCCGCAAGGTAGTACATTAAGTAAGCACTTACATACTTACGTGATCTGCAAACAAAAGTCAAACTCTTTACGTGGGCGTCAACGCGGAAGCGCGATAGAACGCAGATCTATCATCGCGCGTACGGTCAGTAACGACAGTGAGGGCGGGTACCCGCTTCAGACCGGCGGCTGCTTCCTACTCTGTAACCTTGAAGACTTGATCGTGCGAGCGAACACGCTCGCGGACTTTGACTCCGATCAACTGGCCAGGCTCCGCTTGTTGGAGCGCCAGATGTTCGAGTTGGATCGAATCTACTCGCTGTGTGAATTCGGTCGTATGGCCCTTGATGTGGATGGTGTCACCTACCAACAGATGGCCCTCGGTCATCTCAATTGCAGCCACCCCTACCTTGGCGAAATACTCTTTGACATAACCGACCTTCATCTCCGGCATGGCATTCCTCCTTGCCCTTCAACGGCTTCTTCACGCCCCTTCCCGCCTTCCCTTCCCCGTTAGATCCATTACAACAGCCCCTCAAAGCATCACCTTGTATTTGATCATATCGCGACGCAGAAACGGAGTCAAACGGCCACAAGGGTACTGTGCTCATTTCGTTCACCACCCGCTGCATGGTCATTGCAAGCGACCAACTGGAGCGTGGCAATCTCACTGTTCTTTCCGGCAACCACCCACCCCAACGACTGTGAGATTGCTTCGGTTACTTCGCTCCCTCGCAATGACCCGCAGGGGGACTTTCGAGGCAATGACGTATATGGTTGCGACTCACGACAATATATATAAGAGGTGCAAAATCCTCCCGGTTGTGCTATCTATAAGGAGGCAACATTGAGCGAATAGCGTTCAGGGACAACGGATATGGCGTACTGTCCTTTTGGACTGTAAGGAGGGAAACGACAGATCTATGAAGGTTGAGAGGCCCGCGCCGCGAACCATTGCTTACTTCTCTATGGAGGTCGCACTCGAAAGCCCTCTGCCCACATACAGCGGAGGGCTTGGCGTATTAGCCGGTGACATGCTGCGCAGCGCTGCCGACCTGGGGCTGTCTATGGTCGGTGTCACGTTGCTGCACCGAAAGGGCTACTTTTCACAGCGACTCGATGAAGAGGGCCGTCAATATGAAGAGCCGGCTGCCTGGCCCGTAGACGAATTCCTCCACCTGACGGATAGCACCATCAGTGTAGAGATCGAGGGGCGGCAGGTCACCGTACGCGCATGGCAGTACCTGATTACCGGGGCGTCGGGCGCCGTCGTTCCCGTATTGCTGTTGGATACCGATCTGCCCTGCAACGATCCCTATGACCGCACCCTGACCGACTACCTGTATGGCGGCGATCAGCGGTACCGCCTGTGCCAGGAGGTCATTCTCGGGGTAGGCGGCGTGCGCATGCTGCGCGTGCTGGGTTACACCCGAGTCTCCCGGTTTCACATGAACGAAGGTCATGCCGCTTTACTTGCGCTGGAGTTGTTTGCCGAGGAGTTCAAACAGATGCCGCAGCGGCGGGAGGACGCCATCGATCTGGTAAAGCGCCTCTGCGTCTTCACCACTCACACACCGCTCCCCGCCGGTCACGACCAGTTTCCGCTCGATCTGGCCCAACGCGTCCTGAATCCGGACCAGTGGGATGCGGTGCAAGCGCTCGGCTGTTGCGACGGCTCGCTCAACATGACATCCGTCGCACTCCATTTGAGCGATTACGTGAACGGGGTGACTAAACGGCACAGTGAGGTGTCACGCACCTTATTTTCAGATCGCGCCATCGGCTCCATCACCAACGGCGTGCATTCCGCCACTTGGACCGCCCCGGCATTTCGCACCCTGTATGATCGATACACTCCGAATTGGCGAGAGGACAGCTTCCTCCTGCGATACGCCCTTGGTATTCCCCTTGACGCCATTCGTCAGGCCCATGACGAGACCAAGCGGTTGCTGATCAAAGAGGTCAACAGGTTGGCGCACGCAGAGTTGAATGAGCACGCCTTCACCATAGGCTTTGCACGGAGGGCGACGTCCTACAAGCGCCCGGATCTCCTATTTTTCGATCCGGAGCGGCTCAGGCGCATTTCGTTCCAGCACGGCCCGGTGCAGGTAATCTTTTCCGGCAAAGCACATCCAAAGGATGAAGAGGGAAAGGCGCTCATTCAAAAAATATTCTACTGGGCGAGGGAGCTCGCGCCTGAGGTCAGGATCGCTTACCTGCCCAACTACGATATGGATCTGGGTTTGTTGCTCACCTCGGGCACGGACCTCTGGCTCAATACACCGCAGCCGCCATATGAAGCATCCGGTACCAGCGGGATGAAGGCGGCCCACAACGGCGTGCCGAGCCTCAGCGTTCTCGACGGCTGGTGGCTGGAAGTGCTTGTGGAGGGGGTGACGGGCTGGGCTATCGGCTCCAGAGACAACAGGACGGTATTCGAGAGGCGGGATGACAAGGACGCAGAGGAACTCTACTGCAAACTGGAGGAACAAATCCTGCCGCTTTACTACGGTGAGCCGTTCCGATGGGCGGAGTTGATGCGATTTACGATTGCGCTGAACGCCTCTTTCTTCAATACGGATAGGATGATCCACGAGTACGTCACGCACGCCTACCGAGACCGATAGGCAGTAGGGTGCCTGCCGCCGGTTCCGGTTGCTCACCTGTCGCACTTCCTTTATAATACCGGATAATGATCTCTGCTGAGAACATGCAGGTGCCGGACACCCGTGACGTTCTACACGTACGCGATGGCATGGTTCAGTCGCTTCAGCGGGAACTGGACAGCCTGAAGGCCGAAGGCCTGCACCGATGGCTCAGACAGGTCGATGGTCCACAAGGCTCACGGATTTCTGTAGACGGCAGGGAGGTGATCCACCTCGCCGGAAGCGACTATCTTGGCCTGGCCTGCTGGGCGAGACCGGGCGCGGGACCACCAGAGCGACGGGCGTGCTGGGTCGGATCGACATCGAGACCGGAAGTCTCGCCAAGTCACCTGCCGGCTTTGGGGCCTATGTCGTCGGAAACCGCACCGTCATCGAATACCTGATCAACCGAGCCAGACCCTTCACCGCACCTAGCCCCTCTGTTGGTAGTGTGGTTTCACCTGATTGGTGAGGAGTGATCCCTCACCGCAACCCGCCACCATTGACGGGTTTGCATATTTGTGAGGGGGCAATGTCTCTATTTTAGGGTCATGCTATACGCCTGAGAGCCAGCGGCTAACGCCTTTAGGCGCCGGATTTAGGTTGACCAGATGTCGCGCAGTACGTTAAAGAACTTTCGGAAAGGTCTGACCCACTTTCTCGGGACGCATTCAGCCTCCCGAGAGAGCGAGCGCAACAACGTGATCACCGGATGCGGCTGCGCACTTTTTCCTTCTGGCCAGAATTACGGTGACGTATTGTCTCGACGTAACTTTTCAATCCCCTCTCCCCCGCTGCTGGAGAGGGAGCAGAAGCGAGCGTCACCGTACTTACGTTCCGCTGCACTCAGTGGGTTCGGGGTGAACACATGATGCCCGACTTGCCCTTCTTCGGCGATCTCGTCCTGGCGATCGGTGCCGCGTTTATTGGAGGGGTAGCGGCACAGCGACTCGGCCAACCTCCCCTCGTCGGCTATCTGCTTGGCGGAATCCTCATCGGCCCGTATACGCCAGGACCCGTCAGCGATATCCACAACATTTCGACCTTGGCGGAGATCGGGCTCATCCTCCTGATGTTTGAACTCGGCGTGGAGTTCCCGGTCTCCCGGCTGCGCCGCGTCCGCGGGATCGCCATCGGAGGTGGGCTGCTCCAAGTGGTCCTCACTGCAGCAACGGGAATGGCAGTCGGCAAACTCATGGGTTTCCCACTGCTCCAGCAGCTGTTTTTCGGCGGGATTGTGTCCCTTTCCAGCACGATGGTCATCCTCAAACTTCTCTTAGACCGCGCCGAGATGGATGCGCCTCACGGAGAGATCACGATAGGGATTGCCCTCCTCCAGGACATGAGCCTGGTCGCCATGATAGTCCTACTCCCTGCTTGGGCCGCTCCCGGAGATGACGTCGTGCGCCCGCTGTTGCTCGCGCTCGGCAACGCACTGTTGCTGTTGATCGGCGCATACCTCGTCTCGAGCCTCTTCCTGCCCGCTCTGTTCACCTCCGTCGCGCGCCTTCGCTCAAGGGAACTCTTCTTACTGACGGTTGTTCTCGTGGTTATCGGCACCACCGTTGGCTTGGCTGCCCTTGGGCTGTCACCCGCGCTTGGAGCCTACTTGGCCGGCCTCGTCGTGAGCCGTTCGCACTATAGCCACCAGGTACTGGCTGAACTGGTGCCAAGCCGAGACCTCTTTGCCAGCCTCTTCTTCGTCTCGATTGGAATGCTTACCAACCCAGCCATCCTCTGGCAGTACCCCTGGACTCTCCTGGCCGTCGTCCTCATGATCATGCTCCTCAAGCCCGCGCTTACCGCAATGATCACCCGTGCCTTCGGCTACACATGGTCCACAGCCATTATGACAGGCTTATTCCTCGCCCAGGTAGGCGAACTCTCATTCGTATTGGCCAAGCTTGGAGTAGATCGAAGTTTCATCAGCGAAGACCTATACGGAGTAGTGCTTGGCGCCGCGCTAATTTCCATCGTCATGAACCCACCCCTCCTTCGCCATAGCGCCCCCCTGTTGCTTCGGCGCATGGGCCGTGCCGTCGAGGAACCGGCCCTGTCTGAGGGCCCACAGGTGGAGGCCGCGCGGCATGCCAATCACCTCGTAGTTTGCGGCTGCGGTCGAGTTGGAGGTGAGATCGTAACACAACTCCGCGCTTGCGGAATCCCGTATGTCGCGATTGAACTGAACCCGATTCGTGTCGAAGAGCTTCGGCGCCAGCGCGAGCCGTGTCTCTTCGGAGACGCCAGTAATCGCCATATCCTCAAGGCAGCCGGCGTGGAGCGAGCGAAGTTGCTGGTCGTCACCCATTATGATGTCGCGGCTGCAGAGCAGACGATCAGGGAGGCCCTTCAGATTCGTCCTTCCCTCGAGATTATCGCAAGGGGGCACAACCCCATCGAGCTTGAGCGCCTGCGGAAGGCCGGCGCGTCCGAGGTCGTAATGCCAGAGTTCGAAGCTGGCATGGAATTTCTCCGCTGGTCACTGGAACATTTTGGGCTCTCGGCTGCGAAAGCCGAGGCATTGATCCAGATTCGACGAGCTGCATTCAAGCCAGACAACTCGACATCATGATCGCGCCGCTGATTTCAGTTACCAGCATTCCTGGGGCTAGCTACCAAGCTGATCTACTTCGAACCCGAACGGTGTGTCAATTTGGCGCGCCAGGACCGTTCAGCTTGTTAACCTCGGCTGCGACTTCCCAACGGCTGAGCCTGCGGGCGATGACGCTGGTCTACGCGGGCCCCTTTCCTGGTTGTGTGCAGAGTATGGGTCCGAGGGCCAGCGGTCGCGCGCCTCACGAAGAGATCGGGCGACGTCCGATTCCGGTTGCCCACCAGTCATGACTTCCTCTATAATGCCCACACAATGCTCTCCGCCGAGAACACAAAGGTACTGCCAACCTGTGATGATCCACGTCTGCGCCAAGATATGGCTCAGTCGCTTCAGCGCGAGTTGGACGGTCTGAAGATCGAGGGCCAGTACCGCTGGCTCAGACAGGTCGACGGTCCACAAGGCCCACGAATTTATGTAGACGGCAGAGAGGTGATCCACCTCGCCGGAAGCGACTACCTCGGCCTAGCCTGCCACCCACAACTGAAAGAGGCCGCCTGTCAGGCCACCATGCGGTACGGCTGCGCCGCCGCCTCGGCCCGTCTGATCTCGGGTAACTACGATCTCTATCCTCAATTAGAGGAGCGACTCGCCCGCTTCAAACAGGTCGAGGCTGCCCTTCTGTTCAGCACCGGGTATCAGGCCAACCTGGGCGTGATCTCCGCCCTGATGGACTCACAGGATGCGGTGTTCAGCGATGCGCTGAACCATGCCAGCATCGTCGACGGCTGTCGGCTGTCACGCGCCCAGGTCAGGGTCTTTCCGCACAACGACGTCGCCGTTCTGGAGGATCTCTTGAGAAAAGAGACTTCCACCGGGCGACGGCTTATCGTGGTCGATGGCCTCTACAGCATGGATGGAGACGTGGCGCCCTTGAGGGAGATCGTCGAACTGGCGGAACGCTACGGCTGCCTGACGATGGTGGACGACTCCCACGGCACCGGCGTACTGGGTGAGACCGGGCGCGGAACCGTCGAGGCAACGGGCGTGCTGGGCCGAATCGACATCGAAACCGGAAGCCTCGCCAAAGCGCTGGGCGCCTTCGGCGGCTACGTCGTCGGAAGCCGCACCGTCATCGAGCACCTCATCAATCGGGCAAGGCCCTTTATCTTTACCTGCGCGTTGCCGCCTGCAGTGCCGGCAACCCTACTCGATGCGCTGACCATCGTAGAGCAAGAGCCTGAGCGGCGACAACGGCTGTGGGACAACACCCGGTATATAAGGGCGGGACTGCAGGAGATCGGATTTGAGGTGAACGAGAACGGAACTCAGATCATCCCTCTGATCCTGGGTGAGCCCGAACGCACGATGCGCTTCTGTCAGGAACTCCTGAACCGCGGCGTCTTTGCTCAGGGGATCCGCTACCCTGCCGTTCCGCGCGGGACTGAACGGATCCGTCTCACTGTGACAGCCTCGCACGACACGGCAGATCTTGATGCCGCACTGACAGCTCTGGCCGAGACGGGACAGGCACTCCAACTCATCTAGATGTCTTTCCGAGCGCAATACGGGAGCAACGATGGCGCAATACAATGGAAGCGCTGGTGAACTGAAGGGCAGGCAGATCGCCTACGTCCTGATCCTGCTGGTCGTCCTTGTGCTTGGAAGCCAGACGGTCCCCCTCTACTCAGACTGGCTTTGGTTTCAGGAGGTGAGACTGACCAACGTCTTCGTCACGATGCTCAGGACGCAACTGACGCTGGCTGTCGCGTTCGGCCTGACCTTCGCGGTCCTGCTGTACGTGAACCTGTACATGGCCAGTCGATTGACCGCCACCGATGTCCTCCTCGAGGTCGAGGACAGGTTCGGACTTCCCAGCCGTTTTATCATCGAACCGTACTTCCGCCGCCTCTTGATCCCCGGCGTTCTCGGACTCGGGGTCTTCTCGGCATTCCGGGCGGCCGCCGCATGGGAACGTTACATCCGCTTTGCCAACGCATTACCTTTTGATATTGAGGACCCGATCTTTCGGCAGGATGTCGGGTTCTATGTCTTCAAGCTGCCCTTCCTCAACTTCCTGTATGGTTGGCTGATCAGCTCAGTCATCCTGATCCTCTTCGTGACCGCTATGACCTACGTTCTCTTCAGGGGCATACAGATCACGAACCGCGGGCCGATTATTGCGCGCCTGGCGAGGACACACCTGCTTGTGCTCGGCGCATTGCTGTTCGTGATTAAGGCCGTTGGCTACCGACTCGACACCTACCAGCTCCTCTACTCCCCCAGCGGAATGGTCTTCGGCGCCAGCTATAGCGACATCAACGCCAGCCTCCCGGCCCTCAATTTTCTGACGATCCTGGCCATTTTTGTCGCCCTCCTCTGCCTGGCCCAAATCTTCCAGCGCGGCTGGCGATTGGTCCTGGTCGGCATCGGCATGTTGGTTCTTGCCAGCCTCATCGGTCTGGGTCTCTATCCGAGTTTTATCCAGCGCTTCCGCGTCGTTCCGAATGAGATCGTGGCCGAAAGTCCCTACATCACCCACAACATTCATTTCACCCGGCAGGCCTATGGACTCGACCGGATCGATGAGCGAGAGTTTCCGGCCGAGGAAACCCTGACCCGCGAAGACCTGCGACGCAACGATCTGACGATCAAAAATATCCGTCTCTGGGATCATCGTCCGTTGCTCACGACGTACGGCCAGCTCCAGGAGATCCGGACCTACTATAAGTTTATGGACGTGGACAACGACCGGTACCAGATCGACGGCGAGTACCGGCAGGTCATGATCTCGGCCAGAGAGATGTCGCAGCAACATCTGCCGGGTCGAAGTTGGATCAATGAACACCTGATCTTTACCCACGGCTACGGGGTCGTCCTCGGACCCGTCAACCGGGTTACTCCGGAGGGGCTACCGGAGTTCCTGATCAAGGACATCCCGCCGGTCTCCACCACGCCGATCAAGGTCACGCGTCCGGAGATCTACTACAGCGAGGTCGCTAACGACTACGTCATCGTCAAGACGCAAGCCCAGGAGTTGGATTACCCCTCAGGCGATAAAAACGTCTACAGCACGTATACCGGCGACGGGGGTGTGCCGCTCACGACCCTCGGACGAAAACTCCTGTTCGCCACCCGCTTCGGGACGCTCAAGATCCTCCTCTCACAAGACCTGACGTTGGACAGCAGGATCATGTATCACCGACAGATCTCCGAGCGAGTCCAGAAGGCGGCGCCCTTTTTAAGCTTCGATCGGGACGCGTATATGGTTATCGCCAAGGACGGCCGTCTGTTTTGGATCATCGACGCCTACACCATCTCGGATATGTACCCGTATTCCGAACCGATCCGCGGCGTGGGCAACTATATTCGCAACTCGGTCAAGGTGGTGGTAGACGCCTACAACGGGAGCCTCAGCTTCTACATCGCCGATCAGACAGATCCCGTGATCAAGGCCTACGACCGGGCATTCCCTGGACTGTTTCAACCGCTCGAGGCGATGCCGGACGACCTGAAGAGCCATCTTCGCTATCCTCAAGGGATGTTCAACATCCAGGCCAGACTCTACAGCACCTACCATATGCAGGACCCCCAGGTGTTTTACAACAAAGAAGATCTCTGGAGCATTCCTGCCGAGATGGAGCCGTACCATACCATCATGCGGCTTCCGGACGAGACGAAGGAAGAGTTTATCCTCCTCTTACCGTTCACACCGAACAAGAAAGACAATATGATCGCCTGGCTCGCAGCCCGCAGCGACCCGCCGAACTACGGGAAGCTGACCGCCTTCAACTTCCCCAAGGCGAAGATGGTCTACGGTCCGCGGCAGATCAACGCCCGTATCGACCAGGACTCCTTTATCTCGCAGCAGCTCTCGCTCTGGAGCCAACGCGGCTCTACCGTGATCCGAGGCAGCATGCTGGCCATCCCGATCGAGCGGTCACTGCTCTATGTCCAGCCACTCTACCTGGCGGCCGAGAAGGGGTCGCTGCCGGAGTTGAAGCGGATCATCGTCGCGCATGGGAACTCGATCGCCATGGAAGAAACACTCGACGGCGCTCTGGCCAGAGTCTTTGGCGGCGCGGCGAGGGGCCCTGTCACGGCCATGATTCCGGGGGCCCCCGTGGGGGCACCCGCAGAGGTTGACAGTTCACTCAAGGCGCTGGCCGCTCGCGCCTACGACCATTATACGCGGGCACAGGACCTACTTCGGCAGGGCAACTTCGCCGGCTACGGCGATGAAGTCAAACGCCTGGAGTCTGCGCTGAAGGAGCTTCGCACCCGCGCCGGCAAGTAGGGGCACAGCGAGACAGAGGAGTTCAGAGATAATCTTTCAGGACGAGAACCTTTATATCGGTGATCTATTTCAATCGCATATCATTTGCCAGGAAGGCGTGAGAACCGGTTTCCAGAGCGGCCGCAATCTGCACGGCATCAACAGTCCTGAGGGCAGGGTAACGGCCTCTCAACTTGCCGGCAGACTCAGCTATTTCTTCGGAGATCTCGACCATGGTCAGCCGCTTCCCATGCTTGAGGAAGTCGGCGAATGTCCTGGCAAGCTTCTCGTCTCCGCGCTCGATCGGTCGAGGTAGGACCTCAGCGAGGGTCATGACTGAGGAGTAGGCGGTGAGATGTCCGGATTGAAAAGCGGTGACGACCTCTTTAGCCAGGTGGCCAAATTCCGGGTGGGCTTCTATGTAGTAGATGATCGGGGCTGTGTCAATGAAGATGCTGTCGATCCCGGTAAGCTCGTCCGAAAGCGTCACATCCGATCCTCTCTCAGGCGATTCACGTAGGCCTGAGCGTCCTCACCTTTCCAGAGTCCTTTGCCAAGACCGTACAGACGCTTCCAGTCCAGCTCTTTCCTCGCCGCAATTCCGGTCTTTGTCAACTGATGAGCGAGCTTCTCCACCAGCTTGAGCTGATCCTTCGGAGAAAGCCTTTCGATCTCTTTTTCAATTTTCCCAAGCGGGCTTGGCCTCGGCATCGCTCACCTCCCTTTTTTCTCTACTGTGAATACCACACCGTACCAGGGTTGGCAATCTCGAAGTTCACTCAGCGGCGGTACTGCCTTGCATACTGCAGCGAAGTCACAGCGAAGCGGATTTATGCGTCGCTTTGCCCGCCCAACTGCCCTACCAGGAGTACGGAGCAGCACGCGATCCTCCTACACGTGCCCACCCTCAGTTTGCAAGTGAATGTTCCGCACGCAGGCGCAGGAGCTGCTTCGACAGGGCAATTTCGCCGGCTACAGCGAAGAGGTCAAACGGCTGGAGTCGGCGCTGAAGGAGTTGCGCGCCCGCGCCGGCAAGTAGCCACGCAGACCGGCCGGCCACGGGATACCTCGTCGCGCGGAACAAGCTTTCGCGGGGGAAGGCGCCAGGACGGCGCTAACAGAGCGTGTGAGACGGACGGAGAGCCATGACGATGACCAGACCGCTTCGACAACTTCGCTCCGGCCTACGCAACATGGAACGATCGACCCAATGGTTGAAACCCTTCGACGTCGTGTCGCTCGAGTTTGCGCCGCACCTGCTCAAAGCGCCTGACCGTTTCCTCGGAGTACAGTCGCTCGCCACACCGTAAACACACCTCGGCGCGTACCTGCAATACCGCAGTATGTACGCCACCTTTGAGCAGCTTTTCCACGTCTTTTTCCACTAATTCGCCACCGCAGATCGGGCATTTGTTGAACGGCATCATGTCTTTCTCCTGACACGCCAGTTGATCCATCGTTCCGGGGCAGGTCGATATACCGTAATCAAGACCGCCTACCCGTTGGTGCTATTATACGCCCAAACGCTGTGAATCGGTTCGCCCTTGAAACTTTCGCCATGGACCAGACAGCTCGGGTATGGCTTGTCTTCAGGATACTCTTCAATGATCTCGCCTTGGAATACGCTGTAGAACGTCTCTTCAAAAGACAAGCGGTCGGCCTGCGCCTCCTCATCAGCGTGGTCTGTGATACGTATGCGATGCCGGCGAATCGCTTCGATGAGGTCCTGAATGGTCACAGTTCTTTGGCCACCATGAGATGAACGCCCGCAGAAGCAACATCTATAACGTGGCAACGTTGAAGGTTATTGTGGTCTTCCCCGCGAGGATGTCAAGGAAAAAGCGGGATGAAAGGGGGTCGCGTCTGATCCTGCCTCACGCTGGGTCCCCTGATCCGGTCAGGCCATGTCGCACCCCGTCGCATGGCCTCTCCCGGCGCCTCCCGTAGTGAAACATCGCTGAGGCATCGTGCCCGCGCCGGCCAGTAACCCCGCCCCCAGTCTGATACCATCTGAGCCGTTCGCAGCACTCGCTATGCAGTGATCGTTCGGCTCAGATGCCGTGCTGATGCGCGTGACCGGCCGCTGTCAGGCAGGCCGCATTGGCGCTGCTCACTTTTGCCTTGACACGCCCCCCCCCACCGCATAGGGTGCGGACGACTGTCTCGTGCCCAAGGGGCGCAGCCGCGACGAATTGCCGGCGCGTTGGCGAGGCCGGCCGGCGTGACGCTCAACGCGGGCGGCGGCACCGTCGACACCAATGGCTTCAATGCGGCGTGGCTCACGTCACGGGCGACGCGATAGTACGACGATCAGCGGTGTTTGAAGGAGGATTCGATGGCCTTCACAAAAGCCCCCAACGTCGCCCAGTATCAGGGTGCCAACTGGTCCAACCTCAAGAAGCGGGTCCCGAACTGTACCCCGGCCGGTGCGCAGCGCATCGCCATGCGCGATCCCAGCATTACGTTCTTCTTCTATTGTCGCGACCCGATTAACCTGAGAGCTAAAGGGTCGTTCAATCGAGGCGAGCGGAACCGGGCGATCGTGAAGGCAGCGCTGCGGCACGGCTACTCGCAGGCGGCGATCGCGACGCATCTGGGGCTTCATCACTCGTCGGTGAGCAAAGTGATCAAGCAGAAGGTATCGCATGATTCAAGATTCAAGACCTGACCCCGATGATTTAAAATGCCTATCCCTCCTGGGGTGATCTTACGCAGCGTGGCCAGGTCTACCTGTGGAGTCAGAAGGCTAAACTTTGTAGAGGAGAGGAGTCTCACAAAACACAAAAGGAGGCACGATATGGGAGATACTATGCATGCTTGGGCTATTCCACTCGGTGATGTCATATACGACCGGGCCATTGGCGAGCACACTTGGGTCACTGGAGACGGAAAATCAGGAGCAGAAGGCTATTGTGATGGATGCCGATTTGGGACGGCCTCCCTTACAAGTGCCGACACCCCACCGGACTCGTACTACTGTGACCATGCCCGGTGGAAAAATGGAGTATACACTCCTCCAAGCAATGCCCGGGAGCTGGGCAAAGTACAGGGCGACACAGGCAAGGCGAGCTGTATTGGCGGCAGGGAGGTAGGTAAGTTTATGGGGATCCCAGCACAGGCTGGAATCGTCTATGCGATCAATGGCGTCTGTCATCAACTGGCAAACCGCATTCTTTACGGGACTGGACTCACAACGAAGGATGCTAAAGGCGCCGTGGCGATGACCCTCCTCTTTGGAGTTTATGGAGAACTAGTGCCAGTAGGGATTCTTGCTCTGTTTGGGCTCCCTCTGTACCTTGCAGGACTCGCTGTGCAGGTGTGGGATGTTATCGACTGGAGCGTCATAAGATCCAGCTGCAATGCTGGCATGGCCATGTCTTCGGAGGTGGATCCCGAAACACGCGAATATCTGCAAGCATTGGCAGAACTCCACGCCAAGCCGGTCGACTCCAGGGCACGAGAGGAATGGACTGCCGACGACATCTTCGAGATTCAGCAAGTGATGCATAAGAGGACCATCCAAGAGATAGAACTGTCAGTTCAATATTATGGCCGAGGCATCGATTCGGCAAAACTCAGAGAGTTGATCGCATTTTGGACGAAGGTGCATGCCCCGGCTCGCGCGACCTTGGACAGGCTCCTCGGGAAAGGGGCGAAATTCACCCCGGCATCGCTGCCTGCCAAATCAATGAGCGAATCTGAGGCAAGATGCGTCGCTTACGCTTTTAACTTTTATGCTGGGCTGATAGTAAGACAAGTCGCCAACATACTTGGTCCAGCTGATTTTGGGCGATTTCATGGGCACGCGCCAGAAGAGGCGCTTGTTCTGATTGAGCCAGATATTCTAATAGGCTCTGCGACCTGAACGATCAAGCGGCCGAATCGTGGTGACCCCTCGGCTGCGCTGAAGTTTGCTATGGTGGGAGAGGAGAAATGATGTGTCGTCACGCGTTTCTCGCAATCATTGCGTTCGCCCGGCCCGTTGCAGCTTTTCCGGCGCTTTTCATCCTGCTATTGCTGCCTCCCACGCCAGCCTTCGCCGCCACCAAAAACCTGAATGGCAGTGTCGGTGGCTGTCCTTTGGGCTCGAACTGGTCAACCAGCGCCTGCTGGACTCCGGCGGGCGCGCCGGGGACAGGCGACGATGTCGTCATCGATATGAGCCAAGGGGCGGGCGGGGCCGCGTGTCCCACGAATTACGATCTGCCGTCCACAGTTCAACTGCATTCCCTCACGATGAATTCCTGCAACGGCGGTGGCGGCATCCTGGCAATTGCCGGCGGCCCGATCGTGCTCCAAAGCGGCGGCACCATCACCGATACCTTCAATAACGCCAACACCAGCCCGGCTGACAGTGTTCCTGGGGTGACACTTAACGGCTCGACCACCTTCTCGCTGGCTACCTCAGGCGGCAATGCCGACGCTTTGCATTTCACAGGCGCCATCACTGGAACGGGTCCTCTTACGCTATCGAGCACGGGGCCAACCGACGGCCTCCAGCTCCTCACCGTCAACTCGTACACCGGCGCGACCACCGTTAGTGGCACCGCACGCGTCCGATTTGATGTCAATGGTGCCGTCCCGACCAGCAGCGCGCTCACCGTCAACGGCAGCGCGCTCTTCCAGGCCGCCAGCACCATCGGCTCGCTGGCCGGGGGCGGCAACGTATTTATGAACGGCAGCAACGCGCTGACCGTCGGCGGCGACAACACCAGCACCACCTTCTCCGGCGTGTATCAGAACAGCGGCGGCGCGGCGGCGCTGACCAAGGCCGGCACCGGCACGCTGACGCTCTCGGGCGCGAACACCTACACCGGCGCCACGACCGTGAACGCGGGGACGCTCGCGGTCAACGGGTCGATCGCCTCGCCGGTGACGGTGAACTCGGGCGGCACGCTCGGCGGCACGGGCACGTTCAATGCCGTGACCGTGAACAACGGCGGCACACTGGGCCCCGGGCTTTCGACCGGGATCATGAACACCGGCAACCTGACGCTGACTTCCGGCAGCACGCTGACCATCGAGATCAACGGCCCCACGGTCGGGACGCAGTACGACCAGGTCAACGTGACGGGGACGGTGACCCTCGGTGGCGCCACGCTGAACGTGGTCCTCGGCTTCACGCCGACAGCAGGGCAAGTGTTCACGATCATCAACAATGACAGTACCGACGCCGTGACGGGAACGTTCGCCGGATTGCCCGAGGGCGCGACGTTCACGGTCGGCAGCACGCAATTCCACATTTCGTACGTGGGCAGCAACGATGTCACGCTGACTGCCGTCGGGACTCAGGCGATTCCCACCCTGTCGGAGTGGGCGCAGCTTGCCATGGTCGCGCTCCTGGTCGGCGGCGGCCTCCTCGCCCTGCGCCGCCACGTCCGTCCCGCGTAGCCCATCGCCTTCGGCTCCGCGCCCCCCAGCCATCCGACCGCTCCCTAGCCCTCGTGCCATACTCAGACTCTCGAATGGAGCATCAGACTATACTGACCCCCTTGACATCTCTGTAATAACATCATATCTTACTAAGTAAGATTCAACCGAACAGGAGGTGACACGATGCGCACCACCAAGACATGGACTATTTCGCTTCCGCCTAAGCTCAGCAGAGAGGCCGAACGAACAGCCAAGGAGGAAAATCGAACGAAGAGCGAACTCCTCCGGGAAGCCTTGCGCCTGTACCTTGAGGACCAACGCTGGCGGAAACTTCAGCGCAAGACCGCCCTCCACGCCCAGGCGCTCGGAATCAGAACGGAGGAGGATGTGGATCGAATCGTGCACGCGGTCCGCAAATAAGCCCACCACACCATGCGGATTGTCCTTGACACCAATGTCTTGATCTCCGCCCTGGCTTTCCCGGGGAGCAAGCCGGATCAAATCCTGTATCGCATCCGCAGAGGAGAAATCGAGCTGTTCATCTCCCCTTTCATCCTGTCCGAGCTCGACCGCGTTCTGCGAGAGACATTCCGCTTCGCGAAAAAGGAGGCGGACATTCGGGTCAATGCAATCCGTGCCATGGCCCATGTGATGACACCCACAGAGCGGATTACCGTCGTGACAGCCAACGATGATGATAACCGCATCTTGGAGTGTGTGGCTGCGGCGCAGGCGGAGTTCCTGGTCACTGGTGATAAAGAGCATCTGCTGCCTCTAGGATCCTACCGCGGCACCACGATCGTCACCCCGGCCCAATTCCTCGATCTGCCGGTACCTCGTTAATCCGCCAGATATAATGGACGAGGCGGCGGCCTGTTGGCCCTTCGACAGGGCTCAGGACAGGACCTCCGGCGGCGCGCCCGTGGCCATGAGAGTCTGCGGGGAAGACACGCCCCAACGCCTTGTCATTGCGAGTGACCAATAAACCGAAGCCCTGAGCCCTTCGGCTTCGCTCAGGATAGACTCCGCGAATCTACTCGCAACGACGCGTCGCCGTCGGGTGGCGCCGACCTCACCCTATTTCCTGTTGACGGGCAATCGACTTTCCGCTATACGTTTCTCCATGCACGGAACCCAAACGAGAGGTCGGTTAGGGGGATGGCTCCGGCAGCACCGGGAGGGCGTGCGCTTCTGCCTCCGCTTCTCGGCGTATACCATCGCAGCGTTCCTCTTCCTTTATGGGCTGAATGACCTGATCGTGGTCCCCTCCACCCGATGGATTGCGTGGCTCACGCACGGGCTGCTGCGAGGCGCCGGCGTTCAGGCCTCGGTCTCCGGAGCGTCCGTCGGCATCCCCGGCTTTGCGGTCGAGATCAAGAATAATTGTAACGCCCTTTATGAAATCGGCCTCTACGGGGCGGCGGTTCTGGCCTACCCGGCCTCATTCCGCCTGCGACTGGCCGGCTTTCTCCTCGGGGCTGCGGTTCTCTATGTCGTCAACCTCCTCCGGGTCGTGAGCCTGCTCGCCCTCGGGCGCTACTGGCCCGGCGGTTTTCAGGCCGCGCATCTCTATGTCTGGCAAGCCCTCTTCCTCGTTGTCGTCGCCGCCTGCTGGCTCGGCTGGATTACCCGGCTTCGTCCAGGCGCTTAGGGGGAACTGGAGAGGCGCCCTCCTGCGCTTCGCCGGGAGCTTCCTCCTCCTCGCGCTGCTCTGGCTGGCCCTCGCGCCCGTGTACGCCCACCTGCTCGCCGGCCTCGCGCGCCCGCTCATGCCGCTGCTGGAATCGGCGCCCGACACCCGCTACCTCGTCGAAGGCACCGCCGTCGTAGCCGAGCGGCCGTTCCGGCGCCGGGCTCCCAATGCGGTGGACGCGATCCGGCAGCCGTTGCGCGATACCGTCGGGCAGTACCCCCCCGCCCTCCTGGCCGCGCTGATCCTGGCAACGCCCGGTTGGTCCTGGCGGCGGCGTAGCCGGGCCCTCGCCTGGAGCCTCGGCCTGCTGGTTCTGACCGATCTTGTCGCCTTCCTCGTGACCATTGAGTACACGAAGCTCTGGCCGACCCGACTACGGGCGGCATCGCTATCTCGACCGACTACTCTCGCTCCAAGATGATCCTCTTCGACTGGCTCTATGCCTTCTTCGAGTTTATGGGGCGCGGCTTCTTCGCGCTGCTGCTGTACTGGGGGGCCGTCGCACTGACATGGGGCCGACCCGACCCGTCCACGAGCCCAGCCGCCGTCGGCCGCAATGCGCCCTGCCCCTGCGGCAGCGGCCTGAAGGCCAAGCGCTGCTGCGGGGGGTGACGTGGCGGGCCGATAGGTGCCCTATTGCGTTCCGTTTCCTTTCTGCCTCCTCACCCCACCCTCGCACCGTCACCTCGTTGGGCAGCAACCTGATCGACGACGCCTCTGGGTGGAGCGGCCTCGTCGCCAGCAGCAAGTAAAACGTCACCCTCTCGTGTTGCGCCAGACCATAGCGCATGCTCATCACTCCCCACCAACATTCTCTCATAGTTCTGGGCTTGGATCGGCTTCCTTCGACAGGCTCAGGATAAACGGGTCGAAGAGTTTGTATGAAGCCAGCCTTTTACAGCCGTCCAGACTGCGCAGACTACGGTGATTCGCCTTTACAACCTGTCGCCACTCCACTATTCTAGATAACGAAGTACCGTGAGATTGCTTTGCCTGCGGCTCGCAATGACATGGGGGGAATCGAGGAAACGATGGCCTTTCGTATCAAGCGGGTAGCGGTTCTGGGGGCGGGCGTGATGGGGAGCGGCATCGCCGCCCACCTCGCCAATGTCGGGGTCCCCACCCACCTCCTCGATATCGTCCCGCCGGAGCTGAGCGAGGAAGATCGGCGCAAAGGACTCAGCAGGGAAAGCTCTGCGTTCCGCAATCGTGTCGCGGCCAAAGGTCTCGACACCGCTCTCAAGGCCTCTCCGCCCGCTTTCTTCTCGGCCAAAGACGCCCGCCTGATTACTGTCGGGAATATCGACGATCATCTCGGGCGGCTCTCTGAGGTCGACTGGATCATCGAGGCGGCCCCCGAACGGCTCGAGATCAAGCAGGCGCTCTTTGCCAAGGTTGAAGCCCACCGTAGACCGGGAACCCTCATCAGCAGCAACACCTCGGGGATCCCGATCCGGCTGTTGGCTGAGGGACGGTCTGACGACTTCCGTCGGCACTTTCTCGGCACGCACTTCTTTAATCCTCCGCGGTATATGAAACTCCTCGAACTGATCCCCGGCCCCGACACACTCCCGGAGGTGATGCAGCGGATGCCGACCTTTGCGGAACGGACGCTGGGTAAGGGGATCGTCTTCGCCAAGGATACTCCCAACTTTATCGCGAACCGGATTGCCGCCTTCGGCCTCTTCACCGCCATGCGACTGATGATTGAGGGTGACTATTCAATCGAGGAGGTGGACCGACTGACCGGAAGCGCGATCGGGCGTCCCAAGACCGCCACGTTTCGGACAGCCGACCTCGTTGGCCTTGATACGGTGGCGCATATTGCCGCCTATATGGCCGACGCTCTCCCGGACGCCCCGGAACGGGCGGCCTATACTCTTCCGCCGTTTCTTCCGGAACTGGTGAAACGCGGCTGGTTAGGCGAGAAGGCCGGGCAAGGGTTCTATAAACGTATCAAGGGGGCCAACGGAAGCGAAATCCTGGTCCTCGACTATCGCACGATGGAGTATGGGCAGCAGCGACCAATAGCCTTCCCTTCACTCAACATGACCCAAGGGATTGAAGATCCAGGCGAGCGACTTCGAGCGGTTGCCTATGCCGATGATCGTGCCGGCCGCTACGTATGGCAGCTCCTATGCGAAACACTACTCTACGCTGCAGATCGTATTCCTGAGATCGCCGATGACATCGTCAGTGTAGACCAGGCCATGAAGTGGGGCCTCGGATGGGAACTGGGGCCGTTCGAGCTGTGGGACGCGCTGGGGGTCGAGAAGGCGAGCGCCAGGATGGCGCAAGAGGGCAAGACCATCCCCCCGCTGGTGACTGCGCTGTTTCAGAGCGGCGCGCACAGCTTCTACCGTCGGGAGGCGGGACGGCAGTACGCCTTTGACCGCGGAGCGGCCACACAGGTTGAGATCCCGGAGCGGTCTGGAATCATTCATCTCCGAATATTGCACGAGCGGCAACAGGTGGTGACCCGCAATCCCGGTGCGTCGCTCCTCGACTTGGGGGATGGGGTCGCGTGTCTGCAGTTTCATTCCAAGAACAACACTGTCGGTCCTGATATCCTCCAGATGATGCGAACAAGTTTACAGCAGTGCGCCGAGCGATTTGACGCCCTCGTGATCGGAAATCAGGGAAGACACTTTTGCGTCGGCGCGAACCTGATGGCCATTCTCTTCGAGGCCCAGGAGGAGAACTGGGACGACATCGAACTGATGATACGAGCCTTCCAGGGCGCCAACATGGCGCTCAAGTATTTCGAGAAGCCGGTGGTCGCAGCCCCATTCTCTATGACCCTCGGCGGCGGGTGCGAGATCTGCCTGCACACCGCCAGAGTCCGCGCTGCCGCTGAAACCTACATCGGACTTGTGGAAGCAGGCGTCGGCATCATCCCTGCGGCCGGCGGCTGTAAGGAGATGTTGCTCCGGAGTCTGGAAGGGATCCCGGATGGGGCTGAGGTCGATCTGCT
Organism: Candidatus Methylomirabilis oxygeniifera; assembly: GCA_000091165.1. Taxonomy (NCBI): domain Bacteria; phylum Methylomirabilota (SeqCode); class Methylomirabilia (SeqCode); order Methylomirabilales (SeqCode); family Methylomirabilaceae (SeqCode); genus Methylomirabilis (SeqCode); species Methylomirabilis oxygeniifera (SeqCode). The sequence goes on along the minus strand of FP565575.1, from coordinate 1,045,972 downwards.
GCCGTTTGTCCGCCACGCCTTTGAGACGATCGCCTTCGCCAAGGTCTCTACCAGCGCAAGAGACGCGCAGCGGCTGGGCTATCTGAGGCGAACAGACGGTTTCACGATGAACCAGGATCACCTGTTGCACGACGCAAAGCAGGTGGCGCTTGGATTAGTTGCTGAAGGATATACCCCCCTCAGCCAAAAGATGACATCAGGGTTCTGGGGACGCGTGCCATAGCCGCGGCCTCTACGCAGTTGTATAATATGAAGTGCGGGGGGTATATCAGCGGCCACGACGAACTGATCGCCAAAAAGCTTGTCGGCGTCCTGGCAGGCGGCGATGTAGTGCCTGGGACCCTGGTCAGCGAGGCGTACCTTCTGGATCTGGAGCGAGAGGCCTTCCTGAGTCTGTGCGGCGAGCGTAAGTCCCAGGAACGGATGCAGCATATGCTGAAGACCGGCAAGCCGCTGAGAAACTGACGTGATGCAATTACGTCATTGCGAGGGAACGACGTGACCGAAGCAATCTACATCCAAATGGACGATGGTCAGAGATTGCTTCGTCGCTATGCTCCTCGCAATGACGGGCGGAGAGCGAGGGCATGAAAGAGGCGGTGATTGTGGCGGCGGCGAGAACGGCGGTGGGCAAGGCGCCGCGCGGTACCCTCTGTGCCACACCTCCTGTAACGATGGCGGCGACTGTAATCGGCGACCTCCTGAAGCGGACGCCCGCCCTGGCGCCTGAAGAGATCGAGGACGTGATCATTGGCTGCGCCTTTCCGGAAGCGGAACAGGGGATGAATATGGCGAGGGTCGCGGCGCTGCGGGCGGGGCTGCCGTATACCGTCCCGGGCCAGACGGTTAACCGCTTCTGCTCGTCCGGGCTACAGACCATTGCCATAGCCGCCGAGCGGATCATGGCCGGTTTTGCAGACGTGATTATCGCTGGTGGGGCCGAAAGCATGAGCCTGGTCCCAATGAGCGGAAATACCTACGCGCCCGATCCGTACCTTGCTGAGCAATACCCGGCCGTCTATATCTCGATGGGCAACAGCGCCGAAAATCTCGTTCAAGCGTACAAGGTGAGCCGGGAAGATCAGGACAGATTCGCGCTCGAGAGCCACCTCAAGGCGGCAGCCGCTATTCGAACAGGACGATTCAAGGATGAGATCGTTCCGCTCACCGTCACGAAGAAGACGTTCCGGAGCGAGGGTACGCCGAGCGTCGCGACCGATGAGGTAATTTTTGATTGCGACGAGGGGGTTCGATTCGACACCTCAGCCGAGGCGCTGGCCAAGCTTCCTTCCGTCTTTCATAAAAACGGCACCGTCACCGCCGGCAATTCCTCCCAGACCAGTGACGGTGCGGCTGCGGTGCTGGTGATATCACGAGAAAAGGCACAACAGTTGGGGCTGAAGCCGCTTGCAATCTTCAGGGCGTTCGCCGTCGCAGGCGTCCCGCCGGATCTGATGGGGATCGGACCGGTCGAGGCGATTCCGAAGGCGCTCAAGCTCGCGGGCCTTACCATTGACCAAATCGACCTGATCGAGTTGAACGAGGCGTTTGCCGCCCAGGCGCTTGCCGTCATTCGCAAGCTGGGACTGCCCCTTGAGCGAGTGAACGTCAACGGCGGCGCGATCGCCCTGGGTCATCCCCTCGGCTGCAGCGGCGCGAAACTGACGGCGACACTGCTGCATGAGATGCAGCGACGACAAGCCCGCTACGGGATGGTCACGATGTGCATCGGCGGAGGGATGGGCGCTGCGGGTATCTTTGAGAGGGTAACCAGATGACGACGGCAAAGGATGAATTTGTGGCGGGCGGCAGCTTTCTCATCCGGGACACACCGGCTCATGAGATCTTTACGCCTGAAGATCTGAGCGAGGAACAACAGATGATGCGAAAGCTGACTCAGGAATTCATCGAGGCCGAGATCACACCTCAGGCTGAGCGGATCGAGCACCAGGACTGGGACGTCACGCTGACGCTCATGAGGAAAGCGGGAGAGTTGGGGCTGTTGTCGGTAGACATCCCGACCACGTACGGCGGCCTGGGGCTGGATCTGATTACCTCCACGGTCATCGCCGAGCAAATGAGTGAGGGCGGCTCTTTTGCCATCTCGCTGTTGGATCACTCGGGGATAGGGTCGCTCCCAATCGCGTGGTTCGGCAATGCCGAGCAGAAGGCCCGCTATCTCCCCTTGCTTGCTACCGGGGCAAAGGTCGGTTCCTACGCCCTTACAGAGCCGGGCTCGGGCTCTGATGCCCTCAGCGCCAAAACCAGGGCGGTTCTGTCGCCTGATGGGACCGCATATATCTTAAATGGCACAAAACAGTTCATCACGAACGCCGCCTTTGCCGATCTGTACATTACCTACGCCAAGGTAAACGGCGATAAGTTTACCGCCTTTATCATCGACAAGGATACGCCGGGTGTCGCCTTGGGACCGGAAGAGAAAAAGATGGGCATCAAGGGGACCTCCACCAGGAGCGTCATCCTCGAGAATGCAAGGGTCCCGGCGGATAACCTCCTCTACGAGATCGGCAGAGGCCACAAGGTCGCCTTCGACCTGTTGAACATCGGCCGGCTCAAGCTCGGAGCGGGCTGTCTGGGTCTGTGCAAGCTGGCCCTGCGCGAAGCCGTCCGGTATGCGAAGCAGCGCACACAATTCGGGCAACCGATCGCCTCTTTCGGCCTTATTCAGAAAAAGCTCGCGGAGATGACAATTCGGACCTATGTCGCCGAATCGATGATCTATCGCACTGCCGGCCTGATCGAACGGAACCTATCAGGCATCGACCAGGAGAGCGAACGGGCCGGACTCGATACCGCCAAGGGGGTTGAAGAGTACGCCGTTGAGTGCTCCATCAACAAGGTCTACGCCTCTGAGGCCTTAGACTACGTGGCTGACGAAACCGTCCAGATCTTCGGTGGCTACGGGTACATCGCAGACTTTCCGGCCGAACGGATCTATCGGGACGCGAGAATCAACCGACTCTTCGAGGGGACCAACGAGATCAACCGGTTGTTGATCCCGACGACGCTCTTCCGGAGAGCGTTGCAGGGGCGCCTGCCGCTCTTTACGGCGGCCCAGAAGTTGGTGACCGACCTGCTCAGCTATAGCAGCAGCCAGGAAGAGGGGTATGGCGATCCGCTTCACGAGCAGATTCGGCTACTCGAATCAGCAAAGAAGATCGCGCTGATGGTCGCCGGATCGGCAGTTCAGAAGTTTCGTGAGCATCTTCAGGATGAGCAGGAGATTCTGGGGATACTGAGTGATCTAACGATCGAGTTATTTGCTATGGAGAGCGCGCTGCTCCGGGCTCTGAAGTCGGTCGAGCGGGATGGGAAAGGCGCAGCGGAATCACAATCCGATATAGCCAAGGTTTACATCAATGACGCCTTCGCCAGGATCGAACTGCTGGCCAAGGAGGGCCTGGCCGCGATGGAGGAGGGAGATACCCTCTGGACTCAGCTTAGCGCCCTGAGGAAGTTGACCCGTTACACACCTGTCAACACCACCCACCTTCGGAGGGCCATCGCCAGACGCATCATCGACGCTGAGGGCTATCAGGCCTGAGTGGACAATCAGTGGTGGTCGCAGATGCCTGGACCGGCCCATTCCTCACCATCCGTCCAGACCTCCTTTTTCCAGATCGGCACAACCTCTTTGAGACGGTCGATCGCATAGGCGCAGGCGGTGAGCGCCGCGTGACGGTGAGGTGCCGACACGGCAATCGCTACACTTGCCTCTCCGATCTGCAGACGGCCGACTCGATGCACCATCGCGACCTCGTCTATCTCCCACTTCCGACGAATCTCATCGGCAATCTCGCGCATCTTCGGAATCGCCATCTCCCGGTAGGCTTCGTACTCTAAGTAGCGGACCTGTCGGCCCTGCGTCTGCTCACGCACCACACCCAGGAAGGTTGCGATGGCTCCAGAGCTCGACCGTTTTACAGTCGTCACAAGCGGCTCGAGCGAGAGCGGCTGATCAGTAATTTCAAACATCGGTTCCTCCACTCACAGGGGGGATGAGTGCAACTTCATCACCCGCTGCCAACCTTGTATCGGCAGACGCATACTCCCGATTCACCGAAAACAGGAGTGATCCGGTCAGCGCCTGCAACTTGGGGAACTGAGACTGAAGCTGGTGTATGAGCTGATCTAGCGTACTGCCCTCCGGCAACTCAACAACCAGCTCACCAACCCCGACAATCTCACGAACCGCCGCAAAACATCGCACTCGGATATTCATCGTATTATCACATATGTTCTATTAAGTTACAGGCTATATATCATGTAGATTCTAGTCATTATTCTTCTTTCTACGCTACTTTACTCATACCATGATCTCTCCGAAATTGTCAATCTAAGACGATTCTAAGCTAGTATTTACCAAGAAAACGACTTCCGGCTTGACCTTTGAGGCCCCTTATGCTAAAAAAATAACAAAAGCTTGCACGTTGAAAATCCGTTCTATGGGGAGGATTGTCAAGGGTGGCGTCAAAACAGCCAAGGACCATAGCGAAGTCGGCGACTGAGGCTATCGGCATGAAGATCCTGGCTGGATCGAATAAAGAGAAGACGCTCGTCCTGGCGCAACTCATAGAAGACCTCATCGACGAACTCGGCTACACCGATTTTCACCCTACGCTTTCCTCGACTCGTCTCGCCACTGCCCTGAACGCTCGGCATCGTTCCACGGCTCAACGCCTGCATTGCTATGGGTGCACCATCGCTCATGAGATTCGCCCACGGGAACTACAGGGAGTCTATAGGCGTTACGTGCAGGCGCGTCGTCGCGATAAGGATCTTGCCGGCATCTTCTTCTCTGTAAGCGGTTTCCATCCAACCGCCCGAAACTGGTTTTTGCGCTTAGATGCTCCAGCCAGGGGCGACTATCACCTGTTTGGAGTTGACAAGATATGTGCCCTGCTTCGGCGCGCAAAGCTGATCGCGTCGCCCGATCAAATCGCCCACGCGATCGAGAATCGGATCATGGCGCGGCATGATTCGGGAAACCTGGTCGTAACGTCGGGACGGTTCTACTGGATATTCCGCATCGAGACCAAAAGGGGAGCGGCCTATGCGATTCTCGACGCCTATGGATCGCCGGTCTCGCCTCGTGTTGCCTTGTCCCTTAAGCGGCTGGATAGCTCCTTAAAGGGTAAGCGCCTGTTGAACTTGCAGGCCATGGAAAAGATCCTCCTCACCTTGGCAGAGTCCGGTCAGAAAGATATTGAGTTTCTATCGCGGGAGACGAAGGAGCCCTTGGATGAACTTCGAGATGTCATGCAGGAGCTTTTCGATGAAGGGTTCCTGATCGCAGAGCCGGCGGGTCATCCGCGGTGGCGGCGTAATCGCTACTCCATCAAGCCGGAATTTCATGTCTTCCTCAGCCTTGCTCGCCAGTTTCTCGACGGCGCTCACCGGTTCAAGTTCCTTCGCTCCAACTTTGCAGTCCAAGCGCTGGTTGCCGGTTTACGCCCCTATGTGGAGGGACGCTTTCACCTGAAGCTGTCCGAGGAGGAGCGCTCATGGATTCCACGGTTCCTGGCGGTCTCTCCCGCAGCCCTTTCGTACGCCCTATTTGCACCAACCGATGAGTTTATCTCTGCCTCGGAGGAGCTGGAACAGAGCCCCACGCCCGGTCTCGACAAGGAGCGACTCCGCAATCAACACCTCAGCAAGCTCTACTCCAACCTGCTTATCCGATACACAAGCGACGTACAGGACAGCCGATTCGATGAGATGCTCCGCCATAAAGGGATACGAGGTCACCTGTATCGGATTACGGCCAAGGCTGCAAGCGCTGACGAACAATTTTTCTCTATGAAAGGTGAATCGTATCTGACACTCGCCGTACCGTCTGCCACCGGAACCGCTGTTCAGAGGGGGCTCGGCCCTTCACACTCAATCAACAGCGACGCCCTGTTGAGCAACGCAAAGGCCTTGATGCACATACAGGAGTTCGACTACGCCATCGAGCTGTTCGAGCGCGCCATTAAGGATTTGAAGGATCCGAGCAAACTCCTGGAGGCATGGCACTGTAAGGGTACCTGCCTCTCCAGCCAGAAACGGTACTCCGCTGCCATTAACTGCCTCAATGAGGCGCTCCGCTACGATAGCAATTATAAGGAGGCGTGGCTTCATAAGGCCGTCTGTCTGAGAGGATTGGGCGACAGCAGCGGAGCGGTTCATTGCGCGCGAAGAGCTCTGGAGATCGATCCTGTCTACGAGGAAGCGCGAGACTTCTTGAAGAGTATCTGAGCCGCCTCACACCCAACCTATCATGCGGACACTATCACGTGCTGACCAAGCCGACGAGGAGATGACATGCAGGGACACCAGCAGATCATCGAGCTGTTGAATAGCGTGCTCCGAATGGAACTGACAGGGATCAATCAGTATTTTCTGCACTCCAAAATGTGTGACGGTTGGGGTTATCAACCCTTGGCCAAGGTACTCCTCGAAGAGTCGATCGAAGAGATGAAACATGCCGATAAAATCATCGAACGTATCCTGTTTCTTGGCGGGCGGCCCAATCTATCAAGCTATGATCGGATTTCTATCGGCAGCAACGTCCGGGAGCAGTTGGAGAACGACCTCGCATTGGAAAAGGCGGCGCTCCAGATTCTCAATCCCGGCATAACGTTATGTAGCGAGCTTCAAGATACCGGGAGCCGGGAACTGCTGGCGCGTATCACTGTCGATGAAGAACATCATGCCGGTTGGATTGAGACGCAACTCCATAAGATCAGCGAGCTGGGGTATGAGAACTACCTGGCGGAGCAGATCCATTAAAATCTGTAGTTCAACTGAGCCGTAATCACGTTGACATCATTATTGTAGCTGCCCCGCAAGGTTCCCGCCCCGCTCACTGTGTCTTTGATCGACGCATCCTTCACGAACAAGTGAGCGTAGGCGAAGTCCAGGGAGCCTGCTGCGGATATTTTCACGTTCGTCCCAAACGAGAGCCACACGCGATCCTCATCGGGAATGCGCGGGGTGCGGAACTTATCCTTCACGGGGGTTGGGTCGTAGGCCCAGCCGACTCGCAGCTTCCAGGCATCGGTCGCCTGATAATTGGCGGCCAATGCGAGCCGAACGGTGTCCCGCCAATTCTCTTTCGTGACGCTGTCCGGCGCACCGTTGCTGAAACGTACCCGCAGCTCGTCAAAGCGGCTCCAGTTGGTCCACATAATATCGCTCAACAGCGACCACTTCGGACTGATCTGAGTGACCGAGCTGATCGACAATGTTTCCGGAAGCGTCACGCTCGCCTTGGCGGCGTTGTTGGTCGTCGCCGGTGTAGAGGTCAGCGCGGCAAACGGACCCGGCAAATCCGGTTTGTTGTAATAGGTTGCGGTACCGCTGATGACGTGCGTGATCTTAGAGCGATAGTTCAGCCCCAGGCGCGTCGACGGCATCACTTGATACAGCACACCCAGGCTATAGCCGAACCCCCAGTCCTCGCCTTCGAGTTTCGCCCTCCCGTCTTTCGTCTGAGGCGAGATCCCCGCTGCAGTACAGGCCGCTGGCCCGAATGCCGAGCCGAAGCACGCTGCGCCGAAATCGATCGCCTTCGTCAGCTCCGCCCTGGCCCACTCGGCAATAAACCCGACGCCCAGCGAGAGCCGATCGTCCACCTTCAGCGCCAACGCCGGCGTCATTCGGATCGTCATCAGCTCGGATTTGATCGCATGGTAGCGCCCGACCCAGTCGTCGTTATACTCGGTTTTCAGGCCGAACGGGGCGTTGAACCCAACCCCGAACTTGAGACGCGACGTGACATCCGTCGCGTAATAACCGGCCGGCACCATCGCCCAACTTCCGGCGTCGCCGCCGTCGCCGCCTGTCAGCGGAATAGAGGAAATGGCGGACGTGGAGGGATGAGAACGCGAATTAGAAAAGTGAGCCGATGGTCCGACGGCAGACGCCACCATTGAAAGCTGGCTGCCCTTGAGACGGGTGAGGCCGGCCGGATTGAAAAAGACCGTGGATGCGTCCTCACCGAGCGCCGCGCTTCCGGCCTGGGCGTTACCAACCGCCGCCGCACCGCTTTCTACAGACAGAGAAAAACCGCCGGCGACCGCGGTACCCGTAGCCAGTGCTTGAGTCAGGCCGAACATCGCAACTGCCATCGCAGTCGACGCGCACCGGCTTCTTTTCATCACGCTCCTTAATGTTAGCGTACGGAGTGTCATCACCCTCTACTCAGTAGAAAAGCGGGTAATTATAGTAGTAGCTAGCACACATTGTCTAGAGCTTTTCAATCGGTTTTAGGAAATCTAACAGCAGGGTCATTAATACCGGAAGGCTTGAATCTCGCTTCTCGTACTCAATCCCAATCTTCCGCGCTTCACAACAAGCGCGAGGAGACGACGGCCGAGTCCTTCTCCGAGATCCGCAACAGCGTAATCGGTGAGCACGCCGTCAGCAATAGGCGCCTGTCGTACCTCATGAAATTGAGTCCCATCCCATTTCAGGACCGTTAAGCTGTGCGTCCTCTTTCCGCTCCACCAACTTTGCATCCGGCCTTCGGCCTCCTGCTCTCGCGCCACGATGACCTGAAGCCTCTCTCCTTCTCGCTCCTTATCAATCACAATCCGAGGATCAACTCCGTTCTTTGGGACGCTCGCCCCACTACTCGCTTTGTAGCTGCTGAGAAGAGTGCCGGTTTGTGATCCGACTTCGAGCGTGCCCCCTTTAAAAGTCAGCAGCCGTATTGCTCCATCTCCGTTCACATCGGCCATCGTGAATTCCAGCAGCGAGAGACCGGATGGAACATCGAGGGCGGGTCCAACTTGGAGGTTTCGTCCGTCCCACGTATACTGATGGATCGGTTGTGCGGCCCGATCAGCCGGTACCATCGCCTGACCAAAGAGCCGAACTGTTTTCCCGTCCGGCGCCAGCGGCCGGATGATAAGGTCGGGTACTTCCCAGATCGCCCTGAGCTTGCTCTCTATCCACTGAACAACCAGGGCGTGAATACGGCCCTTGTGCGACAGGGTCATGATGATCTCGGCCCCTCCATCACCAGTAACATCCAGAGCCTCCAGCGTCACTACGCTGCCTTTTTCGCGTAATGGGTATTCCGCAAGAGATTTGAGATGGGAGCCGTCGAATCGAAGGGCAAGCAGCCGATCGACCCCCGCCACGAGAAGTTCGCGCTTCCCGTCACCATCCAGATCCGCCATAGCCATCGCCGTCATGGAACCGTCAAGCGCCGGTTCGAGCACAACATGATCCGACGGCATAGGAGCAACCGGGAGCGTGCCGGGTCGTGGAGAGGCGGCGACTATCGACTTCCCGGTCTCCGCAGGCGTGATGACGGTTGATGGCGCAGTCGGCGCCGTCTGTGGTCCACGCGACGACTTGTCGTGAGTCACGAGACCCGACTGCACCAACGCACTGGCAAGAACAATCGAGTTGCCGGTCAATGTTGAATAGGCCTGTACATCCAGCGATATCCCGTCCGCTGAGGGCGTCAGGCGGCTCAGCAGAAGGACCTGAATCTTTCCCCTGTCAGCGAGTTGCTTGAGAGCCTTCGGATCCGTCAACTCCCCTGCCATGAACTCCCGGTCAGTCAACAGCATGGAACGTAACTGTCGATCCTCAACCGGCTCGAAGCGCCCTGTCCGAACCAGGGCAGCAGCCAGGTCCTTCGTCATCGCTCGCATGCTGACTCCGCCGACCCCTCCAACATCGATATTGGGAAACGCCACAATCATCCGCGCCATGGAGACTCGCACCCGATCACCCTTACGGAATCCGGCCTTCTCAGTCTTTTTGATCACGGCGGTCTCGGCATAACGCTCGTGAACGTAAAGGACGCGAACCGTACCGAGATCCTTGTCCAATCTTCCCATGGCCTCTCCCGTGAGTGGGTGTTTAAACTCCTCCCCTTCACGAAAGACGTCGAGCTCCATTCCCTGGACGACGCCGGCTGCCGTCCCGCGATCAATCAGGACCAGATCGCCCTCGAAACCGATAATGAGACCCTCGACACGTGGAAAGGAGGCGGCGAGTCGTTCGGCTACAATCTTGGCGGCTTCAGCAAATCCACCCTGCTGATCCCTGGCTGAAGGGCTCCCTTTGCCTCGAACAGGAGTTCGCTCATCAGCCGCCGCCATCCCGCTTGGAGAGGCAATGAGCAACACTGTAAGAAAAAAGACAAAATGGAGTAGAACACGCCACGTGGTACGACCGCGCAACGGCGCACGAAAACCCCCCACCCCCCCTTTAGACAAGGGGGGTCTAGGGGGGATTTCTCTGCATCTGACGGCTATTTTCAAAGGAATACGAGGAATCGGAATCAACAACACAGGACGTCTGCAACCCATCGCGATCCTCCGACGACTATGCTCTATTGGGTTGCTCAACCAGCTCTATGAGCACACCGTTGCATCCCTTCGGGTGTAAGAAGGCGACTCTGGTACCACTGGACCCAGGTTTGGGAACGCTGTCGATGAGGGGAAACCCGGCCGCATCAAGCAGCCTCAGTGTCTCAGGAAGATCCTCGACCTCAAGGCAGATATGGTGCAGGCCTTCGCCTCGTTTCTCGATAAATTTACCCATCGGATTGTCGTCGCCGATCCCCTGTACCAGTTCGAGGCGACTCTCCCCGAGATCGAAGAATGCCACCTTGACGCGCTCGCCTGGAAGGGTCTCCATTTGACCACGACCGACCCCCAAAAGCGTCTCAAATAGCCTCGCCGAGGCTTCGGCGTCTTTCACGGCAATCGCAATGTGTTCGATCCGACGCACCATGTCAAAGACAGGGTATAGGGTCTAGGGTGTAGGGTGTCTGGAAAGACAAACAATCATCAGTACCATACTCAACCGCTCCACCCCCATACCCCATACCCAACACCCTTCCCACTAAACCCTCCACCCTACACCCCACACCCTTCTTCAGATTGCCACTGATTCGCGATGCTCACCAAAGACGCGTCGCAACACAGCACAGATTTCTCCCAGCGTGGCGTAGGCCTCGACCGCTTCAATGAAGAGCGGCAGCAGGTTCTGGCTCTCCCTTGCCGCCTCATCCAACATGTGAAGGATTCGTTCCACACTGCCATTATCCCGATCGCGACGGAGACTGGCCAGCTTTGTCTTCTGTTCCAGTTCAAGCCTGGGATCGACAGCAAATACGGGAATGTGGGCCGACTCACCGGCGCTACACTCGTTGACCCCCACGACGATGCGCTGCCGCTCCTCTGTGGCCTGTTGCTCCCGGTACGCTGCTTCCTGGATCTCCCGTTGGATAAATCCGAGCTCGATGGCGCGAAGCATCCCCCCCATTGCATCAATCTTGTCGATATAGGTTGACGCTTCTCGCTCGATCCGATCAGTCAGGGCCTCCAGATAGTACGAGCCGCCGAGCGGGTCGACGGTATTCGCCACCCCACTCTCATAGGCAATGATCTGCTGAGTCCTGAGCGCGAGCCGGACCGCATCCTCGGTAGGAAGTCCCAGCGCCTCATCCCGCGAGTTGGTATGCAACGACTGGACCCCACCAAGAACCGCCGCGAGTGCCTGCAGCGCCACGCGAACCAGATTGTTCTCGGCCTGTTGCGCGGTGAGGCTCACACCGGAGGTCTGTGCGTGAAAGCGCAACATCCACGATCGCGAGTCGCGCGCCTGAAAACGCTGCCGCATGATCGTTGCCCAGAGTCGACGTGCCGCTCGGAACTTGGCGACCTCTTCCATGAGATCGTCGTGGGCGTTGAAGAAGAAGGAGATCTGGGAACCGATGCGATCCACGTCCAGCCCCGCGGCCATCGCCGCCTCCATATAGGCGATGCCGTCGGCCAACGTGAACGCTACCTCCTGGACTGCCGTCGAGCCTGCCTCCCGAATATGGTAGCCACTGACACTGATGGCATTCCAGCGCGGAAGTTGCACGGCGCAATAGGCGATCGTGTCGGTCACCAGGCGCATGGACGGTCCGGGCGGGAAGATATAGGTTCCCCTGGCAACATATTCCTTGAGGATATCGTTCTGAATGGTCCCCGAAAGCTGATTCGGCGCGACGCTCTGTCGCTTAGCCACGGCCACATACATCGCCAGCAGGATCGCTGCGGTCGCATTGATGGTCATGGAGACGCTCACCCGATCGAGCGGAATGCTTCGCAGCAGCGTCTCCATATCCGCCAGAGAGTCGATGGCGACACCCACCCTCCCCACCTCGCCGACAACCATCGGATCATCGGCATCATACCCCAACTGAGTAGGAAGGTCAAAGGCGACCGACAGCCCCGTCTGGCCCTGCTCAAGTAGAAAATGAAACCGCCGGTTAGTCTCCTCCGCTGTTCCGTAGCCCGCATACTGCCGCATGGTCCAGAGGCGGCTTCGATGCATTGTTGGCCGCACCCCACGGGTATACGGATAGCTACCGGGAAATCCCAGTCGCTCCAGATAGTCATGTTCGGCGAGATCCAGGGGGGTGTAGAGGCGATTAGCGTCAATGCCGGAACTTGTCCGCCATTCTTGCCGTCGCTCCGGGGTGCGCGTCAGGGCAGGCTCAAGCACGCTCGTCCGCCAGTCATCGAACTCACGCTGAAGCTTTGTCATCCGTTCTTCGTCATCCATCGTCCCTGCATCAGGAAGTTCACGTTCATGGTTCATCGTCATGGTTCGTCGACGAAAAATGGCAGGCTTGCGGCTTAACCTCCCTGAACCAGGAACTAAACACTCTACACCTCTTTTATTCGATGATCATCAGGACGTCCCCTCCGCCGACAGCGGCTCCTTCCTGCACCTTGATCTCCTTGATGACCCCGGACCTGGAAGCCTTCAACTCATTCTCCATCTTCATCGCCTCGATGACGATCACGCCTTGACCCGCATTCACCTCTTGCGCCGATGAGACCAGCACCGCAACAACCTTTCCCGGCATGGGGGCCGTAATCACCTGACAGCCGCTCACCCCATGGCCTGTCACGCCGGCGCTTCTTCTGGGACGACGCCCCTCCTCCTGGTATTCGATTCGGTACGTTTCGCCCTCTACCCAGACCGCGAGAACCCCCTCCTCTTCCTCGACCACATCGGCCTCATACGAACGACCCATTACCAGAAGCGAGAGTAGGCTGCCGTCAGCCGCGCTGAAATCGACCTCGTAGGTATGCCCGTTCACCTCAACCGGAACCGGCGATTGCATACCCTGTACCGCGAGCTTATGATGTGTACCTTGCAGATCAGCGGAGTAGATCATCGTCGTCGCATCCCCTCCTGACGAGCAACCCGCGTCCATAAACTGTCGGTCTGGACGCCCTGCGCGACAGGCGTCGGAGCCGGACGCTTCCTGGTGTGAAGGTGGAGCGCTCCGGCAATCAGCGCAATCTCCGCGAACGCCCCATTTTCAGGCGAGAGTCCTGTGGCCAGCCAACTCTCCAGAAATTCCGTATTGATTTGACTCGTCACAAATTGCGAAAGATTGAGAACCTGACGATGGAAGGGGATATTGGTTTTCACGCCGAGTATGACATATTCAGCCAGCGCACGCCGTACCCGCGCTATCGCCTCCCCTCGGTCACGTCCCCAGACGACCAATTTTGAGATCAAGGGATCATAATGAATCGGAACATCGCACCCTTCGTAGATCGCGCTTTCAATCCGAAGGCCAGGCCCGCCCGGTGTGCGCAGCGCCCGAATGCGTCCGGGCGACGGCATGAAATTGTTGAAGGGATCCTCCGCATAGATGCGACACTCGATCGCGTGACCGCGCAACCGGATCTCATCCTGCCGCACTGACAGGACGTCGCCGGCGGCGATCCTGATCTGCTCTTTCACCAGATCGAGTCCGGTGACCATTTCAGTAATCGGGTGCTCCACCTGCAGCCGGGTATTCATCTCCAGGAAATAAAAGTTCTTGGACGGATCGACCAGGAACTCCATCGTCCCAGCGTTCGTGTAGTTCGCAGCCTTTGCCAATCGGACCGCGGCCTCTCCCATCCGACGCCTCAGTTCAAGATCGACAAAAGGCGACGGCGACTCCTCGATGACCTTCTGGTGACGCCGCTGCAGTGAGCATTCACGCTCACCAAGATACACCACATTGCCCCGCGTATCGGCCATCACCTGGATCTCGATATGGCGAGCGGCGCCCACATACCGCTCGACATAGATGGCTGCGTTACCGAACGCAGCAGCCGCTTCTGAACGAGTCGCGCGAAGCGCACTGCCCAGCATCGCCTCGGTCGACACGATGCGCATCCCTTTTCCGCCCCCCCCGGCCGAGGCCTTGATGACGACAGGCAGGCCGATCTCCTGGACGGCCTGAAGTACCTCCCGATCAGTAAGGTCTCGGGTCGAACCAGGGACGATAGGGACACCAGCCTGGCTCGCCAGGCTCCGACCGGCGGTCTTGCCACCCACGGCGCGGATAGCGTGAGAAGAAGGACCGATAAATACCAGTCCTTCTTCCTCGCACCGCATGGCAAACTCCGCGTTCTCCGACAGGAAGCCATAGCCTGGATGGATCGCCTTGGCACCGGCCAGCTTCGCGGTCTCAATGATCCGATCAATCTTGAGATAACTCTGTGGGGACGGGGCTGGGCCGATCAGGTACGCCTCGTCGGCCAACCTGACGTGCAGCGCGGCGCGGTCGGCCTCCGAGTAGACGGCCACCGTGCCGATGCCCATCTCGCGGCAGGCGCGGATCACTCGAACGGCAATCTCTCCGCGATTCGCAATCAGTATCTTGTTAAACATGATAGCCACCAGGGTATAGGGTGTAGGGGGTAGGGGGTAGGAAAAGTGCGAGGAGAAAGTATCCTGTTCCGTCTGTTGTTCAACTCTCCACCCTCTACCCTTTTATTTAGAGAGGAATGTTCCCATGTTTCTTTGGAGGGTTCGTCTCGCGCTTTGTCTTTAATGACCTGAGCGCCCGGATCAGTTTCGGGCGGGTCTCTTTCGGCTCGATCACTTCGTCGATATAGCCCCGCTCTGCGGCAATATACGGATTGGCAAACTTATCGCGGAACTCCGCCACCTTTTCCGCGCGAAAGGATGCGACGTCATCCTCATCGGCCATCTTTCGCTTGTACAGGATGTTGACCGCGCCCTCGGGACCCATGACCGCGATCTCGGCGGTCGGGTACGCGAAGTTGAGATCGGCCCGCATATGTTTGCTGCCCATCACGCAATAGGCGCCCCCGTAGGCCTTTCGCACAATGATGGTAATTTTCGGCACGGTCGCCTCCCCATAGGCGTACAGCAGCTTCGCGCCGTGCTTGATGATGCCGCCATGCTCCTGAGCCGTGCCGGGCAGATAACCGGGAACGTCCTCCAACGTCACGATGGGAATGTTGAAGGCATCGCAAAAGCGGATGAAGCGAGCTGCCTTGACGGACGAGCTGATGTCGAGGCACCCGGCCAGCATGGCAGGCTGGTTCGCGACAAACCCGGCCGACTGCCCGTCCAGACGTCCAAAACCCACCACCATGTTCTGGGCAAAATGTTCCTGAACCTCGAGAAACTCGCCGTCGTCCACCACCATCCGGATCAGTTCCTTTATGTCGTACGGTCGGTTGGGGCTGTCGGGGATGAGCCCGTTCAGAGCCTCTTCTTGTCGCTCCGGATCGTCTCTGGACGCACAGCGAGGCGGATCTTCCAGATTGTTCTGTGGGAGATACGACAGCAGTTCTCTGATCGTGGCCAGACACTCCTGCTCCGAATCGACGGCAAAGTGGGCGACGCCCGATACGGCATTATGGGTCATCGCGCCGCCCAGCCCTTCAAAGTCGACCTCTTCGTGTAGGACTGTCTTGATCACATCAGGTCCCGTCACGAACATATGGCTGGTATGGCGAACCATGACGACGAAATCCATCAAGGCCGGCGAATAGACCGCCCCGCCCGCGCACGGCCCCATAATGGCCGCAATCTGCGGGATCACCCCTGAGGCCAGCGTGTTGCGAAGGAAGAGATCGGCATATCCCGCCAGCGAAACGACCCCCTCCTGGATTCTGGCCCCGCCAGAATCGCTGAGGCCGATGATCGGAGCGCCCATCTTCAGGGCCAGATCCATCGCCTTGCAGATCTTGGCGGCGTGGGCCCCGCTCAGGCTGCCGCCGAACACAGTAAAATCCTGGGCGAAGAGATACACCTGTCGCCCGTCGATCGTTCCGTATCCGATAATGACACCGTCGCCGGGGATCCGTTGCCGGTCCATATCAAAGTCGTGACACTGATGGGTCACGAAGGCATCCAGCTCGGTGAAGCTCCCCGGATCAAGGAGCAGATCGATTCGCTCGCGCGCCGTCAGCTTCCCGGACTGATGATGCCGATCGACACGCTCCTGTCCGCCGCCTTGCCGAGCGGCGTCGCGTCGGCGGCGCAGCTCCTCCAGCCTGTCCTTATGGCGCTCATTCGCCATCTCGTTCACTCCTTCGCCCTAGAGGTCTTCAAAATGGGCAAGACGTTTGAAGACCTTATACCTCGCCTCGATTTCAGGATAGGTCAACCGTCGTAAACGATCGAGCGAAAACGCTTCGACGTTAAAAGACGCCATCACCGACCCCATCACGATCGCCTTCCGGATGTTGGACTCCTCAAAATTCATCGTGTTGGCCAGGTAGCCGATGAAACCGCCGGCAAAGCAATCGCCCGCTCCCGTCGGGTCAAACACCGAATCGAGCGGAAGCGCGGGCGCGGCAAACCACCCGCCCTTTCGGACCATCAGCGCGCCGTACTCGCCTCGCTTGATGACCAGTGAGGTCGGCCCCCAGCCCAGGATCTTCTGGGCGGCCCGGACCAGGTTGGGCTCGTCGGCAAGCTGCCGGGTCTCGGCGTCGTTGATCAGCAGGACATCTACCGATTTCAGTGTCTCCTGGAGCGCTTCGGGCTTTCCATTGATCCAGTAGTTCATCGTATCAGCGGCAACAAGCTTGGGTAAGCGGACCTGGCCAAGAACCTCCCGCTGCAGATCGGGATCGATATTGGCCAGGAAGACTAGATCGCTCTCTTTGTATGCCTTGGGGATCTCCGGCTGAAACGTTGCAAAGACATTGAGTTGGGTTTCCAGGGTCTTCGCCTCATTCAGATCGAATCCATACTCTCCGATCCATCGGAAGGTGCGCCCCGGAACCCGCACCAGCCCCTCAAGATCAATCGACCGGCTCTTCAGAAACGCCAGGTGTTCTTCGGGAAAGTCCTCCCCCACAACGGCCACAATCCGCACATCGGCGAAGAAGCTGGCCGCCACTGAGAAGTACGTCGCCGATCCTCCCAGCGCCTCCTTCGCGTCGCCGAATGGCGTACGAACCGAGTCAAGCGCGACCGATCCGACAACAAGGATACTCATGTCTGCTCCGCAAGGTTCAAGGTAAACAAAGTTCAAGGTTCAAAGTTAAGGGCTTAGCGACGAAAAACATTGAACATTGAACGTTGAACATCATTTTACTGAACATACTTCCCAATAATCGGTCGCAGCAGCTCCGGAATGTCGGCGGTGATTATATCGCGAGCGGTGATAATCGCATCGTGCATCGCGCTCCCACACGAGCAGCCTTCCCTGTCGGCCGGAAACGACGCCACCGTGGCCTTGATGATGGCCTTGGCGGTTTCGGCGTTTTGCTTCAAAATCGCCACCACCGCCTCCACCGACACATCCTGCTCTGTCTCGTGCCAGACATCATAATCGGTCACCAGGGCCAGCGTCGCATAGCAGATCTCGGCCTCGCGGCAGAGCTTCGCCTCTTGCAGATTGGTCATCCCGATGACATCCACTCCCCAGCTTCGATAGATCCGCGACTCGGCCCTGGTCGAGAACTGCGGTCCCTCGATGCACAGGTACGTGCCACCGAGATGCATTCGGGCCCCCACCGACTGCCCGGCGGCGAACAGTAACTCTCCCAGGACCGGACAGGTCGGATCGGCGAAGCTCACATGCGCGACGAGGCCACGCCCGAAGAAGGTGCTGACCCGCCCCTTCGTTCGATCAAAGAACTGATCCGGAATGACAATATCCAGAGGCGGGAGATCCTCGCGCATACTGCCCACCGCCGAGGCGGAGATTACCCGCTCCGCGCCCAGGAGCTTGAACCCGAAGATGTTCGCCCTGAAATTCAACTCGGACGGCATCAGGCGATGGCCGCGTCCGTGCCGCGCGAGAAACGCCACTCGTCGCCCTGCCAGGGACCCGACGATATAGGCATCTGACGGCGCCCCGAAGGGGGTCTCGACGCGCCGCTCCTCGACCCGCTCGAGTCCTTCCATTTCATACAACCCGCTTCCGCCGATAATACCGATCAGGCCCTGGCTCATTTGTCCTCCGGCGTGGGTATGAAGTCGTTGGCGCAACGCCTCTGCAGGCGACCAATGGTCTCCCGTTCGGTCACCGTCTCGATACTCAGAGCGACCATGCGGCCGACGCTCTCCTCAGTACGCTCGACTTGTACCGTAATATAGTTGTCGGTCAGCGCGTCGAGCCGCCCGGTCGGCGCATCGCGTCCCTCCAGGACGACGGCCGCAAACGACTGTCCCACCTGCGTCTGTCGAAATGCGCGCCACTTCGCGTCGCTCAGTGCTCGGAGCGCAGCGCTCCTGGCTGCCCTCACATCCTTTGGGACGTGATTCGGCATAACGGCTGCAACCGTTCCCCTCCGCTGCGAGTAATTGAATACGTGCAGATACGCAATCGGCAGACGGTCAAGCAGTCGATAGGTCTGCTCAAATTCTGCGTCCCCTTCACCTGGAAACCCGACAATGACATCCGTCCCGATGGCGATCCCGGGTACCGTCTCCGCAAGCCGTTCCACCAGCCGCCGAAAATCGTCGGCCGTGTGCGGTCGCCGCATGCGCTTGAGGACCGTCTCATCGCCGCTCTGCACCGGCAGGTGCAGATGACGGCAAAGGTTTTCAAAGCGGCCGAAGCAGCCGATCAATTCCTCGCCGACCTCGTGCGGATCGAGTGAACTCAGGCGCAACCGCGCGGGCGCCGCCGTCTCCAGCATGTCCGCCACCAATCCGGCGATTGAACTGCCGGTCGACAGATCGCGCCCATACGTCCCCAGGTGCGTCCCGGTCAGGACCACCTCCGGATACCCGGCGTCCACAAGGACCCGCAGATCGCGCAGCACCGCATCGGTCGACTGGCTTCGATTCGGCCCGCGGGTCTCCGGAACGATACAGAAGGTACAGCGATAGCTGCACCCATCCTGGACCTTGAGGAGCGCCCGGCTGCGAGTCGCGCCGATCGGCGGCGGCAGCGGAGCGAAGCGAGTCGACTGCTGGATATCTGATACGGCGATAAGCGGCGAACTCTGCTCGCGCAGGCCGGAGATCATCTCGGAGAGTTGGGCCTTCTCGCCATTACCTGCCACCAAGGCCACACCGGGGATCGCCGCAATCTCTCCGGCAGCAATCTGGGCATAACAGCCGGTGACGACCACTCGGGCAGACGGGTTCCGGCGAACCGCCCGCCGGATCATCTGTCGCGAGTCGGCGTCGGCCTCCTGTGTAACGGAACAGGTATTAATGATGAATAGGTCGGCTGCGTCGTCCGGGCCAACCGCTGTATGCCCATCCCGCCGCAGTGACTCCTGGATGGCATCGCTCTCGCATTGATTTTGCCGACACCCCAAGGTCTTAATCGCGACGCGCATAGGTGCCTTCGAACTCCATGAGCCGCGCTTCGAGAACCGGGAGGTTCATGACATCCTCCCTGTTGTAGGTGAGGAGCATCTGCAACGCCTCCTCGTCACCGCCATCCTCGTATCTGGACCACAGCCGCATCGCCTCCATACCATCAATTCCCTTGGAACGCCGGGGAATACTGAGCTGCGCCTCCACCCGTTTCAGCCCGCCGAACAGGCCATACCGCCAGCACGTATACATCAGATCGTGGGATTCGATCGTCGCGCACAGGTCGAGACCCAGTCGGCGACGGATCACCGGGAGATCGAAGCGGCTGCCGTTATACGTACAGATCGTCTCCACGCCGTCCAGCGCCTGCCAGACTGTGACATCGCTGATCTGTGTACCGATCAACTGGATCAGGCCACGGTCTGGAGCATACAGACCCACGACCGTGATGGCACCGTCGAATGAGGTTTCGATATCCAGGTAGGCCTTCATTGGTACTTGAGCTTACCACAGGTCGTAAAAATTTCAATTCAAAACCATGGAGGCCGACCGGTTTCGGTGGCGCGCGCTCCTGGGCCTGTGCTATTGTGACACACCAGCACGAACGGCTCCCTGTTTTCACGGAGACAGGTTACAAGGCACACTATAATAAACTACCCCGCGGTAAGCTGCGAGGTATCGTCTTCTGCTCTGGCCCGTCATTCCGTGCTTGACACGGAATCCAGTCGGGTCCTCCGGATACCGGTGCCTGCCCCGGACTCCGATCCGGGGTCCGCCGGTATGACGAACCCGCGGTAAGCCGCGGGGAATGAACCCTCAGCAGATTCGGGAGAGCAACCAGATGCGCATCGGTATTATTGGACTGCCGGCCTCCGGCAAGAGCACCGTGTACGGGCTACTGACCCACGGCCAGCCAAGCCACCAGGCGGGCCAGTTGGGGGAGGCCTCAATCGCTGTCGTCAAGGTCCCCGATCCCCGTCTCGAGCGCCTGGCACTCATGTTCACGCCAAAAAAGGTGACGCCAGCCAGCGTGGAGCTTGTTGACTTCGCCCCGCTGGTGAAAGAATCGGGTAAGCCCACGAGCGCCGGCACACAGCTCCTCCCGCAGATGCGGCAGAGTACCGCCCTCCTCATGGTCGTTCGGGCCTTCAAGGATGAACGGGTCCCCCACATCGAGGGGCGGGTCGATCCGGCTAAGGATGCGGCGACGCTGTGGGCCGAGTTGGTCCTGGCCGATCTGGATGTGGTGGAGAAACGGATCGCCAGGATCGAAGAGGCCTTTCGAAAGGGAAAAAAAGGCGAGAGTCAGCAGGAATTGGCCCTCCTGAAGCGTTGTTATACGGCACTACAAGAAGAACAGCCATTGCGGGGGATGTCGTTAACGGCTGAAGAGGAGCGCCTGCTTCGCGGCTTTCAGTTCCTGACGGCCAAGCCAAGCCTTGTAGTGGTCAATACCGATGAAGAGGGCGGCGGCGACCTTGGAATCCTTGAGGCCATACCGGCACTGGGTACCTCCCAGCCCGCCTCGATAGCCGTCCCGGCCAAACTGGAACTGGAGTTGGCGGACCTGCCTCCGGATGAAGCCGGCACCTTCCGTACCGAACTCGGGCTGGAGGCGTCCGCGGCGCCGCGACTGCGGCAAGCCTGCTATGACCTGTTAGGCGTGATGACCTTCTTTACGGTAGGAAGCGATGAGGTCCGGGCCTGGACGATTCCCCTGGGCGCCACAGCGCTTCAGGCGGCGGGCGCAATCCATAGCGATCTCGCGCAGGGTTTCATCCGAGCCGAGGTCGTCGCCTATGAGGCGCTCATCCGCTGCGGCTCGCTGGCGGCCACACGGCACGAGGGGTCGTTCCGGCTCGAAGGGAAAGACTACCGCGTGGTCGATGGCGATATCATGACGATCCGATTCAACGTCTGATTGGACGTAAACCTATACTGCTGCCGTAACCACATCCTTCACGACGTATTGCCATGCACCGCTATTTCGCGCCCAACAGCATCGCAGCGTCGTAGGTCGGGTTAGCACCGCATAACCCGACAATCCGACTCCATCACTCATGCACCACCGCCTCAACAGACCGGCGAAAGGTGGAATACGGCCACGCTATGGTCGATGATACGAACCCGTATTTGAGGGGTTGAAATGAATCTGCGTCGGTAGCTCATGTGCTTCGTCGGGTTACGCTGCGCTAACACACCTTCGAGTTAGCCACACGTAATCTTTCCCTTGTCTTCAAGTCAAGCAGAAAGCCACGCTATCTATGAGCCGCGCTTGCCTTTCAAGACCAAGCGGATCGGGGTGCCGACGAAGCCGTAGGCGGCTCTGAGTTGGTTGACCAGATAGCGGCGGTAGGGAACTCGGACCGCGCGTGGGTCGCTGACGAATAACAGAAAGGTGGGCGGAAGACTGGCGGCCTGTGTGGCGTAATGAAATCGAACGGGGCGCTTGCCGTGAGCGGGCGGAGGATACTTCTGGACCGCCTCACCGATAAGCTCGTTGAGATGGGGAGTCGAGACCCGGTGAGCGCGCGCTTGCGCGACGCTCTGCACAAGCGGAAACAATGTCGGCACGTCAGAGCCGGTCAGGGCCGAGACGAATGCGATGGGCGCGTAATCCACGTGCCGCAGTCGATCGCGGATCTCCAGCGTGAACTGTTGCCGGGCGTCGGCTCCAGACGGCATCAGGTCCCACTTATTCGCCACCACGATGGCGCCGCTTCCGACATCCTGAACGTACGCGGCAATCTTGGCATCCTGGTCGGTAATCCCGTCTTTGGCGTCAACCAGGATCAGGGCCACATCGCTCCGTTCAATAGCCTTGAGCGCCCGCACCACACTGAACCGTTCCAATGGCTGTTGGACCTTACTGCGGGAGCGGAGCCCTGCGGTGTCGATCAGGATATACGCGGTGTCGTTATAGGTGAACGGGGTATCGATCGCATCCCGCGTTGTGCCCGCCTGCTCGCTCACGATCACACGCTCCTGACCCAGCAGCGCATTCACCAGCGATGATTTGCCTACATTCGGGCGACCGACGACCGTCACACGGATGGCCTTCGATTCGGACGCACTCTCTGTCACCGGCAGCGCCTCGGCAATGACGTCACACAGCTCCGCCACACCCAGGCCATGCTCGGCAGAAACCGGACAGACCTCAGCAAATCCTATCCGAAAGAATTCGGATGCCAGCACCTCGTGCGTCGGCCGATCGACCTTATTCGGCGCCACAACGATGCGCGTCTGGACGTCGTGACGAAGTAGCCGGGCGATCTCCTCATCCAATGGCGTCAGTCCCTCTCGGGCATCAACCACGAAGATGACGAGGACGGACTCCTGGACCGCCTGCCGGACCTGGGCGAGCACCTGGGCTGCGAGACCGGTTCCAACACCCGGCTCCAGCCCCCCGGTATCACCGAGAGTGAACGCACGGCCCTTCCATTCGACTGTGGCGTAGAGCCGGTCCCTGGTGACGCCGGGCTGATCATGCACAATCGCCCGTCGCCCGCCGACCAGTCGGTTGAATAAGGTTGATTTCCCAACATTGGGTCGACCCACAATTGTGACGATAGGAAGAGACATCGGCTATAACTCCGCTGAAAGACGACTAGACTTGGCCTCGACTGGGGATCGCTCCAATCGCCTCAGGATTCTGGCACGAGGAGAGATCGCCAAGGTCGCCGGCCCCCAGATACTTGCCCCGAATAAGGCGGCGCATGATCTTGGCGCTCCGGGTCTTCGGGAGGTCCGGGACGAACAGAACCTGCTCCGGACGGTCAACCTTCCCAAGAAGCGAGACCACCACCCGCTTGAGGTCTTCGCTGAGCTCGTTCGATGGGGCGTACTGCCGACCAAGCACCGCGAAGCACACGATGGCCTCCCCCTTGATAGGGTCCGGGACCCCTATGGCAGCGGCTTCGGAGACTGCAGGATGCTCCATGAGCGCCCCTTCGATCTCGGCGGGACCGATCCGCCGTCCGGCCACCTTGATGGTGTCGTCGGCCCGACCATGGAGGAACCAGTGGCCATCCGCATCGATATACGCCCAGTCGCCATGGTCCCAGACATCAGGCCAGTGGGACCAGTAGGTGTCGAGGTATCGATTGGCGTCCTTCCAGAACCCACGCGTCATGGAGGGAGCCGGTCTAGTGGCCACCAGACGGCCGACCTCCTCCCGGACGGGTTGCCCCGCCTCGTTCCACACCTCCACCGCCATGCCGAGCCCAGGCCCCTGGAGGGAGCATGGTTTCAGTTCCTTGATAATGAGCGGCGCGAGGAAGCACCCGATGATGTCTGTGCCGCCGGAGATGTTGATGACCGGACAGCGACGTTGGCCGATCTGTTCAAAGTACCACCACCACGAGTCAGGATCCCACGGCTCACCGGTGGAGCCAAGAATGCGCAGCGAAGAGAGTGCATCGCGCCTGACCCAGTCGACACCCTCCCGCATGAGCATACGGATGACGGTAGGAGAAATGCCGAGAATCGTAATTTGATGACGGTCCACGAGCTGCCACAGGCGGTCCGGTGTCGGGTATTCCGGTGCTCCCTCATAGAGTACCACGGTTCCGCCATGGTACAGACAACCGATGATCATCCAGGGTCCCATCATCCAGCCGATATCGGTAAGCCAGAAGAAGCGGTCGGCGGTCTTGAGGTCAAAGTGATACCTGATCTCCTTGGCAATCTGGATGAGGGCGCCGGCGTGAGAGTGGACCGTCCCTTTCGGATGTCCGGTTGTCCCAGAGGTGTACAGAAGCATCGCCGGCTCCATCGATGCCATCGCCTCCGTCTCACAACTTGGCGCACCCGAGGCCAGAAACTCCTCCCAGGTCAGATCCCGCTCGATTCTCCACGGGATCGGCTCGTCCGAGCGACGCCACACAACCAGACGCTCGACGGATGGCGTCAGGGCAGCGGCCTCATCGGCAGCGGCTTTCAGCTCGACGCGCCTTCCCCGTCGGAACGCGTAGTCGGCGGTAAACAGCAGGCGGGCGCCGCCGTCCCGCAGCCTCTCCGCGACGGCTCGCGGCGCGAAGCCGGAGAAGATGGGAATGGCAACGGCTCCGATCTTCAGGCACGCCAGCAGGACGGTCACGACGTCGGCGATCATGGGCATATAGATCCCGACCGTCTCCCCCCGCTTGATTCCCAGGCCCCGCATGGCTGAGGCGATCCGATTGACGCGCTGCGCTAAGTCGCCATAAGTCCAATGGGTAAGCCCGCCGTCCTCGGTCTCGGCGATGAGGGCCAGCCTGTCGGCCGTGGGCCCTGAGGCGTGGCGGTCGAGGCAGTTGTGAGCAATGTTGAGCGTCCCGCCCACGTACCACTCTGTCCACGGAATCCCCGGCGCGGTGTCCATCACCCGGGTATAGGGGGTAAACCATTCAATATCGAGGGCACGCGGTAGCGCATCCCAGAACCACTCGGTCTCCGTGGTGGACTTGCGGATCAGCTCTTCATATGAGGCGATGCCGTACTCCCCCATGAATCGGGTGATGTTGGCCTGTGCAATGATCTGCCGGTCCGGTCTCCAGGCAACCTGGGATGGGTGAGTCATTGCGGAACTCCTACGCCTGTGTAACATCCTGGGCCACTATCACGACGCCTACACCAGTACATTTTACCGGCTCAGCGCCCGTACGCCTTGACGAACGTAATCGAGCCCTGAAACAACCGTTACCGCTGCGGCAAGATAGATGATCCACGGCACATAGGGGCCGATCCCGCCGTTGACGCGCGCGATGAGCGTCGCCAGCACGGTCAGAACCTGCAGGCCTGTCGTGAGCTTCCCCATCCGTGAGACAGACACCGTGGTCTGACCGGTCACCAGATACACAATCAAGAAACCGCCGATCAATATCAGGTCGCGGCTGACGATGATGATGAACAGCCACTGCGGAATCTGACGCAGGTAGACCAGCGTCACGAAGGTCGCAGAGAGTAACAGCTTGTCGGCCAGCGGGTCCAGGATCATCCCCAGCTCTGTTCGCTGGGCCCTCGAACGCGCGATGAATCCGTCAAGGGCGTCGGTGACTCCTGCCAGTAGAAAGGTTGCCAGGCCAAGCCTCCAAAACTGATAGACTAACAGGATCGAGATGACGGGGGTCATAAAGATCCTGAGAATTGTGAGGCTATTGGCAAGGTTCAGCATCAACAGGGCTCCGACCGGCGGAAAGGGGTGATCAACCTTAGGCGTGAGCGGCGGGATAGGGTAACCGGTCGTATCCTCTCGCCTGCGAAGCGGTAGGGGCAAGCGACTCACGCACCGTCTGCAGTAGCCGATCGAGGCCATACCCTGTGAGGGCGGATATCGCCACTCGCGGCACTATCGTCTTGCCGCCGATGAAAGATTGCCCAATCCCGCCCGTCAAGCGATCCATCTTGTTGAATACCTCGACAATCGGCTTCGTCGAGAGGCCAAGCTCCCTGAGAATCGTGTCGACCGCCTCTTTCTGTTCCATCACCTGGGGATGGCTCGCGTCGATTACGTGCAGCAGAAGATCGGCCTCGTCCAACTCCTCAAGGGTCGCCTTGAACGCCGTCACCAATTGCTCAGGAAGGCGCCGGATAAACCCTACAGTATCGGAGAGCAGAAACCCGAACCCGTCGGCCATCGTCACTCGACGCAAGATGGGATCAAGGGTCACAAACAGGGCGTCATCGGTCTGAACACCCGAATGCGTGAGGGCATTGAAGAGCGTCGACTTACCGGCATTGGTGTAGCCGACCAGAGCCACGATCGGGATGGCATGGCGTTTTCGAGGCCGTCTCAAGAGCGCCCGATGACGGCGGACCTTGGCCAGTTCCTCCCGAATCTTCGCCATACGCCGCCGGATCGTCCGCCGGTCCGTCTCCAACTGGGTTTCGCCAGGGCCGCGTGTTCCGATGCCGCCACCCAAACGTGAGAGTTGGGTTCCCATTCCGACCAGCCGGGGCAGGCGATAGTCAAGCTGAGCCAGTTCGACCTGCAACTTGCCCTC
The DNA here is from genome assembly GCA_000091165.1 of Candidatus Methylomirabilis oxygeniifera. NCBI lineage: Bacteria > Methylomirabilota (SeqCode) > Methylomirabilia (SeqCode) > Methylomirabilales (SeqCode) > Methylomirabilaceae (SeqCode) > Methylomirabilis (SeqCode) > Methylomirabilis oxygeniifera (SeqCode). The sequence goes on along the minus strand of FP565575.1, from coordinate 1,019,408 downwards.
CCGGCTCCTGGCCCGCTGGGAGAAGATATCCAGGATCAGCAACGGGCGATCGACCGTTTTCCATCCGGTCAGTTCCTCCAGGCTTCGCTGCTGCGATCCGGACAGCTCCTCATCGATTACCAGCAGATCCACCTTCCCACCCCACTGCGCCTTGATCTCCTGCGCCTTGCCCTTCCCGATCAGATAGCGCGGGTCCGGCACATCGCGGTCCTGCAAGATGGTTCCGATTACCACAGCGCCTGCCGAGCCCGCGAGACGCGCAAGTTCGTCCAACGAGTCCTCCGCCTCCCAGCGCGGGTCGCGCTTACGATGAATCCCTACCAGCAGCGCCCGCTCGCGGGGCTCACCGACCAGGGCGCTCGCGATTGTTCCCTTCATTCCCGTTCCCAAGACCCTCCCGACAGGCGCGCGCCCTCGCAAACCGCTGATGCAGGCCGTCGCCGTCTTCAGCGCTGATCATTGCAGCCAGATCGCTCAAGGCGCCCTGAAATCGAGCGATCATCTTCAGGATCGGCTCACGGTTGGCGAGGCAGATATCGCGCCACATGACCGGATGGCTCATGGCCACTCGGCTGAAATCTCTCAAGCCGCCACCCGCCAATGCCTGCAGATGTTCGCCGCCTTCCAGATCAAGTATAGCACCCATCAGCGCATAGGCCACGATGTGCGGCAGATGGCTGATGGCCGCGAAGATCTCGTCATGGCACTCCGGACGCATCTGCAGCACCTCAGACCCTACTGCCCTCCACAGGGCGCGAACCCGTGCAACGGCGGCAGGATCGGTCAACCGGCCGGGGGTCAGTATGCACTTTGCGCCGACGAACAGCTCGGCCGCCGCCGCGCCGGGCCCAGACGTCTCGCGGCCGGCGATCGGATGGCCCGGTACCCCGTTACCAGCCGGCAGCAGCCGGTCCATCGTTGTCGCGACAACCCCCTTGACGCTCCCCACATCAGTCACTACTGCGCCCGGTGCCAAATGCGGGACGATCTGCTCCAGCGTCGGTGCGATCGCGCCGACCGGCACCGCAAGCACGACCATGTCGGCTCCCTCAATCGCAGCGGCGATATCCGCGAAGGCGAGATCGACGATGCCCAGCGCAACCGCGTGCGCGCGATGATCCGGCTCGATATCGGCTCCCCGGATCTCTTTGGCCAGACCATGAGCGCGACAGGCCAATCCCACGCTTGAACCGATCAGGCCCAGGCCGATGATCGCAAGCCGCTGCACAAGGGGAAGCGACGTTGAAGCGGCAGCATCATGAACCGACTCCGGCCTTAACTCGCCGGTCACAGCGACCTTCCTACGGCCTGAGCGACTCTATTCAGGTCATTCATCAGTGTCTCGAATGTGCTGGGCACAAGGGCTTGCGGGCCGTCGGACAGGGCTTCTTCCGGATGAGGGTGAACCTCCACCATGATGCCGTCGGCGCCTGCCGCTATGGCTGCCAGCGCCATCGGCGACACCAGATGCCACTTGCCTGTCCCATGGCTCGGATCGACGACCACCGGCAGGTGGGAGAGCCGCTTGATCAGAGGGACCGCCGAAAGATCCAATGTGTTGCGGGTGGCGTCCTCAAAGGTCCTGATCCCGCGCTCGCACAGGATGACGTCGTAGTTGCCCTCCGACAGAATATACTCGGCGGCGAGCAACAACTCCTTGACCGTACTGCTGGATCCTCTCTTCAGGAGAACGGGCTTTCGACGCGACCCTACCTCCGTGAGGAGCTTGAAGTTCTGCATGTTCCTCGCGCCGATCTGTATCAGGTCGGCATATTGATAGACCGCATCGGCATCACGGCTGTCCATCAGTTCAGTCGCAATCGGCAATCCGGTTGCCTGCTTGGCCTCGGCCAGATAGGCCAGCCCCTCCTCACCCAGACCTTGAAAGGTGTATGGGGACGTCCGAGGTTTATACGCGCCGCCCCGGAGGATGTGTCCTCCACCGGTCTTCACGTACTGTGCGATCTGCAACAGACCTTCCCGACTCTCCACAGCGCACGGCCCGGCCATCACCACTACCCGCCGACCGCCCACCAGCACCCCGTCTACATTCACGATGGAGCCGTCGGGCTTGAATTCGCGACTGGCCAGTTTATACGGCTTCAGAATCGGCAGCACCTGTTCGACAAAGGGGAAGGCCTCTAATGGTCCCTCCTGAAGGGCCCGCTCATCGCCGATAGCCCCGATGATGGTCCGCTCGGTCCCTTTCGAGATGTGAGCGGCCAGACCAAAACTTTCGATCTTCTTGACGACCAGGGCAATCTCCGCCTCGGTCGTATGCGGCTTGAGGATGATAATCATGTTAGGACTTCAGCTATCAGCCCTCAGCTTTGGTTGATCGCTGCCTTTTTGCAGTACTGTTTTCAACGCCTCCATGAACCGTTCGTTCTCCGGAGGCGTCCCGATAGTGACGCGGACATGGCTCTTCAAAAGGGCTCCTCCCAGTGGGCGCACGATGACACCCATTCGGAGTAACGCATCGGCCGTTGCCCGTCCGTCCTGCTTCAGATCGACCAGCAGGAAATTCGCCACTGACGGCGGGCACTCCAGCCCCAGACGATGAAGCTCGCCGGAAAGGTACGCCCTGCCTAACTCATTCATCGTTCGGCTGCTTGACAGGTGGGCTTCGTCATCGAGGGCAGCCAGTGCAGCCCGCTGCGCTAACGCATTGACGTTGAACGGCGCGCGAATCCGTTCGAGGAGTTCCACCATCGACGGCGGCGCCATCCCATACCCGACCCGGAGCCCTGCCAAGCCATAGATCTTGGAGAAGGTCCGAAGTACAATGACCGATCGTCCCTGCCGGACATATCTGAGTGAATCCGGAATCATCCGGGGAGGGACGTACTCGATATACGCCTCATCGACGACCACAATGACATCGTCCGGAATGGCGCCCATGAACGCCGTCAGCTCTGCCGGCTGTACAGCCGTGCCGGTAGGATTGTTTGGATTGCCGACAAAGACCATTTTGGTCCTGGAGGTCACCGCCTTCGCCATGGCCTCAAGGTCGTGGGTCCACGCCTTCAGCGGCACGCAGACCGTGGTGCACCCTTGCAGATGCGCCAGCATCCCGTAAATGACAAACGCCGGATCGGCGATCACGACCTCGTCGCCCGGCAGCAGGAAGCAGCGGGCCGTCAGCTCAAGGAGTTCATTACAGCCGTTCCCCAGCACCAGATGATCCGGCGTCAACCCAAGGCGCTTCGCCAGCGCCTGCTTCAGGTAATAGCCGCCGCCATCTGGATATCGATGACTCTCCGACAGTGCATCTCGTAGGGCGCGGAGTGCCAACGGCGAAGGACCCAGAGGGTTCTCGTTTGATGCCAGCTTGATGGCCCCCGTAATCCCGAGTTCCCGCTCTACTTCACCGATCGGTTTCCCGGGGATATACGGTGCCAGCCCCTGAAGATACGGCGAGGCGATCTCTTCCAGCAACTTGGCCATAATTCTCCCGGCCCTCTCAGCTCTCGATTGAACGTTCTCTCGGGTACGAGCCGAGGACCTTCAGAAAAAGACACTCCTCCTGTAAGAGCGCGAGCGCGGCCTTAACAGGCTCGTCGGCAATGTGCCCCTCAATATCCAAATAGAAGATATACTCCCACGCCTTCGTCTTGGATGGGCGGGACTCGACCTTGGTCAGATTGATCTGATACTTCGCGAACGGCTCCAGAATTCTATATAGCGCCCCGACCCGATCTTTGATCGAGAACATCAAGGAGGTTTTATCGTGATCGGTTGGTGCGGGACCGTTCTGGCCTATGATCAGGAATCTTGTGACATTACAAGGCGTATCCTCTATTTTCCTAGAAATAACTCGAAGCTTGTACAGGCTTGCCGCCAGTTCGCTGGCGATGGCCGCGGCGGTCGTATCCTTCGTGACGAGCTTTGCCGCCGCAGCCGTACTGGACGCCTCAAAGAGCGGAACGTGAGGCAGATTCGCCTCCAGCCACTTCCGTGACTGAGCGAATGCGTGCGGATGTGAGTAGACCTTTTTCACCTTCCTCAGATCGCCTGATTTAGACAGGAGGCTGTGGGACACCCCTAGGAGGATTTCCCCGCAGATCTTCAAGTCGGAGTCAACAAACATATCTAAGGTGTGGCTGACCACGCCTTCGCTGGAGTTTTCAATCGGCACGATCCCGTACTCGACGTTCCCCTTTTCCACCTCGGCAAACACATCACTGATGGTGTGGACCGGCACGAAGTGGGCCGAACCCCCAAACCGCCGAGCGCAGGCCACGTTGGTGAACGTCCCTTCCGGACCAAGATAGGCCAGCTTCAGCGGCCCCTGTACGGCTCGACAGGCTGAAATGATCTCTCGAAAGACAGGCCTGATCGCGTGGGCTGGAAAGCGGCCTTTATTTTGCCGTATCAGACGGGTGACAATCTCTTCCTCGCGCTGGGGAACGTGGACGTTGAGATTTGCCCTGGCTTTTTCCTGCCCGATCGAGACTACGAGCTCGGCCCGCTCGCCGAGCAGCGATACGATCTGTGAATCGATCCGATCGATCTTACGCCGTAACGTCGTAATCTTCATCCAGGCTCTCCAGTCCTCTCGGGGCGCTACCCCTCGCTCTCAGGTCTACGCGCAGTCCGCCGTCCCACCGTCTGTCTGCGTGCCGCGTTCAGGCAGGCACGACGAATATCGGCGAGCTCAGCGGGGGTAAGTTGTCGCCAACAGCCTTTCGGCAATTTTCCTAACACGATCGGGCCGACGCGAATCCTCTGGAGCCGCAGTACCGGGTGTCCGATGGCGTCGCACATCCGTCGGATCTCGTGATATCGTCCCTGATGCACGATGAGTTTCAGCCACGCGGAACCGATCCCTGGCTTCACAATCGCGGCGTGAGTCGCCCACAGTTTCTCCCCCTCCGATACTACCCCCGCCTTCAATCTGGCCAGATCGTCTGGCGTAGGGCAACCACGCACCTTGGCGAGATACTCCTTCTCCACCTCGAAGCTGGGATGCATGAGCCCGTGGGCCAGCACCCCATCATTCGTCAGAAGCACCAGTCCCTCGGTCTGATAGTCAAGTCGTCCGACCGGAAAAAGTCTGGGCAGCCCACGCGGCGGCAGGAGGTCGCCGATGACCGGTCGCCCCCGCGGATCGGACAATGACGTCAGGACGCCTGCCGGCTTATGAAGAATGAGATAGTGTAGACTCTGAGAGGAGGTAACCGGTTTGTGATCGCACGTAACCGTATCGAGGCCGGGTGAGACCTTGGTCCCAAGCTGACTCGCGATCCGACCGTTAACCCGCACCCTCCCATCAAGGATCAACTGCTCACAACTCCTACGCGAGCCGAGCCCGGCCCGTGCGAGGTAGCGCTGCAGCCGCTCCTCTCCACCGCCTGTCTGTCGTGCCGGCTTAGTCGGGCCGGACGATTCCTTCCGCCTCCTCGATGTGCTCAACTGCCTCGTGTGAAGCCTCCTTCCCAGCCGCTCCCTGATTAGTACGCTCGGGGGCAGGATTCGGGGCCAGCGCTTCGATCTCTTTCAAGGTCGGCAACTCCGAGAGGTCCTTGAATCCAAAATACTCCAAGAAGGAACGACTGGTCCCATACAGGATCGGTCTGCCCACCTCGGGCTTTCGCCCGAGAATCCGGACCAGATCACGCTCAACCAGCGTCTTTAAGACGCCGTCAACCATCACCCCTCGAACCGCCACAATCTCCGGCTTGGTAATCGGCTGCTTATAGGCAATGAGTGCCAACGTCTCGAGGGCGGCCCTGGACAGCCTGGCCGGTTTAGATCCGCGAAGTCGCTGAATCCACGGGGCCGCCTCCGGTTTAGTCGTCAGGCGATAGCCCCCCGCCACCTCGCTGAGGGAAATGCCTCGATCCGGTTGGCGGTATTGTTCCAGTAAGTCGGCGAGCAGGCGGTTGACCTCGGCTTTGGAGTACCCGTCGAGTACCGCCTCGATGCGCTCCAGTGAGACCGGCGCATCAGAGACAAACAACAACGCCTCGATGATCCCGAGCGGACTGAGGTCAGCCTGGGTGTCCATCGGTCTCCACTGCCGTTTCAACGGTTCGATAGATCGTGATCTCGCTCCCCGGATCGGTTTGCCTGGCCCGGACCAGGCCTCGACGCAACAGTTCGAGCAGCCCGAGGAAGGTGGCGATCAGTTGGAGGCGCGTCGTCACCCCTTCAAAAAGGGCCATAAACGACACCGGGCTCTGAATCGCCAGCCGATCCAACAGCGCCACCATTCGCTCTCCTACGTTGATCATCTCCGGGGTGATTTCGCCCGCTACGGCCTCCGGCGCTCGCTGCATCACCGTCATAAATGCGCGAAGCAGCGCGGAGAGACTGATCTCCAGAGGGCCGTCGGCGATCGGAACTACGGGATCGGCAGGCCGTACGTAGAGGAGCGACTGGCCCGCTTCCAGCTCCTCAAACGTCATGGCCGCATCCTTAAACCGCTTGTACTCCAGTAGGCGTTCTACTAGCTCCTGTCGCGGGTCCTCTGCCGGCAGCCCCTCCGCTACCACTTCTTCGACCGGGATGAGCATCTTCGACTTGATATGGATCAGCGTAGCGGCCAGCACCAGAAACTCTCCGGCAACCTCCAAATCCAGCTCTTTCATCTCGGCCAGACATCCGAGGTACTCCTGGGTAATTTTGGCAATCGGGATATCGTAGATATCAATCTCGTTGACCTGGATCAGATACAACAGAAGATCCAGCGGCCCCTCGAACATCTCTAGACGAACGCGATAGCTCATCGCTCAACGAGCCTCGATCCAGGGCTCAACCTTGCCAAAACGTTTCGAACCGATCCCATCAACCTCCAGAAGCCCGCTGGGATCGCCGAACACACCATAAGCCTTTCGATGGGCGATGATTCGCTGAGCCAGCGTCGGACCGATTCCCGGAAGCGTCTGAAGCGCTGCAATATCCGCATGATTAATATCTACGCGACGGCCCGGTCTGGGCTTTGCGACCCTGGCCGCCGTCGACGATACGCGAGTATGCGCAGGAGCCCGCTCTTCGGGGAGACGGAGTGTTTCGAGATCGATAGTTTGACCATGACTGAATGGCCTGAGGAGCGCAGGACCCCAGACAAGACCGGCTATCGCCATACCGAAGAGGCTGGCCACGATCGTCTCACGTCTGGTATACGCTCCCTTCACGCACGCTCCTCTACCGGCTTATACTCGGCCAAGCCGAAGGCTTCATGAAGAACCCGAACGGCCAGCTCTCCATATTTGGCATCGATCACACAGGAGACTTTGATCTCGGAGGTACTGATCATCATGATGTTAATGTTCTCGCATGACAGGACCTCAAACATCTTCGCAGCCACCCCGGAGTGAGTTCGCATCCCCACCCCCACAATGGAGACCTTGGCGACCCTGTCGTCACCCATAACCTGCTGGGCGCCAATCTCCTTGGCCACCGCGTTCACGAGCGACATCGCCTTCGAGAAATCAGACTTTGGGACCGTGAACGAAATATCGGTGGTCCCATCCTGACTGATATTCTGAACAATCATATCGACAACAATGTTGGCCTCTGCAACCTGACCGAACAGCTTCGCTGCGATCCCCGGCCGATCCGCCACGCGCAGCACGGTGATCTTCGCCTCGTTCCTGTCGCAGGCGATCCCTGAGACCACCACTCTCTCCATCTCTGCATCCTCCTGGACTACCAGTGTCCCCTGGTTTGTATTGAAACTGGAACGGACGTGAATCGGTACGGCATAATTCTTGGCATACTCTACCGACCGAGCTTGAAGCACCTTGGCCCCCAAACTGGCCAACTCGAGCATCTCATCATAGGAGATCTTCCCGAGCTTCCTCGCCTCCGGAACAATATTCGGGTCTGCAGTGTAGACTCCCTCTACATCAGTATAGATCTCACAGAGGTCGGCCTTCAGGGCTGCCGCCATGGCGACCGCCGTCAGGTCGGATCCGCCGCGCCCCAGCGTCGTCACGTCCTCTTCGGCCGTAACCCCTTGGAACCCGGCGACGATGACGATAGCCCCCTCTCGTAATGCCTGTTGTACTCGGTCAACCTCAACACTGACAATCTTGGCCTTGGTATGAGCGGTGTCGGTCTGGATCCTGACCTGGGCTCCGGTAAAAGAGCGGGCCTTATGCCCATAGTGTTGGATGGCCAGCGACAACAGACCGATAGAAATCTGTTCTCCGGTCGCCACAATGACGTCAAGTTCTCGTTCGTCCGGCCTATCGGAGATCTTTGCGGCAAGGCCCAACAGACGGTCTGTCTCTCCGGCCATGGCTGACACGACGACGACCAGGTCGTTCCCCTGAACCTTCGTCTCCACCACACGGTGCGCCACATTTGTGATCCGCTCTACATCCGCTACCGAGCTGCCGCCGTATTTCTGAACTATAAGTGACATCTGTTGCTCCTACGAGGCGAGCCGATCGTGCCGTGACAGTTCCGCTCCCTGCAGCTTTTTTCCGATCTTCCCTTCGTGTCCTGCAATAAGGCGGCTCACGTTTTCCCGGTGCCGGATGAGGATAAAGCTGCACATGATGATCGTCAGCCCTACATAGGGCTGTCGGCCGTCCAGGATCCAGACGAGAAAAGGGGCCGCAACGGTAGTGACGAGGGCCGCAAGAGACGAATAACGAAAGAGGGCGGCGGTCAACAACCAGACGCCCACTATCAGTAATGCGATCTTCGCAAACAGCGCGAGCAGCACCCCCAGGGCGGTGGCGACTCCCTTTCCCCCGCGAAAGCCGAGAAAGAGCGGATAGAGATGACCCAGAAATGCAGCCAGTCCGATCGCAGCAACGAGCAGCTCCGGCGCGCCGAGGAGTTGGCTCAACGCGACAGGCGCCCATCCCTTCAGCGCGTCCAGGGCAAGAGTGAGTGCGCCGGCTCCGGAACCTACGACACGAAGGACATTGGTGGCGCCGATGTTACCGCTCCCGGCTTTCCGTACATCTACTCCGGTCGTTAATTTGGCGATCAAAAGACCGAATGGAATCGAGCCGGCCAGATATCCCAACGGAACAAGCCACACGCTGACGCTCATTATCCTCCGATGACCAAACGGTTTATCGACTCAGATCGATCAGTTTCCAGAACTTTAAGAAATAGTCGATGCCCGACGCAATACTCAATGCAATCGCCGCCCACAGACACAAAAAGCCCAGCGACTGGGTGCCCATAAAATCCCATTGCGGGGGCCAGTCAAGAATCAGGAACGTCACCGCCGCTACTTCAGCCAGCATCTTGTACTTCCCGAAATCGCTGGCGTGGATAATGATACTCTGCGAGGCAGCGACCGTCCTGAGCCCGGTAATAGCCAGCTCACGACCGACAACCAGCACGACCATCCAGGCGGGTGCGCGACCGATCTGCACCAGCGCGATGAGCGCCGTCGAAATAAGCAGCTTATCGGCAATCGGGTCGAGCAGCTTACCCAGTGTCGTAACCTGCTTGGTGGTACGAGCGATCCGGCCATCCAGCCAGTCGGTCAGGACCGCGGCCAGGAAGATGACACCCGCCGTATAGTTCGGGACCTTCTCTCCCACAACCAAAAAGACGATGATAAAGGGTACCAGGAAGATTCTCCCAAGCGTGAGCTTGTTGGGCAGGTTCATGTAGACTCTCGACCCCTTGAAATCTTGCCCCACTTCCATCGACTCTTCTCGATCGCGTCCGCCGCGCTCAACCACTCTTGTCTTCCTGTGGAGCTACCAGGATCAGCGCCATCATATCTTCTCTATGGCCCCCACTTTTCAATGCAAGCTGCCCGCTTTCCCGCAGTCATATACCCCCGCAAAAATGCTATACTATCACAAACGTACCGTAGCAAACGCTGAATGAAGCTGTCAAGGTCGATCCCGCACGCTCTCAGCGACGGAAGGTCCAATCCGGTGAGGCATAGCGGGCGACGGCACACTGCATGGACAGCTCGCACTCCTCCGGTTCAAGCTCGCCTTCCACGAGTTCGATCCCCATCTCCGATGCGAACCCATGCCGAATCGCCGTCTCCACCTCCCGACGATCGGGAAGTCGTCCCAGCACTTCGCGCAACGATCCTACTGCCCCGATGGCACCGGCCGCTGCAGCCTGTTCGTCTGGATAGAGAAGAGCAACGGTGCCGGAAGGATCGAAATCCAATAGAATACTCCCCTGTTGAAGAAGTGCCGCTGGAAATCGTCGTTGGGCCGAACCGATCATCTTTTTTCCACCCACCAGGAGTTCATACTGCGAGATAGCCGGAAAGCAAAACGGAGACGGCGCCCCAGCAGCCTGTCTGGGGCGACGCCCGATCGTCACCTTCAGACCGAGCCTTTCAAGGCCCCGGAGCAGGCACATATTAATCAGGCGATAACTCTCTGCAATCGAATACGTTGTCCAGGGTGGGCGTAGCGGCAGGATCAGACTGTACGTCAGGTCCTGCTGGTGCAGCACCGCTCGACCGCCCGTAGGACGACGTACTAACGCAACCATGGCTGTGCGACAGGCTGTCAAATCGATGTCGTCGCACCGTTGAGCGTAACCGATAGAAAGTGTGGGCGACTCCCACGCGTAAAATCGCAGCGTCGCGCTATCCCGGCACAGAGTGGCAAGCGCTTCATCGATCCCCATATTGATGGAACCGGCAGAAGCGCCCATCCTCAGAAATCGGCCTGCGGAGGGCATCTCTTGGCGCTCACCGGTCTGTCCCGTCCTTTGAGATTCGGGAGACGAGAGGTTCTGTGTCGACTAACTGCTCTCCCTGTCTCCTGGCTGCGCTGACTGCACCGTCAGGCCTTTTCGATGTCACGGTGCCGGACATTGATCTGATAGCCGGTCTCCCGAAAATGACCGGCGAGCTGTTCTGCAAAGAAGACCGAACGGTGATGCCCGCCGGTACAGCCGAGCGCGACAGTCAGATAGGCGCGACCCTCCTCCTCACAGAGAGGGACGACAAAGTCGAGTAAATCGACCAGGCGTTCCAGGTAAGGCTTGGTCACAGAGGTCCGCATGAGAAACTCGCCGATCTGCGAATCAAGGCCGGTCAGCGGCCGCAGATCATCGATGAAATGGGGACTGGGCAAAAATCGGGTATCGAAGACGATATCCGCATCGAACGGCAGTCCGTGCTTATAGCCGAAAGAGACCAGGGAGAGACCGATCTTAGCCATCGGCCGCTCTCTCACGAATGCCTGCGAGAGAAACCGCTTCAGGTCATGAATGTTCAACGCACTCGTATCGATAATGAGATCGGCATCGTCACGTAGGCGCGCCAGCATCTGCCGCTCTGCCGTAATTCCTTCCAGAGCCGACTTTCCGGCCGCAAGGGGGTGCGGGCGTCGACTCTCGCTGAAGCGCCGCACAAGGACCTCATCGTACGCGTCCAGAAACACGATCTTCACGGTATGCCCATCGGTCCGAAGCATCGTCAAGATATCGAACAGCGGTGCTAGAAACTCGCCACCCCGAACATCGATGACAAGACCGACGCGCTCAATCGCATGCTCCGATTGCGTGCAGAGTCGAACGAAGGTGGGGATCAATGTGGTCGGCAGGTTATCGATGCAGAAAAAACCGATGTCTTCCAAGCACTTGATCGCCTGACTCTTGCCGGCTCCGGATACCCCCGTGACAATGACGACTTCAGCCGTCTTCACTGTATCGTACCCTTCACGTCGTCGCCCTCATGCCGTACGTTGCGGGTAGGGTCGCTCAACCTACCGGTTCAATTAAGCCGTAATCCCCATCGCGTCTTCGATACAGCACGTTGACCTCCTGAGTGCGAGCATTTCGGAACACAAAAAAATTGTGGCCCAACAGGCTCATCTGCATGGCGGCCTCGTCCGGGGAGAGCGGCTTCATGGCAAACTGCTTCGTCTTGACGATGCGGGGACCGTCTTCCGAAAAGGGCTCGCTCTCTGCAGGCCCTATCTCTTCCGGAGAAAGCGACCGACCGGAGCCTCGACCGGAGTGCTCCACAATCTTCTCCTTATAGCGAAGAATCTGACGCTCGATCTTGTCGGCGACAAGATCGATGGCCGAGTACAGGTCCGTACTCGATTCTTCTCCTCGGATCGTATGCTCTCGCACGTGGAGCGTCACCTCAGCGATCTGTCGATGCTTCTCGACCGATAGGACGACATGAGCTGAGGTAATCTGATTGACGAACTTCTGCAGGCGAGTGATCTTCTCCTCTGCGTAATGTCTGAGGGGTTCGGTGATCTCGAGATTGCGAGTCGTAATCGTAATCTGCATCGGTTGACTCCTCGTCAGAGAATGGGATGTCTATGTACCGTCTACACGTAGCGACGTTGATTGGATGAGGGGATCTTGAGTTGACCACGATACTTGGCCACGGTTCGACGGGCGATCTCAACCCCGTGCACCTTCGCCAGAATCTCCACAATCTTCTGGTCACTCAGCGGCTTACTGGAATCTTCTTCCGTCAGATATCGGCGGACCAGGTCCCTCACCCTTCGAGAAGACACGACTTCACCAACGGTTGATGGAACACCACGATGGAAAAAATATTTCAGTCCGAAGAGCCCTTGCGGGGTTTGCACATACTTATTGGTGGTCACTCGACTGATGGTGGACTCGTGCATCGAGATGTCATCAGCCACTTCGCGAAGCGTCAGAGGCTTAAGGTGGGAGAGCCCATACTCGAAGAACTCTCTCTGGTATTTGACCAGACTTTCGGCCACCTTGATGAGCGTCCTTTTCCGCTGTTCAATGCTTCGGATGAACCATAGGGCGGAGCGCATCTTCTCTTCAACATAACCTTTGGCCTCGCGCGAGGCAAGCGCTTGCTTGGACAGGATCTGCCGATAATATCGACTGACTCGAAGGCGCGGGAGCCCGTCTTCGTTCAGCGCCACCAGCAATCGTCCATCGATCTTGAGAATATAGACATCGGGCGTAATATATTGGGGCTCTTCACTGCTGTAGTTCTTACCCGGCTTTGGTTCCAGTGAGGCGATAAGCGTCATCGCCTCTTGCACCTCTCTGAGCGATGCGCCGAGCGCAGCCGCAATTTTGGCGAAACGGTGACGCTCCAGATCGGGAAGGTAACTATTGACAATGGATTCCGCCAGCGCATGCTCCTTCGGCCCTATTCTGAGCTGAATAAGCAGACATTCTCGAAGATCCCGCGCCCCCACCCCGGCAGGATCGAAACTCTGGATGAGCTGAAGCGCCGATTCCATCGACTCCAAGGGTGCGCTGACCAGTGGCGCGAGTTCATCGAGGCTGCTACGCAGGTAGCCGTTGTCGTCGAGCTCTCCGATGATGAGGCTGCCCAACTTGAGGAGTTCATCGTCCCTGACGGTCAGGTGAAGCTGAAAAAGCAGATGGTCCTGGAGGGAGTTTGACCTGGTTAACAGGTTTTCGCTGTCGAATCGTTCGATCGACTCGTATTGGATGGTCGGCCGATAGTCTGAGGCATCCTGAAGATAACTGTCCCAATCGATCTCCGCAGTATCCCCTTCCCCGTTGCGTTCGGTTGTCGGCTCCTCAGCAACGGTTTTCAATGCCGACGCCTCATCCGGTTCCTCTACCCCTTCTATCAACTCTTCCAGAACCGGATTCTGCTCAACCTCCTGCCGCACCGCTTGAAGCAGCTCCATCCGCGACAACTGCAACAGGTGAATCGCCTGCTGCAGCATCGGCGTCATCACCATCTTCTGCATCTGTCGCAGACTAAGTTTCGCTTCAAACGCCATCACGATCACCCCTAGAGACTAAACCGCTCGCCCAGGTAGATCTCCCTGGCCCGTTCATCCGATGCCAACTCCTGGGCGGTCCCGGAGACTAACACCCGACCTTCGTAGATCAGATACGCGCGATCAACAATCTGCAAGGTTTCACGCACGTTGTGGTCGGTGATTAAGACGCCAACACCCTTCTGTTTGAGTCGAGCGATGATGGTCTGGATATCCGCTATGGCGATGGGATCAATTCCCGCAAACGGTTCATCCAGCAACATGAAATTCGGGGATGTGACCAGCGCTCGGGTGATCTCCGCTCGGCGCCGCTCCCCGCCTGATAGCGTGTAGGCTTTACTCTTGGCAAGGTGGGTAAGATCCAGCTCCTGAAGCAGGCTCTCGAGCCGTTGCCGTCGCTCTTCTTCTGACAGGTCCAGAATCTCAAGAATCGCCATGACGTTCTGTTCCACCGTCAGCTTACGAAAGATCGAGGGCTCCTGAGGGAGAAATCCTAAGCCCTTACGGGCTCGTTTATATACTGGAAGGTCAGTGACATCTTCCCCATTTAATATGACTTGGCCACGATCCGGCTTCAGCAGCCCAAGGACCATATAGAAGGTCGTCGTCTTTCCAGCGCCATTGGGTCCCAGCAGACCCACCACCTCTCCGGCCTCGAGACTGATACTGACGCCGGCTACGACCGTTCGACCCTTAAATGACTTGACGAGATTATCTGTTCGAAGGGTCCGCTCCATCCCGGCTCAAGACCCCCCCTGCGTTGTTGCCGGCTTATCGGTCTTGCCTGGCGCTTGCGGTTCGGATCGCCCCGCTCCCTCAGACTTCGGATACAGGATCGCTGTGACGCGCTTCGAGGGCTCGCCTTCAACGATCGCCCTGTCCTCCTTTGAGAAGATCGTCATCTTTGTTCCGGTAACAAGATCATTATCCTGCCAAGCCCTGGGATTCCCCGTCAAGACGGCCTTATCTTCATCGGGAAACAACTCCAGTTGATCGGCGGTGACTCTTTTCTCCTTAATAGTCGCCCTTACATTTCCGGTGGCGATCCCCTTTTGGATCCGTTCCATCTTTTCATCAAAGAGGAACTCCATCTTGTCAGCCAGGACAACCATATCCCGGTCCTTGTCGTCAGCCATGACGTTGCCGGTATAGATGGCGGTGTGGAGTTTTCGGTTGACCTCCAGACGATCCGAGGTGATCGTGACCGGGTACTTTCCTTTCGGCTGCTCCTGAGCAAATCCGAGCCCGAGCGGTACGGCGAGATTCACCAGCATCACGACGGCGGCAAACCAACCACGGTAGCTCACTGAGTTCCTCCATTTCGCGTTCGCGCGCGAGAACCACCTTTCGCCTTCTTCCCGACACTCTCTGGCGCCACATGCGACCGCACACGGCTTAAGAACGTCGCACGTTCAAGATCGGTCTCCGCCTCCATCCCTACACCCCAACTCGTCAGCCGGCCTCTGACCAGTGTAACCGGTAGTCGAGTGGAGACGAGACGATCCTTCGCCAACCAGTCCAGGGACTCGGTCTGCAGACTATTCCCCTGCTCCGAGGTCGCCGTCACATTACCTTCCAGACGGATATCCTTCGTCCGCATATTCACTCGAGCGCTATCGGACCGAGCCGTCAACTTGCCGTGCTCAGAATGGAGTACGACGGTCACCGGATTCGCCACCTTCACTACCTTTGCAACCTCTCCCTTCTCAAAGATCTCACCGCGATCGCCCCACACCTCCCAGAGCGTCTTCCCATCCTTGGTTTCCACGAGATGGAATTTCGTAATCTTAACGTCTGCTGTAGACCCGGGTGTCTCTTCACCGGACGCCGCCAATGCGTTACCGAACACCCCAAAAGCCAGGGCTGTGGCGATCCAGACCACTGCAGTCCATACGATCCGTATACACCTAGTCGTTCCCATTCCTACTTTCCTATAGCATAAAGCGGAGATGATGTAAAGAGAAGCGGATGGCTGAAACAACATGCACGGAGGGATTGGCGAGCGTCTGCCTTCTTTGCGTGGGGCGCTGCGAAGCTCGCGTTGAGGACAGAAGAAAGAACGGCGATTGATGAAAACTCTAAGCCTTCTTTTATGAACTCATCATGCCTGTCTCCGGGTATCTTGACACAGACCCCCACTCGATTACGACGTTTTGAGCGGTTGCTGGCGTCGTACTACACTGTTACCCGCAACTTACAGTTAAGAATTATGATTATAAAGTGATTATGATACCGGCTGGGGGGGGATACCCCCCCCAGCAGCGGGTGGCCTCTTTCCACCGTCAAGGTAACCGAATAACGTTTTCCGATACTCAACTCATCGAGGCTCACTCGGTTACCAAGGCCATACAGCGTTCCTACTTCTTCTTGGTCGCCGTCTTCTTCGTTGCCGCCTTTTTCTTTGCCGCTGCCATTGAGGTGCTCACCCCCTTTCTTCGTGAAGGCCTCTCTCACCGCTGATCGAGGCTAGCATCCTCTTCCCGTCTTCTTTCCCGCTTTCGGCGCCGCCTTCTTTGGCGCCGCCTTCTTCGCTGCCGGCTTCTTCGCTGCTGCCATTGAGGTTCTCACCCCCTTTCTATGTCGTGGCTTTCCAGTCGGTCACGTTACAACAACGCCAACTGCGGATTTTTCTCACGCGCAAGCTCTACGAGCTTTTCAATTAAGGCTTGTGCATCTTTGAGCGCTCCCTCCACCTCATACCGAGGGATCGGCGTTTGCGGCTCCTCCATTAAGTCCTGCCGTTTACGACGCATGCGATCGAAGCCGTTGACAAGCGCGCGCCCCTCTTCACCTAAAATCTCTCCTATCAATATGACGAATGTTCTCGCCTGATCACGACCTTTTACGCGCCATCCTTCCGCCATCACCAATGCCTTCGCCGCTCTTAACATCGCTTGATAGGCGATGATATATGCCCACGCTTTATCAATACTTAAGTTGGCCCCGGCGGTCGCTAAATCTTTCGACGCGCGCGCAAGCAACAACGAAACCTGGCGGAAGTCAGGCCGAATTTCCTCAACCAGTCCCCGTTCTCGAAGTTCCTCATAGGCCATCGTCCGTTCCGATCAGGATTGACTTTCGACCCTTAAGCACTTCTGCCAGGAACGGGTCATCCTCTGCCTTTCTCCGTTGATATTCGACTTCATCAAACACCAGGTAGTTAATCTCACGATTCAAGCGGCTTTCCAACACCCTTATTGCTTCGTTCAGCTCGTTCAGGTCGAGCTGGCCGATCACCATTAACCGAACAGGGCCGAGGCTCTCGTCGCCTTCCTGCTGCTCTGTGCCATATACCATGGCCCTCTGGATTCCTTTGATCTTTCTGAGCCCTTCTCGAAGACTGGCATGGATACCGGTCGTCTTTGCGATCACTCCCTTCATCTCAGTGTAAAGGGGTGACGCCTTATTTGCCCGGTAGTACCGAAGATTTCCAACCTTTTCACTCACCAACAAACCGACTCTCTCCAGGTTATCCAACTCTCGCTTGATCCCGGAAATATCCCGCCCAAGGTGTCGCGCCAACTCTCTGACATAAAAGCGCTTATCCAACCTAGTAAAAAAAAGGGTAAGAAGACTTACACGTACTTCTGACGAAAATAGCCGGATCAACAACACCCCACCTCATCGTTGGCGTTGTTGATATATTTACAACAACCGTTCTTTCCTTGTCAACACAAATCGTATAAAAAAATAAATATTTTTTGTGTGAACTGAAACGGCAAGGATTACGACTGTTGACGGTGATCGGTGCGCCCTCAACGGTTACTGCAGCGAGAGAGAGAACGCAGATACACGCCTTCTAAATCCTCGGCAACGTGATATCGTGCTGAGCTTGGTATTTTCCTTTCTTGTCGGCATACGACACGAGGCACGGCTCATCGCTCTCAAAAAAGAGCACTTGCGCGATCCCCTCGTTGGCATAAATCCTGGCAGGGAGCGGTGTCGTATTACTGATTTCGAGGGTCGCAAACCCCTCCCACTCCGGCTCGAAGGGAGTTACATTGAGGATGATCCCGCAGCGAGCATACGAGGATTTTCCGAGACACACCGTCATGACATTACGCGGAATTCTGAAATACTCAACGGTTCTGGCGAGCGCAAACGAGTTAGGCGGGACGATGCAAACATCGCCCTTGAAATCGACGAACGACCGCTCATCGAAGTTCTTGGGATCTACGATGGTCGTGTTGACATTGGTAAAAATCTTGAACTCGTTTGCCACCCGGATGTCGTACCCATACGACGAGAGACCATAAGAGATCACCCCGTTCCTGACCTGCCCCTCCTCGAACGGGGCAATCATCTGATGCTCCACCGCCATCCGCTTGATCCACGCATCTGATTTAATCGACATATAAGATCCTCCCGCGAGACCTCTAGTCTCCGTTTATACGAACCACGTTCGTACACCCAAAATGTAGTGAATCACCCCGCAGCTTGCTGCGGAGCATCGTTTTCTGTTCTGGCCCGTCATTCCGTGCTTGACACGGAATCCAATCGGACCATCTAGATACCGGCTTCTGCTTCTGTTATTACCCATTTCGTTACCAAATTCATTCGACATTACCCAATTGCCACTTGGCGGTTTTTTGCCATCGGGCGTTCTGGCCGCGGCCAAGGCATTCAATGTGGTTTTTCGCTCGTAAGTTTTTCAGCACCCGCCGGATCATATCCACACTGACACTCGGGCACCTGTTTTGAATTTCGGTCACGCTGAATGGGCCGAGAGTTCTGTCGATAGCTTGAAGAACGAGGCCTGTTTTCTCACCCTTAGGACTCTGAAGTTGGCCGAGGCGTTGCTCGAATTCCCGATATGCCATCTTGATGATGGAAAGAATGTAATTGATATATGGCCAAGGGTCGTGTTTGTCCTCGTGCCAGCCCTGGGAGCTTTGCGCCAAGGTTTCGTAATATCGTTCCTTGTTCTGTTCGATGAGGCGTTCCAGACTGATATACCGGCCGACCTCAAATCCCAGGTGGTAACACTGCAGGAGCAGCAGGAGCCGCGATACACGGCCGTTGCCGTCACGAAACGGATGGATACAGAGAAAATCCAGATTGAAGGCTACCAACAGTACAAGGGGGGGGATCCTACGTTCATCAACGGCATCGCCGTAGAGTTCCATCAACTCCTTCATACAGGCTGGCGTATCTGTTGCGGACACCGTTTTGAAGCGGATCCGCGACCGGCCATCCGGGAACTTCTCAATAATGTCGCCATCTTTCTCCTTATATTTCCCGGCGTCCCAGATCTCCCCGCGTGTCAGACGGTGGAGTGTTACAACGGTCTCTTCCGATACAGGGAGTGTCGCGCCCTGCTCATGAATCCATGTCAGGGCTTGCCGGTATCCCCGGACTTCCTCTTCATCACGATCCCGCAGGAGCGCCTTACCAAAGACGATAGTGGCGATTCGTGATTGATCAACTTCCACGCCCTCGATCCGGTTGGATGATACGGCGCTTTCAATAAGCGCGTGCTCCCGGAGAACCTTGAGACGCTGTGGCGATTGGCGGGTGAACAATTCCTGCTTTCCTCGTGCCTCACCGAGGTCAGCGAGATACCAGGATGTCGCAGCCGGCACGGATTCGAACTTCCGGGAAAAGCGTCGCAGGGTCATCATCGCGTTTCCCTTCCGTATGACGCACTATCCTCCTTGACCAACATTGGCCTCGTCGTAGCGTTTACTTCGAGCCGGTAGTGGGTCACCTTGGCGTAATGCCCCCTTCTGTCTCTGTCCGCCTAGCATTCACTAAACCCGCAGGAGTAGCACTTTTGACAGCCCTCTTCGTAGACGAGGGTTGCCGAGCCACAGTCGGGGCACATGTCGCCTGCTTTCTGGGTCGTCTTGCCAAGAGCTGCCTGCATCTCTTGAACGCCGGGCTCGGTGAGGCCGATATGCTCGGCCAGGACCTGGGCGATAGCATCCGGCAGCGATCGGACCCGATCCTTGCCGAACCCCATCTGTCGCCGGCCGCCGATGCCGGACAGTTGGTTCACGATCTGCCCGACCCGCTCCCTGGGCGACATTGGTGACGGCAGCCTGAGGACCATCGAGATGAGTCGACCGATCGCCTCGGACACCGCAGAGGTATCGCTCCCAGCCTTCCCGACGCTGGCGAAGACCTCAAACGGCTCCCCTTCGCCATTCTGGTTGACGGTAACGAAGGCAGTGCCAAGCGGCGTCTCCGCCCTATACGTGACGCCCTTCATGGTCCGCGGCCTCGGCTTGACCTTGAGCGCGGCCTCCAGGCCTGTCTTCAAAACGATTGGGATCGCTTGCGGCGCCCCCTGCCTTGCCGACACTTCGGCATCGCCTACGGCAGGCTCTTCGGCCAAGCTCGGCGCGGGCTCCTCGACGTTGCTCAAGGCAGGCTTGGCGCCGGTGCCGAGATGCAAGACCTGGGTGCCCTTACAGCCATCGCGAAATACCGTGATCCCGAGACATCCAAGCTCATATGCCATCATATAGGCCTTCGCGATATCCTCCGGCGTCGCCGAGTTCGGCAGATTGATCGTCTTGGAGACGCCATTATCGGTCTGCTTCTGGAAGGCTGCCTGCATTTTAACGTGCCGGGCAGGCTCGATCTCGTGGGCCGTGACGAAGACCCGTTGAACGTCTTCCGGCACGCCTTCAAGCCCGCGAACCGTCCCCCGCTCGGCCACCCGCCGCATCAGCTCTTCGCTGTAGAAGCCGCGCCGCTTCGCCACCTCCTCGAAGATCGGATTCACGAAGGTCAGATGCCGGTCTCCTACGATGTGGCTGAACGCGACGGCGAAGATCGGCTCGATCCCGGAAGAGCAACCCACAATGATGCTGATCGTCCCGGTGGGCGCAATCGTCGTAACGGTGGAATTACGAATCGGTTTCCCGCCCTTGTAAATGCTCCGCGACCAACGCGGAAACGGCCCTCGCGCCTCTGCCAGCTTCTCGGAAGCGTCATGGCCGATTCGCCGAATGAATCCCATGATCTCATTACCCAGCGTCACCGCCTCGTCGCTGTCGTAGGGAACGCCAAGCTCAAGCAGCAGATCGGCCCAGCCCATAACCCCGAGGCCGATCCGCCGGTTGTTTCGAACCTCCTCGGTAATGTCCTGGAGCGGATAGGGGTTCACGTCGATCACGTCGTCCAGGAAGCGGACTGCCGTCCGCACCACCTGCTCCAGGCCAACCCAATCGATTCGCTCCGTCACCCTGGCATCCGCCGGAATCGAGGGAAGATAAAATCTCGCCAGATTGATCGAGCCCAGATTGCAGGCGTCATTGGGTCCAAGCGGCTGTTCACCGCAATTATGGGCGTAAAGGCCATTAGCATCGAAGGCATGAATCCCAGGGACCTGCACATCATAAACATCTTCTGTCCCCGCGTCTGTAACAGAAACCACTCGGGCTGTGAATCGCTCCCGGTTCACCGTTCGCCTGTAAGCTGAGCACAACGCCCGCAGTCTGAGGGCCTTGTCACTGTCAGAAAAGCCAACACGCTCGGCAAAGCGCAGGAGATTATCTCCCGAGATGACAAGCTCGTGCTGTTCGGCCGTGGCGTACCCTCGCTGGCCTCCTCGCTGGTCGGGGAGCAGGCGAACCTGTGACGGACGGCGGCCCTCATACAGCGTGGAAACGATGCCCAGGCGCAACAACATGCGCTGGGTGGCCAGCAACCGTTCTCGGTCACTTTGGGACAAGCGGATACTGACTCCCTTTTTCTGCGATCCCTGGACGGATCCATCGGCATCAAACAGACCTCGAAGGAATCCCTGATAGAATGCTGAAGAGGCCTGCTCCATTATAGGCGTAATGTCCTTCCGTCCAGGCGCCATTCCCATTTCGCCTGCGAGTTTCTTTAGATAGGCCAGCGACAGACGAAATTCGGTCCGGCCCGGAACGGGCAGCCACCCCCTGAAATCCGACCGATGAGGAAGAGATTCTGCGTACTTCCATGCAGTCTGCATCACGGCCCAGGTTCCTGACTCACCAATCTCGGACGGTCCGTTTGCGACAGCGACGACTTCCGGACACCACACCGAGAGGACCGCCTTGTCGCTCTTCAGAGTACCGTCCCCGACTAACAGACCAACGAGATACCCCTCGCCTTCTGTATAGGCTCCCCCCCATCCGGTCAGCTCCCGGTGATCATGGAGGAGCACTCGATCGCCAGGGCGGAGTTGCCCAGCTTCTGTCCACTCCGTCACAGACGCATAGCGGGTCAGCCTAGTCACCCTCCGGACCCGGTGGTCCGCCGTGAGACGCAACGAATAGCCCTCAACGGTCCGAAGGCGTACCAAGGGGCGTGTGCCAGTTTTGAAAAAGCCATCGAGTCCGCTCGCATGTCCGGTCCCATCCACGATAGCGCGAAACGGCTTACCAAGAAGATCCCGGACTTGGCGTGGACCGACATCGGTCATAATCCACGTATCCCCAGGCACGCAGGGGTTCGTGGCCTCGATCAGCTCATCCTGGGGAATCGGATTGGACGGGCTCGCGTTGATGCGATCGATGAAGATCATTCCCGGATCACCGGTCCGCCAGGCCGCCTGGACCATCCGTTGAAAGACCTCGCGAGCCGGAAGATGGCGGGTGACGAGCTTGGTGTGCGGATCGATCAATTCGTAGGTCTCGTCCTTCGCCAGCGCGTCCATGAACGTGTCGGTGGTAGCCACCGAGATATTGAAGTTGGTGATCCCGCCGTCCAGCTTACAGTCGATGAACTCCAGGATGTCAGGGTGATCCACCTTGAGAATCCCCATGTTGGCGCCTCGCCTGGCACCCCCTTGCTTGACGGCTTCGGTGGCGGCATTAAAGACCCGAAGGAAGCTGATGGGACCGCTCGCCTTACCGCCCGTTGACTTCACCAGGGTATCCTTCGGCCTGAGGCGCGAGAACGCAAAGCCGGTCCCGCCGCCGGACTGATGGATGATCGCCGCCCTTTTGACCGCCTCAAAGATCCCCTCCATAGAATCCTCAACGGGAAGCACAAAACAGGCCGAATACTGCATCCCGTTCTCTTTGCCGGCATTCATCATCGTGGGAGAGTTAGGAAGGAACTTCCCGTCAACCATGACATCGTAAAACGACTCCGCAACCTGGAGAGCTTCCGCCTCACTTCTACCCCACTGCCCTTCAGCCTTGGCGATGGCCACCGCGACCCGCCAGCACATCTCCTCCGGCG
The DNA here is from genome assembly GCA_000091165.1 of Candidatus Methylomirabilis oxygeniifera. Taxonomy (NCBI): domain Bacteria; phylum Methylomirabilota (SeqCode); class Methylomirabilia (SeqCode); order Methylomirabilales (SeqCode); family Methylomirabilaceae (SeqCode); genus Methylomirabilis (SeqCode); species Methylomirabilis oxygeniifera (SeqCode). The sequence continues at coordinate 996,573 of FP565575.1, read as the reverse complement.
TCTCCTTGACACCTGTCGCGTCCCTTATCAGGTAACGCTCTTTGAGGACGCGGATGGCTGATTCACTCCACTGTCCATTCTTCGTCGGTCTGGATCCTTCCGCCTGGGTCGCCTCTACTCCCTTTTCTATTCCGTGGAACGTTGACCCGCTCGCCTTGCCAAGCATGGTGTCCTCCTTTACCTGGGACAATTGACGCAACTCGGATTTGCTGAGATTCCAACTATTCGATGCCATATACGTAAATACGCCGTCTATCGCTAACCCGGCGAATCGGTCTCCGCGACCACATAGCTACTATATGTAGTATAGTGATATTTTAATTACTACGATATATAGTGCTTGTCAAGAACAAACGGAAATATGTACTTGACAAAGCACACTCCTTGTTATAATATTTACGTAGATCACATAACACTAAAACAAGGGGGCTGATGATGCGCTACATGCCACCAACATTTACCGATCTGAAAGACATGGCCGCGATTGATGTCGCTCGGCTGACAGAAGACGAGGCGCGGATGCTTTTGGAGCGTGTCCGCTGGCCGAATGGCCCGACCTGCCCGCATTGCGAGAGTCGCAAAGCAACACGAATTACGGCGAAGTCCCTGAAGGTCAGGGATGGGCTGCTGCAATGCAATGGGTGCCGTCAGCAGTTTACGGTCACGGTCGGGACCGTCATGGAGCGGTCGCACATTACACTTCGGCAGTGGGTTCAGGCGTTCCATATGATGTGCGCCAGCAAAAAGGGCGTCTCGGCGCTTCAGTTGCAGCGCACCCTTGGGTTGAAATCGTACAAGTCGGCGTGGCACTTGGCCCATCGGATTCGCTTTGCTATGCGCGAAATGCCGATGCGAAAGCTCTTGAAGGGTATCGTCGAGGTGGACGAAACCTTTGTCGGCGGCAAGACGCGATTGGGCAAGCGCGGTAAGGCGTCTGAGCGCAAAGTGCCGGTTGTCGCACTGGTTGAGCGGGGCGGTGGCGGACGGCTCCATGCCCGACAGGTCGAACGGGTCACGGCGAAGACGGTCAAGACCGCTATCCGAGAGCGGGTGCGGCATGATGCCGAACTGATGACCGATGAATCCTCGGTCTACTATGGGATCGGCCATAGCTTTACTGGTGGACATCAGACGGTCACACACTCCAAGGGCGAGTATGCCCGGGGCGACGTGCATGTCAATACGGCTGAATCGTTCTTCGCCCTGTTCAAGCGCGGCGTGCATGGGACGTTTCACCATCTCTCCAAGACGCATCTGCACCGCTACTGCGACGAGTTCGGCTTCCGATGGGATCACCGAACCGTCACGGACGGTGAGCGCACTGTTGAGGCCATTCGCGGCAGCATCGGCAAGCGGTTGGTGTTTCATTGAGTTGCCCTTAGCTTCACTGTCTTCCTACCCTTCTTCGGCTTGACCTGCATGAAGGCTGACAGAGCTTGCTCTGGCGTGAGCGGGTAGAGCGAGAGGGGTTTGAGGCGGACGGACTTGTCTTGCTCAGCTTTAAGTGGTTGCTTCACGATCAGTCCTAATTCTTAGGCCCGAATATAAGTTGCCCATCTTGATTCACATCTACAAAAAACCACCGACTTTTTGCTGGAACGTTTCTGCCAGCGGCCTGTATTAAGAGTTCATGGCGTCGGCATGAAATTAAGGAAGGTGACATTTGAGCATACCCCAGTCTAATTTGATCGGGGTCAATCGTCACAGCAGCCTCTGGCTTCCACGCAACGTCAATGTACTGAATCTGTCCGGGGTGCAATCTGAAACTTTGCTGATATTGTCCATTGAATGGATTATCATTCATCTGTCTCAATATCACGGGAGGAACTGGGCTCTTTGCGGGAGGGTCGGATGCTAAGTCATATAACTCCTCTAAACGGACGACAACATCCTCGACTGTTGTGCTTCCTATATTCTTTATGCCAATACGAAAATAACGCCATTGCACATCTTGACTGCCCGCTAAGATTTCTCGCTCCTCAAGCGGAGGATCGTTGCCACACAGAATATCAAGGGTCGGATCAAGTTGGTGTTGCATGGTTTTTGCCTGCATATTCAATTCATGGTAGGTCATGAACATTGCGTAAATCAGCCCAATTCCCAACAATCCGAGAGACACCCACAATGGCATTGACGCTACCTGCATATCGTGCGGAAAAATCCATTTGTATCGGTCATACGCGCCTGGAAAGGTCACAAATGCGAGAAGTAGCCAAGACCAAGCTCGCTTGATAATTCCCAACAATAACAATCGAGCGGACCCTATAGAAGCCTGTAAGTTGCCCATAGATTGGAATCATAGAGATCACCTTATGCTTTGTCAAGTGAACAATTCCGAGAACAAAATGCGCGACGACGAGAAATCTCTTATTGATGCAGATGGGGCGCAGCGTAAGCATGTTCGGCACCGGAGATTGCGAGGCCTAAATGTCCGCCATCATCACTTTCCGAACGTAGCCTGAGGATCCTGCGGAAGGCGTCTGCGCCGTATGAGCCATACGAGCGTCAGACCTGCCGTGAATATCACAGCCAGGAATACAGCCCAGAGGTTGCGTTGCAGATAGAGTCTGACAAGATACAAGAGGTAGACATCGTTATTGGCCTCCCGCCAAGCCCGCTTATACTCCACAACGGCCGCGTCGTCGTTTCCTTCGGCCTGCAGCGCCCGCGCCAACCCGAACCGAGCGAAGGTGTACTCCGGCTGCGCTCGCAATGCCCGCTCAAACTCTTCAATTGCAACCTGATACTCCTTCCGCCGAAGCCGCGCCCACCCGATCTTCGTCCGTCCCGCCGGATCGTCCGGACTCAAGGTTGACGCCTCTGTCAAGATCTTCAGCGCGTCGTCGGTCATCCCCTTCCGGTAGTACACCCACCCCATATCGTACAGATAGTCCGAATTCCCCGGCTCAGCCGCTAATGCGAGCCGGTACTCCTCTATCGCCTTGTCATACTCGCCTTCCGTCTCGGCATAGAGACCTGCCAGGCCGGCATGAGCGCGCCCATAGGCAGAATCGAGCGCAAGGGCTCGACGGAACGCTTCACGCGCCTTCTGACTCTGCTTTAATTCCGATGAAAGCCATCCGAGATTCGTCCATGCATCGACATCTGCAGGCTGGATCTGTACCGTCCGTTCAAGTGCCGCTATGGCCTCGGCCCAGCGCCCTTGCTTCGCATACAGAACACCAAGCAGATTCCAGGAAACGAAATCGGCGCCGTCCTGATCGGCCTTCGCCTTAAGCTCTGTACCGACCTGATCGCCGGTCCGTCCGCGACCATAGGCCTCCTTCAGCTTCACATAGACGAAGGCCCGCGTGGGCGCGAGCCGAAGGGTGGATCGGAATGCCTCAATCGCCTCCGCCAGCCGTCCCTCCTGCTGCAGCCGTACGCCACGTTGATACGCCTGGTCGGCTTCACCGGGCCGAATCGGCACGGGCTGAGTCCCCCAGGCCTGCTCGATCAGGACCAAGCTGATTACGAGGATGTATATCGACCATTGCATCAGTCGCCCCCTATTCTTATCGGCTTCTTATTCTCAGGACTCACCAGACAATAAATCGGATCGTCCACTGAACCATCCCGACAAAAGACTTGCCATCACCTGTAGCGGTGCTAGAATCTCGATGAAAAGGAGGTTCTACATGGAGAATGTTATCGCCATTGCGACACAGCCGGACAACATCCCGATCATCGGCATGCTGATACTGACGCTGGTGTGTCTTGGATCGGCAATGAAGCAAGCATTTCGCCATGACCGCTTGATCAAAAAGGGTCAAAGAGATCGAATCTTCGAAGAGATGTATCGATAGGTCCTTGGTAACTACTCAGGTATTTAGGCTGTAGGCTGAAGGCTGTTAGTCGTTGCACATGGACCGAATCAAGGCGCCCAGAACCTTTTCGTTCTCCATCATCATTCGCATCACATTCGGCAAACGCCTGGCTCATCCGTGCGCGTTCCTACAGTCTAACGCCCCATGGTCCATCTGCCTGAGTATCTACGGTCCTTGAAGAGCGAGGCGCATGTTCATTCTGGTGACGGCTGCCATCCTGCTCGGTCTGGGCCTGATCTTTTTCCTCAATCGTTCCGCCTCGCCGATGGCTGCTGAAAAGGCCTACTATCAACCCAGGGGCGCCGAGCAGCAACAGTTGGAACGACTCTCGCCGGAGCAGTTTGAGCGCCTCTGCGTCCGCCTTCTGGAGCAGACGGGCCTGTCGATCACGGGCTGCCATCGCGACCGACACGGGGAGATCGACGTCATCGCGGTCAACCCCCAACCGATCACCGGCGGCAGCTACATCGTCCGTTGCGTCCTGACCCCGCCTGAAATGCCGATCTCCTCCATCCGGATTATTGCTCTGAGCGATGCGGTGCGCGCTGAAGGCGCATTGAAGGGCATCTTCATCACAACCGGCTTCTTTTCCGAAGAGGTTCCGAAACTTGCCGAGGGGCCGCCTATCGAGCGTATCAATGGCCAGCGTCTTCGACAGCTTCTGCGGGAGCATAGGATCTCTATAGTATGAACCGAATCGAGGTCGCTGCGAATCATAGCAACGCCGGAAAGCGGGCGCAAGCGCCGATTGCTTCATAACCGGGTGTTGGCACAATTCACTGATCGCGTATCGCACAGGTCAACGACACCTGGGGGGATCTGCATACGCCGCCGCCTCACCCTTGTTCATAAATTGGGGCCGTTGAAAGCCGTTTGTGAAAAGCGCGACCACGACGCCCTCTGTCGCCGTAGAGGCAGACACAATAACGCGCTACTATACAAAAGGAGGGACGAAGATGCTTAAGGAGTTCAAAGAATTCGTGATGCGCGGAAATGTCCTCGACATGGCCATCGGGATCGTTATCGGCGCCGCCTTCGGCAAGATCGTCAGTTCTTTTGTAGCCGATATTCTTATGCCCCCCGTCGGCCTCTTGGTCGGCAAGGCCGATTTTTCCGGCCTGTTCGTCGATCTCTCCGGCAATAACCATCCAACGCTCGCCGCAGCCAAGGCTGCGGGTGCGGCCACCATCAATTACGGAGTGTTCCTGAACACCGTGTCGGATTTCCTGATCGTGGCCTTTGCGATCTTCCTGCTGATCAGGCAAATCAACCGCATGAAAAGGAAGCCTGAAGCAGCGCCGGTCGCACCGACGACAAAGTCGTGCCCTCACTGTCTGTCTAGTATTCACCTGGAGGCCACGCGCTGCGCTTACTGCACATCTGCAATCTAAAGGGACCATGGCGCAGTCTTCGCCTGATCGGCGCGTCGCAAGGCCGATCATTCGCGTCCACACAGGAGGTTGGCGATGCAAAAGAAATTTAGAACACGATGTGCTACACTCGTCCTGTGCCTCCTGACGCTTATCCTCGCCGATCGACAACAGGCAGCCGCGCAAGGGCAGAATGTTCCGGCTCCCCGATGGTGGCCCTTCACTCAGCCTTTCACGGGCTTCGGGTCAGGCCCGCAGGACGGGCTCGATGCTGGAACGATCGGCTCAGGCCTGAAAGAGGCGTTACGGATCGGCACGCAGAATGCCGTTGCGTTGACCGGGAGGTCGAATGGATACTTCGGCAACCCGGCGATCAGGATTCTGATGCCGCAACAACTTCAAATGCTGGAGACCACGATGCGGATGGCCGGGTACGGCTATCAGGTAGATGCGTTGATACAAAGCATGAATCAGGCTGCTGAGCGGGCGGCTCCAGCCGCTGCGCAGATCTTCACCGATGCCCTCTCTGCGATGACGTTCGATGATGCCCGTACGATCCTCGCCGGAGGCGAGACGGCAGCCACAGACTACTTTAAGGTCAAGACCTCGAACCAGTTGATCGCCGCCTTTCGGCCGGTCGTCGAGCAGACGATGAATGAGGTCGGCGTCGTTCGGCAATACAAGGACCTGATCGCGCTGTATCAATCCATCCCTTTCGTAAAGAGTACGGCATTTGACATCGATCAGTATGTCGTCTCTCAGGGTCTCGGCGGACTGTTCCATGTATTGGGTGAAGAGGAACGCAAGATCAGGACCGATCCGACGGCTCGCGTGACCGATCTTCTCAAAGAGGTCTTCTCCAGATAACCGGAGTAGCGGTCTGGAAGAGGGGTACTACCGATGAACCACAACAGGCAGGAGAGACCTACGCTATGACCATGTCGCCGACAGACCTCGTAATCGACCTCACCATCCGTTACGGATTCAAGGTTCTCGGGGCCATGATCATCCTGGCGGCCGGTCTGCTCGTGGCCCGATGGATCGGGAATGTCGTTCACTCATGGGTGTCACGCCAGCAGATTGAGCCTCCAGTTCGTATCCTGATCGTCCGCACGATCCGTGTGGTCGTGATTCTCCTGACATTTGTGGTAGCCGTCGATAACCTGGGGATTCAGATCTCCCCGTTCCTCGCCGGCCTGGGTGTGGCGGGGATTGGCCTTGGACTGGCACTTCAAGGCGTCTTAAGCAACGTCATTGCCGGACTGACGATTATTTTTACAAAGCCGTACCGTGTCGGCGAGTATATCGATGTGCTAGGGGAGGAGGGCGAGGTGAAGTCGATCGACCTTTTTTCAACGATACTCGTTCATCCGGATCTGTCAAAGGTCGTTATTCCCAATCGCAAGATTGTTGGAGAGATCCTGCACAATTTTGGCGCCATGCGTCAAATGAACATGAAAGTAGGCGTCGCGTACGGCACGGATCTGAACGATACGATGGGGCTCGTGCGACAGATACTTGAGGACAGCGCATATGTGCTGAAGGAGCCGATTCCGCTGGTGGGTATCACTATGCTCGATGATTCGGCCATCGTCATCTCCGTCCGTCCGTGGGTCAAGGTCGACGATTACGAGACTGCCCAGGCGGAGCTTTACCAGACCATTGTGGAACGATTTCAGGACAGTCGCATCGCCATCCCGTTTCCACAACGGGAGGTGCGTCTGGTGTCCGAGCCATGAGCCCTTCGACGATATCGTTCTTGGGCCGACTGTCGCCCCTGCACCGTTTCCGGAAACTACTCATCTGGTTCGGCGCGGTCTTTGCTGCCATGATACTGTTTGCGTTCTTTGGGCTGCCTCCGCTTGCGAGATCATTTCTGATACGAACATTGTCGGAGACGCTGCACCGCGAGGTCACGATCCAACAGATCAAGATCAATCCTTTCGCGCTCTCACTCACCATCAGAGGTGTCACGGTCAAGGACCGCGAGACACCCGAAACGTTCGCGTCGTTCGATCAACTCTTCATTAATCTCCAGAGTTTTTCCGCGTTTCGTCTGGCGCTGATCCTGAAGGAGGTGCGCCTGGACCGGCCCTATATTCGGATCGTGCACCATCAGGACGGCTCCTACAACTTCTCCGATCTCTTGGGCGCAGGCAGTTCGGATCAAGGCGGCAATGCTGCCCCGCCGAAGTTTTCATTGAATAATATCCAGATCGTAGGCGGCAGCGTCGACCTCATCGATCAGCCAAAGCAGACAAGTCACACCGTCAGAGACGCGAATATCGCGATCCCGTTTCTCTCAAACTTCCCCCACTACCTGGAGACATCTGTCGAACCACGATTGTCGGCGACGATCAACGGCAGTCAGTATGCCCTTGAAGGTAAGACAAAACCGTTTGCCTCCTCTCGGCAGACCACTTTCGATATCGATATCGCCGATCTCGATATTCCCCACTATCTCGCGTATGTACCGATCGAGGCCAACTTCAAGATCCGTTCAGGGAAGTTGACCGTTAAGGCGCAACTCTCCTTCGTTCAACACCAAAGGCAGACCTTGACGGTAGAAGGTCGCTTCGCACTGCGGCAGGTCTCCGTAAGCGACGCGCAGGGGCAACCGCTCCTTACGTTCCCGCTTCTGGACCTCTCGCTCGCGTCCACGGAACCCCTTGCCGGGCTCTTTCATGTGGCATCCGTAACGCTGGAATCACCGGAACTGTTCATCAGACGCGATCCCAATGGGATAACGAATATCCAGTCCCTCTTTCCCCGTAATCCGGATTCCTCCACCGATGTCAAGGCTCAAGATGCGCCCGCCCCTGCCGTAGTGGATATCGACGCGTTTCAACTGAGTAAGGGGATACTTTCCTTTTCGGATGCGGCTGCGGGGATGCCATCCAAAACTGAGAAGCCTTCCGGGGATGACGCCCCTGCCGAGCCGGTCGGCATCGTAGCCTCGGACATCAACGCGAGGCTCGATAACCTCTCGACCGCAACGGGCCGCCAGGGTACAACCGCCGTCTCTTTTCGCCTGAACAAGGGGGGAACGGCCTCAGTTGAGGGTCCGCTCGGTCTGACGCCACTATCCGCCCAATTGGCCGTACGCGTCAAAGCGATCGATCTCCGCCCATTTCAACCCTATTTCACTGATCGGGTCAAGATCCACGTCACGAAAGGCGCCCTGTCAACCGACGGCAATCTGTCGTTAAGCTACCCGGAAGGCTCCGGTATGCAGGCTGCCTACAGGGGAAAACTGTCCGTCGCCGGCTTCGGATCAGTCGATAAGGCGCACGCGCAGGAGTTCCTCGCCTGGCAGTCGCTCGCGTTCGGCGACCTCGATGTCGGCTACAATCCGACATACGTCCATATCGCTAAGGTTGCGCTAACCGACTTCTATGCCCGTCTGATTGTTCATCCGGATGGCTCGGTCAATCTTGCCCAGATTATGGAGAAGGGAACCCGCGAGGAAAAGCCGGCGTCCCCGGATACGTCAACGACCACCCCGCCGCCTACCACTGCTGAGACCTCCGGTCAAGCCGGCACCGATGTCCGGATCCGGACGATTACGCTTCAAGGCGGACGCATTAGTTTCTCGGACGCTTCAGTGAAACCGCCTTATTCCATGGACTTGGCAGAACTCGGTGGGAGGGTGTCCGGACTGTCGTCAGGTGAAACTACTCTTGCGGATGTTGAACTCAGGGGCAAGGTCAATCAGTTTGCGCCCCTTGAGATCGTGGGGAAGATCAATCCGCTGCGCGAAGACCTTTATGTGGACCTGAAGGCCAGGTTCAAGGACATGGACCTCAGTCCCATGACCCCTTACTCCGGAAAATATGTCGGCTACACGATCGAGAAGGGCAAGCTTTCCTTCGATCTGAATTATCAGATTGCCAAACGGAAGCTGGATTCCACAAATACTCTGTTTCTGGATCAGTTTACCCTGGGGGAGCAGGTGGAAAGTCCGACCGCAACCAACTTGCCGGTCAGATTGGCCATCGCCTTGCTTAAGAATAGAAATGGCGAGATCCATCTTGATCTCCCGGTAAGCGGCAGCCTCGATGATCCTCAGTTCAGCGTCTGGAAGGTCGTGCTACAGATCCTCGTCAACCTCATCGCAAAAGCGGCGACGGCTCCATTCGCCCTGCTCGGAGCACTGATGGGGGGTGGGGAAGAACTGGGATATCTTGAGTACGAACCAGGGACCGCGACCGTCTCGGATGCGAACGCCAAAAAAATTGAGACGCTGGTCAAGGCGCTGTATGAGCGGCCCACGCTGAAGCTCGACATCGAAGGCCATGCTGATATTGAGAAGGACAGAGAAGGACTGCGGCAGGGTCAGTTCATGAGAAAGCTGAAGGTTCAGAAATTCAAACAGCGCCTCAAGCAAGGGCAGCCGTCGATCCCGGCGGACGAACTGAGCCTTGAACCCGCTGAGTACGAGCCATACCTGAAACTGGCGTACAAAGCGGAAACATTTCCCAAGCCACGCAACATCTTAGGCTTTGCAAAAGATCTCCCGATTCCAGAAATGGAGAAGCTGATGCTGACCCACATTCAGATCACCGATGACGACTTGCGGCTGCTGGTCGCTCACCGCGCCCTGAAGGTAAAGGAGGCCATCCTGCAATCCAATAAGGTCGAATCGGAACGCCTGTTCATTATCGAACCCAAGTCGCTCGCGCCTGAGAAACGCAACGCGCTGAAGCAAAGCCGCGTTGATTTCAGGATCCGCTAAATGAAGCGCTCGGCTTTCAGCGCTCAGCTCTTCTGACATCCCCTTCAATCTGGCTGAGTTGTCGGGTTACGCTACGCTAACCCGACCTACGGCTGAGCGCTGACCACTGAATGCTACTTTCGGGAAACCGGTACCTTTACGGAATTAACATTGACACCTTCTTAGGCGAATGCTAGAAACGCCTTGAATACTTCTTACACTGAATGGCTATCATAACGTGACGAATGGAACCGAGGCGCGCGAGCGATGTTCCTAAACTGGCTCCCAGAGAATATCTCAACCTATGGGGCGGAGATCGACTCGCTCTTCTGGATGATCTATTACATCACGCTGGCCTGGTTCATCGTGACGGTTGGAGCCCTTATCGTTTTCGCGCTGCTCTTCCGCCACCGCGCGGGGAAGCGTGCCGCCTACATCACGGGCGAGAAGCTTTCGCAGGCCGCTTGGATTCTCGTCCCGACCGCACTCGTCCTGATGCTCGACTTGTGGATCGACTTTCGCGGAGGCGATGCCTGGGCGAGGGTCAAGCTGCAAGCGCCGCCGAGCGAACTCCAGATACAGGTGACAGGAAAGCAGTTCAACTGGGAGATCCTCTATCCAGGACCTGACGGCCGGTTCGGATCGGCGGATGATTTGCAAATCGACAATGAGATCCACGTCCCGGTGAACAAGGTTGTCGGCGTCACCCTCAAGTCAAAAGATGTCATCCATAGTCTGTTCCTACCGAACTTGCGCCTGCAGCAGAACGTGATACCCGGACGAGAGTTTCATGCCTGGTTCCAGGCCACCAAAATCGGTGTGTTCGAGATCCCCTGCACCGAACTCTGCGGTTTCGGCCACTCCGGGATGGTCGGACATTTGACCGTCCACACTACTGAGGAGTATGACAAGTGGATAAAGGAACAGTGGCCATCCCAGTCAAGCCTCATTAAGGAATCGGATCAACCGTGAGCCATCGCGAAAGAGTCGACCCTATTCCATTGCCCATCGCCCCTACTGCACATACAGACCGTAGTTTTTGGCGAACCTACATCTTCTCAACCGACCACAAAACGATCGCGAAGCAGTATCTGTTCCTCGCCCTCTTTATGGCGCTCATAGGAGGCTACCTGGTCTATGTGATGCGCTGGCAACTCGCCTTCCCGGACACCTCGATCCCTGGATTTGGATTTGTGGGGCCGGAGACATACAATGCTCTCACCACGAACCACGGTACGATCATGGTGTTCTTTGTGGCGATGCCGATCTTACTCGGAGCCTTCGGCAACTTCCTGATCCCACTCATGATCGGCGCCAGGGATATGGCCTTCCCACGGCTCAATATGCTCTCTTTCTGGATCCTCTTTGCATCATCGCTCGTGATCGTGTCGTCCTTCTTTGTTCCAGGCGGGGCTGCCGCAGCGGGCTGGACCGGCTATGCGCCGCTGAGCGCCCGTGCCGAATATACCGGTGTGAACTGGGGGATTAACCTGTGGCTGCTGGCCCACGCGCTTGAATTTGCCTCATTCCTGATGGGCGGCGTCAATTTTCTTACGACCGCCATCACCATGCGGGCGCCGGGGATGACCTTTTACCGCCTTCCGCTCATGATCTGGCAGCTTCTGACCGCCTCCGTCATTTTTCTGCTCTCCGTAGGACCGCTCATCGCCGGCGCCGTGATGTTGCTGATGGACCGGCTGTTGGGAACCAGCTTCTTTGTGCCGGAACAAGGCGGCGATCCGCTGCTCTGGCAACATCTCTTCTGGTTCTTCGGCCACCCGGAGGTCTATGTCCTCCTGATGCCGGGACTGGGGGCGGTGCTGGAGGTGCTGGCGGTCTTCTCGAGAAAATCGATCTTCGGCTACCGGTGGATCATCTACTCGACGATCTCGGTCGGATTCCTCAGCCTGATCGTCTGGGCCCATCATATGTTCATCAGCGGCATGGACCCCCGGCTGGCGATGCCGTTCAGCATCACGACCATCCTGATCTCCGTACCGATTGCGCTCATCGTCTTCTCGATGATCCTCACCCTGTGGAAGGGCTCGATCCGGTTTGCGCCACCGATGCTCTGGGCGTTGGCTTTCGTCGCGATGTTCATCACCGGAGGTCTCACCGGCATCGTCCTTGGGTCCGCGCCGGTCAACATTCAGGTTCACGGTACCTACTTTGTTGTGGCCCACTTTCACACCGTCCTGTTGAGTGTCGTCATATTCGGCAGCTTCACGGGTATCTACTTCTGGTTTCCAAAGATGTTCGGTCGAATGATGAATGTGCCTTTGAGTCATCTCCACTTTCTGCTGACCCTCATCTTCTTTAATCTCACGTTCTTTCCGATGCATGCCGTCGGCCTCGCCGGAATGCCGCGCCGCATCGCAAACCCGCTCCAGTACGAGTTCCTGCAACCGGTTCAATCGTTGAACGTGTACATTACGCTCAGCGCACTTGGGCTCACGCTCGCTCAGTTTCTGTTTCTGATCAACTTTATCTGGAGTATCGTGGCCGGGCGGAAGGCCGAGGATAACCCTTGGAAGTCAGCAACCCTGGAGTGGACTGCCGCCTCGCCTCCCCCTCACGGCAACTGGGGAGACACGATCCCGACCGTCTACCGCGGCCCGTATGAGTACAGCCCGCCAGGCGTTCGCGAAGATTGTCTTCCGCAGGATCGCGCCCCGTCGGCAAGATCCGACTAGGAGAAATGTCAACGCACATGGTCGTCGTATCCGAACAGTCCTCTCCCGCGCTTCGTGGCAAGATCGCCGTCTGGTGGCTGATCGCCTCTGAGGTTATGATCTTTGGCGGCGCCCTGAGCTGTTACATCCTGGCTCGGGCGGCCGGCCCGGGATGGTCGGCAGAGGCCGCCCATCTGAGCGCGATCCTGGCGACGGTCAACACCTTTGTCCTGCTGACCAGCAGCATGACGATGGCGATGGCCTTTGCCGCCTACCAAAAGGCGGATCAGCGTGGCGTGCGTACATTTCTGCTGTGCACCATCCTGCTCGGGCTGGCATTTCTCGGAATCAAAGCCTACGAGTACATCTCTCACATTGCGGATGGTCTGGCTCCCTGGAGCGGTTCCTTTTGGTCCTTTTATTACCTGCTGACGGGACTGCACGCGCTGCACGTCATTGCGGGGATTGTCGTGAACATCATCCTGTTGCTGGCGGCACGAAGAGAGTTGAGCACCGGCTATCGCACCGAGATCGCAGGGTTGTACTGGCACTTTGTTGATATCGTCTGGATATTCCTCTTTCCACTACTCTATCTTTCGTACTAATATGGTATTGTTCCGACGGTCGTCAGGTGGTCATTGCGAGGAAGCGCAGCGACTGAAGCAATCTCACCGTTCTTTGCGGGCTCAAAATGCTGAGATTGCCGCGCTCCCTACGGTCGCTCGCAATGACGACCGCGGCGGGAGGTTTCGCTCCGGACTTCTTGTGAGCCGTTATGTTGACATCTGAAGGAGATCCTAAGTGACTTCTGAACTGGCTCGCCCACACTATGTGACCATCTGGGTGTGGCTGGTCATATTGATGCTGGTCGGGGTCCTTGCCACCCTGTTACCCCTGGAGAAGTCGGCTGTCATTGGTCTGATCTTTGCTGTTGCAGGCGTCAAGGCTGTGCTGGTCGCGCTGAACTACATGCACCTGAAATCTGAGAATTGGCTGATTTATGCCCTGGCAATCATCCCGGTGTTGTTGGTCGTCGCCATGACCTTGGTTCTTTTTCCAGATATCGTTTACCGTCACTGAGCGGTTCTGTTCGCGCGGCATGACGATGCTTATCATTCCTTTTCTTCTGAGGATACCCCACAATAGCTATGGCTAAAGGCGCGGATGTCATCATCATCGGCGGCGGGGTCATCGGCGTAGCTATTGCCTACGCCTTGGCTCGCGCTCATGTCAAGCGTGTTGTCCTGATCGAGCGTGGACGGCTTGGGCGAGAGGCATCGCGGGCCTCTGCGGGTATGCTGGTACCCCAGGGCGAGGCGGAAGCGCCAGGGCCATTTTTCGATCTTTGCCTCGCTGCGAGGAATCGTTATCGGACGCTGGCTGATGAGCTTCGGGATGCAACCGGGGAGGATATTGAGTATTGCCGATGGGGACTGCTGTACCTCGTCGATCCGACCGAGCACGAAGCCGCCAAAGGACGAGCGGCCTGGCAGCGATCGGCCGGCCTGCGCGTGGAGGAACTTTCAGGGCGGGAGGTGCACGCCCTGGAGCCGATCCTGAATCCTGAGATCGGAGGCGCGCTCTACTTTCCGGATGAGGCCCATATTCGCCCCTGTACTGTCGTATCCGCGCTGGCGGCTGGAGCGCGCGCCGGCGGCGTCGAGATCCTTGAGAACGTCGAGGCGATCGACTTCATTCTAGGCGAGGACCGGCTGCGCGGCGTCAACGTTGGCGGAAAGACGATCCTGGCGGACACCGTCGTCGCCTGCGCCGGTGCGTGGTCCGGCCGTCTCCTGGATCTCATCGGCCACCGACTGCCCATGGAACCTGTACGAGGCCAGATCGTTCGAACTCGGTTCGAACGCCCGCCATTGACTCACCTCGTCTGGGGTCCCTTGGGGTATTTTGTTCCGCGACTCAATGGGGAACTCCTGATCGGGACCACCGTTGAGCAGGCGGGATTCGCGTCGATCCCCACTCTTGCAGGCGTAGCCGGGCTGTGTGAGGCTGCGGGGGCGATGGCGCCGACTCTGATGACTGCGCCTTTCGACAGGGTATGGGCGGGACTGCGTCCGCGACTGCCGGATGGGCTCCCTGCTATCGGCCGCTTTGCGGATATTCCGAACCTCGTCGTGGCGACGGGACACTATCGAAGCGGGATCCTGTTGGGACCACTCACGGGAGAGTTAGTCGCCGATCTGATTCTCGACAAGAAACCGCCCTTTCCCCTCGATCCTTTCTCCCCGGATCGATTCGCCGGCTAACCGGATCGACGGCTGAACGCGCGCAGGCGGATGCGTTCGCCCCTTACAGCATCACGTCTACGTCTCGTCATGCCGGCGCAACATGGCAACGCCTGGTGTAGTGAGTCATAAGCCCCTTTACAATCCGTTCGCGGTGAGCCTGTCGAACCATGAACGGTAAATGTCAAGAAGCGTTGGACTTTCTACACACGTCCGGTGGAGGCAGTCGAAACAGCCGGCGGGCGTTGTCGGTGGTCAGACGACCCAGCTCGGTCAGCGGTATACTTAGAACCCGCGCGACCTCCTGGGCGGTGTGGAGGAGGTGGGCCGGCTCGTTGCGTTGGCCTCGAAATGTTTGGGGCGGCAGGAAAGGGCAGTCGGTCTCCAGGACGAGGCAATCCGTCTTGACCTTCCGCACGATCTCGCGAAGCGTCTCGTTCTTGGGATAGGTGACGGGGCCGGCAATTGAGACATAGTAGCCGTTCCGCCAAGCCATTTCGGCCATGGCGAAATCACCGGAGAAGCAGTGCAGGACCACGCGCTCGGCTTTCTCCGCTTCCAAAATCTCCATGGTCTCGCGATGGGCGTCGCGATCGTGAACGATAAGCGGCAGATCCAGTTCGCGGGCCAGGCGAATCTGACCGCGAAACGCCTCGGCCTGCGCGGCGCGAGGGGCGCGATCGCGAAAAAAGTCAAGGCCGGCCTCGCCGATAGCCACGACCTTCGGCTGCTTGGCGAAGGCTCGAAGAGTCTCATCGGCCTTCTCATCGTACTGTGTGGCATCGTGAGGATGGATACCAACGCTGGCGTAGACCTGTGGATAGCGTTGTGCCGTCTCTACCGCCAGACGGCTTGCCTCAAGGTGATAGCCAACCGCGAGCATCAGGCCGATCCCTGCAGCCTCGGCTCGCGTGAGCGCTTCGGCGCGGTCGTGATCGAACTCTTGCATCTGGATGTGAGCGTGCGTATCGATCAACATCAGCGGACCTTGGCACCTGGGGCAACAGGTACCTCCGGAGTGAGCAGCACGATCCGGCCGGCCTCGTCTTCGGCGGCGAGCACCATCCCCTGCGACGTCACCCCCATCAGGCTAGTGGGCTTGAGGTTGGCCACCAGAATGATCCGCTTTCCAGCCCAGCTTTCAGGCGGATAGTGTTCTTTCAGCCCTGCAACGACGATTCGCTCCTCATCCTGAAGGCGGACTCGCAACTTGACCAGCTTTTTGGAGCCCCGGATCGCCTCTGCCTCGATCACCTCCGCCACACGAAGGTCGACGCGCCGAAACTCATCGATCGTAATCTGTTCGAGCGGGATCTCGGGCACGGTAGCCGACTCCTTTCCTGCACAAGACAGCTTTGCGTCTGTCCCCGCAGACTGCGGGCATGGAGCGGTCGTCTGGATGCGCGGAAAAAGCGACTCCACCTCTTGAACGCGCCACTCCTGCACCTCGATTCGTGACGGTGACGGGCACGCAGTCTCGAAACGAAGAGGAGTGGTCGGCTCGGTGATACCCAAACCACGGAGCATGCGGTCTGCCGTCTGGGGAAGAAACGGCAACAGAAGCGTGGCGATCGTACGGAGAGTCTCGGCTGCAGTGACCAGGATCGCTTTCGTTTGAGGATCTCCGGGATCTCGCTTCCACGGTTCGTTGTGCACCAGGTATTTGTTCGTGGCCGAGACCAGGTTCCAGATGGCCGCCAGTGCCTCACTGAACGCAAAGCGCTCCATAGCGGCCATCACATCTGTGACGGCGACGCGCGCTGCCTCAGCGAGGTCTCCATCACCAGGCGTATGAGTAATGATACCGCCGTAGTATCGCTGGATCAGCTTGAGCACACGGCTGTAGAGGTTCCCGAGATCATTAGCCAGATCCGCATTCAGCCGGGCCACTAGCGCATCCTCACTGAAGCCGGCATCCAGGCCGAAGGTCATCTCTCGCAGCACGAAATAGCGAAAGGCATCGACGCCGTACTTGTCGGCCAGATCAAGGGGCCGGACCACCGAACCTCTACTCTTGGACATCTTGGCCTCTTCGATCTTCCAGTAGCCGTGGACGTTCAGGTGTCGATACGGCGGAAGTCCCGCCGCCTTCAGCATGGTCGGCCAGTAGATGGCATGCGGTTTCAGGATATCCTTCGCGATCAGGTGCTGGGCGGATGGCCAGAAACGCCGGAACGCCTCGCCATCTGGCCAGTCCAGCGCAGAGATATAGTTGATCAGCGCATCGAACCATACATAGGTGACATACCGGTCATCAAAGGGGAGCGGAATCCCCCACTCCAGACGCGTCGAAGGCCGGGAGATACACAGATCCTCCAGCGGCTCTTTGAGAAAGGATAGGACCTCGTTCCGAAAGCGTTCCGGTCGAATGAAGTCGGCATGGCGGTGGATATGGTCGATCAGCCACTCCTGATATTTCCCCATCCGAAAGAAGTAGTTCTGCTCCTTGATAAAGGCCGGGACGGTCTGATGATCGGGGCATTTGCTGTCCTGCAACTCTTTCTCGGTGTAGAACCGCTCGCAGCCGAAGCAGTAATGGCCGCCGTACTCTCCGAAATAAATATCCCCGGCATCGTAGATCTGTTGCAGGAACCGCTGTACGGCACGCTTGTGAGGTTCGCTGGTGGTGCGAATAAATTGATTCGGCGCCAGCCCCAGACGTTTCCATGTCTCCTGAAAGATGCCGCTGATGCGGTCGGCATACGCCTGCGGGCTCTCGCCGCCCTGCGCAGCCGCCTGAACGATCTTGTCGCCGTGCTCATCGGTACCGGTGAGAAAATAGACCTGCTCCGGCCCCAGCCGAAGCTTCTTGAAACGGGCCATCGTGTCGGCCAGGATGGTGGTATAGGCGTGACCCAGATGCGGGGTGGCGTTGACGTAATAGATCGGGGTCGTCAGGTAAAAGGTCTGGTCACTCATGAGTTGTTGCGATCCGGCGCAGCGACACCCCCGAAGCCGCCACTACTGCAGCCTCCGCCACCGCAACCGCTCCTGGGCGAGTTCTCGTCCAGAGGGGGACCGATGTGAATCAGATCAGCCGCCTTCACGGTAATCTGCACGCCGTCTTCCAGCTCGACCACCAGCGATTCGGTCAGAAGGTTTCTTGCCTTGACAATCCCTAGCCCTTCTGGTGCTTCGACCGGTGAGCCAATCTTGGGCAGACGCCGCTTTATCTCCTCGTACATTGAGTGCTCGTAGCGAAGGCAGCATTTCAACCGCCCGCACATCCCCGCCAGCTTACTCGGATTTAGCGGAAGTCCCTGATCCTTAGCCATTCGAACCGAGACCGGGTCATACTCCTTCAGGAAGGTCTTGCAGCACAGCTCTCGGCCGCACGGGCCGACGCAGCCCAACTTGCTGCCGACATCTCTGGCCCGAATCTGCCGCATCTCGATGCGGGTATGAAGTTGCTGCGCCAGATCCTTCACCAACACGCGAAAGTCGATCCGCTCGTCGGCGTAGAAATAGAAGGTGACCCGGCTCCGATCAAAACTCGCCTTGACATCGACCAGCTTCATCGACAGATCCAATTCCGTAATTTTTCGCGAGCAGAAGCTTCTCCCGTCGGATTCCAGACGCCTGATCCGTTCCTCATTGGCGCGATCCCGCGCAGTGGCTACCCGAAGGACAGCCGGCAGCGGCTCCGTCGCCTTATGATCGGGATAGAGTGGGAAGGTGGAGAAAACCCGGCCCAGCCCCTGTCCCCACGTGGTTTCGACCACCACCTGATCGCCCGGCCGGAGTTTTACCCCTCGGGGATCGTAGTGTTGATCCTGATATTCGGTCTCTCCTAAGTTGATTCGAACTGTTTTCATATCGACACCGCCAACAGGCCGGACGGAAGCACCTCCCGTAGTCGAAGCAAAAGGTCCTCCGTCGACAGCCGCGGATTTGCGTTGCGAACAAGGTTGTCCATCGCGGCATGGACCGCGCGAAGCCCATCCAGGATGGCGTCCATGGGCGCGCCCTCCGCCTGGCGGGCAATCGCGTCGCCGCGATCGTCGTTGACGAGCCAATCCGTCCGTCCGGATGCCTTCGCGACCATGAGATCACGCAGCCAAGCCGAAAGGATTTCCAACTGTTGCTGAAGCTTCTCCCGATCCTTCGCCAGCTTTTCGGCCAGTTCAACGAGGGCGGCAGGTCCATCGTGAAGCCCCCGTCCGACTCCTTCGAGCAGCAGATCTCTTGTCGCGGGCAAGGACGCTACCTCCGGACTGAAGGCGCGCTCGATACTGCCACGACTTAACGAGGCGATCAGCCTGGCTCGAGACGACTCCATCCCCTTCTCTCTTAGAAGGGCTTCGATCTGTCCATGCGGGAGCGGGGAGAAGGTCACGATCTGGCATCGGGAGACAATCGTAGGGAGCAGGGCCGATACCGTACCGGTCAGAAGAATGAACATTGTTCCCCTGGCCGGTTCTTCCAGGGTCTTCAAAAGCGCATTGGCCGCCTGCTCCGTCATTCGCTCCGCGCTGTTGAGAATAAATACCTTCCACTGCGCCTCATAGGGAACCAGGGCAGCGTCGGCCTCAAGGGTCCGGATCTGCTCAATCTTGACGGTCGCGCCGTCCGGTTCGATCACCTGTACGTCAGGATGCAGTCCGTTGGCGATGTTGCGACAGGCGCGGCAGTTCCCACAGCCGTCCACGGGGGTTGGGGGTTGGGGGTTGGGGGTTGGGGGAACACTCGAAACTCCAAACTCGACACTCAACACTTTTTCACAGTTGAGCGCCTGAGCAAAAGCGATAGCGGCAGCCCGCTTACCTATTCCAGACGGCCCGCTAAACAGATAGGCGTGGGCGACCCGCCCGGTCACAAGCGCTCGCTGAAGAAACGCAATGGCTCGCGCCTGTCCTATGACATCACGAAACGGCATTGACGCAACGACCCTGAAGACGGATAAACTGGTTCCACACGATCGTCTCGATCTCGGTCACGCCAACGCCGGCATCGATAACGATCATTCGATCCCGGTTCTCCCGGGCCAGAGCAAGGTATCCTTCTCTGATCCGCCGGTGAAACTCGAGCGGCTCGGCCTCAATCCTATCCCAGCACGCCGGCTCTGCACCACTCCCCGTCACAGCATCGAGGCTCGTGTCTCGCCTGCACCGGGTCAGTCCGATCTCCGGGTCGAGATCGAACAGGATCGTCAGGTCAGGTACAACTCCGTCGGTGGCACACCGATTCAGCCGCTGTATCAGATCGAGGTCAAGACTTCGTCCAAACCCCTGGTACGCCAGCGTAGAATCGGTAAAACGGTCGCAGAGCACCACGACCCCTTGCCGGAGCGTCGGTGCGATCAGCTCCCGGACAAGCTGCGCGCGGCTGGCCTCATACAGCAACAGCTCCGTAGTGGAAGCGATGGGGGCCGATCCCGGATCGAGCAGAAGCGTCCGAATCTCTTTGCCGATGGCGGTGCCTCCGGGATCGTGGGTTTCGATGACCTCTTTGCCGGAAGCGCGAATGCGATTTGCCAGCAACTTGAGTTGAGTCGTCTTCCCGGACCCCTCGCCTCCCTCAAAGGTCACAAATATGCCGCGCATGGCGCCCCGCTCATCCCTCTGTACGTTTTTGCTCTCGCTGTCAGCTATCAACTATCAGCTTCATGTGAAACCGAGGCTGACGCGATCAGCTCGGCCAGCGTGTCCAGCTCATCTTCCGAGACGGTGCGAGGATCCACGACGATCCGGTTATCCTTAATCCGAACCATCACCGGTGGCTCGGCCCGGCGCAGACGTCCCTCTAAAACCTGCGCGGTCATCCGGATACCCTGCACGGCCACCAGGCGCGTCGGAATCGCCTCGAGGGGTAGCGCGCCGCCGCCGACCTCTGACGTCCCCTCGATGATCGACACCTCAAGATGATCCGAGGCGAGTGCGGTAATCCGATCGCGCAGACGCCGGGCTCGCCGCTCAATCTCTTGGAGCGGCATCACAAGCGCCTGGAGCACCGGAGTGTGGGCAACGGCTTGCCCTTCGTCGAGGTAAAGGCGCAACGTTGCCTCCAGCGCGGCCAACGAGAGCTTATCGATCCGCACGGCGCGCGCGAGCGGATTTCGGCGAAGCTTTGTGACTAGCAGTCGCTTCCCCACGATCAGACCTGCCTGAGGCCCCCCCAGCAGCTTGTCCCCGCTGAAGGTCACCAGATCCGCTCCGGCGCGGATGCTCTCCGAGGGCATCGGTTCCCTGGAGAGTCCAAGCTGTACCAGATCGATAAGGGCGCCGCTGCCCACATCCTCCACCACCGGCAGACCGGTCTTTTCGCCCAGGCCGGCCAACTCGGCCACCGGCACCTGGTTGGCAAAGCCCTGGATCCGGAAGTTGCTGGTGTGTACCTTTAGGATAATGGCGCTTGCCGGGCTGACAGCGTCCTCGTAATCCTTCAGGTAGGTCCGGTTGGTCGTCCCTACTTCCCGCAGAATCCCGCCTGCGCGACGCATGATATCGGGGATCCGGAACGAGTCGCCGATCTCCACCAGCTCCCCGCGCGAGACAATAACCTCCCTTCCCTCGGCCAGCGTATTGATCGCAAGCAACACCGCCGCCGCATTGTTATTGACCGCGAACGCGGCCTCGGCCCCGGTCAAGCGGCATAAGAGCCATTCTGCATGATCCTGCCTGGACCCGCGGTCCCCTCGTTCAAGATCATATTCCAGGTTCGAATAGCCCCGCGCCACCTCGACCATGCGCTCGACTGCAACCTCTGCGAGCGGGGCGCGACCGAGATTCGTATGGATGACCACGCCCGTTGCGTTAATGAGACGCCGCAGGGCCGGCCGATTCAGTCGCAGCGCGATCTGCTGCGCCTCGGCAACCAGCGCGACTCTGGATGACAGGTCGGCCTGCATCGATTCGGAGTGCCCGTTGGCAATCAACCGCCGCCGACGCTCCAACACCTCTCGGATCGCCTCAACGACAGCCCAGCGCGGCAGTGTCCTGGCTGTCTCCCGGATCGACGGCTCCTGTAAGAGCTCATCCACCGAGGGAAGCTGCCTGAGCAATAACCGTGTTTCACTATCCACGAATACCTTTCTCTTCAACCAATGCCTGATCGCTGTACGCTGTTAACTGATAGCTGCTTTATCGTCACGGTAGCATACTTACCCGCCCGATTCAACTTGCATCGGCGGTTTCCGTCTGCCCCTGGAGACCCCCCTCGATGTTCGCCGCCGCCATCGAAAGACTGATGATGGCCATAGAGGCGCGGCGTGTATCGTCGTCAGCATTCAGAAGAAGTATTGCTAACTCGTTGACACGATAGTATCATCTGTCGTACCTCACTATATGGTGGCTTAAGATAACTGATATATTGACATAATGCTCACTGGAATGCGTCATGCCCTACTTTAGCATGCAACAGTTGCAGATGGCGATCGCGCAGCTCGAACAAGCGATTTATAATCACGAGCAGTGGTACAAGAATCTGCTCCGCGTGCTCATCGCCCGTCTACTCCCTGATGCGCCCGATCTGATGCCAGACGCACACCGTCGCTGTCGCTTCGGCCAGTGGTACGACAGCGACATCACCGGCTTCCTTCGCGACCACCCTGCGTTCGTCGCGATCGGTCAAGCGCACGAGCAAATGCACCGCAGCGCAACATACTGTAGTGCCCCCCTGAAAGTCAACAGGGCTTATGCCGCCTGGGGGAGTTGATAGAACTGTTCACGCCAGACCCGAGGGGTGAGATACCCCAGGGCCGAATGCTGTCGCTCGCTGTTGTAGCGGTCGATCCAGGCCATGATGATGGATTCGGCCTCCGCGAAGGACTCGAAATGGTGCAACCAGACACATTCTTGCTTCAGGGTGCGGAAGAAGCGTTCAATGACCCCGTTGTACTCCGGGGAGTATCGAGGGATAAACTCCTGGGTAATCGCAAGCTGCTGGGTGGTCCCAACGAACAGGCGGGCCAGGAAGATGGAACCGTTATCGTGCCGAAGCCGCAGGCCCTCGGGTACGTGGGCGAAACTTCCATAGCACTGGAGAATGCCTTGCTCCAGGGCATCGACCGCTTCGATCGCCCGACCCTGGCGGGCAAACCGAGCGCCGACGCACTCGCGGCTGCCAGCGTCGAGGACGCCGATAAGACTCGCCCAGCCATCCCGACCACACCAGATCTTCGTCGCATCGGTGGCCCAGAGCCGGTCCGGCTGCTGGACCGTCGAACACTTCTCCCACGTCGGCGTGGGCCGCAGGGCTGGACGGTGCCACACGCGGCATTGCCACCCTTTCCGTTGCATGATCCGATGGACCGTCTTGCGATTCACCCTGACGCCCTCCTGGAACCGCAGCCAGGCCCACACCCGCCGGTAGCCGAAGGTCTCCTCGCGGTCCAGGATGTTCCGGATCCGCTGGGCCAGGCGCTCGTCACACGGCGCCTGCTGCGGGGAAGTGGGCGCCGAGCCGCGCTGCCATTTGTAGAAGCCCGCGCGCGAGACACCCAGTGTCCGGCACGCCAGACTCAGCGGCGCACCCTGCGCCCTCAACTGGTCGACCTCCGCCCACGTTGGCGGATCAGCGCGTCGGTTTTTTTTAACAGCTCCTTCTCCAGGGTGAGCTGGCCCACCTTGCGCTCCAGCTCCCGCACGCGGCGCTCCCGCTCAGAGTCGATCTGTCCCCGGCGCGTCTTGAGCGCCGCCTGCCCGCCTTCCAGGAACCGATCCCGCCAGGCAAACAGTTGGGCTTGGCTGAGCCCATACCTGCGGGCCAGCTCCGCGGCCTCACCACCACGCAATAGTTCCAGCACCACAGCCGTCTTGCGGGTGATCGTCCAGCGATTCTGTGTCAGGGTCGACTCGGCCATTCGACACCTCCTTGTTGAGTCGCCCCAGTTTGTCACAAGCGCTGTCTACTTCTCAAGGGGGTCAGTATAATACCTTCTGCAGCGAGTCACCTACGAGCTGCCGGTCTCCGCCAACGATCTCGATCAGTTTAACAACGTACTCGACCGGCTTCGCCTGGAGTTGCAGTCCCTGCGAGACGAACTCGTCGAGGCAACACACAACCGCGATCCGCTCACCGGCGCACGCAACCGTACCAGCCTGCTTGCCGACCTGCGCGAGCAACAGGCGCTGGTGCGACGCGGCGTACAGCATTGCGCCCTTGCAATGATTGACGTCGACCGTTTCAAAGAGATCAATGACCGCTACGGGCATGTTGCGGGCGATGCCGTACTGGCGTCGACCTCCCAGTGCCTGCAACTGCAAGTGAGATCTTACGATCGCCTCTATCGCTACGGTGGAGAGGAGTTCCTGCTGTGCATGCCTAACACCGGGATCGACGCCGCCTTGGAAATTGCGGAACGACTCCGCATTGCCGTGGCGGCGCAACAAATCCGCAGTGGCGACAGTGATCCGCACCTACAAATCACTGCATCGTTCGGAATAGCCGCGCTGGACGGCGAGCGTCCCGTCGAGGAATCGATCGATCGAGTCGACAAAGCCATGTATCAGGCCAAGACCGCTGGACGTAACCGCGTCGAAGTCATCACCTGAGCTTCACGGGCGACGCGTTATGCTGAGCGTTGGCCTCCCTGCACAAGTGCGACTTCCTGATCTTTCGGCATCCAACAATTCCTGAGTTGCTCGCCCCTACCCTCTCTCCGCCAAATGAGGGCGATGGGAAGAGAAGATAGGATCCCGCTCCCGCTCCGGAAAGCAAAGGGCCGGGCTGCTATGTACGCGCCCGGCCCTTCACCCACGCTTACGACGACAGGCTATTTAGATCTGCATATCTCACGCCCCAGATCGCTTAGCCACAAAGCAGGGCTTGCAGAAGACCGGTTTGTCGAGGATCGGCTTGAAGGGAACGGAGGTCTGCTGGCCACAGGCTGAGCAGACGACCTCGTACTCCTGGCGGGGGCCTCCATGGCCGCCTACGCCTTTGCGTACCGACTTGCAGCCCTTGCACCGTTTTGGCTCATTCATGAATCCTTTCTGCTCATAAAACTCTTGCTCGCCGGCGGTGAAGGTAAACTGCTGCCCACAATCAACACACGTCAGTGACTTATCCTGGAATGCCATTGGCTGCCTCCTGCCAAACCGAAACCCATTATTGCCCTGTTCCCGTATCTTAACGTTCCCCTCGTGCCGTTCTCCTGCCTAGCCTCTATCTTCGTCTCGTCATAGGCCCTCCCCGCCGATCCACGTGCAGCGTCAGATGCCGTGCCGCAAAAATACCGACCGCCTGAGAAGTTCCACCGTTTCCCGGACCTCCTTCCAGGCGCGCGCCTTGGCAGTCCCCTCAATGATTGCGGGGGCATCGATGAATGCCGTCCCATTCCACTCGATTCCCTTATGCCGAGTCAGGAAGGATTGTGGAAGCGAGGCCGGAAGTTCACGATCATTCATAACAGCCCAAGCAGCGGTCCATGCGCGAGCAACGTTCCTCAGGTCATAGCCGCCTCCGCCGAGCGCTACCCATCGGCCGCAGAGATCTTTCAGACGCCGGACTGCCTGAACAAACGCCCCAAGGCTGATCCCAATGTGAGAGAGGGGATCGGTCCGATGGGCGTCGATGCCAAGCTGGGTGATCAGGATATCAGGCTGAAAGGCGTTCACCAAAGACGGGACCACTTCGTTGAAACACCAGAGAAAGATCTCGTCGTCTGCCGAAGGCGGGAGGGGAATATTCGCTGAATACCCCTCCCCTTTTCCTTCACCAATTTCGCCCACGAACCCGGTGCCGGGAAACAGCGTGTTGCCGCCCTCGTGAATCGAAATAGTCAACACCTGATCCGTGTCGTAGAATGCCCACTGGACACCATCGCCGTGGTGCGCATCAATGTCTACGTAGGCCACCCGGTGCCCACGCCGGCACAGATCGGCGATGATCAGCGCGGCATCATTGATATAACAAAATCCCGAGGCCCTTCCCGATCCGGCATGGTGGAGCCCCCCGGAGATGTTGAACGCTGTCCTCACCTCCCCCGATTCCACCATGCGCATCGCGCGTAGCGAGGCACCGGCCACCAACGCAGACCACCGGTAGATGCCTGGCAGGATCGGGTTATCGGGGGTGCCGAGACCGTATCGGAACGTGTCTATGGGAGCGTAACCGGTGTCGGCCCCTTTGAGAGCATTCAGGTAGTCCGGCTTGAGAAAGACCAAGAGTTCATCGTCAGTGGCAGGTTCAGGTTCGACAGAGCAGGTGGAGGAAGTGGACAGCAACTCGCAGGCGCCGATCAAATCGTAGGTGAGCCCAAGCCGCTCATTGCGAAGGGGATGCCCCGGTCCGTAGTCAAACTCCAGGAACCGCGAGGTATAAACGAATGCTGTCCTCAATCCTGAAGACATCGTCAGTGCCGTATACGCGCTCGGGTACTGAATCCTTTGCGGGAGTCTCTCAGACTCCAGCTCCGTTCTCGCCAGACCGACGATACGCTCCGCTCTTCCCCCCTGTCTTCCCGATCAGACGGATTGCGCCGATCACCATCTCCTTGTCCACCGCTTTGCACATATCGTAGACAGTCAAGGCCGCCATCGCCACGGCCGTCAGCGCTTCCATCTCAGCCCCGGTTCGCCCGGTGACTTTGACCCGTGATTCGATGTCCAGGCGTCCTGCCTTCTCGACCGGCGTGAACTCGACTTCGGCACTGGAAACGAGGAGGGGATGACAGAGTGGAATGAGGTCAGGCACCCTTTTTGCCGCCATGAGCCCGGCGAGCCTGGCAGCCGCCAGGACATCGCCCTTCGGAACCCTCCCCTTCTCAATCATGCGAAGCGTTCCTGGCTGCATGGTGATGGTGCCTCTGGCCACGGCCTCCCGCCTGGTTTCATCTTTCTCGGTGATATCGACCATGCGGGCTTGGCCATGTCGGTCGACGTGAGTCAGCCGCTTCATTTTTGGGACGTGGCCGGCGTGTGATTGCGCTGGTGTTGACGCATAATCACGTGCATCTGATCTTTGATTGTCAACTTGAGCTTTTGTAGCTCCTTCCGCTTTCGCTCCTGCTCGCTCGTCAGGTAATAGATCCGGTCCAACTCACTGATCTTCAGATCGAATTCCCGGTGCTTTTCGGCCAGTCGCTGGAACTCCGGATTCTCCTCCCTGAGACGAGCAAAGAGTTGTGCTTCCGTCTCCTCCATCTTTTACCTCCTCTCGGGTGGATTTTGACCGCGATGGCGGCGCGTCGTCACTGAATGGAACTCAACGTCGAAAGGTTCATACTGACGAGCGCATCTCAGCGTCGGCAGGCTGAACTGCTCGTATGTCAAGGCGGGCATATGTTGTGAGGGACATCCCATTTTGATTCTAACCTACTCAAACATGGGACGAAAGTCAAGGACAAAAATCGTCAAATGCAGTGGATGACATGAAGAGCAGTGGCCTTGAATGCGGCAACAACCTCCGCCCCATCCTCCAGGCCGAGTTGCTCCCACGACTGTCGCGTCACTGTCGCCACAATCGGGACACCGCAGTCGATCGTCACCCGATAGGTGGAGCCGGCCGGAAGATGACGGATGACTTTGCCGTAGAGCTGATTCCGCGCACTGGAGGTAGTCAGGGTTGCTCCGCGGGGGAACAGCGTAATCTCCTCCGGCCTGAGGCAGACCAGTACGCGCTCCCCGGGCGTCAACGGTTCGGCCACCTCCAGGGTCCAACCCGGGATCTCAACAGTGGCGAGCCCCTGGCCGACGGACTGCACGTGGCCACGGAGAATCGTTTCGATGCCGACGAAGCGGGCCACCTCCTCGTTGACAGGCTCGCCAAAGACCCGCTCTGGCGCCTCCATCTGCACTACCCGCCCACCGATCATGACGGCGACCTGATCACCAAGCGCCAACGCCTCATTTCGATCGTGGGTGACAAAGATCGTGGTAATCCGTCGTTTATCGAGAATCGCTTTGAGGTCAAGCAGCAGCCCCTCGCGGGTCGGAGGATCGAGTGCTGCGAATGGCTCATCCAGCAGAAACACCTCCGGGTCGAGAACCAGGGCCCGTGCCAGACTCACCCGTTGAGCCTCACCTCCCGAAAGGGTCCGAGTCCGCCGTGTGGCCAGATGCTCGATGCCAAGCGTGGCCATGCTCTCCTGAACGCGCCTGCGCACCTCGGTGGAATCGATGCGCCGGAGCCTGAGCCCAAGCGCCACGTTGTCCTCCACGGTTCCGCTGGTCAGCAACGGCTCCTGGAAGACGCTCGCCATGCGGCGGCGCTCCACCAGCAGATTGCCATACGGCTGAACCGGCCGCTCCCTGAAGAAGATGCGCCCCTCGGTAGGGCGCTCCAACAGTCCGAGGAGCCGAAGCAGTGTCGATTTACCTGCCCCGTTCGGGCCGATAATAGCTAAGGTCTCGCCCTCCTGGACCTCCAGTAACGGCGTATCAAGGACCAGCATACCGTCGTATGCCACCTTGACGCTCTCGAGGCGGAGTATCGGTCCGCTCACGGTGTCCGCCCCCGTTGCTGGATCCAGGTGAGGGTCACGTTGACGCCAAAGGTCAGAAGCATCAGCAGGAGAGAAAGCGCGATCGCCATGTCGAAATTCCCTCTGCTGGTTTCAAGGACAGTGGCGGTGGTGAGCACCCGCGTCTGCCGGGAGATGTTGCCGCCTACCATCATGGAAGCGCCAATCTCGGAGATGACTGCACCGAAGCCGGCCATCAGCGCCGCCAGGAGCGGCAGCCGCGCCTCTTTAAGGAGGAGACAGACAACCTGAAGTCTCGATGCGCCAAGCCCCATAAGTTGCATACGTAGTCGCGGATTCAACTGCTGAATGGCGGCGACCGTGAGGCCGGTCACGACCGGGGCGGCGATTACCAGTTGAGCAAGGATCATAGCGGTGGGTGTGTAGAGCAGTTCCAGGAAGCCAAGCGGCCCACTCCGCCAGAGAAAGATGCTCACGAAGAGGCCGACCACGACCGGCGGCAAGCCCATGCCGGTATTGACCAGGCTAATAGCGATGCCTCGCCCTGGGAAGCGGCTCAGGGCCAGGATGGTGCCGATAGGAATGCCTATCAGCAGGCTGAGCAGGGTCGCGATCCCGGAGATCTGCAGCGACAGCAGCATGATCCGCAGCACCTCCGGGTCGCCGTAAAGAAGCAGCAGGACAGCCTGCTTGGTGCCTTGCCAGATCAGCTCCATTCTCGATCCTCCACGCAGTTGCGGTCAACCGTCATTCATCTGGAGCCAGCAGACGTAGACGGTCCGGCGGTAATGACAGCCATACCTCTTTTCCCACATACAGTGTCATCAGGTCGTACAGTCGGCTTCGAACCTGGATTTCCAGGTCGTACTTGCCGGGATCACCTCCATCGGTGAGGCTGATAAAGAGCAGGTAATCAAGACCACGCCCGAGTTCATGGACGATTCGGCCGCGCAGGAGGTTGACACGCCGTTCCACCCTGTCCGGCCATACCAACCGTACATCCTCCGGTCGGATGCAGAATTCTACCTCCCCAGCAGCCGACGGCTCCGGGCCATCCACCCGCAGATGATGCCCTCGCCAGACAATATCCCAGGTGTTGTCCGAGTCGCGGCAGGCGATACCACGCAAGATATTCTTCGCGCTGGTATGCTCGGCCACGCGCCGGGTCCGCGGTTGATGGAGCACCTCTTCCCGGGTTCCCATCTGGAGCACCTTGCCGCCATCGATGATCGCGATGGTGGATGCCATAAGATAGGCCTCCTGCAGATCGTGGGTCACAAGCAGGATCGTACCCTGGTAATCGGCCAGCATCTGAAGCAACTCCTGGCGGAGCATCTCGCGGACAGCCGGATCAAGAGCAGAGAACGGCTCGTCCAGCAACAGGATCTCAGGACGACCGATCAGGGCGCGTCCAAGAGCCACGCGCTGCCGCTGTCCGCCTGAGAGCTGATACGGATAATGCTGCGCAAACGAATCCAGCCTCAGGAGATGCAGCGTCTCGTTGACCCGGTCGGCCGCTTTACTCTTAGGCGTCCCTCGAGGCAACCCAAACGAAAGATTCCCCGATACCGTCTTATGCGGAAAGAGGGCATACTCCTGGAAGACCAGACCTACGCGTCGCAGATGCGGCGCCAGATCGATACCGGCGTTCGCATCGAAGACACTCCGACCGTTGATGCGTATCGTCCCGGAGGTCGGTCTGATCAGGCCGGCAATAGCCAGGAGCGTCAGACTCTTCCCCGATCCCGACGGGCCATACAATGCCGTGATCCCGTCGCCGATCACAAGTTGCGTCCGGAGGTGGAATCCCGGCAGTCGCCTGTCGAGCGCAAGATCGAGCATCAGTATTTGACCTTCGTCATGCGTCCGACCAGCGCCAGAATCAGCAGGACGGCCGCCGTCGCCAGGATCGACATGGCGTTCGCCTCCTGGGGCTGATTCGCCTGAACCGCATCATAAATCGCGAGAGCAAGTGTCTGGGTCCGTCCCGGGATGCTCCCGGCGATCATCAGCGTAATGCCAAACTCCCCCATGGCTCGAGCAAACGCCAGGATCGAGCCGGCCAGAATACCCCGCCACGCCAGCGGCAGGGTGATCGTGCACAACACAATCAGGACAGGTTTGAACGTCCGGCCCGCATCTTCGATCCGGCGGTCGATCCCTTCAAATGCCCCTTGGGTAGCCTTAATGAACAGCGGCAGTGCGGCGATAGTCGAGGCGAGAACAGCAGCTTTCCACGTGAACATGATACCGATGTTCAGCCACTGCCCCATGAGACGTCCCAGCAACCCTTGTCGGCCAATCAGCAGCAACAGGTAATAGCCCGTGACGGTAGGCGGCAAGATGAGTGGAATCATAACGATCGCCTCCAGGACTGCCCTGCCTGGAAAGCGGCCTCGCGCCAACAGCCAGGCGATCGGCGTGCCGAGAATCAGCGCGGCTACCGTCGCAAGACCGGCAATCTTCATCGATAGGAGCAGAGGCGCCAGCGGAATCTGAAGCATAACTGTCACTATCTACTTCTGTACAATGTCGGTCTCGCGCCTCCAGGAATGCGTTCGGCTGTTCGGCGGTGGTAGGAATCCGTGAGCCTTCAGAATCTGTTGTCCGCCTTCGCTCAGCGCCAAGTCTACAAAGGCTCGCGCCACAGTGGGCTGCTGCGAGGTTTTGATAACAGCAATCGGATAGCGCGCCAATGGAGCACTTCCTTCCGGCGCAACGGCAATGACCCGGACCGATTCGCCGGCGCGTTGCGCATCGGTCGCATAGACGAGGGCAGCCTCTACCTCGCCTCGCACGACGTAGGCCAGGGCCTGACGAACATTCTC
This sequence comes from Candidatus Methylomirabilis oxygeniifera, assembly GCA_000091165.1. Classification (NCBI taxonomy): domain Bacteria; phylum Methylomirabilota (SeqCode); class Methylomirabilia (SeqCode); order Methylomirabilales (SeqCode); family Methylomirabilaceae (SeqCode); genus Methylomirabilis (SeqCode); species Methylomirabilis oxygeniifera (SeqCode). The sequence goes on along the minus strand of FP565575.1, from coordinate 965,556 downwards.
CGTGAAGATCAGCTTCGGCTGCAACGAATCCCACAACCCAAGACTCGTCAGGACCATCTGCGCATACTCTCCAGCGGGAACGGTTCGTGGACTGCCGACAGCAATGAGCTTGATCTCAGATTTGGTCAAATCTTTGAAGGAAGCGAGATCGAACCGAAGGCCAGAAGATCTGATCAGGACTAGCAGGTTAGCAGCAAGTGTATGCCGGGTTTCATTGAGCAGAAGACCCTTGGCTTCAAGTTCATCCATCTGTTTCGACGCAGCGGAGATATAGAGATCCACCGGCGCACCGTGCTCGATCTGCTGCTGTAACGCACCGGACGCGCCCCAGTTGAAAACGACCTTCACCTCTGGATGGCGTTGTTCAAACAGCGCGCCAATCTCTTGCAGCGGCTCCTTCAGGCTGATCGCGGCGGACACCAACAACTCACGCTTCGACGCCGCAGATGCGATGGTGAACCACGCGACGACCGCCAGGAGGAACAGCCAACCCTTCGTGGCGTAATCCAGCAAGCGCCACCCACATCGGCCTGTCTCTCGGTCGCCCCACAGCATTCTGGTTCAGTATATGCCGATTGCGCCTCAAAACGCAATCCTGGCCTAACCCGTGATGTCCTGTGCCAGACAATCAAGCTATCCAAGGTGCACTACGAACTCCCAGGCGTCCCATCCCTTCTCTGGCCCCATCGGTTCCGTTTCCAAAGCTATCGAAACACGAGCTCTGGCAGGTGATTGCGTCAAGTATCAGGTAGAAAGCACTAAATCGTTATGACCTTCTCTGAATTCATCAGCGTAGACACGATTTCCAGCATGTCACTGATGCGGCCTACAAAGATCTTGTCTTTCAGCTTATAAAAAGCAACGCAGGTGCCGCAGGCGATTAAATCTACGCCGGCTTCGGCGAGGACATCCAGAGCGTCCAGAACAGATGAGCCCCGAGCCAACAAGTTCACCCCGGAATTATAAAAAACGATCCCACTGGGTTTCTCTCTCTGCATGCACAATTTCCGCAAAAAAGAGCCCATGAGTCTTTCCCCTAGCTCATCGGGACCCTTTCCTAAAACTTCGCTGTTGATAATGATCGTCGTCGACAATGGTTTCAGCCCCCTTTGTGCTTGTTCCGGTAGCGTTAAACGATTCGAGCCCCACAGACCTTGACGGCAATTCGCCGCCCCCGTCGTGCGCCTGACTGACCTGAGGAAACATGTACTTGGGATAGGGACGCATCCCACTGAGCTGATCACTGCCCCAAATCGGATCATCGCCGCCATGAGTGGATGGAGAATCATAATCATAGGCAGCGATGAGCATCTATGGCAACGTACACAGTCTGCTCAAACATGTCGAGTCACCTCCAAACCACAGCGTTCGTGGTGAGTGAAGCCTGCCATCAATCCGCCGACTAGAACTGGACCAGCAGTTCGGCGATCCCTTGCCTGGTGTACGCGAGCTTCAGATCCTCACCGCTATTTGGATCATGTTCCCGCGGCTTCGATATGGACCGCCGTGACCTTATACTCCGGCGTCTTGACCTGCGAGTCGCGGTGCGGGCCGGTGACCTTATTCAAGAAATATTCAGGGGAATGGAAGGTGGAGAAGAGTTCACTTGGCTTCAGGCGTGCGTCGATCCGCAATGGCAGCGTAGCCTCGCCGTAGCGACTGCGCACCACCACTCGGGCCCCGTCTCCCAGGCCCAACCTGGCGGCATCCTCGGGCGAGATATCCAGGGTGTCGGTCGGGCGCAGGACGCTGTTGGGGGTTCGCAGGGTCATCGTCCCCGCGCCGAATTGATAGAGGTTTCTGCCCGAGCTGAGCAGAAAGGGGAATTCCTCGTCGGTGCGCTCCGGGCTTGGCTGGAAAGAGATGCGAGCCAGGGCGCTCTTGACCCCGAGAGAAAATTGATCGCGATGCAGGATTCGGGTCCCCGGGTGGTCTTCCGTGGGACAGGGCCATTGGATCCCCGCCGCCTCGAGGCGAGGATAAGTGATTCCCTTCCCGGCGGGCCAGACCTCGCGGATCTCGTTCCAGATCTCCTCCGCCGAGCGATAGGGAAACGCGTCCGCCTTGTCGAGCGCGGCGGCCAGCTCGCAAATCACCTGCCAGTCGGTCTTCGTTGCGCCCGGCGGCTCCAGGACCTTCCGAACCTTCTGGATGCGGCGCTCCGAAGTCATGAAGGTCCCCTCCTTCTCGAAATTGGAGGCGACAGGGAAGAAGACCGTCCCGAATCGCGCGGCGGTCTCGTTCATAAAGAGGTCCTGGATGATGACCAACTCCAGGTTTTCGAAGGCCGTCCTGGTCGCCGACTCTTGGGCACAACTGAGGTAGACGTCATAGCCCATCACCCAGAGCCCCTTCAAACGCCCCTCCGCCGCCGCATCGATCATCTCCAGGAGGTTCAGTCCGCGTCGCGAGGTCAGCGGCGCCTTCCACACCTCCTCGAAGCGGGCTTTGCCCTCCTTGACCGAGATCGAGCCGGTCAGGATGCTCGGGTCGCAGCCCATGTGCGCGGAGCCCTGGACGTTGTTCTGGCCCCGCAGCGGATTCACGCCGGTGCCGGGCTTGCCGATATTGCCGGTGAGCAGGGCCAGGTTCACCAGGCACATGACCCCCTCGGTGCCCTGAACGTGCTCCGTCATGCCCAATCCGTGTAGCATCATGGCGGGGGTCTCGGTGGCGTAGGTTCTCGCAGCCTGTCGGATCAGCGACGCCTCGACCCCGCAGATTCCCGCGGCCCGCTCCGGCGTCCACTCACGGATGAACTCGCAATACGCCTCGAAATCGGTCACGCGATCTCGCACAAACCCGGTGTCGTAAAGCCGCTCTTCCACAATGGTGTGGGCCATCGCGTGCAAGAGCGGGATATTCGTCCCCGGACGCAGGGCCAAGTGCGTGTCGGCGTATTGCGCCAGTTCGATCTTGCGCGGATCCACCACGATCAGGCGGGCGCCGCGCAACGCTGCCTGCTTGATGCGGGCCCCGACCACGGGGTGATTCTCAGTCGCGTTGGTCCCGCACAGCAGCAGCGTCTTCGCCGCCTCGATGTCGTCGAAGGAATTGGTCGCCGCGCCCGTGCCCAGCATCCGCTTCATCGCCGCTGCCGTGGGGGTGTGACAGACGCGGGCACAGCAATCGACATTGTGGGTATCCAGGACCACCCGGGCGAACTTCTGCGCGAGGTAATTTTCCTCATTGGTCGCCCGCGCCGAGCCCAGGACTCCCAGGCTGTCCGGGCCGTGCTCGGCAAGGAGACGCCGGATCTCGCCGGCCGTGTGCGCAATCGCCTCTTCCCACGAGACCGGCCGCCAGTCCCCATTCTTCCGAATCATAGGCCGGGTAATCCGGTCGGCGGCCGTGACGAAGTCGAAGGCATACCGCCCTTTGACGCAGAGGTGGCCCTTGTTGACCGGGGACTCCAACGCGGGACGGACGGCCAGGATTCGTCCGTCCCGGACCCCGACCTCCATCTCGCACCCGACCGCGCAGTACGGACACGTGGTCCGGGTCCATGTCGCCGGCGCCCCCCGTTGCACACGCGATCGGTCGTCCAGCGCCCCGCTTGGGCAGGCATCCGCGCACGCGCCACAGCTCACACACGAGCTCGTCCGCAGATCGGTCCCCGAGTCCGGGACAATCCGGATCCTGTCGCCGCGCTCCAATACCCGCCAGACGAACTGGCCTTGCACCTCCTCGCAGATCCGCACGCAGCGGAAGCAGTCCACGCACTGGGACATGTCGACGTGCAGGTACGGATGCGAGTCGTCCCGCAAGTCCGGCGCCGGGCGCCCCTGCAACTCAGCCATCAGATCGTAGCGGCGGATATACCGATGGAACTCCTTTTCCGGACATCTCTCAACGGCCTCGGCGGGATACCCCCTGGCGATCAGGCCCAGCATGGTGCGGCGCAGATCTTCGAGTTCCGGGGTATGGCTGTCGATCTGCATCCCCGGCTCTACGGGGGTGTTGCAGGCGGTGAGCGGCTTCTCGTATCCTGCGACCCGGACGACGCACAAGCGGCAACCGCCATAGGGTTGCAGCCGCTGGTCCCAGCACAGCGTCGGCACCTCGATCCCCTCCCGACGCAGCACCTGTAAGATGGTGAGGCCGGGCTCGCACTCCAAGGCCCGCCCGTTGACCGTTAGCCGAGGCATGCCTCCAGCTCCTTTCGATAGTAACGCATCGCACTCATCGCGAAAGCGGCCAGCCCTGTCCCATGGCCGCAGAGGCTGGCTTGATGCAAGGCCGCAACGATTGCTCCGAATTCGCGATACGCCCCCTGCGACGGCGTTTCCGCCTGTCGGGCCAAGGCGAACACCTGCTCCACACGCGGGGAGCCGAGCCGGCACGGAGTGCACTTGCCGCACGACTCATAGGCCCCGAAAGAAAAGACATGGTGGGCGAGTTCCAGGATCGACGTCCGGTCGTCGAAGGCCACGACCCCGCCGTGCCCTACCCCCGCCCCGATCTCCCGCAACTCTTCAAAGCCAAGCCGCGTATCCAGCAGCTCAGGCGGGATCACTCCGGCCAGAGGTCCCCCGACGATCAGCCCTTTCAGCGGACCGGAACACAGACCGCCGCCCAGTCCCTCGACGACCTCCCGGAGGGTGATTCCGAACTCCACCTCGTAGAGACCCGGTTTTCGAAACAGCGAATTCAGCGACAGCAGTTTGGTCCCGCGGCTTTGCGAAAATCCGAGGTTGCGGTAGGCGGCGGCGCCTTCTTGTATGATCCACGGAATCGCGGCCAGGGTCTCCACATTGTTGATCAGGGTCGGCCGCTGATACAGCCCGCGCGCCGTCGGATAGGGGGGTCGCGTCCGGACTTCCGGGCGCTTCCCTTCAATTGAATTCAGTAATGCGGTTTCCTCGCCGCAGACGTAACTCCCCTGACCGACAACGATCTCGACGGCGAATTCGCCGGGCCAGACCCGTCCGGCTTCCTGGACCGCGCGCTGCAACGCCGGCAGCGCCTCAGGGTATTCCTTGCGCAGATAGATGACACCCCTCCGGGCGCCGACCGCGTAGGCCGCGATTCTCACGCCCTCGAGGAGCAGGTGGGGATCGCGTTCGAGGATCACGCGATCGATATAGGCGCCCGGGTCGCCCTCGTCCGCGTTGACGACGACGAATTTCTCGTGGGCCTCTTGCTGAGCGACGGCCCGCCACTTCCTGCCGGTGGGGAAGCCCGCTCCCCCGCGCCCCCGAAGTTCGGATCGTTCGACCTCGCGCAATACCTCCTCAGACGTGAGGTCCAGCGCGCGCCGGAGCGCGCCATAGTCCGGACCCGTCTCGCCCCGCACGATCCGATCCAGAATGACGCCGCGGGAAGCGCGAATTTCGATGTGAGGTTGAGGGTGTTCCGTGAGGCAGGCGGGCGCGGCGAAACAGCGTCCCAGGCAATAGAGGCGTGGGGATTGCGTCTCAGCTTGTGAGAAACGTTCCGGATTGAGGTGGCGCGCTACAAAGCACGCGATACCCTGACAGACGGGAGGCAGATTCGGACCCGAGAGATGATAGAACGTCTCGGCCGCCTCCGCCTTGGTTACGGAGCTGCTCACCGAACCCCCCTGAAAATTCAGGCAGGGCGAATGACAGTTGGAGGGATTGCGATAATGGTCGTCAGTCCCTGGTCGCTATCACGTGCCCTGCGCTGCTCCCCCTTTCCCTAGACCTGCGGCGGCGCCGCTCCTAGCGTGTTTCTTGGCGATCACCTTCGCGATAATTCTCTCTACAACCTCACGATCCGTGGGCCAGGGCGAGTCGACCACCTTCTTCTGCTTGAGCGGGATATGATCCATCCGATACTGCATGCCGGCGGCAGCCACCCCGGCCTGTGCCACGGGAATCACGACCGCGGCCACCCTCGTCGTGTCGCTCTCTTTGGGATCGATGGCGATGAGCGGGATCGACTGAAGATACTCCGACGTCTTGCCCGGAAGATGACCGACGGCATCCGCTGCGATAACCATGGCGGCGTCTACTTCTTTGCGGCCTACGAGGTCGGCAACCGAAAACTCCCCAGGGTTGTATCGCGGATAGCCCCGGCTGAAGTTGACGGACATGGGGTAGCCGGTCTGCCAGGTCAGCACTTGCTGGATACCCACCACGTTGCCATGACCCCGCATCGGCATACCGGAAAACTTGGTGAATCGGTTCAGCTCTTGAGCCAGTTTCAGGATGGCGATAGCATTGAAGTGCTTACCCCGGCTCATCGTAATACCCATCCCCCAACAGATGACCCCGAACTTGCACTGCTTCATCTTGTCTACCAACGCCTTCCATTCCTCGATCGCCACTCCACCCACCTCACGGCAATCCAACTCGTGACCCTTCACCAGCGCCAACAGGACGGAAAGAACCTCATAGTCGGAGTTCGGCTTGATCTGGAAGGCGATATTGGCCATCCGAGATGATGAAGTCGGCCTCACATCAACCGTCACGATCGTCCGTTCTTTTTTCCCCAATGGGGTAAAGAGCCCCTTGGCCGTCACGGCATAGCGACTGGGGTGTCGCGGATGCGCCTCCGCCGGGTTCGATCCCCAGTAGATCACAAGATCCGCCCTGTTCTTGATCTCTCCCACGGTACACGTCGGAAGCCCGATTGTCTGCAGACCCTGCAGACCTGGTCCGTGTCAGACCGACGAGGTGTGGTCGATGTTGGCGCCAATCAGCTCCGCCAACTGGATCGCCTTCCGCTGGGCGCTCAATTCGGTCGAGTCCAGGCCATAGATCAAGGGGTACTTGGCTTTGGCCAGGATCTCCGCGGCCGCATCGATGCACTGCTCGATGGTCGCGGGTTGTCCGTGAATCCGTGGCGTCGCCAGGTCCTCTTGATAGTGCATATAGGTCGCTTTGCCCAAGGCGCAGGCGTTCTTGACTGTCGTAATTTTTCCATCCTCAACACGGATCTCTATATCGTCGCACGCCGTGCCGCAAAATGGGCAGGTTACACCGGTAAAGACCTGTAACTGTTTCGCGTCCAGTACTGCTACATTCTCAGACATAGCGCTCCACCTCCGCCTCGATCCCCTTATAGTCCGGCATCCCGGTCGCTTGAGTATCAGGGCCAACAATCGGATTAATCAGTCGCCCATACGCAATGAACACCATCCCCTGGGGCACATCACCCTTTGCACATTTCAGCACAGTCGAGCCGTGCTCGGTGGCCAAACGAATGCGATCGCCGTCACACAGTTCGAGTTCCTCGAAGTCTTTGAGGTTCATTCGCGCCGTAGAGATCTCGTCCACATACTCTTTCGACTCCTTTCCGACGTGCATCGCCTGGCCTTGCGTGAGCGTCCGGGCCGTGATCACCGTGAAACGCTTTTTTGTCATCTTGCTCATGCTCCTTCCCAGGCCTTTCGCCTATAAGGGCGCCTGGCGTCTTAGAACCACAGTTGCAACCGCGTGAGGACCTCCCATGCGGTTGTTCGCGTGTTGTTGGGATTGGTATAACTAAACGGGGTGCCCCGCTCATTCGAGAACCAGTTCTCAACAAAGTTGGCCATCCACTTTACGTTTGGTGTAAGGTACCAGTTCACGCCGGCCGTCACGGCATTGACCCGGTTGCCCATAATGTCTTTTGCGCGAAAATCAAGCTGCTCAAAGCGGGCCGCGAGTTCCCAGGCTCCCCAACCTTTCTCAGGTCCCACCGGCGAAGCCCACCGGGTTGGGATGACCGGCTGCCCGGGAACTTTGGTCTCGCCGGTCAGCATATAGGTCATCGTCACGTACCAGCCCCGGCCGTACAGATCGCGCAGATCGCTTCCTCCGGTCCCCAACCCTTTTCGCTCCTCCCGCGTCTGGATATACTCGCCGTACATCGTGAACGGCCCGTAGTAGTACGCTGCTTCGCCGCTATAGCGCAGTCGATCACCCCGCGTAGGGATAGACCGGAAGAAGACAAACTGCGCATCAGTTTTACCCTGCAGGCTCTGACCGCTGTCCTCATCGCCCCACGCAACGTCGCCTCCCACCTGCAGATTCTTGAGCCACGGCACCTCAGCTTTCTTAAATGGCGCCACGACGAGCCGGCCAACGATGTCCTTTGAATCGTTGGTGTCGCGTTTGTTCTGGCCAGAGCCGTTGAAACCTCCTAGCGCGTAGCTGACACTGCCGTCGAACGCTGAGCCATGTACCATCGCGCCCATGTCGCGGGACGGAACAAGGTTGTCCGCAACCGATCGCTCCACAAAGTCGATGTTGTTGTCCGAGAACAGCTCCTCATAGCCAAACGGCACCTTGAACTGCCCCGCTCGAAGTCGAAGTTCGGGCCAGTAGTGAATATCCAGAAAGCCGTCCGTCAGGACGACATTGCCGTCCCGGCCGGTCGCTCCCTGTCCGAAGTCGGCCTCAACGAAGAAGTCGAAGTATTTGTAGAACGTCCCGGCAAGGCCGATTCTGGCCCGCCTGATCAGAAATCTGTTGGTCAGTTCGGTACCGTCCAGGTTACGCCTATTGCCGTCCTCAAAATTACGATAATCGAACTGGATGCGGCCGACCGGATTGAGGGTGAAATTGCCGTCTGTCGATCGGATATAGGGCTGCCAATTCTTGAAACCGGCATCGAACTTTGGTGTCGCCGCAACCCTGATCTGCTCCACCTCCCGCTTGAGCTTTTGGTTCTCCTGCTGGGCCTGCTTCAGACCTTCTACCTCACGCTCCAGGGTTTGTTGGTGGGTTTGCCCTTGTTTCAGGCTGTTGACCTCCCGCTGAAGCGCCTCAATGATCCGCTTCTGAGCTTCGAGTGCCTGCTTCTGACTCTCAAGCTGCTGCGCCAGTTCGCTCAACCGATCGGCGGCGAACACCCTCGACACGCCAGTACCCCACACCAGCCAGATTGCCAAGCTTGCGGCTATGAGCGCGCGCTGCATCGTCTCCTCCCTGTCATCGATCGTATAACTGAAAATCCTGGTGAAGACGGTCACGCCTTGCGCCTCTTTTCCCCTTGACATTGATTGCAATCAGTGGGGGAATACAATGGGCGTTGGGGCGGGAGACCGCCTCGTGTCGCCGGGGCGTTCAGTATCGACCTGGCCGGGTGAGCTGAACGCCCCTTGTCATTTTCGAGTACTGTTCAGGCTTGCAATCTATTCAGCGTCCAATCTCCTCCTCGTATTTACCGGCATCCGGGTAAAACAGCGGCTCACCGAACTTCTCCACCCCAAAACTCTTGATGACCTCCTGGGCCGCCGGCGAGACCATGAAGTCGGCGAACGCCTTTCCGCCCGCAGCGTTCACCTTCGAGAACCTGGCGGAACTGACCTCCATGACCGAGTAGATATTCAGGAGCGATGGGTCCCGCTCGACCAGAATGTCCAGGGCGAGGTGTTTTTTCAACGCGAGGAGGGTGCCGCGGTCGGTAAGGGCATAGGCCCGCTTCTCCGCTGCAATACCAAGGGTCTGCCCCATCCCCTGACCCGATTCGAGATACCAGTGACCGACTGGGTCTCGTCCCGCCTCTTTCCACAGACGTTTCTCAAGCTGATGGGTCCCGGAGTTATCGCCGCGCGAAACGAACGTTTCCCTTTTTTCGGCAATTCGGCGCAGCGCATCACTCGCCTTCTTTACGCTACGAATCTGAGCCGGATCTTCTTTGGGACCGACCACCACAAAATCGTTGTGCATCACCAACCGCCGGTTCATCAGCGTCCCCTCAGCGACGTACTTCTTCTCAGCCTCAGGCGCATGCACCAGGACGACGTCGGCTTCGCCTCGACCGCCCAACGCAAGCGCCTGGCCGGTTCCGATAGAAATCGTTTTCACTGCGTAGCCAGTTCGCTTTTCAAACAGCGGAACCAGAACATCAAGCAGACCGGAATCCTGCGTACTGGTCGTCGTCGCCAGAATGACATTCTGGCTTGCGGCCTGAACGCTAGAGATTAACGCGATCTGCAGAATGCCAAGCGCCGCCAGCCCAACGACAACGCGTTTACGAGCGCTTTTCAGCCATCTCTTACGCATGATTGTCATCGTCTCCCGCTACTCCTTGGCGATCATCACTTCGGTCGCCTTGATGACCGCGACGACTTTATCACCGACCTTCAATTTCATCCGCTTGGCCGAACCGCTGGTGATGGCCGCGGCCAGCTCGTGATCTCCGACCTTCATGACTACCTCAGCCATCACGGTACCGACTTTGACCTTCTTGATGGTCCCAGGCAGTTGATTCCGAGCGCTCATCTCCATCCTCCCACCTCCTCCCGTTGAAAACAGCGGTCAGTACTCAACCGTCAGCTCCAGGCAAACCCCCTTCGATCCCCCTTTGCCAAAGGGGGGTTGGGGGGTTTTAGTAGGCCGTTGTGCGGCAACGCCGCACCGGCTGTTAGTACGAAAACAGTAGGCGCGATTTCTGTCGTATGGCTGCCCGCAATGTCTTTTGTAATCGCTTATACTCCCGCAGGAGCTTGCGAGCTTGCGGTGTGAGCCGCGTCCCGCCGCCCGCGGTTCCTCCATGACTGATGACCAGAATCGGGACGCCGGCGTGTCGCTCCATCGTTTTGAGATATCCCCACGCGCGCCGATAGGACCACCCTACCTGCCTCGCCGCATGCTGGATCGACCCGAGCTCATCGATCGCATCGAGGAGCGCAATACCGTGCTCCCCCATAATAAATTTGCCGTCTGCCTCCAGCCAAGTCTTTGACTTCACCTCAAGTTGCATCGATCACCCTCGATATGCATGTATAAACATATCGACATATTTACTACCGTTCGTCCATCAGGTCAAGCGCAATCACCAGGCGACGCTCAAGGAAAACCGCTTGCGGCCTTCCCACAAACGAGACTATTATCGGACATATCACCGCCCACCCTAACCACGTAATGCTGATGACCCGGCTGGAGGCGCAGTTATGAAAGTCTTGGTCGTGGACGATGAGAAAGACATTACCGCCCTGGTCGCCTATCATCTTGAGCGCGAGGGATTTCGTGTCCTCCAGGCCCATGATGGCCTTCAGGCCTTGGAGCTGGTCAAGCGTGAGCGACCGAGCCTGCTGGTCCTGGATCTGATGCTGCCGCATCTGAGCGGGTTGGATGTCTGCCGTCGGCTCCGCAAAGAACCCGATACCGCGCGCCTACCGATCCTGATGCTGACCGCCAAGGCGGAAGAAACTGACAAGGTCCTAGGTCTTGAACTGGGCGGCGACGACTATCTCACCAAGCCGTTCGGACCCAAGGAGCTGGTGGCCAGGGTCAAGGCCCTGATTCGCAGAAGCGAAGAGGTCCAGGGTGGAGAGATTGTGAAGGCCGGCAGCCTTGAGATCGATCTCGACCGGTATACTGTTGCGATTCGCAAGCGGGCCGTCGAGCTGACACCGAAGGAATTCGACCTTTTGAAGGCCCTCGTTCTGGCCAAGGGCCGTGTCCTGACCAGGGAATACCTGTTGGACCGTGTCTGGGGATACGAGCGAGCCTCCGAGATAGAATCCCGCACCGTCGATGTCCATGTCCGGCGCCTCCGGGAGAAGCTGGGGCCGGAGGCTGCGCGCATCGTCACCGTCAAGAGCGTCGGGTACCGGTTCAATCAGGACTCCTGATCGGCGGAACAGTAAGGATGGCACGGATCGAAGGCGGGTTTCAGCGCAAGCTGATCGGCACGTATCTCCTCCTAGTGCTCGTCATCGTCGCCGTCGCCGGCGTCTATCTTTACTCCTCGCTCGAGCGCACCCCGATCGATCGATTGAAGGCGAGCCTGCAGGCCCAGGCTCAGCTTATGAGCAACGAGGTACATTCCGCCCTCCTCTCCCGAGATGCCAAGCAACTTCAGAGGCTGGTGCAACGGCTTACTCAGCAGGTCGCGACCCGAGTCACGGTGATCGAGGCGGGAGGCCGAGTCCTCGCGGATTCCGAGAGGACACTCGAACAGGTCGCACTGATGGACAATCACCTGCGCCGCCCCGAGGTCCAGGCTGCCATTTCCGATGGTGTGGGGAGTGTTCTTCGTCGAAGCGACACCCTCGGCGTCAAGATGCTGTATCTGGCCATCCCCCTGCGACAGAATGGAGTAATCGCTGGGGTCCTCCGCGTTGCAATGCCGCTCTCTGATCTCAGGGATGATCTTACGTTACTCAGACGAACACTCATCATTGGGGGCCTGATTGCCCTGGCTGCAGCGGTGATCCTGGGTTTCCTGTTCGCCCGTCAGGTGACCAGTCCCATCGCCGAGATGACGGCCGTCGCTCGCCGCATGGCCGACGGGGACTTCTCCCGAAAGATTTCCGCGGTCTCTTCTGATGAAATTGGCCAGTTAGGGAACGCCCTGAATCTGATGGCAAAGCGGCTGGAAGACCGCCTCGCCGCACTGGAAGAGGAGCGGACGAAGGGGGCTGCCATCCTTGACAGCATGGTAGAGGGGGTACTGGCGGTTGATGGGATGAATCGGATTCTTTTTATCAACGCCAGCGCCTGCCGGCTTTTCAACATCTCGTCGGTCGTGGCGGAGGGCAGGCCATTTCTCGAGGTGATTCGTAATAAGGAAATGTTGGATCTTTTGAATCAAACCCTCAGGGAGGGGGTTTTCGCTCCTCGGGAGCTTCATATCTTTACCCCGGTGCAGCGGGTACTTCAAGTGCATGCCTCTCCCCTCAAGGGCAGCGAACGATCAGCAGGCGCACTGTGGGTGATGCACGATGTGACCGAACTCCGTCGCCTTGAGGCGGCCCGTACGGAGTTTGTGGCCAACGTCTCTCATGAACTCCGCACTCCCCTTACCTCAGTCAGAGGATACTTGGAGACCCTCCTGGAAGGAGCGCTCGAGGATCGGGAGCATGCCCGGCCGTTCCTCGAGGTAATCCACAAGCACACCGAACGTTTGGGTCGGCTCCTGGACGACCTGCTGGATCTCTCCAATCTTGAATTGGGAAAGGTGACGCTTCATCGGCAACCGACAGTCCTCGCCGAGGTGGTGCACAATGTCATGGCTATCTACGGACCGCAGGCGACCAAGCAGAAGATCGAACTTCGGACCGAGCTTCCCGATGATCTACCGCGCGTCATGGCCGACCGCGACCGAATCGCGCAGGTCCTGATCAACCTCCTGGACAACGGCTTCAAGTTTACTCAAAAGGGCGGGGCTGTCAGGGTGTCCGCTTCGCTCGCCCACCCTACACCCGATACCCTACACCCTATCGTTGACTTCGTGGAGGTTGCGGTGCAGGATACGGGCATTGGCATTCCTTCCCAGGACCTGCCCAGAATCACCGAGCGGTTCTACCGGGTGGACAGGGCCCGTTCTCGAGAGATGGGCGGGACAGGACTTGGCTTAGCCATCGTCAAGCACCTGGTCAAGGCGCATGGTGGTGAGCTACTCATCGAAAGCGAATTAAACAAGGGAACTACTGTCCGCTTTACGCTACCGATCGCCCCTCCTGGTACGGACTTCGTATAATATGGATCAACCGAGGTAGGCGCTCCTCGCCGGTCTGACCGCAAAGGCATCGTGATCCTCGACGGCCGCGGCCGCCCGGCGAATGAGTTCCAGATTGCTCTCCAGGGGCATCATGTCACCGACCGCAAGCGTCACTACCATGGCTTCAAAGGCATACATGAGATGGGCGCGATATCGTTGCCGTAGCGTTGTGGAATCGAGATCCGCAATCCGGCAGTCCTCAAGAACCTGCTGATACCGTGCGAGCAGGCGCGCTTCGCACGTCCGCCGGATTTCAGGTGTGAGCGCGGTAGCCAGGAAGTACGCGACATCGCCAATCCCCTCACCAATGCGGACGAGCTGCCAGTCGAGGAATCCCGGTTGGGACTGCTGCCAGAAGAGATTGCCGGGATGTACATCGTGATGGACGAGGGTGCGTGGGCCGTCTGCAAGCAAGCGCATCGCCTGGCGACGCCGGCACGCATACTGCACAGCGGGGGCGTGGAGTACGATGGGAACAGCGCTCCCGGCACGCCGTAACCCCCGTTGCATCAACGGCACTGCCAGGGCTGTTCCCAACCGATCTTCCCATCGCCGAACAGGACCAGCCAGCCATCGATATTCCTGATCGAGACTCGCCTTATTCCAAAACTGCACATGAAGTCTGGCCAGTTGTTCGACCACTACGGTCGCTTGAGCGGTCGTCAACGCATCCCCTGGAGCGCCGGGAACAGCACCACGTTCTGTCACATCGGCAAGGACCAGCGTCGTGCCCCGTCCGCACCGGCTCTGCGCCGCTAACACGGTAGGCCGCAGCACGGGGACAGCCTGCGTCACTTCCTGATAGAAACGCACTTCTGTCTGGAGGAGGCGGGGTAACGCCGTAATGCACCAGGCTCGCCAGGACCGCGACGGCAGTTTCACGAACCAACGACGGGGCAACGTCTCCGGCCCATTGTGTTCGACTGCGACGCGCACCCGCGTTGTCGTCCCGATATCAGCGGACAGCACACTGACCTCCGATACCGTGGCGCCTGCAGCATGTTGAGCAACGATGCGTTGCGCCCAGGCGACCGTCAGATCACTCGGTCGGCGAACGAGAACAGCCTGCGTCACTGGTATCGCTGATTCAATTTCGCGAAAGCCGCTGCTATCGCACTGCGTTGTTGTAATGCATCTGGTTTCGGTTTCGGTAGAGGGGGTTTGCCTCTTCGATGCGAAATGGTGCCGTCAATCCTCGCTGTGACTTCATCCGACAGGCGCATGGTCAGGGCGATGCGCTTGCGTGCGATATCGACCTCCAACACTTTCACCTTCACAACGTCGCCCGCCTTGACGATACTGTGCGGGTCTTTGACAAACTTGTCGGCAAGCGCTGAGACGTGGACGAGACCGTCCTGGTGTACGCCGATATCGACAAAGGCGCCGAAATTGGTGACATTGGTGACGATGCCTTCCAGCATCATCCCGGACTCAAGGTCCATGAGACTTTCAACCCCTTCGCGGAATAGGGCGGTCTTGAACTCAGGTCGCGGATCGCGACCGGGTTTTTCGAGTTCCGTGAGAATGTCCTGAACCGTGGGCAGGCCGAACTTGTCATCGGTGTATTTCTCAGGTGTGAGGGCGCGCACGGCGTTACCGTCTCCGATCACTTCACGGATGCTCTTTTTGATGTCGGCAAGAATTCGCTCGACGACGGGATAGGCTTCCGGATGCACAGCCGAGGCATCGAGTGGGTTGTCGCCATTGTTGATACGCAAGAAACCGGCAGCCAGTTCGAATGTCTTGTCGCCCAGGCGGGGGACAAGCCGTAACTGCTTGCGGCTCTTGAAGGCGCCATGCTGATCGCGGTAGCTGACGATGTTACCGGCAAGTGTCGGGGTGAGACCGGAGATGCGAGTCAGCAGGGGTACGGATGCAGTATTGACGTCGACGCCGACCGAGTTCACGCAGTCCTCGATCACCGCACCGAGCGACCGTGCCAGCTTGCCCTGATTCACATCGTGTTGATACTGGCCGACGCCGATGCTCTTCGGGTCGATCTTGACCAGTTCTGCCAGGGGATCCTGCAGACGGCGCGCGATGGACACGGCGCCCCGCAAAGACACGTCTATATCGGGAAATTCCTTCGAGGCCAGTTCGGAGGCTGAATACACGGAGGCCCCTGCCTCCGACACCACCACCTTGGCCAGTTTCAATTCGGGGTGGCGCTTGATGAGATCGGCGGCGAGCTTGTCGGTTTCCCGGCTGGCTGTGCCGTTGCCAATAGCGATCAACTCGGCCCCATGCTTTTGAGCCAACTGGCGAATGGTGGCAAGTGCGCCGTCCCAGTCCCGGCGCGGTTCGTGAGGGTAGATCGTGGAGGTGTCGACGAGCTTGCCGGTCTTGTCGATGACGGCGACCTTGACTCCGGTGCGAATCCCTGGATCAAGACCGATAGTGATCCGCGGGCCGGCCGGTGCCGCGAGCAGCAGGTCGTGAAGGTTGCGGGCAAAAACCCGAATGGCTTCGTCCTCGGCACGTTCCCGCATCTCGTTCATCAACTCGAGCTTCAGGTGCAGCGAGAGCTTGACCATCCAGGCCGAACGTACCGAGTCCAGCAACCACGTGTCCGCCGGGCGGCCTTTGTCGGTGATGCCGAAATGACCGGCTACCATGGCTTCGCAGGGCGAGGCACGCGGCGGATCTTCAAGTTCGGGTTCGGTCTTCAGCGCCAAACGCAGGATATCCTCGTTGCGGCCCCGCAACATGGCCAGAACCCGGTGCGAGGGAGCGCTTTTGATCGGTTCACGAAAATCAAACCAGTCGCGGAACTTGGCGCCTTCACTCTCCTTGCCCTCGGCCACCATGGAGACGATCAGCGCATGATCGGACAGGTAACGACGCAGCCCGTCGAGCAGCCCGGCATCCTCAGAGAACCGTTCCATCAGAATCTGGCGTGCGCCATCGAGCGCTGCCTTGACATCCGGTACATGCTGCTCCGGCGGTTCAGTGTCCGTTCGAACATATTTTGCGGCTTCGATCTCCGGAACGAGTGTTGGATCGTCGAACAGGGCATCGGCCAAGGGCTCCAGACCGGCCTCGCGCGCGATCTGGGCCTTGGTGCGTCGTCTGGATTTGTAGGGCAAGTAGAGATCTTCGAGACGCTGTTTGGTCTCGGCACCAACGATCTCGGCTTTCAGTTCGGCCGTCAGCTTCCCCTGCTCCTCTATGGACGCAAGCACTGTCGCACGGCGTTCTTCGAGTTCGCGCAGATAGGTCAGTCGTTCCTCAAGTAACCGCAGTTGGATGTCGTCCAGCTCGCCGGTAATTTCCTTGCGGTAGCGGGCTATGAAGGGCACGGTGGCACCCTCGTCAAGCAATTGAACCGCGGCAATGGCTTGGGCAGGCTTGACACCAAGCTCGGTGGCGATGCGCTGTTCGATGGTTTGAAGCATGGGCGATTTGAGTTGTTGGAGAATTAGTATTCAGCCGGTTGTCATTGATCGTATGACGTACACGATAAACTTACCAAGTGTAAATCATAGGCTAGCGAACCGCAACCGCACAGTTTGAGCCATATAGGGATTATCCAGGTTCGTTTGTGTGTGTAGCCTAGCCATGACGAGGAAGGCGCCCTTTTTTATAGTTGTTTGACGCATCAATGAAGTTTGATATATTCAGTTCATGGGATTTCTGGTGCCGAAAGATTTCAAGCGTACCGCGCGTTGGTTTCACGCGCTCTCCGATGAAACGCGCCTGCAGATCATCGAACGTCTGAGCGACGGCGAGCAGTGCGTCTGCGACTTGACCGACATGCTGGCGACAACCCAATCGCTGCTCTCCTTCCATCTCAAGACGCTCAAGGAGGCCGGATTCCTAACGGACAGGCGGGAGGGTCGATGGGTGTACTACTCGTTGAACCCGGAGGCGATCGAGGATCTGGAGCAGTTTATTGGCTCGCTGAAGCCAAGAGGACGTGGGCTTCGCGTTTCGTTGAAACGATGTGATTGACTTTTTTTTGGCCTGACTCATCAATGAATCTTGATTCGGATAGTGGGAAGATACTATGAGCACGCAGGATATCACTGTTGCAACGCGGCTGAACGTCTTTGAGCGCTACCTCTCTGTCTGGGTGGCGCTCTGTATCGTGACGGGCATCGCCATCGGCAAGATCAGCCCCGGACTGGTTGGCGCCTTAAGCCGGATGGAGGTGAGTCACGTCAACCTCCCGGTTGCGATCCTGATCTGGCTGATGATCTACCCAATGATGCTGCGGATCGACTTCTCTGCCATCAGGGACGTCGGGCGGCGACCGAAGGGGATCCTGATCACCCTGTTCGTCAACTGGTTGGTCAAGCCTTTTAGCATGGCCTTCCTCGGCTGGCTCTTCTTCAAGCACCTCTTTGCCGGGATTATCGGTCCCTCGCTCGGAGATCAGTACCTTGCCGGGACCATCATCCTGGCGGCTGCCCCGTGCACGGCCATGGTCTTCGTCTGGAGCTATCTGACCGACGGCGACCCAGCCTACACGCTGGTCCAGGTAGCGTTGAACGACCTCATCATGCTCTTCGCCTTTGCGCCCATCGTCATCTTTCTCCTGGGCGTCTCGAACATCACGGTGCCGTACGACGTACTGCTCTACTCGGTCCTGCTCTATATCGTCATCCCTCTTGTAGCCGGGGCTGCCTCTCGCGCGGCGCTCCTCCGGACTCACGGCCCCGCGTGGTTCGAGGGCGTTTTTCTTGCGCGGCTCAAGCCGGTCACTATTGTGGCCCTCCTGGCCACCCTCGTCATCATCTTCGCCTTCCAGGGGGAGGTGATCCTGGGTAAGCTCTCGCACATCGTGCTCATCGCCATCCCTCTGCTTATCCAGGTCTACTTCAACTCAGGGTTGGCGTATGGGTTGGCGTGGCGGCTCCGTGTCCCACACTCGGTCGCGGCTCCTGGCGCGCTGATCGGCGCCAGCAACTTTTTCGAGCTGGCCGTCGCCACCGCCATCTCGCTCTTCGGCCTCACCTCCGGCGCGACATTGGCCACGGTGGTCGGGGTCCTCGTCGAGGTGCCGGTCATGCTCTCGGTGTGCTCGATCTGTAATCGCACACGTCATTGGTTTACCGAGCCCACGGCGGTCCCGGTCGTCGAATCAGCCGGAACACCAATCGGCCGACAGACGTGACCATGTTCAGCACAATCTCTGCTTCGCGATAGCGTCGATGTCTTCCGGGTGTTATCCGGCAATCTATGGTCAGCGTACACGCTGAGGGGAGCTATATGACCACACTGCGAGTCCTGTTTCTTTGCACACACAACTCGGCGCGGAGCCAGATGGCCGAAGGTCTCCTTCGCGCGCTCGCTGGCGAGCGTTTTGATGTGGCAAGCGCCGGGACCGAAGCATCGCGCGTCCACCCGCTCGCGATTCGGGCTATGGGCGAGGTTGCCATCGATCTGAGCGGGCATACCTCCAAGGCCATCGACGCATTCCTCAGCCAGCCATGGGACTACGTGATCACGGTCTGCGACAACGCCAACGAACGATGCCCGATGTTCCCAGGCGGAACGACCCGCATCCACTGGAGCTTCGACGATCCTTCTCAGGCTGCCGGCACAGATGAAGACAAACTGAAGAAGTTCCGTCGCGTTCGCGATGAGATCCACGCCACGCTTCGCGCATGGCTTGTCGATCAAGAGCAATCTTCCCCCTCGTCGGTGAAGTTGAAGCCGGTGTGACAGTACGAATACGAATAATAGGGACAGACACTATTTAAAAATCCGTTCTTGGTCTTCCCCTCTGCAACACGTGAATTACTCGTCCAGCTTCCTGCGTATCTCCCAAATGTCCCAGATGAGTCCGTCTCTTCGCAGTGGCCGTTCTGTCATCGTGCGCATTCGGATCTCTGTCGTTCCGAAAGACCGCTTGGCGATCATTCCCTCGTTGCGTCACACGATACCGGTAGCCGAACGCAACAGTTCGGGTAATCCGTGGCATGCACGATCATGACCGCGAACACCACGAATTGGCACGATACTAGTGTCTGTCCCTATTTTCCCACAAGCGCCTTATCGGAGGGAGCTGATGTTGCCGCTACAAGGAGAATAGATGTGCGAGGTCCAATGCAAGACCCGACCGTACGGCCAGAGAATCCGGATTGATTCATGGTCGCACCTCCTCGGGTAAGCGGCCGAGGATAGTCTCGTAGACTTCACGAGCGAGCGCGAGGGCCTCCTTTGCCTCTTGGATACTTGGCGCTGACGGCTCTTCCGGATAGCGGAACTGCCAGGCAAAGGGAGTAAGCGCCTCAGCTTTCGAGCAGGCGGTATCGAGCGCTGGGTCTATACGCACGCACTGTCTACCCAACTCTCGAAGATCGTGCGTCTTCCGAAACGGTTCATCGTACCAGGCCAGAAAAGCCTTCAGGACCTTCTCCGCCGCCTGCTGGGCATGGAACATCGCGTCTTCTGGAATCGGGGGTTCCAAGGTCAGATCTCCCTCGCCGGCCCGTAAGTCGAGCGCCGCCTTCGTGAGCCACGCCCGGGTATCTTCGATTTGCTGCGCATCACGCGGCATACAGCAGCTTCCCTTCACGCATGATGGTCGACGGAAACGACGCTCGCAGGTGCAGGCGGCGGTCAAAAGCCTCGCGTGTCCAGACGAGCACATCGACGGCCGTATTGATTCCACGAAGCGCGAGGTAGGCGTGCTGTGCCCGTCGGTACGACGGCTCGGAAGAGTCGGAGACGATCACCATAATGTCGTAGTCACTATCCGGTCCGGCTTCGCCGCGTGCTTTCGATCCGAAAAGATAGATACGCTCGGGTCGGCAAGCCTCGATCAGCCGACGCACGATCTCGGCAAGCCTCGGTTCGCGCTGCAGAAGTTCAGCCTCCATCTCAGACTCCTTCGGGCATTCTCTTCATTGCATCGGTCTCTCAAGCAATCATTCTATGACTGTACCTAAAGGGCGGAGCAAATGCAAGATAGCCTCATCGGAGATACGCCATCGTCGAGAAATACCCAACGATCAGTTCTCAACTCCACAGAATTTCCTCCCTGGCCTCCTCTTGCGCAAAGAGGGATACGGAGTGGGGCCGGGTTGTCGGGTTACGCGACGCTAACCCGACCTACGCCTCTCGCCGAAAAAGTCTCGAATTTACCTCTTCGTCACGACTCCTTCATTTGACGGCAACATTCCCCGACTATGCTTCCATTAGTCATAAGAGAGACTTTGGGGCTTGACGCTACCAGGGTGTGCACCGGAAATGAAGGGAAAGGAGGTGTGCCAATGCCGCTCGCACTGCTCGTGAAAGGCTTTTACTCGGTCATGGTGATGACCGTGCTCTCGATGATGTGGGGCTATGTACGCGGATTGACGTCTGGGCGACAGTCGTCGTGGATGGCGAAGATGCCGTTCTATGGGTGGATCGGCTGCCTGGTGAGCGTGTCGATCGCCTTCCACCTGCTGACCGCCTGGCAGGTCCCGTGGGTCCGGTGGGAATTGCAGCGTGCCCGTCTGACTCCAGACCGGGACATCGCCGTCACCGTCCAAGACCATCAGTTTCACCTCCCCGACGAAGGCATCAGGATCACACAGGGGGAACTCGTGCGCTTCCGGGTCCGGTCCGAAGACCTGACCTACGGCTTCGGCGTCTTCCGCGAGAACGGGCGGATGGAGTTTCAGATGCAGGTCGTCCCGGGTCATGACAATGACCTCGTCTGGGTCTTCTCCGAACCCGGCCGGTACTCGATCCGCTCCACGGAGTACGCCGGACCCCACACTTGGCAGATGCACGCCAGGCACACGATCGAGGTCGCATCAGCTCAGATGGTCGCTCAGAGATAGGAGGTCGATCATGGTGTCGCTTCGCGATCTCACGCCGCTGCAGCACGTGACCCTGCGGTTCGCCGTCATCGCCCTGCTCTTCTACGGACTCGCCACGCTGGAGGGGATGATGATGCGGACCGCGCTGGCCAACATGCCGCTGCTCGAGCCCGAGCACTTTTACGCCGTACTGAACGCCCACCCCATCGTGGGGATTTTCGGCTACAGCTTCATGCTCGTCATGGGCGCCTTCTCCTTCCTGGTCCCGACGCTGCTTAAGAAGGACCTCTACAGCGTCCGGGCGGCTGAGTGGACCTGGCGGCTCATGGCTGCCGGGGTGCTCAGCGTCTGGGTGAGCAGCGCCCTCTTCTTGCATTCGGCGCTCTACACCAACTACTGGCCGCTGCCGGTGACGGCCTCCAAGCCGGTGAGCCTCCTGGTGTACGCTGTCGGCATGTTGACCATCATGGTCGCGATCCTGCTCTTCTGCTTCAACCTCTTCGCCACGGTGTTCCACCGAAAACCGGAACATAAGCCCGTCTCCGCCTTGCTGGTCTCCAGCCTCGGCCTCGATGGGTGGGTCAACCTCTATCACGTCGCCAGGGGCCGCCAGAAGACCAAGCATCCCGACGTTCCCCTGCCGATTGTCGCAATCTTTCGCGGTACGATCGACACGGTCCTGGATGCCGTCGTGCTGGGAGGGATCTGCCTGATCTTCGTGGTCTACGCCGTGTACGGATTGAACGGGGTCGCGCTGCCCACGACCTGGTTCGACGCCCTACTGTACAAGAATGTCTACTGGTGGGGGCTGGACCTGATCGCCGACGGGCTGGTGCTGATCTACGTGGCGGGGTCCTGGTACCTGCTGGCCATGCTGCTGACGGGTCGACCGCTCTACATGCAGCACATCGCCCGCGCCGCCCTCTTCGTGGAGCTGGTGGTCTCCTGGTTCGTCTGGAGCCACCATCTGCTCTCAGACCAGACGCAGCCCGGGTGGATGAAACTCCTCTCGGGTGAGCTGATCACCGCCTTCGAGCTGGTGACCTCCGGGATCGCCGTCTTCTGCACTCTGGCCACGCTCTGGCAGGCGCGCCCCCTCACGATGACGATGCCGCTCAAGTTCCTGTTGGGCGGGATCGTCGGATTCGGCCTTGGAGTGCCGGCCGGCATCCTGCAGGCCGACCTGGGGATGAACCGCGTCCTGCACAACACCCAGTGGGTGATCGGCGCCCATGCCCACATGCAAATCCTGGTCGGGCTCTCCTGCACCCTGTTCGCCGCGCTCTATATGATCTTCCCGCTGGTGACCAAGCGCGAAATCAAGAGCATGGTCCTGTCCAACATTCATTTCTGGTGCCAGATGCTCGGGGGGATCGGCATGTCGGTGGCGATGGGGTTTGCCGGACTCGACGGGATGTTGCGCCGGACCCTGTACATTGGTGATGCCTCCTACCTCAGCGAGATGTATCTGGCGGCCTGCTTCGGCGCGGTTCTGTTGGTCGGCTACCTCGCCCTGATGGTAAACCTGATCCGCTCGATCGGCGTGCGGACCATGGTCTCGCTGTTTGTCACACTACCCGAGAAGCGGGACTGGCCGCGAGAGGCCGTTGTCCGCTCGTAAGTGTTGGTCTGATCCACCCGACAGAATTTACCCCTTCGTCATCACCCCTTCATTTCACGGCAACATTCCCCGGTTATCTTCCTCATAGTCATGAGAGAGACGTTCGGCACACATCACCGATCCTTGAACTCACACTGACTCTTGAATACTCGCATGGAGAAAAGGAGGAGAGGATATGTCTGGAATAACCGATCATCTTTGGGGCATTATCCTGGCAGGCGGCGAGGGCAAGAGGCTTCGGCCCTTCATCCGGTCGCGTTTCGGTTCTGATCGGCCAAAGCAGTACTGTACACTTTTCGGCAGCCGTTCAATGCTCCGGCACACGCTGTATCGTGCCGAGCGGCTCATCCCGCCTGAGCGTCTCCTGACCGTCGTGACCCGCCCGCACCTTGATTATGCTCGCGAAGAGCTCCATGACCGCCCTCCGGGCGCCGTTATCGTCCAGCCTAGCAACCGGGAGACGGGGCCGGGCATCCTGCTGCCGCTGTTGCATGTCTACCGGCAAGATCCGAAGGCTGTCGTGGTCTTACTGCCGGCCGACCACTTCATCGCTGAGGAGGAGCGGTTCATGTCGCATGTCGAGGAGGTTGCCGCCTTTGTCGCTACAGCCCCCGGTTGTCTCGTCCTCTTAGGGGTCGAACCGAAGCGACCGGAACCCGAGTATGGCTGGATTGAGACAGATGGTATTTCCGGATACCATGACCATGCGGAGGTCCATCACGTACGACGATTTTGGGAGAAGCCCGACCGCCGCACGGCCCAGATCCTCTACCGCCGATACGATTGCTTGTGGAACACGATGGTTGCAATCGGACGAGCCTGGTGGTTGATCAGCCTTTTCAAGACGCTGACGCCGGGACTCTTCAATCTCTTTGATGGCTTAGAGCCCCTCATCGGGTCTCCGAGAGAAGCTGAGGCCGTCGAAAGCGTCTACGCCAAGCTGCCGCCGGTGGATTTCTCGCGAGCGATTTTGGCTCAGCATCCTCCTCGCCTCGCGGTAAAACGGGTAAAAGACGTCTACTGGAGCGATTGGGGCAATCCCGCGCAGGTCGAGATGGATCTTACCCGCCCTGACTTCCGGCCGACATCGGGAAACGGGCTGGAGGTCGGATTGGCAGCGCAAATCGCCTAGAGGGGGCTGCTCGTGTGATGTCTCACAAAATACCCTTGCAACCCGTTTGTACTGGGCACAAGGGGCGCGCCTCCAGTATGACGGTCCAAGGGCGCGCTGTTTTCCGCTCTACGGTGTCACACCTCACACGTTTCGTTACATCTCGCTACGTTGTAACCCCGTCTCGGCTCTACTGTGGACGCGCCCCAGGCCTTGCTCAATCCGGTACCAAGGTCCGAGAGCGTGTACGGCTTGGTCAGCACCACGTCAACTCCGGTCCCCGCGAGTCTCGACGGATCGATATGATCCCCCCATCCGGTGACGAGGACAACGGGGAGGCTGGGGAGACGGGTCTTGGCCGCCTGGGCCACATCCCACCCCGACATCTCCGGCATACCCAGATCGGTCAGAAGTAGATCGAACTTGTTCGTCTCCAACAGTCGAAGACCCTCCGGTCCTCCCGTCGCCACTACGGCCTCATGGCCAAGCGTCTGCAAGAAAGCCATCAGGACGTCCACACCAAGCGGATCATCATCGATGACTAAAATCCGTGCGCAGTATGGTACGCTCGGCAGCGCAGTCGCCTCGGACATGACAACCGTTGGAATGTCTACAGCAATCGGCAGGGAGATCGTGATAGTTGTGCCACGCCTCTCCTCGCTGGCTACCAGAATCTCACCACGGTGGCGGCGAACGATTCCGTGAACCATGCTGAGACCAAGTCCGGTCCCCCGTGTACCCTTCGTCGTAAAGAATGGGTCAAAGATACGCGCTTTGACACTGTCAGGAATTCCCACTCCAGTATCCGTCATCGTAAACAGGACGACTCCTCCACGTTCAGATCGACGTCTCTTCTCACCCCACTCGCCATTCACGATCAATCCTTCCGCTCGTTGAGCGGTCTCCCCACCCCTCTGAACATGTCGTAGCGTAATGGTTACAGTTCCCCCCTGCGGCATCGCATCCAAGGCATTGAACAACAGGTTGGTGACGACCGCCCGGAGTTCCGAGGCATTTCCGAGAATAGGGGGAACAGATGCACACTCAGTCACAATCCGAAAGCGACGACCGCTGGCCTCAGCCTGGTCCTTCCAACGAGGCCTGGTCGTGTCCAGCACTTGCTCGATCACCTTATCGAGGGCCATCGGCACAAACGCCTCCTCCTCAGCAGGTCGTGTGAATTCACGGAGTTTGCGGACAATCTCAGCCCCATCGAGGGCCGCCGCTTCCAGCAGCCGCAGCGTCTCCTTGATTGTTGCCGCATGGACAGATCCCTGCGCGAAACGCGTCTGCAGGAGCTGCACCTGCCCCAGGATCGAGTTCAGAATATTATTAAAATCATGCGCCACGCCGGAGGCCATCTGGCCCATGGCGCGGAGCCGTACCGACTCCACGAGCGCTGCGTCGGCCTGCGCAAGGGCTTCGACCTTTTGTTGCAGTTCTGCTGCTATCCGTCTTGCCTCCTCATAGAGACGGGCGTGTTCGATAGCCGTCGCCGCCTGAGCGGCAAACAACTCCATCAGTTGGATCGTCTCACGGTCCAGGATCCAGCCCCCCTCCGGATGCTCAACACCCAGAACGCCGATCACTCGTCCCTGCACAATGAGTGGGAGGTTGAGGAACCCGTCGGAGGGTAGCCCGACAGGGTGATCATAAGGCGGCTGCAGTCGAATCGCCCGGGTAGTCGGCATCTGTGGATTCCAGAACACCGGCGCATGAGCACTATAGGCCCGTACGACGGGATTCTCCGAGTCGGTCAGCGGAATCGGCCGTGATCCCGGGCTCAAGGCCGTACTGGCTACTGTACGCAGACACAACCCTTCAGGATCGGCGAGGAACAGGGTCAGGCGTCGTAGCCCTAAAATATCCCGCGCGGTCCGCATGATCCGATCCAGACGTTCACGAAGCTCCAGGGGTTCGCGTATATGGAGGCTTGCATGAAGTAGTTCGAGAGACTGAACGTGTTTCATCGTGACACCTCGGTTCGGTTGAATAACGGTCTGCAGATACCTTCTTTGCTCAAACAGTAGGGTGTTGTTGTGACGCGTCTGTTACGACCGGGTTTCTCCGGTGTAAATTCCTACCGACACACGTCTGTCGGGCTGGAACTTGTAACACGCTTTTTACTCCCATGTCATCACACGGACATAAGGGGGGGTTAGGATACGCCATACTCCGCAGCATGTGTGTTACATGTTGTCATCGGGGTGTGGACATCAACTTCTCAATAGGAGGTATGATCACATGTCGAACAGGGTTGGAAAAGAGCTTGCTCGAGCCGCGTTGGTTCTCGGATGCGTGGCAACGACTGCCTGCGTCGCTTCAGCGCAAAGCATCGGACCGAGCACAACCACAGCCCCGTATGTCCTTCCCTCAATGCCTGGGGTCGAGACGATCTCGGTGCTGACCGTCGGCGACACCATTGGCGGGTATTCCCTGGTAGGCATCCCGGATGGACTGGGTGCCTTCAAGAGCGGTCACCGGACATTCACGCTATTGGTGAACCACGAACTGGGCGCAACAGCGGGCGTCGTCCGTGCCCATGGGTCGCCGGGCGCGTTCGTATCCCGCTGGGAGATCAAGCGGAAAACACTAGAGGTCTTGAAGGGCGAGGATCAAACACCGTCATCAAGCGACGTCTACTCCTGGGATCCGGTGAGCAGCCGATACGCGCAAGGGACGGTCGCCTGGAATCGCTTCTGCTCGGCGGACTTAGCGCCTCAGAAGGCGTTCTTCGCCCGAGGGAAGGGTACACGGGATCGCCTCTATCTCAACGGCGAGGAGACGAACAACGGAACGGCGTGGGCTCATATCGCCACCGGGCCCCATAAGGGTCAGTCCTGGCAGTTGCCGCGTCTCGGACGCATGGCGTTCGAAAACGTGGTCGCCAGTCCGCATCGGCAGTCAAAGACCGTCGTCATCGGGCTGGACGATGCCGATGCCAGCACAAGCCCGATTCCGCCCAATGTTCCAAGCGAGCTGTATGTCTATATCGGCATGAAGACGAATCACGGTACTCCTGTGGAACGCGCGGGGCTCACGAACGGCGGCCTGTTCGGCATGAAGGTGGCGGTCAACGGGACCACAGTCACCGAGGAAAGCAACACCGACGGACTCGGGAGCGGAGGCAACTATGTCGGGTCAGGCACCTTCAGCCTCCACAGCTTCGGAGATGTTTCCGGGTTGACCGAGACACAGCTTCAGGACGCCGCTATCGCCGCCGACGTCTTCCGGATGCAGCGGCTCGAGGACGGGGTGTGGGACCCCCGACCAGGCCACGAGAACGATTTCTACTTTGTGACGACTGCGAGCTTCTCGACAAACAGCCGACTGTGGAGACTGCGCTTCAATGATATCGAACACCCGGAACACGGCGGAACCATCGAGATTCTGTTGAGCGGCAGCGAGGGTCACAAGATGCTCGATAATATCACCATGGACCGGCGCGGCCGCCTTCTGATGCAAGAGGATATCGGCAGGCAGGATCCGCTCGGAAAGATCTGGTTGTATAGCACCAACAGTGGCCAACTGATCGAGGTCGCGGCACACGACCCTGCCTTCTTTGCGCCGCCGGCCCCGCCCGCCCTCACGACCGATGAAGAATCCTCCGGGATCATCGATGCACACCAGATCCTCGGGAATGGATGGTTTCTGCTCGATGCCCAGGCCCATTTCGCTCACTCCGATCCGGCGCTGGTACAGGGCGGACAGTTGCTCGCCATGTACGTGGACCCGAGCATCGGTTCTCCGGACGATGAGGACGAAGACGAGGACGAGGAATAGGTAAGTAATGAACGAGCATGTTTACATAGCCACCCCTGGAAGCCTATCATTATCTAACGATTGTATGGCCGAACACATGGAAAAGGAGGATCGTCATGGGATTGTTAGATAATGGGCTGAAGGGAAACGTGGTGACAGGGTTGGCCATTGGTATCGGCGCGTCTATTTTGGCCCCTGTCGTGATCCCGCTGGCTGCGGCCATCGTCAAGCCCCTGCTGAAGGCCACAATTAAAGGCGGCATCTTGCTCTATGAAAAGGGTCAGGAGGCGGTTGCTGAGGCAGGAGAGGTCATCGAGGACCTGGCGGCGGAGGCGAAGGCGGAATTGGCTCAAGCTCCAACAGAAACCGGGTCTGTGGTATCAGATCCCGCTCGACCTGAAGCGTAAAGGTAGGGGCGTGATGCTTCCGGATGCCTACATTACTCATGCGACTCAAGGAAGGGTCAGGATCAAGATCCCTGACAGGAAGGGCGATTCGACCTATTTTGCTTCGTTAAAGGAAAAGCTGGCGGGGTTATCTGAACTACCAGGGATTCAGAGGATCGAGGCGAATCCCATGACAGGGAGCATACTTGTCCTTCATACCTTGGACCTGCAAGCTACAGACCTTGAGATGGTTGCGCAGTACAGCGAATTCAATAACCTGTTTCGCCTGAAGGTATCCCCTCCTAACCAGACGTCTGCGTCCGTGATTCGCAAGCAATCCCCGCGAGAAGTCAATGGAGAGGTCGGTGGCCGCGCGAGTAGCGACATCGATTTCAGGATGCTTGCCATACTGGGATTCGTTGGCGTCGCGATTATTCAACTGACGAGGGGCCATATCATGATGCCTGCCATAACGGCGCTGTGGTATGCCCACAGCCTCATGAAGGAACGGCAACGTGACACAGCGGCCGGTGGCGAATAACAACCGTGAAGGAGATTAGCGATGGTTATCGAAGAGGGTGAAAAGGGTGGATCAGGTATATCTGAACCGATCGGGAAAGCCGGTACAACAGTGAAGGACGGGATCGTCTCGAGTCTGAAGGGGATTAATGAGATCGAAGCCGAAATCGTCAGTCTAGTGCGAAATACTGTTTCTCAGACCCTCAGGGCGACGGGGGGAGTGGCCGGTGAGGCTATCGGCCTTACACGTGATGTCGTCAAGGGTGCGATCCAGGCCACAGAGGAGGTCGGTACAGGTCTGGTCATGAGCACCAGAAGTGTCGCCAAAGGGGTCATCATGGGGGTTGGTGATGTAGGAGGCGATGCGATGAGCGTTGCCGGTCAGACCGTAAAGGCCGCCGTGTCCGGCGCCGCCGAGATCGGGGCCGACATCGGCCTCGTGGCCAGAAGCGCTGTAGACGGCGTGGTTGATGCGGTCAAAGAGACAGGCGGCAACGTGGAGAAGGCTGCCGGAGTAGCCGTAACCGGAGCCATCGAGGCAGCGGGCAGCATCGGGCAGACTGCCGTCAGGACTGTGAAAGATATCCTGCTGGGCGTTGTCGAGGGCGTCAAGGAGGTCGCAAGCGCAGCGCTCCCGAGATCCGGCGCGAGCGTGCCGACCCCACCATCACCAGCCAAGTCACCGGCACCTGCCGAGCCTCTGGAATCATCGACCGTCCCCAAGGGTCGCATACGAAGCAAGTAATACTCACGCCACCAAAAGCCGTCCTGATTGACACCTGCCCCTGCCTTCGATCAGGACGGCTTCTTTTAGAGGTCTCCTTGTGGTTCAGGCCGTACACAATCAGGTGAAGGGGAGGATCAGGCTACGAGTCAGCGGTCTCTACCGCTCTCAGATGCTCAAAGGATACCTCGAGTCCCGCCTCCATCAGGTCAAGGGGATCAAGAATGCCTCGGCAAGCGTCCTGACCGGAAATCTCCTGATCGTCTTCAATTCGGACCACACCACCAAGACGGTCACCGTCCTTATCAGGGGTATCGTTTCAGAGTATAGCGACCAGCCGTTCAACGGTAAGCGTCTCCCTCATACGGCAAGACCCGCCACCTCTCCCACGTCTCCCGTCGAAAGACGGGCGGTTCACCCATGGCACGCCCTCGAAATCGATTCGGCGCTTACGATTCTGAGTGCGACACGATCAGGGCTATCTGAAGAATCAGTGCGGGAACGCCTCACGCAATATGGTCCGAATGTCTTGCCTGAGGCGCTCCGTCGATCACGATTCGGTATCCTGATCGATCAGTTTGCCTCGCTGCCTGTCGCCCTCCTTGCGGCAGCCGCCGCGCTCTCGTTTGTGACCGGTGGGGTTGCCGATGCGCTGGTCATCCTTGGAGTCGTATGCATCAATGCCACGATTGGGTATGTCACCGAAAGTCAAACTGAGGACACGCTCCATTCCCTCAAGAAACTGGTGACCCCTTCTGCGGCAGTCATCCGGGACGGCGCTCTCCTCACCATTCGCGCAGAGGAGGTCGTCATTGGGGATCTCCTGGCACTCAGACCCGGAAGCTACGTTGCGGCGGATGCCAGGATCGTGGACAGCCGATATCTGTATGTGGATGAGTCGGCGCTGACCGGCGAGAATATGCCTGCGCTCAAGACCGCGGAATCGATCCTTGCGGCCGCCGTCCCGCTGGCCGATCGGATCAACATGGTCTATATGGGAACCCTGGTGACGGGAGGCGAAGGGCTGGCTGTGGTGGTCGCCACCGGGGGCGTGACAGAGATGGGACAGATTCAGATCCTGACCGGCGAGGCGGTACCGCCCGAGACCCCCATGGAAAGGCGGCTCAGACAGATCGGCAACCACTCGGTGTGGCTTGGCGGTTTGGCCTGCGTGCTGGTCTTTGTCATCGGCCTGCTCCGCGGATACGGCTTTGTCCGGATGTTCAAGATCGCCATTTCACTGGCAGTGGCGGCCGTCCCTGAAGGCCTGTCCACTGTCGCCACGACGACGCTGGCGTTGGGAATCAGGAGCATGAGGCGACATCATGTCCTGATCCGATATCTTCATGCCGTAGAGACCCTCGGATCGGTCCAGACGATCTGTCTGGACAAGACCGGAACCATCACCATGAACCGGATGTCGGTGGTGGCCATCCACACAAGTCTGCAGACTATCACGATCACAGAGGGGAGGTTCGTCTCAGGAGAGGTCACGATCAACCCATTCACCTGCGACGAGCTCCTGAGATTGGTTCATGCCTCGGTGCTGTGCAACGAAACCGTCGTGAGTCATCTCGGGGAGGAGTGCGTGCTGACAGGCTCGCCCACAGAGAACGCCCTGGTCCATCTGGCCGTCAGCGCAGGGATCGATGTCCTGAAAATCCGGGAGCGGTATCCGCTGCTCAAGATGACCCAACGCTCCGAAAATCGGAACTACATGACGACGCTGCACCGGTCGGATTCCCCGTCACGACTGTTGGCTGTCAAGGGCAGTCCTCGAGAGGTCCTGGACATGTGTCAGTGGTACCTGAAAGACGGTCAACAGATTCCCCTCTCCGAGGAGATACGCGCAACGATTGAGAACGAAAATGAACGCATGGCCGGTGATTCACTTAGAGTCCTGGGGCTCGCATACGCCCACCAGGATCATGCGGAGGACGGGGGTCATGTCGGACATGGATTGATCTGGCTCGGGTTGGTCGGCATGGCTGATCCGATCAGGAACGGCGTCAAGGAGTTGATTCCCCGGTTTCACCAGGCTGGGATCGATACCGTCATGATCACCGGAGATCAGAGTCCTACGGCCTACGCCATCGGCAAGTCGTTGAATCTGGGCGGAAATGGGTCGCTTGAAATCCTGGACTCGACCCACTTGGCAACCGTGGATCCTCAGGTCATGGAGGCGCTCTCAAAAAAGGTCCACGTGTTTTCGAGGGTCAGCCCTGCCAATAAGCTGCAGATCGTCCAGGCGCTTCAGCGAGCCGGCAGGGTCGTGGCCATGACCGGCGACGGCATCAATGATGGACCGGCTCTGAAGGCCGCAGATATCGGGATCGCGATGGGCCACGCCGGTACGGATGTCGCCAGGGAGGTGGCGGATGTGGTGCTGGAAAACGACGATCTTGAAACGATGATCGTGGCCATCAGCCATGGCAGGACGACCTACAACAACATCAGAAAGGCGGTCCATTTTCTCCTGGCCACAAACGCGAGCGAGCTGCTCGTCATGTCGGCCGCTATGACGGTGGGACTGGGTGAACCGCTCAACCCCATGCAGCTTTTGTGGATCAATCTGATCTCGGATATCTTCCCGGGCTTGGCGCTGGCCCTTGAGCCACCCGAACCTGATGTGTTGAGTCGCCCACCCCGAAATCCACACGAACCGATCCTGAGCACTGCCGACCTGAAGAGGATCGCGTACGAGGCCGGCGTGATCTCGGCGGGTTCGATGGGGGCCTATACCTATGGTATCCTGAGATACGGCATGGGGCCGCAGGCCGGCACGATGGCCTTTGTGACCCTGGTCCTGGGACAGCTCCTGCACGCCCTCAGTTGCCGCTCAGAAAGACACACGATCTATGATCCGCCGGCTGCCCGGACTCCGCTCCCCCCCAACCGATACCTCCAGCTTGCACTGGGCGGATCGTTTGCCGTTCAGGCCGCTACACTGACAGTTCCAGGACTCCGCAGTCTCCTGAGTATTGCGCCTCTCGGGGTGGTAGACGCGCTTGTAGTAGGAGGAGGCGCACTGATCCCATTCCTGGTCAACGAGGCCACCAAGCTTCGCATACACCCAACGACAAACAACCACACCACAACGGGTCCGGCAATAGTGTGTGTATCCGATGCTTCTGTACATTCATTTCCGGGGTCGTCATTCCCGCGAAAGCGGGAATCCAGAGTAGAAGGCCTGGATTCCGGGTCAAGCTCGGAATGACAATCAAAGCAAAGAGACTTTTGGGACGGTACATTCGCCATACGAGGTGACGCACATGAAGGCTGACTTTATGTTTACCTCCGAATCGGTGACAGAGGGACACCCCGATAAACTGTGCGATCAGATCAGTGATGCCATCGTGGATCATATCCTTCAACGGGATCCCTGTTCACGGGTGATCGCTGAATGCGCGGTTTCAACCGCCATTGTATTTATTGCAGCCAGGTTTTCTACCAATGTCTCTATCGACTTCGCCAACATCGCCAGACAGGTGATCAACCAGGTCGGGTACGCGGACCACTCCTTCAATGCCAAGACCTGCAGCATTCTGACCAGTCTGAAGGAGTTACCCACTGAGGAGTCCGACTCGTTCGACGAACGGTATCTGTCAGACGAAGAGATCGAGCGGATTCCGGTAAGAAATCAGGTGACCGTCTTCGGCTATGCATGCGATCAGACCTCTGCCCTCATGCCGCTTCCCATCTGGCTGGCCCATCGGCTGGCCCGGCGGCTGACCTCCGTGAGGCTCCAAAAGCTCCTACCCTATCTCGCTCCGGACGGCAAGACGCAGGTCGGCGTTGAGTACAGAGATCGTAGGCCGTACAGGATACACAGCATCACGCTGATTGCCAGTCAGGGCAGACCCTCGACAGCCGGCGGTCCCGATCTAAAAAGACTGGAACAGGATCTTAAAGAGATGGTCATCCACCCGATCCTACAGGAAGCGGAGATCAAGCCGGACGACAAGACCAGGATCTTCGTCAATCCGGACGGTCCGTTTGTCGTCGGCGGACCGTCCATCCATTCCGGACTGACCGGCAGAAAGAATGCCATCGACACCTATGGGGAGTATTCACGACACAGTGGTGCGGCGCTGAGCGGGAAGGATCCCATGCGGATCGACCGTATCGGCGCGTACATCGCCCGCTATGCGGCCAAGAACGTGGTTGCCGCCGGGCTAGCACGGGAATGTGAGGTCCAGTTAAGCTACTCTATCGGCCTGTCACGACCCGTCAGCGTGCAGGTGGAGACATTCGGCACAGGCAAGCTGCCGGACGCCCGGATCGCCCAGCTCCTTGAGAACCATGTCGATTTTCGGATCGTTGGGATCATGAGGCAGTTCAACCTGCGCTATCTGCCATCCCTGATCAAAGGTGGGTTTTACAGGAAGTTGGCTGCATATGGACATGTGGGACGGATGGACATCGGACTTCCATGGGAGGTCACCGATAAGGTCAGTGCCCTGCAAGGCTGATAGGAATACCGCTGCGCGATGCAACGGGAGAAGGCAATGTGGGGAATTGCTATATCAGAATTGCGATGAACGACAGCGCGGACCCTTCAAGTGCCGTATCTACAAAAGCCCCAAAGAAGGCCTTCCACACGATCTTGCCGGTCTTGACGCATGCGTCATGCAGGTAGTCATCGTGGGTGATCGCCTTCTTCGGATCAAAATAACCGGCGTGGGTGAGGGCGGCAATAATCTCTCGCGACCGGATCACCTTGTGGTCATAGTGAATCACGATACTCCCGGTCACGACCTTGACTGTCACGCTCTCTATTCCGCGAAGCACCGCCAACAGCCCGTAGACTTCCTGGGCAAGATGGGGATTGCGCTGGATCACGGGCGTCCTCACCCTGAGCCTTCCCGGTATATCGTGGATATAGTGACTCACGTCACACCTCCTCGCTCACTGTTTGTGAAAGCCCCGACAGTCCGGATACCCGGAACACCTGAATCTGATAATATTCGCTTCCCGTTTATAGATATGCATTGGTCGACCGCACTTACCGCAGTAAGGTCTCTTGGCAGGTGTGGTGTTTCGATTGCCAAGCGTGAACTGTCTTCCGCATATCAGGCATCGAAACCGCTGCTTTTGGGTCCATGCCCGTCCGTACCTGTTGACGGCTTCTGAACCGCATGACGGGCACATCACTTCACCGCCCCGTGTTTCTACTCTCCCCTCTTCCGGACAAGCGATTCTCATGGCCTAAGTAAAACAGGCCACAATTACACCCGGATTACTGCGATGTTGCAGTGGTGTAACATTTCTTCTATTTAAGACTCTTCCGCAAATCGTATAGGACGGTGGAAGCCGGAACGGACCGCACCACGGGATAGCTGCCCCTGATACTGCGGTTTGCCCCGGTGTGCTCCGCTCTCACACTATTTCTCTTCCCGCTCTCACTGAGATCGCTACTCCGAGGTCTCGAATTTACTTCCGTGTCATCGATCCTTCATATGGTTGTAACAAGCCACGGTTAGGATGCCATCAAAAAGGAGGATGACATGCTGATTACGTTGAAGGTTGATGGGAGTTCTTACAACCGACTGGTCGCAAAGAGCGAGGTAAAGAGGGGCTACCTGTTAGGCCTCTCTCCATATTTCGATGATCAATTTGTACTGAGCCCCATCGATGGAACCATCGAACGAATTTCGTACAACAGGGAAGAGCAGGCACTGCGTATCAGTATTCGACCAATGGGCGGGCAACGACTGGCGGCGTAACCATAACAAAGAGGAGTGGCATATGCGATACCGGATCAAGGAGCACAAAGGGAGTCTGATCATCAGGCTTGATGGGAAGGCGGCAGACAACGAGGAGGCACGGTTACACCGGGTCCTCTTGCCGTTGCTGCGGCGCCACGGTGTGAAAGTCGTCATCAACCTGACCGGGCTTGACGAGCTCGGCATCCCGGAGCTGGGCGTCCTAGGGGCTATCCGCCAGGAGGTCAAGGCGCAGGATGGTACCCTCAGGCTGTACGCTCTTCAAGATGAACTTCGGGCGCAATTCGATTGGAATCCCTTCCTTCAGGTTTATGCACTGTACCACGACCTTGAAAGCAGCTTCTCACAGATGCCGGATCTGCCACTGAAGCGGTCGGCCTGAATCAACCGACAGGAGCTGGGACCATGTGCAAGTATCTGCGACATCCTGCACCAGGAGGACAGGCGCCACATGTCAATACTCAGTCGGCGTTACCACCCACGGTCTTACACCGCAACGAGGAAGTCCGCGTTAACCGGCTTTATCACAATCACACAAGGAGACAAGGCATGGGACGATTTCTACGCAAGATCTTTTTCCTCGCAATAACAGTTAGCATTGCCCTGGCGTTCGGTCCGCTCGCTTCGGCGCCTGTGGCAGCTCAAACAAAAGAGGATAAGGCGGTCCTGGACGAATTACTGGACATCTTGAAAGACAAAGGCCACATTACCGAGGACAAGTACCAGGAACTCAAGACGCGGGCCAAAAAGGAAGGGGCCGAGAGACTCCTGGCCGGGCTTAAGGACTGGACCCCCTACCTCAAATCCGCCGACGGGCAGCACAAGGTCGAATTGCACGGGCGACTCAATTTCGATGTACGCTCCTACGAGGGGGATGCCAAGAAACTGGACAGCAACCGTAGCAACGCCTCCCCCACCCGCAGCGACCTCATCACAAATCTCCTGGTCCGCAGAGCTCGCCTCGGGATCGATGCGACGTTTTTCAAGTACTTGGACTTTAAAGTGGAGGGAGAATTCAGCGAGGGGAGCTCATTCAACTTGACTGATGGCTACGGCGAATTGAACTACTGGCCGGAGTTCAGGGTCCGAGGCGGCCAGTACAAGGTTCCCTTCAGCTTCGAGGAGCTGACCTCTTCCCGGTTCATCGACTTCGTGGAGCGGTCGGTCGTCAACAATCTTGTTCCAGCCCGTGACGTCGGCGGCATGGTCCACGGATCTCTTCTTGGAGGTTCGCTCGACTATTCGGCCGGAATCTTCAACGGCACCGGAGCGAACAGTTCGGATAAGAATGACGCCAAGGATTACGCGGGTCGTCTGTTGGTTCGCCCATTCAAGATGCTCGACATTCCAGCACTCCAAAAGCTCCATATCGCCGGCCACATGACCTACGGCGATCAGGATAAGGGAGAAAGTCTTCGTGGCCGTACCGATGCCCGGTTTGAGTTCTTCCCACGCGTTACGACGCAAGGCGATCGCGTTCGTTACGGCTTCGAGGTGGTCCACGCCTATGGCCCCGTTGGGTTGTACGGTGAGTATGTCAAGACAAGAGAAGAGCGAGACGGCCTCGGCGCTGGAGGGAGCGACCTTGACGATGTCGAGGGCCGTGGTTGGTACGTCGCCGGGACCTGGCTCATCACGGGTGAGGAAAAGGTTCACGGGAAGGCACCCAAAGTCAAAAAGAATTTCGATCCCAGGACTGGTGGCTTTGGCGCACTGGAACTGACGGCCCGATTTGCTCAGCTCGACTTCATTTCCGACGATCCACTGGCCAGCCCTGGCGAGAACGGTGTCGATGCAATGACCCTCGGCTTCAACTGGTACCTCAGCCCGAACGTCCGCCTGATGTTCAACTATGTCAACAACTGGTATGACAACGACAAGATGACCGCCGTCAAGGGCGACGAGAAGTCGTGGGAGATTCTGTCGCGACTGGCGGTCTGGTTCTAGGATCAGCCCGATTCTTCCACGCCCGTGAGGCCCATCGCCGTCCCTGACATGGGGAGCCTCCCTCCTCCGGCCAGAACGGCGATGGGCCGATTTCGGGAAGTAACGCACACATGACTCTCTGGTATGCACTTTATCAATATGTAACATAACCGTAACATAGATGTAACGTGATCGTTATACCGTGCGTGATAGTCTTTTGACAAAGGAGGCTGACGATGTTCAGACAGAAGAACGGTACAAAGAAAAAAGGTTATACGTTTTTACTGTTGCTTGCGGAGATCGTGTGCGCGGTCTTGCTCTGGTCTGCGCTCGCCATGGCGGATGTTCTCAAGGTCGATCCAACACTCCCGACCTACAAAGCGGTCAGCGGCGTCTCGGGTAACCTGTCGAGTGTCGGATCGGACACCTTGAACAATCTCATGACGTTCTGGGCCGAAACGTTCAATAAGTTTTACCCGAATGTCAAGATCCAGATCGAGGGGAAAGGCTCATCCACCGCTCCGCCGGCGCTGATCTCCGGCACCGCCCAGCTCGGCCCCATGTCTCGCCCCATGAAAGGGACCGAGATCGATGCCTTTGAAAAGAAGTTCGGCTATAAGCCCACCGGGCTGCGCAGTGCCGTGGACGCCCTGGCGGTCTTTGTGCATAAGGATAACCCGATCAAGTGTCTGACCATTGCGCAAGTGGACGCTATCTTTTCCAAGTCCAGGCGCTACGGTCATAAGGAAGACATCAAGACCTGGGGGCAGCTCGGCTTGACCGGCGACTGGGCCAATCGCCCGATCAGTCTATTTGGCCGAAACTCGGCCTCCGGAACGTACGGGTTCTTCAAGGAGCATGCGCTGAAGAACGGCGACTATAAAGATGAGTTGAAGGAACAGCCCGGCTCGGCCTCTGTCGTCCAGGGGGTGGCTGTTGATCGCTACGCCATGGGCTATAGCGGCATCGGCTACGCGACGCCTGACGTCCGCGCTGTTCCGCTGAGCGAAAAAGAAGGCGGCGCGTGCGCTGAGGCCACAGCAGACAACGCCTATTCCGGAAGGTACCCACTGTCACGATTTCTGTTCATCTACGTCAATAGGGCGCCGGACAAGCACCTTGACCCTCTCACCCGTGAGTTCGCCAGGTTTTTACTCTCAAAGGATGGACAACAGGCCGTGATCAAGGATGGATACTTTCCAATCCCCAACTCCATCGCCAAGGAAGAGCTGAGCAAGGCGCTCTAATGGCTTCCTGAACCGATCCATGGAAGACAGTACAAAGGTTGTTGCACCGGGCGAGCCGCTACAAGCGGCTCGCCCGGTTCTCGTCCCGCGCCGTAAGATCACGCGGCGTCTCCTGCTGGATCGCGTCGCCCGTTGGATCGTGACGCTCGGGGGGGCAGCGATCATCGTCTCCATTCTGGCCATCCTGTTCGTCATTGCCGCCGGGGTCTACCCCCTCTTCAGGAAGCCCACAGCGGTGCTGCCTGGAGAGCTCACCACGAGCCTCGATTCGGCCCCGCTCGCGGTCGGGGTGGATGAATACCGTGAGATCGGCTACGTGGTCACAGCCTCCGGCGTACAATTCGTGTCCGTCAGGGACGGAACGTCGCTGCCATCTAATCCGCTGCAGGGACTGCACGGCGCCACGGTCGTCGGGACATCGGGCTTGGGACGAGGCCCGCTCTTGTTGGGACTCTCGGATGGGCGCGCGATCCCCGTAGAGGTCGGGTTCTCGGTCACCTTCCCGGATGGAAAGCGCCGTGTCGAAGCCGAGTTGACGACTGTCGATCCAATTGCAGTTGATCCGGAGCAACATCCACTGACGCGGCTCGCCTACGCCTCTACCCCCAACGGGCCTATGACAGCGGCTGCTATCGGTCAAAAGACTCTCATTCTCGTCACCGTCAAAGAGACGAAGGCCCTGATCGGTCCAACCACGAAGGAAGAGTCGCGCCAACGCCTCACTCTACCGATCGAGGGGGAGATCACTTCG
The DNA here is from genome assembly GCA_000091165.1 of Candidatus Methylomirabilis oxygeniifera. Taxonomy (NCBI): domain Bacteria; phylum Methylomirabilota (SeqCode); class Methylomirabilia (SeqCode); order Methylomirabilales (SeqCode); family Methylomirabilaceae (SeqCode); genus Methylomirabilis (SeqCode); species Methylomirabilis oxygeniifera (SeqCode). The sequence continues at coordinate 926,622 of FP565575.1, read as the reverse complement.
CTTGCCCTTGATGGTCGCGGCGAGGATCTGTTCGTCGGAACATCGTCCGGCCAAATCATCAGGGTAGACCTTCGAGACCCGAACGATCCGAAGGTTGCCGACATTGCCGCTGCCACAACCCGACCCGGAATCGGCGTAAGTATGGTGGGATTCCTGATCGGAGACCGCACGCTGATCGTGGGTGATGCGATGGGCGGCGTCGGCTCGTGGCAACTCGTGCAAGCGGATGGTGAAGGGCAGCGCCTGGCGAAGGTCCATGACTTTCTGGCCCACACGGGGCCCGTCGTCGCCTTCGCCCCGTCCCGTCGCGATAAGGGGTTTGTGACGGCGGACGCCTCCGGTATCATCCACATCCACTATGGCACCACGGGGAAGACCTTACTGACCCTGACGGCCGGAGAAGAGGGACTGAGCGCGGTCACCTTCGCCCCTAAAGTCGACGGCGTCATGACAGTGAATGCGAAGGGGGGCCTCTCACATTGGACCGTAGAGAACCCCCACCCGGAGATCAGTTGGGGGAGCCTATTCGGCAAGCTCTGGTACGAGGGGTACCCCGCGCCGACTTATGTCTGGCAGTCCACCGGAGGGACCGACGACTTTGAGGCAAAGTTCAGCCTCACCCCGCTCATCTTTGGAACGGTCAAAGGGACATTCTACGCTCTGCTCTTCGCGATCCCGCTGGCGCTCCTGGGCGCCCTGTACGCCTCCCAGTTCATGCACCCGACGCTCAAGGGGATCGTGAAGCCAACCGTAGAGATTATGGCTGCGCTTCCGAGCGTCGTCCTGGGATTCCTGGCAGGCCTTTGGCTTGCGCCCTTTGTCGAAAAGGTCGTTCCCGGCCTCTTCCTCATGCCGATCATAACCACACTCCTCATTCTGATCGCAGTCTTCTGCTGGCGATTCGTTCCCATTAGCGTCCGCAGCCGGATCAAGGCGGGCACCGAGGTCGCCCTGCTCATCCCGATCGTCATCCTCGGAGGCTGGATCTCCTTTCAGCTCGGTGGAACAATCGAGCGCCTGTTGCTGTCGGGCGACTATCGAGGCTGGCTCTTGAGTGTTCTTGGGCTCACCTATGATCAACGAAACTCCCTGGTAGTAGGCATCGCCATGGGCTTCGCTGTCATCCCGATTATCTTTACCATTGCCGAGGATTCGCTCTCCAGCGTGCCTCAACACCTTGTGGCCGGTTCGCTCGCGCTTGGCGCCACCCGGTGGCAGACCGCACTGAGGGTCGTCCTGCCGACGGCGAGCCCTGGGATCTTCTCCGCTATTATGATCGGCTTCGGAAGGGCGGTGGGCGAGACGATGATCGTCCTGATGGCCACGGGGAATACGCCGGTGATGGACTGGAGTATCTTCAACGGCTTTCGGGCTCTCTCGGCCAACATCGCCGTGGAGCTCCCTGAGGCGCCTGATGGCGGGACGCTCTTCCGGATCCTCTTCCTGGCAGCCCTCCTACTCTTCGTGATGACATTCATCGTGAACACCCTGGCCGAATTGGTCCGCCTGAAGCTCCGGCAGAGGTATCGCTCCCTATGACGCGATTCTGGAAGAGCGGCGATCCATTCATCTGGCTCACGGGAGGGGCATTAGCCCTCAACCTTCTCCTGGTGGCCGGACTCGTCCTCCTGGTGCTGCTCAACGGGCTGGGCTTCTTTTGGCCGTCGCCGATTGTGCGTCTGACGCTGTCAGACGGCAAGGAGCTATTAGGCCAGGTGACGCGACGGGAGGCGATCCCGCAACCGGACGCACCCCCAGGAACCGCCGCGCGCCACCGGATTCAGATCAAGGTCGGTAATCGAGACCTGTACGGCGCCGACTTTGTCTGGGTCGAGGAGGCTACGATCGCTCGCCGCGACGTCCCTGCGCAGGCTGTCCTCATCGAACGACGGGAGTGGGGCAACCTATACGGCTTTCTCAAAGAGGTTCGAGATGATGAGCGGGCCGTAGCTTCCGGACCTGAGGCGGCATGGACTACGCTTCAGGGCCTTCTCCCTGGCGCAACCTCGACGTTTCAGGAGATCAGGCGTATCGAAAAAAAGGAGATCGGGGCGATCAACGCTGCTCAGGAGAAGATCCGCCTCACGCTCAAGAAGCTTCAACTCTCAGGGCAAGAGGCAGGTTCACAAACAGCACGGCTCGACCAGGAGATGGAGGGTTGGGCGGCCAAGTATCGCGAACAGGAAGCGAGACTCGCCACGTTGCGCCAGGCCTCCCGACAGACGCTCATCGTCTCGGTCATGGGCGGTCAGGACACGGAGCTACCGCTTCAGCAGATCGTCCGAATCGTCCGCCCGAACTCGATGGGGGTGTGGTCCAAGAGCGGCGTCTATCTGTCCAGGCTCTGGGAGTTCATCTCCGGCGATCCGAGGGAGTCGAACACCGAGGGTGGCGTCTTCCCTGCCATATTCGGTACGGTGATGATGGTGATGATCATGAGCCTCCTTGTCGCACCGCTGGGTGTACTGGCCGCATTCTACCTTCGGGAGTACGCGAAGCAGGGGGTATTAGTCAGTACGGTCAGGATCGCCGTCAATAATCTGGCCGGCGTCCCGTCTATCGTCTTTGGGGTCTTTGGTCTCGGCTTTTTCATCTACCTTGTCGGGGGGAGCATCGACCGGCTCTTCTATCCCGAAGCGCTCCCAACCCCGACCTTCGGAACAGGGGGAATCTTGTGGGCCTCGTTGACCCTTGCCCTTATGACGGTCCCGGTCGTCATTGTGGCCACAGAGGAAGGACTGGCAGCGATCCCGCCCGGGATGCGTGAGGCCTCGCTGGCCCTGGGCGCTACGAAGTTCGAGACGACCTGGCGGGTCGTCCTGCCGACGGTTATGCCGTCAATCCTTACGGGACTCATCCTGGCCATGGCCCGTGCGATCGGGGAGGTCGCACCGCTCATGATCACCGGAGTGGTCAAGCTCGCCCCGTCCCTTCCGATCGATAGCGCCTGGCCGTTCCTCCATCTGGATCGGAAATTCATGCACCTGGGCTTCCATATCTACGACGTCGGGTTTCAATCGCCTAATGTGGACGCCGCCCGGCCGATGGTCTACACCACCGCGCTCCTCCTGCTCCTGGTCGTCCTGGTCTTGAACCTGGCAACGATCCTGATCAGGAACCGTTTGCGAAAGAAATACGCATCTTCAGCGTTTTAGAGAATGAGAAAATGCTCTATGATACAAAAGGCAGTGAGCAGGTGGCCCTGGTGTCGTCATTCCCGCGAAAGTGGGAATCCAGTGCAGACAGACTGGATCCCGGGTCACGCCCGGAATGACAATCACGGTGAAGGGCCATGAGATTTTAACTGGACCGTGAACACCGATGATAACAACGGAACCGATGATTGAAATCAGAAAGTTGACTCTCAAGTACGGGGAGAAGCTCGCCCTCCAGGATATCAGCCTCGATATCCCCAAACATCAGGTCACGGCCTTTATCGGACCGTCGGGGTGCGGCAAGACGACGCTCCTACGATGTCTCAATCGCATGAACGACCTCATCGATGGGGTGACAGTCAGCGGGACCATCCGGATCGGCGGGCTCGACATCCACGACCCGGCCCTAGAAATCACGGAGCTCCGCAAGCGGGTCGGCATGGTGTTCCAGAAATCGAACCCCTTCCCGAAGACGATTTATGATAACGTCGCCTATGGGCCACGGATCCTCGGTATCCGCGGACAGTCGACGTTGGCCGAGATCGTGGAAAAGAGTCTGCAGGCGGCCGCCCTCTGGAACGAGGTCCAGGATCGCCTGCACAGCAGCGCGCTCAGCCTGTCAGGGGGGCAACAGCAGCGGCTGTGCATCGCCAGGGCTATTGCTGTCGAACCGGAGGTCCTGCTTATGGACGAGCCCTGCTCTGCGCTTGACCCGATCGCCACGGCCAAGATCGAGGAACTGATGGCCGACCTGAAGCAACAGTATACGATCGTGATCGTCACCCATAATATGCAGCAGGCGGCCCGGGTCTCCGATTACACCGCCTTCCTCTACCTCGGCCAGTTGATTGAGTACGATCTGACCAGGCAACTCTTCGTCAAACCCTCCAGGCAACAGACGGAGGACTACATTACGGGCCGATTCGGCTAGGACGACACATGAAAACCATACAACGGCACTTCGACGAGCAACTTCAGGAACTGAGAGCACACCTGTTAGCGATGGGAAGTCTGGCCGAGGCGATGATCGTGAAGAGCGTCAAAGGGCTAGTCGAAAGGAACGACACGCTGGTGCAGGAGGTGTTCACCCACGAGGAGGAGATGGATCAGCGGTGCATCGAAACCGATCAGCGTTGTTTTACCCTCCTGGCCCTGCAACAGCCGATGGCCGGCGACCTCCGCTTTATTGCGGTTGCTATCAAGATCAATAGCGACATCGAGCGGATCGGCGACCTGGCGGTCAACATTGCCCAAGCGGCTTCTGTGCTCATCACGCAGCCTCCTTTGAAACCGCTTATCGATATTCCGCGGATCGCCCTGCTCTGTCAGGAGATGGTGAAGAAAAGCCTGGACGCCTTTGTCGCACGAGATCCGGAGTTGGCCAGGATCGTCATTGAGTCGGACGATTCCGTCGATTCGTTGCGGGATCAGATCTTCCGGGAGCTCCTCACCTACATGATGACCGATCCGGCCATCATCCCAAGGGCCCTGGATCTGATCCTCGTCTCGCGCTACCTGGAGCGGATCGCCGATCATGCGACGAATATTGCCGAGGATGTCGTCTACATCGTTCGGGGTGAGGATGTCCGGGAACGCGGAGACAAAGAGATACGAAAAGGCTTGAGACGTCCGGCAAGCGTCTTACCGGAGATTCCGGGAGTTGATCGGAAAGCGGTTGCAGACCACCGGCTGATGCCTGAGGAGCGCGAGTTTCTTAGTCTGATCGAATCCGCCGCGCACAATCTCCTCGAAGCTGCCAAGTCCCTGCAGACCATGTTCGACAACTATACCGATCCCGTCGAGAAGTGGCGGAAGATCAGAGAGGCTGAACACCAGGGAGATGCGATCACCCACCGCATCATGAAACGGTTGAATCAGACCTTCATCCCGTTCTTCGACCGTGAGAACCTCCATGCGCTGGCGTCGGCCATCGACGATGTTGTGGACTTCATCGAAGCCACAGCCTCCAGGATGGTCCTCTACAAAATCGAACAGCCCACACCGGAATCCCGTGAGATGGTCGCCATCATTATGGCATCGGCTGAACAGGTCGAGAAGGCCGTCAGCCAACTGCCGCGGCTCGACACCGTGCAAGAGATCTGCGTGGAGATCAATCGGTTAGAAAATACCGCTGACGACCTCTTTCGCCGAGTGATTGCCCGCTTGTTTGAGAGTGATCTTCCGGTTCTCGAACTAACCAAATGGAAAGAGATCTATGAATCGCTCGAAGGCGTGACCGACCGATGTGAGGATGTCGCGAACGTCGTCGAGACGATTGCTCTCAAGCATTCGTAAGTCCGAGCCGCTCGTCCAACCTGAACCCTCGAACGCCTTAGACTCCTTCCGTCGCCTCCTGCGAGGCAACTGCCGGTTTTCGGATCAGAATGCGGGCAGCCAGAACCCCGACCTCATAGAGCAGGTACATCGGCAACGCCATCAATGTCTGGTTGAAGACATCCGGTGTGGGGGTGAGGATGGCTGCAATCGTGAAGCTAATAAGGATGGCGTATTTCCGGTTCCTGGAGAGAAACTGGGGCGTCACCAGCCCCATCTTAGTCGAGATCGCGATCGCCAGCGGAAGCTCAAAGACCACTCCGAAACCTAATAAGAACTTTGCGGTGAAATCTATGTAGTTACCGATGGAGATCATCGGCTTGAGGTTTTCGGTCTTGTATGTCAGCAGAAAGTTCAGGGAAAACGGAAGAACAAAGTAAAAGCAGAATAGTAAGCCGCCAATAAAAAAGATGGTCGAGAACACCACAAAGGGGAGCGCATAACGCTTCTCGTGAGAGAGGAGACCGGGCGCGATGAACTTCCAGATCTGGTAGAGAACAATCGGCAGGGTCAACAAGAGGCCGGCAAACAGGGCGATCTTCATATGCATCCAGAAGGCCTCGGCAGGCGCCAGGAAGATCAGGTCGATGGGAGGGCCGGGGCGTGGGAGCGATCGCAGGAATGGGTAGGTCCGGGAGAAAGCCAGATCGGTCGTCAGCGGCCGTTTCAGTAAACGAAGGATGATTTCCGAATAGTTGAAGGTAACAAGAAAACCTGCCCCGATCGCCACCAGACAAATAATAATTCGCCTTCGAAGCTCCTCGAGATGGGAGACAAACGACATCTTCTCATCAGACATTCCGGATCTCGTGCGTTTCCTTCGGCTTTTCCTCAGGATCTATAGTCGGAGGCGCTTCATCTTTGGCGATGTACTGCGGTTGCTGGGCCGACGCATCCGCCTTCGCATCCTCTGTTGATAACTCGGCAGACAGCCCTTCCTTCAGCTCTTCAGACGCTCGCTTAAACTCCGCCACGCCACGACCCAGCGATCGCGCAAGCTGAGGCAGTTTCTTTGGGCCAAAGACCAGGAGCGCGATGACAAAGATGACAATCAGCTCCTGCATCCCCAGTCCGAACATCGTACATACTCCTCACATACGTGAACGACCGATCCGTATCCCGTAACTCAGCCTACCCCTGACCCGGCAGGAAAGTCAAGTCCGAGTCGATTAATTTCAGATCGTCCGGAGAGTAAAGAAAGGAGGCGGTGGGAGCCATTAATTCAACGACACTGCCGGGAAAAGCCGCCATCAGAGGTGATGCGAGAGATCTCCCCGATTGATAGGTTGTGCGTATCAGGTACTTTTCAACACCAGGGATTCGACGATGTTGGCCGCATCTTCACATCGGTCGGTCGTCGTCTCCATTGTTTCGTAAATCTCTTTCCACTTAATCACGTCTATCGGGTCGTGCCCTTTGTCAAACAGGTCGGCAATCGCCTCTCGGCTGATCTCATCAGCCATGTTCTCCAGCCGATTAATCTCGATGCAATGCTCCATCACATCGTCCAGCCGTTCGGGGCTCGACACCGCTTTGACGATCTCCTCCGCCGATTTCAGGATCACATGGGCAAGCTTCCCCGCCTCCTCGGTAGGTTGCTTGATCTTATACATACTCATGCGAGCCGCCGACGCCTCGATCAGATCCATGACGTCATCCAGCGCCACAGCCAGGCTGTGAATATCTTCGCGGTCGATGGGAGTAATGAAGGTCCGGTTCAGCTCTCGAATGATCTGATGAGTAATCTTATCGCCCACATGCTCAAGCTCTTCGAGTCGTTTCCATCGTTCCTGAAGGTTTGCGCCGCCTTCCTCCGTCATCTGAACGAGGATTCTTGCGCCTTCCAATATGTTATTGGCCGCCTTCTCGAAGAACTCGAAGAACTTCTCTTCCCGAGGGATCAATCTGAACATGCCGGGCGACTTTCGACAATGCGGCGAGCTATCGGGACCCTGGCCGGTCGGTAATCATCCCGACCGTCTCAATCCCGGAAGACTTGATGGCATCCATCACCTCGATCACAAAGCCGTAAGGAACTCTGGCATCGCCACGCAGGTAGAGCACTCGCTCCTTTCCAGGACCGGCTATAGATTTGAGGCGGGTTTCAAGATTCTGTCTTGGTACTTCTTCATTATCGACGAAAATGCGGCTATCTCTTGTCACTGTCAAGGTAATGCGCTGCTCCTCTTTCACTTGAGACGCCTGCGCGGTTGGGAGCTGGACGTCGGTCCCTCGCTGGAGCATCGGCGTCGTCACCATAAAGATGATCAGCAGGACGAGCGTCACGTCCACCAGAGGGGTCACGTTGATTTCCGACAACATTCGTCGATCTTTCCCATTGTTAGACTGCATGCCCATCCTTTTTAATCCTCTTGAGGAGCGGCCTGATCCAACAGCCTGTCCACCATTTCCGAGGCTGCACTGTCCATTGCCGCGGTAAAGAGTTTTACTCTGCCGACGAAGTAATTGTACGCGATGACTGCGGGAATCGCCACGAACAGACCGGCCGCTGTTGCCACGAGCGCCTCGGCAATTCCGGCTGATACTGTGCCGATCCCGCCTGATCCCACCTTGGCGATCGCCTCAAACGCTCGAATAATTCCCAGAACGGTCCCGAAGAGACCGACAAACGGACTGACATTGCCGAGCGTCGCCAATGAACCCAGGTACCGTTCCAGGCGGGAGATTTCTGCTGAGGTGGTCCGCTGCATCGCCCCCTTACACGATTCCAGCCGACGCGGAAACTGTTTTCCCGAGAGAGTCGGATCTCCCCGATCAATGATGGCCAGAAGCCCGGCCTGGAGGACCTTGGCGACCGGACTGCCATCGTTCTGCTCGCACAGGCGGAGTGCCTCAGCCATTTTCCCATCCGCGACATACTGGAGCCCCTTCTCGGCGACCCGTCCTGTCGCTTGCTGAGCTTTATAAAACGTATAAAACCGCTCACCGATCACCGCGAGCGAAAAGATCGAAAATATGGCGAGGACCACCATGGTGATCCCGCCTTGAGCCATAACCTGAAAGATCCCCTGTCCCATCATGTCAGATTATCCTTTATGTCAGGTATATAGGCTGAAGGTTGAAGGTTTTTAGAAGCAACATGTAGTTCAGTCTTTAGCCTTCAGTCTAACCAACGGACTGGCTACTCACGTTTACTGTATAACATGGAACGGCAGCGGACGGAAGTGGATAACGCTTCAGATGCGTGTGACGACCAATGGTAATCGAATCGTTAATCTGCGCCCCGCCATCGATTGGGCAGGTCGGTATGGAGCCCGATCTGGTCCAACACCCTCCCGACAATCTGGTCCACCAACTCTTCGACCGTTGTTGCCTTCTGATAGAACGGCGGTACCGGCGGGACGATTCTGACGCCCGCCCTCGCCAATGTCAACATCTGTTCGAGATGGATGGCAGTGAAGGGGCTCTCCCTCACCACAAGCGCAAGGCGCTTCCCCTCCTTCAGAACGACGTCGGCCGCTCGAGCGATCAAGGTCTCAGCGTAGCCGGTAGCAATGGCCGCCAGACTCTTCATCGAACACGGTGCGACAATCATCGCGCTCACGTTGGGTGAGACATAGGAGCCGCTCGAAATGGACGCGCCGAGATCCCGATCGTCATGGAAAAAGGTGGCGAGGCGCTTGAGATCCTCCACTGTGCGTCCGCACTCTTCCCGAAGCGTCGCCTTCGCCCCTTGGGACACGATCAGATGGACAGGCAGACCAAGCTCGCGGAGCACTTCGAGCGTGCGAATGCCTAAAACCGCCCCGCTCGCCCCGGTAATCCCCAGAATATATTCCTGCTTCGTGTCGATCCGATTCACCATGGCTGCGTGAGCTCAGTGCGTGCCGCGGAGCAGACCCGCAACGCTTCAGTCCTCATCGACATCCGGCCAGTGAATACCCTCACCGTCCGCCAGGATTGCGTACATCCCAACCGTGGCCTTCTCCCGGTACGCCACCACGACTTCATCCAGAATACCGGGTACACGGCCGCACTAACCGGCACGCGGCGCCTTTTCGCGCGCCCGCGTTGAGCGCGTTGTTGGGCGTGATGACCGTTTGGCAAGCCATCTACTGAAAGACGCCTGGCTCTCCCCCGATGGTTTCCCTGCCAGCAAGCCCTCAACGCTGATGTCCTCGTCGAGATCATCCCAATGGATTCCCAGACCTCGGCCGATCAGGCGCCAGCGCTTTCGTTCAGCCGATGATGCATGCAACAATCGCGGATACCACGCAAGTGGAACGGAGATGCTCCGCCCGTCGCTCAAGTCGACTGATAGCGTGTCGTCGGATACAGTGACGTTCTCCGCAAATGGGATTTCCAACTCAACAGCCGAAGTACTCATTCCACGCCTCCGTCAGTTCGATTCGGTGATGGCTCACCAACTTTTCAATACGCGCAATCTCGGCGCGCGAAAAACCACCGCTGCTTTGCAACCGAATGGGATCGAGCCAGAACTTTGCGATTTTATCGTCTCGCTCCACATGAACGTGTTGTGGTTCGTCGCGGTCACCCGCGTAGAAGAAGAACCGGTACGGGCCTGACCTTAGAACCGTAGGCAAGTAGGCTCCCTATTTGCATCTTTCGGGCACAACAGCGCACTCGATCGTCTCGACAATTGTCTTGGAGTTTTCCTTGCTTGGTCAGGAGTATACCGCATTCTTTGCGGCAGGGCTAACCCAGTGCCGGCCGGCAGTCAGGTTAGCACAGACAGGGGAGAAACATGAAGTATTTCCAACCCGCCGGCGGAGCTAAAACGCTTCCAGCCGAAATGCGTAGCCCATATCCCCAGATCGTTTTGTTACCGATCTCCCCTACCGATCATAGCCTTATCAGTGGTTCATACGTACGCGCCTATCGACTTTTAAAAGAGCCCGAGTGAGCTTACGTACTGGCGCTGGTACTTTCATCTTTACGAGTAGTGCACTCCCAATCCAACACAGTGGAATCCTGTCCTCTATCCAAACCTCGGACTTGGGTACAGCTTGGAGGCATTGTCCCGTTTCTCGGTCATGCTCATATACCTGTGAATTGGGAATGAGTCGATTATGGTATTGTGGACTCAGAAAGAGGTAGGCCAGATCCCAGGTAATATACTTTCTACCATGCTTGGAAAACCACGAAGGGCCAAGGAAATCGTAACAGTTCAGAGTGTTCTGGATGATTTCGAAATTATCGCTACGAAGATCGAAAAGGCATACGCAACCATGCAGCCTACCGTAGCTATTTGTTGAACCGGTATAGATCGGTGCGATCTCCTGACCTCAGAGGCCTAACAGATGTTATCCGACCCTTCTTGGACGAACTCTACGATAGTAGTACCTAGAATGCAACACGATTCCGTGGCTCCAAACAGAGAGATAGCGATATGCCATTGCTTCACCCCCCAATCCGTGCCTTCCTTCATGGCCCGAGTTCGGGGTAGGCTCTGAAGGGGGGAAGCGGACCTTGAGGGAGGGATGCTCGAAGAAGAATCCATACGCCACGGGGGCGCCCATAAGCATGAAAGTCTTAGGGGCGAGAGATCCAATCCATCCCGGCGTCATTGCGAGCGACTAACGGGACCGCGGCAATCTCATCATTTTTGAGGGTGCGAAAAATGGTGAGATTGCTTCGATCGCTGCGCTCCCTCGCAATGACCGACCGGGGAACTTTCGAAGCAATGACGTTCATTGTTGCGGGCTGTAGCGCTATGCAGAGACCTGTCGGCGGAGTGGGTCGATGCCGAAGCGGAGGAGGAGTATGCGGAGCCTGCCGAGGGGGAGGCCGACGACGTTGGTGAAGCTGCCCTTGATCCCCTCGATGAAGTCCTCGGCCGTCCCCTGGATCGCGTAGCCGCCGGCCTTATCAAACGGCTCGTCCGTCCGAACATAGGCGTCAATCTCCTCATCCGACAAGGCCCGCATCCGGACCTCGGTCACCTCGTGTCCGATCTCCGTTCGACCATCAGAGATCTGGACGAGCGCAAGCCCCGTTACGACCAGATGGCTCCGGCCGCTTAACAGGCGCAGAAACTCGCGAGCTTCGTCCCGATCTTTTGGCTTACCCAGCGGGCGACCGTCACATTCGACGATGGTGTCTGCGCCAAGGACCAACCCCTCCCCTACCCGAGCTGCCACCTCGGCCGCCTTTCGAAGGGCCAGGGCCTCAGCGTGGCATGCCGTCGTCGTCCCAGGCAGCGGACCCGCTTCGTCAATCAAGCTGGGGATGATCCGATGCTCGACCCACAACGCCTGAAGCAACGCCTCACGTCGCGGAGAAGCAGAAGCCAGGATGATCACAGTTTCCGATAGACCAAAAGGGCCAAGCCGATGCCAAGCAGACTTGAGAGATTGATCTTCACGGTAAAACCGAAGGAAAGACTCAGTATCTTCAGGTCGAGGGTTGCGGGCGGGGAGAGACCGGGGTTGATCCCCTTGCTGAAAATCTTTTCCAGTGTCCCGCCGGGCGCTACGGTCGCGATGACCTCTCCGATCACGGTCCCGATCAGCGCCCCCAATATGAGGATCACCAGCAACATAATCGCGCTGTCACTTCGTTTGGCCAATCGGTCCTCCCATGTGGCCATGGCCGCACCACGGTGCACGAAAACCCCCTCAATCCCCCTTTATGAAAGGGGGAGGCAAGGAAACGTAGAAGTGTCCCCCCTTTTTTTGAAAGGGGGGACAGGGGGGTTTATCTGAAGCTGCCGGTTGAGCACTGATTGCTCAATACTATTTCGAAGGAACACTAGGAACCCGACTCACGCTATCCCGCAGCCGATGTTTGATAATACTGGACGATGGCGTCAACAAAGGATGGGATCGTGTAGCGCTCTGGGACGATATCGATCGGCAGGCCGAAGCGCTCGGCTGTCTCTTTCGTGATGGGGCCGATGCACCCGACGCGCACGCCTTCGCAAAGCGCTTTGAGGTCTTCCTGCGTCAGCGCTTCCACAAAGTTCGTGACGGTGGAGGAACTGGTAAACGTCACAAGATCGATCTTCCGATCCGTGAGAATTGACTTTAAGAGTTCTACGGAACTGGTCGATTTCACGGTTCTATATACGGGCACCACCTCGACAGTTGCGCCACGTTGTTCGAGTTCCTTCGGCAACAGGTCTCGTGCGACTTCGGCCCGCGGCAACAAAATCTTCTCGCCGCGCAGATCATACGGTTTCAGCGCCTCGATGATCCCTTCCGCGCGGAATTCGACCGGGACGACATCGGGGATAATATTGTGTCCTTCAAGAGTATCGGCAGTTGCAGACCCGATGGCGCAGATCCTGGCGGCTCCCAGGCGTCTGGCATCCTGACGAAGCTCCCGTAGCCGATGGAAAAACGCCTCGACGCCGTTCGCACTGGTAAAGATCACCCACCTGTAGGTCTCAAGCCGTTCGATGGCTTGGTCCACAGGTTGCCAGCTTTTGGGCGGCGCAATCTCGATAAGCGGAACCCCCACAACCTCCGCCCCCTGTCCTTCCAGCAGTTCGGCAAACCGGCCCGCCTGCTCACGAGTCCTGGTCACAAGGATCCGCTTCCCGAACAGCGGCCGGCGCTCGAACCAGTTCAGCCGCTCACGAAGCCGGACGACCTCGCCGACGACAAGGACAGCGGGCGGTCCCAGCCCGCGCATCTGGGCAAGCGCCACGATGTTCTCGAGCGTGCCGGCGACGGTCTCCTGCTCGGGTTTGGTACCCCAGTGCATGACGGCGGCCGGCGTATCTTTGGACCGACCACACCCGAGGAGCTTATCAACAATCGTTGGAAGATTACCGACACCCATCAGAAATACCAACGTTCCGATGCCGGTCGCTATCTTCTCCCATGCAATTACCGAGGTCTGTTTCGAAGGATCCTCGTGTCCGGTCAGAATGGCGACTGTCGAGGCGTAATCACGGTGAGTCAGCGGGATGCCTGCATAGGCCGGTACGGCTATCGCTGAAGTGATCCCTGGAACAACCTCGAAGGGAATACCTGCCTCAAATAGCTCCTCCCCTTCTTCGCCGCCCCGCCCGAAAATGAACGGATCGCCACCTTTCAGCCGCGCCACCACCTTTCCGGCCAGAGCCTTCTCGATCAGCAGACGGTCGATCTCTACTTGTGTGGCCGCATCGGAGTTACCGCCCTTCTTGCCGACATAGATCAACTCAGCATCAGGCCTGGCGTACGAAAGCAGACGCGGGTTGGCGAGGTAATCGTATACGATCACATCGGCTTCACGGAGACACGCGACGCCACGCAGAGTAAAAAGGCCGGGATCACCCGGCCCGGCGCCAATGAGATACACCTTCCCCATTATCCACGCTTCTCTGAAAGCTGGGCGTTCACCTCTCGAATGATCTCACCCGCTCCCGCTGAAAGCAGTCGATCTGCCAGCGTCTGCCCCACCTGCTCAGGCGCGCCGGCCTCCCCCACAACGGCCTGCCTGAGCAGTCGCTTACCATCCAGACCGGCAACCATACCGGTCAGCTCGAGCGTCTCGCCCTCAAGCCGGCCGAAGGCAGCAATCGGGGTTACGCAGCTTCCGCCCAGGCGCCGCAGGAACGCTCGTTCCGCCGTCGTCGCTTGCCGAGTCTCGCGATGATTAAGCGTCTCTACACGCTCAGCCGTCTGCCGATCGTCCTCCCGGATTTCGATGACCAGGGCCCCTTGACCGATGGCCGGCAGGCACAGATCCGGCTGCAAGCGCTCGGTAATCCGATCCTGTAGCCCTAAGCGGATAAGGCCCGCGGCGGCCAGGACCACCGCCTCAAGGCCAAGCGTCTCGAGTTTGTTCAGCCGCGTTTGTACATTGCCGCGCAGCGACTCGATCTGGAGATCCGGACGACAATGGAGGAACTGAACCTGTCGTCGGAGGCTGCTGGTGCCGATCCTGGCTCCACGCGGGAGGTCTGTGAACCGAAGGCCGTTCCTCGCCACAAGCGCATCAAGCGGGTCTTCGCGGCGCATGACGGCTCCTTCGCAAAGACCGGGCGCCAGTTCCGCAGGCAGATCTTTCAGGCTATGGACTGCAAGGTCAATCCGGCCATCGAGCAGGGCCTCCTCGATCTCCTTGACGAAGAGGCCTTTTCCGCCAACCTGTGACAGGACAACATCAAGGAACTTATCGCCGGAGGTCTTAATAGGAACGATGGTCACGTCGAGATCGGGCCATCGCCGGCGCAGCTCTTCCGTCACCAGTCCCGCCTGGCACAGCGCCAGCGGACTTCCCCGCGTTCCCAGCTTCACCGTGTGACTACGCATCTCTTAGCTTTCACCCTCCACGCTGCACCCTCCTCTTACTCCTCCCCGATACCGAAGAGCCGACGCAATACATTGATGTAAAGATGGCCCTCTTTCGAGACCGACTGGCGCTTCAACTCCATCGTCGGATCGTGCAGGATCTTATTCACAATCGAGCCGGTCATGAGGGAGATAGCATGACGCTCCTCCGGCGTCAAGTCTTGCAGCTTCGTAAAAATCCTTTGGAGTTCCTCCTCGCGGATCGTTTCGACCTTCTTACGCATGGCCACGATCGTCGGGACAACGTGCAGACCCGCAAGCCACTCGGCAAACTGCTTGGCCTCCTGGTCGATCATCGCCTCCGCCAGTTCTGCCTCGCGCTGCCGCTCTCGAAGGTTGGCCTCTACCACCCCCTTGAGATCATCAAGATCATACAGGTACACATGCTCGATCTCGCCGGCCGCGGGGTCGATGTCACGGGGAACGGCGATGTCGATCACAAAGATCGGACGGTTATGGCGCTGTGCGATGATCTCCTGGAAGTCGTCCTTAGAGAGGATCTGGTGCGGGGCTCCGGTCGAACTGATGATGATATCGGCGCTAAGCATCTCCAGCTTAGCGAAATCATATCGGACCGCCCGACCGCCCCACCGCTTTGCCAATTCGACGGCGCGATCGAAATGCCGATTGGTGACGAGAACCGTGCCGACGCCATCAGCCAGCAAATGCTTGGCCGACAACTCCGACATCTTCCCGGCCCCGATCAGCATCACCGTACGACCCGTCAGGTCGCCCAAGATCTTCTTGGCCAGCTCGATCGCCGCGGTCGAGACTGAGACGGCCGAGGTGGCGATCCCGGTCTCGGTTCGAACCCGCTTCGCGACGCGCAACGCCCTGTCCATGAGGGCGTTGAGGATCTGACCCGTAGCCTCCCGCTCGAGGGCAACCGCGTATGCCGCTTTCACCTGGCCCAGGATCTGCGACTCGCCGACCACCATCGCATCCAGACTCGACGCCACCCGGAAGAGATGCCGGATAGCCTGGTCAGCGGTCAACAGATACAGAGAAGACTCAAAGGCTTCCGGCGGAAGCTTCTGTCGCTCGGCGAGGAACTCTATGAGGAACCGGCGAGCGCCCTCCACATCGTCCACAACAGCGTACGTCTCCACGCGGTTGCAGGTGGAGAGAATCATTCGCTCAAGGATCTGCCCGCACCCGCCAAGCTCATCCAAGACTTCCGGCAGTTCCGACTCCGGGATATGGAATTTCTCCCGGAGTTCAATCGGCGCTGTCTTGTGGCTGAGACCAAGGGTAATAATGTCCATATTTACGGGGCACCCCGACGCCTCCCCCCTTCTCGGAGACCCTTAACCTCCTCGACAAACTGACTGACGTCCTTGAACTGACGATACACCGATGCGAAACGGACGTACGCCACCTCATCGATCTCGTGGAGCCGCTCCATAATCAGCTCACCGATCTCAGCAGAAGGCATCTCTCGCTCCGCTTTCTCTGCGAGGCGGCCCTCAATCTCATCTACGATCTTCTCAAGCTGAACGACGCTGACCGGCCGTTTCTGGGTCGCCTTGAGCAATCCCGACAGAATCTTGTGCCGATCGAACGGTTCCCGACGGCCGTCCGCCTTAATGACCATGAAGTGGATCTCCTCGATCCGCTCATAGGTGGTGAAACGCTTCAGGCACTGTTGGCATTGGCGGCGACGACGGACGACTGCACCGTCCTTGCCCTCGCGAGAATCGACGACCTTTTCTTCGAGACTGCCGCAGTAGGGACACTTCACACGCGAGTCCCTCGGAGGATCCTACACAAGGTGGGGAGAGGAGAGGGCAAGCTGCTCTCGGTACAATGGGAAGGAGTCACAAAGCTCTTTCACCCGAACCGCAACTCCGGCCAGAGCCGCGGCGTTCGATACGTCTTTCAGGACGTCGGCAATGAGATTTGCGATCTCTCTCATCTCGCCTTCCCGCATCCCTCGGGTGGTCACGGCCGGCGTCCCGATCCGGATACCTGAGGTGACGGTCGGCTTTTCCTCGTCGAATGGGATACCGTTCTTATTCGCCGTAATCCCGGCCTGATCCAGCGCAGTTTCTGCCGCCTTTCCGGTCACCCCTTTCCCACGCAGATCGATCAACAGGAGATGGGTATCCGTTCCACCGGAGACCAGACGAAAGCCGTGGCCTTGCAGCGCTTCTCCCAACACCTTTGCATTCGCCACGATCTGGCGCTGATACGACGCGAAATCCGGTGAGAGCGCCTCGGCAAACGCCACCGCCTTCGCTGCAATGATATGCATTAGCGGACCGCCCTGCATCCCGGGAAAAACCTGCTTGTTCAGGACCGGGGCGTACTCCGCCTTACACATGATCATCCCGCCTCGAGGTCCCCGAAGCGTCTTGTGAGTGGTGGTCGTGACGAACTCGGCGTAGGGGACGGGGCTTGGGTGCAGCTTGGCGACGATCAGCCCGGCAATGTGCGCGATATCAGCCATGATGAGCGCGCCGACCTCTTTCGCAATCTCACTAAACGTCGTAAAGTCCAGAGTCCTCGGGTAGGCGCTGGCACCGACCACAATCAGCTTGGGTCGGTGCGTTCTGGCGAGCGACCGGAGCACGTCAAAATCTACCTGCTCCGTCGTCTTATTGACACCATACGGAATCACCTTGAAGAAGCGGCCGGAAAAGTTCACCGGACTGCCATGGGACAGATGACCCCCATGCGACAGGTTCAGCCCGAGAATGGTATCCCCGGGCTCCAGAACCGAAAAGTACACGGCCATGTTGGCCTGCGTACCGGAATGTGGCTGGACATTCACGTGATCGGCGCCGAAAAGCCGCTTGGCTCGCTCGATCGCCAGATTCTCCGCCATGTCGACGAACTCACACCCACCGTAGTAGCGTCGTCCGGAGTACCCCTCGGCATATTTGTTGGTCAGCGTCGAACCGGCCGCCTCCATGACCGCCGGACTGACGAAATTCTCCGAGGCGATCAACTCCAGCTTGGTGGCCTGACGGTTGGTCTCAAGCCGAATAACTTCAGCGATCTCCGGATCAACGTCGATGAGGCGCTTCACGCTCCGGCTCCCCCTATAACCGACAGATAACGACGACTCACACTTAGACGAATAGTAATCCTGTGACCTTTTCTTGTCAAGGCAAATTGGGTTGTCTGAAGCCGGTGAAACGGCCGAGTCCGAGGGCTTTTTGCGCTCATGGACGCACGCATCAACGGCGGGGCTTGTAATATTGGAGCGCCTCCGGCAACCACTCCGTAATCTGTCGGATTCGTGTCGCCTCCGACGGATGGGTCGACAAGAACTCCGAAGGACGTCCCTGCCCCTTGGAGACCCCAGCCATACGAGTCCACAGATCACGAGCGGCGCGCGGATTATAGCCTGCCTTTGCCATATAGACGAGACCAAGCCGATCCGCCTCTGATTCCTGTGCTCGGCTCCATGGAAGGATCAAGCCGTAGGTCGCTCCCGCTCCGAGGAGTGCGCTGACCGTTTTGACCGTGTCCGGATCACGATTCGACAGGGCCAATTTAGTTGCCTCGAGGCCGGTCTTTACGACCAGTTCTTGGGTGAGCCGCTCCGCACCATGGCGCGCAACGGCATGGGCGACCTCGTGTCCCAACACCACCGCAAGACCTGTTTCGTCCCGCGTGACGGGCAACAACCCGGTGTAGACGGCCACCTTGCCGCCGGGAAGCGCAAAGGCGTTGACCTGATCGTCCTTAATAACCGTAAACTCCCATTTCAGATCCGTACGTCCTGTTGCCGTTGCAATCCGCATCCCGACACGGCGTACCATCTTGAGTACCTTCTGATCCGTCGAGACTTTGGATTGGCGGAGAATCTCCTGATACGACTGCACCCCCAACTGGACCTCATCGGCCTCAGACACGAGCAGCAACTGGGAGCGTCCAGAGATGGGGACAGTCTGGCACGCGGCAAGTACGATCATGATCAGACCGACCGCCAAGCCCGTTAGCCCCCACCTGAATCTCCCAGGCGTGTTTATTGGCATGGGTTACACCAGCGAAGGATGGAGCATCTCTTCCTCTTCCCAGGAATCCAGCGGATCGTTTTCGTCCCACTTGTATGGAAGTTGGACGAGTGTCCCCGGAGTAGTTGCCGTTTCGAGTAGATGGAGTGCGTCGAGCAGGATCCGGGTCTGCCCCTCTAGGTCGAACGACTTGCCGGCCTGATGACCGAGGGGGAAGTTCACGAAGACGGCGCGGGGCGGCTTGACCGAGGAGGTAATATCAAGGGCAGCGGAAAGCATGACGGTGGGGATGCCGGACTCTTCGATGGCGCGGGCGAACAGTCCCACGGACTGGTGGCACAGTTGTCAGACCGGGACGAGGAAGGCCGTATCGACTTGGAGTTCCCGCAGGCGTCCGATGAGATGCGGCGCCATCTCTTTCTGGAGCTGGGTTCGCTTAAAGATCCGCCCCATGAAGGTGAAGCCTACGGAGGCCAGCTCGCCAATGTGCCCTTGAGCCTCCAGCTCTCTGAACCGATCAAGGGGAAAGATCGTATTGAGGTCTTTGACGTCCCTTGCGTTCTTAGAGTAGTGCGAGATGCGGAGGTCGGGCAGGTGTACGTCTTTTGGGATTTCCCGAAACGTCAGATCGTTCTTGATGGGGTTAAACGACTCCTGGCTCTTGTGATAAATCCCCCCGGAACTGATCAGGGCGATCCGGCACTCTCGGACCGGCTTGGGCATTGGCGTCCAGGGGCTCGTCAGGTTCACCGTCCACTGGTAGGGCGGCTCGATCGAGTAGAGTCTCCGGATCTGTTCGATGTAGGCAACGGGGGCCATCTTCTCCATTCTCTCTTCTGCACATCGTCATTGCGAGCGATCGGAGGGAGCGCGGCAATCTCACCGTCGTTGTCTTGAAGGACTGTGAGATTGCTTCGGCTTCGCCTCGCAATGACACGGGGACTTTCAATCCTTACTCAGGATCAGTTCTCCGCGAGCCGCATCGACCCTCACGGTGTCGCCTTCGGCAAACTCATGCTCCAACAGACGACGCGCCAAGGGATCCAACAGCGCTCGCTGGATGGCTCGCCTGAGCGGTCTCGCCCCAAAGACCGGATCGTATCCTTCTTTGGCCAGAAAGTCCTTTGCCGCATCCGTGACCTCAAGATCGAGCTTCCGCTCGACAAGCCGCTTCCCCACCCGCCTGAGCTGGATCTCCACAATCGCTTTGATCTGAGCCAGCGAGAGAGTGTGGAAAATCAGTATCTCGTCTACTCGGTTCAGGAACTCCGGCCGAAAGTGAGTTCTTACGGCCTCCAGTACTCGCCGACGCATCTCCTCATCATCGCGACCGCCTAACTCCTGAATGACCTGACTCCCCAGGTTGCTGGTCATGATGATGATCGTGTTTTTGAAGTCCACGGTTCGCCCCTGCCCATCGGTCAGCCGTCCATCATCCAGAATCTGCAGCAGGATATTGAAGACATCGGTGTGGGCCTTTTCGATCTCGTCCAGGAGCAGGACGCAGTAGGGGCGACGCCGAACCGCCTCAGTGAGCTGTCCCCCCTCCTCGAACCCGACGTAGCCAGGCGGCGCGCCGATGAGGCGAGAGACGGTATGCTTCTCCATGTACTCGCTCATGTCCAGGCGAATCATCGCCCGCTCGTCGTCGAACAGGAACGCGGCCAATGCCCGGGCCAGCTCGGTCTTTCCAACACCCGTCGGCCCCAGGAACATGAAGGAGCCGATCGGCCGGTTCGGATCCTGAAGCCCGGAGCGGGCGCGCCGGATCGCGTCACTCACTGCGCCAATCGCCTCGTACTGCCCCACCACTCGCTCCCTGAGCTTCTCCTCCATGGTCAGGAGCTTCTGGGTTTCGCCTTCCAGCATCCTGGCAACCGGAACCCCGGTCCACTTAGAGACGACTTGGGCGACATCTTCCTCGTCTACCTCCTCCTTGAGCATGGCGCCAACCTGCTGGACCTGTTCCAGCCCGCGCTTTTCGCTTTCCAACTCCTTTTGCAGCAATGTAACCACACCATAGCGGAGTTCGGCGACCTTTCCCAGATCGCCCTGTCGCTCCGCCATCTGCTCCTGCACCTTCGCCGCCTCGATCCGCTCCTTGAGGCCCCTGATTCGCTGGATGAATCCCTTCTCCTGCTCCCAGCGGGTCTTGAGACCTTCCTCCTTGATCCGGATCTCCACGAGCTCGTCGGCCAGACGCGCGAGGCGTTCCTGCGACTCTGAATCGGTCTCCTTCTTCAGAGCGTGGTATTCGACCTCGATCTGTCGTATTCGCCGACTGAGCTCGTCCAGCTCCGTCGGCATGCTGTCGATCTCCATCCGCAGACGAGACGCCGCCTCATCGATCAGGTCGATCGCTTTGTCCGGCAAGAACCGGTCGGTGATGTACCGGTTGCTTAAGATGGCGGCCGCCACCAGCGCCGAGTCCCTGATCCTTACACCGTGGTGCACCTCGTACCGTTCCTTCAGCCCGCGAAGAATCGAGATGCTATCTTCTACCGACGGCTCGCCGACCAGGACCGGTTGGAAGCGCCGTTCTAGCGCTGCGTCTTTCTCTACCCGCTTGTGGTATTCGTCCAGTGTCGTAGCCCCCACACACCGAAGCTCTCCTCGAGCCAGCGCCGGCTTGAGCATGTTCGAGGCATCCACGGCCCCTTCAGCAGCGCCGGCTCCAACAAGGGTATGGAGTTCATCGATGAAGAGAACAATCTGACCCTGCTGCTCGGTCACCTCCCGAAGGACCGCCTTCAGCCGGTCTTCGAACTCCCCGCGGTACTTACTCCCGGCCACCAGTGCGCCAATATCCAGCGCCAGCACACGCTTATTCTTCAACGACTCCGGTACGTCGCCATTGACGATTCGCTGCGCCAGTCCTTCTACGATGGCGGTCTTCCCCACGCCGGGCTCACCAATGAGAACCGGGTTGTTTTTGGTTCGGCGCGCCAGGACCTGAACCACTCGACGGATCTCATCGTCTCGACCGATGACCGGGTCCAGCTTCCCTTTTCTGGCCAGATCGGTGAGATCGCGGGCGTACCGTTCCAACGCCTGGTACTTTTCCTCCGGAACCTGATCGGTGACTCGCTGGCTGCCGCGAACCTCCTGCAAAGCTGCGTAAATAGTGTCTTTTGTAATCCCAGCCTCGCGCAGGACCCTCCCGACGGCGCCACCGCCCGCGTCGGCAATCGCCAGAAGCAGATGCTCGGTGCTGACGTACTCATCTTTCAAGCGTTCCGCCTCAGACAGCGCGGCGCTCAGCACCTTTTCAAGACGTGGAGTGATATGGACCTGGCCTGGTGGAAGCCCGGAGACCCTGGGAAGTCGCTTCAGTTCCTCTGTGAGTCTGGAGGCGACCTGACGGGGGTCAGTCCCCATCTTTCCCAGAATCGGCTGGACGACCCCTTCCGCCTGTTGTACAAGCGCTAACAACAGGTGCTCAACATCAATTGCCTGATGCTCCAGCTGCTCAGCCAGCTTCTGGGCCTGCTGAATCGCCTCCTGCGCCTTAAAGGTAAATTTATCGAATCGCATAAAGGCCATACACCCTCCCCATCACGCCTGGTGCCAGGGGCTGAGAGCAACCGGGCCTCTCAAGCTAGAATGAACCGATCCGATCCTTCTCCATCTGAACCTGGCCAGCCGCCTGGCGGCGATTGATCTCGATCTCGCCATGCAAGGAGGCGCCCTCTGCGGCGGCGATACTGCCTGTCTTCACGTTACCCGTCACGCTGCCGGTAGGCAGCAGATCGACCCGTCCGCTGGCGATCAGATTGCCTTTGACGTGGCCGCCGACAATGATGTTGGTGGCCGCGATATCAGCCTCGACCTGGGCCGACTCTCCGATGACAATCGTTCCCGTAAGATCAATAGTCCCGTGAAACCCGCCCATAAGCTGAAGATCGCCTTCACCGGTCAGCTCCCCGCGAATCTGAATCTTCTCGCCGACGACAAACGCATTCCTCGACATCTCCATCAGTGGAGCCTGCGGCATCGGCTCCTGGCTGTTCGATCCCAACGCCCCGAAAATCGTATCAAACATCCCTCGCTTCTCTTGCATAGCTCTACCCCTCCATTCGTCAACGGTTTTACACTGTCGTAGAGACCCGACTGAACGCCTGATTTTTAAAAGGTGGCCTCCCCCGGAACGATCGGTGACTTTGCATCACTGAACCGCCCGATCAGACCACCACTGACCGTCTGCACGAGATAGTCGAGCAGCTTCAGATATTCAAATAGCACGTCTCTCGCATCAGCGCGGGAACGCCACCAGCCGTCCGGATCAAAGGTATCATAGCGGGTGGGTCGGCTGATGCTCGTAAGGTTATTTCTGGACACTCTGGCTAGAATCTTGCTTGCCCGTGTCGAATGCGATTTATTCGTCACAAGGATAATGGTTCGTATCCGGTGCTCCTTGAGCAGGCGTACGAGATGGACCATCTCGCTTGCAGTACTATCGGATCGCTCGTTGACCTGAAGAACAGCGGTGACGGGCACCCGCATCGCCTTAAGCACCATCCACTGAATATGCCGCTCTTCCGGTACAGTAATGCCCAGCCGTGTTAATGCTTCGTACCCTGTCGGCAGACGCTGGCGGGTCAGAATGATCCGTGGCGCATAACCGTCCTGGTAAAGCCTCACCGCCTCGAGCGTGCGACCAACACCTCCGTCTCCGGCCAGGACCGCGATCGCCTCAGCCTTTTGCAGACGATCCTCCGTGATCAGATAGCGACCCATCGCTCTCAAGAGAAACGGGTGACCGACATAGAGTAGAAGGCCCAGGAGCGGAAAAACGATCAGCCACCGGATCAGTCTTCCTATCATCGTACCGATGTGGTTCCCGCCACGGTCAGTTTCTCCGATCCTCCGATTGTTCCCCGGACGGTCATCCCAGCCGGAATGCTCGGTTTAGCGCCACTACCTACGGTTGCCGTTCGTCCCTGACGAAGGCAGGCTCTGCACATGGGCAGGCTTACGGAAGACTCGGCGCAGGCGGGCCTGCAGCCACAGCCACAGGCGTCCCACAGGGGATCCGGCCAGGCGCTCCAGCGTCTGTAGACGGCTCAGGAGGAGACGGTGAGCCTCTTTGACCTCCTCCGTCAGCTCCCCTTTCCAGGCGCGCGAGACCATCGGCGCGGTAAGCCCACGGACGCAGACAGCATAGTCCAGCGCCAGTTGAGTCAACCGGTCATCATCAATACGCTGCAGCGCAAGGCGAAGCTCACGATCATCCTCTTTGGGGACATGTTCACTATCGCTCTCCTGCAGTTTGGCGTCGAGTCGGCCAAGCGTCTTTCGGACTACGGCAAGTTCCTGTATCAGCGCATGACCATGCCGCGAATCACGATGATTGAATGCACCCATCACTATCCTTCCCATGTCGTCGCATGATCTGTTCCCTGCTGACAACTACTTGCCAGGTCGAAGATAGTATGCTATGCAAGCTTAGTCAACCTCATTTCGGCTCTTCCACTCTTTGTGTGAGTCCTCCGGTCTGAGCGTGGGTAAGACAGAAACCGGAGCAGACCCCTTTTATGGTCATGGTCAGCTCTCTTGTTCGTTGGGGTGGGACTCAGCGTGGGCGTAGTACACCCATACAATATTCAAGAGAGGCCTTTACGTGCTTGCCCTCGGCTGAAGGCACTACGATCCTGAATCGTTCCTCAGAAAGCTTGAAGGAATGGTCCGCGATGCTGGCCGACGACGTATTCGGAATCGCTGAAAGATCGGGAGGGACGGCATGCGCATTATGATGGTTACAGGTAGCCTCGGCGGACCCAGCAAGCCATGCGGAGGGGCGGAGCTTCACGTTCTGAGTTTGATGCAGGCACTCAGCAAGCGCAGGCATGGGATTGCTCTCCTGACCGGGCGATCTCCAAACGTGCCAATCCAACCTCCAGGGGTCGAGGCAATCTTCTCAACGAAGACTGCCTTCCCGATTTTGCTGACGAAACTTTTCCAATTTGATCCAGTCGTATATCTTTCAACCCTTCGCATTTTCCGCGCTTGGCCTCCTGATATCGTCCATTTGCACTCCTTTTTCAATCTTTCATTTGCACCGATTGCCGCGGCGAACCGCCTCCGGATCCCTGTACTCGCGACGCTGCATACCTATTGGCCGGTCTGCCTCCGCCAACAGCTCTGTTACAATGAGGACGGGAGTTGTCGCCAACGCTACGCATCGGAGATCTGTGCGCCTTGTCTGGCGCGAGGACTCAGGGACAAGATGGGGGTTCGCCTTCCTGTACCGTTTGTGAACCTCGTTCTCCGTAGAGCATGGAGAGCACGTCGGCATCTTCTCCAGGGGGTTGCCCGGTTTATCGCCCCCAGCAGCACGCTCGCGCGGAGCCTGAGAGAGTCCGGGTTTC
This sequence comes from Candidatus Methylomirabilis oxygeniifera, assembly GCA_000091165.1. Lineage (NCBI taxonomy): Bacteria > Methylomirabilota (SeqCode) > Methylomirabilia (SeqCode) > Methylomirabilales (SeqCode) > Methylomirabilaceae (SeqCode) > Methylomirabilis (SeqCode) > Methylomirabilis oxygeniifera (SeqCode). Next base: position 901,534 of record FP565575.1, on the reverse strand, counting down.
CCACCGATCGAATCGTAGTTATCCCGCATGGTCTTCCACAAAACAACTTCGCTCTTCGTCCACGAGAACCTCGGTTTGGACAACCTGGTCCTCATCTGCTGTATGTGGGTCGACTGGTAGCGGGCAAGGGTGTGCAGTATCTACTCGAAGCGATCCCTCAGATTCGTCGAGCGTTCCCGGACCTGATCATCACGATAGCGGGCGATGGTCCCTATCGGCCCGCACTCGAGCAATTGTGTACCTCCCTGGGGCTAATGAGGATAACTCGGTTCATCGGCTTTCGACCGCGGTCTCACCTGGCGAAATTGTACGCTGAAACCGATGTCATCGTTATCCCATCCTTATCCGAGGTATTTTCGTATGTAGTGCTGGAGGCAGCGGCAGCCGGGACTCCGATCGTAGCGACCACCGTGGGCGGCATACCTGAGATTGTTGCGAACGGCGCAGTCCTGGTCCCGCCGGGAGACGCTGCCGCACTCGCCGGCGGCATCCTTGCGGTACTGTCGGATCCTACAGCGGCTGCCGCCCGAGCCAGACTGAGCCAAAACCGGTCCCTGGAGTGCTTCAAGTTCGAAACGATGGTAGATCGCGCAGAGGCGGTATACGCCGAGCTGCTTAATGACGGGTGCTTCCCTATAGCTCCTTACCCGGCCGTTCTCGCACAGCCGCATTGAGAGAGTCTTGTAGTCCTCGATCAGGCGATGGCAGAAAGGATCACGGTGATCTTTAGGTCCCGTTCAGGTTCTTGCTCCTGAGAATCCAGTGCGATACTATATACTGCACTCAAGGCGATTAATGTGAGATCTCTCAATGTCCGTCTACGCGAGATCAAACGGAATCTTCGCGCCCTAACGATCTGGCAGCCTTATGGAAATGCCTATGTGAATCCACACTGGTGGCTGCAGCTCCTTAGAGGCTGTTTCATTCGGACGCACACTTCAAAGAAACCGTCCGGTCAGGAGACGATCTCACTGATCTTCACTTGCGATCTCGAACTCGATCCTCCTTGGGAGGCAGGTTCCTGGGATACGCGAACTCTCCGCGGCATTGAGGAGGGCCTCCCATCTCTCTTGAATCTCCTGGACGCTCATGGAGTCCGCGGGACCTTCTTCACCGAAGGTATCCTGGCCCGTTTGGCTGGCGACACGGTGCTTGAGGTGGCGCGACGCGGGCATGAGATAGGGTGTCACGGCCTGGCACATGAGAGTTATGGGGGCCCTTACCGGATCGATGACACGATTCCTCGCCCTCCAACCGTTTATGGGAGGACGGAGAAAGAGGACACGGTTCGGAAGGCGAAAGAGATGCTTGAGGACCTCGTGGGCGTCCCGATACGCGCCTTCCGCGCTCCTTTCCTTCACATTGATTCGCAGAGTGCTGCAGCAGTAACAAATGCAGGATTTCTTGTTGACTCCTCGCTTCCGAATCAACTTTTCGGGTATCTATCAACCCCGGCGCACCGTAATCCGGGCAGACCTCTGACTCGGCTACGGGACACTCTTCCGCAACACCGACTTATCGAGATACCCGTCTCTGTAGAGCCTCGACCATCCCTTCGATCACACCACCCATATCGTTTCATACAACAAACAACACGAACACAGTCAGTCCTGCAAGACCTCATTGCGGTAAGCGCGCTTGCGAGCGTCCCCATCACCCTGGTCTTGCTGGTACATCCGTGGGAGTTCGTAGAAGGGTTCCCGAGTCCGTTTGGGCATGATCGCGGATCCGTTCGAACGGAGCGACTCGCACGGTTCCTTGATACCGTGAGCGCGGTCGCCCCGGTTCGTTGCGCCACTATTGGGGCATTTGCATCCGAGTGGGAGCGGAGCCGATGTCCGTGGCATGCCGACACCGTACGCAGTCAATCGTTTCAATCGAGTAAAATGGCAGGTAACTAGATAATGCTTCTTCTGGACGATCGTCACCGATTTTGCCTTGATGAGAGTCCGCAGTCCCACGCTCGGATTCGGATCGAGCTGGAAACAATTACCGAGATCCTGCTGGATACTGTACCCCGTGCGTCAGTCGTCCTCTCCGGAAGTCTCGCGTACGGCGAAGGGCAGTTGGGACAAGATGGCCTCCGAATGGCCAGTGACTACGATCTGTTCGTTATCGTACCAAGATTTAGCGATATCACGAAGATTTTGACCACTCGAAACACCTCCGTACAGACACTTATATCACTAGAGTTCCTGACCAACTTGGAAATCGTCGTGATTTGGCGCCCGTTCATATTGCGAGGCCTAACCCATGTAAATGGCATCATGCTGGCTGGGGACCAGGTCATCAGTCGCGCGCTAGAGCAATCTCGGCTGCCTCACGGTGACCGGATGTTGTGCCGAGCATATAAGGCTTTTCTCAGAGCCTCTCATAACGACGTTGATCAAAGATTCCTGCAGAAAGCAATGACGTTGGGATTCCGAGCCTGGCTACTGAATCGTTCCACCGAAGGAGGGGAATCCTGGCACTACCAAGATATTTACAGCTTCCAAGGAAACCTAACCGGTCTTTGCCGGCATACCGGGACACTTCTGGAACCGTGGCGGGAGCTCATCGAGTGGACTCTTCTTGTCGGCCTTGGCAGATCCAGTAGTCCACGGGAACGCGTCCATCTCAAAACGGTCCTCGCATTTCTCGATTGGGTTCACAAAACAATCAGTATTTCGCATTTTTGCTGGGGCGGCTTCCTGTACGCCGTCTTCCAAATGAGACGAAGCCGCTCATTCACTTGGCCGCATCGATTCCTCTCGACCTATCTGGCGCTAGCGGGTTCGCTGGCCGAGGTTTGCGCAACCGACGGAACGCTACCAATCCCTATCGGAATCATTCGAGGTATTGAACGCCTCGGAGGCACAGCATATCCCCGGAAGGCAAGCCTCTCCCAGAGGGATTGGGCCATCAGTGAGATGATTGCGTTAGCCGACGCCAACCCCCACAAGATCGTTATCCCGAAACGCCGACGGTGCGTCAGGAACCTTACTCATCACCCGTAAAGGAAGTATCGTGACTATCTCCTCCACTTATTGTGAATCTCTCGACCCCTCTCCACTAGCCGCTCTCACAGCCTCGGATACGATTGGCCAGATCGTTCATTACCAGGCGGAATATCGCATGGAGAGGCCCTGGTGCTCGCTACTCCGCGGTCCTGACACCGACGAGCCGATCCAGTTCGGCATGTTGTGCCAGGAGGCCGAGCGGGTGGCGGCGCTCCTTCAGGAACTGGGGGTCCGGCCGGGAGATCGGGTCCTTATCATGCTTCCCACCGGGCGGCCCATCCTTCAAGCCTTATTCGGTACCTGGTTGGCGGGTGCGGTAGCGGTTCCCACGTATCCGCCCCTGCTTCTCCCGAAAGGCCTGCTTCGCACCCTGGCCGCAGCGACCACCACCGGCCTGTACGCCCCCGCCAAATGGGTGATCGACCGCCTCGTGCAACAGCCTTTCGCTCAACGCTGGCGACAGGGGCGAAACGCGGGACGGCCTCTCATGACTCTCCTGGAGCAGCTTCAGCGCCTCAGCCGGTACGTGGACCAGCAGGTCCATGTCTGCCAGACCTCCCGACCTACCGTGGTAATCGCCGAGCGAGAGTTCGGTCCCGTGTGTCAGGCTGCTGCCCGGCTCCTTCGTGAGCCGCCTGCCTTTGTGCCGGCCTCCGACCTCCTGCGAGGAACCGCTCAGTTTCGGTCGCCGAGCGTTGATGGCAATGCCACGGCTCTGATCCAATTTACTTCCGGATCAACCGGTATTCAGAAGGGTGTCGTGCTCAGCCACCGAGCGATCTTAGCCAACATCCGGGCGTTCGGGCAAGCGGTACAGCCGCGACCGGACGACAAGGTAGTCTCCTGGTTACCGCTCTACCATGACATGGGGCTCATCGGCATTACGCTGGGATCCTTTGCCCTCGGCATGGAAGCCTGCCTGATGTCGCCCACTGATTTTACCCGCGATCCAATCCGCTGGATGTGGGCGATCCATCAGTTCAAGGCCACAGTCTCAGTCGCCAACAACTCCGCTATCGGACGGCTCGCCAGAATGTGTCGGATCGCGCCCAGACGGTTTGCGCACTCGCCGGCCCATGGACAGGGGAGCCGTCTTGACCTCTCCCGCCTTCGAATCCTGATGAACGGCTCTGAACCGGTTACTGTGCAGGCGATGGAAGCGTTCCAACGCGAGTTCGAGCAGTTCGGACTTCGTCGGGAAGCCTTGTCACCGGTCTATGGGCTGGCCGAGATGGCGCTCGCCGTCTCCTTCCCGGACCTCACAGCACCCTATCGGGTCTGCAGACAGCGGGGCGAGGAGTGGGTATCTGTGGGACGGCCGCTCCAGGATTTTGACATTCGAATCATTGACACCGAAGGCAACCAGCTCCCGATCGGGCGCCTTGGCGAGGTAATCGTGACAGGACCAAGCCTGATGGACGGATATTTTGGAGACCCGGAGGCCACCGCGCAGGTAATCCGAGAACGAGACGGACGACGGTGGCTGCACACCGGTGATGAGGGGACGATCGACTCGGCAGGAGAGCTATACATCACCGGGAGGTTAAAGGAGATCGTGATCAAGGGGGGCCGCAACTATGCCCCGGCCCATCTCGAAGAGGTCATAGAAACCGTTGAGGGGGTCAGGCCGGGTCGAAGCATCGTCTTCGGCGTCACCGACGCCAGATCCGGAACTCAGCGGGTGGTGGCGGTGGTTGAGCTGGCCGATCCGCACCGCCATGCACCGCTCCATGAGGCCTTACTGCGAGAGATCCGCTCCCGCGTGGATGACGTCTATCGGCCGGCAGGCGGCACGGTACTTGACCATGTGCTGCTGGTCGCACCAGGAACCCTCAGCAAAACCACCAGCGGAAAACGGATGCGGCTCGACACCAGAGAACGGTTTCTCCGGGGCGAGTTCGGTTAGCATAACCCTGAGGTGCGATTGATGGGATTTCTCATCCGCCTTGTTCTTAATGCGCTGGCCCTCTTACTCGTATCGACCGTCATCCCCGGCATCGCGGTGCGAGGCGTCCTTCCCGCGCTGGCTGCAGCCTTTTTCCTCGGGATAGTCAACGCCGTTGTACGACCTGTGATCCTGATTCTGACGCTTCCACTCACAATTATAACGCTGGGGCTGTTTATCCCGCTGCTCAACGCCGCTCTCCTGAAACTCGTCTCGTTAATGATCCGAGGATTCGAGGTGCAGGGCTTCTGGTCCGCCGTGTTCGGGGCTATTCTGATAAGTCTGATCAGCGGTCTCTTGAATCTCCTCATTAACGACCGCGGCCGGGTAGAGGTCATTATCCACCGCAACAGAATCTTGTGACCAGCCCTTCCCACGCAATCGGAACTATGCTATAAAGAGCCGCGATCTATCGCTCAGCGTCCCCATCGTCTAGCCGGCCCAGGACGCGGCCCTTTCAAGGCCGAAACACGGGTTCGAATCCCGTTGGGGACGCCAATGGTTCCAAATGGTTGCGAAGTCTACCCGTCTTGAGAGATACCTCCGGTGTCCAATGAGTGCCGATTCCGTTGCAACAACCAACTTAGCCATGGTGGTCAACGCGGTTTGTTTTGGGAGGTGACTACAGTTATGAACGAAGAGCGAAAATTGAGCGTGGAGCGAAACTTCCGGCTACTCGCCGCGATTCTGTCTGTGGTGAGCCTCGTATTGGGAATGATCCCGGCGTTTCTTGTCGGCCACTGGCTTTTCTTTTTGGGGTGTGTTGGGGTCTTCTGGGGACTGCTATGGACTGGATATATGATGGCGCGGCGAATGGAACGGATTCATGGAAAATGGATCTGGCGTCCCTAGTAGTGCTGACTTTAGTGCTTATAGAAGAGCGTCACAATTCAGGTTCTTGCCCCTTCGATGAAAAGGTTCCTCGCCGTCTCCCAGGCCACAGACCGATCGTGGCAAGCTTGTAGAGTTACCAGACCGGATCTGTAGGGCCGAATCGCCTCTCGCTTTCCAGCCCAACTAGGCTAATACCGCTTTGACGGGAGGGGCCGCCCCTCATACCATCCGTGGCGCCGACAGCGTCAATCGATATCCATAAAAATGACTCTTACTTCCGAGCAATCTTTCGAAAAACAATCCACCACAGGCCATATCCGATCACTAAGACGCCGACCACAACCGCCCAAATAATACCATCTGCATCAAGTGTCCACATCACCGCGCCCTCGTCGTGTGAGATTGCTGACCAAGATTCTGTTACGCCCGTTCACCGTCCTGTAAAACTGTGACCACTACGTGATTCTATGAATATGGCCGAAGTCGGTCTGTAAGCCGGATCCTGTGCGGCCGGACCTTGCGGCCCAACCGGATGGCCATTCCTCTAGGCCCGACGTTACCATCGGGCTCAAGCAGCCTACCCGTCCCGCCTGCCCCGAAAGGAGCACGAGAGCGGGCCGCTCTCTGCATAATACGGCGGGACCTATTTGGCCTTGCTCCGAGTGGGGTTTGCCAAGCCGACATGTCGCCATGCCGCTGGTGCGCTCTTACCGCACCTTTTCACCCTTACCCACGGGGCCGCTCGGCTGCGCTTGCGGCGAAGCCTGGCGGCCGATGATGCAGCGTGGGCGGTATCTTTTCTGTGGCACTATCCGTGAGGTCACCCTCCCTGGGCGTTACCCAGCACCCCGCCCTGTGGAGTCCGGACTTTCCTCCCGTTCACCAGAGGTGAACCGGCGGCCATCCGACCGACTTCGGCTACTACCAACGTACCCCACATGGGCGCGATTTGCAACGATGATTCTTGCGATAATCGGCCTGATCGATGCTCGCTACTGGAGGGTCCAGGATCCATGTGGCCGCTGCATTGTTCAGTGCGCCCGCTACCCTCGCGAGTGGATGAGGTATAGGTCACAAGTCCTTTGGACGAAGAATCGCTGACGCGATTTATAGTCCTTCCTTTGGGATGTATGTCGAGGAGATTGGGACGATGGCAATCACGCGGATGTTCGCAGGGGCGAGCAGCGCCTACGGGGCACTCGTGTGTTTGACATTGTCGAGTCCAGCCTTCGCCTTAGCGAGATCATTATGGATTGCCTGCCGGATTTCCATGGCCGTTTCTGAGTTGCCTGCCGCATCCAGCGCGCGCAAGACCGAATCTCGAAGCCTCCACATTGCCCCTTTATCAAAACTCTCGTTTCGCTTCTGAGCCCGAGCGGCATCCTGGAACACCTTCTCAGTCCCTTTCAGCAAGTCGACATCGGCAACATGTCCTTGGCGTATCCCCTGCTCTACCTTAAAGACCGCGTCCAGCATCGCCGTTTCGAACCTTCTCTTTTCGTTTTCGAGCCACGCGATAAGCACGATTCCCACAAATACGAGAACAGCCACTGCGCCTATTATTCGCCCAACCAATTTTTCCTCCTTTATCCCTGAGAAAGATGCGCCGCAATTGTCGTGTGCAGTTGAAAGAGCAGACATACCCCCCAAGTCGTCAACCAACCGGAATCATTGACCTGTTACCCGGACCTGTTACCCGCCCAACGGTGTTTCGCGCCGTGTCGAATAACAGACAGCGCGGAGAACAAGACAATATCACGCGTACTGAGCGGCTTTCCACGACTGAAAATAGGTCTCTACCTCGTCAATGAAGCCGTGGTGCTTGGGCTGCCATCCCAATAGGCGCGTAGCCTTGCTGGAATCTACACGTTGATCCAAGGTCAAACACTCGGCAAAACCGTCAAGGGTATAAGAGGCCTCGTCATCCGGGACGAATTGCGTCTGCCCCGTATATCCGGTAGCCCGCGCGACGGCCCCGGCCATTTCGCGCAGGGTAGCGCTCGAGTGATCGGTGAGGTTAAAAACCTCGCCGGAAAGTCCGCTCTCAGCCGCGCGCAGATACCCCTCCGCCAGATCGTCGATATGCACCATCGCCCAGCGATTGTTGCCGTCGCCAATCACCTGGATCGGTTTACCTTTGTCCGGGCCATCGAACCACATCCCTGTCAGTCCCCCTTGCCGGCCATAGACGCAACCGGGCCGCACAACGACCCCACGCACATCGGACGCGCTCAGCACTATCCGCTCGATGTCAGGACGGCCGGCCACCAGTGGCGCAGGCCTTAAGGACACACCCTCATCGACGATCTTGCCGCGAGTATCGCCATACACCCACGTCCCACTTGTGTACACGACGGTCTTTGGTTGGGAATCACGTTTGCCGACGGTCAGCAACACCTCCATGGTTTTTCTGTCCAGTGAAAAGGTATCGGCCTGGTAATCTACGGCCGCGTGGATCAGCGCAGCGCATTGCTCGGCAATCTGCCGATAACTGTCCGGATGTTGCATGCTCCCGATCACCGGGCGGATTTCGTGCATAGCAATGGTGTGAGCCTTCTTCTCACTGCGGACCAATCCCCACACCTCATGGCCGGCACGGCGAAAGGCCGAGGCTACGTGAAAGCCGATATAACCATTTGCACCAGTCACAAATACCTTCATCGTCCCTCCCTATGCCGACGGTTCGTTCAAATGTGCTGCCTCTATTCCACTGTGACTCTCTGGGCCTTCCGGCGTGACCATGGCTTCGGCGACCCCTTCCGGAAATCCCTCCTGCGCACTATCAGCCCTCGCATCAGCTTCCGGATTCACTGCTATTATAGCGACGGAAGGTCGCCTCGTAAATCCCTCGTACTCGCCCGGTGTGGCGCTGGTAATCAGCCAACAATCGTTCCCCTGGAGTTCCACCATCACCTGCATGATATCCAAGACGTCGTGCCAGGCGATCGAGCCGGTGTGAATCCTGTGGCAACGCGGAGACCTCACGATCGGCGACGACCCGAAGACGATTTTGCACGGTCCGCAGGAATCGATAGGAATCACAAAGCTGAGCGACATCCATGTCGGCCAGCAGACCCGCACTACTCGCCGCCTCCAAGGCCTTCAGCGTGTTGTTCACCCGAAGGACGGAGAGCGTGGATCCGTACCCGAGCTGAAAAAACTGGGCGATGAACTCGATGTCCACGATCCCACCGCTTCCCAACTTTACGTGTCGCTCACCGGTTTTCTCCTTAGTCAGTTCCAATTCCATTCGGCGCCGCATCGCCGTCATATACGCCGCCAGGTTCTCCACGGATGTGGGTCGATAGATCATCTCGGATAATGACGCGATAAACGGCTTCGCGATGTCGAGATCGCCCGCGATGGGACGCGCCCTCAGGTAGGATTGGCGCTCCCACAGCTCCGCTGTACGGGTGAAGTGAGCCTCAAAAGCCGCGAACGACTGCGCCACCCTGCCCGCCGATCCGCCGGGTCGCAGCCGGATGTCAACCCGATAGGCCGTTCCTTCCTTGGTGATGGTCGTCATGATCCTGCAGATCCTATCGGCTAAGTGCCCAAAATAGTCGGCATAGCTTATGTGCTGGGACCCGCCTGTCGTTACACCTTCTTGCGCGTAGGCAAAGGCGAGATCAAGGTCGGATCCATACCCCATCTCCTCGGCGCCGCATTTGCCCAGACCCAACACCACGAACCCGCCTGAGGATGGCAGGCCATATTGCAATCTCAGGTCTTCCCGACCCAACCAGCAGGCGGTCTCGACACAAGCCTCCGCAAGACGTGTCAAAGCGCTGCTCACATCGCTCAGACCGGCCTCACCGAGCAAGTCCAGCACACCTATTCGAAACTCTTCGGCCTGTTTAAACCGCCGTAACGCATCCAGTCTGGGGCTCCCCGGCGGTTCAGCGGCCACCATGCTCAGACATGCCTCAACCAGCTTGCCGGAATGACCGAGTTCGACCTGATCGGGTAGGAGCAGCAGATCGACAAGCGCGGGATGCCGAATCAGTATCTGTGAGAGAAACTCGCTTGAGCCGAACAGCCGCATCAGGTGGACCAGCGTGATCGGCGCCTGCTTGAAAAGGTCGTAGAGGCCGGCACTGGAACCGACCCCCTCGATAAACCGTTCGCATTGGAGGAGGGCCAGGTCAGGATCCGGCGCCTGCATCACACCCTCCATCAGCGTCGGGGCCAGGGCAGCGAGAATCCGCCGCGTGCCGGCTGTCGTGTGCCTGAAGGGGGGGCCGTCGCGTAATACCAGCAACGTACGGACTGCGCCATCAAGATCCAGGACGCCCGCTGCCGCCAAGGGCTCACGCACTACCCTTTCATCTGCTCGCCCGTCCAGAAAGTCGGCGAGAGGGTGGGATGGAATCTCTTCCTCTCCTGAAGGCGGCTCCCTCAGCAGGTGGTCGTAGGCCTGTCGGACCCCCTGGATATGCGCTTGATAATCCTGCTGTAAGGCCAACACAGGGTCGGGCGACCGATCGGGGGAGTAACCGAGGCGCCGAGCCAGTTTGACGAGACTCTCCTGGTCCGTCGGCATGGTATGGGTCTGCAAGTAATGGAGGATCTGCAGGCGATGCTCCACCGTGCGCAGGAACGTATAGGCCGCCGCTAATGTGGCGTGCTCATCGGCGGTGACATGCCCGCGATCAGCCAGCCGCTGTAGCGCGCGGAGTGTATTCGGTTCGCGGATCCACGGATCGCGTGCACCGTACAGGAGCTGGAAGGTCTGCGCAATGAATTCAACCTCGCGGATCCCTCCATAGCCCAGCTTCACGTGACGGAAGGTCTCCTGATCGCGCCCGACCTTGGCATTGATCCGATCCTTCATGGCGCGGATCTCTCCGATGGCACTGTAGTCGAGCGACCGGCGATAGACAAACGGCGCAATCAGTTTCAGGAATGCGTCCCCCAGTGTCGGATCACCGGCCACCGGCCTTGCCTTGATCAGGGCCATGCGCTCCCACGTCTGTCCCCATGATTCGTAATAGAGCTCATATCCCCTAAGCGAATAGGCCAGCGGACCCGCCTTCCCCTCAGGCCGAAGCCGCATATCAACCCTGAATACGCGCCCCTCCGATGTCAATTCGCCGATCGCTTTGATCACGTTCTCCCCCAGGCTGGTGAAGAACTCGTGATTGCTCACTCTGCCTATCAGGGCGCCAGACGGGCCGGCCAGCCCTGTCGTGTCCCCTTCCGCCTCGTAGACGAACAGCAGATCGATGTCCGAACTGAAATTCAGTTCCCCGCCGCCGAGCTTGCCCATCCCGATAATGGTAAATCCGCACGTCTTGTCGCCTGAAGGTCCGACGCACCGTGGCTCGCCGTACCGACGCACCAGTTCCTCGCGGCAGATCTCATACGCCCGCTGCAGTGCGACATCGGCTATCAGGGAGAGTTGCTGCGTCACGCCCGTCAGATCCAAGTTGCTCAGCAGATCCTGAAGCCCGATCCGTAAGGTCTCCCGCATTTTGAATCGACGCAGCGCCATCCATACCCGCTGCTGACTTCTTGCTCGAAAGAGCAGCCCGTCCAACTCTTCGACCAGCTCCTCTTTGGACCTCGCCCGCCGAAGTATACCGGGCTCCAGCAGCCAGTGCAGGTCCTGAGGGTAACGGATCAGGACGTCGGAGAGATACTGCGAACTTCCAAACAACGTCAGCAACAGATCGAGCGATTTCGGACTGCCCCGGAAAAGCAGGAAGAGAAACCCCCGGTCGATTACTGCATCAGCATAGCGCTCCAGGTTATTGAGCGCCATGTCGGGATCGGCGAGATTGACCAGACGATCCAAAAGCAGTGGGAGGATCGATTGGAGAGAGGTCAAGTGTGAGGGCGAAGACCCGGCCAGGCGTTGCAGGTTTTGCCTGGCTTTTTCGGGGTCTCGACAGCCGGCAGCGGCCAGCGCCTCTATGCCTGGTGGAAACGGTATATTCACGACATGGCCCTCACAGACTGACTGCCTAAAAAACGACGAGCGGAAACGGCAGCACCGTCTCCGCTCGCATACGACCCAAGACCGGAAGGCATATCAGGTCACGCCTCCCTTTTGCGATATTATGGACTATCTCACCACGTACCCGCGCGCGCTCATGCAAGCAGCGTAGGCCCGATCGAATCCGTCCTGGCTCTTCCCGTACGCAGTACCCCCACCGGACAACGCGCCGCCAACCGCACCGGTGGCCGCCCCAACGGCCGCGCCCGTACCTGGGCTACCCGTCACCGCCCCGCCAACCACCCCTATCGCCGCGCCGGCGAGTGCGCCCATCGCCGCGCCGACGCCGGCACCCCTGGCGGTCTCCCCCGCACCGGAGACATATCCGGTCTGCTGCTTCGCCCATTCCTGGCACTCAAGCTGATCGCGGCTGATCTGCTCCGGCGTCTGTCCGCGCTGCGGATAAGCGAAGTAGCCGGGCTGCTCTGTTGTCGCACAGCTCGTGACCGCAACACCCCATGCGATGAGAACTGCCCACGTACCCACACGCTTCATTGCGTCCCTCCTCATGTCTCCATTCCACGACCGATACCGGCTATGTTACCAACGAGTGAATAGTATCATGACGAGTCCAGGCCCCACAAGTTGGGTCAGAAGGTCAGGGATAAAAACCACAGACATGTTCTTGGATCAGGGAAAAGTAAAACGGTCCTGGATGAACCATCCAGGACCGTTTGCACAACTACAACCACAGAGAGATTAGATGTCGAAGTAGAGAGCGAACTCCCACGGGTGGGGGCGAAGGCGGATCGGATCGACCTCATTCTTCCGCTTGTAGTCGATCCAGGTATCAATGAGGTCAGGCGTAAAGACATCGCCCTTCAGAAGGAACTCGTGATCGGCTTCCAGGGCGTCCAGGACTTCGCCCAAACTACCGGGCAACTGCTTGATCTCCATCGCCTCTTCCGGCTCGAGCTCATACAGGTCTTTGTCGATCGGCTGACCCGGGTCGATCTTGTTCTGAATGCCGTCAATCCCCGCCATCAGTAGCGCGCCGAAGGCCAGATAGGCGTTGCAACTTGGGTCGGGCGTTCGGAACTCAATCCGCTTGGCTTTTTCGCTCTTTGAATAGAGAGGAATCCGGGCGGCGGCGGATCGGTTACGTTGGCTGTACACAAGATTGATCGGCGCCTCATAGCCGGGCACAAGCCGTCGGTACGAATTCGTGGTTGGGGCGATGAAGGCGCAGAGCGCAGGCGCATGCTTCAGCAACCCACCGATGTAGTAGCGGGCCGTCGCGGACAGATCCCCGTACCCCCCCAGCTCCCAGAAGGTATTCTTACCGCCCCTCCAGAGGCTCTGGTGAACGTGCATGCCTGAGCCGTTGTCCTGGAATATCGGCTTCGGCATGAAGGTGACGGTCTTGCCGTGCTTGCGAGCGGTGTTCTTCACGCAGTACTTGTACCACTGCACCTTGTCCGCCATCCTGGTCAGCGTATCGAACCGCATGTCGATCTCGCACTGGCCGGCCGTCGCAACCTCGTGATGGTGAACCTCGATCTCAACGCCAACGGACTCCAGCGCCAGCATCATCTCCGAGCGGAGATCCTGGAGCTTGTCCATCGGCGGTACGGGGAAGTAGCCCTGCTTATAGCGAGGCTTATAGGCCAGATTCGGTTTTTCATCCTTCCCGGCGTTCCAGAATCCTTCCTCCGAGTCGATGAAGTAGTAGCCGTGCTGGTAGCTCTGATCGAACCGAACGTCGTCGAAGACGAAAAACTCCAACTCAGGCCCGAAGTAGGCGGTATCCGCAAGCGCGGTTGACATCAGATACGCCTCAGCCTTCTGCGCAATATACCGCGGGTCTCGACTGTAGAGCTGCCGTGTCACCGGATCCATGATATTACAGATCAAGACCAGCGTAGGAACGGCCGCGAAGGGTCCATCATCGCCGTCGCAGGATCAGGAATTAGGAGCATGTCCGATTCGTGAATCTGCTGGAAACCTCGAATGGAAGAGCCGTCAAATCCGATTCCGTCCGCAAACAACCCTTCCGTCAATTCTCGACCGGACATGGAAAAATGCTGCCACAGACCAGGCAGATCGATGAACCTGAAGTCCACGATCTTCGCGCCTTGCTCGTTCGCCAGCTTGATGACATCCTTCGGTGTCATAGGACTGCCTTTCCTCCTTCTTGGGTCGAACAATTCGCCGTTGAACCGTTCATGAAACCGTAGACTTTTCCGTTACCGCGTCCCCTCAGATCGCCGCTTCACCTCGCTCGCCGGTCCGGATTCGAACGACCTCATCGATCGACACGATGAAGATCTTCCCATCCCCGATACGCCCTGTTTTTGCCGAGGACAGGATCGTCTCGACGACCTTATCGCACTTATCGTCCGGAACGACGACCTCAATCTTGACCTTAGGCAGAAAATCTATGGTGTATTCGCTACCCCGGTACAGTTCGGTGTGGCCCTTCTGCCGGCCAAACCCCTTGACCTCGCTCACGGTGAGCCCCTGGATTCCCACCTCCGCCAGCGCGCTCTTTACCTCATCAAGTTTGAAGGGCTTGATGATTGCCTCGATCTTCTTCATCCGCCATCCTCCGTCTCTGAAGGCGTTTTGCCTCCCGGTCTGGGGAGTCACACCCCCGCTTCCGACGCCACTGTCGGCCTTTGCACCTGTCGCTTGACAAAGCAAGTCGTATGCCAACACTCCAGGCATACCAAATTCTGCGCTATCGCTCTGTCGACCCGTAAAACCCGCTTTCCTAGGCTCTCCCTGGTGACTTTCTCGCTTGCTGAGCCTTCGGCTCTGCCGTAGCTTTAGGCACCGCGCTACCACTCTGGCTTTTTATTAGGCACCTATAGCCGTGCCTCCCGAAGATATTTTGCTGCATCCTCCGGCAGGACAGGATTAATGTAAAAACCGGTCCCCCACTCGAAGCCAGCCACTCTAACGAGGGTCGGCATAATCTCAATATGCCAGTGGTAATGACCGACCTCAGTATCCTGGAGCGGCAGACTGTGAATCAGGTAATTGTAGGCCGGGTTGATGAGAACCTGATTCATTCTACCAAGAACCTCCTTCAAGATCCTGGCGCAGCTTACCATGTCGTGCTTCTGCGCATCCTCGAAGAACGGTTCATGACTCCTGGGAAGGATCCAGGTTTCGAACGGAAAGCGCGACGCAAAGGGCGCGATCGCGACAAACTCATCATTCTGCGTGATAACCCTCAACTCTTGCTGCAGTTCCTGGCGGACCATATCGCAGAAGATGCACCGATCCTTGTAATCAAAGTAGGCCTTGGCGCCATCCACCTCTTCTCTCGCCCGCTTCGGAACGATAGGGGTCGCAATGAGCTGAGAATGAGGGTGTTCCAAGGAGGCGCCCGCTTGCTCACCGTGGTTCTTGAAGATCAAAATATACTGGAACCGGTCGTCTTTTTTCAGATCGAGTATCCGATCCCGGTAGGCCCACAACACAGCCTCTACCCGTTCCTCCGGCATAGCGGAGAGGATGTCATTGTGGTTAGGAGACTCGATGATGACCTCGTGAGCCCCTAATCCGTGCATCTTGTCGTAGATTCCTTCGCCCGCCCGATCCAGTTCTCCCTCGATCTGGAGCGCGGGAAACTTGTTCGGTACAACACGAAGGCTCCATCCCTTGCGATCCGACACGTTCCCGTTGTTCCGATAGGCCATGATCTCAGGAGGCGTTTTGTCCTCATTGCCCGGGCAGAACGGGCAAAATCCTACTTGCCTCGGCGGCGGCGCAGCGGGAAAGTCCAGGGGGCGCTTCCCTCGCTCTGTCGAAATAATCACCCATCGCGAAGTGATCGGATCCTTACGGAGCTGCGGCATCGGGTTGTTTTCCTCCTTTATCCCTATCCCGAGAGCCCTCGCGTCAAAACCCCATAACAGTAAATCACGAACCTGGGAATGTCAATGGGTACGAGCCACACACGGAGGGTTGGGCCTGCGGGTTCTGACTAATCAGAGTTTCACCGGCGGATGATCGCGACGCGCGCTCGCAATCCGTTGCTCGTATGGTTCTTTTCATCCACCACGAACACCTCGACGATTCTGATCCCCTCGCTCTCCCACTTGAGACGTGTTTCGACCTGTCCGATGGCTAGACCATGTTTCTCAGCTCTCAGGTTCAGGACCTTCGGCGCGAAAGCCGGCCTGTACACCCATTCCCGAAACTCCGAGGGAAAGATGCGGGCCTCGATAAGGTCGGCATCGGTGTCCTCAAAGTCAAAAGTCACTTGTACCGATTCCCCAACTCTCGCCTTGGCCGGTTCCACCCGGAGATTCGAGATGATCGGCACACCGGGTCCGGCCGGAGTGGATTCAATCCGCCATACGGCGCAGGCCGAAAGCGCGATGGCCGCAATACCCACCAGCACCCTCAGTATCCTCGCGCCCCACCCTATCGGTCTGTTATGGTTCTTCAGTATCATCCAATTCTCGCTCTATACCTTCAAGACTCACCCGATAGGACCCGCGCGCCTCTTCCACACCGACTCGATACGATCCGCCCCCAAGGCGTAGCCTGTAGCTACCACGCTCATTTGGTGGACTTTGCCATGTTCGCCGTAATACGTCAAATCTTTCCTCGTAGGTCCGCAGGGCGGCGCAGGCCTCGGATACGGAGATCGGGCGAAACCGGACAACCTGCTCGGGCCTAGCCTGTCCCAATCGCCAGATGTCTTCTTGTATGACAACCGCGATCTTTGTGTAGCCGCCGGTCGCCTGACGGTCGGCCAATAAGATCATTGGTTGACCGTCAGCCGCCACTTGTACCGCCCCCAGCGGGGTCGAATCAGAGATGATATCCGCGCCTGATCGATGCGCGATCGACGGTCCATAAAGTCTGACACCCACCCGATCCATCTGTGGAGTGACACGGTACGACTCACTCAAGAATGTACGAATCCCTTCAGGGGTAAACTGATCTTCCTGCAACCCAAGGACCACGCGAACCGTCAGTACCTCACCTATCGGCTTCAACCACCCCGATGGCAGTCGACGCCCGATAAGTGCCGTAGGCTGTCGATCGACCGGGCCGATCGGTAGACGATCGTTCTCACACAGGGCCCGCCCGCAAACACCACCGAAAGCGGCTGGGAGGCACGTAGAACGGCTCCCGAGCAGAACAGGCACATCAATCCCGCCGGCAACCGCCAGGTAGGCGCGAATCCCTCGCCTGGCACGCTGGAGCTCAAGAGTCTGACCGCTCCGGATCTCAACGGCCGTCTCACTGTCAACCGACCTTCCGTCTACCAGCGGCTGCATGTCCGCGCCAACGATCGCCACAACCAGGTCAATGAGCGCGCGGAGCGTCGGCCCCTCCGCCGTCGCCTCTAAGCCGGCAAATCCTTCCTTATTATCAAGCAGAAGGTTGGCGGCCCGCAATGCGGTCCGATCCATCGCGCCGGAAGTCGGCACGCCGAATTTCTGATATCCGATCCGCCCAAGGTCCTGGACAGTAGTCAGGAACCCGGGCTTGACGACCTCAAAGGCGTCCACACTGCGCTCCCGTCTGGTCGCGCGGCGCGATTGGCACAAATCGAACCGTGTCGCCCGGAAGGATCGCGGTCGGCGTCTCAGAAGAAGGATCGAAGAGGCGAAGGGATGTGCGCCCTATGATCCGCCAGCCCCCCGGACTCTCAACAGGATAAATGCCGGTCTGCCTCCCACCGATCCCTACGGAGCCGGCCGGCACCTTCAGGCGGGGCGTCGAAAGCCGTGGAACGGCAAGCCGTTCCACAAGATCACCAAGGTAGGGAAAGCCGACCATAAAACCGACCATGTAGACATGATAAACCGGCTCCGAATGGAGACGAATCACCTCATTCGGCGACAGACCGCTGTGGCGGGCAACGAACTCGAGGTCTGGACCATATTCGCCACCGTAAACAGTCGGGACCTCTACCTCCTTGACTGTCCGGTCGCCTTGGCCACCTAATGAATCGTATAGCGCGCTGACCTGCTGCCGTAAGATATCACGGCCGACAACGAGCGGATCGTAGTAGATGGCGAGCGATCGATAGGTGGGTACAGCTTCCAGCACCCCTTCCACCCGTGCCTGCTCTAACGCCTGGTCCAGCGCCCGGACTTGACGGTTCAACGCAATATCAATGGCGTCGCCCAGCTCCGCCACCAGGCAGCTCTCTCCGCCGTCACGAAACCTGACCGACAAGGAGTTCCTCCAATGGTACGACCTCGACGCCCGCCAGCGCCAGTCGCTCGCGAAGCCGCGTTGCAATAGCCGGCATGCCAGGGGTATCGCCATGCAGGCAGACAGTATCTACTGTAATGGGAATCATCCGACCCGTGATAGCCCGTACCTTCCCTTCAAGCATCAACAGGACCCGATCAGCCACTGTATCAGGATCGGTCAGGAGTGCGCCACGCACCGATCGGGGCACCAGGCTTCCGTCTTCATTGTAGGCGCGATCGCCGAATCCTTCCTGCGCCGTTCGCAGTCCCGCCCCCTGCCCGGCCGACAGAAGCGCAGATCCTGGCGGCCCAACTAAGATTAGGGTGCGGTCGACTTCGGCGATCGCTTCCGCAATGGCTTCGGATAGCAACCGATCGCCGGCAGCCATATGATAGAGCGCCCCATGAGGCTTGACATGTTGAAGTCGCATCCCCTCAGCCTGTATAAAGGCCCAGAGCGCCCCGATCTGGTATAGAAGATAGTCTTTCGCCTCCCCGGGTGAGAGCTGCATCGGTCGCCGACCGAAGCCCAACAGATCAGGGAAGCCCGGATGCGCTCCAACCTTGACGCCGTGCGCCTTCGCAAGCCTGACGGTCCGTCGCATCACCTGTGGATCCCCGCCGTGCCATCCGCAGGCAATACTCGCCGAGGTAAGAGAGGGCATCAGCGCCTCATCGTTCCCTCTCGTCCAGACGCCAAAGCTCTCTCCAACATCGCTATTCAGATCGACCCGCTTCGAGATCATGGCAGGTTTGGCTCCAGGAGGTCAGAAGCAACTTCTGCCGCGCGCGTCTCTTCCATTGCCGTGGCAGTTGACAGAGAGTGAATTTTACAATATTGTGGCAACCGATTAAAGGTCTTTGCCGCATAAACTTTTCGGCAGGTTAGTGGCTGGTGGTTTGGGCAGTAAGCTGATGATGTTTAACGCAATACACACCGCAAGGAGGCGACCATGGCTGAGACGATCACTCGCGTGGATTACTTTTACATTGAGACACCCAACAAGCCGGGAGAGGCGGCGCGCGCCCTCAACGCGATCAAGGAATCCGGACTCAAGCTGCTGGCCTTCTCAGGGTTTCCCAAGGGTCGACGAGCCCAATTGGATTTCATTCCGGCCGATTCCGCGGCCTTTGTAAAATGCGCCAAGAAAGCCGGATGTACGCTCAGCAAGAAGAAGAGCGGCTTTCTGATCCAGGGCGAGGACCGTATCGGCGCCGTCGCCGACCTGCTGACGAAGCTGGCAGATGCAAAGATCAACGTGACCTCCGTGACGGCCGTCTGTGCCGGCGGGAATCGATACGGCGCCGTCCTCTGGGTTAAAGCACCGGACCTCAGACGCGCGACAAAGGTTCTCGGCGCCGTCTAACGCTCTACGCGTTGCCTAAGGAGGATTCAAGGAGGCTCAACGGCGAGACGATCGCAATTCTGATGGAGAGCATGTATCAGGAGATCGATCTCTGGAGGTTTTTGACAGTACCATGCTCTCTTGCTATGATATTTAATGTGTCCGTGCTCTACGCCAACTGGGTCTGAACGGAGCCATAACTCGCGAGGCATACTGGTGACCGTCGAAAAACTGATTCTAGCGACGCCGAGAGGATTCTGTGCCGGAGTGGACCGCGCCATCGATGTGGTCAAGATCGCTCTGGATCTGTACGACGAGCCGGTGTATGTTCGGAAGGAGATCGTGCATAACCGCCACGTGGTGGATGAGCTCCGGAAGAAGGGCGCAATTTTCGTCGATGACCTGGACGAGGTGCCCGATGGCGCACTCGTTATTTACAGCGCTCACGGAGTCTCTCCGGAGGTACGAGCACAGGCCGCCTCCAAACGGCTCAAGGTCATCGATGCCACCTGCCCCCTGGTGACGAAAGTCCATAACGAGGCGATCAAGTTTGCCCGGGAAGGCCACTCGATCATCCTGGTCGGCCACAAAGGACACGATGAGGTGATCGGAACAACGGGAGAAGCGCCTGACGCCATTACTGTCATCGGATCAGCGGAACAGTTGGAGGAGTTGAACGTCCCTGATCCCACCAAGGTGGCGGTCATCACGCAAACCACGCTCAGTCTGGATGATACGACGGGGATCATCGACGCTCTCAGGCGGAAGTTTCCGGCGCTCGCTTTTCCATCCAAGGAAGACATCTGTTACGCCACTCAGAACCGTCAGACCGCGCTGAAGGAGCTGGCCTCGCGTGTTGATCTGATCCTGGCTCTCGGCTCACAGAACAGCTCAAATTCCAAACGGTTGATCGAGGTCGCCAAAGGGGTAGGGGTTCGGGCCTATCTCATTGACGATGTCAGCGAGATTAACCCGGCATGGCTTGAGGGCACACGGGTCATTGGGGTCACAGCGGGTGCCTCAGCCCCCGAGCACCTGGTCCAGGGAGTCGTCGGCTATTTCAAGGCGTTGGGCGTCATCGACATCGAGGAGATCGAATCGATCAAGGAGGAGGTGAATTTCGGCCTGCCTCTGGAACTCATTCGAGAGCGACCGAGCTTGGGGACCGAATCGGCGTCACATGCGAACCAGTTAGCGGGCGCCGTGTAGTCGGCAGTTCGCCCTTGCTGGAAAGACACACATGCGACAGATCATGATTATCGCCCTCGCCTACGGCATTACGCCGCTCTTGATGGCGTTGACGGTCCTGCTGGTCTGGTGGTTGGCCAAACGCGACGACGCCTATGGGGAAGGGGGAGGATAAAAGAGGAGCATGCGCTGTCCAGGCTGTCGACAATTTGTAGGAGTGTTGCTCTTCCTGGCGATAGCAGGCTGCGCAACCTTTCCCGGCGGAAGCCGCGCAGTCAAATCCTACCCGCATCCTGCCAAGGAAACCGTCATCGCCGTAAACCAGGCGCTTCGAGACCTCAACTTTTTTCCGACCGATCTGGTTCCGAGCCATTCAAATCCGCGCCTCGCGTACTTCTCCACCGCATATCGCGAACAGAGCCTTGGGGAAATCGTCTATATCGCCGTTCTGGACATCGGAGGCGAACAATCGCAGGTAGAAGTCCTGACGAGAAGTGATTTATCGGGTGTCTGGACTTGGTCAACCTGGTGGCCGCCTATTATCTTCGAGCAAACCGACCGTCGGCTTCCGGATACTCCCAGGCCGCAGTCGGCTCCGGTGCCGCCGCCTCTACCTGATCGTTTAGCCCTCTAACAGAATCGGGACTCTTTGCCGACAATGAAAATGAGGTCAGGTGTTGCGAGTTTCTTCGCCGGGTGTACCATCGCCTGCTTGAGCGCAGGCCTTACCATCGCCGCGCCGCCGGTGGCATTCGCCACGGAATCGTTAAAGATTGGCGTCGTAGACTTTCGACAGGTCGTCCTTGCCTCTAAGGCCGGCAAAGCCGCCAAGGCGCGGTTGGAAAAACTGGCCGAGAAGCTGAAAAAGGAGATGAAGACCCAGGAGGACAAGCTGCTCACACGCCAGAAGGAACTTGACGCGGCAATGTCTCGGCTTTCTGTTGCAGAACGGGAGGACCGTACCGCCACACTGGAACGCGATGCAACAACCTTTCAAGGCCTCCTCAACGATAAAACAGAGGAGCTGAAAAATGCTGAGACAGAGAGCATCCAGAAGCTTGCCGGCCGGTTCGAAGGCATTCTGAAAGCCTACGCCGTCGAAAAAGGTTATTTTATCGTCCTGGAGGCGCAGCGTCCTGGCCTCTTATACTTTGACAAAACCCTCGACCTCAGTACCGAGATTATCAAGCGATTCGATCGGACCTCGAAGTAAAGATTCCTCTGGAGACCGGCAC
Organism: Candidatus Methylomirabilis oxygeniifera; assembly: GCA_000091165.1. Taxonomy (NCBI): domain Bacteria; phylum Methylomirabilota (SeqCode); class Methylomirabilia (SeqCode); order Methylomirabilales (SeqCode); family Methylomirabilaceae (SeqCode); genus Methylomirabilis (SeqCode); species Methylomirabilis oxygeniifera (SeqCode). The sequence continues at coordinate 879,819 of FP565575.1, read as the reverse complement.
CGTCAGCGGTCAGCAACCGCCGGCGATGGCCGGGACGATGGAGACGAGATCGCCGGGCTTGAGCGGCGTTGAGATGCCCTGCAGAAATCGGATATCCTCCTCATTCACATAGATATTGATGAAACGGCGGACGCTACCAGCCTCATCATAGATTCGTTCCCGCAAGCCGGCATACGACTGTTCCAGATTCTCGATCAGCTCATTAATAGAGTTGCCCTGCCCCTCCACCTCTCCCTGCCCGCTGGTCAGACCACGTAAAGGGGTTGGGATGCGCACTTTCACACTCATCGATTTCTCTCCTTTTAATGATGTCTTGCCTTCGTGTGATTGAACCAACCATTCAGTATTCTCAGGCCGACGGCTGAGCGCTCACCTTGACGTCACGTCAATGTCGTGAGACGCCATCGCCTCGTCGAACGATCGAAGGGTCGGCTTGATGTGGAACCGAACCTTCAATGATGCGGCGACCGCCTCCTGAGTCTTCAACCCGTTCCCGGTAATGCAGAGCACCAGACTTTCATCTCGAGGGATGCGGCCCTGCTCGATCAGTCGCTTGGCCGCCGCTACCGTCACCCCGCCTGCCGTCTCCGCGAAGATCCCTTCGGTGCGCGCCAACAGCTTCATCGCGTCTACAATCTCCTCATCCGTCGCGTGCTCCCCATGACCACCGCTCCCTTTGACCGCCTTGTAGGCGTAGTAGCCGTCCGCCGGGTTCCCGATGGCAAGCGACTTGGCGATGGTCTTCGGCTTCACCGGTCTGATGATCTCGCTGTTCTCCTTGATAGCGGTGACAATCGGACCGCATCCTTCGGCTTGAGCCACATGCATCCGCGTGTGGCAGCCTCCATCCAGGAGACCGAGCCGATCGAACTCCTTCAGCCCCTTCAAGATCTTCGTGACCAGCGAACCCCCCGCGGCCGGCACAACGATATGGTGGGGTACGCGCCAGCCAAGTTGCTCTGCAATCTCGTACCCGAAGGTCTTCGAACCCTCAGCGTAGTAGGGTCGGATGTTGATATTCACAAATGCCCACCCATATTTATCGGCGATCTCGCTGCACAGGCGATTCACCTCATCGTAGTTACCGTCTACAGCCACCAGCTTCGGGTTATAGATCAAGGTGCCCAACACCTTGCCCTGTTCCAGGTCGGCCGGCACAAATACGAAGCTGGGAAGCCCTCCCTCGGCGGCATGGGCCGCCACCGAATTTGCCAGATTGCCGGTGGACGCGCAGGCCACCACCTTAAAGTCAAACTCGACGGCCTTCGTCACCGCCACCGCCACGACCCGATCCTTAAATGAAAACGTAGGATGGCTGACGGTATCGTTCTTGACATAGACCTCCCGCATACCTAACGCACGCGCCAGGTTATTGGCCCGCACGAGGGGCGTCATCCCGCAGTGTTTCCCGACTACGGGCTCCCCTTCGATCGGCAGCAGCGCCTTGTATCGCCAGATGCTGGGCGGTCCGGCCTCGATCGCCTTTCTCGTCAATCTGCCTCGAATCGCGTCGTAATCATAATCGACCTCAAGAGGCCCGAAACAATATTCACAGACATGCAGGGGATCAGCCGGATATGGTCTACCGCACTCTCTGCACTTGAGTCCCTTCACCAGCACCATCTTAGCATCCCTTCTCTGGAGTCGGCTCGACCCTGATTCCCAGACCGACCAGGTAGGCAATCCCCTTGTTCAACGCGCCCTCCTCGCCGTCCAGCTCCAGCAGTACTTCGCCCGTCTGCTCCGTCACCCGCGCCCGACGGACATTGGGAATAAGCTTGAATTCCCGCGAAAGACGATAGATAACCGGCTCTTTGATGAGCGCCTGCGGATAGATGAGGGTGATCATCCGTTTCGGCATGGTATGACCCCTTTTGTGAAATGAAAAGCCCCTTCTCAAGGCTGCGAGAAGGGGCTGTCGAAGTCGACGGCTTCCTTCTCATCTCTCATCCCGCCCTGTGTCTGGGATGTAGGAGTTGGCACCACTGTTTGCCGGTGTGAACCGCAAACCGGTTGCCGTGGCTTCGCAGGGCCAGTCCCTCAGCCACTCTGGATGAAAAGGTCAACGCTCGTTATATAATCAAAACGACTTTCCCCTGTCAAGCACAAATCACGCGACTCAGGAGACGATATCCTGCTCGATCGGCGCCACATGGACGCCGCGAGCCTCCAGCCACTCGATCCCATTCTCAAGCGACTGCGGCTCTCCCTCGAGTTCAGCCATGATCCACCCGATCCCTTCGGTAAAATCAGCCTGACGAATATTAAACACTAAATCGAATGTCTGACTCAACTGCCACAGGATCGGCTCCTCGGTCAGCTTACCGGTGAACGTCAGGTGCACTCGTTTTTTTGTCATCGCCTCTCTCGAAGATCGACCGCGTAGATTCCGCTTGAGCTTTTCATCCGGTGGAGTATAAACTGTCTCAGGTAGACAGTAAAGTCCAATCCCTACCCCGGATATAGCTTTTATGGAGAATTCTACCGCAATGCCGACCGAGATACCGATATTGACGCCGCATCAGATGAAGGCCGCATTAGAGACCGGCGTGTTGCTGATCGATCTGCGCCCGCACGACGCGTTTGCCTCAGGCCATATTCCGCGAAGTGTCAATGTTGCTTTCAGTCGTAAGAGTCTTGCCGAGCGTATCGCAACTGCGATCCCGCCCGGTCCCTCAACCATACTCTTCTCTGACGAGGCAACTGTTGCCGAGGCCGCCAGGGACGCCCTGTACGGTATACACCGAAATCCTCTTCTGGGTATCGTCACAACTGGGATCGCTACGTGGTGCGCCGAGGGGCTCCCGCTTGCTACACTGCCACCGATATCCGCCGCCGCGCTCCGGCAACGATTACACGCTGCCACCGAAGAGCTGGTGCTGATAGACGTGCGTGAGCCCTTCGAGTGGGAGTGGGGCCACATCCAAGAGTCACTGCTCATCCCGCTTGGAGAGATCTGGCAGCACGCCGGCTCACTCGATCCGCACAGAGAGACCGTCCTGATCTGTGCGGAGGGCTTGCGCAGCAGCACGGCGGCCAGTATCCTGCTGCATCACCACTTCCCGAGGGTCGGCAACGTGCCGGGCGGTATGGGCCACTGGTTCGACGCCGACTACCCTACCACCCGGCTGCCGAAGTTCTGATTATACTCCCTGCATCCATTCCGCCAGGATCTCCGAGACCTCCGGTCGTGTAAACTCCTCCGGCAGCGGCTCGCCGCTCCGAAGGAGCTCGCGAACGCGCGTCCCGCTCAACGTAACCCGCTCGGAAGCGTCGTGCGGGCAGGTCTTGGCCGACGCCATCCCATCGCAGCGACGACAGAAGAATGCCTCGTCGAAGAAAAGCGGGGTGATATCCAGTTCATTGCGATTCAGCCGCAGGAAAAGGTCACGGGCTGCGTACGGATGGTAGTAGCCCCCGACTCCAGCGGGATCCCGCCCAACAATGAAGTGGGTGCAGCCGTAATTCTTTCTGACCAGAGCATGGAAGACCGCCTCCCGTGGGCCCGCATATCGCATCGCGCCGGGAAACACGCTCAGCATCACGCGATCCTTCGGGAAGTAACGTTCCTCAAGCGCGCGATAGCAACGAAGGCGGATCTCCGATGGAATGTCGTCAAGTTTGGTCCGACCGACCAGCGGGTGGATCAGCAGACCGTCCATCAACTCCAACGCGCACTTTTGAATGTATTCGTGCGATCGATGAATCGGGTTGCGAGTCTGGAACCCGACGATGGTCTGCCATCCGCGCTCCTTGAATTGCCGCCGCGTCTCAGTCGGTACGTAGTAATAGTCTTCGAATCCAGGCAGCGTCGGGGGCCGGACCAGGCTGACCGCACCGCCTATCAGGAGATCGCCTCGCTGATAGAGGTATTGGACGCCCGGATGGCGCGTCTCTTCGGTGCTGTAGACCAGACATGCCTCCGCTCGCTTATCATAAGGGAAAATCTCCTCCACCGAAAGCAGACCAAGCAGTTCGCCGTCCGAGCCGAGTAAGGCCGCCTCGCCTCCCTGCTTGAGCCCAGCCACATCATCCTTGGGCGCCGCCAAGGTGATCGGCAACGTCCATAGTATGCCGCTCTTCAGGCGCATTTCATGGACTACGCCCTCATAGTCGGCTCGATTCATAAACCCTTCGAGCGGACTGAACACACCGGTGGCCAGGCATTCCACGTCCGAGATGGCCCTCGCGTTCAACGAGATCATCGGAAGATCTCGCGCTCTGCCGATCGCGTCGGCCCTGGCCTCTCCTGTCAGTACCCGCGAGACGAGCCGCCCGCCATGCGGAAGGATCGGCGTCAGCGCCTCATTCTCCGTTAGTTCTTTCGATTCCGCCATTATTTGCTCTCCCGTTAAGATCGACCCCTCGCCTTAGCTGCTTTTACCGTGATCGCCATGCCGGCTGTCGAGATGTAACCCGCACTCCTTGGTCTCGGGGTTTTCCCACCACCATCGTCCCGCCCGCACATCTTCACCAGGCTTGATAGCCCGCGTGCATGGTGAGCAACCGATGCTGGGGAATCCCTGATCATGGAGGGCGTTATAGGGCACATCGTGCTCGCGGATATATGCCCAGACCTGCGGCTCGGTCCACTCGACGAGAGGGTTGATCTTGAGGATTGAGCCATGGCTCGCATCGATTTCCACGATGTCGATCGCGGTGCGGGTCGCCGCCTGCTCCCGCCGAAGCCCAGTGATCCATGCGTCAACACTCTTCAACGCCCGGCCCAGCGGCTCCACCTTTCGAACGCGACAACAGAACTTTCGATCTTCGACACTCTGCCGGAAGGAATAAAACCCGCGCTCTCGCTCCAACGCCTCTACGGCGTCTCGCCCCGGAAAATAGCTCTCAATCGTCACCTTGTACCGTTCCCGGGTCCGCTCCATTACGTCGTACGTCTCTTCATGCAGCCGTCCGGTGTCCAGGGTAAAGATCGTAATCGGTGGCTGAAGCTTCGACAGCATATCGATCAACACCATATCTTCAGCCCCAAAACTGCTGGCGAGCGCCAGTTTCGGGGCGAACGTATCGATCGCCCATCGAAGCACGGCCTCCGGCGTGGCGCCGCGAAGTCGTCGATTCAGCTCAGCCACCTCCTCCGCAGACAACGTTCCACTTCCTTGATTCACACTCTGCACTCCCGATTCTCCTGCCATCATTCCTCCTTGTTGGAACACATGAATGCATACACGGTTCACGCAGTTCTACGCCCGATTACGACCATATCATTACTTCGAAAGTCTCCCATGTCATTGCGAGGCGAAGCCGAAGCAATCCCACAGTCTTTTAGGACTACGACGGTAAGATTGCCGCGCTCCCGTTGGTCGCTCGCAATGACAACGCGACGCGGGAGTCCCCCTCGGACTTTCATGCCCATCACTGCATAAGGTGTTGCAATCGACTGATACACGTATAGTTTAGTGATGACTCGCAGGGAGTATGGCGATCCCATGCGGATCTTTTCCTGTCGGGATCTCAGCGACAATCTTATCCGTCAATGTATCGATGACAATGACACTGTTTGTGTCACGGCTGGTCACGTAGAGCCGACGGCCGTCAGGCGTGATCGTCACGATGTCGATCCGCTTGCCTGCCGGAATATCTTTGACGATCTTCAACGCCTTGCAGTCAATGACCGACACGACATTAGCCTTACGATTGGCCACATACGCCCGCTTGCCGTCAGGCGAGATCACCAGGCCATGAGGCTCGCCATCGCGGGGAATCCGTGCCGCAACCTGATGATTCACGAGATGAATGACGTCGATTTGATCTACATCTCCTGCTGTGACCAACAGGAGTTTGCCGTCCCAGGTCACGTCGGTCCCCATGGCGCCTCGACCGGCTTCGATCGTCGTGACGATCTTTCGACTCTTCACGTCGATCACCGACAGATCTCCAGAGCCCCCGTTGCTGACATAGGCCCGTACGCCCTTCGGGTCGAAGACGATAAGTGCGGGAGCCTTTCCTACCGCGATCGTATCGATCGTGTGTCGCCCCTCCAGATCAATGACCGTCACGTCATTGGATCCCGGGTTCGCCACCCAGAGCTGCCGCCCATCCGGAGAGACCGCCGGACCATGGGCTCTGATTCCCGCAGGCAGTGTGGCAACCAGCTTCCTCGTCTTTACGTCGACCATGCTCACATCGTTGGATGCGGCGTTCGCGATAAAGGCATGGACGCCATCCGGCGAGAAAGCAACATTATGCGGCTTCTTACCGCCTGGCGTAATCGTATCAATCACCTTGTTCGTCTCGGTATCGATCACGATAACGGTATGATCTTCCTGATTCGTGACCCAGGCTTCGTACGCCCACGCCTGGTCAATCCACGCGACTCCTGCTGCTAACGCCAGTCCAACTATCCACAGGACCGGCGTGACGATCTGTCTTCGCATGCTCTCTCCTCTTATGCTCTTGAAAAAAGCGTTCAGCAAACAGCGCTCAGCTTCATCCAACCACTACGAGGCGCACTCGCCGGGACCAACATGAATGGAAAACGCCTCTTCAGCATTGTAGTCAAGATACTGATCCGGCGCCTCGGAGGCCGGCGGCAGCTCTGTGAACGGCGCCAGAACCGTCTTTGCGGACTCCAACCCACGCCGATCCAAAAAGCTGCCGAACGACTCCCCATCCTGTCGCTCTTTCTGATAGTGCAGGAGGACCGCCTCCACCGCGCCCGGAACATTCTTTGCCGGAATCCGCGCTACCGGTTTGGCATAGCTCGCCTGGCCAGGCGTCAACCTCGCGCCCAGCAACATCTCGTAGGTCGGCACCTGTTGACCGTTGAACTTTTTGGCGCCGCCATACAGTCCGATGTCTGCAAGATGATGCTGACCACAAGAGTTTGGACAGGCGGAGATCTTGATCCGAATCCCCGTCTCATCCGCCAGACCCTTCAGTTCATCATCGCAAAGCGCTCCCAGAGCGGCGCCCAGGCCGCGGGAGGAGGTGATTCCGAGTTGGCAGGTATCGGCGCCTGGGCAGGCAGTCACATCAGCCAACCGTTCGGCCGCGGGAGCAGCCAGACCGACGGCGCTCAGTACCCGATAGAGCGCAGGCAGGCGCCCGGACGGAACCCACCTGAGAGCGAAGTTCTGCTGGTTCGTGCTGCGGACGGCACCATCGCCGAACTCGCGCGCCGCAAAGGCGAGGGTTCGGAGCTGCGCTGAGGTGATGTCACCCAGTTCAAGGCGAATACAGACCATGGTATACCCGGCCTGCTTCTGTTGCAGAACATTGGTAGTCCTCCACCGTCGGTAGGCAGAATCGTCAGGCTCTACGGGGGCGCCCGTCGAACCGGACGGCGCCTGATGAAGCGGGACCTTCTCCCACATGACAATAGGAGGGAACTGCCCGGCCATTGTGGATTCGAGGCCGGTCCGCTCCTGAAACACCAACGCCCGAAACGTCTCGATCCCCAACTTGTTCAGTACAAACTTCATCCTGGCCTTGTGCCGATCGTCGCGATTACCGAGGCGGTCGAATACGCGTACGACGGCAGCAACTGTCGGAAGGAGCCGATCCGCCGACGTAAACTCCTCAAGCAACTCCGCGATGCGTGGTATGGGACCCAATCCGCCCCCGACATAGAGCTGAAATCCGCGCTCCTCCTTACCCTCCGCAGATCGCAGCGCGGCGCAGGCGCCGATGTCCTGCATGGGACTGAGGCCAAGGTCGTCGGGGCAACCGGAGAATGAGATCTTAAACTTCCTGGGCAGGTTCTGGTTCATCGGATTGCGCAGGAGAAATCGCGCAATCGTCTCAGCATACGGGGTCACGTCAAACAGTTCCTGAGGACAGACCCCGGCGCAGTGCCCGACCGTGACGTTGCGAACGGTGTTGCCGCAGGCCTCTCTGGTCGTCAGGCCGACCGAGGCCAGGCTCCTCATCAGTCCTGTTACCTGCTCGAGCTTGATGAAGTGAAGCTGGATGTTCTGGCGGGTCGTGACGTGGGCTACCCCATTCGGAGCCTTCGCCGCCAACTCGGCGAGTAACTCCAATTGAGCCGCACTGAGGCCGCCCCACGGGATCTTGATCCGAAACATCTGCTCCCCTTCCTGCCGCTGTCCATAGATCCCGTTCTGCAGGCGGAACCGCTTGAATTCGTCCGGGGAGATCTCCCCCTTCCAAAATCTCCGGACAAACTGATCGAAGGTGTCGATGTCCTCCTCACTGGCCCAGGACGACCCGTTCGCGGACTGCGCCTTTTCTTGATTGATCCGTCCATTAGTCGGAGTTAAAACGTTTGCCGGCTGCTCAGCGTCCACCGGTTCGCTCGCATTATTCATGATTACCCTCTCCATCATTCATCGCCCGCCAACGGCCTAGAAATAGACTTACGTAGCCAGATCATCCGGGGTCACAGCCGGAGTTTTCTGCGGTATGAGCCTGGGACTACCGTCAGGGACATCGACCGCCAAGGCGGCCACCGGGATCTCAGGCTGCCTCGTAAAGAAGCCGTAGAGTAACGTCAGATCAGTCACGATAACGGCCAGCCAGACAATGTAACCACTCGGGCTGGTCGTCAATTTCAGATCGATCAGCACCTTGGATAAGCCGAAGCCCACTACCCAGGCGTCAAAGCTCATACAGATTCTGCGAAATGTTTCAGCATTCATCTGGCTGATGACGTAGGCCCCCAGCGGGATCCCTATCGCCACGCTCGGCACGATCGACCACAGGAGTCCTACGCTCCCCGCAGTGTACACTCCAAGGTAATAATACGCAGTCGCTGTGACGGTCGATTCGACCATTCTGATCATGCCAAGGGCGGCTCGAAACTCGCCTTTGACAAAGCCCTGATTGTTAAAAAGGAGCGCCAACGGAGGACCAGAGATGGTGGTTGTCGAATAGAGTACGCCGACACCGGCGCCAAACGGCACGCCAATGAGCCGCTCAGACCGGATCGGCCGTCTTACCCCTGCCGCCTGCAGCAGGATTAGCGGCAGCACGATGAGATACGTGATCAGCTTCAGCCATTCCGGACTTGCCATCGAGAGGGCATAGCTCCCCGCGATGACGCCAGGAATGAGACCGCACACGATCGGCAGCACCCTCTTCCAGATCTTCGGGATGCTCCGTCGATTGACAAGCAGTACGTAGCTGTTGAGCGCCACCTCTACCAACACCAGGGCGGGATTTAAGATCCGGTTGGAATAAAAGATGAGAGCAACCGGGACGGTCAGCGATGAAAACCCGTATCCCAGCGCCCCATTGACGGCAGCCGCAAAGAGCGTGATCGCGATGAGCGTAATCTGCCCGGCGTCAAGATTCATCATGCCCTTGGCTTCCTATTCATCTCGCGACCATCCGGCTCAGTTTCGAACGCCCCGCATATCACGTATCATTCCCTCAAGAAGCTCTACACGAGAGGCTGGTCTTTTCGTTCAAAGACAGCGGACGGCTCCGCCGTAAACTGCTTTTCGATGGTGTCCCAACCGAATACCCTGAAATACGAGACCTTTCCATTTTTCACCGATACCACGAGATAGCGCAGCCGAGACCACACTGGTTCACCGTCGAACAGCGCCAACTCTCGATCGGTCTCGGAGAAGTAGGCCTCATGATCCGGGTGTGAATGATAGAGCACAACGAACTCGAAGCCCTTCGCATCCGCTTCGCTTTGAACCCGCAGCAGGTCCTTCGGGTCCATGATGTAGGCGGTCTTTGCATCTCTCGGATTCCGAGTCGGATCGTCCAGGTGATACTGATTCGCCAGATTTCCGCATCTGCGAACAAGGTTCGTATTCGGATCGCCCGGTTTGCCTATCACGATACCACAGGCCTCCTCGGGAAACGCCTCTTCGGCGTGCGCAAAGATCTCGTTCAGCTCCCGTTCGGTGAGGACCATCTCACCACCAGAGATGACTGTACATGTTCTCGCCCAACTCCGGAAACTCCTTGTGCCAGACACCCAGACTGATATACTTCCATCCGGTATCGCACAGGATCACTACGATGTTGCCCTTCTCCATACGGTGTGCCGTCCTGATCGCCACATGCACAACAGCGCCGGAGGAGACGCCCGCAAAGATCCCTTCCTTGTTGGTCAGATCTCTGGTAGCGGCAAACGCGCAGCGGGAATCAACCATGATCTTGCCGTCCAGGAGGCTCGTGTCGAGAATCGGGGGGATAAAACCCTCATCCAGACTCCGAAGTCCCTGCACCAGATCGCCCGGATTGGGCTCTACCGCAATCACCTTGGTTTTGGGGTCATGTTCTTTCAGTCGTCGACCGACGCCCATCAGCGTTCCGCCGGTCCCAAGGCCGGCCACAAAGACATCGACCTCCGGGAGATCGTTCAGGATCTCCTTTCCGGTTGTTTCGTAGTGAGCCATCGGGTTGGCCGGATTGCCGTACTGAAAGGGCATATAGAGGGTCGGATCCTCCGTCACCAGCTTTTGAGCTAACTCAATGGCGCCGTTACTGCCTTTTGTCCCATCAGAATAGATCAACTCGGCGCCGAAGATCTCCAGAAGCTGGCGTCGCTCCGGGGTGGCGTTTTCCGGAATCACCACCTTGACCTTATACCCCTTCCTCCGTCCGATCATGGCCAAGGCGATACCGGTGTTGCCGCTTGTCGGCTCCAGGATCGTCTTGTCCTTCGTCAGCTCGCCGCTCCGCTCGGCCTGCTCGATCATGTATTTTACGATTCGATCCTTCAGGCTGCCGGTCGGGTTGGTCCCCTCCAGTTTGGCAAAGATCCGAACCCCTTTCTTGGGACTCATCCGCGGCAGCTCCACCAACGGTGTGTTCCCGATTGCATCAAGAATATCTTCTGATTTCATCCATGTCCTCTTTACCTGCCTGCGTGCACCGCACGGGCAGGTCGGCTGTCTCGTCCCCGGCCCACTCTACCCAGGCAGGTCAGGCCTTTTTCACTGTAATCGCCCAGTCGGTGTCATTCAGTTGCGTTACATCGACAACCACATGCCCTTCACTGTGTAGGCTCCTGGGAACGTTTGCCGCAGAGCCGGGGTTGTCCACAATCACCCTCAGCACCTGACCACTCTGTAGCTCCTCCAAGGCCAATTTGGTCTTCACAAACGTGTAGGGGCACACCTCGCCCTTCAGATCGAGGGACTCAACCGTCTGCTCAGGCGCCCCACTCATCATGCTGACCTCCTCCACGAATGCTTATGCCTTTTCCAGAACGATTTCCCACTGCGTTCTCCCCACTTCCAAGACGGCAAGAACCGAGTACCCCTCTTCTTTGGCCCACCGGGGAATGTCTTCGACTGATTTTGCGTAATCGACCATCACTGCCAACTGATCGCCGGACGCGAGCGCCCCCATCTTCTGCTTGGTCAACATCAACGGATACGGACAGATCTCTCCGGTCACATCAAGTGAGTACTTCGCCATCGCCTTCTCCACCATTCTCCGATCGACTCTCCGATCGGGAGACGCTACGCCCGCTGGACGCTTCGCGCTCCGCGTTCAAATGCCACACTACCGAACAATAGGTAGACTCCAGCCCAGACACCCACCATAATACTGAGGGTCGCCGTCATGCTGCTCAACCCGAAGAGCGGAACACCGGTCAGTGCGTGACCGATGTTACAGCCACCCGCAATCCCCGCACCCATACCCATCAGCAGACCACCCCCGAGCGCCTGAAGCAGACGTTGCGCACCGGGAGCACGCCAGGCAAACTCTCCATGCGACCGCGCCGCCACGTGAGCGCCCGCGATGAGCCCGACCCACATAAAACTTCCCCAGGTAAGCCGGTCGGTCTCACCCGTAAACAGGAATCCCGAGATGGTTCGAATCGGTTCAGTGACCGAGAGACCGTACTCCCGTCCGGTCAGGGCGGAGATCGGCCAGGCAGCCGTCGCGATCAGGCCGATGGTCAAGCCGCTCCTTACCCAGCTCCATCCTCTCTGATAGCCGCCGGACGGGCTTTTCACAAGCCACCATCCGCCGACCGTCACACACGTCACAACCAGGATCCACGGGCTCACGCCCAGGAGGCGGTCCAGCGTCGCAGGCTGCCCGTCGATCTCAACGACCCAACCTCGAAAGGTCGCCTGTACCGGCTCCAACACACCGTCATTCGTCATGGTTATCCCGAACACAAAGCCGAGCAGCGCGATAATGGACCCTACCATCCCCTCACCTGACCGATAGGTGCTCCCGCTCGCGCACCCGCCGGACAACGCCATACCGAGGCCAAAGACGAATCCGCCGAACAGTGTCGCCATCCAGAAAAAGGGCGTGATGCCTAATCCGAACAGACCGAATGTCGCCATCGCTCTCACCCCGACCATCTGAATCAACAGCGCCAGCAGGTAGGCCCGCAGCAGAGTGAAATCCCGCGCCAACAGGATGTCGCGAAACGTCGAGTTCATGCAGAAGCGACCGCGTTGCAGGGCATATCCGAAGGCACCCCTACAACGAGACCAAGGCCCATCATCCGGACCATGGCTGCGCCGTTCGCAACCTCAGTGACCACCGCCCGGCACTCCACAGAATTCGTGATAATCGATCAGATCGGTGATGGTCGGATCGTCTCCGCACACCGGACAGTCGGAGTCGCGCCGCACCTTGACCTGCCTGAACTCCATCCCCAACGAATCGAAGAAAAGCAACCGCCCGGCCAGCGAGTCGCCGATCCCGAGCAGCAGCTTGATTGCCTCAATCGCCTGCAGGCTGCCGACAATGCCGCACAGCACACCCAGTACACCGGCCTCCTGACAGCTCGGCACAAGCCCTGGTGGCGGAGGGGCCGGATATAGGCAGCGATAGCAGCCTTGACCGGGCAGAAAGACCGTCACCTGCCCTTCAAACTTAAAGATACTTCCGTCCACGAGTGGTTTCTTGAGCAGCACGCAGGCGTCGTTCGTCAGGTATCGCGTCGGAAAATTATCGCAGCCATTGACCACCAGATCGTACTGACTGATAACCTCCTTCGCGTTCTCCGAGGAGAGGACCGCTTGAAACGGCTCCACCTTTACGTCGGGATTGATCTGGCCGATCGCCTCGACCGCTGAGATCACCTTCGGCCGCCCCACATCATCCACATGGTGAAGAATCTGACGCTGCAGGTTGCTCAAGTCCACCACATCGGCGTCAATGATGCCGAGACGACCCACACCGGCAGCCGCCAGGTAGAGAGCCGCAGGGGATCCCAGACCGCCTGCGCCGACGAGCAACGCCGAACTGTTCAACAGTTTGCGCTGCCCCTTCCCGCCTACCTCGGGAAGGATGATATGGCGACTGTAACGGCGGATCTGCTCTTCATTGAACGGTCCGGCGCCTCCCGCCATAGCCGGGATCAACGCCACCTCGTCGCCATCCTTGAGTGCGGTCCGCTTCCCGCCTAACTCCTCTACCGCCACATTGTTGACATAGATATTGAGGTGACGGTGGAATTCGCCCATCTGATCGAACACACGCCCATGAATCCCTGGAAAGCGTCGGTCCAAATCCTCCAGAAGTTCTACCAGATCATCTCCTCGCCCTTCGACACGAGGCTGATTGTCGGTCAGTCCCCGATACGGAGTCGGGATATAGACACGGATCGCCACGCTGCGGTCGCTGTTCGCTGATGTGCGCGGTTGAGAGATCTTCATATCACGGCAGGCATTCATTCGTTTTGCCCCCTTGCAGGTTACAGTGGAACCGATAAGTATCGCTCCCCCGTGTCGGGGAGGATTGTGACCACAACCTTTTTGCTGTCAAGCCGTTGGGCGACCACTACTGAGGCAAAGACGTTGGCCCCGGCTGAGATCCCCACCAGCAGGCCCTCCTCTTTACCCAGACGAGAGGCCATCCGATAGGCGTCCTCGTCCTCAACCGCGATCACTTCATCAACGACTTCCATATTCAGTACGCCGGGGACAAAGCTTGCGCCGATCCCCTGAATACCATGCGGCCTGGCCCTCCCTCCCTGCAAGACGGGAGATCTGGCCGGCTCTACCGCGATCACCTGAATGCCGGGAACTTCCCTTTTGAGCACCTCGCCCACCCCGGTAATCGTTCCACCGGTCCCGACACCGGCCACAAAAGCATCGACCTGGCCATCAGTCGCTTTCAGAATCTCTTGTGCCGTCGTACGACGATGAACGGCCGGGTTGGCCGGATTCAGAAACTGTTGCGGCATGAAGTAACCGGGATGTTGCGCCACCAGCGATTCTGCCGCATAGACCGCGCCGCTCATCCCCTCAATGGCCGGGGTCAGAATCACTTCGGCCCCGAACCGACCGACCAACTTCCGCCGTTCTGCGCTCATATCCTCCGGCATCGTCAGAATCAGGTGATACCCCTTGACGGCAGCGACCATCGCCAGCCCGATCCCGGTATTGCCTGACGTCGGCTCGACAATCGTATCGCCTGGCTTGAGGCGCCCACTCCGCTCCGCATCCTCGATCATCGCCAGGGCGATCCGATCCTTCACACTTCCGCCCGGATTGAGCGACTCCAGCTTGGCGAAAATCCTGGCCGATCCAGGATGCGGTATCCGCTGCAACTGAACCAGCGGCGTGTCGCCAATCAGTTCCAGAGCGTTTCGAACCAACCGTGGCATCTACGTATCCGATCTCCAGGCAGCCCAGATAGGTTAGATTTGGTAGCTGACCTCTCCTCGCTCCCGTCTCGCACGGATCTGTCCGCAGAGGTCTTCCAAGGAGGTACGGTCGACAATGTGGCTCACTGCGTCGCGCACCTCGGCCCAGATGTCCCGCAGACAGCACTGAGGCTCTTCAATGCAGATCTCCCGCTGGCCGCTTCCGACGCAGAAAATCGGGACAATCGGTCCCTCCATCGCCCTGATAATGGCGCCAACGGTGATCTCACGGGGATGTTTAGCCAGGTAGTAACCGCCGCTCACCCCGCGCTTACTCTCCAGAAATCCGGCTCGCTTGAGGCTCAACAGGATCTGTTCCAGGTACCTGGCTGGGAGGTGTTGCCGCTTGGCGATATCCTCAATCTGAATCGGGCCTTGCTCATAGTGGAGGGCCAGATCCTGCATGGCTCGTGTTGCGTAATCACCTTTTGTAGATACTTTCATTTTTCACTACTTACCGAAAACATAGTAAGTCGATTGAGCTAGTCGTGTTTCTTATACAACCCCCATACTTCGTCTGTCAAGAATTTTTTTGGTTGCAATCCTCGACCACACAGCGCTATCGCGCCGGCGCACGACTTCGGGATCAATCTAACCCTTCTTGTCGAACGATCGGGACTGACATCGGAAGAGCGCTTGAATAGCTTACAACGGAGAACGAGCGCACCAGGGCGCCGGTACTCTCGCAGCACCTTGATGCAGACGTTTCCAGATAGCGTAGCACGTTGGACAAGGAGACGCTATGAGCGGCCTAGCCGGTGAAGATCTACTGTTTCCAGCGGTTTCCCACCCGACGGCCAGGGACGATAAATGTTTCGCCTCTACGCCCCGATTCGCGTGGCTTCAGAGACCTCGACAAGCTGACCGGTCTTCACGTCGTAGATGTAGCCATAGATGGGAATATCGCGCGGGACCAGCGGATGCATCCTGATGCGGCGCACGTCGGCACTGACACTCTCGACCTGGTCGGCGATGGTCAACCAGTCGATAAACGCGCCTTCCGTTGACCCGGGACCTTGACCGGTATCATGCCATCCGGCGGCATCGATGGTTGCGGTCTTCAGACTCTTGGCCAGTAGCCCGCGCATGATCTCATCGGTAAAGGTCTCCATCCCGCAATTGGTGTGATGGATGACGAACCATTCCCGGGTGCCCAGGAGCTTGTAGGAAATGACCAGCGACCGGATCGCGTCGTCGCTGGCGCGTCCGCCTGCATTGCGGATCACGTGCGCATCCCCTTCCGACAGCCCCGCGTACTTGGCCGGATCAAGACGCGCATCCATACAGGTCAGGATGGCAAACCGTCGTCCCGGCGGCATCGGCAACGTGCTCTTGTCTCCAAACGTTGCGGCATAGCCCCTGTTCGCGGTGAGCACCTCATCCACAATCCTACTCATGTCGCACCTCCCCCTGTAACCCTAACTGAACCGTCATCGTATGGCGCCCCACCCCTATACGCTCTGAACAACACGTCGTAATATTCTATGGCGAAAGGCAGGCCCGGAGGCAGTACTGGTTGGAAGTCATTGGTGCGCCCGGGCAGATTTGAACTGCCGGCCTTTTGCTCCGCAGGCAAACGCTCTATCCGGGCTGAGCTACGGGCGCACGGTTACGACGAAAGGAATGGGCCGACTGTAGCATGACAGCCGTAGGCGGTCAAGCCGTTCAGAGTTGATGTTCGTCTACAGTCTTGGCCAGGTCGCGTAGCGCAGCAGAGACGTGAACGGGATAGTCCGGCCCTTTCTCAAGCGTCCGCAGCCCGTGCGGCAAACGCGCGAGTTGTTCACGCACGCGCTCACGAAGTGTCGTGAGGGGAGGCGGAGCGCAAAGGCGCTTGCCGGCGCGCATCACCGGCCGGATCAACGGCTCGCCATCCTGCAGATCATCTTCCACGGTCAGGATATCGGAGTGCATACGGCCGTCGGCGTCATACCGGCGATAAACCTGCTTGCGGCCCGGCCATGTCGCCTTGCCCTCAGAGCGCTTCCGACGTGCCTGTCCACCGTATTCCTCCAGCTTGTAGGCACAATCCAGGTAGGGGGCATCGGCGGAGGTATCCATGCGCGTGCCGATGCCAAAGCCATCAATCGGAGCTTGCGCGGCGAGCAACTGCGCCACGCTGAACTCGTCCAGGTTCCCGCTGGCAAAGATCGTCGCGTCGGTCAACCCACCCTCGTCCAGAATCCGCCGCACCTTGCGGGCATGGTCCGCAAGATCACCGCTGTCCAGGCGCACCCCCTGGATGGCGATGCCCTTCTCCCGCAATCGCGACGCCAGCGATACGACCTTCGCCGCACCCGCCTCGGTATCGTAGGTGTCGATGAGCAGGACAACATTATCCGCATTCGCATACGCGAAACGTTCGAAGGCGGCCGTCTCATCCACGTGAGCCTGAACGAAGGAGTGCGCCATCGTCCCGTAGATCGGTATGCCGAATACCGGCGCCGCCTGCACCGCGGACGTCCCTGAGAATCCCGCAAGGTAGCTGGCGCGCGCCGCAAGCAACCCGGCCTCCGCCCCGTGGGCGCGACGCAGACCAAAATCGACCAGGAGCTTTCCCGGGGCAACGAGCACCGAACGCACCGCCTTGGAGGCGATGAGGGTCTGGAAGTGGAGCAGGTTAATCAGACGCGTCTCTACCAGTTGCGCCTGTGGAATCGGGGCGGTGATCCGTACGATCGGCTCATCAGGGAAAAAGACCGTTCCTTCCGGCATCGCATGCACATCGCCGGTAAAATGCAGGGTTTCCAGGTAGTCTACAAGGGTCGGCCGAAACAGACCGCAGCCGCTCAGCCACTCCAGCTCCTCGGATGTAAAACGCAACTCTTCGAGGAAGCTCAGCGCCTGTTCCAGCCCCGCCGCCAGCAGGAAATTTCGCGTCGGCGGCAGCTTACGCACAAAGAACTCAAAGGTCGCCTGCTCCTCCATCCCATGCTCGACATACCCTTGCAGCATGGTGAGCTGATAGAGATCGGTCAACAGTAGGCTTGATGGACGACTCATACAGCCAGCATCTCCAGTCGGATCGGTATGGCCCCCCGTCGAATCATCTCCGCTTCCGCCCGTTCTCCGTCACCGGGGCGCACATTGACGGCCCGGACCGCATCCTGAAGGAGAACGACCGCATACCCGGCCTTCAGACCATCCTCTACCGTACACAGGACGCAGTAGTCGGTCGCCAGGCCGCCGACAAAGAGGCGCCCTACGCCATGGGCGCGCAGCCGTACATCAAGATCCGTTCCGTCGAACGCGGAATAGGCGTCCTTCTCTGGCTGCGTGCCTTTGAGGGTAATGCGGGTACTGGAGGCGGGAAGTTCGAGGGCGGGGGCAAACGCCGCGCCTTCCGAACCGGCCACACAATGAGGAGGCCAAGGTCCCCCGTATGGTTGAAACGAACAGTGATCAGGGGGGTGCCAGTCTCGGGTGATGAAGATCGGCAGGCCTCGGCGCGCAAAATCGGCCAGGTAGCGATTGAGGACAGGGATGACGTCATCCCCTTGCGGCACCGCCAAGCTACCCCCCGGCAGAAAATCGTTCTGGACATCCACAACGATCAGGGCATCCCCCAGGTTCAGGCTGAGCTTCTGCGGCTCCGGCGGGCACATCGCGTCGCCTTACATCTGTGGCGCCATCAGGACGGCCGCCTCCTCAGGCGGAATCGGGTTCACAAAAAGTCTGGCGCCCCACCCGAATGCCGCCACAGGCGCAGTTTTAGGGATGATCTCTAAATGCCAGTGATAGTCATGCCGGTGCGGTTCGTCGAATGGGGCGCTATGGAGGACGATCGTGCAGGACTGGTTGCCGAGCACCTTCCCGACCATCTGCATCATCCGCTTCATGAGGCCGGCCAGATCGACCAACTCTCTTTCGCCGATCTTCGCGAAATCGGAGGCGTGACGGAGTGGCAGCACCCACGTCTCGAAAGGAAAGCGGGAGGCGAAGGGCGTCACCACCACGAAGTGCTCGGTCTCCGCCACCCGTCTGACGCGTGAGACCCGCTCATGGAGTATGATGTCGCAGAAGGCGCAGCGCTCCTTTCTCGCGTAGAACTCCCGACACCCGCGCAGTTCCTCTTCAATCCCGTACGGGACGAACGGGAATGCCAGCACGTGGGAATGGGGATGGCTGAGGATGCCGGCCGCATCCGCATGGTTCTTGACGACGATCAGCGATCGGAACCGCTCATCCAGGCGAAGATCCAGACTGCGTAGCCGGTAGGCGCGCAGCACCCGCTCCAACTGCTGCTCCGAAAATTCCGCCCACGTTGAATGATGCTGTGGACTCTCTATGACGATCTCATGGGCCCCTACGGCATTCATCACGTCGAAGGGCCCCTCCGGCCTTCGATCGAAATCACCCTCAATCCGGCACAGAGGCTGCAGGTCAGGGGTAACTCGAACCCACCAGCCGGTCTGATTCCGCTGGCGTGAGGGCTCGCCAAACGCCATAATCTCGGGTGGAGTCATCAACTCATTACCGGGACATAGGGGGCATGGACCGGAAAGCGGTGGGGGCGGCTGCGCCTCCACCTTCAAGCCGGCATCTCGATCCGGCCGCTCCGAATCGATCACTACCCAACGATTTCTTACCGGATCGCGCCGCAACTCACCCATGTCTCTCCTCACGCCATCGCAAAATGTTGCAGCCTGTCACCGCGAAGATATGTCGTACGTCCGACCGTCGTCCACAGAGCGTCTTGTATCTCCACCACCCGCTCACCACTGTGCGGGCAGCGACAGGTCGTTACCCCACTCGCTCCAGGAGCGATCGTACCCGCGAACATCCGAATACCCCAGGAGCCGGAGTATAAAGTAGGTCACGGCGCCGCGATGCATCGTCTGGCAGTAGCTCACGATCGTCTTATCCTTCGTGACCCCCGCCTGGCTATAAAGCGCCAGGAGTTCCTCCGCCGGTTTGAATGTCTTGTCGGCGGCCAGGTTGTGCGTCCACTCAATGTTGACGGCCCCCGGGATGTGGCCTCCCCGCTTGGCCCGCAGATCCTCGCCGCGAAACTCAGCAGCCGATCGCGCGTCCACCAGGGCCAGATTCGGCTTCCCCAGGTTGGCGACAATCCAGTTCGCCGCCACGACACGCTGCGTCTCAGCCTGGACCTGGTAGACCGTCTTACTCACCTGCGGCGCCGTCTTCGACAGAGGCCGCTCTTCAGCGACCCACTTCGTGATGCCCCCGTTCAACAACGCCACCTTTTTGTGACCGGCATATTCAAGGGTAAAGAACAGGCGCGAGGCATTGAGCCCTCCCTGATCGTCATATACAACCACCATAGTATCTTTGGTGATTCCGAGCTGCCCCAATCGCTCTTCGATCTCATAATCGGGAGGCAGGGCGAAACCGGACTCTTTCAAGGCCACACGGGCCTGATTGACCGACAGATGGACCGCGCCGGGAATGTGTCCGGCCGCGTACTCGTCCGGGCTGTTGCGCATGTCGATGATCCGCAGATCCCGATCATTCAGGTGCTGGATCAACCACTGAGTGTTCACAAGCAACTGTGGGTTGCCGTAACCCGCAGCCAGGGTCAACCACGGAGTCGCCGCGAGCAGCGTCATCGCTGCTACCGCTGCCATCATTACTCGTTTCACCCCATCCCTCCTGTCCCAGGCGCCGTCGAACATAGCGTTCAGCGATCAGCGCGCAGCTCAGACAAACTCCCCGTAGCCCCCCTTTCGTAAAGGGGGGTATTACTGATGCGTACCCTCGCTTCCCCCTTTCGCAGAGGGGGATTGAGCAACTGTCTTGGTTGTCAAGGGGCGGATGTGATTGTTAGGCACATTTTATGGTCCATGGGGGTTTTGTACGCCGTAGTACAGCCATGCCGTACGGGCTATCTATGCAGCATTATAGATTCCCACCATGACTTGACGCAAGCGCAGATATCTCGCGCCTCTGCCAACACAAGAGGCGTTAACCTCGGCTGTGGACAATAAGAATAGGGCGATCGGCTGACCGCAGTACTTGCTCTGCCACCGAGCCCAGGAGCAGGCGGGCCATCCCGGAATGACCATGGGATCCCATCACGATCAGATCCACGTCCAGTTCGGCGGCCTCCTGACAGATCGCCTCATGGACCAGCAATGGGGTCTCAACCACCCGCACCTCCGTTGTCACGATCCCCTCGTGACGGACCTGCTCGGGTACAAGTGCTTCCAGCGAACGAAGCAGTGTCTGTCGGAGCTCCGTTCGCTCCTCTCCTGAGAGCGAGCCCCATGGCGAATAGTGAGCGTAGAGCGGGTTCGGCGGTCCATGCACATCCGTGACGTAGCAGAGAATGACGGTCCCGCCACGTTCTGCCAGGACGGCATACGCATGAGGAACGGCAGCGTTTCCGAGAGGCGAAAAATCGGTAGTGACCAGCAACTTCCGATACTTCGGGATCATGGTCGGTTGGCTCCTTCCGTGAAGCAGGTTATGTGACCATCCGCTCACAGCCATTGAAGACATCGTTCCGCCGATTCTCCTGCGTGCCTACCAGGTGTCCTGTCTGCAAGAGCGCCCCAGTATACCCTTCATCGGCATCCTTGGGAAAGAGACAAAGCAGGCTGATCTGTCGGATAAACACAGAGTGGGTCTTGCACACAATTGGGGATCGCCCTATATTAGTAGTGAGGAAGCCCCAGTGAACGGGCGATGGCTGAAAGAGCCGCGAGCAAGCACGAAGTTGTGAATGCTTGCAGAGCAAGAGGGCTTAGCCTGGGACCAAAACCCGCTCCAAGTGAGGTTTCCTCGAGAGAGCCACGGGGTGTCCGGCCTAGTCCGGAGGTGATGTACGAACGAACACCTTGTGGCTTTTGCTTTTTACAGGCTCCCGCCGTTTGCTTCCTCGATCTAAGAATGCTCGATCATGACTCTGCGACAATTTTTCTCCACTCTGACCTTGACGCGATCTGCTGCCCTTGGTAGAGTCCGTGCGTGGCGCAAGACACAATTCGAATACAACTGCCTGCCGGCCTTGCGTATTTCGACGGGCGTCAGACGAACGACCAGACTACGGGAGCGAAAGAGTAGATGCAACAGCCTCACGTGGAGGGAGACATTCGCCTGAAGGTGGCTGAAGCCGGCCAGGAGGACGTCGGTCGCGGGATTGTCCGCGTCAGCGACGCAGCCTTTGCCGTCCTGGAGTTGGAACGGGGCGAGATTGTCTCCATTATCGGGGATCGGGAAACGGCAGCCCTGGTGGCGGCGGCCCGCTCAGCCGATCAAGGCCTGGATGTGGTCCGGGTCGATGGCGTGATTCGCACGAATGCGCATGCCAGCATAGGCGATTACGTGCAGGTCCGCAAGGCCGTCTGGCGGGATGCGCAAAAGGTGACGCTGGCGCCCGCCCGCAAGGGCTTGCGCGCCGTCGCCCCAGGCGAGGTACTCCGCCAGGCGCTGCTCTACCGTCCTGTCGTTCGTGGCGACCTGATCTCGGTCGGAACAGCCTCACGTTCCAAGGAGATTGTCCCACCCGGGATGTACCCGGAGGAACTCTTCCGTGGCTTACTCGGCTCACTGGCAATCGGCTTGGGCGAGGTGCGCCTGGTCGTCGCGGGCACCGTCCCATCCGGCATTGTGCGCATCAATCCCCAAACCGAGGTAGAACTCCTCCCTGAGTTTGTCGAGACCAAAGAGGCCCACCTTCCGGATATCACCTACGACGACATCGGCGGGCTTGGCGACGTCATCAATGAGATCCGGGAGGTTGTGGAGCTGCCGCTCAAACATCCGGAACTGTTCGATCGGCTTGGGATTGCGCCGCCCAAAGGCGTGCTCCTGCACGGCCCTCCGGGGACCGGTAAGACCCTCCTCGCCCAGGCCCTGGCCAATGAAGCCAAGGCCCACTTCGCCACCATCAATGGACCCGAAATCATGGGACGTTTCTACGGCGAATCGGAGGAACGCCTTCGCGCGATCTTCCAGGAGGGGCAGGAGAACCCGCCCGCCATTATTTTTATCGATGAGCTTGACTCGATCGCCCCCAAGCGCGAGGCGGTGATGGGCGAGGTAGAACGGCGGGTCGTGGCCCAACTGTTGACATTAATGGACGGCCTGACGCCGCGCGGTAATGTGATCGTCATCGGAGCCACCAACCGCGTCGGCGCGATCGATCTGGCGTTACGCCGCCCAGGCCGCTTCGACCGGGAGATTGAGCTGCGGGTGCCCAACCGTAATGGGCGCCGTCAGATTCTCACGATTCACACGCGGGCCATGCCGCTTGCCCCGGATGTCAACCTGGATTGGGTGGCGGACCTCACGCACGGCTGTGTTGGTTCGGACTTGGCCGCCCTTTGCCGTGAGGCGGCCCTGAATGCGCTCCGGCGCATCCTCCCGGAGTTGGATCTCAGGCTTGAAACATTCCCCGCCGAGGTCCTGCAGCGTCTGGTCGTCACCCACGAGGACTTTAACCAGGCGTTACGGCGGATCCGCCCTTCGGCCCTTCGGGAGCTGTTGATCGAGGTTCCTCGGGTGACCTGGAGCGATGTCGGCGGCCTGGCCGATGTCAAACGGGCCCTTCGGGAGACTGTGGAACTGCCGCTGACCCATCCTCAGGCCTTCGAGCGCCTCGGCATCAAGCCGCCCAAAGGCGTCCTGCTGTATGGTCCGCCAGGGACAGGAAAAACCCTTCTGGCCAAGGCCGTCGCCAACGAGGCGAAGGCCAACTTCATGCTGGCCAAAGGGAGCGACCTACTCTCCAAATGGTACGGCGAGTCGGAACAGCGTATTCGAGAGTTCTTCGCCAAAGCCCGCCAGGTGGCCCCCGCCATCGTATTCTTCGACGAGGTGGATGCCCTTGTGCCGCGACGCGGGACGGCGGCAGGCGAACCGCATGTGACCGAGCGGATCGTCAACCAACTCCTCTCCGAGTTGGACGGCCTGGAGGAGCTGCGCGGGGTGGTCATCCTGGGGGCCACCAACCGGCCCGACCTCATCGATCCGGCGCTGCTGCGCCCCGGGCGCTTTGATGCGCTGGTCTACGTTCCGGTCCCTGACGCCGCCGCCCGTCACGAGATCCTCGCTGTTCACACCCGTCACATGGCCCTCGCCGACGACGTGGACCTGAAGGACCTTGTCCGCAGGACCGACCGGTTTACCGGGGCCGACCTGGCTTTGATCTGCATGCGCGCCGCCCAGCTTGCCCTACGCAAGGACCTGGAGGCCAAGGCGGTCACGCACGCCGACTTCCTGGCCGCACTTGCCGAGACACTTCCGTCCGTCACCGAGGCGATGGAGCGGGAGTACGCCGAAGTCGGCAAGCGCCTGCGCCAGGCGGTACCGCAAAAGGACTCCGCTCTCGGCCATTACCTGTAGCCCGTACTTGGCGTGGCGCACGCTTAATGCGCAGCCCGCAGGCTCACCCCAACCTTGCACTCTTCCTGGTATTCGTTATAATATGATATGTGATACGCTCATTCCGGGACCAGGGCACTAAAGCCGTCTTCGACGGTTCGGACAGCCCATCAGCACGCAGGACCTGCCCCAGCGCCGTGTGGCCTGTTGCCCGTCGGAAGCTGGACCAACTGAACCGGGTACGTGATCTCAAAGAGCTGGCGAGACCCCCAGGGAACCACTTGGAACGTCTCCACGGTGACCGGAGCGGGCAGCACGCCATCAGGATCAACGATCAATACAGAATCTGTTTTTCATGGGAAAACGGTTATGCAGACGATGTCGAAATCACGGACTATCACTAGCAAGCGGGCTACCGGTCATGAGGCGGCTCGTACAGGAGGGCTTGCCGGCCGGCGACTACCGCGCGAGAGGCCTCCAACCCATCCAGGGGAGATGCTGCTTGAGGAGTTCCTCAAGCCATTGGGGATCACCCAGTCGGCTATGGCAGCGCGTCTCGGCATCTCCTTCCCTCGGTTGAATGAAATCGTTCGCGGCAAGCGGAGCGTCACCCCTGATACGGCCCTGCGACTGGCCCGCGTGGTGGGAATGTCGGCAGACTTCTGGCTGGGGCTTCAGCAGGATTGGGATCTGTGGTACGCGATGCGCAGCACGAGGGCTGTCGAAATAGCTCATCTGGAGCCGCTCAACCGTATGGCGTAAACAACCGCCCTATTCCAGGGTCCAGAGGTGTGGCTCGCTATTAGAAGACTGGATAGTCTGACATAGGCGCAGCGTCTGCCATCGTCCGCACGCGTAGGATTTGTTGCTCACCACGCAAGAAGGTTGTACCATTTGCTATGGTTAAGAAACGGTTGGCTGGGATAGGCCGATCAGTTTTGTTAATTAAAGGGGCGGAGGTGCAATGTCGCCAAAGCGTAAGACCTTGTTTGTGATCTTTGCTGGCCCTCAGCAACACGGTGGCCCCGGAACTTGCTACATCGCCCAAGACGGAACCATCACTGGCATACGATCCCGCGCTGCAAAGTTCTACTCCTTTGCGGAAGCCGAGCGGTTCGCAAAAGCGCGAAACATTACACTGAGCGCCATCACTTACATTGGACAGGAAGGCTTCACTGACTTTGAGATTCAGATGGGATCGTAAGGTCGGATGTCTCCTACTGCCCGACGGGGCTACTCGTGAACGTTGATCCGCTCACACCAGTTGATAAGCTCGGAATGTGTCAATGATTTTGAGACACCTGGTGTCCGAATTTAGTGTCGCGCCTCATCGCTCGGTATCCATCGGCTTCGGTTTGTTAATCCACGCGGCCTCCGGAAGCGCCGGGGGAACCGGCACCTTGCGGACGAACCGCTCCGGATGGGTTTCATAGGCGGCCTGCAGGATCGCGGCGCGAGCCGCGCGGACCTCGTCCGCCAAGCCGTAGTGCAGGACCTCCGGTGTCAGGAGACCAATGCCCGTATGCCGATGCGCGGTGTTATACCAGGTGAAGAAGTCCTGACAGAAGCCCCGGGCATCCTCGATGCACCCGAACCGTTCCGGGAAGTCCGGTCGGTACTTGAGGGTCTTGAACTGACTTTCCGAGTACGGGTTGTCATCACTCGTATGCGGCCGGCTGTGGGTTTTGGTGACGCCCAGATCGGCCAACAGGAACGCCACGGGCTTGGAGGTCATGGAGGAGCCCCGGTCCGCATGGATCGTGAGCTGCCCTTTGTCGATCCCCTGTTTGGCGCAGGTCTCACGGATGAGTCGTTCGGCCAAGGCGGCCGATTCCGCCAAGGCGACCATCCAGCCGACGACGTACCGGCTGAAAATGTCCAGGATCACATAGAGGTAGAAGTAGGACCACGTCACCGGGCTGAGGAGCTTCGTAATGTCCCACGACCAGACCTGGTTCGGGGCCGTGGCCAGCAGTTCCGGTTTCTGATATACCGGATGGCGCAACTGGTTCCGGCGTTCTTTGACCTCGGTGTGGTCGTTGAGGAGTCGGTACATGGTGCGGATGGAGCAGCGGTAGTCGCCTTCGTCCAGGAGGGTCGCATAGACCTCATGGGGCGCCTGGTCGGCAAACCGGTCGGCGTGCAGCAGGTCGAGCACGCCCTGCCGTTCATCGGCGGACAGCGCCCGTGGAGGGCTGGGGCGCCTCGTTGGCTCCACCATCGGAGCGTGCGTTCGTGTCTGGGCGCGGTAGAAGCCGGCACGAGAAGTGCCGAACGCGTCGCAGGCCGGTTTGATCCCTACCTCGGAGGCCAGAGTCTGCGCGGCGCCCATCAGTCGCTGCCTCCTGCCTCGGAGGTCGCCAGGGGGATCCCCAGGATCTGCGAAACTTTTTTTTGAACATCAATGATGAGCTCGGCCTGTCGGAGCCGCCGCGTCAGCCGTTCGTTCTCCCGACGAAGCTGCTCATGCTCCTGGGCGAGTGGACTGCGGATCGACGGTTTGCGGCCCCGCTTCTGGGGCGTGAGGGCGGACAGGGTGCCCGCGTCCCGCTGTCGGCGCCAGGTGGTGAGGTTCGACGAGTACAGCCCCTCCTTGCGTAAGAGCGCCCCCAGGCTCCCCGACACCGTGCAGGCATCGGCGAGTCTCAAGATGCGGAGCTTCTCGGCTGCGGTGAACCGTCGTCGTGCCGGCTTTGTGGGCACCTCGGGATCGGGTGGGACTGCTGGGACCACCCGCTGCGGCTCGGCGGGGCGTGCGGTGCCAGGCCACGGACGTGCGGGGACTCGGCGGGCGACTGCGCTGCCCTGGGAAGCTGTGATCGGTCCAGTTCTCATGATGTGTGTTCCTCCCTACCCTCTACTCTAATTTACAGGGGGGCAGGTGTCTCACTATTATTGGCACAGAGGGCTTGGGCAATCAAAACACTGCATCGCCGTAAGAGTTCGCGGAGCAACTCCCTTGAAATCAGGTTGCCCCCGCGCGACCGACACAGCCCATGGACTGTGGCCTATAGTACCTATAGTAACGGAAGAAAATCGGATCGTAGGTATCCTGATGCGGAAAAAGATACTACTCAGTCTGAACGTCATCTGTATCGCTTTGTGGACGGGTCTTGCAATTAGCAGCCCCGCCAGTACTGACTTTCTACAGGGCCTGTCCGCTTTCCGAAATGGCGATTACGAGGCAGCAATTCGAGAGTTTAGATCCTCGGCGCATGTAGGCGACAACCAGGTCTTGAAATGGCTTGGCCAATCATACCTAGAACTCGCAAGAGCAACCCTCAAGCATGGTGGAGACTATAGGTCTGTTATCGACACCGGCATCCGCGATCTCCACCCTTTTGCCGAAGAGGGTAAAAGCGAGTCGGAGTACTCGCTGGGTCTTCTATACGAGTTCCGGCAGAATTCTCAAGAAGCGATACGTTGGTTTCGTAGGGCCGCAGAACGAGAACACGCAATGGCACAATGGACGTTAGGGTCCATGTATCGAGTTGGAAAGATTGGCGGTCAAGGTGTGGACCAAGACTTTTACGAAGCAAGGAGATGGTTTGAACGAGCTGCCAATAATGGTGAGCATCTTGGGATGGAGAGCTTAGGTCGGCTTTACGCAGAGGGGAAGGGTGTCGCCAAAAATTACTTGGTGGCAATCAAGTGGTTGGAGAGAGCAATCGAAAAGGGAAATCGCGGGGCTTTGGTGGCGCTCGGTAGCATGTATGAGCACGGAAAAGGAGTGCCCAAGAACGAAGAAAGGGCAAGGGAGCTTTATCGAAAGGCAGCCAACCTCGGGGATTATGTTGCGAAACGAATCCTCGAAGAGAAGCCACTTGCCGAAAAAGGCAACGCAGAAGCCCAGTTTTGGATTGGCGAGCGTTGGCTAGGTGGCGATGGAGTTGTAGAAGATATAGATGAAGCTCTCCGCTGTTTGGAAAAGGCGGCCGAACAGGGCTACGTTTCAGCAATTCGGACCTTGGGTTTTATATACCAGAAGGGATGGCACGCGCCTCAAGACTTCGTACTCGCTCATAAATGGTACAACATCGCAGCTTCGTTAGAGGATCAGAAATCCAGGTGGGACCGCGACGAGGTTGCGAGGCTCATGACACCAGAGCAAATAGGAGAGGCACAGAATCTGGCACGTGAGTGGATGACGTCTCATCGGAAAAAATGACTGATCACACTGCAGCATCGGTCTGGACGAGGATGTACGCGACACCAGCACGCCTCGGCGCTTGCAAGCACTGGCACGACTCCTCCACTCAGGTACGCGAGAAATGATTGTTGAGTTCAAGACCCTCTCACTCCAAGGGGGTGCGCCTCTTGGATATTACATAGGAGTCAAGTTATGATTAACGAACTCTTGCATGCATCCGAAAGTCTCCAGGCTCTTATGACCCTTCTTAAGGCTGCGCAGCACCTTTCCAATTATAACGAAATCGTAGCCGCAGTCTCGGAGGTAAACGCCAAGCTCATGCAAGCTAACGCGATAGCTCTCTCTTCCCAAGAAAAGCAATCTCTTCTTTCCAATCGCATAACTGAACTTGAAAACCAATTGCGAGAACTCAACAATTGGGAAAGTGAGTCGCAGCGATACCAATTGATACAGTTCACTTTTGGAGGATACGCCTTTTGTTTGACGCCGGGCTTGGAGAACACAGAGCCACCCCATTACCTTTGTGCAGCATGCATGAATCAGCGCAAGAAGTCTATATTACAGCCATACGGCGAAGCATTTCTTCGTTGTAGCCTTTGTCACGAAGAAATCCAGATAGCTAACCTATCGCCGGTACGTGTTGATACTCATTTTGACCTTCGCGAATCGTAAGACTCCTAACTATCACGCTGGATGAGAGCGGGGTGCTTCCTCACCCGGTGCGTGAGGTTCCACAATGTACCTCCTATAAGCGACGTCGGCATGACCCGGTCTGGAGCTGAGTCGTGGACGGACTCATCCGGCGGCGACTTCGTGGTATACTATCTTTGCTTGAGAGGCTGACATGTGGGGCTGGTGAGAGCGGCGGCTTTCCCGGCCCCTTTCTGTTGCTGCTTAGCTATAGTGTAGTGCCCCCCTGAAAGTCAACAGGGCTTATGCCGCCTGGGGGAGTTGATAGAACTGTTCACGCCAGACCCGAGGGGTGAGATACCCCAGGGCCGAATGCTGTCGCTCGCTGTTGTAGCGGTCGATCCAGGCCATGATGATGGATTCGGCCTCCGCGAAGGACTCGAAATGGTGCAACCAGACACATTCTTGCTTCAGGGTGCGGAAGAAGCGTTCAATGACCCCGTTGTACTCCGGGGAGTATCGAGGGATAAACTCCTGGGTAATCGCAAGCTGCTGGGTGGTCCCAACGAACAGGCGGGCCAGGAAGATGGAACCGTTATCGTGCCGAAGCCGCAGGCCCTCGGGTACGTGGGCGAAACTTCCATAGCACTGGAGAATGCCTTGCTCCAGGGCATCGACCGCTTCGATCGCCCGACCCTGGCGGGCAAACCGAGCGCCGACGCACTCGCGGCTGCCAGCGTCGAGGACGCCGATAAGACTCGCCCAGCCATCCCGACCACACCAGATCTTCGTCGCATCGGTGGCCCAGAGCCGGTCCGGCTGCTGGACCGTCGAACACTTCTCCCACGTCGGCGTGGGCCGCAGGGCTGGACGGTGCCACACGCGGCATTGCCACCCTTTCCGTTGCATGATCCGATGGACCGTCTTGCGATTCACCCTGACGCCCTCCTGGAACCGCAGCCAGGCCCACACCCGCCGGTAGCCGAAGGTCTCCTCGCGGTCCAGGATGTTCCGGATCCGCTGGGCCAGGCGCTCGTCACACGGCGCCTGCTGCGGGGAAGTGGGCGCCGAGCCGCGCTGCCATTTGTAGAAGCCCGCGCGCGAGACACCCAGTGTCCGGCACGCCAGACTCAGCGGCGCACCCTGCGCCCTCAACTGGTCGACCTCCGCCCACGTTGGCGGATCAGCGCGTCGGTTTTTTTTAACAGCTCCTTCTCCAGGGTGAGCTGGCCCACCTTGCGCTCCAGCTCCCGCACGCGGCGCTCCCGCTCAGAGTCGATCTGTCCCCGGCGCGTCTTGAGCGCCGCCTGCCCGCCTTCCAGGAACCGATCCCGCCAGGCAAACAGTTGGGCTTGGCTGAGCCCATACCTGCGGGCCAGCTCCGCGGCCTCACCACCACGCAATAGTTCCAGCACCACAGCCGTCTTGCGGGTGATCGTCCAGCGATTCTGTGTCAGGGTCGACTCGGCCATTCGACACCTCCTTGTTGAGTCGCCCCAGTTTGTCACAAGCGCTGTCTACTTCTCAAGGGGGTCAGTATAATAGGGAGGAGCTATGGCCGTCAACTTCATCTCAGTCACGATCCAGAAGCCGGATGCGGTCAACCTGATCCTGGGACAGGCCCACTTCATCAAGACCGTCGAGGATCTGCACGAGGCGCTTGTGACGGCCGTGCCGGGCATTGCATTCGGGGTGGCTTTCTGCGAGTCCTCCGGGCCGTGCCTGGTGCGCTGGAGCGGGACCGACCAGGCGTTGGTAGAGCTGGCGCGCAACACGGCCTTCGCCATCGGGGCCGGTCACAGTTTTCTGATCTTCTTGCGAAACTGCTTTCCGATTAACGTCCTGCCGGTCATTCGTCAGGTGCCGGAGGTCTGCGGTATCTATTGCGCGACCGCTAATCCGGTAGAGGTGATTCTGGCTGAAACGGCCACCGGACGTGGTATCCTCGGGGTCGTGGATGGGTTGGCGCCAAAGGGGATTGAACAGGAGACCGACATTACCACGCGAAAGGCGCTGCTCCGCCAGTTCGGCTATAAACTATAAGAGATCAGAAGGCCCCTTCGGCCCGCGCCGTCAAGGGGCCTTCTGCTTGCGCCGTCTTACACCCGATTCACGCGGCTTGTTCTTGCGCGTTTGTGCAGATCTCCTGTACCTGAGCGCCCGTTATTCGAAGAAAGTCCTTGGATGCGATCCGGATCACCTCGTGGTGGCTCCCCGCCGGGAAGGTGATCGTCGTCTCCCGCGTCAAGTGCTGATCGCAGTACACTGGGATCCCGTAGAGGTTGCCGAAGGCAGGCATGGCCCCAGGCTCGCAGCCGGCAAATGTCTGCGCGAAATCGGCCTCCGGGTCCAGACTCGCCGTGTTGTCGTTGACGACATGCCGCATCCGAACGATGTCCAATCGGCACATAGCCGGAAGAACCGCCATCATCAAGCCTTGCCGCCCTTTCAGAATGACCACCTTGGCATAGGCCCGACCGGGGATATGCGTGGCGCCGGCCACCTCCTGAGCCGTGTACACCTCCCTGTGGGGGATAATCTCGTACCGTACCTGCTGCTGATCCAACCACTCGCGTACCCGTGCTGGAATTGTCATGATCGCACCTCCTGCCCGCAGGCGATAGCCTCTGTGCCGAGGCCTCTGCGCGCCGTTACGATGGCCTTACACCCGACTCGACCGTGACCGATAGCGACAGGTTATGTGTGATGAGGTCGTGAGTCCGCTCACGTCAAGATTCCACGCGCGTCCTCGTCAACGCTCTCTTTATCCGGACCTTCCCACCGCCGGATCCGTTCCCCTTTGGAAGTACAACGGTCAGCATGCCCTCTTTCATCTCCGCCTGAACCTTCTCCGGAATGACGGTACTCGGCAACGCCATTGACCGGTACAGCTCCCCACGATGAAACTCGCAGAAGTGGCAAGTCCCCTCTTCTTTCCTGTCTTCGTGCGCTGTGGCCGCTCGCACCGTCAGGTGGTTGGGTTCAACCAGCACCTTTACATTCCTGGCAGTCAGGCCGGCCAGGGCGAAGCTGACTCGAAGTTCTCCGTCGGTCTCGACCAACTCCGCGCACGGCCGCCATAGCAGCTCCTTTTCGGCCTGCAGCCAATACTCACACTCGCGGCCGGCTTGCCAACCCTGATCTCTGAAGAGCTCATGGGCGCGCTCAGATACTCGCCGCTCGACCTCCAGCAGCTCGCTCAGCAGCGAACCAACCTTCTTGACCGACTTGACCGGAACCTTGCCACCCGTCATCTCACACCTCCTGACCTTCTTGCTCCTTACTTCTCACACTTTACCCCGTGCCCCTCACGCCGGTCGCCTGTTCTACCTCCAACATCTTCGGCGTCATCTTCATGACCGCGTCCGGATTGAGTGAGATATTGTCGATTCGACTTCGTCATGGCGGTCTACCTGATGCGACACCGCCGGGGTCTCGCCGCCGTAGGCGCGCGCCTGCTCCGCCATTTCGCGCAGCCGCCCCTGCACCAGTCCATTCACGCTGTCTTCAGGAAAGATTCCATCCGGGCCACGCTCGCCCGCTTCCCGTCCGGTCAGCAAGGCAATCCCCTCATCGATAGTCCGAACGGGAAAGATTTGAAATTGCCCCGCAGCGACCGCCTCCACAACATCCTCCCTGAGCATGAGATGCCGGACATTACTCGCCGGAATCAGTACGCCCTGCTCTCCCGTCAATCCCCTTGCGCGGCAGACATCAAAAAACCCCTCGATCTTGGCATTGACGGCCCCGATCGCCTGAACCTCTCCCCGCTGATTTACCGAGCCTGTCACCGCAAATCCCTGCTTGATCGGCAACCCCGACAGACTGGAAAGGATTGCGTATAACTCCGCTGACGACGCACTGTCGCCTTCCACCTCCTCATACACCTGTTCGAAGGCAAGACTGGCCGACAGGGCAAGGGGCGCCTGCTGCACATAGCGGCCGCCGAGATAGCCTGAAAGGATCAGTACGCCCTTACTGTGAATACGGCCGCCCATTCGCGCTTCACGCTCGATGTCGATGATACCGCCGCGCCCGAGAAAGGTGCGCGCCGTAATTCGACTCGGCTTGCCGAAGTGATACTCCCCAAGCTGGATTATGGCGATTCCATTGACTTGTCCCACCACCGCGCCATCGGTATCGACCAGCAGGGTCCGCTCAACGATCAATTCCTGCAACTGTTCATCCAGTCGATTGGCGCGCCTGATCTTGGCGGAAATCGCACGCTGCACATCCTCTGCCGTGACCCGATCGTGCCCGTTCTGCCCGGCTAGGAAACAGGCCTCGCGGGCCACATCCAGGAGATGACTGAACGCCGTGGCAAGCTTTTCCTGATCCTCCACCAGCCGCGAGCTGTGCTCTACCAGCTTCGCGACTGCGCCCCGGTCGAACGGTTTGAGCTTCTCGGCCTCACAACAGGTGGACAGCAGGCGGGCAAAGGTCAGAATCGTGTCAGGCGTCCGAGCCACGCGATCACTGAATTCGGCCTGGACCTTGAACAGTTCCTGAAACTCCGGGTCATAGGCGTGCAACAGGTAGTAGAGCCACGGGCTGCCGATGAGGACCACCTTCACGTTGAGAGGGATCGGATCGGGCTCAAGCGTGACTGTGCTGTAAAGACGGAACTGCTCCCCCGGCTCTTCGATCCTGATCCGGCGATTCTTGAGTGTCCGTTTCAATTGGTCCCACGCAAAGAACTGCTTGAGCAACTCCATACCCTCCAGGACCAGAAAGCCCCCATTAGCCCGGTGCAAGGCCCCCGCCTTGGCCATCAGAAAATTAGTGTAAAGCGCACCCATGTGAACCTGGTGTTCGACCCGCCCCAACAGGTTCTGACAGGTGGGGTGCGGTTCGACAACGACCGGCGCGCCGCCATCCTCCCGATGTTCAATCAGGACGTTCACCCGATACCGGTCGAAAGGGTCCAACCCTTGCCGCAGCATCGCTGTCGGATCCGGTAGTCCCTGCGCCACGCTTTGATCCCGACGAAACAGATCGACGTTGGCGATGACGTCCTCGCGTATCGCCTCGAGGTGCGCCTGCACAGCAGCGTGTTCGGCGTACCCGTCTTTGACCTCCTCGATCAGGTGATCCACCGCGGAGGTTGCAACCTCCCGGTCTATCCCGTCAAGGCGGTTCTTCGCCTCCCGCTCCAGGTCGCGGATCCGTCGGCGCGTTGCGGCCAGATCCTTCTGCACTTCCTCCATTCTGAGAGTGACCTGCTGCCTGGTCTCCTCATCAAGGCCTTCGAACCCTTCAGGTTTCAACGGCTTCCCCCTCAACATCGGGACGATCATAAAGCCGCTAGCGGTCTTGGCAAGCCCAAATCCGAGCGCCTCTGCTCGCTTTCGCAACGCCTCCAACTCGTCGCTCGTCTGTTTCTGCAACTCCTCCAGGATGATCTGGCGGTTCTGTTCATAGGCCTCGGATTCGAAGGCTCTGGGGACGCCAGTCTTCAGCTCAGCCAGAAGCCGCTCGCAGTCGGCCTGGAAGAGGTGGGCGCGACCGGGAGGAAGGCAGAGCGCGCGGGGGCGTTGCGGGTCGGCGAAGTTATTCACATAGCACCAATCGGGAGGGGTCGGGAGCTTCGCCGCCTCGCTGGCCAGGAAGCGCTTGATCGCCGTGGTCTTGCCGGTTCCGGCAGGCCCCAGGACGAAGAGATTAAACCCTTCGCAGCGGATGCCGACACCGAAGGTGATGGCCTCGACCGCGCGGTCCTGAGCGACGACCTCTTCCAGGGGTGTGAGCTCATCCGTCCCTTCAAACGGGAGGCTTTCCGGCGGACAGACCTTGCGAAGCGCATCAGGTGTCAACGGATTCATCATGGTCTCACTCTCGTCGTGTTGTGGTGTATCGATCTCAGTGAGTCTCGCCTTCTGTTTTTAACTCCTTCAGAATCGCTTGCTTGCCTCGCTTCCGATCGTAGCGAGCCCGCTCCGGCTCTATCCTTGTCGGCCGATGGGGAACCCGTCCCTTGGGCGGCTTTACCTTAATCACCAGCTTCATGGACTATTCCTTCGGAACTAGCGTTCAGCAATCAGCGTTTAGCCTCAGCTTCAGACAAACCCCCCTGGACCCCCCTTTCAAAAAAAAGGGGGGGACTTCTCTGTTTCCTTATCTCCCCCTTTCGTAAAGGGGGATTGAGGGGGTCTTCGTGTACCGTGGCACGACATCACCTCATGAGGTGTTCCCCTGACATTAAAACGGCACCATGACCGGCTCGATCTGCAGGTTCTTCATCATAACCACAAGGTCGTGCTCCTCTCCGATCTGATCTTTGACATAGTTGTAGAAGACCGCCTCCTTTGTAAATCCCAAATGCTTAAGGATTTTCAGCGCCTCCGTCTGACCTCCCATGATTTCGGCGACGAGAATTTCCAGGCCGGCCTTTCTGGCGGTCTCGATCAGCGCCTCGAGCATACGCGTCCCAAGGCCCTTCGCCCGATAGTCGGTATCGACGGCCAGGCGCACCTTGCCCACGTGGCTGGTCCAGCCGAATTTTCGGCGGTGCAACGTGGCGTCCGCCACGATGGTGTCGTCTACCTCCGCCACAAGCGGCAGGACCTTCTCGTAGTCCAGCTCTTCCGTCCACGCATCGATCACCTCCCGGAGGGAGACGTCGTCCCGCAGAAAGAGACGATCCTCGCGCGGCAGCCTGCAGAAAAATTCGTGAAGCCTTTTCGCATCCTCTTGGACCATTGGGCGAATTGTAACCTCTGTTCCGGTCTGAAGTGTCACCTGCTTTGGAAACCCGGCCAGCATGAGAGCGCCTCCTTTGGCTGTGTATTGGTTAGAAAGCTCCCCTCACCGGCGTCATTGCGAGGGAGCGCAGCGACCGAAGCAATCTCACAGTCCTTCAGAATAACAACGGTGAGATTGCCACGCTCCCGTTGGTCGCTCGCAATGACCAGACAGTGAGTGGTACGATCACGTAATACCTGTTCATGCTATCAATTATCATTCGTCCACCCGGTGGACAGACAGGCGTCACCAGACCTGCTATGACAGATACCGGATAAGCGCCCGCTTGATCAACTCAGACGCAGTAATGCAACGCTTCGTCGCCTCCGCCTCGAAGCGCACAATCAGCGCATGCGGAAGGCGGACGGCCACCACTGCGCTCAACTCTGTCGAGCCGAGATCCGCCCGCGCCTCTTTTGCCCGCACCTGCGCCTCCAGCGAGGCCAATGCGATATCTTCAGCATCGAGTGGCCTCTCGGTCTCTTCCCCGAGTTCCGTTACGCGTTCAGGCTCAGTCGATCGGCTCTGTCGCTTTTGCGTCTGCCCTGAGCGCCGCCCAGTGGTCAGCGCACCCTTTGGTTTCATGCGGTCCCCTCCTGATAACGAAGTCCTTTCACCGGATCGAGACGGCGAACGATCCCCTTTCGCGCCTCTTCTACAAGCAGTAACAATACCGCACAGCCGATCAGCAACCACCAGAACCCGGCAGGAAAGGCGTCGGTCCCGAAGATCCGATGCCCGATCGGGCTATAGACGATCAGGCCGAGAATCAACAACTCGACCGCAATACCCCAGACGATCAGCCAATTGGTAAAGAGACCCATAGAGAGAATCGAGGTTCTCGGACTCCGGCACACGTAGACGTTGGCCACCTGGCAGATCACGATGGCAGCGAACGCTACCGTCGTCGCCTGCCTGTAGAGCGGACTCGCAACCGGCAGGTCCACGCCCCACTCCCAACCGCCGGCGGTGAGATACCAGAGTCCGGCGCTCATGGCTGCAGCCGCCTCGATCGGTCCAAGAAACAGATACGATCTGGCCAGCAACGGGAAATTCAACAGGCGCTCGTTTCTGGACCTTGGCGCACGATCCATCGTGTTCGCGTCCGGCGGTTCGGCCCCGAGACCCAAAGCCGGCAACATATCGGTACCCAGATCGACGGCCAGAATCTGAATAATCGTCAGCAGCAGCGGGATCCGCAGTACCACTGAGGCCAGATACGGTACAATCTCTGGAATGTTGCTCGCAAGAATATAGGTGACAAACTTCCGGATGTTCTCATAGACCGCCCGCCCCTCTTCGACGGCGTTCACGATGGTGGCAAAGTTGTCGTCGAGCAGCACGATGTCGGCGGCCTCCTTGGCCACATCGGTCCCGGCGATCCCCATGGCGATCCCAATGTCGGCCTTCTTCAAGGCCGGCGCGTCGTTCACGCCGTCGCCTGTCACCGCCACCACCTCTCCCATCTCTTTCAGGAGCGTCACGACCCGCATCTTCTGTGTAGGCGTCATCCTGGCGAAGAGAATCTCCGGACCGGCAAGTGCGGCTTTAAGATCCTCGTCCCGCATCTGTTCGATCCGGCTGCCCTCAAGCACCGGCGCCTTCTCATTGCGGACCATCCCGATAGTCCGCGCGATGGCCAGCGCAGTGCGGCTGTTGTCGCCGGTAATCATGATCGGCTTAATCCCGGCCCTCTTGCAGCGGGCTACCGCCTCTGGAACCTCCGGCCGGGGCGGATCGAACAAGGCGATCAGGCCGACGAAGGTCAGGTCCCGCTCTGCCTCTTCCATCAATGGCAGCCGGTCGGCCCCAGGCAACTCCCGGTACGCCAGGGCCAATACCCGCAGCGCCGATCCGGCAAACGCATTCAGCCGGTCAACAATCGCTTGGCGCTCGGTCTCTCCCAGAGGGATCGCCCGCCCATCGCGAAATGTCGAGCGACAGATCGGCAATACCGTCTCCGGGGCGCCTTTCACGTAGGCCACCCTGCTCGCCGACGCCGCGTGAATCGTCGTCATCCGCTTCCGGTCGGCATCGAATGGGAACTCCCCCACTCGATGCAACAGATCCGGTCCGATCGGCCGCAACGCGTCCGCGCACTGCAGGAGGGCAATCTCCGTCGGGTCACCGACAAACGTTGGTGCTGCTCCATCCTCACCGTGGCGGCGGCCGGCATTGTTGCATCCGACGGCGATGGCGAACAGCGGCGCCCATCGTTCCAGGAGGTCTGGGGTGACCGGCTCTTCGGCCTCCGTAGTCACGGAACTCCCCGATACGCGAATTTCGCAGCCATCGATGTAGATGCGCGTCACAGCCATCCGATTCTCCGTCAGGGTCCCCGTCTTATCCGTACAGATCACCGTCGCGCATCCCAGCGTCTCCACCGACACCAGGTTCTTCACGAGCGCCTTCCGTTTGGCCATCCGCTGCCCACCCACGGCTAATGCGAGGGTGACGGTCGGGAGAAGGCCTTCCGGAACATTGGCCACCAGAAGTCCGACCGCAAAGACAAAATTCTCCCAGAAGCTCCGGCCGATCAGCACCCCAAGTCCAAAAAAGGCGAAGCCGATACCTATGGAGATCGCCGCAATCAGTCGAGTAACTGTTCGGATCTCGTGCTGCAGCGGACTCAATTCGGCCTCGATCCCCGACGTCAGGTGGGCGATCTTGCCGAACTCCGTGTTCATTCCGGTGGCGAAGATGGCCACCCTCGCCGTCCCCGAGAGGACGGTGGTGCCGGCAAACACGATATTGGCGCTCTCAGCAAGCGACCCCGCCGCCGCAGCCTCCGCTGTGCGGCTTTTAGGGATCGATTCGCCCGTCAGCGGCGCGTTGTCGACCCGGAACTGGACCGCGGCGATTACCCGTCCATCGGCGGGCACTCGATCGCCCTCAGCCAGGATCGTAAGATCACCCGGCACCAGATCGGACGCCGGAACCTCCCTGATGCCGCCGGTCCGAACGACCTTCACGCGCATCGGCAGAAGACGCCTCAAGGCGATGATCGCTCGCTCCGCCTTGTACTCCTGTACGAAGGAGAAGAGGGCGTTCACCCCGATCACCCCGATAATAGCCCAGGCGAGCAGATCCATCCCCTCGCCGGGCTTCATCCAATCGGCCACGAACGCCAGCGCTGCTGCCGCCCACAGCAAAAGCGCCAGAAAGTGCGTACACTGCCGCCCCAGCATCGCCAGAACCGGTATGTCTTCCGCGGCCTGAAGCGCGTTGAGGCCGAATTCGCGGAGTCGTCTTTCCGCCTCGACCTCGCTCAACCCCTGGTCGGTGGTTCCAAGAGCCTTCAGCGCCTCTTCGACCGACAGACGGTGAATCTGCATGGTCGCTCATCCCCCGCCCGTACGATCTCAGGCGGCAGCGGGACGGAAGAGCATCAGATCGCACGGGCTCTTCCGCATTACATGGTCGACGGTTCCGCGACGCAGCCATTGCAGAACACTCTTCGGCCCCTTCGTCCCCAGAAAGATGAGATCATGACGCCTGGCCGCCGCCTCAGCCGTGATACCAGGACCGTGACGACGGCCCAACGAGACCCGCGTCCCAGGCGCCAGACCCCGGCGGGACAGCGCAGCGATAAACGGACGCAGCGTGCGTTCCGCCTGTTCCGGCGTCTCCTCGCCAACGCGCGGGCGGTCGAACAGCCGCGCCAGCGGCTGCCTCAACCGGAAAAGGACGATACGGGCCTGCCAGAATCCGCCAAGATTGGCCAGGAGATCGGCCGCCGCCTCGAGGCCGCCGCCTTCAAACTCACCGCCGTAGACCGGGACCAGAATTTCGTGCGGCGACGCCATCCGTCCGGGATGGACCACCCGCACCAGCAGCATGGCGCAGGGAACCTCGCGAAGGAGACGACGCGCCGCCTCCGGTCCGGTGACGGATGCCATAGCCAGCGTAATCCCTTCGCGCGCCACGTAGTCCCGCATCACTCGGATCGGATCGCCGATCTCCGTCACGCTTCGCGCGGTAAGACCAAGCGCATGCGCCTGCCGAAGCAGGCGCAGCAGCGACTCCTTGGCGCTTCTCATCGCGCCGGCCGATTGATCCCCCGCAACAAAGAGCAGATCAAGGTCCGCTCCGCAGGCCTTGGCCAGCGCAAGGGCATAGCGCGCGCCCGCCTCTGCGGCGAACGAGCCGTCTACACTCATGAGAATCTTCTGCATGACGGCACTCGTGTCCTGAGTCGTACATCCCTTGCCTATTTCCACTCGCACCCTAACCCATTGTTCCCCTCTCCCTCTGGGAGAGGGTTCGGGTGAGGGTATTAGTGTACGAACTCACCGACAACCTGAGGATAGCCGCGCGCTTCCAACGCTCTGACGACGGGGTCAGGATTGATGGTCCGAAGCCTCAAGATCACAAGACGCCTCGCCCCTTCACGAGCCGGCAGCGTCACAAGGCTGGCAATCTCCACCTGCTGCGCCTCAACGATCCCCATCACCTCGGTCAGCGTTCCCGGACTTGCGGGAATCTCAATCTCAATGCGAGACCCGGTCTGTGTCGCTCCCATCATCTCAGTGATGACACCCAGGACATCGGTCTCGGTAAGCATTCCGATCAGCCTTCCCTCCTGGACGACCGGCAGCGCTCCGATACGTTTCTGGCTCATTAGGCTGGCCGCCTCCTCGATGGGAGTGAGCGGAGCAACCGTAATCACCTCCTTCGTCATGATATCCTTGATACTCACTGCGGATGTAAAGGCTCGAAACTCCTCCGCAGTCGGATAGTCAAAGGGAGAGGGGGCGGCCTTCTTCACGTCACGATCCGATACAATCCCCACCACATGGTCGCCCTTGACCACCGGAAGATGGCGGATATTGAACCGCTTTAACGTTGTCAGCGCATGATCCAATGTATCGGATTGTGCGACACTCACCAGTGAGCGCCTCATTCGATCCTTCACTCGCATCGTCGGCTCCTTTCCTTGGCCTCAACAAACCGGATACTTCCCCTCGGTTAATTCCGTACAAAACTCGTTCAAGCGGTTCAGTTCGTGATCGATCACCAGCGTGGACTCCTGCTTAATTCGCTCGCACTCCGCATCAGACGTCTGGATCAGTTGGACCGCTACCCACGGCTGATCGACCGGTTGGCCGATCCGACCAACAAGCCAGACGTACACTTCACGCACCCCATCGACCTGTCGGTAGATCTGATCGGCCATCCGGTGCGACAGGACGGTATAGATCTTGCCGATGTGGCTGACCGGATTCTTCCCGGCCGCCGCCTCTCCACCTACCGGCCGGTTCAGGGGAATCACCCCATTGACACGATTACCCCTTCCCACCTGCCCGGAATCGGCGTCCTCCGCTGAGGTCCCGAGCAACGAGAGATACATACCGCCCAGCCCGCGACCCTCCCGATCCAGCGGGTTCAGAACCAGATCAATTGTGTCCAGGCCAGGCGAGGGCGGCAGCGCCTGGCGCAGCGCCTGCACAATCTCCGCCTTCTTGCGGAAATAGGCTGCTTCAGACGCAATCGCCTTACACAGGAGCGGCATGGCAATCGTCAGATTCAGCTCCCGGTCTGAGCGGATTCCCATGACCTTCACATCCTCTCCAGTTTCAGGCCACGCCGCCTTGAAGCCGGTGGAGTTCAGATATCGCTCCACCCACAGGACCATCTGTTCAGTCTCGCTCAGGGGGGCATAGCCGACAGCCGCCGAGGTATCATTGGATTCTCTCACACCCTCTCGCTTGAAGATATCCGCCAATTCGTCGGAGCCCTCCGCGAGCACCACCCGGTACCGCAGATGCCGGTTCGGGTCCACATGTCGCAACGACTGGCGGAACCATTCCTTGGCCGCCTCGACCGCGATCTCCTTGATCGGCACGCGGACCTTCCCGACACGGAACGTCGCGCGATCGCCGATCACCAACTCCATCGGTTGCAGCACACGCCCCCCACCGAGACGCCGCCGCACCCGCCCGGCCACCAGCAGTCCCTTGTCGATATTGTTGTGAAGGACCCGACCGAAGCGCCGTTGATATTCGGCGTTGATGGCCCGCGCGGCCGTTTCCATCACCGCATCGCAGATCGAATCGGGATGGCCCAGCCCTTTCCGCTCGACGATCTCGACCCGCTGCTCGCCGATGCATGGCTGCTGCAACCTCTGGATACGCACCTGCGGCATCGGTCTGCCTCTTATGCTTAACGCTCCCACTGCACCCGGAGGAATTTGTTGTCATGCGACCAACCGTATGCGACGGTTCCTCCGCAGGCCTTGTGAAGCTCCCGTCCGATCCGCTGCGCCAGCTTCTCGTCGGTTGTCGTCAGCTCAAGCTGTCCGTTCTCCTCGCGGAGGCCCATGATCCGGTGAAGCGGATTGCGCTCCCTGGCCCGTTTCTCCTCGTTGGTAATGATGTGCAGGATCTCATCCTGATGCTCAGCCAGGAATGGTCCCTTCAGCGTCACCTGCCCGCTGGGATAGCCGTCACGAATCTTTTCACACGCCGGGCAGAAGATCTCTTTGACCGTTCCTGCTTTGAGAAGCTTGGCATAGACTGCCTCATCCTGATACCATCGCTTCCCCGTTGAAATAGCATGACACCCGTGACAGACCATCTTACCGGGCGCACCTTTGGCCAGATAAGAATCGGTCTCGGTATCTACGCTCTTCTTGGACGATGCAGTGTCGTAATGCCTGCGCGCAACTATGGCTGTCTTCATGGGACGTTCCTCCCGGTGCGCGGTGCGATGCGAACAGTCCGAGACGCGACGTACATGACACGTCGCACCACGCACTTCGCGCTATTCATTCGATCTGAATCGGAATCGCCTTTCGCTTGGCTTCCTCTGTCTTTGGAAGGGTGATGGTCAGCACCCCGTCCTTAAAGGCTGCTTTGATTTTATCGGAGGCTACCGGCGCCGGCAGTTCGACCGTTCGCGTAAACGCGCCATACGCACGCTCAAGCAGGTGGTGGTGTTCGTCGTGTTCCTCTTTCACGTGCCGCTTCTCCCCCTTCAGGGTCAGCGTGTTCCCGGAGATGGTGATATCCAGGTCTTTGGCGTCCAGCCCGGGCAGCTCCGCCTTTACCATCACGCGGTCCTTGGTTTCGGTCATGTCCAGATGCGGAGTCCATCCCGCCCCGGACAGGTCCAGACGAGGCAGCTCACCGAAAAATCGCTCGAACACTCGGT
This sequence comes from Candidatus Methylomirabilis oxygeniifera, assembly GCA_000091165.1. Lineage (NCBI taxonomy): Bacteria > Methylomirabilota (SeqCode) > Methylomirabilia (SeqCode) > Methylomirabilales (SeqCode) > Methylomirabilaceae (SeqCode) > Methylomirabilis (SeqCode) > Methylomirabilis oxygeniifera (SeqCode). The sequence continues at coordinate 837,289 of FP565575.1, read as the reverse complement.
CCATCTCTCGCCTGAACGTGGTCAAATCACCGAAGGGTGTCCACTTTGTGAGCGCCATGGTCGTTCCTCCTTCCCGTGGAAAAGAGTGTTCAGCAACCAGCACTCAGCCGTCCACTTCAGACAAACCCCCCAGACCCCCCTTTCAAAACGGGGGATACTCATACGTTTCCTTACCTCCCCCTTTCGTAAAGGGGGATTGAGGGGGTTTTCGTGCGTCGTGGTGCGGCCGAGACCGCATAAGGTGTTCCTTTGAAAATAGCATTCAGTGGTCAGCACTCAGCGCCGCCGAAAGGGCGTGAGGGGACTCCCTTTCAGATCAGGTTGCTGCGCATCCCGGATCTTCCTCGGCCGGCCCCCGATCGCGCAGTTCGCGATACAGTTGACACTGAACATACTCGGCTGTTGTGCACAACTCACGGAATTCGCCGATCGTCACAACCCGAAGTCTCCCATGCGGGTGCGCGACACAGTACCCCTCGATGGGATACCGGGAGGTGAGAATGGCTCGTTTCAAGTAGGGGCATGCCTCACTTCGCTCACCCTGCTCACCGATGCGTTCCAACACCTGTGGGTTCGGCATCGCGCTCATCGCCCTCCCTCCGCGGCCGGCCTGTTGTGAGAACCCGTGCTCACCAACACGGCAGCCTGGCCGTCCTGAAATGCCTCGAGAAACCTCACCGCCTGTTCCGCGGCGTCCGTCACCTGAAGTTCGTCGGTGTCGAGCATCAGCTCGGCGTGATGCGGCGGCTCGTACATCTCATCGACGCCCGGAACAGTCGATCCCTCACGGCCCGCTTGCCCATAGACGTCGGCAGGGGCGTAGCCGCCGTGTCGATGTCCCGCCCGCGCGCGACACGTCGGCAGCGACGCGCGCAGATAGATCTCGGCAAAACCAGGAATCAGCGCGCGGGCCAGATCACGAAATCGCCGCCTGTGGGCCGTTGCGTCGATGATCACGCTGACCCCTTCACGGTAGAGCAGCCACGCCATGTAGGCCAGCGCGCGATAGACGACCTCGCGTTCCTGGGCCGTATAGCCTGGCGAAGGGGTGACGACCCGTCGGATCTCATCGAGCTCCAGCACCCGCACCCTGGCCCCGCGCGCCTCCAGACGACGAGCAACCTCTCGGCCGACGCTGCTCTTGCCGCTTCCGGGCAGTCCCGTCAACCACGCCACCCACGCCACTGTGATCTCCTTACAACAGATATCGATTGAGATCCCTGTGATCGAACTGCTCGGCCCGAAGCATCGTCCGGACAAACCGGAACAGTTTGACGCGCACATCCTCCGGAAGGTCCGGGTACCAACGCGGACTCGCGATGACCAGAGCCCGAAAGACATAGAAGGGTGGAATCACCAGGTTCAGCTCCAGATCGCCGGTCCGCTCAAGGTACGTACTATAGAAGCAATCGAACAGCTCCCGGAACGGCCCCTCCACGCAACCCGACCGCAAAAGCGAGAAGAGGAGGAAATTGATGCTGAGAGCCGCGATGTCATCGGCCGGCTCCCCCCACTCCCCACGACTTCGGTCAAGCAGTGTGAAATCGGTCCCCTGTCGGAAGAGGATATTCCAGGGGTGGAAATCCCCATGGACGATGCTCAACCGCGCGGTCTTCTCTTTCAGGTATTGTCGCCAGGCTACACATCCGCACTCGACAACATACTGCTGTTTGCACGGGAGAAGAGGATAATCGGTCGGATAACCGTCGAGGATCCCCATGATCCCCTCGCCATGGCCGATCAGATCCCGAATCCGACGGAAGTACAGTTGTTCATCCTGGCGTTTCTCGGCATGGATCGTCGCCAGATGTTCCGCCAGCGCCCCGGCGCGGTCGAAGTCCAGGTCAATTGCTTTCCCCTCCGACTGAATTCGCTCCAGATCCAGCCAATACGCGGCCCCTTCGACCTTCTCCATCAGAAGGAAATACTCCTCCGCGCCCCCGGCCGATTGCAACTGTCCCTCGCGCGTGAAGAAGCCGACGTCAACGCTCCCCACGTGGCGCGCGAGCTTCCCGTAGGCATCATGCGCCCAAATCAGGGCGCCCGCCCGGTCGGCCTTGTGGTCGTGGCCAAAGCCTGAACCGCTCCGCATCGTGGACAGGACGTAGGAGCGGGGAAAGCCGTTCAGAAGCAGATCGATCTGGATCGGCCGGCCGTAGCCGAACGCCTTCAAATCGTGACTCTGTAACACCCCAAGCTCCTTCCCAACGATGGACGGCTCGTCGCCCGTCAGCGGCCGAACAGCCTGCACCTGGACAACGCCGCCAAGGGCCGCTTCGAGATACCGGGCCAACGCCTTGTGCTGCACCGTCATGTCGCTGACTCCCCTTTCGCGGTCTCGCCGCCTTTCCGCGCCGGGACCTTGACGGTCAGGACGGGGCAGGAGGCATGACGAACCACCCGCTCGGCGACACTTCCCAGAAAGACATGCGACAGCCCGGTCCGTCCACGGGTCCCCATCACAATGAGATCAATCTTTTCCCGCTCGGCACACTTCGTGATCTCGATGTGCTCCACCCCCACCTGTACGTCCATGTGGAAGATCGGGTGCGGATCCGGAACGCTCTCAACCAGCTTGTTCAGGCTGGTTTCAGCATTCTTGACCAGGCCGTCGATCACCTGTCCGATGTCGTACTCGGGTGTCTGGGGGGGGAAGTAGATGACGTGAAGCAGGTGGAGTTCGGCGCCGAACTCGCGGGCAAAGGTGAGCGCGTACTGGAATGCGTGCTCGGCATCATGGGAGAAGTCGGTCGGAAAAAGGATCCGTGAAATCTGCATTCGTCCCTCCTGTCGGCTGCGCCGCCTTCGGGTCGGCTGCATACGTAACCTTCCGTCCCTTGTCGAAGCGCTATAAGCTCCTTACACACTACGGCCTGATGCTTATCGCGCCACATCTCCTACACACAATGTATATCCGATATCACCAATCGGCTAGAGCATCTGCATGCCCAATTGGGTAGAATGAAGGAATAGCCGGGTGATCGGTCAGACGCCTATTCTCGATCGCCGTCCGCCGCCCCTGCCAGCGCAGCCTCCGGCCTATAGGCGCACAGCGGATCGCTTCCATTCGGATCGCCCGTCTCCGCGAAGGCACGGGCCCGCGATCCGCCGCACACCCAGCGAAACTCGCACATGCCGCACTTACCGCCATATTGATCGGCATCGCGTAGGCGTGTAAAAACCTCCGATTCGCGATAGATCGTGACGGGACTCTGCCGACGCACATTCCCCGCCGTCACCGGCAGAAACCCGGACGGATAGACGTCCCCGGTGTGTGAGATAAACATGATCCCATTGCCGTCGCGGATACCGAACCCCCGTCCGATGGGCGTCTGCCGGATCGCGGCGTCATCCAGGCCTTCCAGTCGCATTCGCATATACGCGACACGGCGAAAGTGCGGGGCCTCCGTCGCCTTAATAGCGAAGGGGGCAGTCCTGACGATGTCGTAGATCCAGTTGTGAAGCGCCTCAGCCTCGCTGGGCCTGATCTCGCGAAGGGCTCGACCTCGCCCCGTGGCGATCAGATAAAAGAGACTCCACCGCATAATCCCCAGGTCCCGGAGCAACCGGAACACGCCGGGCAGCTCCGGCATGGTTTCCGGGGTGACGAGGGTGTTGATCTGCAGTGGGATCGCTGCTGCCCGGACCGCCTCGATAGCGCGCATGGTGGTCTCGAAGCACCCTGCGACGCCGCGGAACCGATCGTGACTCTCGGCCGTTGCGCCGTCGATGCTCAGCGACATACTCATGACCCCGTTTTCCGCCAACGCCGCAATCGCCTCCGCTGTCAACAACGGGGTGCCGCTTGGCGCCACGGATACCGGCATCCCAATGCTCCTGCCGTGCCGTAACAGTTCGAAGAAATCCGGACGCTTCAGCGGGTCGCCTCCGGTCATGACAAGCTGCGGGGGCGGCTCGCCGAATGCCCGGAGATCAGCCAGCAGCGCCTTCGCCTCCGCCGTGCTGAGTTCAAATGGGTCGCGCGCCGCGATGGCTTCAGCGCGACAATGCGTACACACCAGGTCGCAGGCCCGCGTCAGCTCCCAATAGATCAGCTTGGGCGCCTCGGCAAAGACCAGGTGATCAAATCCGGTAAGAACGGGATACATACCCCTCCTTCGGCAAACTGATGCCTGACCTCTTTCAGCCCGGAACGGGGTCCGAGCCTCACTTCTTCGACTCCCGGTCGGTTGTCCTATATTCTCAACCGGCCCTATCCCCACGCAAGGACGCAGCAACACTCAATTAAGCATACCATATCAGTCAGCGTTCGGCTATCCGCTATCAGTTATCAACTTTCAGCATCCGACCGACGGCTGATTGCTGATCGCCGAACGCCGACCTTCGACTTGCACCTGATAACCACTCCTATCTCATGCCGGCCAATTCTTGCAGGCGTCGCCAGTACTGGAGCCGCTCGGCCTGAGCGTAGAGTAAGGTTTCGGAGGGACGGCCCTCCGAGTCAAACTGCTTTGCGAACCGGCCCTCCGTTCTGGCAAACGCAATAAAGTCAGCAGTCTCCCCTGTGTGAGGCAGTCTGTACCAGTCGTCGCCAATCGCCGGGTTACCCGCCAGGCTGAGTCGCTCTTTAATCCGCTCCCCCTTGCGCGGATCGTACACAAAGAGGGGGAAGGCTCGAGAATCGACCGCCAGTTTCGCCTGAGACGAGGACCGGTCGTCCGCCACGCCATGCTCGGGCTCACAGGTTGTATAGACACTGACCACAGCCGGACCCGGGTACTCATTCGCGGCCATAATGGCCCGATAAAAATGATTGATATGGGCCGCTGTGGTTTGCGCTACAAAGGTATCCGGGTGCATCATAGCGATAAGCGCCAGCTCTTTTCGACGCTCCCGCTTGCCCGGCGCCGCCTTCCCGACCACGGCCATCTTGGCATCCTGCCCGGTATAGGTCGCCGTAGAGGCCTGTCCGCCCGTATTGGAGTAAACCTGCGTATCCAGGATCAGCACGTTGATGTCCATCCCGGAGGCCAGCATCCGCGACAGCGCCTGAAAGCCGATATCGTACATCGCCCCGTCCCCTCCGATCACCCAGAGCTTCTTCGCCTGCCATCCCCGTTGATCCCACTTGCCGCGGACCCCCATCGCCACGGCGGGGGCGTTCTCGAACAGGGAGTTGGTCCAGGGAACCAGGAAGGGGTTGTAAGGATAGGTCGAGCCGTAGACCGTATTACACCCGGTCGCCGCCACGATCCCGATCTGCTCCGCGCCATGCACGAATCCGGTCGCAGCCAGCATCATCCGGATCGCTGTCGCCTCGCCGCACCCCATGCATGAGCCGGCGCCGCCGACATACAGAAGCGCCTCATCGGACAGCATCATATCTGCCAACGCTCGTTCATTGATATATTGACGTGGAGTAGCGCCAACTTGCCTGAAGAAGTTAAAGTAGTTTCGATAGCGTGGGATCGTCGTTTCGTCTTTCTTCACCATCGTCAGGGCATGATAACCAAGCGAGTCGCAGACCTCGACGCACTCGGCGCACCCCTTGCACTTAGTCGGATCGACAAAGATGCCGAACAGGGCGCCCTCCTCGTCCTTTTTCTCAAAGATTTCGTAATATTTCTTTGTGACGGCCCACTGGGCTCGAATCCGCTCCCGCTCCTGTGGGTCAGTGATAGCGCTCAGCTCCGCCTCCAGGTGTGACTTGGGAATCGCCTTGCCGAGAATCGCAGTGTCGGGGCATTCGGTCACGCAGGACATGCAGCCGACGCATTTGTCCCGGTCGAACCGGGGGATCTCCGGCGCAATGTAACTGAAGTCACGCAGAGCGCCGGTCCCCGGCGGAATCAGGCTCCTGGCCACCCCGACATCGGCCGGAAGCACCTGCTCTCCGGTCCCGGCCGCATACGCCCCGACGATTCGCTCATTGAAGTCGCCCACGTACCGTTCAAGATCAAGCTCCAGGAGTCCGGTCGGGGGTAAGGCGCTCTCGCGGATCTCCTTCTCAAGCCCGCGAGGCTTCGTCCCGGCAACCTGCTCGCTATGCTCCTCATCCAGAGGATCGTGTCGTGGCTCGTAATCTGCCATGGTTGAACCTTTCTGCTGTACTGTAGATCGGGTTAGGCCGTCAAGTCCGTAACCCGACGGCTCACCGGAGGATGTCGGGTTACGCTACGCTCACCCGACCTGCACAAACGAACTACTCAGAACGAGGACCCGAGGCGCCGGCCCCAACCTCCGCGATCGTCTCCGCTGGAACCTCGAAGACCTCGGTGTAGCCTCGTCTCACCGCTTTCAGGTTATCCTGGACCACCTGCTCGCCCCGCTTGCCGAAATACTTCCGCAACGACCGCTCCACCGCCGAGAAGACCTGCTCCTCGTCGAGACGCTGCTCGCGGAGAAACGGCGTACAGCGAAGAAAAATCCCCAACAGGACAATTCCCTGCATCCGTTGCTCGAGGTCCGAAGAGCTGGCCGCCTCACGTGCAATCTTCACAGTGTCCAGGGCAAGGACGCGGATACGCCGCTCCCGGATAATCTGCTTCGCATAGTCAGGAATCCGCGCCCACACCTCCTCCGGTGTCTTTTGGTCGGTCTGGATGAAGACCATGCCGTCTGTCGCCAGACCGGCCAACGGATTGCCGAGATTAAAGGCATTGACATCGTTCAGGGGCACGAAATCGACCTGCGTCAGCTCGCAATGGGTACGGATTCGCTCTTTCGCCACGGTCAGATAGTAGGTCGTGGGCAGCCCTTTCTTCTCAGAACCATACTTCGGGTAGGCCTGGACCTTCAAGCCGAAGAGGTCGCCGACAATCGTCGCGATCACCTTGTTGGTCGTCACCGATCCGAATCCGCCGACCGAATGGCCGCGCATCGAAAAGGTGCCGACCGGACGGACGTCCGGATCTTCGGATGGCACAAGCGCCACGTCGTGCTTGATCCCCACGACAAAGTAGCGAGACCCGCCATCCTCGCGCCGCATATTGTCGATCGCGGCCGCCAGGTCGCCGGGACGGATATCCCGGCTGCCCAGCCCGGCCGAACCGGAATAGATGATCGGCATCCGGTCTATCGCCGGAAATCCCGGCGCGCCCGTCAGCGCATCGGCAAACGCCGCCTTGATCTCGGCGGTGAGCGGATTCGATTCGGCCAGCGGATTATCCATACGCTCAATGACCGCCATCGCTTTCAGGTGCTTCATCGCCTCGACGATCTGTCGACCCGGAAATGGACGGAAGCAGGTCACGTGGAGGGCGCCCGCTCGAACTCCGCGGTGCAGTCGCAGGTGATCGACGGTCGCCATGGCGGTCTCGACCATCCCTCCCATCCCGACGATGGCGTAGTCGGCATCCTCGAGCCTGTACGCCTCTATCAGACCGTATCGACGGCCTGTCAGGGTGTAGAATCGCTCCATAATCCCCTCAACAATCGTCGGCAAGCGATCATAGAAGAACCGCTGGGCGATCTTGCCCTTCATGTAACTGTCCTGATTCTGCACAACCCCGCTCATGATCGGCTGTAAAGGGTTCATGAGGTTGCGCAGGCGTGTGCCGCCATGCGGGTCCCCGATAAACTCCTTCATCAGCTCGGGTTCAGGAAGCAGGAGGTTCTCGATGGTGTGGGTCGTGAGAAAACCGTCCTGTACCGTCATGAAGGGGGTCTCGCCCTCTTCGGCGGCGCGGCGGGCGATCAGCGCCAGATCGACCGCATCCTGGGCGTTCTTCGCAAAGAGCATGCCCCAGCCGACATCCGCAACGGCCATGACGTCGTCATGTCCGGCGTGGACGTTCAGAGCCTGAGAGGTCAGCGCACGGGCGCCGATATGAAAGACCGCCGGCAGCCGTTTCCCGGCGATGGTATAGAGCACCTCCTTCATCAGGACCAGCCCCTGACCGGAGGTAAAGTTCGAGACCCGCCCCCCCGCCAGCGCAAACCCCTCACACGCCGATGCGGAGCTATGTTCCGACTCCGGCTCGATGAAAAAGAGCGGGTCGCCCCAGAGGTTGCGTGTGCCGTTCGCAACCTCCGCCTGGTATCCCGTCCCCATGTTGGTGGAGGGAGTAATCGGATAGGCGCAGGCGCCTTGCGTAATATGCGAGTCAACCCAGACGACTGCAGCCGAACCGTCCGCTGTGGCCGGAATGCCTGGAAAAGGCGCGCGCTCGCCGGTCATGATGTCTCCTCTCCTCGAACCAATATCTCGAGCAGATCGGTCTCAGTGACGATCCCAACCAGCGTATTGCCCTCCACCACCGGCAGGCAACCGATCTTCCCACGAACCATCACCTTCGCCGCTTCTCGCGCTGTCGTTGTGGGGGAGGCCGTGATCAGTTTGCGCGACATGACCTCCACCACCTTCAATTCGTCCATGAACTCCTCGCGTTCATGGATCGTCAACGGCGACTTGGAAGAGGGGGCAGCCTTTCGAAGGTCGCGATCGGTAACGATCCCAACCAGACGTTTGCCGTCCATGACGAACAGATGGCGGATGTGATGCTGATCCAGTACTCGCTGAGCCTGGTACAATGATGTACGCGTATCTACGGTAATCAGCTTCCGATTCATGATTTCTGAAAGCTGTGTCATCGGCGGCTCCTCACCATAAGGCTATCCCATGAGGGCGCTTTCCGACCGACACTCGCCCCACCGTGGTCTGGGACAGCAGATTGATCACGGAGATATCATCCGATCCGGTGTTGGCCACAAAGGCGTACCGCCCATCGCCGGAGATGACGATGTTGTGGGGCCGGGCGCCTACAGGAATTGTCCCTACGACGGCGCTGGTCTGCGTTGAGATAACCGACACGTCGCCCCCTCGCGTGTTGGTCACATAGATGTAATGGCCCGACGGCGTAATGTCGGCATCGCTCGGCTCCTTCCCAACGGGGATGGTCGCGACGACCTGATGATTCGCCATCTGAATCACACTCAGACTGTCCGAGCCCCTGTTGAGAACATACGCAAAGGCTCCACCGGGACCGAACACCACGTGATGGGGGTCGTCACCGACGGGGATTCTGCGCAACGACTGCCGGGTAGTCGTATCGATCACAGTGACGGAGTTGGAGACGGCGCTGGCGACCAGCAGATACTTGCCGTCCGGAGAGATCTCGACGGCAGACGGCCTGACGGCGATGGGGAGCTCCCCCGCAACGACATTCAGCGACAGGTTCAGCGCGGCTACGGTATGAGATCGCTCACTGGGAACATAAGCATGGCCGCCATCGGGAGAGATGCTGATCTGGGTCGGCGCTTCCCCAACCGGAATCATGGCCACCTTCTTGCCGACGGCCGTCTCAATCACCGTGACTCGGCTATACTGACTGTTGGTGACATAGGCATAGGTCGCGGCGGCTCCAAACACCGTCTGGCCTCCGGGACCGGTCGCATTGGAAACCGTGGCAACGACCGTGTGCGCGGGCAACGCCAGGATCCAGACCTCAGCCGAACGGCTACACGTGACAACAGCATATTGCCGATCCGGGCTGACAGCAATATGCTGCGGACCGGCGCCTACGGCAATGGCGCCGGTCACCTTCATCGACGCAAGATCGATCACCGAGACCGTATCCGACCCCTCATTCGCGACGTACAGCGCCTGCGTGCCGCGTATACCCGTCCCGTGCGCGAACGCGACCTCGCGAACGACCGGCAACAACGCCAGCGCCGCGACACCGATGCTCACCGCGCGCCGAACTGCCGTCATGCCACCCCTCCCCTCTCGCCTGCCGATTGCCATTCGCGGGACCTCTCCTCAACTCCTGCGGCGCGTTGCATGGTGGAGGTCAGAGCGATCCGCACAATCTGGTCAAGCTCGTCAACGTCAAACGGCGTAAGCAGGTAATAAAAGACGCCGTGCTGAAGGACCTGGCGACCCGTCTCGAGCGACCGGTCATCGGACAATACCACCACGGGCAAGCGAGGTCGAATCTTTCGGAGGATCTCAATAGTCCTGCTGCCGGAGGGCTCGGCGATCGAGAGATCGAGAATCACCAGCGCCACATCGTGCTCAACCACAGCCAATAAGGCATCGCTGCCCGTCCCGGCGGTCACAGTCCGGCACGCCTGCGCCGCCACGCGACCGAGGATCTGCTGCCGGATCGCCGACTCCGGCGCAACGATTAGGACCTTCCGCTGATCGCTCATCATGGTCTAGCGCTTTGTCATTCCGGGCTTAACCCGGAATCTAGGGCCTTACTGGATTCCTGTTTTCGCGAGAATAACGTCCATGTTATGACCTACGACGCTACGTATAAGAGCAATGGCGGTGCCAACGATCGTACAAGTTCTGTCGCTCCAATACCCAACCTAACTATTTGAAACGACGAGTATTTTTACGAACAGTCGCCGACATCAGCATGACGCCGTCGACGTCCCTCCGCGAAACCGGGAGCAACTGCCCCATCGCGGAACCAGCGACAATGTAACTATGCGAAAACTCTAGAATGACAATGTGGGACATGTATGCCACATGAAAAAGCCGAATGCCCCAGCGGTAGAAGGGAATATGAGGTGTTGGGATCTTGGTCTCTAGGACTACTGGGGCCGAAGCAGTTGCGTCAGGGCCTCCCGATCGACGACCTCCTTTTCCAGCAGCAGCTTGGCCAGCGCATCCAGCTCGTTGCGTCTACCGGCAAGCGTCTGCTCGACTCTGGTGTGGGCTTCAGTCAGGAGCTTCCGGATCTCCTCATCAATCGTCTGAGCCGTCTGCTCACTATACTCCCGCAATCTCTGAGGCTTCGAGATGTTGAGGAAAGGGGAACTGCGCGGCTCTTCGAACGTCGCCAGTCCTAACTGTTCGCTCATCCCGTATTGAGTCACCATGAGACGGGCCATATCGGTGGCCCGCTGAAGATCATCCTGGGCTCCGGTGGAGACATCGCCGAAGACGATCTCTTCGGCCACCCGACCTCCAAGCAACACATCCAGCCGGTCAAGTATCTCAGCCCTCTTAAGCAGGTACCGATCCTCCGTAGGTAACTGCTGCGTATAACCGAGCGCGGCCACCCCGCGCGGGATAATCGAGATCTTCGAGACACGGTCGGCGCGAGGGCGAGACTCCGCCACCAGGGCATGGCCGGCCTCGTGGTAGGCAACGGTCTCCTTCTCCGCGGGATTCATCACCCTGGTCTTCTTCTCGAGGCCGCCCACAATCCGGTCGATCGCCTCATCGAAATCCGCCATCTCCACCGCATCCCTGCCCTTGCGCGCAGCCAGCAGCGCCGCCTCGTTCACCAGGTTGGCCAGATCGGCGCCGACAAACCCCGGAGTCTTCGCAGCAATGGCAGCGAGGTTCACTCCCGGCGAAAGCGTAACCGGCTTAGCGTGCACCTGGAGAATCTTCTCCCGTCCCTTGATATCCGGGCGGTCGAGGGCGACCTGTCGGTCGAAACGCCCGGGGCGGAGCAAGGCCGGATCGAGGATCTCCGGGCGGTTGGTCGCAGCCATGATGATCACGCCCTTGTTTGTGTCGAAGCCGTCCATCTCCACCAGCAGTTGGTTGAGGGTCTGCTCCCGTTCGTCGTGTCCGCCCATCGGATTGAGCCCACGGGCCTTTCCGAGGGCATCCAGTTCATCGATAAAGATGATGCAGGGGGCCTTTTCCTGAGCCTGGGCAAAGAGATCGCGCACTCGAGCCGCCCCGACTCCCACAAACATCTCGACGAAATCCGACCCGCTCATACTGAAGAATGGAACCCCGGCCTCCCCGGCTACGGCCTTAGCCAGCAGCGTCTTCCCCGTTCCCGGGGCCCCGACTATCAGAACCCCTTTGGGTATCTTTCCTCCAAGGCGGCGGTACCGTTCGGGTGTCTTCAGAAATTCGACGATCTCCATCAACTCAGCGCGCGCCTCGTCGATCCCCGCCACGTCTGCGAAGGTCACGCCGGTCTCTTTCTCCATGTATACTTTGGCTTTACTCTTGCCGATCGCCATCAGACCGCTCGCCGGTCCTCCGACCCGCTTCATGAGAAACATCCACACGCCAACAAAGACCAGCGCAGGGAGCACCCAGGACAGCAGCGTGGTAAACCACGTACTTTCCACCTCGCCGGCGAAACGCACCTTCAACGCCTCCAGTTCCTGGATGAGCGTCGGATCGTCGACTCTGACGGTGGCGAAGCGAAGCTCTGCTCCAGTGACCCGTTGAATCTCCTCGACCTTCTCTTTGGACAGGAGCCCTTCCAGTCCCTCCCGTTTCAGCCGCCCGTAGATGACACGCGTCCCGAGAGTCAGGTCTTCCACCTTACCGGCTTTCACAAGGACCTTGAATTCGCTGTACGACAGGGTCTCAGTATGGCGCGCTATCAGGAAATCGTGAACCGCCAGCACCAGAAAGAAGGCGGCCACGAAGTACCCGAGAGCAAACTGTCGCTGTTTCTTCTCCATCACGCTCACTCCTTAAGCCAAACCACTATTCCCCTTCGTTGAGTAGCCCCAGTGTGTCACAGACCCTGCCCACTTTTCAAGGGGATCAGCATAGTGAACACTACGACAATTTATACTATCTGTTCGGTAAGGGCGGAAAGGGGGGTCGCAGTCCAGCAGACGCACTAACCTTGACGCTTAGTTCGCTGCAGCTACAATGGGATGATGCGATCAGTGTTTGTCGGCAACGAACGGTGCTGGAGGAACTTGACAAGCCCTTGGAAAGGCACGACAATCGCCGCAGTTGCTGGAGGTTTCCGGGGTGGGACGTGTTGGTTCCCTCAATAGAGGGAACATGAGTCTCCGAGAAAAGAGGTGCGTATGTTAACGACTTACATCAATGCCGCGCTGCGGAAAGCCCACTATGAGATGCTGCCTGATGGAGAAGGATATTTTGCCAACATCGAAGGCTTTCAAGGAGTGTGGGCGCAGGCTGATACGGTGGAAGCCTGCCGTGAGAAGTTGCGAGAAGTCTTGGAAGAGTGGATTGTCTTAGGGCTCAGAATGGGCCATCCGCTCCCACCCGTCGACGACATCACCCTGACCATGCAAGAAGTTGCCTGATGGCGCGCCTTAGACTCATAACCTGAGCGGCCTTGATTCGCGGCCTCCACCAGCTTGGGTTTCGTGGTCCATCTTCTGGCGGAAAACACCAGTTGATGACGCGGGCTTTGGATAAGGAGTAAACCATGGCTAAATTTGCTCCCTTCGATGCTGCCGACTACCTCGATGATGAGGAAACCATCGCGGAATACATTACCGCCGCGTTGGAAGACCCCAATCCCGATGTATTTTTCACTGCCGTGCGTGATGTGGCGCGCGCCCGTGGTATGGCACAACTTGCCAAAGATGCCGGTCTTGGGCGCGAGAGTCTGTACAAGGTGCTTACGCCCGGTGCCAAGCCGCGCTACGACACGATGCTCAAGCTGCTTCATGCTCTCGGTGTGAAGCTTTCCGCTTCTCCCGTCCATTCGTAAGCGACTTGCGGTTTTTCATCCGGTTTTGTCTTGCCATAGCATGGATAATCTCTAGAATCTTACTGGTAAGGCAATCCTATTGGGAGGTGAAAAATGGCTGGTGTCGCCACAACGAAGACGTCATCCAAGGGGCAAGTCGTCATTCCAGAAGGCATCCGGAAAAGACTCGGCTTGACACCCGGTTCGCAATTCGTCGTCGTCGGGGAGAAGGACACCGTAATCTTAAAGGCGATATCTACTCCTACGCTGGCAGATTTCGACGAGCTCGCATCAGAAGCTCGAAGACAGGCCCGCAAGCTGGATGCCATTGCGTACGTGGCAAGTGATCCCGCTCACTTGCTCTCGCCAGGGTGGTGTTCTTGAGGTTCGGATCCTGATCCTGGGGGCGTCATCCCCTGTTGGCGCTGCATCATCATGTTCTCCATCATTCCGTCCATCATCTCATCCAACATGTTCATATGTTTCTTCATCTCGCGTAGATGTTTTTTCATCTCAACCATGGGCTGGCGCTCTCCCTTCATCCCTTCCATCATCTTGCACTCCTGAGCCGTCCCCTCCTGCATCTTCTGACACATCTCCATCATGCCCATACCCATGCCAGACATCCCCTGCTGCTGCATCCCGCCCATCTGATGGTCCTGCTTCATCGTCCCAGGCCCAGACTGCTGCATGCCGCCCATCTGGTGATCTTTCATCATCGCGCAGGGCTGAGGCTGTTGCGCCGACGCGGTTCCTGCCGTCATCAACGCCGCGGCTAACGCCAACGCACCCGCATACTTCACACGATTCATAGCCGTTCCTCCGTCTTCCGAAAGGGTTCTCATTACCGCCACACCAGACAGTGGGTCTGCCTAACACCTACCGCGATCCGCTTGATTCTACCTTAAGATCGGTATATTGAGAACATCAGCCTTCAAAAGGCCGCACTCCAGTCTGCGCGACTCGGCACAAATAGCTACGATGCTCACAAATCCCCTTACCCGATGCGCCATGACCTATGGGCGATTCCTGGAGGATCGATCCTCCTACACATACGCTTGGGCGGCATACTGTTGGACCATCCGGTGCGTATTGAAAAACGACGCATTGAACGCGATCGTTTGCCGCATGATATCGACCCATCGCTCCGGGTCCCGGTAAAACATCGGGACGACCACCGTTCGCAGCTTGTGATATAGCTCCTGTGCATCCCGGCCGTTCATCCGATCCGAATCGGCACGATTCATAGGACCAGGCCCGATCGACCATCCGGTCACGCCCTCGATATGCCCCTCAATCCACCAGCCATCGAGGACACTGAAACTTGGGACCCCATTGTGAGCGGCCTTCATGCCTGAGGTGCCGGAGGCCTCCAGCGGGCGCAAGGGGGTGTTCAACCAGAGGTCCACACCGGAGGTCAGCAACCTGCCTAGCTCCATGTCGTAATTCTCAAGATAGGCGATTGAGATCTGATCCTTCAGTTGCCGTGCGAAATGAAATACTCGCCGAATCAGGTCTTTCCCTGGCCCATCCTTCGGATGCGCCTTCCCCGCAAAAATGAATTGCATCGGGCCGACAGTTGCAGCGATCTCCACCAACCGGCCGGGATCGGAAAAGAGCAGATCGGTCCGCTTGTACAATGTCGCTCGCCGCGCAAAACCGATGGTGAGCACGTCAGGCTTCAGAGACATCCCGATTCGCCGATGCACCTCCTCGATCAACCGCGCCTTGGCCTCGACGTGGGCCTCCCATATCTCGTTCTTTGGGATGCTGATGGCGTACCGGAGCGAGAAAGAATCATTGGCCCATCCGGCGATGTGACGGTCGTAGAGCTTCTTAAAGCTATCGCAGGTCCAGGTGCATGAATGAACTCCATTGGTGATGGAATCGATAGAATAACCTGGAAACATCTCTTGTGAGACTTCTCCATGCTTCTTCGCCACTCCGTTTACGTACTGGCTCAGGTTCAGCGCGAGAAGCGTCATGTTCAGACGTTCCCTGCCCCCCAGCATCTGCATGAGATCCAGCGGCACAGGTTCCCCGAGAACGCCCTTCACCAGGTCATACGAGAACTGGTCGTGGCCGGCTGAAACGGGTGTGTGGGTGGTGAAGACACAGCGGCTTCTGACGCTATCGAAATCCCACCCTTCAGTCGCTTGACCTTGCTGCTCGCGCAACAGCTCCAGGATCAAGAGACTGGCGTGGCCTTCATTCAGGTGGAATCTCTCCAGTTGCGTGTACCCGAGCGCTCGGAGCATCCGGACGCCTCCCATGCCAAGAATGACCTCCTGGACCAGGCGATATCGTTCGTCCCCTCCGTAGAGAGAACTGGTGAGCTCCCGATCAGGCTGGGCATTTTCATCGACGTTCGTGTCCAGAAGGATCAAGGGAACCGAATATCCGGTATAGCCTGTAATATCATACTGCCAGGCCCTGACGACTACGGATCGGTTTTCAATGGGGACCCGCACCGTGACCGGAAGCAGGCGCAGATAACGGGAAGGCTCCCATGCAACCGGGAGTTCCTGCTGGTTGCCCCATTCGTCCAGTTTTTGATCGAAATACCCCTTGGCATACAGGAGGCTCACGGCCACAATCGGGATCGTGAGATCGGCGCAGGACCTCAGGGTGTCCCCCGCCAGCACTCCTAAGCCGCCGCTGTAAGTCGGCATACGGGGATCCACGGCCACCTCCATCGAGAAGTAGGCAATACGTCGGGTGACATCGGTCTCGCCCGTGGTGGGGGTTGGAGCTGCTCCGAGATACTTTTCAGGATCGGCCAGGAAGGTCTGCTTACAAAAATCAGAGCAGAAGGCGTATACCTTTCCCTGATGGAACACGGCGACACCTTTCTCGGCAAGGGCCGTCATCCCGCATACCAGATCTTTGGCGGCATTCGCCACAGGATTACCTCCTTTTCGTCCGCTTCTCCCGCCTCATGCCTTTCCCGCCACCAGGCGCAGCAAGTCGGATGCGGCCATCACTTCCAGCGTAAGGCTATCACGACAAGAAACCGAAGTGATAATAAGTTCAGTACAGAACAGCCGTGCGACAGGATCTCCCCTGATCCGGCTTCAGAGGAGCCGATCGCTCGCGCCTCGCAAGTAGGCTACTCCATACACGCGGGCAACCAGCAGGGTGTAACCGACTACGTTACCGTCGTTACGGCGACGAGGCTACTCACAACTCCGACGGCCGGCAGGTTCGAGTCGGTTGCGTGGGTACGCACTACTTCTGCTGAATCGAACCACAGTAGCCGTCCATTGTCGTCACTATAATCTTACCCTCTGAGAGGGTCAAGGATTCATGCGGCATCATCTGAAGCGTTACCTGTGGATGGGAACAGTACAGTCCTCCCCCCTTTCATAGAGATCGAGCCGATCCCGCAACTGGCGAGATCGGCTCGATTTATTTCGGAACTTCATGCGTTCAGGCCGCCTGCAAAAGTGTCGTCATCGGTGTGGGCTTCGCAGCTCGCGCCACCTCTGTCTTTTTCGCCCGCGCCGCCTCTTCCTCCAGCCACCGTGGTAGCACGAACTTGGCAAAGCCCCACACGAAGCTAAGCATGAACGTGACGAACCCAAATGTGATCAGGTACATGTAGACGAGGAGATCCGAGTAGAACTCTGCTCCTGGCATGGTATCTCACCTCCTTTGACTAGGTAAATCGTGAAGGGAGGTGAAAGGTTCCAAAGAATCGGCAGGTGTGACCATGACCGGGAGAGCGGGGCTGAGAAATACGAGGACTTATGATCGACAATCTCGACGGATAGCGCTACTTATGGTGGAGCTTTTCAATCAGCGGGGACGGATCGGATTCGTCGGCTCCGAACACGAGGGAGTAGATACCCACCGATTCCGGCGCGTCGTGCTTGTGGGCGTCAAATGCGCTATACTGCATCGTGCTGTACCACCTCTTCGCGACTTGCGCCGTCCGGTGATATCCATACCGAGGACACTGCATTGCGCAGGCGGAGGGCAGTGCGTTCATGGTATCTGTAGACGGCGCCAGCACTTCGCGCCACGCGACACGCGCCGCAGTTGCGGCGCGATAGAGGAGAGACCGACGATGCGATGGTCGTGGCGACTAGGCGAGGTAGCAGGAATTAGTGTTTATATGCACGTCACCTTCCTGGTCCTTATTGGCTGGGTGGCCGTGAGCCACTGGCGGACTGAACATACTGTGGCCGCCGCGCTGGCAGGCAGCGGGTTCACCCTGGCGCTGTTCGGCTGCGTGGTGCTGCACGAGTTCGGACACGCGCTGACCGCGAGACGGTACGGCATCAGGACCCGCGACATCACGCTGCTCCCAATCGGGGGCGTCGCGCGGCTCGAGCGGATGCCGGATGTCCCGATCCAGGAGTTCTGGGTCGCGCTGGCCGGTCCGGCCGTCAACGTCGTCATTGCAGGGCTCCTTTTCGTTTGGCTGGAGTTGACGACCGGCCTGGAGCCTCTCGGTCACCTGGGTGTGGCCACGGGCCCATTCGTCCAGCGCCTGCTGATGGTAAACGTCTTTCTCGTCGCGTTCAATCTGATTCCGGCCTTCCCGATGGACGGCGGTCGGGTGCTGCGCGCGCTTCTCGCGATGCGTATGGAGTACACCCGCGCGACCCAGGTCGCCGCCGGACTCGGCCAGGGCATCGCAGTGCTGTTCGGATTCATCGGCCTGTTCAGCAATCCGTTCCTGCTCTTCATCGCGCTCTTCGTGTGGATCGGCGCAGGCCAGGAAGCCAGCATGGCGCAGATGAAGTCGGCTCTCGGCGGCATCCCTATCGAACGGGCCATGCTCACTGACTTCCGTACGCTGTCCGCGCACGACCCCCTGACACGGGCCGTCGAGTTGATCCTTGCAGGTTCACAGCAGGACTTCCCTGTCGTAGAAGGCGATCGCGTGGAGGGCATACTGATGCGGAGTGATCTGCTGGCGGCGCTAGCTTCGGAGGGGCAGACAGTGCCCGTCGCCGAGGTGATGCGCCGGGATTTCCAACTCATCGACTCGTCCGACATGCTGGAGACGGCATTCGCACGCCTCCAGACCGGTGATTGTCACACGCTGCCCGTGACGCACGACGGCAGGTTGGTGGGTCTGGTGACAATGGATAATCTGGGGGAGTTCATCTCCATCCAGGCAGCAATAGGAGCCAAGGTGGCCTGATGTGCGCGGCGGCGCCGAAACGGTCGGCCGATCTGGCCCGCCGGACAATCCTTTCGACTGACCTGCCCCTGAAGGTGCCGGCCGTAGCGGCGTTCACAGAGTATTGGTTCATGAGACGGCTCGGGATTCGGACGAAGGTATTCGCGACATGATCTGGGTATGGCTAGGATTCATCGCGTTCGTTCTGCTTATGCTGGCACTGGACCTCGGCGTCTTTCATCGCAAGGCCCATGTCGTCACAGTCAAGGAGGCCATCGCCTAGTCCGGGGTGTGGCTCGCCGAGGAGATCGGAATAGAACTCTGCTCTTGGCATGTCATCTCACCTCCTTTCAGCAGCTAAATCGTGACAGGAAGTGAAAAGTTCCACAAAATCGGCAGGTGGTGATCGGAACGGGAAGACAATGATCAGCTTAACGTTCTCTTTCGTGAGGAGTCTGTACTACAGCAGCTCGCGCGAGCTGGCGGCTGCGCCAGACCTCGAAGATAACGGGGTACACGATCAGCTCAAGGATGAACGACGTGACAACGCCACCGATCATGGGCGCGGCGATCCGTTTCATGACGTCCGCGCCGGCGCCGTGGCTCCACATGATCGGGAGCAACCCCATCAGGATCGCCATGACGGTCATCATCTTCGGGCGAATTCGCTTCACGGCCCCCTCGCTGATCGCCTCATGGAGATCTGTCATGGTGTCCATCCGCCCCGCACCCAGCCGTTTCTCGTAGGCATGATCCAGGTACAGGAGCATGATGACGCCGGTCTCAGCATCGACACCGGCCAGGGCGATGATCCCGACCCAGACCGCCACGCTCAGATTATATCCCAAGAGATAGATGAGCCAAAAGGCGCCAATGAGGGAAAACGGGACGGCGAGTAGCACAATGCAGACCTTCGTGACGCTCGCCGTGTTGAAATAGAGCAGCACGAACACAATCAGCAGCGTAAGCGGGATAACGATTTTCAGCCGCTCCTTAGCCCGCTGCATATACTCGAACTGTCCGCTCCAGATGAGATGATATCCCTGGGGAAGTTTTACCTGCTCAGTCACCACCTGTTGAGCATTGGCAACATAGCTGCCGATGTCCCGGTCCGCGACATCGACATAGACGTAGCCGACGAGCTCGGCGGCCTCGCTCCGGATCAGGGTGGTGCCGCTCGAGAGCTTCAGATCGGCGAGCTGTGTAATCGGGACCTGGGCACCCATAGGGGTCGAAACCAATACGCGCCTCAGATTATCCAGACTGTCACGGAGCCCTCGGTAATAGCGAACATTGACCGGGAACCGCTCTCGCCCTTCGATCGTTGTCGTCACCATCCTGCCGCCGACGGCAGTCTCGATCACGTCCTCCACGTCGGCGACAGTAAGACCGTATCGCGCGATTTCGTCTCGTTTGATGTCGAAGTCCAGATAAAAACCGCCCACCACGCGCTCGGCAAAGACATTCCGGGTGCCTCGGACATGCTTGAGCGCCGTCTCGATCTCCTGGCCAATGCTCTGAATCGTTTCAAGCTTCGGCCCGAGGACCTTGATCCCGACCGGGGTTCGGATCCCCGTGCTGAGCATGTCGGTCCTGGCCTTGATCGGCATGGTCCAGGCGTTGCTCACACCTGGAATCTGGAGCGCGGTGTCCAGCTCGTCGACCAGCGTCTCGACCGTCATCCCCTTCCGCCACTGCTCCTCCGGTTTCAGGTTGATAACCGTCTCGATCATCTCCAGAGGCGCCGGGTCGGTGGCGCTTGTGGAGCGCCCCCCTTTGGCGAAAACCGACTCAACCTCCGGGAAATGTCTGATGATCCGGTCCTGAATCTGGAGGAGCTGGGAGACTTGGGCAATCGAGGCGCCCGGTAGGGCCGTCGGCATGTAGAGAAGCGTCCCTTCATATAGCGGCGGCATGAACTCCGAGCCGAGCTTCAAGAAGACCGGGACAGTGACGGCTATGGCGAGGAGGGCCATGCCGAGCACGACCTTTTTCCACCTGAGCGCGAGGTGGACGATAGGCTGATACGCCCAGATCAGGAAGCGGTTGATCGGGTTCTTCTCCTCCGGCTGGATCTTCCCCCGCATCAGGAGGACCATAAGCAGCGGCCCAAGCGTAACGGCGAGAAAGGCCGCAAAGAACATGGAAAAGGTCTTCGTAAAGGCCAGCGGACGGAAGAGGCGGCCCTCCTGTGCCTCCAGCGTGAAGACCGGAAGGAAGGAGACCGTAATGATCAGCAATGAGAAAAAGAGCGGACGCCCCACCTGTTGGGCCGCTTCAATCAGGAGGCGGGTCCGGTCGATCGGACGCCCCTCCTTCTCCCACTCCTCCAGCCGCGTATGGGCGTTCTCTACCATGATGATGGCAGCGTCGATCATGGCGCCAATCGCAATGGCGATCCCGCCTAAAGACATGATGTTCGAGCCGACGCCGATGTAGTACATGGCAATAAACGACATCAGGATGGCGACCGGCAGGGTCAGGATCACCACCAGCGCGCTTCGAAAATGAAAGAGGAATAGGATGATCACGAGACTGACGATCAGGCTCTCCTCGATCAGCTTCTCCTTGAGCGTGGCGATGGAGCGGTAGATCAGGTCGGATCGATCATAGGTGGTGACGATCTTGACGCCCTCCGGCAGCGACGGAGTGATCGTCTTGATCTTTTCCTTAATCCGCTGGATGACATCCAGGGCATTTTCGCCATACCGGATTACCACAATCCCGCCGGCTACGTCACCCTGACCATTGAGCTCGGCGGTGCCTCGGCGGATGTCAGGCCCGAGACCCACCCGGCCGATGTCCCGGACGAGAACCGGAGTGCCGCGTTCGTCAGTGCCGACAACAATCGCCTCGATGTCCTTGATGGACTTGATATAGCCAAGGCCGCGGACCATGTACTCCCGTCCGCTGAACTCCACCACCCGGCCTCCGGTATCGTTGTTCCCCTTCCGGATCGCCTCGACGACACGGTCCATGGGAAGTTTGAACCCGAGAAGAGTGGCGGGATCGATGGAGACCTGATACTGCTTGACGAAGCCGCCCACCCGTGCCACTTCAGCCACGCCAGGCACCGCGAGAAGCCAGTGGTGAACGTACCAGTCGTTCAGCGTCCGAAGCTGGGCCAGATCGTGCCGGCCGGTCTCGTCCACGATCGCATACTCGAACCCCCAGCCTACGCCGGTCGCATCCGGCCCCAGGACTGGGGTAGCGCCCTGGGGAAGTCTGTCTTTGACCCCTTGCATATACTCGAGTACGCGGCTCCTGGCCCAGTAGAGGTTGGTACCATCCTCGAAGATGATATAGACGAAGGATGCGCCGAAGAAGGAGAAGCCCCTGACCGCCTTGACCTTTGGAGCCGAAAGCAGAGAGGTCACGATGGGGTAGGTGACCTGGTCCTCCACCAGTGTCGGGCTTCGCTCTGCCCACTCTGTTTGAACGATGACCTGGACATCGGACAGGTCGGGGATGGCATCCAAGGGCGTATGTCGCAGTGCCCAGATCCCCCAAGCGACAGCGACGAGGGTAAAGAGGCCGATGATGAATCGGTTGGTAGCACTCCACTCGATCAATCGCGAGATCATCTGATTTCCTCGGAACAGCGTTCAGCAGTCAGCCGTCAGTTTCCGACAAACCCCCCCAACCCCCCTTTCGTAAAGGGGGGGGATTCTTGTACGTTTCCCTGCCTCCCCCTTTCGTAAAGGGGGATTAAGGGGGTTTTCGCACCTCACTTCTTCGGGGCCATCTCCATGCCGGGCATGCTGCCTTTGCCGCCGACGGCGGTTTTGAGCTGGCTTTCGGAATCTATCAGGAAGTTCGCGGAGGTCACGACGCGCTCGCCGGCCGACAGACCGCTCAGGATCTCAACGTAGCCCTCCACGCGCGCGCCCACCTTCACGTCCCTCGGCTCGAACGTCCCCTGCCCCTTGTCGATAAAAACCAGTTGCTGGGTGCCGCTGTCAAGGATTGCCTCATCGGGCACAACGAGACGCTTGCCAAAGGGGATCTTCAGTTCTATGTTGGCGTACATCTGGGGTTTCAGCTTCCAGTCTTTCGTGTTGGGAAGCTCGAAACGGACCTTTACCGTGCGGGTTTTCTCTGTCAGGACCGGGTAGATGTAGCTGACCTTACCATGGAAGACCTCTCCGGGGTACGAGGCCAGCGTAACATTCGCCGCCTGGCCGAGCTTGACCAAGGGGACCTCATATTCGTAGATCTCCCCCTGGACCCAGACGGTGGAAAGATCGGCCACCTTGTACAGACTCTCGCCTGGCATCACCTTCTTACCGCGAACCGCCATCTTTTCGATCACGACCCCAGTGATGGGCGAGTCAATCGTCACGCTCTTGCGTGGCGTCCCTGTTCGCTCAAGATCGGCGATCTCCTCATCGCTGATGTCCCAGTACTGCAGACGTCGCTTCGAGGCATGCACCAGCGTCTCCGCCCCGGACACGATATCCGCGAAGCGGCTGTTGCTGAGCGTCTGCCTCGCTCGCAACGCCTGCAGGTACTCCTCCTGGGTCGAGACCAGATCCGGGCTGTAAATAGTGAGGAGCGGCTGGCCCTTCTTGACACGCTCCCCGGTAAAGTTCACCAGCAGGCTATCGATCCACCCCTCGATTTTGATATTGACGTCGGCGAGGCGTCGTTCGTCGAACTCCACCACCCCGACTGTCCGAATCGTTCGCTCAATCGACCGGTATTCGACCAAGCCGGTTTTCAGCCCGATCAACTGCTGTCGCTCCGAGCTGACCATCACGGCACCGGGAGCCATCTTCATCTCGGACGCTCCCGGCTGACCGCCCTGCACAGCAGAGGTCGATGCCGCTTCATGTCCGGCATGATCCTCCTTGCCTACGGCCTGGGCGATCGGCTCCCGAGGAGACGGCGGCCTGTCGCTGAGCCGTTCCTGGAGTCGCGTCCCGCCGCCATACCAGACAATGAAGATCGCTCCGACGGCGACGATCATGACACTCCAGGCAATAATCCACCTCGTCCTTTGCATTAATGTCTCCTGTAACTTCTGACTTCGTGCCTCACGGCTCGCATTCTCAGTGGACAGGCGCGCCGACGACCCACTCCAACCGTGCCAGGCTCATCTGGTACTCTCCCATCGTCCGATAGTACTCTTTTTTGAAATTGAAGAGCGTTACCCGGTTATCCAACAGCGTGAGAAAATCGACCTTACCCACCTGATAGCCGGAAACAGCAGAATCCAGTGAGAGTCGGGCTTGTGGAATCAGGCCGGTTTCCAGCAGATCAATCAGCTTGCGTCCCTTCTCGATATCGGTCACCAGCTCCTTCACCATCGAGGCCACCTCGTTCCTGGCGGCCTGATACTGCTCTCTGGCCGAATTGATCAAGGCGGAGGTCTCTGCAACCTGCCGGTCCTGCTTGGTCCTGAAATAGATGGGGATATTGACGGATACCCCAGCCGAAAAGAAGTCGGATCGCCTGACGATGGCGGAGTCTTCCCGAAAGGCATAGCCTAGGCTCATGGTGAGATCCGGAAAATAGCGCTTTCTGGCAAGCGCATTGGCGGCTTTGCTCCGCTCGATCTCCTCCTGGAGCCCCTTGAGCAGAGGCCGGTTCTCCAGCGCCTTGGCCTGGAGCTTCGCGAGCTCCGTCAGTGTCTCCTCGGCCATAGACACGTCCTCGGTTCGACCGAGGGGCGTGTGGGAGGGACGATTCAGGATCGCATTCAGCTTGGCGCCTGCGGCCTGGCGGCTCTGTTCCAACCGGATCTGCTCGTCCAGCAATTTCGACAGCTCCACCTGGGCCTTCAGGACATCCTGCTGAACCCCCTTGCCGACGCTGTATTTCGTCTCAGCGATCTTCACAAATTGTTTCAGCAGCTCACGATTCTCTTCCACGATCTCCAGCGAACGTTCGATGGCGTACAGTTCGTAGAATATCTCTTTGACCCGCCGCACGATCTCGTTTCGTTTATCCCGATACGCCAGACCAATAGCATTGGCCTCCCGTTGAGCCACCTCGCTCCGCAGACTCAGCTTCCCAAAGTACGGAAACGTCTGAGAGATGCCGAGCTTCTTCATCGTCATATCATCCTGCGTGAAGCCGAAGGACCGGGTGGGGAGGTTTTCGATCTCAAAGTTCAGCATCGGATCATCGAGCGACCCTTCCTGGGGAGGCCGTTCTCTGGCCGCATCCCATTTTCCCTCCTCCGCTCTGATCTCCGGATTCGCAGCAAGAGCCTCCTGGACGAGTGGCTGAAGGCGGAGCATCTCCTCGGCGGTGGCTACTCCTCCCGCTCCAACATTCGCAATACTCGCACCAAGGATGAGAAAACCGATTCTCAACGTTCTGATCATCTCTGTCTCTCCATTAAAGTCCCCCTCGCGGGTCATTGCGAGGGAGCGAAGCGACCGAAGCAATCTCACAGTCGTTGAGGCACGTAGTCGCCGGGAACAACGGTGAGATTGCCGCGCTCCCGTTGGTCGCTCGTAATGACGAGCCAAGGGAGTGATGGTCTCATACCGTAGACTTTTATGCGCATGGGCGCCGCACCGGCGCATGCGGTATTCCCGCAAAAGCGGGAATCCAGCAAGGCCCTGGATTCCGGATCAATCCCGGAATGACAAACGGTCTAAGAGTATAGAGTATGTCGTACCGTTAGTTAGGAAAAGGCGAAACGAGGGGGTTTAAGGAGGGAGAAGGCGGGGGGCTGAGGAACAATGATCGGCGTTACGAGGGCAAAGAGAAGCAGATTCATCACGATTACAAGTTGGAAGAGTTGGGGGAGGTCAACGGCGCAGAAAATAGAGGGGGTACCCATCGATGCGTGGTGTTGTCCGGCTACGCCGCAGGGCATCAGGCATAAGGCGACAGCGAGACATACTATCAGAACGATCTTAATAGTGGTCTTTTGATCGTCCATCGCCCTCACGGTGGCCTTCCTCTCTCTCGCGATCTTGAGTCTTACTAATAACGAAAGCAAGAGTTATACGAATATTCACTGACGCTAACAATGCAATGATATGATGGCATTCCCTCGCTGTCAATGATATCTATCGACGATGTTTTGCCGGAAAACCCCGTCCACGTCATTGCGAGGCGAAGCCGAAGCAATTTCACAGTAGTTCAGGACAACAACGGTGAGATTGCCGCGCTGCCGTTGGTCGCTTGCAATGATGCCTCACTGAGTTGCAGTGCCTCGTAAAGACTTATTATGCTCATGGGTGCGCCGACAGCGCATAAGGTGTTGCCATGAAGCTACTAGGTACTCTCCGGTCGCCTGCTGTCGCATGAGACGTTCAGGTACGACTTCTTATTGACCTTTCGCCAACCTAACCCGGTAATCACAAGGGCGTTCACCTCCGTGAGACAGCTCTGCCCCCACTCAAAGGCTTCGTGCCGTAGGCCGTAAAGCACTGACTTCATCCCAACCTGGGGTTGGGTTCTGATAACTGATCGCTAATGCGGGCTGTAGATGCCTCCATTCGGCTCATGATGAGCCCGTCGAACCGCGAGCGCATCCGCCTTCGGCAAGTTCAAGAAGAACAAATAGTTGTTCGATATGCTGTCCATATACCCTTAGATGATCGAATAATTACGCCCGGCTTAGTTTTATCGCATTGTAGCTTTTATTTCTTCATGTATACGCCATTTGGCGTATTGACCGAAGCATAAGTCTACTGTACACTGCCGCGACCGTTGCCATAATGGCGTATATCGATAATACGGAGCCGAAAGCGCGATTATTCGCTACTTTCGGCTCGATGATGGAGCACTGGAGCCACTTATGGGGATTTCTTTACGAAAACTCCTTCATCCCACGGGAGCCGCTTCGTCAACTCTCAACGAATGATGGCCCGCTTTCGCGGCCGGAAAGGAAATCATGGCCCATGAGATGACACAACGAAGTCGAGGGTCAAAAAAGATTTAACCCTTACCGCTCGGAAGAAGTAGCTTTCTGTCCTTATCACCTTTTACGAGTTTGAGGAGGAATCTTATGAAGAAATCTACACTGCTTTATGTGCTGGTGGTCTCGCTATTCGTCGCCGCGCCGGTCACGCCCGCCGTGGCAGATCCGCCTCATCCGATCCGGGCCGCAATCGACGCCGGCGCCGACCGCCTCGTCGATATCCAAAATCCAGACGGAGGATGGGAGTGGGTCGTCGGCCTTTCCCTTTGCGGCGGCTCCTGCCCTAACCTTTTCGGCGTGACCGCGCTCGGTCTCGTTGATGCCTACCGTGTCACGCACGACGGCGATCACCTGGCTGCGGCAGCGCGCGCAGCAGACGCGCTCATCGCGAAGCACGCGGCCGCACCTGCTTGCGACGCAAACCCGGCGACAGGCACGGATCGGCCGTACACGGTGGACACGTCGTTCCTGACGGACATCTCCCATCTCGGAAAGGTGGGGAGCATCGTCGGCCCCGCAGGCAAAAAGAACTATCGCAAGGTCGCTAAGGCGTGGTTCGCTTGCGTGATGGCTGACTTCCCGACCGGCGCCGTACGTGCCGACAACCGCATCGACGGCCGCATTGCCCAGGGTTTAAATAACCTCGGCGCGTGGGATGCATCACTGGATATACGCGCTGCGATGGATGTGCATCAACGCGACTATGCATTGGCCGAAGCGCTCCAGGTCATTGCGCGTGCCACCGACTGGGATGTTGTCGATCCGGATTGTTCAGGCTGCGAGAACCTGTCCAAAGGTCTCTTCCTTGCGGCCACCCACGAGCTGCAGGGCGATCCGACGGTCCGAAACGCCCGCAATGTCTGGAAGGGCCAACTCCTTCTCGCGCAATTGCCGGATGGCTCCTGGGGAGGCGATACGCAGGTTACAGCCTACATAGTCATGGGTCTCGCCGAGACCAGCGATAGTAAACCGACTAAGAAGGCGATCAAGGCCGCCGTCGGGTTCCTCTTGGCCCGGCAAAACTCCTTTGGAGGATTCAACTCCAGCGCCACCGACCCCACTGAGTATGGCGAAGTGGACGGCGAAGTGCTTCAAGCGCTCTTCGCCGCCGCCGACCACGACGACGACTGAAGGACGTAAGTTTCAGTATGTCCTGAAGCCTCCGTGAGAGATGAGTTCTCTCGATCACGGTGAAGCGGGAGGAGGAGCAATCCCCTCCCGCTTTCTTTTCCAATGAGTAGGTCGGGTTAGTGCAGCGTAACCCGACGGATCACTGGTGTCATCGGCGATAGCGTGGCCATATTCCGCCTTTTGGCGGTATCTCGTCCCTCCTTGCCACTACTGAATAAACCGAAAGGGGCGGCCTTTCCGCTCCGACCGCCCCGTACCTATTGCAGCCGTCCGGTAATGAGATATGGTATAATTTGCCGATAGTTGATTCACGTGCCCAAGACAGAGATGAGCCAAATCTGACAGCGCTGAGCTTGACTGGAAAAAGTGGTTACCTTAAGAGAAGCAAAAGAGGTGTCTGATGCAATCAGAAAGGGCTTCTCCCCTATTTGTATCACTGTCTTCGGTTCTACGGCACGGGAAGGCATAGGAAACGACCTCGATTTACTCATTGTGCTTGATGATAGCGTGAAGCCGCTTGATAAAAATATTGATCGATTACTATATGGGCAACTCAAGGATTTCTATAAGAGATTCGCCATTGACCCCTTTGTCACTTCTCTTTCGGCTTTTCGAGAGCACTATTTGAAAGGCAGTCCTTTTCTGGGATTGATATTACGAGAAGGGAGATTATTGTATATGAAGGACGCGGCAAAGGAGTGGTTCAGGCAGTCGGAGGACGAGTTGAAGATGGCCGATTACCTGCTTCGCGGAGGGTTTTATCGAGGTGCATGCCTTCATGCTCAGCAAGCGATAGAGAAGGCATTAAAAGCATTGTTACTCAGCAAAGGATGGGAGCTGGAAAAAACACATAGCGCTGAGCGGCTGCTTGTACTGGCAGAAGAATACAGGATCACAATTGACGTCACTGAGGACGATATCGTGTATATCGACAGCATCTATAGGGGGAGATATCCCGCAGAGGCGGGACTTTTGCCGCTCGGTGAACCAACGATCGCAGAGGCGCAGAGGGCGGTCGGCATTGCGAAGGGCGTGATGACAAGCGCTGCAACATTCGTACACGTACATGATGCAGATGCATAAGGGATTGCGACAGGACAATCTCTCATGGTCCGTCCTCACTCAGATCGAAGAAGGCCCCATGGACGCAAACAGCGTTGCGGCAGTATTCGGGAAGCTGGATTTTGAGATCTTCGTTCTAACGGCAGCCCATCAGGACCGATGTAGTGGCCAGATTGTGTGCTGGGTGGTGCCGGCGACGATCGTCCCGCAGGTTCCCCGCCTTCTGGTCGGGATCGGTCGGACGACCTTTACCCGCGAGCTAATTGAGAAAAGCCAACGATTTGCGCTGAACCTGCTCGGAAAAGATCAATGGCCGTTGGTCACTCACTTCGGCTTTCGGTCAGGCCGGGACGTGGATAAATTTGCAACCCTCCCCTTTGAGCGCGGGGTGACCGGCAGCCCCATCCTGTCAGGGACTGTCGGCTACCTGGAATGCGAAGTCAGAGATGTCCTCGATGCCGGGGCGCATCTCTTTTATCTGGCAGACGTCATTGAAGGGAAGATCGTGGCCGACCGAACTCCTCTCTGCCTCCACCACTTGCCGGACGTGCTGCCCCAGGAGGATTTCGCCACCATGCGGCGGCTCCTAGAGCGGGATGCCCAGTGCAACCTTGGGCTCCTCAAAAAATAGCCATCAGTACTCAGCCGTCAGCTTCAGACAAACCCCCCTAACCCCCTTTCAAAAAAAGGGGGGAGACTTCTATGTTTCCCCACCTCCCCCTTTCGTAAAGGGGGATTGAGGGGGTTTTCGTGTACCGTGGTGCGGCCGTATCGTATAGGGTGTCCCTCCAAAAAAACAGCTACCAGCAATACGCTGAACTGACAGCCTATTGCCGATAGCTGCTTTCCCCCCAATCCATTAGGGTCGGTGACGGTTCCTCGATCGAGGCCGACCTCTGTCCCACCGAAGACCTCCTAATGCGCGCAGGTGCTCTCCCATCCGCTGTGCTGGCCCTTCGCCTCATGACGCCATTCGACAAGCTCGTGGAAGATCCCGTCAAAGTACGCCTTAAAGTCGGGCGCGACATCGGCAACAGACAGGATACCAAGCAGTTTCTGGCCGTCCTCGACAACAGGGAAGCGCCTGACCTTGCGCTGGCCAAAGAGCCGCGCGGCCTCAGCCATCTCGAAATCGGGAGCAATCGTGTAAGGATTCCGGATCATGATCTCCTCGATCCGTGTGGTCTGCGGGTTCCACCCTTCGGCAACACACTGGATAGTGAGCTCCCGGTCGGTAATAAGGCCGAGCAGCTTACCCTCGTTGGCGATCAGCACGCACCCTACCTTCTGGTCACGCATCTTACGCGCGACCTCGGCGGCGGTCTCCCATGGTGAAGCCGTTACCAGATCGGTCATCATACCGTCTCGCACCTTCATCTTCTATCCCTCCTTGTAACTGCCGGATAACATGAACGAGGCGGCCCCTCCTCTCCGACCACCCCGCCTCAAAACAGTACAGCCCTTCAGGTAGGCGGCAGGACCTGAAGGGCTGTACACGTACATCAACCTCTTA
Source organism: Candidatus Methylomirabilis oxygeniifera (assembly GCA_000091165.1). Lineage (NCBI taxonomy): Bacteria > Methylomirabilota (SeqCode) > Methylomirabilia (SeqCode) > Methylomirabilales (SeqCode) > Methylomirabilaceae (SeqCode) > Methylomirabilis (SeqCode) > Methylomirabilis oxygeniifera (SeqCode). The sequence continues at coordinate 807,215 of FP565575.1, read as the reverse complement.
CACATTCGAACGTTCAGGCGTTTCTCTTTCCCGTACCACCCCCATGGACTATTTCCTCTCCATGGGGTACAACTCACACATCGCCGCCTTCATGTTCAATGTAGGTACCAACCTCGTTTCTGTCAAGGAGCGGACTATCTGGCCTGCTCAAGAACCGATCATGGGCGCTCCGCCACGAGACGGCCTGCCCGCATGACGGGCACGATGTCGGTCAGATCGACTTGCGCGCAGATCTCCAGGTCCGCCCCAAAACCTTTACGAATAATCTCTCCCCCCCATTCGCAGCCTCGGAGCATCCCAAGCAGGTCGCCTCGATAGTTTGAAAAAAGCTGGTGGGCGGCCCAGGCGGCATCGCTGCACTCAATCGAATTATCAGAGATGTTGAGTACGCGATCGATCAACATCCCGCTACCCACAACGTCTTCCAGGCAGAAACGGCCCTGTCGGCCCGCGCATACAATGAGGATGTCGAGCCCGGTACCTATGAGCCAGCGTGCCGCAGCAGCCGCGTTCAGGAATGAGCAGGCGATGATTGCCCGGGCCTCCGAGGCAGTCTGGAATGTACGAGTCCCGTTCGTGGTCGTCAGGACAACCGTCTTACCCTTGACGCGCTCTCGCCCGTACTCAGCCGGAGAATTCCCGAGGTCAAAGCCAGCGGCCCTTACTGCGCCCCGTTCTCCTGCAAGCAGGGCTTCTTTGCCCAGCCTCCGAGCGACGGTCCTGGCCTCGCTGAGCGTTCGTACGGGAATGACACCGGCGCAACCCTGGTACAGCGCCATGGTGATGGTCGTCGTCGCCCGTATCACGTCGATGACGGCTACCGCTCGACCGCAGGCAAACCGGCAGGCCGGATCCAACCGACTGAATGCCACCTCGATGTTCACAATGGTGATCCCAGATCACTAACCATACCGGCATCCTGCACTGATAGTATTGACACCCCTCTGTAGACCTGCTATGAACAGACGGCCGTCCCCCTTCAGCAGAAAGCTTCCACACAATGCGTGCACATTTTTCGCCGGATCAAAAGCGCACGATCGCCACGTTGAGCATCACCATCGCGATTCGGATGCTCGGCATCTTTCTCGTGCTGCCCGTCTTTACGCTCTATGGAGAGCAATTAACCGACTCAAAACCGCTGATCGGCCTTGCCTTCGGCAGCTACGGGCTGACCAATGCCCTGCTTCAGATCCCGTTTGGCCGCCTGTCGGATCGATTTGGGCGGAAGCCGCTCTTACTCATCGGCCTTGTGCTTCACAGTGTGGGCTCCATTCTGGCCGCCGTACCTCCCAACATCTTCGCCCTGATCGCCGCCCGCCTGATCCAGGGGACCGGCGCCGTCAGTTCTGCCGCATTCGCGCTGGTCGCCGATTCGATCGACGAGAAGAACCGCGCAACCGCCATGGCCTTTCTTGGGGCCTCCATCGGCCTTTCCTTCGTCGGCGGCATCCTGGCCGGACCGATAATCGCGAGTCTGAGCGGGTACGCGTCGCTCTTCTGGCTGTCCGGCCTTTTGAGCCTGCTCGCAGCCGGCTACCTCGCGATTGCCGTCAAGGAGCCGCCACGGGAGCGAACAACGACCGACATCTCCAGCGACCGGCTCTCGGTCGTCTCGGTGCTCAAGATCCCCGATATCGTCAAGCTGGATCTCTGTGGATTCCTGACGTCGTTCTTCATCAGCAGCTTCTTCTTCTACTTTCCCTTGCTGGCTCGCCGCCACCTGCCCCTGCATAACTACTACCTCTTACTTGGTCCGATGCTCCTCGTCGGCGTGGTCGTAATGTTTGGGGCCTCCCGAGCAGCCGACACGGGTCGGGCAAAATCAGCAGGTGTGACGGCCTTCATCATCCTGTCAATCAGCGCATGGCTGCTCTTTCGAGAAGCCGCCCTTGGCCCTCACGCTCATCCGCTCATGGTTCTCATGATTGCAGGCATGTTGTTCTTTGCCGGCTTCTCGAGTCTTGAACCGATCCTCCCCAGCCTCATTACCAAAGCGTCACCGAAGACCGTGTATGGAACGGCCTTAGGAACGTACCATTCTCTGCAATTCCTCGGCAGTTTCGCGGGCGGAGTCGCTGCGGGATTTCTCAGCGCGCTGGGGATGGAATTCCTGCTGGCCGCGCTGCTGATCGCCGCAGCGTCAGGCGTCATACTGATGGCCCTGGTCAAACACGCGTAAGCCGCGCGAACCAGACCCGCACAATCAACGGCAGTCTACTGACCACCCGGGCAGAAGTCAAGCTCGCCCATTGAAGCCACGCCGGCCGACTATCGGTCAGGCACTGCGTCCCCTGCCCCGGCGCGGTCCGACCTACAGCCTCCAGGTCGGCATCCACCATGATCCGAACCAGGTTGCGGAAGGTCACCGTCGGCTACCACCCGAGGCGTCGCTTGGCCTCGGAGGGATCGGCCGGCAGGAGCGGGACCTCGGTTGGGCGGCGGTAGCGTGGGTCCTCGGTGACGTAGTCGCGTCAGTCGGGGTTGACGTAGTCGAAAGCCTCGTTGACGTTGGGGTGCGCGGCGTCATGCTTGACGGCCGTCACCTCTATGCGGTAAAGAGAGACGAGGAGTAACCTCACCTGCGTCTGGCCGGTTCGCCCAGGCATGCTCTCGCAGGCTGAGGGTTGGTGAGTGGCGGAGGAGGTGCCCGGGATGGCTACAAAGGTGTTACGGAGGAAGCGAGTGTGGACGTACAACGAACTGCTCGCTGAGAAAACCGAGACGAATCAGCCGACCGAACTATGGGAAGGAGATCTCGTCAAGACGCCTTCACCGGTTGCCCAGCACCAGAGAATCTCTTTCCGTGTGGCTCGCCTGCTGGCTCAATTTGTGTCCATGCATCAATTGGACGAAATCTTACTTGCGCCGTTGGATGTCGTCCTGACACCACGGCGGGTCGTGCAACCCGATATCGTCTATATCTCACATGCCAGACAAGCGATCATTCGGGATCAGATTCACGAAGCGCCTGATCTGATCGTGGAAGTCGTCTCACCAGGGACGTGACGACGAGACCATGTTGAGAAAAAGGCGCTGTATGAGCAATGCGGCGTGGGCGAATATTGGATCGTAGATTGGGAGGGGGGAACGATAGAGGTGTTTGCCTTAGAGCAAGGGAGTTATCGTCTGATTGGGCGCTTCGGCCATGAGGAAAGAGCTCGATCGTCGGTCTTGGTGGGGTTTGAAGCTCAGGTGGATGAGGCGCTCGCCTAGTCCTGGATCACCGATCTCTTCTCTCAAAAGGACGTCATCTCCTCGCTCCTGAAAATACGCCGCGACCGCCTCAAGAAAGTGCTCGGCGTGTTGCGATGTTTGCTTTGCCTTCGTATCGATGAACTCATCCGTCCCTTCTTTGTGCCTCCGACGGTGATCTCAGTGGCCAGCCTAAATGTGAGCTTGCTCTTCGCATGGGTTCTGCTATACGCTAGGGCCAAGGACGAGGGGAACTTCGCACCCAAGAACAGAGGCGAATAATCTTGTCGATGCAGGAGATGCGACATGACGGTCCAGCTTGCGAGGCATCGTTTCACGGTGGAGGAGTTTCATCGGATGGCTGAGTCCCGCATTCTGACAGGGGACAGCCGGGTTGAGCTGGTCGAGGGAGAGCTGATCGAGATGACACCTATTGGGAGTCGCCATGCCGCCTGCGTCGATCGACTGAACCGGCTGTTCTCACAGCGAGTGGGGGAGGCCGCTATCGTCCGGGTCCAGAATCCGATTCGGTTGAGCCGCCTTTCAGAGCTTCAGCCCGACCTGGTCCTGGCGAGACCCAAACCCGACTTCTACGCCGAGGCCCATCCTGGTCCAGAGGCTATCCTGCTTGTCGTGGAGGTGGCCGAGACCTCTGCTGGGGTGGACCGCGAGGTCAAGGTGCCACTGTACGCCCAAGCCGGCATCTCCGAGGTCTGGCTCGTCACCTTGACTCAGCGGACGATCGCGATCTATCGAGATCCTACCCCAATGGGGTACCGAGAGGTCCGATCGATTGGGCTGGGAGAAGTGTTGTCCCCCCTTGCGCTGCCGGAGATCGTGCTACCGACAGAGGTCGTGCTGGGGTAGTCCATCAGTTGCCTCGGATGTGACGAAACGAGCCGATATACCGGTGAGCTTCCGGTGCCGACAGATGTGTTGGGCCCACCGAAGAGGAATGGCGATCGCTCACGGCTTCCTGAGCCATGCCAGTCGACCGTCGGTCAGACAGTGTGTCCCCTGCCCTGGCGCGGGTAGGCCCGCGGCCTCCAGATCGGCGTCCATCATGATCCGGACCAAGTCCCGGAATGCGACGGTTGGCTGCCACCCGAGGCGTCGCTTGGCCTCGGAGGGATCGGCCAGCAGGAGCGGGACCTCGGTGGGGCGGCGGTAGCGCGGGTCCTCGGTCACATAGTCTCGCCAGTCCAAGTTCACGTAGCCGAAGGCCTCCTCGACGAACTCCCGTACCGAATGGGTCTCCCCGGTCCCGAACACCAGGTCGCACGGCGCCGACTGCTGGAGCATCAGCCACATCCCCTCGACGTACTCCGGCGCAAACCCCCAATCGCGGCGAGCCTCAAGGTTACCCAGGAACAGCATCTTCTGCCGTCCGGCGAGGATAGCGGATACCGCCCGTGTAATCTTGCGGGTCACGAAGGTCTCCCCCCGCCGTGGCGACTCGTGATTAAACATAATGCCGTTACAGGCAAAGAGCCCGTACCCTTCCCGGTAATTGCGCACCATCCAGTAGGCGTACAGCTTGGCGGCCGCATAGGGGCTGCGCGGCTGGAAGGCGCTCTGTTCGTTCTGGGGCGCGGGGGCGTCCCCAAACATCTCGCTGCTGGAGGCCTGGTAGATCCGACACCCCACCCCGCTCTTGCGGATCGCCTCCAGCAGCCGGACTGTGCCTAGCCCGGTAATGTCGCCCGTGTAGTCCGGCATGTCGAAGCTCACGCGGACGTGGCTTTGCGCCCCCAGGTGATAGACCTCATCCGGCCGGACCTGATAGAAGAGATTCGTAAGCTGGCTGGAATCGGCGAGATCGCCATAGTGCAGGACGACACGGGTCTCGGGGTCGTGCGGATCCTGGTACAGATGCTCGATCCGCTCCGTATGAAACGTACTGGCCCGCCGGATCAGCCCGTGGACCGTGTAGCCCTTCGCAAGCAGCAGCTCGGTCAGGTACGAGCCGTCCTGCCCGGTAATGCCGGTAATAAGTGCGGTCTTCATGTGAGTGCTCCTCGTGACGCGTCCGATGGAGCCACCTGCGGTAGCTCCGTAAATCCTACTCGTACCGGGCTGGTCCCTTCTCCGACAGGCGGGACCATCCGGGTTCTACAGCGTATAGCCGACGTTCCTGGCATCATCGTGAAACATCTTGACAGTGTCGAGTGAGTACTCATGCAGGTCCTTGCCGATGAGGTGCAATTTCTTCAAAATATCTTGTGTCACAGTAATGATGTGACAGCCAATGGCGTCGGCTTGAATGATATTGAGCAGCTCGCGTGGGCTGGCCCAGATCAATTCAATATTCCGGTACGAACGCACACACTCCACGGCCTCCGCCATATGCGGCACGGGGTCTCTGCCGGTATCCGCGACACGTCCGGCGAAAACCGACACAATAGCCGGAGGTCCTCCCGCCAGAGCGGCGCTCATCTCGCGCACCTGATCCAGCGCTGTCAGCGCTGTCACGTTCAGTTTTACCCCTTCTCGCGCGAGATCATAAACCAGCTTTGCGGACGACTCGCCCTGGGTGTTTGTGACGGGGATCTTCACATAGACGTTCTCGCCCCATCCTGCGATCTTACGGGCCTGACGGGCCATCTCTGTGAAGTCGTCTGAGAAGACCTCGAAAGAAATGGGACGATCGGGGATAGCTCGCAGGATGTCAAACGCAAAGGCCTGATAGTCCGAGACTCCGGCTTTACGCATCAGCGTCGGATTGGTGGTGAAACCTTTGATCAGCGGGTTGCGGTACATTTCCAGGATGCCGGTCTTGTCCGCGCCGTCTGCGAATATTTTGACCCTTAATTCGGATACGGATTTCATACGGTTCCACCCTCCGCATTGGAGCGACTAAGAATCCGCACTGCTGCCTCGGAAAGCGAATGCGCGGTATAATCCGATGCGATGTCAGGCCTCATCTCCTCATAACCGCAGCCTATCAGAACGGTCGTACAGCCGGCTCGACGTCCGGTTTCAACATCTTTCCAGCGATCACCGATCATGAAGCTCAACGGCAGATCGATCCCATATCTGGCAGCGGCCTGAATCAAAAGGCCAGGCAGAGGCTTACGACAGTCACAACCGTCCTGATCGTCGTGGTAGCAAACCAGCATTTCCTGCAGGGGCAACACTGCAAGCAGCGCAGCGTTGATGGCTTCTACCACCTCCCGTCGCTGTGTTCCTCGCGCAACGTCGGGTTGATTCGTGACACCGATCAGCAAAAATCCCGCAGCCCTAAGAGCCTCGAGCGCCTTGGACGCATCCGGCACGATCTCTAACTCCGCGAGAGTGGCAGGCGGATGAGGGGTTCCGTTTTTCACAATAGCACGATTGAGAACCCCGTCGCGGTCCAGGAATACAGCTCGACGCAATTGCTCCTTCATCGAACAGATTCCCACTTCGTTTCCGCCGCCTTGAGCTGTGGATGCGAGACCAGCAAATGCCAGATCACGGCCTGAAAGGCTTCCGTATGTGGGGTCACGTGAGCAGGATTGACCGTTGGGACAATCACGCAGGCATCTGCGACTTGCGCCGTGTAGCCGCCATCCCGCCCAACCACTCCTATGACCCGTGCGCCGACACGCTTCGCATATTGCAGCGCACTGACCAGATTCGGACTGATATTGTTCTCGACGTTGCCGCCTCCCACCGAGAACACCAGCACCAGATCATCCGATTGCACCCGGCTGATACGCAGCCACCCCTCGAATACGCTCGCCCATCCCTCATCGTTTGTGCGCGCGGTTAGCTCTGAGACATTATCTGTCGGGGTATAGGTTTCCAACCCGACGAGCTTTCGAAAATCATTGACTGCATGCGAGGCGTTGGCCGCGCTTCCACCGACCCCCAGGATGAACAGCCGTCCGCCTCTTGCTCTGGTCTCGGCCAGTAAGGCCACGACTCGATCAATGGCGTCCGTATCAAGTTGCGGCAGGATCTGACCCGCCTCTGAGAGATACTGTTGCACAAAACTCATACATGACCCCTTCTTCAGGTGCAGGGTTGCTCTGCCAAGTAACGCCGGGTTTCCTCTAAACCCTCTAACGATCCAATCTCATAAAAGCGTTGGCCCACCTCATAAGCTGCCAATTCACCCTTTGTCAGAAGATCTTGATACAATGCAGCCAGATCATAGGATCGGCCATCTGGAACAATCTCGAAGGCAGAGTGCGTAAATATCCCAAGCCCGTAGTCGATGTAGTGCATTCCTGGCGTACGATGTTGTTTATTATAGGCGACAACTCGTCCATTGACAAACTCAACATTGCTCGTATCCCAGTGACCGTCATTTCGAAACACTGTCATGAGCGACAATCTGCCGCTCGACGTGAATGCAGTCTGCACGGCACGATAATCACAGGGTAAGTAGGAATCGCCATATAGGACGAAGAAGGCATCACCCAGCAACGGCAACGCCTTTTTGACGGCTCCGCCTGTTCCCAAGAGGCGGGATCCATCGAAAGAGAACGCCGCTTGTAATCCAAAGCGCGCACCATCGCCGACATACGCCTGAACCACCTCACCCAGATATCCCGCGCAGATAATCACCCGCTCAATCCCGTTGGCACGCAACAAACGCAGTTGGTGGGCGATAAACGGCTCTCCGTTTACATCGACCATGGCTTTGGGGATGGTCTCTGTCAGGGGCCGCAGCCGTGTGGCAACGCCACCTGCAAGAATGACGACCGGGAGCATCCCAGGGCTCATGATTGCGCGATCAGCTTTGTGCCTTCAAAGTCGAAGCGGAAGCGAACCTCCTGCAAACCGGCTTCCCGCATCGCCCGTCGGAGGCGCACCTTGTCGTCCGCGTAAAAGATCAAGAAGCCGCCGCCGCCGGCTCCAATCAGCTTGCCTCCCAACGCGCCGTTGCCGCGCGCCAACTGGTACCACTGGTCGATGTGGTTATTGCTCATGTTGGCTGAACGTTGCTTCTTGTGCTCCCAATGGACGTTCATCAGCTCGGCAAACCGCTCCAGCTTGCCGGTCTCCAGCGCCTCTTTGCTTTCCCGGCCCAGCTCCTTGACGAAATGCAGGTTCGCAATCATCTCCTTATCGTTCTGCTTGCTTTTTGTATCCTGCTCCTGGAGCACTGTCGACGCGGATCGCGAATAGCCGGTAAAGAACATCAGCAGATTGTCTTCCAGATTGTATAAGGTATCCGTATCGATCTTAAGCGGCCACGCCTCCACCTGATGGTTGGGCAGGAAGCGGAAACAGGTGATCCCGCCATAGGCGGCGATGTATTGATCCTGCTTACCGACCGGTTCTTCGAGGACATCGATTTCGATATGGCAAGCCTGCTCGGCCAGTTCCTGCGGGTGAATAAGATTCTTTCGCAGCGCGTGAAGCGCCTTCAACAGTGCCGTCGTAAAGCTCCCTGAAGAACCCAGGCCGGTACCGGCCGGGATATCAGCCATGCTCGTAATTTCCAGGTACGGCGCGCCAACCTCTGTGAGCCTCAGCGCCTCACGGATAATGGGATGCTGCACCTCATCGATCGTCCGGACCCGCTCCATCCGGGAGTACTTGATAATCAGCTCCTGCACGAAGGTATGATGCAACGTAATATACACATATCTGTCAATAGCGGCGGCGATCACAAACCCGCTGTGTTCGCAGTAGTAGGATGGCAGGTCGGTTCCACCTCCACCCAGCGAAATTCGTAACGGACTTCGCGTGATGATCATAGTCTCACGACTCCATAGACCGGCAACGAAACGCGGATCTACCCTCGTCTGTAAATCTCTCTTCGATGTCCAATTCTCAAAACTACGATCTCATCTCCTTCGAGATCGAAGACGACTCTATAATCTCCTATCCGAAAACGGTAGGAGCCGAGTTTGGAATCCGTCAATTTGTCCGCATAGCTCAGCGGGTCACTTTGATATCGGCTCAGAGCTTTCCTCACGCGTTCCTTCGTTTTCGGATCCAGTCGTTGAATGTCTATCGCAGCCCTTTGAGTGTAAACCAGCCGGTAGATCACCGGCCAAAGACCTCTTCATGGGTGCGCACTTTTCGGGCTTTGTATTGTTGCCGAGCTTCTTTGATACTTGCGAGATACTCAGGTGATGTTGATGCCAACAGGTCTTCCAAAAACGCCTCTCGCTCATCCTTCTTCATTCTCTTGACCGCTGCAATGATTGCGGCAGAATGTACTTCCATTTTCAAAGTGCTCAGCATGGTGTAAACCTCCCAGACGTTCTATTATTACAGTTATACGCCAGATGCAGCATAGATGCGTTGGACAATGTCTAACGCGGCCCGTGCGTCCGCCAGACTTGCGGCCGGTTGGCGTCCGCAACGAATATCTTCCACAAACTCTGTGAATTCGCCGTCCCAGGAAGTGTCGGCCCTGGGATATTCCCATATCGTCGTCTCGGGCGGTCCCATGTCGGGGAGCATCCGATAATGCGTCAGTCGCTCCGTGCCGTAGCTCCCGCCCAGTCCGGTAATCTCCAATTTCCCCTGACGCCCGAATATCTCAAACGAAAAGAGATTCTTCCATTCCGTCCAACTGGCGTGCAGCATCGCAACCTGTTGCTTAGCCGTCCTGAGGAGCATAAAACCGTTGTCTTCGACAGGCATATCCCAGTAGTACGTCTGAGCGAATCCGTGTACGTCTGTGAAATCGCCCAAGAACCACCGGGCCAAGTCAACCAAATGGACGCCCTGATCAATCAGCTCGCCACCGCCCGACAAGGCTGGATCAGCCCGCCACTCCTTTTCATATCCGAGGCGCCCCCCGTGCCCGTAACGCCCTCGCACGTACAGAAGTTCACCAATCGCTCCGGTCTCAGCAAGTGCTTTCGCCTGACGCAGAGCGGGATGATACCGGTGGTTGAATCCGACCCGCACCAGTATCTGTGCACGTTCCGCCGCATCAATGACAGGATCGAGTTCCGCAGCATGGTGCGCCGCAGGCTTCTCAACAAGCACGTGTTTGCCCGCCAAGACAGCCGCCAGCGTAATGTCCGCCAGCGCATTGTGGGTAGTAGAAACGATGACCGCATCCACATCCTGCCGTTCAACCAATGCACGCCAATCGGTCATGGGTTGGGTCCCGGGTATCGTCCTGGCGAGCGCTTCTGCGTGCTCCACCACAACGTCTGCGCACGCGACCAGCCGACAACCCGTCAGAGCCATAGCGCGCTTGCGCCCGATTAACCCACACCCGACGATGGCAACGTTCATCTCATCCCCAGTCCTGGCCGCGATCCTTGGGCACAATCCGGCGTAGGGTATAAATATCTGCGTCCTTCAAGTCCTCAATATGGTCCGGAAGCGTTTCCCACGGATCCCATACCGCGCTGATCAATTTTCCCGTAATCCCATCGCTGGCTGTGGAAGCAAGGAAAACGCACAGATCGGCCGCACGATGCGTATCCGGCCTGGCACTTTCGGACTTGCTGGTTGCCTGAGTATATTCTGTCGCCCCGGCTTTTTCAGGTCCAGCGTTCAGAACTGCCCTGGTCATCGCAGTATTCATCATTCCAGGCGCCACACAATTGACGTCAATATTCAGGTCGCGAACTTCCATCGCAAGCGTCTCACTGAACCTGATCAGGCCCGCCTTAGCTGTTGCGTATGCGGAGAAGTTCGGCCGCGGGCCGGTTGCTCCACCGCCCGACAAATTGATAATCTTACCGTATTTGCGCTCCGCCATCCACGGGATGCAGGCGCGACAGAGTTCAATAGATGACAATAAATTGACGCGGACTGTCGTCTGCCATTCCTGCCAATCGTTTTCCCAGACCCTACCTATCGGCCCAAGGATCGCGGCGTTATTGATAAGGACATCAATCCTGTCCCACACTTGACGAGCTTCACGGATGATTGCCGGAACGGCATCCGCCGCCATCAGATCAGCCACGACGATATGTAATTCCTGTCCATCCTCCGCGTCGGCTATCAACTCTTCACGTAGCTTAATCAATCCATCTTGTGATCTAGCGACGAGTAAAAGGTTCGATCTATTCCGCCACAACGCGCGCGCAATGTCCGCCCCCAGGCCCCGTGATGCACCAGTGATAACAGCGGCTTTCCCAGCCAAAGAGTTTCCATGCGCTGTCATATGATACTGATCCGAATATTGGGACATAGAGACGAGTCTAGTGCCGTCGTTCCAGAGTCGATGGATTCTGTTCCAAGTATTGCAACGTTCTAATAATACCCTCACGAATGGTCAACTGTGGCCTCCAGCCTAACGCCCTGATTCTTGAGCAGTCCAGAAAGATGAACGGGCTGTCCCCCACCCATCCGCGTTCACCGCCTGCATATATGAGGTGCGGAGAAATGCCCAAGTATTCGCAAATCCAGCCGATAGAATCATTCACCTGACAATATTCGTCTGTACCCAGATTGAAAATGTTGATCTTGCCTTGCGCCTGCTCGATCGCTAGAAGCATGGCGTCAATACAATCCCGCACGTACAGGTATGACTTGCGTTGCTTGCCGTTCCCCAGCACGTGTAGTGTGTCGGGATGGTCGCGCAGTTGCTTGTAAAAGTCAAAGACATGTCCGTGCGTGTAACGTTCGCCCAAGATGGACACGAAGCGAAAGATATACCCCTGAAAACCAAATCCTTCACAGTAAGCTGCAATCAGCCCTTCAGCGGCCAACTTGGACGCGCCATAGAGCGATGTTTGGATGGGGAAGGGTGCGTCTTCGGGTGTAGGAAAGATGTCCGGCTCACCGTAAATGGAGCCTGTGGAAGAAAAGGCAATTCGGCGAATATCATTGGCGCGCATTGCTTCCAATACATTGAAGGTGGCAATCGTATTGTGTTCTAAGTCCTTACGCGGGTGGTCCATACCGAAACGCACATCCGCATTGGCTGCCAGATGGACGACAAAATCTGCGCCCTTCATTGCCCGAATCAAATACTCCTGATCGAGTGTATCGCCAGACACGAGGTTGAAAAAGGTCGACTGCTGTGCCCCCGCCAGAAACTCTGGCTGCCCAGTAGAGAAATTATCGTAACCCACTACCTCATGGCCATCGAGAAGTAATCGATCTATCAGGTTGCTCCCGATAAAGCCGGCCGCTCCTGTAACGAAGTAACGCAAGCGCTGATCTCCACTCTCAGAAATTGATTTTTCGATCGATGATAAACATCGGGCGACGCTTGACCTCGTCGTAGATCCGTCCGATGTACTCTCCCATGAGTCCCAGAGATAGAAGCTGTATTCCTGCAAAAAACGAGACGACCAGTACGGTGGTGGACAGTCCGGGCGTAAGCGCAACGCCGATCAGCTTCTGTAAAACATACCAGGCACCCAACAGAAAACTGAATCCGGCGAACAGAGCGCCGGTGATGGACATCAACTGCAAAGGCTTGCTGCTGAAGCTAATGAGACCGTTGAGCCCGATCTTCAGCGAACCCACAAAGCGATTGTAATTACCCTGCCCATGAGCCCGTTCGTCGCGATCGTACTCTATGAACGTCTGCCTAAACCCCACATATGCCACCAGCCCACGTAGAAACCCGTGCATCTCATTCAAACGTCGCAACTCCTCGATCACCCGGCGCGTCATGATGCGGAAATCACCCGTATCACGCGGGATCTCCACGTCGCTCAGCCTGGCAATCAGCCAGTATCCCATTCTCGCCACTATGCGTTTTATCAGGGTCTCGCCTTTGCGCGATCGTCTCTTGGCATATACCACCTCGTACCCATCCAGGAGCTTCTTGTACATGTCGCCGATCAATTCGGGAGGATCCTGCAAGTCCACATCAATCACCGCGCAGCTCGCTCCATGGCACATCAGGAGACCTGCCATCGTGGCCGCCGGCTGGCCGAATCGCCGGGAAAATACAAGGAGCTTAATGTTCGGATTACGATCAATAGCCCGCATGATCACCTCTTCTGTCCTATCCGGAGATGGATCAAGACAGAAGAGAATCTCATAGGACCCCCCCATTCGCTTGAGGACTGCCTCAAGCCGCTCGAGAAAAGGCGGGACATTCGCCTCTTCTTTATATACCGGCACCACAACCGAGAGGTCTGGCTTATCTGAGGTCATTTGCAACTCGTTGCCTTGGGAGGAGTGAGATGCGTCAATGTTAACCCTATAGCGAGATTGAAGTTGACAATCGGAATCCCGAGAGGCCAATACGCTTGGTGGATGATCGAGAAACGGGAACGCAGCTCAGAAAGAATCTCATCGGGTAAGTTGATATGTTCGCATGCCACGAACCAATCATAACTCTGCTTATAACGTTTTTCGAAAATCCGGCGGGCTGAAATATTTCGCGCCATCCTATACGCCAGCCCACCCTCACAGGGAATAACGACGGAAAAGAAACCAGTCGGACTCAATAAACGCTGCATCTGGTTCAGCGCTTTCGGTAGGTTGGGCAGGTGCTCCAGTACGTGAATGGCCAGTATCCGATCAAAGTGGCCATCTGAGAAATCAATCTGTTCCTGGCAATCCGCGACAGCCACACGGACCGCTGGATAGGAGGCATCTATAATCTTTGCCAATTCGGGTTGCAATTCAAGTGCGACATATTCTCGCTGTATCTCCAGATTTTCAAAACGCAGGTGTGCGCCTAGACCAGCACCGATCTCGAGGGTTCTGACTCCAGCGGCTAACGTCCGAAGCGGATATTGGTGATTGAATTTCTCAATCAACCCATAGCGATTTGGTAAGACTTCGAGCCAATGATTCATGAAATCTTTACGAATCCGTTCTTGCTCTTCACTCAGTACCGGAAGCGACTTGGGCCAAGAATTCGAAAGTGTGGTTGTGTTCATATCAATCCCTCGTGAAACCAATGAATGCAACCTTACCGCTCGTCGGACGTCCATCCGCGCCAGGTAGCACCTGGTAGCGGTCGAAGGCAAGATCTATTCGGTGACGTTGGCCGTTTACCGAGACCGGCGCCTTGACTTCGAAGGTACCAAGGCCAAGGGGCTGTTTGACGACTTCCCGACCATCAATACTCACCGTTAGCGTGTTGCGAAAGTCTGGTGCGTCAATCTGCGGCACCATACCCTTAATCACCAGATAGCGAGTATCCGGCTTGGGGGTGAGTACGAAAAACGAGCGTTCGGAAATCCAGCCGTCTTCGTAGAGGCCGGAATATTCCAGCCCAGGATCAGCGAGATTCGCGGGGAATTTGGAGAGCGCATGAGGCGGCTTCAGCGCCTGGTACTCCGTATTCGCCAGTACTCCAAATTTTCGAACAAAGTGAGTAAGACGTCTCATATCGATTAATACGTCACTACCGTACACAAATCTGAGTAACGTTTTCTTGCTACGAAATGTCTCCGGAACGATATTCATATCTATCAACAGGTATTCAAATGACTTCAGATCAATGGGATCACTATATATTCGGCCGGATCCTCTGCCAACAAATCGGAAAGGCGCAGAGGTCTTTTCGGTGCTGATAGTAACAGTTGCGAGCGACGCGCCTCGTTTCTTCTGAAGCGTTCCGCTCAGATCAAATACGAATCTCGCATTATCAATATCGCCGAGCGCCTGAATTAACGCATAACGTCCAAAAGAATGAAACACACCCGGAAAATATATATCCGATTCAGCCTGAAAGAACGAAGCATTCTTTCTATTGCCCGAGTAGTAGTGGCTGCCAATATCTGAATGTATAAAGCTCACGGGGCTCGTCTCTTTAGAATCTAAAATGTGTAACGCACCACTACAAGGCGACGAAATAGCTCCCTGGTTGCACGCAACAATAGTTCTAAATCCTTCCGCCCTTGAATTGAGCACGGATGGCACAAAGAAATTTACTTCCTGGCCATCCAGGTATATTTTCCTTCCAGTATATAAAGAAGATTCGACTCTCATCCGGTCCTTAGAATACTCGGAATAAAGAACCGGCGTATCCGCAAACGAGGCTATCCCTCCAAAAAAGTCTCGTGAGGTGAAGATGATTTGTAACCCACGAGAATAGAATGCCATCAATTTTGCGAGAACAACATTATCAACCGGCGATACAAATTGTTCGTTCTTGTTGGAAGATTCTACGGTAAGCCGCTCAAAGAAAGTCTTAAGCTGGCTCAGCACCTTTTTTGATGATCCGTGCTGGATTTCAACTGCGCTACCAGGTGCTTCTCCTGTTGATCTGTACGTATAGGAAAATTGGCTAACTATCTGAGGGGGTAGCACGACAACCAGGAGTAGATATAACACCCACATTGGCCTGAGGGTGATCTGATGAAACGAGGATGCCAGTAGAGCGATGACGAACGGCTGCGCATACATGGCAAGCTTATATAAGCCGAAGTCGTTCATGTTTCCGTAAAGAGCCAACGCCAATATGCACATGACGACCAACACGCAAGCGCTGGGGTTCTTCTCCTTTATACCTCTGACTAGCAGCCTTCCAAGCAACAACATAAGTGTGAGCGCCACGATAAAAACCGAGGAGGCTATAGGCTCAGAAGGTATACCTCTATGAACGGGAATAAGTCCCCAGAAAGCGGCGATTCCAGTTGGAACCAAAAAATATGGAAACAATAATCCGGTCGGGTCACCTTTTACTCCTGCTCCAACCGATCTCGATTGAGCCAACATGAATTTAACGGCGCTGATACCGTATTGAGGTAACGCCAGAATCACAAGCGCCCCAAGGATTAGGGCATAGACCACAATCGGTCGAATGGAACGCCTCAAAAACAACACGCTTGCAATCAAGAAAATGATCCAGCTCAATCCCAAAAAGGGTAACCCTTCCGGGTACCAGATTAACAATCCGCCAATCGTCATTACCGGCACAACTAAGCCTCTGATGGTTGTGCCGGGAGTAGATTGTCTGGCGTCGCGAAACAGTAAGCTTATTGACACAACCAGCAACAGGAGGCCTCCAACCTGACCAATTAATTGTTGATGCACTCCCCAAGACGATAGTGGGTTTATGGCAAATAGCAGCAATGCAATCTGCCATACCCGTCTTCTTTTTGTTGCCATTGCCGCCAGACCCGAAACAGCAAAAGCCAGACAAAGATGCAATGTGGAGATTACCGACATAAAGATTCTGGGCGCCTCAATGCCGGTGACACTCCATGCCCATGCAAGCATCAATTCACTGCCTGGCCTTACTCCGCCTGCAACATGCATAAACCAATATGCCTGCGAGTAATTTGACCCATTTTTAATATGTAGAATGTCCGGCTTATCAAAAAAACCCTCATGATAGAACCGTTGCGCCGCAAGGCAGTAGTTCGCCATATCATCATTACCTACGGCCACCCAATCCAATCCGTAGAACAGCATCGGCCATGAGGTCAGCAGCAATATCAGAAGACCTAAAACCGAAACGACCACAACTCTTCGCCTTGCTATGATCGGTCTATTGTTGAATAAGACAAGTGCCGACAATGTAAGAAGAGCTAAAGTAAGGTATATTGAAAAACTCTTCACCGGCATACCGAACCGGTTAAGGTAGAACACCGGCAATAGTGTCGCGCACAGACCGATTGCTGGGGCAATGAGTAAGTTGAGCGCAGGCTTAAGCCTTGATGGAAATGCTTGTAACATCGCATAACCAACGATCGCGAAATACAGAAATAAAAGAAGTGTTATCGAAAATGCCATCATATTTAGAATCCTTTAGGTTCGCCGCAGTGGATTCCAGCCATACGGCTGTACAAACATTTGGGTAAGTTGAGCATACAATCTTCGCCCACCGTTAGGTTCTGCTATCCCCCCGAAGAAATTCAAGCGAACAATGTTATCGATGTCTGACTTAAGGGGAATGCGCAACATATGATGTCTCTTGGTGAACGTAAAATTTCGAACCGTGTCGTCTGCTTGAAGAGATAACCTCGTTGTGTTATGCGCCAAACACAACGGCACCTCAAGCTTGAGTACAAGTTCGCAAGGCATAGGAACCGTAAGATGGAACGCCGACTCCGTTTTTACCCAACCGTCCGAATATGCTCCGCCAATAGCAATAAAGTCATCGCGTGATAAGCTGCCAGTTTTGAGTGCAAGGTATAAGGGTTGAGTGTCGGGCTCAACTCGCACTTCCCCGAATTCACGAATCTGTGCGTCAATGAGAAATTCCACCATTTTCTGCTCGGATTTATCCCAGTGAGACCAGAAAACCGCATACTTTGCGCTACCCATCGAAGATAAATTGACGTCTTCATCCAGTTCGCAATACGTTGGTGGGCGCTGGTTCACCTTGTAGGCCAAGCTTGTTTGTGAGTCACTGTCAAGATCGATCCATTTATAGTAATCGTGATACAACCTGTGGGCAAAGGCGCCATACACAATAAATTCACTTGTCTTTAGAGAAGGAACCAGCAGGTCGTCCAGATCATGGAGTTCTCTAAAATTGACCAGTATATTTTTATTCATAATATATTCTGCCGCATCCATGAAAAGAAAAGGGATCGTTTCTCTCAAAAACCGCTCGGATCCTTGTCGCCAAGATTGTTCTGGCGGACCACCATCCCAATTCCGATAAAACCACAAGGGGCCATGGACTTTGCTCCTCATAAAGTCAGAGGCTTGAATTGGAGAGCAAATAAGATAGTCCGCATCTGGAACCCAGAACCAGTCCGTTTCCACATAGCGGTCCGCAATCATTTTCAAGTACATCTGATTACGGAAATCATCTTCGCCCAAGTCCGGCACATCATCTTTGTACAACACCACAAGATTCTTGGGTTTTCGCACAAGATCTAACAGAGGTTTATCTTTCCTTGAGATAAAGAGATAAATCCTTCCGGGTGATCTGAAAAAGAGTTCGTAACTCAAGAAGAAATGTCGTAGTAGCTTAATGTCCCTATCGCATACGACGATAAAAGTATCCATACGTTCTCGAACGACATTATGGGTTGAGATCACAGGACTCCCTGTCATCACACACACCTCTCTTTGGCTCGTTTCCGCTCGCAGTGCTGCGGCGTGCGTCTCCCGCCGAATTGCTTCCGGACTCGTTCATAGCAATGCGCCGTGTGAGCAATCGCCTACTCGGCAGAAATCCGCGTCACTCGGTAGGCTAACCTGCGGCGATCGGCATTAGCGCCGGTCAGTGAGGGGCGATGCCAGCGAGTTGAGAGCAGTGTCACCTCAAATACGTCTGAGGATCGCATCTCCTGCGGGATGACCCATTCCAGTGTAAAGTTTCCCGGAACGACGGTAATCGGATCTCCAATGGGGCGGCCGTTGAGCTTGGCGCGGATCGCGGTCCGGTAGTCGGGCCGCAAGTTGGGAAGTTCGCCCTCAAGTCTCAGGGAAGACACCTGGCCGAGATTCGCCAGCGAGAAATGGGCTTTCGGCGAGGCCCAACCGTCACTGTAGTACCCCTGGGAATGGTTCACCAGATAGCGTGTTATCAGGCTGCAGACGCGCTGGCCTAACAGGCGTGGCATCGAAAATAAGAACCGGTACGCGTGTGGATATTGATGCGCCAGGCGGCCAAACACACGTCTGTTGTAGGTACCGAAGCCATAGGTAAAATATCCTGGAGGGAATCGCCGATTCCCATGCCGCCTCATCAAGGATACCAGCTCATTAAAGCGCGTAGTGCCCCCGGAAAAGGTCTTGGCTTCCGAGTATTCGCGAAGATTGCCCAGATACTCCGGGATGTAATCGACTCGGAACTTCTTGCCGATCCTGATCCACAAATCCCAATCCATTCCGTAGTGAAGGTTCTCGTCCAGCAGATCGATACGATCGAAGACCTGGCGTCGAAAGAAAGCCGCCTGCTGAAGAATGTTATCCCACAGATAGATAAGCTTCCACAGGTTGAACGCCTCTGTATACGGAAACCGCCTCGTGATACGGCTCTGCTCGTCGATGAGGTATCCCTCCCCGTACACCATCATCGCCTCGGGGTGGGTATGGAGATGTTGTACGACTTTACTGATCGCTCCCGGAAGGTAGGTGTCATCGGAGTTCAGCCAGGCCAGGACCTCGCCCTTCGCCATTTGGAAGCCCTTGTTGATGGCGTGCGACTGGCCCCGATCAGCCTCGGAGATCCAGGTGAGCCGCCCTTCGTACTTCTTCAGGATATCCAAGGTGTTGTCGGTTGAGCCGCCATCCATGACAATATACTCAATGTTGGGGTAATCCTGGGTCAGGACACTCAGGATGGTTTCTTCGATAAAACGGCCCTGGTTATACGACGGCGTGATAATCGACACCAGGGGACCTACCGGGGTCACAGTGGCGTAGGGAGGAGCTGCGGGCTTTGGCGCAAGTTGACTTTCCGCACCCTGTTCATCCGATGTCCCTGGCTCTTCCGGAATTGTTGAGGAAAACCTTTGAGTCACCGCATCCAATTGTGTCGCCACAGCCTCCAGCGCCTCCCGTCGGCGCTCTGCCTCGGTCGCAAGCCCCTGGTAGCGGGCCTCCCAACTATCACGGTCGGCCGTCACAGCCTCGAGGGCTTCCCGTCGGCGCTCTGCCTCGGTCGCAAGCCCCTGGTAGCGGGTCTCCCAGGCATCGCGGTCGGCCGTCACAGCCTCCAGCGCCTCCCGTCGGCGCTCTGCTTCGGTCGCAAGCCCCTGGTAGCGGGCCTCCCAACTATCACGGTCGGCCGTCACAGCCTCGAGGGCTTCCCGCTGTTCGATCACGGCCCCTAATCTTTTGATTGCCTCTGGATCAAAATTGAATCTTCTATCGAAACTATACCCATACAATGCAATATCTGTTTTATATATTTGAGCAACCCTATCAGCCGTTTCCTCATCGTAGTAAACGGAGTAATGCTCTCTTACTCTTCTTTCAACGTGAGGCAGCGTTTTAACCGATAACCCGACACGATTGCATATGTACTGGAAATCTACTTCCAGACTCTCATACCTACCAACAAAATTCAGTTGTTCATCCAAAATCTGGTAGTAAAACTTCGAGTTGGACTTTTCAGACGGATGCAGAGAAAGCCTTTCAACGAACTCTCTGAGTGACGGGGGGCGGGTGTTATTGAAATTGGAGCCCGCCTTCCACCACCAACCAGTTGCATACATTGAAATTATTCTATCGAAAGGATTCCTTACTATTGCGAACTTAAAGTACCGACTCCATTTCTTCTCTCCAACAAGTTTCCTGGACATACTTGCGCTGAGATGCTTTGTTTCTGGATCAATAAGCCACCAGTCTTTTCCGGCGAGTGCTACCTCTATGCTCGTCCCACCTGTGCGTGGAATATGTATGAATATGAGTTCTTCCTTATCTAGAATCATAAGAATACCACTCGCTGCCTAAGGCGATTCTGTGAGTCTTCAAAACATAGTGCATTATTGATGTGAGGCATCCGTCATCACGTTGGGTAGCACATAGCCCCTCTCTTCCAACCACGCCAAAATCTTTGCTGTACTCTGCTCCTCGGTCTCCTGGTCAGTGTGGAGAACAACCTCGGGGTGTTCAGGAGGCTCATATGGATCGGATACTCCGGTAAAGTTCTCAACCTGGCCGGTGAGGGCTTTCCGATACAGCGACTTGACATCGCGTTGAATACACGCCTCGATCGGACAATCGAGGAACACCTCGACGAAGCGGCCGCTGTCTTGAGAGGCGCGGACCTGGTCGCGTACAGTGCGATAGGGCGATATAGCCGCAGCGATGGCGATGACCCCATTACGGCCAAGCAGGTTACAGACAAAGCCGATCCGCCTGATATTCGTATCGCGGTCTTCCTTGCTGAAGCCTAACCCCTTTGAGAGATTCTGGCGAACCACATCGCCATCCAGCACTTCAACTTTCAGTTTTCTGGTCAGCAATTCCCGTTCCACCAGACGAGCCAAGGTCGTCTTGCCCGATCCGGAAAGGCCGGTAAACCACAAGGTGAACCCGTAACCGTTCGCGTTCATCGCTTGATCGCAATCAGTCCGGCGAATATCCGGTCTTTCTTCATCCCTCCAGCCTATCCTGTTGTCTCCTGACGCCTATTCGCCAGGCGCCGAGCCACGTTCCGGAACAATTCGAAGGGCCTGAAGGGCACACTGTTCTCAAGCTGAGCTAATCTATTCAGTAACGCCGTGCGGTCTACTTCGAAGGCGCGTACGGCAGTCGTCAATTCGTTAATTACGGCCAGTCGCGCCGCCAGATTGGCCTCCTGCTCCATAAATCTCCGCCCCAGATCTCCCGCCATCCGTTGTCGAAAGTTGTGCACCCAACCGGGGTCGGCCACGATCTGCTCGTAGTAGGCCCGCTGTTCGTGCTCATCGCGATCCCGATACGCATGAGGTCGAAGAGAGGCAAAGAAGCCCAAGGCCGTTGGGACTGGGACGTAGGAGAACTTCTTTCCCATCTTGAGCATTCGCTGCCAGTACTCCATTACGCCGTTTCGTGCGAGTCGTCCGTCCCAGCCACCCACGTCGCGTACGACACTCAGCCTGTGCATGAGGTTGATACTCGCGATGCGATTATCTCCGTTGAGCAGCATCTCCCGATAGTAGGGAAGTCGCACGTCGCATGGATGCTGAAATACCGTCCCATCCTGCAGAACATGGATCGGAAGAGAATACACAACCTCACCCTCATCTCGTAGGATGGTCGTAACGAGCAACGACAGGTGGTCGGGGAACCAGAGGTCATCGTGCGTCTGATAGGCGATCAACTCACCCCTGGCGCGTTCCAATGCGCGGTTTCGGTTTTCATACCCATAGCCGAACCCCTTGGGAAGGTCGAGCCAGGTAATCCGTGAGTCCTTGAATCCTTCAACAACGGCCGCGGTATCGTCGGTGCAGCCGTCCCCAGCAACGATCAGCTCGAAGTTCGGATAGGTCTGGTAGAGGACCGAGCGAATGGCGTATGCCAGGACATTACTCCGGTTGTGAGCCGGGAGAACGATTGTTACGAGCGGTTGGTCGCTTGACATGGATGATTTCCTGCCTTACTCGACCGAACAGGTCACCTGGACCCGTTATCGGTCCCGTGGCACCCAGGAGTAAGGAATCCCTTCGTTTTGTGGATCGAGTCTGTACTCGTCCGGGCCCTCGCAATCGTACGGTTCCACATGATTGCGTTGTCTGACTTATGAAGGGAGAGCGCCCTTATACCACTCAATGGTTTTTCGCAATCCCACCTCGAACGACGTCGCAGCCTTGAACCCGAACTCGCGTTCGGCCCCGATCCCGCCGACAACCGCAGCCGGAGGGATGGTCACATCTGAAGCAGCGTTGTCGAGCAATACGCTCATTGCCCTAGCCACTCGTCTCGGGATACTCCAGCTTGACGGAGTATGCGTTGCAAGAGCCCCACGCCGATATCGCCTTCGTGTTGATTTGGGATAACCACGGTCACATCCACCCGTCGCATTTGGGGATGCCGTCCACCGGCATACGGCCCTTCAAAACCGAGTTCCCGAAACCGTTTCACCAGTTCGCGCCAGGAGACGGGCGCCAACGGGGGCATTGGCGACACTCACGCAGCTTGTGTTATTTGATTCAAATCAATGCCGGCCAAGACGGGAATCGGCAGACCCAGTCTCAAACGCAAGGCAATCCAGTCGCTCACGGTCTCGCGGAGTTCACGCCGGCATCCCTCCAAGGTGGCATGACGTGCCCACACGCCTTGAAGACCAGGAATCTCGCCCCAGTAGGTTCGCTCATCCTCGATGATCTCGTACACAGCTTGTTCCATCGCCTTATCGATATACTCGGCAAGCATACCATCTCTCCTTCACCAAAGCTCAACTGAGCCGCAGCCTTCCGCCCATCCCCAGGCGACTCACAGCAACGAGACGCTCCAGGGCGGCTTCGTTGAGCTGCCGAAGACCACTCATGGTCCCTCTACACACGGCGTGGCTCCCGTGAAGCTGTATTCGGTCACAAGTTGGGTCTGTTTGTACCGCTCGATCGTTTTGCGGAGTCCCTCTTCGAGAGGCATCCGGGCCTTGAAGCCGAACTCGCGTTCGGCCCTGGACGTATCCAGGCAGCGGCGCGGCTGGCCGTCCGGCTTGGTCGTGTCCCAGGTGATGGTCCCGGTAAAGCCGACCAGCTTGGCAATCAGGTGGACCAAGTCGCTAATCGAGATCTCGACCTGAAGGAACCCAATGTAGCCTTACCTATCCCCCCGATATTATAGCATTCTCTTGGAAACGGAGTAGGGAGTCAAGTCGAATTTCTCTGTTGCTCGGTGACACTGACGTACTGCGCCTTTTATCATTGATACCTGTTTTTATCGCATTACCACCGTATATATCACGATTATATCGTTGCTACGTATATGCGATAGCATTAGCTATAATAACCTACTCTCTCACATACGACGTTCTTGACTTGCCGCGTGGCTGCCATCCTCGATTTCCTCGTCGACTTGCTGAAAAACGATCGAGAAGATCGGCAGACCCAGATCGCGATGATCCGGTACCCCGAACTCCAATGGCCGCACGGGATTGCAGGTCAGGATCAGTCCTTGCCCGAGACCGTCCACAAACAGAGACGGTTGAATCAAAAACGATACGACGCCGTCTTTGAACCGAACGGATGACGCGGGTAGCTCGTAACGGTTAAAGAACACACCAAGACAGAGCGGGACAGGAGCCCTTCGCAGGGATCGGGTATCGATCCGGACCTCGTACGAGGCCTTCAGGAGACTCGCACGAACCGTCGCCACCGGGCCGGACCAGCGAAACGATTCCTCCTTCCATTGTTCCAAGGCGTGAAAGCCGATGAGCCGTTCCTCAGGAATCTCGTCGAACCTGTAGTGGTATAGCTCGGGCAGCACCGGTCCGGATACGGCCGCATGCTCTGCGACGTACTCGACCGGCTACTGCCCACCAATCTTTCGTTTGTAGGCTTCCCATGATGGTTGGGTATAAAGGCGAGGTCAACGAGCCCAAGCATCGCGGTGCTCGGGCTCGACGTTTCAACAGACCACACTGTCGCAGAAGGTGCAGCCGCGGCATTCGTCTGGCAGGTTTTCCGAAAGTACTCCCTGTCGGAACGCCCGGTACTCGGGACGGTTCCAGATCTCAGCGAGCGGCGATTCGCGGACGTTGCCAAAGATACGGGTCGGCCATGGTCGACCGGGCGGTTCCATTCGATCGCAGGCGACGACTTCGCCGGTGAGCCACAGATAGGCGCTGTTCATGAACGGGCACTGCGGTGGCGGCGTCGATCGGGAGCGCGCGAAGCGAACATTTACACCGGTGTCCACGCCGACCCGCTGGGCTTCGACCCGAATTTTAGAAAGCTCGTGCACATCCAGCGGGGCAAGCCGCATGTCGGGATATAGGCGGCCGTGGAAAAAACTTACCGCACACAGGCCGAGAGAGGCCGCGAGTCGCACGAAGTCTGGTACCTCGGCCAGATTGCCCGGATCCATGATGTAGTTGGCGGCAATCCAGACGTCGTCTCGGCCGCTCGTTCGGACGCAGGAGGCGGCAGCAGCAATATTCCTGATCACCAGATCGAAGTCGGCGCCGGTTCGACGCGCTTCATAGCTCGCCTTTGTCGCGCCGTCCATCGACACGGTAATGCTGTTCAGCCCTTCCGCAATCAGTTGTGCCGAGCGGTCGCGGGTCAATGCCGTGCCGTTGGTGGTGAGCGCGATACGACCGACGGAGGGTATCCGGGCGCGAAATGATCTGACGATTCCGGACAGACCGCGGTGCATAAGCGGTTCGCCCAACCCCTGCAGGCCGACGTAGACCGACTCGGACGCCGCATCGAGCAGCGCCGCCAGGACATCGGATGGGATGTCGGTCTGATCGAAATCGGCTCCCTGTTGCCGCGTGCACATCTGGCAACTCAGGTTGCAACGCTGGGTGATGGCCACCATGATCCGTTCCAAGGGCATGTCCGCGTCTCTGGACAGTATCATGGGCCCCGATATGATCGCCTCGATCTGTCGGGGCGCGTTACCTTCAGTGCTCCAGAGAGACACTGTCAGCCGACAGTAGCCGGCGAAGGGCAGGGACCCGAGCCACACTGCGCCGACCGCGTGCGATCGGATCGCGTCGCTGACAATCAACACCTTCCCCGACAAGGTCGCCCGGAGGTTCTGGCCGCCCAGGTCTGCCAAAGGCAGGTCGAAGTAGGCCAGATGCCGGCTCGGGTGCGACGGGGACAAAAGCGGGTAGAAGTCGAAACGCAGAAAGTGGTGGTTGGATCCGACGAGCCACGGTTTCTTGAGCGCGATGTCGACCCCCGCATCCCGTGCGACGCTCCACGGAAACTCGACTGACATGAACTCGGGGCTCATCTTCTATCGGGCGCTTCTAATGGATTGCGGGGCATGACCACAATGGCACCTACATAAGCAGCCGAAAATTGATAAAAGATGGAAAAGCCGGCTCGATCATTGCCAGAGCGGGAGTTACCACGCCACCATCGCATACCGAGGAAGCCGGCCAGCGCGAATGATATTCGGCAAATAAGCATAGCACACCAAGAATGCATCCGTCACCGCCCTTGAATCCGCTTGACCTCGGCGTCGAGACGGTGAATGAGATCCAGCCGTTCCCGCGCCGCCTGATCGAGACCCACGATGACTTCCTGCCGCTCATCGCAGATTTTCTGCAGGTCGACCACCTTACCCTCTAATTCGGCGATGCGAGCCAGTAGTTCGCCAGACCGCGGGTCGGTACCAGCAATTCTTGATTGTTGAATGAACCGCTCCAGATCCTGCCCTGCACCCTCAAGATCATTCAAAGATCGCCCGGAACGCTCGATCATGTCAGCCGAACAGTAGTGTGCGACAAAGTAACGGATGATGCCTGCCGCCACTGTAGACGAAATGTGACGATTATCATGTTCGTAGGGGTCGACAAAATATTCGGTCACGAGTTCGTAGCTCGGAAAATAGAACAGGTTTCGGTGTAAGCCGTCCTGGTGATTGCGCAGAAATTCGTCCAGGGCCGCGCGCACAATCGCCTTCGAGGCGCTGCTAGCGGTCAACGCGGATACCGGCCGAAACGTCGCCGCGAGACGAATCGGCGAGACGGTATATATGATCGTCATGTTTGGGACGTGTTGCGCGCGCAAGCGCTCGATCGTCTCCAAATAATGCAGCGTTTGCGCCATCGTCTCTACCCGGAAGATATGGCGCTCGGGATCGAACTGATCCTCCGTAAGCGCCCGCCACAAGGGTTCGCCTGTAACACGGTCGTACCAGACCTCCGACAGCCCCAAGGTGAGAAGCAGAACCTCGGTCCCTAACAAGGTATCCCGCACCAGTTGGCGCCGCTCCTCGGTCGCCTCAAATATATTCTTATCCTTGCCGATCCAAAGAACGTCCTTGTCATCCAGTTCGTCGAACGCCCAGCGGAATTGCTGAGCAACCACGGCGGGGCTTACAAAATCGGAGCCAAACCGCAGCAACGCATTGTAGGGCGACTGTGGGGCCGCTTTGTTGAAGCCGTGTTCTGCAAGCCAGAGGATAAAATATCGCGCGAAGCAACTGCCGATCGCCAGCACGCGCGTCTCCGGGGTAATCAGCGGTTCGGCCGGCAACCAGCCGTCGCCCAGCGCATCCATGCCCATGGCGCTTAGTTGTGTCTTGTCTGGCATGCGACGATAAGTCGTCCCTTTGTGCCAGCGGGCCATATTACCGAGTCTCACGTGGCTCTTGTCCAGAGACCATTGGATCAAGGCGCGCCGGGCCCGTTCGGCTTCCGATAGCTCGTCTGGCAATGGGTCAGTCATCGCTCAATCTCCGAAACAGAATTCGCCCCTGCCAAAACCATACGTGCTTGTACACTCAATTAATGCACACAACATTTCGCGGTCATGGACGCATTCCACGCTCGCAGCGTCACCTCACGCAATCCGATTCCGAGCGAACGCGGATCCAGGTCCGACAAGCCGAGCTGCTTTGGTGAGCGAGAGTTCTTGATGGTAAACGCCAACCAGATTGCGCCGTCCTCGCCGATGACCTCCTCGGGAATGCGCACGCAACGCATTCGCGACTCGATACTGTCGGGTCCGCGGAAGACCCAGGTATCCAGCAGCAGACCATTGACCGTAACATCTACCGATATTTCGCGGCTTTTATCGGGCACAAACGGATGCATGGCGAATTCCGCGTGCAGTTCACAGGCTTGGCCGACCCGAAACATGGCAATGGCCGGACTCCCGTCGGTCCAGGTTCCCCAGTCTTCAGGGATCGAAAATCCGCGTATTCTCCACCACCAGCGGCGAGTTTCTCCGCTGCCGAAACTCAAGGGCGTGTCCAGCGGCGCACACAGTACTCCATACGATAGATCATCGATTGTGTCCAGGAGTACGCGGCGTTCGCGCAGCCAAGACCGTGGGCCTGCGTCATTGGGATACCAATCCTGCAGGTACGTGACTATGGCCCGCGAAAGATCATGCGCTGAATGCGGCGTCCGGCGCTGCTCTTCCATCGCTTCCCGGTACAGCAGCGTCAACCGTTCAACATACGCGGCCAAGCCGCCCTCCGCTCGCAGTCGCGCGGTGACTTCGGCTGCCTGTGCTGCGTCGTAGCAGTCGATCTCGGTTCCGATCGCCTGTAGCGTCAGGGGCTGGCGCAGCGTGCGCAAACCGAAGTTCAACCGGCGCCAGTCGGCAAATCTTTGTACGTCGCACATCCCCGCCAGTCCGCGGCCATCGCAGACCACTACTGCCCGGCCGCACGCCATCGCCTCCATTGCCGACAGCGCCGAGCTGAAGACAACGTCGTAGCCCTGAATGATCTGCTCCGGCTCGTCGACGATGCGGCCAACCGAGTAGCCGATCACATCGAGACGAATACCCCGTTGCGCGCAGGCCGCTTGTATCACGGCGATGTGCCCCTGGTTCTTGGCGAACGCGAGGGCGCGTCGAGGTTGCGGCGGGAGCGACTCCTTGGGCGCAAAACGATTGATATCCACAGCATTCAACAGGACGCACACCTTGTCCGTCGGAATGCCGCTTTCAAGAGTCAGTCGGTCGTACACGGTTTCATCGACGGCCACATAGCGACGAATCGCTGGGAATTGAGGCGGAGAATCGTACCACGCAGTAAAGTCATGACAGACGAAAATGGCAGGAGTCTCCGGAAAGCGTGCCATCGCGGCCACCGTCGTCGGCAAGTGATGGCCATGCACGATGTCGATTGGCCGAGTGATATCGTTCAGATCCGTCACCACGGGGATCGATGCGTTCCTGAGTTCCGCCGCGATCGGCCCGAGCGCGGGCGTGTGGACCAGCGGTCGATGTCCCTGCCGAAGCAACTCAAGCGCAATGTTCCGCGTCTGGATCTCGGTTCCGGAGCGACCACTCAGAAAGAGGTTGGTGAGCAATACCGTTAGCGGCCGGCTCATGGTTCGTATCCCAAAGTATCCAGCAGATCGCCCGCAACACTCGCAAACTCCTCGCGCTCAGACGGTGTGAGCGTGACGCGCCAGGCCAGTACGCGCTCCGAGATCGGCGGGCGTGTCGTCAGGCGTTGTTGTTCAAGTCGTTGTTCTCTGCTGACAAGCACCGTACCATCGTCACGCCGCCGCTCCGCATGCTCCGCCAGGCGCGCCGGGCTATTCGCGAAGTAGTTCAGCATTGCCGGCTGCCAATCGAGCGAAATGTAATCACAAATGCGTTGCAGCACCGACACCGTATCTTGAATCAGTTCCTCGTAACGGATCTCAAGATAATGGCTCCCGTCCTTCCGGCTGTCCAGACCTGCCGACACCGACTGCTTCCAGTGGCTTGCCAGCGTTTTCATGTCCTGCCCGGGAGCGAACCAGGTCTTTCGCCACGACAGCGCAACGTCCCTCCCATCGCGAATCAAGTGGATAAAACGGGATTTCGGAAGCATCTCCTTGATCTGCCTCATGCAAAATACGTAGCTGGGCGTCTTGTCCCCCCAGCGCATTTTCGAAAAACGGGCCGCGTACAGCCGATAAAAAGTCCTGAAGGCGTTCACGGGCGAAAAGGGTTCGATGGCTTCGAGCGCTTCGCGCCACACGGGGAACGGGATGCAGAAATCCTGCCAACCGGGAACGCCTGGTGGAAACTGTTCGATGAAGTCGGCGAACTCCTGCCGAGAGAGGCGGTGCAGGAACGTCTGATCGGTCGCCAGAAAACCTGTTTCCGGCGGGATGGCAAGGTCCGTATGGGCATCGAGCATCAGGCGTAACAGCGTCGTTCCGGAACGCGGCGCGCCAACGATGATCGGCATTGGTCGGCTGGCGGGCTCGGTGACTGGAATGGCGGATTCGTAAAATTGATCAGCGCACACTATCAAAACACCCGCGGACAAGTTCGCACAGACGGATCGCCGCTGCTTCCACCAGCTACCCTCTCGCCGGCCGTCCTAATCCTGTCAGAGCCTCGGCAATTGGCTTTAAGTGAATGTCACGCCTGATGACCTGATCATACAGTCCCTCGGCAATACGACACTCGCCAAAGCTCTCATAGAACGGCTTACCCGGAGGCCCCAGCCGGCGACCGCCAGGCCTGAAGATCTCTTCTCGAAAGGCATCCGCAGCGGTATTCTCCAGTACCCGTTTGATCTCCCCGCGCAGCTCCTTGTATCGCTGAGCGGCCTCAAGTTTTCTGCAAAACTCAGCTTCTGTGAGATTGATTCTGATCTCTGCATCACATGCCTGAGTCTCCCATTGAGGGGTGACCAGATCGAATTCATACACTGGAACCCTAGCCTGCCGTCGCCCCTCCATAAGCCGTACCGCCGCATCAGCCATAAGCCGACACAGATCGTGGACCGGGTTGAATCCTTCCGCCGCATCGCTTACCACCACAGTGACTCCCGCACGATCATAGATGTCGGCTGCCTCCTCCGCAAGGCCTGTGAACAACCCCACATCTTTCCGAAGAATGGCGCTATATGCCTCCTTATCGGAAAGCCGCCCGAAGATCGGTCCGACTTTGGCCCCGGTTTTCTCCAGCAGGGCGCGACTTGACTCCGTCCGATCTGCCTTGGCCCCACCGGATCCGTCCGTGATGACGAGAACCAGTGGCTTTGTCCTCTCCACCCACCCGTAAATTCGGAGTTCATGTCCAGGATGCCCAATGAGGAGACCGGTACGCCCACTCACTAATGTTACCTCTTCCCCACACATCATATCCGCTTTCCTCTCGCTATGGGCCGACAACGATTCAATCCCACACGATCTCGTATATGGAGGCCACCGTGCGGCTTGATGAGGTTGTCATGAGCATCTCTGTGGGGTTGCATCCACTGAGGGTTCATTCCCCCGCGGCATCTCGAGTGAAGATATGGGCCGGAATGCTGTCGGGTATGCTGTTCGGGTATCGGGTAGGGATGTAATAGCCATAAGGAACGCCTTGAGGGCCTTTTCGCCGATCTGCTGGGCCAGGAAGCAGGCGATATGACCCACCGCGCTCTGCCAGATCCTCGGCCCACCGCAGATCCTCGACGGCCTGTTGCAGCCATCTGGCGCCCTCTTCACGAGGCGCTCGTCTCATAGAGGACAAATCTCCTCTCGACACAAATGTTCTATGAACGGTCGGTCCTGCATCCGCTCTCACTCCCCATTTAGGTAAAAGGAACTATATCCACTTCAATGCGGCTGCCTTGAACCGGGGGAAATCTTCGAGATGCTCACGCAGGATCTGCACGACAATCGTGGGGTCTACCCGCGTATAGTCGTGGATGATCACATTACGGAACTTGCACATGCGAATCATGGCCTCTCGCTGTGCGGTATCCAAGAGCCCGGCCTCGCCAAGGACTTCAAAGGTCTCGGCATACGTTGCCGGAACCCGAAGCCCTCGATCGGCGATGATGTGGTTGGCGATATCCACGCACACCTCGATCGCCATCTGCAGGGTCCGCTCGACAATCCGCTGGATCTTCCAGTCCCCTCGATACTGGTCAAGAGTGATATTCCGGACTCTGTCACCTGGCTCAGGGACTGATCGAGATCCGCCAGCTTGCGGAGGAGGAGGTCCCTGTCAACCACTCCCATATCTCCTCGTGAGGAGGCGATGCTCAAATAGACGAAAGTCGAAGAATTCCCGGAGGGCGAGGGACTCGAAGCGGTGGCGGCGGAACGGATCGCGATCGACGATGACCCGTCGGGTCTGGAGAATCCGCCCCGTGAGGGCTGTTTGCGCGGTATTGAGGACCACCAGATCTACCTCGTCGGTTCCTAAGTGAGCGGCAACAACTCCCACGGCCTCCAACCGCCCCTCGACCGGATCGACCGATTCATCCAGATAGACGGCTACGTCCACGTCACTCAGGGGCTTGAGAGGTAAAACCGTCGCCCCGCCAAACAGGTAGGCGAAGAGGACACCAGAGCATTGTTGTAGCGCCGGGCCAAGGGAGCGTAGCCGCTCCTCAACATCTTGGGGGAGCAACGCCTTATGAATCATTGCGACGAACCCTCTCGGCTACCGTACTGAGTGATATCGTCATTCCCTCCATCGCCGGTTTCTCCTTCACCGTCCGGGGAAGGGCGGCAGGGTAATTACGCCAATACGCAAGGCACGTCTTCCCGAGAGCGACTCTAATCCACGAGATGAATCTGCCGATACCAATCGATGGTTCGCCTCAGCCCTTCCTCGAACGCCGTCGTGGCTCTAAACCCGAACGCTTGCTCGGCCCTGGAAGTATCCAGGCATCGGCGCGGCTGGCCGTCCGGCTTGGTCGTGTCCCAGGTAACAGTCCCGGTGAAGCCGGTTAGTTTGGCGATGAGATGGACCAGATCATAAATCGAGATCTCGAAGCCGACCCCCAAATTCACCGGGTCAGGCTTGTTATACCGCTCGGTAGCCAAGACGATCCCTTCGGCGGCATCCTCGACGTACAGAAATTCCCGCGTAGCCTTTCCCGTCCCCCAGACGATAATCTCTTGCTGACCGGCGCTGATGGCATCACAACATTTCTTAATAAGGGCCGGGATCACATGCGATGACGCGGGGTCGAAGTTATCCATGGGGCCATACAGATTGACAGGGAGCAGGTAGATGGCGTTGAAGCCGTACTGATCCCGGTACGCCTGCGCCTGAACCAGGAGCATCTTCTTGGCCAACCCGTAGGGTGCGTTGGTCTCTTCCGGATAACCGTCCCAGAGGTCTTCTTCCTTAAACGGGATCGGAGCGAATTTCGGGTAGGCGCAGATCGTTCCTGTCGCGACAAACTTTTTGACGCGGTGGAGGCGAGCCTGCTCCATGAGCTGAACCCCCATCATCAGGTTCTTGTAAAAGAACTCGCCGGGCCGCTCTCGGTTGGCTCCGATTCCTCCCACCACGGCGGCCAGATGGATGATGATGTCGGGTGCGAAACTTCTCAACACCTCGATAATCTTCTGCTCGCTCGTGAGATCGTATTGGGTACTCCGGGGGATACACAGCTCCCCAGCTCCTCGCGTCCTCAGCTTTTGCACTACCTGAGAGCCGAGGAACCCGGCGCCTCCCGTCACCAGGATTCGTTTCCCTTGCAGGGAATCCATGACTCGTTCCTTTCGATCCCCCTCGTATAGAGATCAGTCATTCTACGGTTGAACTTATCGGAATGGACGTTCAGGCTCAGTCTCATGGTATCAGATTCACAATAAGCCGTTCCCACAAGCAAAAACAATGCCGATATTGTCTTAAAAGCAGGAGAGCGTGTCAAGTACAACCTCCCCATTATTTATGGTTTCTGAGCGATTTCGTTGCTGCTGACCATATCCACGCTGAATTCAAAGTTACGAATCCTGGTTAGGCTATTTCTTACCCATACACCATATAGAAATAGATAGCATGACACTCCTGAGCCTTGGATGATAGCTTGCGGAACAGGACGCTAGCGCAGAAACAATAACGGAATGGAGCATCCAGCCTATTCTTACAGTCCGCGGATCCGACGCCACCGGTTCACCTGCCAGCCGGGGGGCATCAGGTTGACTATGCTCCGTGGTAGGACCGCAATCGGCGAACGAGGCCGATTAAGGGCATAGGCGGCTGCAATCTCCAGTAACTCATCGGCCAGGAAGTTCTTATCCTCCCGAATACGGCGGACATATTCGGCCTGCTCATGCGACGGCTTGTCCTGGTATGAGTTGCGACGCCATGCCGAGTTGAATTTGAACGCGGTGAGGGCATGAACGGCGGTGAAGCGGACCCCGTGATCGTAGGCACGAAGGATGAACTCACGGTCCGGCGGTAGGCGTAGGGTCCGGTAGTCCTTCCAGCCGCCGATCCGATCGACCAGTTCGCGTGTGTGGAGAACCGACGAGGGTGGAAGGCCCATACCCCGTTCATAGCGGCCTGAACCGGACAGTCCCGTTAACACGCGCACCCCGCTGCCGGGAGGTCCGATCATGACCGCTAAGGAATAGGCCAGGTCTGCATCCGTCTCCTGCGCTGCCTTTGTGAGCATGTCCAGGTGGGTGGGATACCACACATCATCGTGTCCGAGATATGCAACGTATCTGCCGCGCGCCAGCCCCAGACCGACGTTGTTTGGGGTAGATTGGCTACCAGAATTATGCGGGAGGTTGTGCCACCGCAGACGGGGATCGCGGAACGATGCAACAACCTCTTCGGAATCATCGGTGCACCCATCGCCGATGATCAGCATCTCGAGGTCCTGGCAGGTTTGCCACAAGACGCTCTGAATGGCGTAGCACAGGACACTGCTCCAATTGTACGTAGCAGTGATGACGCTAACCACGGGCGAGGATGAATTCATCGAACAGTTGCGCTACCAGCCTAACCGATCGTCAAAACGATACGGGATCAGATCGTTGTTCAGCGGGAGGCGATACTTATCCGGGTCGGCGTGGTTGTATGCGCGTGTCGGCATGTTGATGAACAACGCGTCAGTGGTCCCAACATTTTGTAGCGCATGGTAGACCCCGCGGGGGATAAATAACAACCCTCGATTGTGCTCGCTGATACACAGTTCATTCAGCATGCCGTGCGTGGGCGATTCCTTGCGAGGGTCGTACATGACGATCTTCAGAACTCCCTGGCTGACGAACACTCGATCATCCTGCTGGTAATGGACGACCCAGCCCTTGATCCGTTGCGGACGTACGGTCACCTGGTACACGTATACCACAGGCGCCTCCGAGAAGTCCCAGGCCGAATTATAAATTTCGCAAATAGTTCCGCGTTCATCGGGGTGTGTCACAGCAGAGCGAATACGCACATCATGGATCAGCGGGAGAACGGATTTCCCTTCCGGTGTCACCGTCTGGCGATCCTTCTTGAATGCTTCATCCATGTGATCCTCATCTTCTTAGTGAATTAATATCCCTAACATTGTGCGCGCACTGATCTATTTAACCACTCTGTTGGAGATGCTTACTGCATCTGCAGGCGGCCCTTGGCGATGAGGCGTTACAACTCCTCATTCTCCTGTCTTTTGTGCTGAATAGTGACAGCGTTCCAAGTCGGCCTCGACCATCATCCGAATCAACTCCTCAAACGACACCTTCGGCCGCCATCCTAACTGTGTCCTGGCCTTTGTGGCGTCACCCAACAGACGATCGACTTCCGCCGGTCTCAACATGGCCTTATTCGTCGTCACAAAGTCTTGGTAGTCCAGTCCTACGTGCGAAAAGGCGATGTCCGCCAACCGTCTGACGGAATGCGTGATCCCTGTGGCGACGACATAATCATCCGCTTTGTCCTGCTGCAGCATCATCCACATGGCTTCGACATAATCGCCCGCATATCCCCAATCGCGCTCGGCATCCAGATTGCCCAGCCGCAACTCTTTCTCCAAACCCAACTTGATTTGGGCAACGCCGTGTGTAATCTTGCGGGAGATGAATTCCAGCCCGCGGCGCGGCGATTCGTGGTTGAAGAGAATCCCGCTGCAGGCATGCAGATCATAGCTCTCCCGGTAATTGATTGTCAGATAATGGCCGTATACTTTGGATACCCCGTAGGGACTTCGAGGATAAAAGGGGGTTTTTTCCGTCTGCGGCACCTCTCTGACCTTTCCGAACATCTCACTGCTCGACGCCTGGTAAAATCTGATATGCCGGTCCACCAGGCGGATCGCCTCCAGGATCCGACAGACCCCCAGCGCCGTAAATTCAGACGTCAGCAGCGGCTGCTCCCACGAGGTCGGCACGAAGGATTGCGCGGCCAGATTGTAGATCTCGTCCGGTCGCGTGTCCTGAATCAGGTTGATGATCGAGAGTTGGTCCAAAAGATCCGCCTGCCGCAGCTCGATCCGATCGCGCAGGTGCTCGATCCGCTCAACATTCTCGGTACTCGAGCGCCGAACCATTCCGATAACGTGATAGTCTTTAGACAGCAGTAGCTCGGCCAAATACGAGCCGTCCTGTCCGGTGATTCCTGTAATTAGCGCTCGTCGCCGACTCATACGCCCTCCAGGGCCAATCTTTTGGCCCGTTACGCACGTCCTCCCGGGCCACCACAAATACTCTACAAGCCATAACCACGCAAAAACGATACCACATTAGATCACCGCCAAGCGAATATTTTTGCGGCTGCGAACAGACCTGCTCAGACCCTCCTCACCAGGCGGCTCAATCGACTTGAGTCATAGATCCCGGTGTAATGCGCTTGACAGTGTCGCCGGGGCTGGTCTAACATTCGCTACATCAGGAACATCACCCGCCTCTCGATGCCGGAGGACAATATCGGACGTGCAATGAGTCATGAAAGACGTGCGCCTCAGCCCGGACTGTACATCGCAGATCACCGATCCACCGGGCCATTTTTGACGCTCCTCCGGTATCGGGAGCTGTTGCGTCAGCTTGTCATCCGTGAGGTCAAGCTTCGCTATAAGCGGTCGGCGCTTGGATTCGCCTGGACTGTGTTGAATCCTCTCCTGGCTATGGTTATCTTTACGATGGTCTTCTCCAGGATTTTCAGTAGCCGTCCGAATTACTCGCTGTATGTGTTCACCGCTCTGCTGGGGTGGAACCTCTTCTCGTTAGGCACCTCACGGGGTTTGGACAGCGTCGTTCTCAACGGTCCCATCATCCGAAAGGTCTTTGTTCCGAAAGCGATCTTCCCGATTGCGACTGTTGTCTCACAGGTCGTCAATTTTGTCTTCACATTAGTCCCGCTTTTTCTCCTGATGGCCGCAGTCGGCGCGGGTTTCAGCCTGCATCTGCTCTGGCTGCCGATCCCACTCGTCAGTCTGACCTGTTTCGCCTTGGGCATCGCCTTACTTGTTGGAACCTTCAATGTCTTCTTCCGGGACGTCAAGTATTTCTATGAGGCCGGTCTGTTGGCCTGGTTTTATGCCACCCCGATCTTCTATCCGCCCGAGATCATCCCGGAGAAGTTCAAGTTTCTCCTGTATATGAATCCCATGTATGCGCTTCTGGAATCCCTTCGAGCTCCTGTCTACCTGGGCGCGGCGCCCCCCATCGGAATGATGATCTTCGGGCTCGCCCTCTCCCTGGTCACCCTCGCCATCGGGTGGATGGTCTTTCACCGATTCGAGTCCCGGTTCATCCACTATGTCTAGCGGCCGGCAACCGGGCCACATCTCTCGACTTGTTCACGCGCCCGACCATGCTTGACGTTCCACGCCTCTCGGCTCCTCCAGCTCACCTTGGACGGCCACCAGTTCTTGAGATTGAAGATCTCTCCATCCGTTTGCTGCTGCACCGGGAGCGAATCAGATCAATACGGGATCACGCGATCCGGCTGTTGAAGCGTCAGACAAAAGGACGGGACGAGTTTTGGCCGCTACGGGGGGTGTCCTTCTCTGTAGATCCCGGGGAGATTCTCGGGATCATCGGAGCCAACGGAGCGGGAAAGAGTACGCTTCTGAAGGTGATCGCCGGCATCATTCCCCCCTCTGTCGGGCGGGTCGTTGTACGAGGACGAATCGCTCCCCTCATCGAGCTCGGCGCCGGGTTTGACTCGTTTTTGACCGGACGAGAGAACATCTTCCTCTACGGATCGCTTCTGGGGTTCTCACAAAAAGAGCTTGAACGGCGATTTGATCGTATCGTCAAGTTCGCCGAGCTGGAGGAGTTTATCGATGTGCCATTGATGAACTATTCAGTCGGGATGTCTGCCCGGCTCGGATTCGCGATCGCGACGGATGCCAAGCCGGACTTACTCCTGATCGACGAACTCTTCTCTGTTG
Organism: Candidatus Methylomirabilis oxygeniifera; assembly: GCA_000091165.1. Lineage (NCBI taxonomy): Bacteria > Methylomirabilota (SeqCode) > Methylomirabilia (SeqCode) > Methylomirabilales (SeqCode) > Methylomirabilaceae (SeqCode) > Methylomirabilis (SeqCode) > Methylomirabilis oxygeniifera (SeqCode). The sequence goes on along the minus strand of FP565575.1, from coordinate 770,090 downwards.
GGGACGCCGCCTTCCAAAAAAAGTGTGAGGAAAGGATGGAAGCATTCAAGGCGAAAGGAGTCACCATTGTTCTGGTATCGCATGACCTCACACTGATCCAGGACACCTGCCAGAAAGCCATTTGGATTCATCACGGGCAGGTCGCTGCCACCGGCCCGGCCGACGACGTCGTGACCGAGTACCGGAAGTTCAGCGCTTCGTCAACTGTCTGATAGTCGATTACTACAGTTGGCGCGCTTCAGCTTCGTCTTTTCCCGGCGCGCATATCCCGGAAGATCAATCGATTGATCCATAGCGGCAGCCTTGTCCTGACCGGATACAACACCGTTCGAGCGAGCGGCCATGAGACACCTTTCACGCGAGCGTAGGCATGCCACATCCGCCAATGGCGCGATGTATACCCGAACGATCGCTGCGTGACTTCGCACAGCTCTTCGAACAGTCGATCCCGTTGAGCCCAGGTCTTGGTCTGAGGGTACTGGCGGCTGTTGGCCAGCGCGTACGGGATTCGATCGATCGGAAATCGACGCCCCAGCCGAATCCACAGATCGTAGTCCATGCAGTACTGCAGGCGCGTATCGAGCCCGCCCACGGTCTCGATGGCTGACCGTCGGAAGAAGGCGGCAGGCTGGCATATGAAGCACGCCTTGGCCAGTCGATCCCGGTCGAAATCCTCGGTAGGATAGATCCCGATTACCCTGTCCTGCTTATCGATGTAGTGCGCATCCCCATATATCACCGCTGTTGCCGGATGGGCCGCCAGATAGGTCGCGGCGGCCCTCACCGCGCCCGGTTGATAGGTGTCGTCGGAATTCAGCCAGCCGAGAATGTCACCCTGAGCCAGCCGAACACCGGCGTTGACGGCATCCGCCTGTCCTCCGTCCGGCCCGGATCTCCACGTGATCCGGTTCCCATAGCTGCGCAGGATGTCGAGGGTTTCGTCGGTAGAACCCCCATCCATCACAAGGTATTCCAGCTTCTGGTAGTCCTGGGAGAGGACGCTCTCGATAGTTCGACGAATGAATTGTCCCTGATTGAAAGAGGGGGTAATGATCGAGACCAGCGGCAGGTCGTCAGATACGCTCATCACAGCCTAAGACTACGTGCCGGACACCGTAGTGTCAACACCTTAGAACGAGACGAGGTGTTGCTGTAGGATACGGTTCACTGGAGGAGCTGATCGACTAGGGTAGGAAGATCCAGGACGTCACGGCCGAAATAGAGACGATAACTGGCGGTCGTCTCGACGAGGCGCGCGAGCAGGTCAAAATGACGCGCCGAGATCTCTCGGTCAAAACAGAGCAGGCTGTGCGGCAGAAGCGCTTGGAGCGCCTTCGCCTTTGACAGCGCCTCGACTCTACTGGTCGGCTCTCCACTGATTTCCGGAAATAGGATGACGCTGGGCGTGACAGCGTCAGCCACGGAACCCGGATACAGCGTCTCGGCACAGAACCGCTTCTTCCGGTAGCCGGACTCGAGGTCTGATGCCGCTCTGTTGAGCTCCGGAAAGAAGGCGACAGACTGATCAGTCACATCGATCATTTCGGGAAACGGGAGCAACTCGACACCGCTCCCGTTCTGCCGTAGAAACGGCTTGTCATCCGAGAGGCAGCGATACCCTGCCCGCATCAGGGAGACACAGCAGGTACTCTTACCACTCCCACTCATTCCGGGAATCAGTACCCCGCGCTCGTTCCGCTCCATGGCGGCCGCATGCACAACGTGGAGTCCGCGCCGGGCCAGAAGCTGCGCGAACGGAAAAAAGAAGAAGATGCTGGAAAGCAGCGCATAGTGTAGATCCAGCGGCTCGGCCAGCGACCCCTCAAGCCGTCCGCCCGCGGTGTCCAGCCATAGTCGGCCATGCCGATGATAGTCCAGCAAGAAACCGCCATCCCGAGCATAGACATCCCAGTCGATGCCCAGCCGACCGGCCAGATCAAAGGCATTCTCCCGGGAGGTCGAGAAGAGCAGTGATCCGTCTCCGTCGGATGCTTTATGCGAAAGAGGGTCCGCAACCTTCCCGCTGCGTTCATAGACAAACCGCAGCGGCCGACTGTCGGTTGCAGGATGTCGGGAAAACCGCCGCAGCAATCCATCAATCCCGGCGGCGAGTAGCGGAATATCCGCATCTACCTGAACGTCGATTCCGTAGATACTAAACGTCTGTGTGATCATGCGGTTCATCTTGCGATCGGCACTACCGTCACAAGTCGCTAAGGATCGGTCTACCTCACACCCTTACCCCACCGATCACTGAGACATCCCCGGCCGTAATGTCCCGCAGCGGCTTGTGCTTGGTGAGGGTCGGTTTCGTATAGGGCATCTTCGGTTCTTCCGTAACGATCTCTTTCATGCGTATCCTCCTCCTTCTCAATATCGTTTCAGCGTCAGTGGCTATAGCTTACGCACATTCCAGATATCCGGCCACAGCCGGAGCGTCATGCGGGTCGGTCCCGTCGGTGTTGATGGGGAACGAATAGACGACGATGTAGGGACGCACCCCTGCATCCGATTCCCCTAAAGGGATCCCGTCACACGTGACCCAACTATGTCCTTCCAATCCGCCCATACCCGACCGTACCCCAAAGTGGATCGATACGGGCACTCCGCACTTCCAACAGTATCGGTACAGGACCAGCGAACGCAGCAGACATGGGCGTCGCGATCGAAGGAGACCCGTGATAATCACATGGCTATACCGGCGGACCCGATCGACTGCGCGGGTCTCGAGGGTCCGTACCGACTTGTGGCCGGTGCGTATAGGGGCCGCCGGTCGGGTCAAATAGCGGAGCAACACCGGCAACCGCGTAAAGCGCAAGAGGGTTGCCACCACGAAAACCATCAGAAGCGACCAACCGAAGAGCCGGAACGACTCAGGATCGGTCAGTTCCCGGAGGCGTCGCAGGGTCTTCATGAATTTCCACCAATCCTTCTTCCTGAAGCGTCTGCGTCAACTCGAAGAGATCTTGCCGGACCTGCTCTGCGGAGACATTAAATCGAGCACAGATGGCCTCGCCGACGGCTGCCAACGGAGTTGCGCCATCGAACAGCTCCCACGCAGCGGTCCCGGTTTCATTCAGGCTGAAGTACACGCCGGTCTCGAGATGGAGGAGGACGCTCTCGCCGTCGAGGGCTTTCCAGGTCACATGCTCGCTCCTGATCGGATAGATTGTCGCAGGATCGCTTACCATTCTCCAGCTCTTCGGCTCCTCAACACTCAGGGAGCGGCTGAGGCCCCTCAGGAAGTAGGCGCCTCATGGGCTTTATCGATTCTTCTATCTATCAAAGCGCTCTACGAACTGTCAAGCGGATTCGACCCCCAGGTACCGTCCCAATGTCGTTCGCCAACCGCTGCCTGGTCATTGGTTAGAAAGTCTCCCTCGCGGGTCATTGCGAGGAAGCGGCAGCGACCGAAGCAATCTCACAGTCGTTGGGGTCCGTGGCCCCTGGGTACAACGATGAGATTGCCACGCTCCCGTTGGTCGCTCGCAATGACGCGGGCGGGCATTGAATACCTCACCGCGTAGACTTTCATGTCCATGACTGCGCTGTCGCCCCTCGCCAGGAGTGCTCTAAAGAGGTCCGGCTAGCGGATGAATCCTTCGTCGCGCTCTCGTCGGACCGCTTCGCGGATCTCAAGACTTTTGCGACAATAGCAGGGGCGGCAGACAGTCCGGACAATATCCGCGGTCGGCCCTTCAGCGAGGAGATAGGTTTCCTGGAGCGTGATGGCTCCGCCGCACACAAAACATTGGCGGAGACCGATGGTCCGGCCCGATGGAGCAGAGCGCGGGGAAGATTTCCCTTGACAGGCTTGCTCCTGTTCGCTTAAATCGTCCCTGTTCATAGGCATACCAATGTGGGGCTGTGGCGCAGTTGGGAGCGCGCCTGACTGGCAGTCAGGAGGCCACGGGTTCGAATCCCGTCAGCTCCACCAATTACATCAAGGGGTTGCGGCATCAAGCCGCTGCCCTTTTTTGTTATCGATTCAAAAAGGATCACGGCGTCAGCGAGTCTCCTCCTCCGCTTTGGCTGCCTGACGGCGCCTCGATGCCTTGCGAATCGGGACCATGATCCCAATGATGAGGCCGGTAGGAATCGTAAGAAGCAAGACCAGGCTTATGAGATTCACTGGCGGCGGAGCACCTCCCTCAGATGCAATCATCCACAGCGGTCCGAGAACAAATGCTCCAATGAGACCGACGAGGAATCCTCCGGACATCCCCACGAGCGCTCCCATAAAGCATTTTCTGACAAGCATGACGTCACCACCCTCCCCCCGGTAGCCCAGGGGTTGCGGATAGGTTGCAGATTCACGTCTCAGGATGCTCTATTGTGCCGCATTCTGCAACCCTAAGTGTCTGACACCGTCGAGGACGTCCACCGCCTTCCATCTCTACTCTCGCTACAACAGCACAACATCGAGAAGGGTAAAACAGAACAGGGAAATGCTGAGCAGACCGTTGGCCGTGAAAAAGGCGGCGTCGAGTCGATTGAGGCCGCAGCGGAGAAGCAGCAGGTGCTCATACACCAGGAGGCCCGTGGCAAGGAGGACGCCGGCCAGATAGAAACTGCGTAGATCCGAAAGAAACATCAGCAGGAAGAGGAGCAACAGGGTCGCCGCGTGAAAGGATCGAGAGATGGCCATCCCGGTCGGTATTCCGAACCTGGCCGGAATCGAATGGAGGCCCGCCGCTCGATCACAGTCGATATCAGCCATGGCGTACAGGATGTCAAACCCGGCTACCCAGAAGAGCACGGCAATACCGAGCACAATCGGAACCGCTGCCGGCTCCCCGGTCACAGCGATCCACGCGCCCAGAGGCGCTATAGCCAGCGCCAGCCCTAACACCAGGTGAGAGAGAAACGTGAAGCGCTTGGTGTAAGAGTACAGAATCAGCACCGCCATCGCAAGGGGAGCCAACTTCAGGCAAAGCGGATTCAGCCGGGAGGCGGCGAATAGGAAGAGTGTGAACGACCCAAGCGTGAACAGGATCACCTCTCCGCGCCGGACTATTCCCTTCGGCAGGGCTCGCTCCTGTGTGCGGGGATTTCGCGCGTCGAACTCCTGGTCGGCCAGCCGGTTGATCGCCATGGCGCCGCTTCTGGCGCCGACCATGGCCACTACAATCCAGAAGAGCGTCGGCGGCGTCGGGATCCCTCGGGCTGCCAGAATGGCGCCCATCAAGGCAAACGGAAGCGCGAAGACGGTGTGAGAAAACTTCACCAGTTCCAGATACAGGGCTGTTTTATGAATGGCCGGTCGCAGCAGGTTCACGCCGATTTCGTTCCCATATGAAGGGTGACAATCCCACCGGTCAGGGTGCGGAAGTGAACATCACGGAAGCCCACCTCTTCCATCATCCTGGACAGTTCCTGCGGGGCGGGGAAGGCGGACACGGAGGTCGGAAGGTACCTGTACGCCTGAGGATCCCCTGAAATCAGGCCACCCAGCCAGGGAAGCCCGCGATGGAAATAGACACGATAGAGCCACCCGAAGAACGGCCCACGGGGCGTGGCGAACTCCAGGATGACGCCCACGCCCCCCGGACGCAGCACTCTACAGAGTTCCGACAACCCGCACTTGCGATCTACGACGTTGCGGATCCCGAAGGCGATGGTGACGGCGTCGAAGGTATTAGCGTCGAACGGTAAGGCCTCGGCGGAGGCGGCTTGCAGCCGGATACGACCGGTCAGGCCCTTGCGAGCGACCTTTTCCGCCGCGATACGTATCATCGGCAGGCAGAAGTCTACGCCGATAATCGTCCCGGCTGAGGGGAACTGCCTGGCCAATTCCAGGGCCATATCGGCAGTCCCGGTGCAGACATCGAGCGCGGCTCCACCGGAGGGGAGCCGAGTGTGAGCGACGGCCTCCCGGCGCCAGTAGCGGTCGCGCGCAGCGCTGAGCAGACGATTGAGGAGATCGTATCGAGGCGCAATGCCGCCGAACATCCGGCGAATGGTGTCGCCATCTCTTATCCTTCCATCCACCCGCATGCGATCGATCCCTCCGTTCCGAACCTTACACCCTCCCCCTTTGAAGAACCCCGCAGCTTACTGCGAGGTATCGTCTTCTGTTCTAGTCCGTCATTCCGTGCTTGACAAGCCTGCCCCGTACCGGATACGGAAGAATCCAGCGTGGCCCTCTGATTCCGGCGCCTGCCCCGGACTCCGATCCGGGGTCCGCCGGTATGACGAACTTGCGGCAAGCCGCGGGGAATGAACCCTCTCAGATTCAACGCAGACACGGCAGGATGGATCAGTTGGGGGAAAGCCTCAACTGTCGCCCTTCAGGCGAACCCGTAGACACAGGCGGCAGCAGTTTCACCTGGTCTCCCTCACGGAAGACCGTCGCTTCTTTGATCCCATTCAGGGTCGCCACCTCCCACGCCAGTTGCTGGTCGCCAAGGATATCCCTGGCCACCGTTGTCGGTGTCTCTCCGCCTTTGGCAACATAGATCTTCAGACGCCGACGATCCCGCTTCGTCCCATAGATCAAACCGTCGAGGTGCGCTTTGTATTCGTTCGTCTTCACTTCGAGAGCGCCGCTGCCCTGCTCAATGAGAATGGAGGCCATGGTTTCAGCCTTCACGACGCGATCGATCGTCTCCGGATGGGTCCCTTGAAAGCCGTGATAACCGAGTGCTTCCAGTCGTTCCTTTACCTTCATCGCAGTGAGGAATGCGACCATCTCTCCAGGATCATAGCCGGCGCGGTAGGCTGTGCGAAGTCCGCGCTCGTCAGCCTCCATCTCCGCCTCCCGGCCGTATCCCATGAGGACATGGCTGAAAAGGGCCGATGACACCTGTGCCCACTCTCCCGTATTCTGGCGACCGCCGGGGCTCACGGCCATGAGACCCAGCGACAGGATTTGCGCACCTAAGGCTTTCGTGAGCTGTTTCGCCGCATGACGGGAGGTCACGTGACCGATCTCGTGGCCGAGGACCCCCGCGAGCTGCGCCTCGCTGTTCAACATCGCCAGCATCCCTCTGGTAATGTAGATATAGCCTCCCGGCAGGGCCATCGCGTTCACGTCCGGAACATCGACGATCTTGAAACTGTAGTGGAAACTGGTTGGGCCGATCCCTTCCAGCAGTCGCTGACCGATCGACTCCACATATGCTTGCAATTGCTGGTCGCGATAACGACCGAAATGCGCAAGAATCTCCTGATCCGCCTTCTTGCCGATCTCGTTCTCCTCAGATTCAGAGATGATCGTAAAACCATAGGCGCGCAAAGGCGACATGAGTCCAAGCAGGGACCCGACAGCCAGCAGCAAGAAATCACGCCTGCCGACGCCGCAACAACAATCCATTACTCGTACCCCCCACACCGCGAGCTTATCGAAGCCTCTGCTCCACTGCTTTAATATTCTGCCTGGCCTTTTCGGCTAATGAGCCCTTCGGAAGCAGGGTCAGATACGCCTTGTACTCTTTCAGCGCCTTACGGTACAGGACCTTATCGTCAGCGCCCAATTTAGCCTTCGTATGGTAGGAAAGCCCCAGGTGGTAGTGCGCCTCAGCAAAATCGTTCCGAAGCTTGATCGCCTGCTCATATTCGGCAATCGCCTGGTCGAGATTGACAAACATCTGCTCGTGGTACGAAACCCCAAGTTCGTAATGCGCGTCCGCCGTTGTCGCCAGATGAGCGGGCGGCCTGCGCTCAGTCTCGGGCGACTTCCCCTCACGCGCGAGGCTTGCCCCTTGGAGGGCGAAGAGAACCGACACCGTCGCAAGAGCGCACGCGCGCCGCTGCTTCCTGCGACGGTTCGAACTGCAGCAGAAGATCAATGAGACCATTATACGGCGTAGCGTCGGGATAATAGAGGATCGCGATCGACACGTGACGACGTTAGGCGTGCGGGATGTGGCCGTTTACCACCTTATCCGGATCCGACACGCAACCTGGGCTTAACCGGCTTCCGCCCTTATAAAAAATACCATAGCGTACCGCAAGGAACTGTTCAAGTCTTTTTCTGCCTTTCGCGTCCCCTGCCTTCTCCAGACATGCGATACAGCACACCATCCTGGAGTTTATACCTTGAACGCCCCGGTATCTATCCACTCGTTCTTAAGGAGTGACCACCAATCCACAGCCAGCCCTTTCAACACATAGTCGTAAGGGAGCCAACCGTACCCCTGGTCGCCCCATCCCGTTCCCCACGAGTTCCGAATCAGCAGCGCCCCCGTCGTTGCTGCACCGCCGGGATTCGTATTCTTAATCTTCAGCGCGTCATCGTACCCCACGGCCACGATGGCGTGGCCACCCGCTACCTTCTCGCCGGCAGTCGGAAAAGGAATCTTGCCGTTTCCGGCCGCCTGCGAGATCGAGGTGTAGACCGTAAAACCAAACATCGACGGCAGCCCGCCGGCCAGGTTGGTCTTAATCCGGGTGAGCAGGGTCGGCTTACTGGTGCCTGGTGGATCGAGACGGTAGTACTGAATCGCCTGATAGTTCTGGGCGAAGGCATAGCAGAACGCAGTAGGCTCCTTATCAAAATCGGCGACGGTATACAACCAGTACTCCTCGGGCGGGACACCGAACAGCACCAGGGCCCCCATCGTGGTCCTGAGGAAGGCGCCCGTATCGCCTGTCAGATGCATCAGGTTTCTGGTCGCTTTATACAAAAAGAGCCGGGAGGCATCCAGGTGACGTCCGAAGGCTCGATACTCAAAATACTCCACTATTCCTACCCCGGCATTCGCCGTGCAGGAGCCTAAGGCGCCCTGATCCTCGATAGCGGAGCACCAGGCCCGAAGATCAACTGAGGCCGGCGGCGCCTTCAGTGGCGCCGCAACGCCGACCTTTTTCAGCATCGCCTTCACTGACTCGCGCTGTCCTACATCCTTTAGCCGTTGGGGCAGCTCATCCAGATCGACTGTGTGATCGCGAAAACTGGGGTAGTCCGGCAACCACCCCATTCCCCGACGCTCATTTGTCTCCGCCATGTGTTCGTCTCCTTTTTTCGTTTAGTTTTGTCCGATGACTTGGGTGGACCCCTCTCGCATGGTCAGAAACTCTACCGCCGATGCGAATCTGATCTGGGGGACTGCTGAAGTCCCTCTTACGCGTTAGCGTGAGTGTTCCCCTACTTAAGGTTGGCCGAGCTTATTCCGGTTGATTGGGCACGGTCATACGTTACTTACAAATACTCCTTTTCCATCCGCTAAGCAACATACTACCTCACGTTTCGCTTGATCGGGTTCCTTGTCCGTATTGTTCTTCGACCGGCAACCCGGCTACTTACTCGCCGCCCTCAGACAGAACCCCACGTCGTAGTAGTTGTAGTTGTGCGAGTCGGGTCGGCTTCCGACGATCGAGCGATCCCAGACCTGTAACAGCACAACATAGCCACAGGGTTGCATGCCTATGGTGGCAAGCTCCCATTCGTCGCCGCCGGCGGCAAACGAGGCCGTCTGCGAGGTGGTCGGCGTCGCTGTTGTGGGACTGTTCGGCAACATGCTTGACGGCAGTGTGGTCAGAGAGAACCCGCCGAAATGCGTGTCCCGCGCAACGAAGTGCCCCTGGATCACCGTCCCCTGGGTGAAGTCCTTGCAGTCGCCACCGCTGTCGATGTGGATCTCGCAGGTTACCGCCGGCGGCTCGAACGGCAGCACGGCCGGCTTGCGGCGCGGCGCCGTATTATCGAGCTGGATGCTGTGCCACACAGTGGTCCCAACGACGACGTCGCCCAGCGTGGCCATCTCCACCCGGATTTCCCACAGAGCGTCTCCCGGCGGCGTCCAGTGCGCCAGCACCTGGTTCATGTTTGAGAGCGTATCCATGTAGGTGGCGTAGCCCGTGATTGGATCCGGCGCGATGTCGGATCCGACCCCGAGCCAGTTCATCACATGGAACTGGTCCGTCACAATCTGCTCGGTCATCGCGTTGCCGAACTCCCGCGCCCAGAGCCGGTACTTGAACCCGAGTACGGGCGGCCCCTGGACGATGATCAGGCCGCCGAATGGGCATTCACGGCTCAGCAGCCATGGATAATCGGCAGCGAGGCCGCTGAAGCCGAATGTCGCTGTGGGCTTAGTCATGCCGTTGCCGAGGACGTTGATGTCGGCGACGCCGATGCCGCCGATGGCACTGATAAACGGCTGATCTCCGGGGACCGAGGCGCCGGGGCGGATCTGCGCATGCGCGTCCAGACGGTTGCCCCAGTGATTCAGCGCGTCAGGATCGGTTGTCGACGGCGGGCTGTTCCACGATAAGACAGCTCGGATGCGCGCGATCTTCGGCCCGCCACCCGGGCCGCCGCAGGGACGCCGGACGGCGTTCAGGTCCACCGGCAGGATCGCGCTGTAGGCGAGCCCGTCGGCCGGAATCGTCGAGATATCGTGGACGTTGACCGTAACGGTATTGAGGTACGTCCACTCGCACGTATCGTCCCAGTCCGCCCAGAAGGCTACGTATTCCTGACTCCCCTGAGCGCACAGATTGCCTGAGTATCCGCTTGGTCGCTTGATCCTGAAGGTCGCGACCAGGCGATCCAGGTTATACTCCAGTCCCAGGCATTTGAGTTCTTCATATGAGACGTCCGCCTTGGTCTTGTCGAGGGCGGCCAGTGCCCCAGCCAGATCAATACCGGCGGCCTTCCACTCCACGTTGGCGCCGGACAGCATGTCCTGGGTCCCCGATGCCACCAACGCCTGTAGGTGCGCCAGCCCGAACCGGTGGGGTTCTACACCGGCGCTCATGGTCTTCTCTTTGACGTGATAGAGTTCTGCGAGATCGCTCACGGACAACGGTGGGGGATCGGGCAGTGGGATGGGAAACGGCTTGACCTCCTCGATCAGGGGTGGAAGGTCCTTCAGCACGTCCTTGGGGATAACCTCGAAGATGTCGCCGAATATCGGGCGCCGCGGCTTGATCTGGATGTGCTGGTCGAGTACGTTACCCCAGATTGGCGGCCAATTCGAGGCCGCCGCCGGAGGCATCAACTGCCATGAGAGGATGGCGCGGACCTTCGGCAGAACGGGGTGTTTGCAGGTATCCCGCTGGGGGTCGAGGGAGAGTGTCACGACGTAGGAGATGGGCTTATCGGGATGGTTCGCGCAGTCGACAGCGTTAGCGATGTCATGTGCGTTGAAGGAGGCGAGACCGACGTCGATCCAGCCGGCGCCGTAGTCGATAAAGAATCGAACATACTCGGTCGATCCGGGTGTACAGAGGGTGCCATTGTAGCCACCGGGTCGTTTGATCTGAATGGTCGCCTCGAGGAGGTTGAGCGCCGGGTTGAATCCGACGCAGGTCACCTCCTCGTACGTCGTGTTTCCGACAATCTTCTTGACGGGTTTGAACTCGCTCTTCTCCAGATTACCAAAGTAGTTGGGATTGATCGCAAGAAGCTTCTTGAACTCTACGCGCTCCTTAGCCGGGCGTTCTTCTCGCTCATTCATGCCATCCGCCTCCTTGCTGTCAGCAGTTAACTACATCATCCTATACAGCAGATTCACCTGCACAAAACCACCATTGTTTCCCAGGAACTCGGTATAGGTCCGATACTCATCCGCCTATCAGTAATCGCAACTCATCTCCATTTCTCACGGCTCACCTACTCAAATGCCGAGGGTGTCTTACTGTGCCGTAGGCGGAGCCTCGTCTGGCGCCTTCGGTGAGTTGAGAAAGCGCTGGAACTCCTCGGTGCCGGTGTTGATCACGTCCCCCGCCGCTAGCGCATTGGCGAGCGGCCACCGCGCCTCCTTTAGCGCGGGCCTACCAGCCGGCACAAACTCCGTGCGTCCCCAAACCTCGCCGCCTTCGCCGCGGCCCTCGAACGCTATGGAGCAGCCGGCCTGCATAACCTTCGTGCGGCGGGTAGCACCAAGGTCGACATAGCCGCACTCAAAGCGGCGGACTGTAATGTCCTTGGTGCCTCCGAGAGGCACGGTCGTCGTGGCGATGCGGCGCGCCAACTCGGCCTGTGACAACACACGCTGGACACGAGACGACACGCGGTAGACCGGCCAGTCTACATCGAAGCCGACGGGTTCACGGGAGTTATCGAACCATACGGCCACCTTCGATCCGCTACCGACAATTGGCAGGCCTGCCACCTCGCGACCAAAGATCGCGATGCTTGCAATCACCCGCTCGCGCTCTTGGGACGCGGTAGCCGCTTCCGTACCGGCCTCGCCGTCGTACAGATAGCGCACCCCAAGAAACATCAGCGTTTCGCCCTTACCCAGCTTGACCAACGGCGAGAGCGCCTCACGGACGAAGCGACGGCCTAAATCTTCCAGCGCTTTCTTCTCGATACGACCGGCGCCGGCGCGTTCAATCTCCTTCGTATCATCTATGGCTCCTCGGACACGCAGCTTCGAGCCGTCGGCCATGACATCCAAGTACCCCGCCTCACCAAGAAACGAGAGGACACGACGGTCCGCTGTTCTCGGCTTCAGATCGGCGAGCCTGAGACGCCGACCAAGGTCGCCTCGTTCCAGTCGTGCGAGGATCGCCTTGGCGGCGGCGGCGCGGCCTGGGCCTGGAGCCACCTCCAGCAGCCGCACGCTGCGAGCAGGGAAGGCCTTTTTGAGTGAGCGCTCCGTCAGCGACGCCAGGTAGTCGGAGTGGCCTTTACGCAGTTCATTCGCGCTAAGAGCCGCTGCGGTAAGAACAAACCCTGCAGTGAGCAGGGCCGCTGTTCGGGAGATACGCATAGCATCCACCTCTCGATTCAGTTGTTGTCAATGCGTGAGCGACACCACCATTCAGCCTGACCGTCGCGCCAGCGTGCGAAGCTGCCGAAGTTCTGCCACTTCACGTTGTCGCGGCGGAACTTGCAATCCGCGCTGGCGTCGTTGGCTGCCGTCTGGGAACTCCCCGTCGCCATAACCGCCACATCCTGGTCTTCCCACCAGTCCCCGTTGCCGTCGAACCACGCCCACTTGACAACTTTTCCTTTCTGAAGATCGTCAGCGAAATCTTCACCGGTCTCATTGGTCGTGACGCTGTCCCAAAGCTTATCGTGACTACCCAGGGCCATGATCAGCCCGCCTCGAAAGGCCGTTCGCCAGCGACTCCAGATATTGCCATCGCCATTCGTGAGTGTTTCGCAGGCGTATTGCGCGAAAAACGCAACGCCCGTGTTCTCGTCCCCATAGCGCCAGTTGTCCGTGATGGAGAGCGCACGCACGTTCTGGTCCCACATCACCAGGCGGGCGTTCGTGTCGTTGATCGCGCCGCCATGCGTGCCCACGTAGAGGAGGTGCACATCATCCACGCCGTTGCCGCAACTGTCGCAGGTCGAGAACGAGTTACGGGCGCCGTGGAGGTTCCAGTAAAAGACCTTTGTGTCGGTGTCGTCGAGTTCGTCGTTGAACCACCCACAGCGATCCCACATGTACGGGAGCGTTGCACGCCAGCCGTTCTGGAATTCCTTCTGACAGCGAGTACCAAAGCGAGCAACCGCCAGCGCCGATTCGGCCGGTACGAGGATCGCGGCCAGGAGCGCTGTGCCAAGAGCCATCCGCATGAGCGTCTCAGGCTTTATCGCTAAACACTTTAATAAGCTCATTGTTCTCCTTTCCGTCAGAAAGCAAGGAGTCGTTGCTACATTGAACAACGACTACCTCGCAACGCTTCTGTAACCCCCAACACCCGTCGGATCCCTTCTCCTCCATGCGAGAACTGGCGATAAATCCAATAACCACGTGATGTTGCCGCCTTTGTATCAACGGAGCATGCCCGATTCAAGGATCGTGTTTGCGATGACGGTCAACTCCATTCTCTACGACATCGCTAGGGGCGATGATGGATGGTTCTGATAGAAGCAAGACCGGGACCATCTCGTACCGGCCAGGAGTCGCCTCGTCTAACTAGCGATTACTGAAGCCCTCTTCCAAGATTTCGCGTGTTCAGTCCTTTGTCTGGTCTAGCATGGGATATCACAGAAGGCGTTACAGGTTTTTGAGCTGGTGTGGGAGAGGGTGACTGAGAAGCAGGATAGGCGCCAGTTGAGAAGGTGGGTACAATTACTGTGTTAGCTGACACTGAAAAAGATACTGATGAGGTAGGGGCTGCAATCGAAGCCTGTCACAGCATACTGTCACATCGGTGTCACATCCGGACACAGATGTTACAGCGTATTGTCCAAGATCATCAGTGTGCCGCGCTCGATTTCACTCTGGCTGGTGAAAATGTGGTACTTCGCCAGCTTTCGGTAGAGGGTCATCCGAGACCAGTGGAGCTTCTGGGCGGCTCGGCTCTTGTTCCATTTTGTTTCGCAGAGGGCATTCATAATCGCGCCTTTCTCGTCGGTGCTGCCATCCGGTAATCTATCTCGATACTCTTTCGGAATGTGCGTGAGGTCGATGATGCCGGTGTTCAGGTCCATCATACAGACCTCCGTCATATTCCTAAGCTCCCGGACGTTACCTGGCCAGTCGTACCGGAGGAGACGCTCGACCAACGCATGAGAGAAACCACACACTTGTTTATCCATTCGCGTATTGAGCTCACCGATGAAGTACCTCAACAGAAGCGGGATGTCCTCTCTCCTTATCCTCAAGGGGGGCACGCTGATGTGCGCAACGTTCAGACGATAGTAGAGATCCCGTCGGAACTTACCGGCAGTCATCAGCCCTTCCAGATCCTGATTAGTGGCGGCAATGACGCGACAATCGATGGTCACGTCCCTTCGCCCGCCCACGCGCTGAACGGTTTTCTTGTCCAACAACCGAAGCAGCTTGGCCTGGGCGGACAATGGCATGTCGCCGATCTCGTCCAGCAGGACCGTTCCCGCATCGGCTTGCTTCAGCTTCCCCGCGTAGGCGGCGTAGGCGCCCGTAAACGCCCCGCGCTCATAGCCGAATAATTCACTTTCTACTAAAGATTCCGGAATTGCGGCGCAGTTCAGACAAACCAGCGGCTTCCCTGCTCGCTTACTGTTTTTATGGATCAGCTCAGCTACCAACTCCTTCCCTGTGCCGGTCTCGCCTGTAATAAGAACATTGCTGTCGGTCGGGGCTACCTTACGAATATTCGCCTTGATCTCTTGTATCGGCGCCGTGGTCCCGACGAGCCGATGCTCATCAATCAAGTCTGGAGCGCTGCTTCCCATACCGGCTGATGCCGGACGTGGACGTGACCCTCGTGAGGCCAAGAGTCGCCGAATGCTCACCAAGAGATCGATGACAACTAACGGCTTCGGGAAATAATCGTCTATCCCCGCTTCCAAGGTTTCGATGGCTAGTTCCTCAGTACCGTAGGCCGTCATGAGAATGACAGGCAGCCCCGCGTCCCGGCGTTTTATAAGCCTGGCCAGTTCCACGCCCGAGGACTGGCCGGGCAGCCTGTGTTCGAGGATCGCCAGATCAACGGGAGTCAGGGCCATAGCGCGTAAGGCTTGTTCACCATGCGAAGCAAGCACAGAGATAAAGCCGTGTTGTTCCAAAGTGGCACTCAGGAAGTCCAACATGTGTGGATTGTCCTCAACGATCAAGATCCGCGGTATCTTCATTGGACACCTCCATGTCTCCAATCAAAAGATTCGGAAAGATCGTCCGAGCGGTAGCCCTCTCCCCTCCAGTGCTCAGATCCACAAGACGAGCACCAACATCTGCTGCACGACCCCTCGCGCTATGCTGAGTTGTCTGGAGGGACCAAAAGTATAAGCTGCACGCAAGTCGTAGGCCAGCAACGAAGTATTCGCCTAAAAACTTATGATCTCTGTGTTGGTAATAAGTTATGAGACACACGAGCCGCTGATTGCGGCCAAGCGACTCCCGAGCTGGTATGATTTTTTTACGCTACTGTATACAAAAGGGTCCCTCCAAATACCCCACTCACGGGAAGACTGGATCCTTTAGGGTTCTTATGGAGGTTAGAGTGTCTTCATTATCGTTCTAGAACATTTCATGGCAACAGTCGGTAACACAATGGACGCAGTGGTATTTTCGTCTACGATCAGCTTTTTCTTGGCTTTCGCGGTTCTTGGCTCTTGGCATATCTCCAGGGAACACTCTAGCGCTGGGAAGATATAAGCTCGAACCGCGAGCGGGGAGGCGTCTAACAAGAGAAAGCCCTCCGTGGCATACGACTCCACGGAGGGCTTGATCAATCACGGCCTTGAGGGCTGGCCGATATTGCCTCGGCTTTGCTACATTTACCCCGGCGCCATTTTTCGGCACCTCATAAGACGTACGGATTCAGATGTCACGAGCATATTTTAGTGGAGCCGGCGGGGGGAATTGAACCCGCGACCTGCTGATTACGAATCAGCTGCTCTGCCAACTGAGCTACGCCGGCGCGAGGGTGCGACTACTATAGCCAAGGGCCTCATGGCTGTCAAGCTACAGAAACCGGGCGATCCGTACCGCCCCTACGTCGACGGACGAGTGACCTTGCGGCGGCTCCGCGGACGCATCAGATCCTCCAGGTCGACGCCTTCGAAGGCCAGCAGTTTCGCCTTCACGGAAGGGCCACCCCCGGAATACTCCCCGAGGCGACCATCGCTCCTGATCACCCGGTGGCACGGGATCAACAGCGGGACCGGATTCTTGGCTAAGGCTGTTCCGACTGCACGGGCTGCCCTCTCCGCACCGATGGCTTTTGCGATCCATCGATACGAGCGCACTTTGCCGACAGGGATGGTCCGGACCTTTTGTAATACACTCCGTTGGAACGGTGTGAGGCGGGACAGGTCAATCAGGCCTGAAAAGCGCCGCTTCCCTGCCAGACAGTCCAATACCTGTGTGGCCATCTCTTCCGGCAGGCGATGATCCGGCATCGGTCGAACACCGAACGTCCTTGTACACACCCGCTCAAAGTTACGGCTATCCGACCCGAGGGCGACACAGCAGACAGCCTTGCCACGATAGGCCACATAGAGCCGTCCGAGCGTGGTGGACACTGGGGCGTACCGAAGAGGGGAGCGCGTGCGGCGTGCGGCGTGCGGCGTGCGAAGCGTATGGTTCACAGTTCCGTCTCTTACCCTACACTTTATACCCTGGTTCTCAGGTACCGCTGTAACTTTTCAACAAAGGGGGCACTCAACCGCGCCAGCTCCACCTGTCTGAAAAGCAGAGGTAAGCTTTCGGCGGATAGTCGGATCCACCCGTCCACCGTGCCATCTACGGTGGACTTCGGATTCACATGGCTCCTACTGATCCAGAGCTGACCGTATTCGGCAAAACGGATCTCTGCCCCTTCGTGTCCGGCCGCCGTGACGATCGCCTCCCGGAGCGCATCACGAGCAATAGATTGCAGTTCAAGCCCCCCTCGCTCATCCGAAGTCTGGACCTCCTCCATTGAACGGCTATTACCGAACGCCTTAGTGGATCGGACATAGATTGCATCGGGGTGGTCATTCCAGAGCGGACAGATGTTCTGGTACGTACACCAGTGGCACAGGTTGCTTTTGATCGGCTTGAACTCGGAGTCGGCCTCAATCCGGTCAATGACGGCGATCGTCGAACGTTTCAACCTCTCGAGCGCGTCCGGCGTTCGTCTCGAACGGAGTTCCCTGCCAAAGGCCAGGTAGTGCCAGACCAGCTCGATCTCTTTGGCGTCAGGCCATATCCCTTCTATCGCGAGCTGATAGAGGGCCAGTTGCCGATCGACATCCAGATCTCCCTGGCTCGGCAGACGACCGGACGTTTTATAGTCATGGATCTCATAGCGCCCGGACCCGACACTGACAAGACGGTCGATGTACCCTTGAATCTTGTAGCAACCATGGGGGTCAAGGGAGGTCGCGACATGATATTCTAACCCCAGTATCTGTCCGTGGTTAAACGGCTGATGCGCCTGATAGTAGTTCACCAGACACCGCTCGCCAAGCTCCTTGTAAGAATCGATCGAGCGGTCCTGCTTGACGATCTTCACCTGGTTGTGCCAGCGCTGCCCCCACTGCCAGTGATACTCCTTCAGCAAATCGGACAGGCTTGGCTCGCCGCCAAGCTGCAGCGTCCGGTACAACGCGTTCAACGCTTCATGGACCCGTGAGCCAAGGTACGCCTCGATCGACTCCTCGGTCCTGTGGATCCGGTCGATGTAGCGGAACCTGTACTGAAGAGGGCAGGATTCGTACGTAGAGAGCCGGGACGCCGAGTAGATTGGTCCCGATCTCTGTCGAAGGTTCGACGCGCCGCCGGACTCAGGCATTGCCCGTGACGCGGAGGAACGCGGCAAGGGAGCGACACTGAACGTACGGGTTCTTGTTGCGCTCCTCACCGATACTGCTGGACGTGCGACCAGCGGCGTAGTTATGGCCGGGTAGGACGACGGTCTTGTCGTCCAGCTTCATGACTCTATTCGTCAGCGAATCGTACATCTGCTCAGGACTGCTGCCCGGGAGATCAACGCGGCCGCACGAACCAATGAACAATGTATCTCCTGTAACCAGGCGATCCCGCACCAGAAAACATTGTGAGCCCGGAGTGTGGCCAGGGGTGTGGATGATCGTCACGGTGATGTCGCCCAGACTCACGGTGTCACCATGGTCGACTCGCATGATGTTCGATCCGGCAAGAGGGGTCAGGTGGTCGGCCTCCGCTTTATGAACAACCACCTTGGCGTCTACCCGCTCGAGCAACTCCGCGACTCCCTGGATCTGAAGACCGAACAGCTTGCCACCCACATGATCGGGATGGGAGTGGGTGACCAGGATGTGGGTCAGTGTCATCTCATCAACTGCGGCAAGCTCCACAATCCTCTCGATCTCCCAGGCCGGATCGATCACAGCGGCCTCCTTCGTCTTGGTCGAACCGATCAGATAGACGTAGTTGGCCATCTCGCCTAATTCCATTTGCTTCAGATAGAGGGTGTGGCTCATCTTATCCTTCAGGGCCGCTTACTGGATCGATCGGCCCCCATCTACGACCACGACTTGCCCGGTGATGAAATCCGAGCCTTCTACAAGAAAGAGGACGGTCTGGGCGATATCGGCCGGGTCACCGATCCGTTTGAGCAGTGTGCCTCTGACAATCGACTCGCGCTCTTTCTCGCTGTAGTCCTCTGCCGGCAATACTGTGCCGGGCACCACAGCATTCACCTGGACCTCCGGCGCCAGCGCCTTCGCCAGCCCCTGCGTGATGGTAATCAACATCCCCTTGGAGACGGAATAGGGCAGGAAGTCGGCCCACGGTTTGATCCCCGCGACATCGGCGACATTGATGATCTTCCCCGCTCCCTGCTGCCGCATCAGCAGGCCCAGTCGTCTGGCCAGCAGGAACGGTCCCGTGAGGTTGACGCGCAGGAACTGTTCCCAGTCCTGTACGGTAAGCTGTTCGAGCGGCGTTCTCCGAAAGATCGCGGCACTGTTCACCAGGACATCGATCTTCCCGCACGCCTGCACTGCGCGGTCAGCCAGCGCCTCGACCTGATCCGGCTCTGCCAAATCGGCCTGAATGGCAAACGCTCGTCGGCCGAGACGTACCACCGCCTCTACTGTCTCGTGGGCCTCGGACGCACTGCTCCTATAGTGAATCACCACATCGGCGCCCCGGCCCGCCATCGCCAGGGCAATCGCCCGGCCCACACGCCTGGCTGCCCCCGTCACCAATGCCGTCCGCCCGTGAAGCTCCATCTCCTCCGCTCAGTTGATGACCGCCATGCACCGGAACGCCTGCATACGTAACTTGACCAGCGTGTTCACGGTGACATATCCGATTCGAGAGTATGATACTGTGTGGACCGGCGACTGCCAAGCAGTATCTCCTGCTTGGCTGAAACGGCGTGATACAGCCCGACACTCGACTTAGCACTGACCCCCATACTATATATCAGTCACAAAATACAAAGGGCTCCCCAGATCATATCGGGGAGCCCTGTCGTTTTAAGAGGCCGCGTACTGTCGTACCCTACCCCACCTTTGGCAAGGCCGTCCCACACTTTTCGCAAACTTTCATCATACGACCGCGCGGGTTAAAGACCATGCTCCAGATCAGATCGCCGCCGCATGTACACTGACCGGCCGTCTTCTTGACCTGATTCTTCGTGCGGCTGGCAAGTTTTGCTCCTTGTGGCTTCTCTGCCATGTCGACTTCCCTCCTTTCACAACAATATACAACACAACAAGACTTCAACAAGACTTCGCCGGGCCATGGTGGCCCGAAGGGGCATTGTACGCGCTGTCAAGGAGTTGTCAAGAACATTTTTCCTGCCGGGAATATGGGGACAGGTACTATTTATTGAAATCGCTTCCCTGGTCTCCCCCCCTCTGCAACACGTGAATTACTTGTCCAGTTTCCTGCGCACCTTCCAGATGAACCCGCCTCTTCGCCGCGGCTGTTCTGTCATCATGCGCATTCGAATCGCTGTCGTTCCGAACGACCGCCTGACGATCATCCTCTCGTTGCCTCACATGATACGGGTGGCCCAATGCAGCAATTCGGCTAATCCGTGGCATGCACAACCATGACCGCGAACACCGCGAATTGTTACAATAATAGTGTCTGTCCCTATTTACCCTACGATCTTGACCTTCCAGTCGGATTCCCGCATACTCCCCGCCATGAAGACGCTACGTCAGGTCGGTCCCAACGGGCGTGTGCCCGTGCCGCCGGGAAAAGCAATTTTTATCACTTGAATCGACTGAGGGTTCATTCGCCGCGGCTTGCCGCCAATTCGTCATACCGGCGGAAGCCGGTATCCAGGACCCGACTGAATTCCCCCGTATCCAGTACGGGGCAGGCTCATCAAGCACGGAATGACGGGCCGGAGCAGAATAGGGAGGTCTTATGGGGAAGCGACAGGAACCCGTCCGCAAGTCGGTCAAGGACGTCCTGGCCGATCTGCTGGTGGGTCACCGCGAGGCGGCCTTCGGCGGGCCGGAATCCGCGCTGAAGTATTTGCGCCGCACCTTCGAAGGTCAGGCGAGTCTGCCCAATTCGGTGAAAGCGGTGGCATACGACCTGTACGCCGAAGCCCAGGCTCGGTGCGGGCAGTGGGAGGACTGTGCGGCCTCCGTGGGCGTATCCCTGGGCTACCTGCCGGAGCTTGAGGCGGCCTTCCCGCATGAGTACCGTCGGATGCTGGAGGGCATGACCTGTTTCGAGCGGGGTATCCAGGCCTACACCGAGCTAGGAAACTTCCACGCTGCCCTGAACCTCTGCGAACAGGCCATGGCCCTGAAATTGGGCGAGCACTACAAGGCCAAGCGCGATTCCCTAGAGTGGGCACAGTAGGCGTCCGGCCGAGACATTCGCCGTGGAGCGCCTCCGCTGTATCGACATTGAGCAAGGATTCGCACCAATCGCGCAAGGGCCTTATAAGACATTGCGACCGACGACACTCAGACGCCTACAACGATGCGAATTTCCCGTTCGGCGCCGTCGCCAAGAGCGGCCAGCGCGGCCTGGTAGCCGGGACTGTCATGAGTGGCAACAGCTTGCTCGACGCTATCGAACTCGATCAGAACGATGCGCTGCTTCACGCCGTATTCGTACACCTTCGCCGGTTCGCCACGCGCGAGAATGCGCCCTCCGCCGGCAGTGATTGCGGGACTGGCAAGCTTCGCGTATGCGGCAAGCTTGTCAGGGTCCCTTACCGCACGATATGCGCTGACCCAATAGGCCTTTGGCATGATGTTTCCCTTCCCTCCTACTCAGCCATGGGATACAGGGACAGACATTATTTCTTGAAATCCTTTCTTGGTCTTCCCGTCTGCAACACGTGTCTTACTCGTTCAGTTTCCTGCGCACCTCCCAGATGAACCCGTCTCTTTGCAGTGGCCGCTCTGTCATCGTGTGCCTTCGAATCGCTGTCGTTCCGAAAGACCGCCTGGTGATCATTCCCTCATTGCGTCACATGATATGGGTGGCCGGAGCAACGGTTCGAGCAATTCGCGGCATGCACGATCATGACCGCAACCACCACGAATCGTCACGATAATAGTGTCTGTCCCTATTTTATGTCATTTTAGTTAGTAGCCGCGACGCCCACCAGGTCCCATGCCGCCACCTCCTGGTCCCATACCACCACCGGGACCCATGCCGCCACCCATAGCAGGCGGCTCATCCGGTAGTGCCAGACCACGCGCCTTCGCACGCTCTTGCATGAGCTTATGCTGTTCCTTGCGGATTTTCTCTCGCTCCTCAGCCGTCTTCGCCGCGCGCATTTTGGCGCGATGGTCGGCTCGTTCTTGGGGCGTCATAAGTTGGCTGCCGTAGATTTCTTCCTGCTTCTGCGTTTGAGCCTGTTCCTTGGTTGGCTCCGGGTCAGCGGCTAATGCGAACTCAGCAGACAGAGACAGGGCAGTAGCCATCGCGGACACTATCAGTCTTCGTTTCATCATCGTGGACTCCTTGTGAAGGTGGGTTGCGTGAATCGGCTCGCTGCCACTGCAACCCATTCAGTAGCCGCGATAAACGAGATCCGAGTCAATTCGCTGAGATGACAGCACGTTAAACATAGCTCTGTATAGGCAGGTGTCAAGCAAAATGAAATCGTAAGAGCAGCAAAGGCTCAACTGGTCCGCACGACCCGACGTGACGACAGGCTTGCGCCAGGCGCCACCTTCTGGCACAATAACAACGCTATGGCCGACACCCTCCTCGATAAAGTCTGGCGAGCCCACACGGTTCGAACGCTTCCCTCGGGACAGACACAGCTTTTCATCGGTCTGCACCTGATCCACGAGGTGACCAGCCCTCAGGCTTTCCAGATGCTGCGGGAGGCGGGACTCACAGTCCGCTATCCCAAGCGGACCTTTGCAACCATCGACCACATCGTTCCGACCGCCTCTCAGCTCCGCCCCTTCGCCGACCCGATGGCTGAGGAGATGGCCGTCCACCTGGCCAGAAACTGTAAGGAGTTCGGTGTCCCGTTCTTTAACCTGGAGAATGAGCGGCAGGGGATCGTTCACGTCATCGGACCGGAGCTTGGCCTGACCCACCCGGGCATGACCATCGCCTGCGGCGACAGCCATACCTCTACCCACGGGGCGCTGGGGGCGCTGGCGTTCGGCATCGGCACCAGCCAGGTGCGGGATATCCTGGCGACTCAATGTCTGGCGATGGCGAAACCAAAGCTCCGACAAATCCGGGTAGAGGGGAGGCTCACGCGTGGGGTCTACGCCAAGGACGTAATCCTCGCGATCATTGGCAGGTTAGGTGTGAATGGCGGAGTGGGTTACGCCTATGAGTACGCCGGCTCGGCCGTCACGGCGATGTCGATGGAGGAGCGCCTGACCATCTGCAACATGAGCATCGAGGGCGGCGCGCGCGTCGGCTATGTGAACCCCGACACAATTACCTTCGAATACCTGAAGGGACGCCCGTTCGCGCCGCAGGGCGAAGCGTTTGATCGAGCCGTAGCCTGGTGGAGCAACATGACAACCGACCCTGACGCCGGCTTCGACGATGTCGTGCGACTGGACGCCCCCTCGATCGAGCCGATGCTCACCTGGGGTATCAACCCCGGGCAATCGATAGGAGTGAGCGAGCGGATTCCGCATCCCAACGACGCACCCGATGTGGACCGGGCTGCCTGGGCCGAAGCGCTGGTCTTCATGGAACTTGAGTCCGGCCAGCCGATCGCCGGAACCTCGATCGATGTCGCGTTCATTGGCTCCTGTACTAACGGGCGTCTCTCTGACTTACGGATTGCGGCCCAGGTTGTCAGGGGGCGAAAGGTGGCGAAGGGAATGCGGGCGCTTGTCGTTCCAGGATCCCAGGCGGTGGCCAGGGCGGCTGAGACCGAGGGACTCCACGAAATCTTCCTGGAGGCCGGGTTTGAATGGCGCAAGGCCGGCTGCTCGCTCTGCCTCGGGATGAATGAGGATAAGTTGACAGGCCGGGAGATCTGCGCCGCGTCCAGCAACCGGAACTTCAAGGGGCGGATGGGAAGCCCCACGGGCCGTACCCTCCTCATGAGCCCGGCTATGGTGGCCGCGGCGGCCATTCGGGGGCAGATCGTCGACGTGCGGGAGATGCTGCCGTGAGACAGAACGACACTCGACGCGAGATCTGCGGTCGCGCAATACCGCTGCCCGGCAACGACATCGACACCGACCGGATCATTCCCGCCCGCTTCCTGAAATGTATCACCTTCGAGGGTCTCGAAGCGCACGTCTTTGAGGACGACCGCCGCCAGATGCCGGATCACCCGTTCAATCAGGCTCGTTATCAGGGGGCGACAATCCTGGTTGTCGGCCAAAACTTCGGCTGCGGCTCCTCGCGAGAGCATGCGCCTGAGGCGCTCAGGCGCTGGGGCATCCGGGGCATCGTGGGCGAGTCGTTCGCCGAGATCTTCTTCGGTAACTGCACAGCGATTGGGCTCCCTTGCCTGACGCTGGATGGTGAGTGCCTCGCCCGGTTAGGAGAGGCCGTGTCGCAGCACCCGGAGCAGGAAGTGTTGCTTGATATCGAGCACCGCTTGGTACGTATCGGCGAGCGGAGCATCCCGGCCATGATTCCGGACGGAGCTCGCAATCAGCTCCTGGCTGGGACCTGGAACGCGATGGGCGTCCTGCTGGAGGTGGAACATGAGATCAACCGGGTCGCCGGAAGCCTCCCCTACGTCAACGGCTACTCACAGTGAGCAGTGAATGAGTGGTTAGTGGTTGGAAGACCGATCGCTTCGGACCGGCCACCGCCCACTGCCAATAGCTCTAAGGGAGGCAGGATGAAGATTACAGCCAACGGTATCGACATCTACTACACGATCGATGGAGAGGGCCCGGTTGTGACCATGAGCCATGCCCTCGGGTGCAATCTCGCCCTCTGGGATGAACAGGCGAAGGCGCTCAGCACACGCTACCGGGTGCTCAGATACGATACGCGAGGGCATGGCCGGACCAGCGCGCCGCCTGAACCCTACAGCCTCGAACAGATGGCTGACGACGTATACGGACTGCTCAACGTGCTTGGCGTCGCACAAACACACTTCGTAGGAATCTCGATGGGCGGGATGATCGGCCAGATCTTTGCGCTCAAGTACCCGTCGATGGTCCGAAGTCTGATCCTTTCCTCCACCACCAGCCGCTACCCGACGGCGGCCCGGTCGGCCTGGGAGGAACGTATCCGCGCGGTGGAGGCGAAGGGCATGGAACCGTTGGTGGAGCCGGCGCTTGAGCGATGGTTCACGGCACCGTTTCGAGAACGTCGCCAGGGTGTGATGGACACTGTGCGCGCCATGATCAGGAGCACGCCTCCGCAGGGGTATATCGGCTGCTGCTACGCGATTCCTACCATCGACGTTACCGATCGTCTCGGTGAGATCCGCTGCCCGGCTCTCGTCATCGCAGGCGAAAACGATCCGGGGACTCCAGTGACCATGGCGCATGAGATTTGCGCCGCCCTCCCCTCCTCCGAGCTTGCCACCCTCCCCTCGGCGTCGCACCTGTGCAACCTGGAGCAGCCGGAGGTGTTCAACCGTATTCTACTCGGATTCCTTGGTAAGGTAACCGAGTAGCACAGACCTACAAAAAAGGAAGGAGGTCCGACATCAGGACCTCCTTCCTTTTGAGAGCCGCCGTCACTCGTAAGATTTACTCGATGACCTCCATAATCCGACTCTGCACATTTGTGGCTAACTCCATGAGCTCGCTACGAAGCGCCTTGCGCTCATCGAGCGCCAAAATCTTATCGAAGTTGCTGAAGTCGCCGACCTCAATCGTAATGACCCGCTCCAACTTATTCGCCAAGTGGTCCCCATAGATGTGGAACCTCGAGACCCCTTGGTTGGCGAGCCAGAATTTTTTCATTTTACCGACTAAGAAGGCATCCAATGCGTCTTCTTTCCCTGGTGCGACTTCACACATGATGTGGTAGATCATCGTTGCTCCTCCTTTGACATCGGGTGTAAGCTACAGTAGCCTTTCATTCTCCCATCCATTTCGCCACAAACGACTCCAGCGGGATCACTCAGTCCTTTACGCAGGGACCATCACGCGATGACCTTTGTACACTTCTCCACCAGCCACTGTCAACTAAATTGTAGCGAGCTTGCCCTCTCACTCTGCTCATAAGTCACCTCGGCTGACCGATCGAACAACAATACTATTCCCAATATATCCCCTTCATCTTAAAACGGCTGGGAGCCTGATATAAAATTGTGTCTTCCACCCTCAATTCCGTACAACGACGGTCCCCAGCACATAAAACGGCCGATCGACATTTAACTAATCCTATAAATACAATAGGATAAGATGTATATCTTTAGAGGCTGGATGACGCTTTCACATCGCTTCGCTTTAAGGATTCGGTGCTGATGGGGCATTTTGTTCAAGGGCTAGGAGATACTCTCGTATAC
This sequence comes from Candidatus Methylomirabilis oxygeniifera, assembly GCA_000091165.1. Classification (NCBI taxonomy): domain Bacteria; phylum Methylomirabilota (SeqCode); class Methylomirabilia (SeqCode); order Methylomirabilales (SeqCode); family Methylomirabilaceae (SeqCode); genus Methylomirabilis (SeqCode); species Methylomirabilis oxygeniifera (SeqCode). The sequence goes on along the minus strand of FP565575.1, from coordinate 743,888 downwards.
TGCCAAGCTTCGCGAGATACGTATAGGTCTCCTCCTTAAGTCGGGAGGCGAAGTAGCGACGCGTACTCCGGATCATTGTTTCTTTCTCAACCCAGTCCTTCCCGCGCCTTGCGATCACCAGGTTCAGTCTATTGGGGCCTCCGTTATACGAAGCCGCCCAGCAGTCTTCGAGCATTTCAGTGGAGACAGAACAGATCTTTCTGACCGTTGGAGTCCACCAGGATGACATGTCGGAGTCAAAAAGGGTGATTGACGCCTTCACAGCATTGACATGATCCTGCATACCGCGCACAAACACCGGGTCAAGCTTGGCTTGTGGAGATTCATCAAGAATCCGCGCGTAGGTGGGACAGATAAACTGACTGATGCCTGTTGCCCCGGCCGGAGAAACGCTCATCCTGAACGCTGAGCCCTGATTGATGGCGACCTCCACCCAATACTTTTCGATAAGTCTGGACAGCGTCCCGTTTTCCTCATGTTTTTTGAATTCGTCCGGATCCATGTGCTCATCAACGAGTAGGGCATGAATGAAGTCAATTGAGGCGAGATCACTCAGGTTCTGGTCAGTAAACGTCTTGGATGTCACGTGAAGGTCGTCCAGATCCTGAAGGGCTTGAAGTATTGCCCGCTCCAGATACCTGCGTCCTTCTTCTGCAACGTCCGGCGTATGGAGTTCCGGAGAGTACGGGACATAGGAACCGAGAAGCTGTTCTGCTGAGCCTTGGCGGCATGTCCGTCTGCCGGTGTTTTTGTCGACCACCACGGTGCGCGCTGTCCGCGAGGTCCACATCGTCAGGTTGATGATGACGAACTCCTTACCATCGCAGGTGAGCAGCAGATCCCTGTTAAAGCCCCATCGGCTTCCGCCGCGCCAGAGCAATTTACAGTCGTTCTCTTCAGCGATGATTTGAGGAGGCTTCACGCTGGGGCGTTTCTTACGCTCAAGTAGAACGGTTTCCGTAAAGGTGAAATCTTTCAACTCCCCGGTCTTACTATTCAGCCCCACGACCGCCACGTCCCGTTTCAGTCCCTGATGCTTTACGTGCCGGACAGCAGCTTTTCGTCCTCGTCCTTTCGATCGCCCCGCAACGGGAACCACCCCTTGAACCATGGTAAACTGATGGTTCAACTCCAACCCCTCCAGTCGATTCCGGGCTTCTTTGATCTTTTCAAGGAGCAGGGGCTGAGCCAACGCCTGATAACTGTTTGCGAGCAACCCGAACAGGATGACGGCTACACACGCAAGAAAAGCGCTGAGCTTGGCTCGATGGTTCCTGTTACCGGCGTCATTGCGAGGATTAGAAGTCATCTGGGTCATCAGAACTCGCCCCTTCCTCTCTGAACCGTTCTGGAACATGCAGGGTACCCGTCTCCTCCTCCGGCATCACGAGAAAAAAGACCGATGGCGGCAGCGAGAACTGAAACGGCTTCTTCGGATCCGTTGCCTCCGGAAATGTCTCTATAAGACGATTATCGTAGATCGCTTTCATCGTCTTGATAAACACGGGCAACGCATTGCGACCTCCGGTCTCTTGCACCTTGACTTTCCGGCCGTTGGGCGCTTCAATCGCTGTTTCCATCGGCTGTTTCTTTTCCCGTCCGATCCACACCGCCATGCAGTAAGAAGGTGAACAGCCATAAAACCAGTTGTCCGTGGTTTCTCCCTGCTCGTTGGTGGCGGTGCCGGTCTTCCCCGTCACCGGGACATCCAACTTCGGTATACCTCTCACCGGATCGCCCGTTGTTGCCAGCCTCCCGGTCCCATGCGCAAGTTCGACGGGCGCGCGAAGCCCGCGAGTTATTGCCAACACCAACGTCTCGGCCGCCTGTTTCGCGTCTGCCTCAATCTTCTTCTTTTCTTCGACGGTCAGTTCGCCGCTGAAGCCGTTCCGCACCTTTTCCAACCGACGCTTTGCGACCAGATCCTCCTCAACGATTTTCTGAAAGATATTCTCAGACTCCTTCGGCGTGGTGTCGTATACCACATCGCCGGATGGCCCCTCGATCTCCTCGATCGCGTAGGGCTCGACCCGACTCCCCATGAGTCCGGCCAGGGCGACAGCCATATCGAGGGGCGAGACGTCAATTGACCCGATGGCAACCGTCAGTCCCGGATCGATCGTGTGCTCGGGAAGCCCGAACCGCTGCGCAACCTCGGACGTAATAAGCCGGATGCCTTCCCGCCTGGCGCGTTCCGGTTCCATCGTCGGCAACTGCATACCCAGTCGGGCCATGAGCCCGAGTATCTCCTCTTTGTAGACAAGTCTCGGTACCCGTGATCCCCGGACGGCGGCTCGAACGTCTCTAATGGCACTCATGGTGCAGGCGTTCCGTGATTCGGCGAGGCAACGGATCGGCTCGCTGATACCGGTATATCGTACAAGTGATTCATAGGGGAAGTTCTGGATACGATGCCTGCCACGGCCCTTGCCCATAGCGAGTGAGAGCGCCGACTTGCCGTCCGTAGTGCCGTAGGAATCGTCCAATCGGCAGGGTCCTGTGCCCCGATCCTGACATGAGAGTCTTCCGCCCTTCAGGATCCATGTCGCATAAAAGAAAGGCTTACAGGCCGAGCCGCAGTGTCGCTTGATCTGATTCAGCAGATATTCATTTTCCTGAAATGCCGGTTCTTGCGCAAAGACTTTAATCGCCCCGGTTCCGGCATCGAGAAGGACGACGACCCCCCACAAATCCGTCAACGCGGGATTCCGAGCCTTCATGGTCTCCATCGACTCGTGGAGGGCATCGGCCGCCGCTCGCTGCCAGCCGCAGTTGATGCTGGTATGCACCTTTAACCCTTGATCGACCAGGCGTGTGGTCTGAACGATCCGTCGTCGAACGAATTCGGCGACATGGAGCGCTCGGCATGGGTCGCGATCCTGTCGCTTGGGGAGCGGCAGCTTTTGCCATTCTTCTTGCTGCGCCTCGGTCATAACCTTCTCGCTGACGAGTTGGCCGAGCACCCGTCCTCGAAGCTTTACTGCCTCTTCCGGATTGATGAAGGGAGAATACTGCGGGGTTCGCCAGGTCCCGATCATCATGGCAGCTTCTGGAATCGACAACTCGGACGGCTCCTTATGGAAGTAGTATTGACTGCAGGCTTTGACCCCGTATCGCCCGTGTCCGCAAAAAACATTGTTGAGATACAACTCGAGGATTTTCGCTCTGTCCACGTGCCCCTCAAGCAGCATCGCGAACCACAACTCTCTTCCCTTCCGCCACAATGTGGCGCTCAAGGATTTCCTCTCCTGTTCACGTCGGAGCTCTTCTTCCGCAAACAGGATACGCGCAACCTGCTGCGTAATGGTCGATCCTCCCTGCTGGAGGCTCAGCGTCTTCAGGTCCTGCCACAACGCCCGCACCATACCGCGACCGCTGACCGGCGTCAGGCGTTTCTCAAATGCGGTATCCTCTACTAATACCGCCAGTTTTGGAAAGTGGCCCATCTCGGACAGTGTGGCTATCTTACGGCAGTAGGTGCAGTACTCCCTTAACAGTTCACCATCCTCCGCATACAGCATGCTCGTTTCACGACGGTCCTGTATCCGAGAGAAATCGGGCCACGCGAAGAAACCATTCAGGTGCAGGGCAAGCAGTCCCCCGGACACAATAGGAAAGGAGAGAAGAAGAAGAGTCGAGAGAATCGGAACAGCCGGTCGGACAACCTTTTTTAGTTTGCGCACCAACCCGATCCGACTTGTCAGGATACCGGTGAACCGGACGACATTGGCTTTCATGTCATCACTCGTAACGGTGAGCCATTTTTTTATCATTTGTTTCTATTATACAGCAACGTTCCCCGGTCGAGACGCACAACGTTCTCCGAATCTTTCGTAACCCCACGACTTTCCGCTTGACAGCGGAATCGAAGAACGCTATCAAACTATGCCCAATCTGCTGAGGGATCTCCACTGCTCGTTTTACCCCTCGTCTTTCAGGGGGACCCGCGCAGGAGAGCATGACCCGTTGCTCAGTGTGACCGTATTTCACGTGACTTACTACACGGTTTCGGCTATATTTATTCAAATTCACCATTGATCGGTTGGTTCCAGAAGATAGAAGGAGAATTGTGTGATCGAACAGACGGATACGGTGTCTACAACCCCTTACGGTAACCCACCCAGACAGGGCCTGTACGATCCGACCTACGAGCATGACGCCTGCGGGGTAGGCTTTGTGGTGGACATCAAGGGCCGGAGATCCCATACCATCATCCAGCAGGCGCTGACGGTCCTGAAGAACCTGCTGCACCGCGGCGCGTGCGGCTCGGAGCCGAATACGGGTGATGGGGCCGGCATCCTCATTCAGATGCCCCACATCTTTCTTGCCCGCGAGTGCGGGAAGATCGGGGTCACTCTGCCCGCTCCACGGCACTACGGCGCCGGATTTGTCTTCCTTCCGACCGACCCTTCACAAGCCGCCAAATGTCAGGCAATTTTTGAAGAGATCATTCTGGAGGAAGGGCAGACGCTTCTGGGGTGGCGGGACGTGCCGACCGATGACTCACCGATCGGCCCCAGCGCGAAGGCCGCCAAGCCGACCTTCAAGCAGATCTTCATCGGCCGAAATCCGGCCATCCTGGACGACCGGACGTTCGAGCGGAAGCTCTACATCATCCGTAAACAGGTTGAGCACGTCGTCTATCGCTCGACGCTTCCTCAGCGAACACTCTTCTACATCCCAAGCCTCTCCTCCAACACGCTGGCCTACAAGGGGATGCTCATAGGGGACCAGATCGAGGCAACTTTTCCGGACATCACGGACCCGGCGGTCGAATCGGCGCTGGCGCTCGTTCACCAGCGCTTCTCCACCAACACCTTCCCCTCCTGGCCGCTGGCCCACCCGTACCGGTACATGGCGCACAACGGTGAGATCAATACGCTGCGCGGCAACATCAACTGGATGCGCGCCCGCGAGGCGCTGTGCGAGTCCGAACTGCTGCCTGACCTGAAGAAGATCTTTCCGATCGTACTGGAGGGTGGGAGCGATTCGGCAATCTTCGACAACGTCCTGGAGTTTCTGGTCATGGCCGGCCGTCCCCTGCCTCACGCGATCCTGATGATGATCCCTGAGGCCTGGAGCGGCCACGAATCGATGGGCGAAGAGCGCAAGGCGTTTTACGAGTACCATGGCTGCCTGATGGAGCCGTGGGACGGACCGGCCTCTATCGCGTTCACCGACGGCACCGTGATCGGAGCGGTCCTGGATCGGAACGGTCTCCGCCCATCGCGCTACTACGTAACAAAGGACGGCATGGTCGTCATGGCTTCCGAGGTGGGCGTACTGGACATTCCGCCTGAAAACATCCTGATCAAGGAGCGCTTACACCCCGGTCGGATCTTCCTGGTAGATACTGCCCAGGGCCGGATCATCGACGACGCAGAGCTCAAGCACGCCTTTGCCACCGAGCACCCGTACCATGAGTGGCTGCAACAGCACCTGATTCCATTGGAGGAACTCCCGGCGCCCCCTCATGTCCACGAGCCGGATCACGAAACCGTGCTGCAGCGGCAACAGTTGTTTGGTTATACCCACGAGGACCTGCGTCTTCTGCTGGCTCCGATGGCGCTGAGGGGGGAGGAGCCGGTCGGTTCGATGGGAAACGATGCGTCGCTTGCGGTCCTCTCCGACCGCCCTCGCCTGTTGTATGACTATTTCCAGCAGCTCTTCGCCCAGGTAACCAATCCGCCGCTGGACGCAATCCGTGAGGAGTTGGTCACCCAGATGGCGACGACGATCGGCCCGGAGCGCAACCTGCTCAAGCCGGAACCCGAGAGTTGCCGGCAGATCAAGCTGAAGACGCCGGTCCTGGATAACGAGGAGTTGGCGCGAATCCGCTATGTCGATCTACCCGGCTTCAGATCGATCACGCTGCCTATGCTGTTCTCAGTGGCCGAAGGCGGGAGCGGCCTCGATCAGGCGCTACAGGAACTATGCCGGAAGGCAAGCCAGGCTATTGCCGACGGCTACACCTTCCTGATTCTCTCCGACCGGGGCGTGTGTAAGGAACTGGCCCCGATTCCAGCCCTCCTGGCCACAGCCGGCGTCCATCATCATCTGGTCCGGGAAGGGACCAGGACGAGGGTCGGACTGATTATAGAGAGCGGCGAGCCGCGTGAGGTCCACCATGCGGCATTGCTCATCGGCTACGGCGCGGGCGCAGTCAACCCGTATCTCGCCTTCGAGACCCTCGACGATATGATCCGCGAGGGTCTGCTGCCCGGGCTGGACCACAAAAAGGCCGTCACGCACTACATTAAGGCACTGAATAAGGGCGTGCTGAAGGTCATCTCGAAGATGGGGATCTCGACCATCCAGTCGTATCGCGGCGCGCAGATCTTTGAAGCGATCGGTTTAAACAAGGCGTTTGTGGACCGTTGTTTCACGTGGACCGCGTCCCGGATCGGCGGCATCGGCATCGATGTCGTCGCGGAAGAGGTGATCCTCCGACACCGTCGCGCCTTCCCCGAGCGACCCGTCGGTCAACCTGAGCTTGAGTGGGGAGGCGAATACCAGTGGCGGCGCGACGGCGAGCACCATCTCTTCAATCCGGAGACAATCTCCAAGCTTCAGTACTCCACACGTACGGGGCAATATGCGATCTTCAAGGAGTACGCGGAGATGATCAACGATCACAATACAAATCTGTGTACGCTCCGAGGACTGTTCGACCTCAAGTGCGGCGACCAGCCGATTCCGCTGGAGGAGGTTGAGCCGGTCGAATCGATCCTGAAACGCTTTGCGACGGGGGCCATGTCGTACGGGTCGATCAGTCAGGAGGCGCACGAGACCCTCGCAATCGCCATGAACCGACTGGGCGCCAGGTCCAACACCGGCGAGGGAGGTGAGGATTCGGCGCGCTTCACCCCGGACTCTAACGGCGACTGGCGCCGAAGCGCCATCAAGCAGGTGGCATCAGGCCGCTTCGGCGTGACCAGCGAGTATCTGGCTAACGCCACCGACATACAAATTAAGATGGCACAGGGCAGTAAGCCCGGCGAGGGCGGCCAGCTCCCCGGCGCAAAGGTGTATCCATGGATCGCCAAGGTGCGGCACTCGACGCCAGGCGTCGGGTTGATCTCGCCGCCGCCACACCACGATATCTACTCCATTGAGGATCTGAAACAGCTTATCCATGACTTGAAGAATAGTAATCCGACTGCGCGAATCCACGTAAAGCTTGTCGCGGAGGTTGGCGTCGGCACGATCGCGGCCGGCGTGGCCAAGGCGTTCTCCGACGTGGTTCTGATCTCCGGTCACGATGGCGGGACCGGCGCTTCCCCGCTTGGCTCCATCAAGCACGCAGGCCTGCCGTGGGAATTGGGGCTGGCCGAGACTCAGCAGGTACTGGTGATGAACAAGCTCCGGGATCGGATCGTTGTCCAGGTTGACGGCCAGATGAAGACCGGACGCGACGTCGTCATTGCCGCACTGCTCGGCGCAGAAGAGTATGGCTTCTCCACGGCGCCGCTGGTCGTGATGGGGTGTATCATGATGCGCGTCTGTCACCTGAACACCTGCCCGGTCGGGGTCGCTACCCAGGATCCCGAGCTTCGGAAGAACTTCACCGGCAAGCCCGAGTACGTCGAGAACTTCTTCCGTTTCATTGCGCTGGAGGTGCGGGAACTGATGGCCCAACTTGGGTTCCGCACCATGGACGACATGATCGGCCGCATAGACAGGCTCGAGATGAGGAAGGCGATAGAGCACTGGAAGGCTCGAGGGCTCGACTACTCGTCAATCCTCTACTGTCCGCAGATGGGAGCCGAGATAGCCATCCGTAAGGTGCAGGATCAGAACCACGGGCTGGAGCAGTCGCTCGACATGACCACCCTCGTTCCGCGCTGCCTACCTGCGCTGGAGCGGCGCGAGCCGGTCAGCCTGCATCTGCCGATTCATAACGTCAACCGCACGGTAGGCACCATTTTGGGGTACGAGATAACCCGTCGCTATGGGGGCGAGGGACTGCCCGACGACATGATTCGAATCCGCTTCACGGGCACTGCCGGACAAAGCTTCGGCGCCTTCATTCCCCGAGGCATCACGCTGATCATCGAGGGCGACGCCAACGACTATCTGGGGAAGGGGCTCTCGGGCGGAAAGATTATCGTGTTCCCGTCGCGCGAGGCAACATTCGTCCCTGAAGAGAATATCCTGGTCGGCAACGTGGTACTGTACGGCGCGACAAAGGGCGAAGTCTATCTCCGAGGGATCGCGGGCGAACGGTTCGCGGTGCGTAACAGCGGCGCGCATGCGGTGGTTGAGGGCGTCGGCGATCACGGCTGTGAGTATATGACCGGCGGCCGCGTTGTCGTTATCGGCGGCACAGGACGCAATTTTGCCGCCGGCATGTCCGGCGGCGTCGCGTACGTTCTGGACGAAACCGGTGATTTTAAGAATCGGTGTAATCTGAGCATGGTTGATATTGAGCCGCTGAGTGCGGACGAGGACATCGAAGAGATCCAGGAGTTGTTGCGCCGCCACCTCCGGTATACCGGCAGTACGGTGGCGGACCGGCTCTTAAGAAACTGGCAGGCGACGGAGGCACAGTTCGTCAAGGTGATAGCCAAAGACTACAAACGGGCAATGAAGGCGCTCAAGCGAGTCGAGACCGAAGGGATCTCCTGGGAACAGGCGGTAATGGCGGGCGCCCATGGGTAAGCCGACCGGTTTCATCGAATTCAAGCGCGAAAAACAGCCATACCGGCCGGTCGAGGAGCGGATTCGCGACTGGCAGCAGGTCATGCTGCCGTGGCCGACGGAAACACTGAAGCGGCAGGGGGCGCGCTGCATGGATTGCGGCGTCCCGTTCTGCCACCGGGGTTGCCCGCTGGGCAACATCATCCCGGACTGGAACGACCTGGTCTATCGCGACCGGTGGCGGGACGCTATCGAGCGCCTGCATGCCACAAACAATTTCCCGGAGTTTACCGGAACTGCCTGCCCCGCGCCCTGCGAGGGCTCGTGCGTCCTCGGGATTCATAACGACCCGGTGACCATCAAGGCCATCGAGTTAGCTATTGTCGAACATGCCTTTGAGGCGGGCTGGATCAGGCCGGAGCCCCCCACCGTGCGGACCGGTAAGAAAGTCGCTGTTATCGGCTCAGGTCCGGCAGGGCTTGCGGCTGCCCAGCAGCTCAATCGCGCCGGTCACTGGGTGACGGTCTTCGAGCGAGCCGATCGGATCGGCGGCCTGCTGCGCTACGGCATCCCGGAGTTCAAGCTGGAGAAGCGGGTCCTGGACCGGCGGCTGGATCAGCTTCAGAAAGAGGAGATCCAGTTTCGGGCCAATGCGAACGTGGGCGTAAACGTACCTGTTGAGGAGTTGCGGCGCGAGTTCGATGCCATCCTGCTTGCCGGAGGGGCCACGACACCACGCGATCTCAAGATCCCTGGGCGTGAGCTGCGCGGCATTCACTTCGCCATGGAGTACCTGGCCCTTCAGAATCAGCGCTGCCAGGGCGACGTGATCCCTGACGAGGCGTTCATCACCGCCAGCGGGAAGCGGGTGGTCATCATCGGCGGCGGCGACACCGGCGCCGACTGCCTGGGGACCGCCCACCGTCATGGCGCCCTCTCCGTCCATCAGTTCGAACTGCTTCCGCGTCCGCCGGATACTCGGACAGCCGAGAACCCTTGGCCCCAGTGGCCGGTCGTCTTCAGGACCTCGTCCGCTCACGAAGAGGGCGGCATCCGGGAGTTCTCGGTGGCGACAACGAGCTTCTCCGGAGAGAACGGCCACGTCACGAAGCTGCACGCCAACCGGGTTGAGATGACGAATGAGAACGGCCGGATGGGCTTCAAGCCGATCCCTGGCACCGAGTTCGAGATGGAGGCAGACCTGGTCCTGCTGGCCATGGGCTTCCTGGGACCTGAGCGGAACGGGCTACTGAGCGAGCTTGGCGTAACACTGACCGAGCGCGGGAACGTCTGGCGTGACGAGAACTGGATGACCAGCGTGCCCGGCGTCTTCACCGCAGGCGATATGCAACGCGGCCAGTCGCTGATCGTCTGGGCTATTGCCGAAGGTCGCAGCGCCGCTCACGGCATCGACCGACACCTGATGGGCCATTCCAACCTCCCTGCTCCAATCCCCTAACTTCAACGGAGGTTCCGCTCGTCCTCAGAAAAGCCTCGGAAGCTATCGTCATCTAATGTGTAAGCCGATCTCTGATCGCCTCGACTAGGGCGATGATGTCCGGAATCGCAAATAGCTTACCGTCCCGTCCTCCACGCTCGGATTGATCATCGCCCCTCTCTCGCCCAATATATGAACATTCCTCTCATGCCGTTGCCTTCGTATCGTGCAGCTATCCTCTCCGATGGCATTTGCGATAGATCTGATGTTGCATCCTAACTCTTTAATTTAACGAATCACAACGTCCTTGAGCCTGCCGACTGAGCAGTTGGCATCGTAATTGCGCCGTCCTGAACGCTAAAAGGCCACCCCAGGCGTGGCGACTGCAGGACGGCAACGTCCACATGAGGGATCGGCATCGTTTCGTTAGACAGCGGAGGCAGAGGATGGACGAGCAAAAAAGGCTGGTCGTCATTGGTAACGGCATGGCCGGGACCAAGACCGTTCAAGAGATCCTGTCTCGGGATCGTGAACGGTTTCACGTCGTGATGTTCGGCGCAGAGCGATACGGCAACTACGACCGCACCCTCCTCTCGGATGTGCTGATCGGCTCCAAGGACATCAAGCAGATCTTTTTGAACCCGCTCGACTGGTACCGCGAACATGACATCATGTTACATGCCGGGACGGCGGTCGCGGCGATTGATCGCAACAACAAGACGGTACGCGACGATGGCGGCGTAGAGGAATCGTACGATACGCTGATCATCGCCACCGGCAGCCGACCGTTCGTACCCCCCATGAATGGGGTAGAGAAGAAGGGCGTCTTCGTCTTCCGGACGCTCGATGACTGCCAGGCGATTGAGGCATACGCGAAAGGATGTCGGAGGGCCGCAGTCATGGGCGGCGGCCTGCTCGGTCTGGAGGCTGCGCGAGGTCTCCTCTCCCTCGAACTCGATGTGACGGTCGTCGAAATGATGCCGTGGTTGATGGCGCAGCAATTAGACGCTGAGGGAGGCGCACTGCTTCAACGGACGATGCAGCAGATGGGCGTACAGACGCTTCTCGAAAAGAGCGTGACACGCGTGCTCGGAGACGATCGGGTCACGGGCCTGGAGTTTCAGGACGGCTCTACGCTGGACGTCGACATCATCGTGATGAGCTGCGGCATCCGACCCAACGCTGAGCTTGCCGGTCGGTCCGGGCTTACGGTAGATCGAGGGATCGTCGTAAACGACCGGATGCAGACCTCCGATCCGGACATCTACGCCGTAGGTGAGTGCGCTCAGCACCGCGGCAAGCTCTATGGCCTCGTGGCGCCTCTATACGACCAGGCCAGGGTACTGGCAGAGCATCTCACCGGCGCTTCCTCCAATGGCGGGTACCAGGGCTCCAAACCTGTGAGCAAACTGAAGGTGATGGGCGTACAGCTTGTCTCGATGGGCGACACGACTCCAACCGATCTTCAAGACGAGGTCGTCAGCTACGTCGAGCCATTGCGAGGCGTCTACAAAAAGATGGTCATACGCAATAATCGACTCGTCGGCGCCACCCTCCTGGGTGAGACGGACACGGCTGGCGTACTCACTCAGATGTACTTGCTGGACGCCGTACTTCCGGATCGGCGGGCCGACCTGCTGTTCGGTACCTCTACGGGCGCCCCGATCCTCTCGGTGTTTGACCTGCCCGATCATGCCCAGATCTGTCATTGTCACGGGGTCACCAAGGGGCAGATCAGGGAGGCAATCGAGTTCGGTAAGTGCCGATCGGTCTCACAGATTGGAGCCCGCACGAAGGCCGGCACGAGTTGCGGCGGCTGCAAGAAACTCCTCGAACAGTTTCTCGAAGTCTACGCCGGGGCGGTGGCGGAAGACCCCGCCGAGCACTGGTATGTGCCGAGCATCCCGATGACTAAACCCGAACTGGTCGCCGCCATCAAGGCTCAAGAGATCAAGAGCGTCAGCGCGCTGTTCCGAGAACTGAACGACGGACGCGAAGAGCCGAGCCATAAGACGGCTCTAGCCTCGCTCCTCAAGACCATCTGGGCCGGCGAGTACGAAGATGAGCGCGATGCGCGATTCATCAACGACCGGGTCCACGCCAACATCCAGAAGGATGGGACCTTCTCGGTCGTACCGCGAATCTGCGCCGGTGTCACCTCGCCGACAGAGCTCCGGCGCATCGCCGATGTCGCAGACAAGTATCAGATTCCCGCGATCAAGCTGACCGGCGGCCAACGCATCGCACTGGCAGGCGTCAGGAAGGAGCAGCTCCCGCATGTCTGGAAGGATCTGGGGATGGCCAGCGGGCACGCCTACGCCAAGGCGATCCGTTCATGCAAAACCTGTGTGGGATCTCTCTTTTGCCGGTTCGGCCTGGGCGATTCCATCGCGCTGGGGACCAAGATTGAGAAGCGATTCTACGGTCTCGAGACCCCGCATAAGATGAAACTCGCCGCCGTCGGCTGCCCGAGGAACTGCGCGGAGGCGACCGTCAAAGATCTTGGAGCCGTCGCCATTGAGGGCGGCTGGCAGGTCTACGTGGGCGGCGGCGCCGGGATCCGGGTACGAGCCGCGGACCTTCTGTGCACGGTCGAAACCCATGAGGAGGTCCTGACATACATGGGTCGCTTCATCCAATACTACCGGGAACACGGGAAGTATATGGAACGAGCGTATGGGCTCGTGGAACGCGTCGGTATTGAACGGCTGCGTGATCTGCTCGTCAAGGATGTGGAAGGGATCGGTGCGCGGTTGGATGCCGAGATTGAACGGGCGGTCGAAGCCTGCACAGATCCCTGGGCCGAAGCGGATGAACCCGTACATCCGGCCCAGTTCAGCGGACCCGTATTTGTCGAGTTGAAGAGGTGACGTATGGAGAGTAAGCATACCGCACTGGAGATCGTTGTACCGCTTGGCCCGATCGACGCAATCCCGCTCGGCCAAGGCTGTACCTACGTGATAGACGACTGCGCCATCGCCGTGTTCCGTCAGCGCAATGGAGACCTCTTTGCTACCCAAAACGCGTGCCCGCATCGAGGGGGTTCGCTGGCCGACGGCATCATCGGAGATGGAAAGGTCATCTGCCCGCTTCACGCGAGGCAGTTCGATCTGAAGACGGGTGCATCAGCGGACTGCGCCGTCCGGACCTATCCGGTTCGCGTGGAAGACGGCGAGATCATTCTTACGCTCGCCTGATCCAGGGGGAAGACGTTCGAGCGAATCACATCGGCGGGAACGAGGGAAGAGGGGTCGGTATGGTTACTTCTGCTCTGAACGCTCGCGGGCGTTGTTCTGCATTTTTCTGGAGATGGTATTCTTCAACCGCCTCGCTTCACGCTTGAACCGAACCAGCAACCGCCTGGCCCAAACAAACTCAGTTGCCAGAATTGCCAGACCGAGCGGAATGACAAGCGTAGCGGGTCCGGGGAGCACAATGAGGATAATCCCGAGCACCAGGACCGTGAAGCCGACGACGATAACGATGACGCGTTTGGCCTGCTTCAGCGTGCTGACCATGAAGCCGTGCATCAGCCGATATCGCTCCTTATGACAACAGGCGTGCCCTATGCCTCGCAGGCAGGCAGATCGGCTTCGGCCAGACGTCTCAAGGCTTCCTGATACTTGGCGCGGGTTCGTCGCACGATATCCTGTGGCAGCTCCGGTCCCGGCTCCTGCATATCCCAGGCGATCGACTTCAGGTAGTCCCGTACAAACTGCTTATCGAAGCTCGGTTGGGATCGGCCGGGCGCATAGGTGTCGCATGGCCAAAAACGGGAGGAATCAGGGGTCAGAACCTCATCGATCAGGACGAGGTTGCCATCCAGCAGCCCAAACTCGAACTTCGTGTCGGCAATAATGATCCCTCGTTCCAAGGCATGCGTCCGAGCTCGCTCGTACAGGGCCAGACTCAATGTTCGCACACGCTCAGCCAGCTCCAGACCGAGTCGGGCGGCCGCTTCGTCGAACGTAATGTTGACATCATGCGCCCCCTGCTCCGCCTTCGTTGACGGGGTGAAGAGCGGCGGGTCGAGACGACACGACTCCGGCAACCCAACCGGCAACGGGATGCCGCACACGGTTCCTGTCTTTTGGTATTCCACCCAGCCCGAACCGGACAGATACCCCCGAACAATACATTCAATCGGCAACGGCTTCGTCTTTTTGACCAGCATGCTCCGCCCCTGGAGCGTCTCACGATAGGGTCGGCACGCGGGTGGGAAGCCGTCCACCTCGGTGGTCAGCAGGTGGTTGGGTACCAGATCTGCAGTGACATGAAACCAGAACGTCGAGAGGGCGGTGAGGATTCTCCCCTTTCCAGGAATACCTGTCGGCAGAACCACGTCAAACGCCGAAATCCGATCTGTAGCTACCAGCAGCAGACGATCTTCGAAGTCGTAAATGTCCCGAACCTTTCCCCTGGCGTACAACGTGAGCTCGGGACACTCCGTGTTCAGTACAACCGGTTCAATTATGTCGGTCAAGATATTGTCGTTATCCATAGTCAACTCAGGAAGCACTCTCCGTGTCGATAGGTGGGTTGCCAGGGCTGCCGATTAAGGGCCGATGCCGTTGCGGCGTTCGCCGTTCACTGTCATTCGGCCTAGTGTGCAATGATCTTGCCCTAAAGTCAAATAAAGTTACATAGGGAATGGTTGCCATATGTATACAGTTTTCATTATAATATAACTATGACCTTTCATCAACTTCGCGTCTTTCTGGCGGTCGCCAGACACGGCAGCTATTCCCGCGCGGCCGAGGAGCTGTTTTTGTCCCAGCCTGCCGTCTCGGCGCAGGTTCGAGAGTTGGAGCGTACCCTCGAGGCGACCTTCTTCGAACGGGTCGGCCGGACCATTGTCTTAACCGAAGCAGGTAAAGAACTCCTGACCTACGCCGAGAAAATCTGCGCGCTGACCGACGAAGCCCGGCTTGCGATGCAAGAGCTCGATGGTCTGAAGCGTGGACGGATCGCTCTTGCCGCCGTCAGCACCGCCGGGGCCTATGTCCTGCCTTCATTACTCGGAGCATTTCAGGAGCGATACCCCGGCATCACCATCAACCTGGAGGTCACCAACCGCGCGCTGGCGCGAGACCGCCTCCTGCACAATGAGGTTGATCTCGTCGTCATGGGGCGTCCCCCGGATGAAGTTCCGCACGTCGCCGAACCGTTTCTCTCCGATGAGATCGTCGTTGTCGCCGCCCCATCTCATCCGCTTGCAACGACCAGGCGAATATCGGTGGATCGTCTGGCCCGAGAGGTCTTTATCGCCCGCGAGGTCGGCTCAGGAACTCGTCTCAATGCCGATGAGTTCTTCCGTCAGCAAGGGGTGCAGTTGCGGGTGGGGTTGGAACTGGGGGATAACAGCGCCGTCAAGGAGGCGGTGGCTGCGGGACTCGGGATTGCCCTCCTGTCCCGACATGTCCTTCGAATGGAACTTGCGCTCAAACGTCTGGTGGTGCTGGACGTTCAAGGGCTTCCCCTGCGACGGCAGTGGTTTGTGGTGCACCGCGAAGACAAGCATCTCAGTCGGGCGGCGATCGCGTTTAAAGCGTTCCTTCTTACCTCAGCCGAGGCCCTATTGGCATCTCCGGGTCAGCCGCAACCAACCACAGCCCGTCGCCGCCGTTAAGTCATCATCCGCGTCGGAGCGTCACGACCCGCACAAGAGCTTCAACCTTCCGCCTTCCCTTCGCCGCTGCGAACAGGCGCAATCCCAAGCTCACGGAGCTTCTTTCGGAGCGTGTTGCGATTGATCCCGAGTAACTCAGCCGCTCGAAGCTGGTTCCCACCGGTCCTTTCCAGGACGCGCAACAGGAGAGGTCGCTCCAGCGCAGCAAGGAAGTACGCATAGAGCTGCCCGTCCCGTTCCTGTTTCAGCCGGGACAGCTCGCCCGTAATCCCCTGAGACAGCAACCGCTCGAAGGACGACCTACCGCCGGAACCGTCGACTTCGTCGACCTGCCGGAGAGCGGTAGGCAAATGCTCAGGCAGAATGAGAGAGGTCGGCGCAAGCACGCAGGCCCTTTTCACCGCGTTCTCCAGCTCACGGATATTTCCAGGCCAGCGGTATGCGAGCATCAGCTCAAGCGTGTCTGGCGGCAGGGTTTTCGGCTCCTGCTTCTGCTCTTCTGCGAACCGATGGAGGAAATGGTTCACAAGCAGCGGAATGTCTTCGACCCGCTCTCGGAGAGGCGGAAGATTAATGGCCACGACGTTCAGGCGGTAGTAGAGATCTTCGCGGAAGCCCTTCTGCGCGACAGCGGTTTCGAGATTTTGATTGGTGGCGGCGATGACCCTCACGTCCGCCGAGAGCGACCGTTCGCCCCCCACCCGCTCAAACTGCCGTTCCTGGAGTACACGCAGGATCTTCGCCTGCAACCCGATATCCATATCTCCGATCTCATCGAGAAAGATCGTCCCACCCTCGGCAAGCTCAAACTTACCGCGTCGAAGGGCGCTGGCTCCCGTGAACGCACCCCGCTCATGGCCGAACAGCTCGCTCTCCAGGAGTTCGCGGGGGATCGCCGCGCAGTTGACGGCTACGAACGGGCGCGCGGACCGTCGGCTGTTGTAGTGAACCGCTTTCGCCAGCAGTTCCTTGCCGGTACCGCTTTCCCCTCGGACGAGGACCGTGAGGTCGCTGGCGGCCATCTTTCCCACCAATTTGAAGATCTGCTGCATGGCCGGGCAGAGACCGACCACTCCTCCGAAGTCAAAGGGCCGACCGCCAAGGGCCTCCATCTGCGCCACCCGCTCGGTCAGCTCACGAATCTCAAAGACCCGTTGCACCAGTATGGTGAGCTCGCCGAAATCAAACGGCTTGGTAATGTAGTCGTAGGCCCCGCGTTTCATTGCCTGGACCGCAGCCTGAAGTGTGCCGAATGCGGTCATAATAATGACAGGAAGCTCCGGACGAGTCTCTTTGATCCTACTGAGGGTCTCCAGCCCCTCCGCACCGGGCATCTTGATATCCATGAGGACGAGATCGATGCTCGGGTCTGTAGCCCGCGCCAGTCCTTCGACCCCATCCGCGGCAAGTACCACCTGATATCCTTCACGCTCAAGCGCCTTACGCAGGGCCCACCGGATACTTTCTTCGTCGTCAACGACGAGGATGTGTCGCGTGCCGATCATGATCTCATGTCTTGCATCGTCCGATTCGATTCATTGTGAGGTGAGACAACCTCGGGTTGCTTTGCGAGGGGAAGCCATACGCAAAATCTGCTGCCCCTGCCCGGTGAGCTTGTCGCTTCCATAGCTCCACCATGGTCCTCTACGATCCGGAGGCAGATGGCCAGCCCTAACCCGGTGCCCCGTTCTTTTGTGGTAAAAAAAGGGGTAAACAGACGGCGCTCAACCTCAGGATCGAACCCGCTTCCCCGATCGATAATCTCGACTACGGCCACTGATCGGCCTCCACAACGCTTGACGGATCGCTCATACCGCGTCCGAACGGTAAGGTCCCCTCCGTCGGGCATCGCCTCTACCCCATTATGGATCAGGTTCAGAAAGAGCTGTTGGATTTCAGAGGGATCCGCGAGGATCTCGGGGAGTTGCGGGTCGTACTGACGCTGAATCGTCACCTTGGCAGCACCCAGCGGCGCCCGCTCCAAAAAGAAGAGGCCATCGAGGATTTCGTGCAGGTTACATGAACGAAGGACCGGGCCACGAGGCGTGGCAAACGACAGGAGCCGCTCAACAATCGCGCCGAGCCGATCAACCTCTTTCACGATGACCGAGGTATATTCTCTCAGAGCGGGAGGAAAGTCAGGCTCACCCTCGAGTAACTGCGCCGCTCCCCTGAGGCCGGCCAGCGGGTTTCGGATCTCATGAGCCACCCCTGCGGCCACCGTCCCAAGCGCCGCCAGGCGATCCGATCGCTGTAGGCGCTCCTCCAGCTCCCTGATCCCGGTCTGATCCCGAAGCGCCAGAACAGTGCCGCGTGCCTGCCCCGTCCCATCACTGATGAGGGAGGCCACGGCGCTGATCACCACCTGCGAGCTATCCTGCCTGGTCAGCCTGCCGTCAAAATCGGTATGGGTCCGGCCGCTCTCCATGGTCTTTCGCACAAGCTCCTGCAACGGCCGATCATTCGGAAATATCTGTTCGAAGAGTCGGCCGTGAACCATCTGGGCCGATAGTCCCGTCAGCTCCTCCGCTGCTTGATTGATCGAACGGATATGACCATCCGACTCGACGATAATGATACCATCCTGCAAGCTTCCCAACAGATCTTCATAATAGGCCCGCATCGACTCGATAGAGGTACTAAGTTCCTCACAACGCTGCCTGAGCCTTTTCACCTCCGACATGCCCGGTTTGGCCGGCTTTTCAGACTCCCCCCGCATACGACAACCTCTATGCTAAAGCCATCCTGATTGATTCTGGCGTGACGCCAAACGATCCCGCCTCTTGACCCGTCCATACAGCCTGCCACAGCCGCCGAGGGGTGCGTATCGACGCCGGCATCTCGGCCGGTCCATACGATCCGGAGGCTCAGCGCCTGTACGCGCTGTGTGGCAACGCCGTAGGCATGACTGGTCGAAGCGATAGGCGACCGAAAGGCACGTGGTGACGGGGGGATAAGGGCTGAGCGGTAGAGCACGGCCCGGTTCCTGGATCGGGGCCAGCAGAGATCCGTCTGTGTCTACCTGCCTGCAATGTAGACCGGAACGTGCAAGTCGTTACCGTCTCATGCGGCAACCTAGGATTTTGTTTTGTGCTTTTGCTCGTGGGCCCGCTGGCTGCCGACGATCCAATCTTCGATGGCCTCTTTCTTAAATCGCCAGACGTTCCCCAGCTTCCAAGCCGGGAGCGTACCTTCCCGCGCCATCCGGTAGATCGTCGATTTGTTCAGTCGGAGGAAGCGAGCAACCTCCTCCAGGGTCATGATTGTTGGCCGTCGCTCCTGCTTCTGCATTCGCCGCCTCCCCTCTATCGCCCGACTCCGCAGGCTCCATTGCCCGCCGGCGCCGTCACTGGCAATTGCTGGTTAGTTGGTCCGCCTCGATCTTTCACCAATGTCACAACGCTAACTCTAGATGGCAAACACTGGCCTTGTCAAGTATTTTCTACCAGTCCGGTCGCTCATACTCTTACTGAACTTCCGAGCAAAGGCCGATCGCCACTTACGTGGATCACTCAGGCCGAAGAAAATCGCAAGTAACCGGAGGAAAACGCTACTCCACCACAACGTTCGTCGTCGTGCGAAGCACCCCGGATACCGCCTGGATCTTTGAGATAATCGTGATCCCCAATGCGTTGATATCCGGACCCTCCACAAAGGCAATGACATCGTGTGGACCGGTCACAGCGTGAGAGAGCTTCACTCCGGGAATCCCGGATACCTGCGTAGCCACGTCTTTGGATCGACCTGCAGCACACTCAAGAAAGACAAACGCCGACACCGCCACTGCAACTCTCCTCAGAATGAGACAATGAGCATCACACTTTCGCCGACACGGGCCGTACGGCTACCCACCGCTACATCTCTGTAGTTCATCTAACACCTTCAGAACCAAACTGCAACAAAAAAAGCTATCCGACACACTTCGCCTCCTTACGCTGTACCACCTGACCCTTGACATGGAGGCGGTCTTCATGCGACTGTCCAGGTACGGCAAATCCCATCACCTGAAGTCGTCATTCCCGCACAAGCGGGAATCCGGTACAGAAAGCCTACCCCGGACTCCGATCGGGGAACTGGATTCCGGGTCACGCCCGGAATGACAATCAAAGTAAAGAGGCTTATGGGCACTACACTGGCTAAGTCTGTAGAGGAGTGCTTGTGACTCCGCCAGAGGAACATACTCTTCGCACGCTGATTGCGCAGTTCCCTAGGGAGCGGACCTGGCTGCTGCCGGCATTACAAACGGCACAACGGGCCGAGGGTTGGCTGAGTCCGGAGAGTCTCGCCACTGTCGCTCTACACCTTCGGGTTCCCCAGAGCGAGGTGTACGGTGTTGCCGGCCACTACCCGGAGTTTCGGCTTACCAAGCCGGGATCTCGCCTGGTTCGGGTATGCACGGGTGTCAGCTGTCGCATCCAGGGTGGTCTGACACTGCTCCACGCTCTCCAGAACCGCCTTGGGCTCACGGTCGGCGAGACGTCGCAGGATCACAGCGTCACCCTCGAAGAGGCTGACTGCCTCTTCAGATGTGCGATGGCCCCTGTCGTCGAGGTGGATCATCGCTGCTATGGACGGCTCGATACGGACCGGCTCGACAGCATCTTTAATCCTCCATCTCCTCGAAAATCTCTCGTCTCTGCCCCATCCCTGTTGACGTCAGATGGCGACACTCCTAAGGCTGTCCTCGGGCGGCTTATGGAACAATCCCTCACCCACCTGCCCTCAGAACTTAGGCTTGTCGTCGGCGCAGGCAGTTGTAGCGAATCGGTCGGCGCGGACCTCCTTATGGATCGCTTGACGGAGGAAGTGAAGCGTCAAGGGCTGTCCGCGACCGTCGTGGAGGGGGGCTGCAACGGCATGTGCTACGCCGCTCCCATTGTGGAACTCTACCGACCCGACTGGCCAAGAATCAGCCTCAAGAGGGTCACGCTCGAGCATATCCCTTTGTTGGTCTCCGCGCTGAAAGCTGACCGCCGGCCCGCTGGAATTGAGGCGGTAGCCTGGCAGGAGTCGTCCTGGAGAGATATCTCCGGCCTCGACCAGGAACCGTTCCTGCGCGGCCAGCATCGAGCAGTCCTTGAGCGCTGCGGTATGGTTGACGTCAACGACCTGGCCGACGCCCTGCGTCAGGGAAGCTACGCGACATTCGGTCGCGTCCTGGAGCAGGGCGATCCACTGGCGGTCATTAACGAGGTCAAAGCGTCCGGACTTACCGGGCGGGGCGGGGCGTACTTCGGAGCCGCGCACAAATGGGAGGCCTGCCGCAACGCAACAGGGTCCCCCAAGTATCTCGTGATCAACGGTGAGGAGGGTGAGCCCGGTATCTTCAAGGACCGCCATCTAATGGAGGGAGACCCCCATCGCCTGCTGGAGGGGATCCTATTAACGGCTTTCGCCTGCGGAGCCAGCCGCGGTATTCTCTTCATCAACGGCGAGGCGGAGCTGTCGGCGCGCCGAATGGAGAATGCCCTTCGATCGGCTGAGGCCGTCGGCTTGCTCGGCGAGCGAATTCTGGAAAGCGATTTCTCCTTTCAGCTTGAGCTTCGACGGGGATCGGGCGGCTTTATCCTCGGCGAAGAGACGGCGCTTATGGAAGCGATCGAAGGAAAGCGTGCTATGCCTCGCCCCAAACCTCCATTCCCGGTGGAGGCAGGGCTATGGGGTAAGCCGACGGTGATTCATAACGTCGAAACCCTTACGGCTGTGCCGCTGATCGTCAGTCGAGGGGCAGCGTGGTTTACGGCTCTCGGGGGAGGACGTGGGACCAAGTTGTTCGGCCTTTCCGGCCACCTCGCTCGACCGGGGATCGTGGAGGTGCCGATGCGTATCACCCTCCGTCACCTGATCGGAGAGATCGGTGGCGGAGGTAAAGATGGACAGACGCTGAAGGCGGCGCTGGTCGGCGGACCGTCCGGCGTCATCGTCCGTTCGAGTCGGTTTGATGAGCCGCTGATCCCTGGCGGAACCATTTCGCCAGGCAGCGGCGGTGTCGTCGCTTTGGGCGACAGCGTCTCCATTGACGACGTCACCCGAACGCTCCTCACCTTCAATGCGCAGGAGTCATGCGGCAAATGCACGCCATGCCGGGAGGGAACAGGCCGCCTGCTCGCGATTCTTCAACAGTCTCAACACTCGGGTCGCAGGCAGGCGCTTGAGGAACTGGCTGAGGTCATACGGCTGGCGTCGCTCTGCGGTCTCGGTCAATCGGCGCCCCTGTCACTTCTCTCGGCGCTTGATCAGTTTCCCGAAGACATAGCCTCCAACCCACCTAAAATCTCCGGAAAGGGATAAAGATGGGCGATGCGGTCATCAGCCTCACTATCGATGGATCCGTCGTAACCGTCCAGCCCGGCGCCACGGTCCTCGACGCCGTGAACCGGCTTGGTATCCCGCTCTCGCAGCTTTGCAAGGACCCGGATCGGCCGGCGCTCGGTGCCTGCCGGACCTGCCTGGTCAAGGTCGAAGGGATACGCGGCTTCCCGGCTTCCTGTCATCTCCCCGCCCGCGAGGGGATGGCGGTCTCAACCAATGATCCCGATCTCACACGGATCCGAAACGGGGTCTTCGACCTCACGTGCGGCATGGCGATCCCTTCATTCGATCGGCCGGGGTTCGGTCAGCTCTCCGACGCCTGCGCCAGACTCGGGTTCTTCCAGCGCCGCCATATGCCTACGCTATCGCGGCATACGCCTGTAGACGAGAGCAAGTCGTTCTTCATCCTCGATCGGGACGCCTGCATCCTCTGCGGCCGCTGTACCGTCGCCTGCGATGACGTCCAACAGATCGGCGCTATCGCCCTGTTGGGGCGGAGCAGCGCGACCAAGGTGGGCGTCTTCAGCGACGGCTCCCTCGCATCCTCCGTCTGCACCTCGTGCGGACAGTGCGTCGCTGCCTGTCCGACGGGAGCCATCCGCCCAAAGGAAGCGCCCTCGGCCGTCATGCGCGAGGTCGAGACGACCTGTCCCTACTGCGGCGTCGGCTGCGGCATCCGTCTTCGCGTTCGCCCCGATGGGCGCCTCGCGCTGATGACCGACGATGTCCCTAACAATAGATCGAGTCGTGGGATGCTCTGTGTGAAAGGGCGATTCGGCGCAGGGTTCGTTCATGCTCCCGACCGGATTACGCGTCCCATGATTCGGAATGGTGGGCAATGGCAGGAGGTCTCATGGGACAAGGCGTTGGATGCTGCAGCTGAAGGGATCGCTCGAAACCAAGGTCGCTTCGGCACGCTGGCCTCGGCGAAGGCAACCAACGAGGAAGGCTACGTCGTCCAGAAATTCGTCCGGGCGGTGACGGACACCAATAATGTCGATCACTGTGCGCGCCTCTGCCATTCGCCCTCAGTGGTGGCAATGCTGCGCTCACTGGGCTCCGGGGCTACCTCCAACTCCTACGACGATTACGAGGAGGCAGGCTGTCTCATGGTCGTCGGATCGGATCCGTCGTCGAACCATCCGGTGATCGCCGTCCGCCTTCGTCAGGCGGTCAGCCGCGGCACCCGGCTCATCGTGGTGAACCCGAAGCGGATCGAGCTGTGCGATCAGGCAGACCTCTGGCTGCGGCAGCGACCAGGTACAGACGTGACCCTCTTCAACGCCATGGCTCGCGTGATCATCGACGAAAGACTAACCAACATCGAGTTCGTGCGGAACCGGACCGAAGAGTTCGAGGCATGGCGCGCATCGCTGGAACCGTACACACTGTCGTTCGCCGAGCAGATGACCGGTGTCCCGCAGGAGCAGATCGCCCAGGCCGCGCGATGGTACGCGAAACCCGCCTTCGCCGGCTCCTGCCTCATGTGGGGGATGGGGATAACCCAGCATACCAACGGTACGGCGAATGTTCATGCCCTCGTCAACCTGTCTCTTGTCGCGGGCCAGATGGGGTTTGCCGGCTCCGGCATCTCGCCGCTCCGAGGCCAGAACAACGTGCAGGGGTGCTGTGATGCCGGCTGCCTCCCTACTCACCTCCCCGGTTACCAGACCTATACTCCTGAGGTGTTGGAAAAGTTCCACGCGGCCTGGGGCGTTCGACTTTCCGACAGCACAGGAATGGCCCTCACTGAAATGATCGACGGGTGTCTGGATGGATCGATCCGGGCCATGTACATGGTCGGCGAAAATCCTCTCCTCACAGAACCCGATCTCAACCACGCCAAGCGCGCGATCTCCAGTCTCGATTGTCTCGTCGTCCAGGAGCTGTTCCTGCACGAGACGGCAGAGCTGGCTCACGTATTTCTACCTACGGCCGCCTTTGCCGAAAAAGAGGGAACGTTTACCAACTCTGAGCGACGCGTCCAGCGTGTCAGAAAGGCCATCGATCCCCCGGGAGAGGCCAGACCGGACTGGTGGATTACCAGTGAGTTGGCCAAACGAGTGGCCGATAAACTCGGTCTATCGGGTTCGGGATTTCACTATACCCACCCGGCTGAGGTCTTCGATGAGATGGCGAGGCTGGTCCCGTTTCTCTCCGGTATCTCGTATGAGCGATTGGACCGCGAGGGCGGGATTCAGTGGCCCTGTCCGACACCAGACCATCCGGGTACCCGCTTCCTGTATGCGGAGTCGTTCCCCATTGGGAAGGCCAAATTCATTCCTGTAGTTCAGACAGCCGAGGCGGCAGAACTACCCGACCGCAATTTTCCGTTCCTCCTGAACACCGGCCGCGTCTTGTACCACTGGCACGGCGGGACACTCACCCGGCGGGTCAAGGGGCTCCTCGAACTGGCGCCACGCCTCGAGGTCGCCATCAATCCTGAAGACGCCCGGCGACTTGGCCTCGATCAGGGGACGCTCGTTCGGCTCACCTCCCGTCGCGGCGAGCTGACCGCCTACACCCAGATCACCGAGGCCGTCCGAACAGGCGAGGTCTTTATCCCCTTCGTGAAGCTTGCCGAGTCAGGAGCCAATATCCTGACCAACTCGGCCTACGACCCCTCCGCCAAAATCCCCGAATACAAAGTCTGCGCCGTCGCCATCGAACGACTCGGCTAGTCATCGCCAATCGTGCGGTGGCGCGCCTCGACACGCTCTGCCTCAGCAACACTTGACGCCCCTCCTCTTGCGCTCTACAATGTATAACACAAAGGAGGTGGACTCGATGGCCGGCTCAGTGCTTCCGATCCGCTTAGACCCTGTACTGAAGAAACGCCTCACCGCCAAGGCCAAGGCTGAAGGGCGGAGTGTATCGGAACAGGTCCGCTACTACGCCCTCCTGGCCATGATCGCAGAGGAAAACCCGGAGCTGCCGCTCTCCATGATCCAGGACATCCTGGAAGGGGATGAACAGGCAAAGCAAGGACTCCTGGAGCCGTATCCCTGGGGAGTGCTGTGATTTGGGCGCCGGTGGTCACGCCTCTCTTCCACCGGCGGAAGAAAAAAGCCTCAAGGTCCCTGCAGGAGGCTATCGATGCCGCAGTCCGGATGATCCTCGCTGATCCCCTGATCGGTACGCCGAAGGTCGGTGTGTTAAAAGGAGTGCGAGTTTTCAAGTTCACCCACCAAGAGTTAGAATATCTGGTAGCCTACCGACTGGAAATACAAAAACGACTGATCCGACTCCTGGCCGTTGGCCCTCATGAAAATTTCTACCGTGACCTCCAACGGAGAACTACGGCGGGATGAATTACACCGGACAAGGACATCGCTACGGTCTCCAGGCAATTGCGCGCCGCGCGATGCTGGCGCGCGGGCTGCTCCCGGATTTTTCACCCGCCGTCGTCCGGGAGATCAGTGGACTCACACGTCCGGCGGCCAAGCCTACCCCATCCATCCGGGATCTGCGACGCCTGTGCTGGTGCTCAATCGATAATGACGACTCCCGCGACCTCGATCAGCTTACGGTCGCAGAACCCCTCGGCGGCGGAGCGGTAAAGATCCTGGTAGCGGTCGCGGACGTTGACGCGCTGGTGCGCAAGGGGTCCGCCGTCGATGCCCACGCTCAGCACAACACCACGTCCGTCTACACAGAGGCCGAGATCTTCCCGATGCTCCCCCTGCCCCTCTCCACCGATCTCACGTCGCTCAACGAGGATGAGGACCGGCTGGCCGTCGTGATCGAGATGGTGGTCAACCAGGATGGCTCGCTCGGGAGTTCGGATATCTATCGCGCATTGGTCGTCAACCACGCGAAGCTTACCTATCACAGCGTGGCCGCCTGGCTCGACGGCAGAGAGCCCGCCCCGGGACGAGTGGCCACCGTGACCGGGCTCGACGAGCAACTCCGCGTCCAGGACCGGGTGGCTCAGACACTGCGGACCGTGCGACACATGCACGGCGCGCTCAGCCTGGAGACGATCGAGCCGCGCGCCGTGTTTGAGGACGACGTGCTGACCGATCTGCGCGCAGAGGACAAGAACCGGGCCCAGGAGCTGATCGAGGATCTTATGATTGCGGCGAATCGTGTGACGGTCCGGTACCTCGAGGCGCGGGGCCTGCCGTCACTGCGCCGGATCTTGCGTTCACCGGACCGATGGCAGCGGATTGTAGATCTGGCAGCCCACATGGGGGAACGGCTTCCACCAGAGCCGGACGCCGTCGCTCTGGAGACGTTTCTATCGATACGGCGCCGGATGGACCCGGTGCGGTTTCCCGATCTCTCGTTGACCGTCGTCAAGCTGATCGGACGAGGCGAGTATGTGGTGGAGGGTCCCGACCGGACGACGCCGGGCCACTTCGGCTTGGCGATCCCGGCCTACACGCACTCCACGGCCCCGAACCGGCGTTTCCCGGACCTGCTGACGCAGCGGCTGCTCAAAGCCGCGCTGGCTGAACACCGGGTCCCGTACAGCTTTGAAGAGCTCGGCGCGCTCGCGCAGCACTGTACCGAGCAGGAAGACCATGCGAGCAAGGTCGAGCGACGGGTCCGGAAATCGGCGGCCGCGCTGCTCCTCGAATCAAAGATCGGGCAGCACTTCGACGCCATCGTCACTGGCGCGTCCAGGAAAGGGACCTGGGTGCGTATCATCCATCCCTCCGCAGAGGGTAAGGTTATCCAGGGGTTCGAGGGACTGGACGTCGGCGATCGGGTCCGCGTCAAACTCCTCGACACCAATGTGGAGCAAGGGTTCATCGACTTCGCGCGGGTGTAACGATGGGCACAGGAAGGAAAGCAGGGCGGACAGGCGAATACCCGCCTACAGCGCATCCCCCTCGACCGCAATGTTAGAATCGCAAGTGCTTGTCGATCACTGCGTCTAACTCCGCCAATGCCCCGTGGTTACTCATCGAATCCTCCTTGAGCGTTCGAAGGCACGGCTCGGCGGTGCCGCCTCTTTTTTGCCGTGCGCCATCCCAGAGCTCATCCCAAATTCCGGATACCGTGTGACGATTGTACCTGTAATATCCCATACTTACCATAACCGGTTAAGGCTACGTATCGCGGTAGTGGGTCAGTTTGAAGTGAGTGGTAAATGACGGGTAGTAGATAGTGCTGGCAGGTAGTGTCCTAAGCGATGGATTAATATCGGCGGGATAATCTGATCAACTATATGGTCCTGATTGAAAGAAGCCAAACATGGTTCTCGTCGAAGGTGTAGTAAATAGCCGCCGTTAGGTGCGAACTGTCATCCTCAATGCCCAAGAACCAGACCGGCGGATCTTCCTCTACTTGCGTTCCTTGTTCAGGATCGCGTGACAATACCCACTCTGGACCCTCAACAAAATCATCCGCACGGCGCGGATTGGTTTTGATCCGCTTAAGCTCGCTTTCAAATCGCTTCTCTTTAATTACACATCGCAGGTTAGGTAACATTGGAAGACAAGCATTTCTTCGCCAACGATTGCAGAGACCGAGCGTAATTGATTTCTGTTTTGGTAGGCTCACGCTCGCTTATTAGTGCAACAGGATAAGGAATCGTGTCTCCTATGTTAGCCAGGCGCCATCCTATGAACTGGTGCGAGAGATCGCTCATGTGGCGTGCAGTCTTACCCCAGCATTGACGGATGATCCGGCTCACTAAAACAACCTCTTCTGGTTTGAATCGGTCTAGGTTTGCTGTTCTGAGAGCGATGGTTCGATTTTGGGTATAGTTATGGTAGTCTGTCTTCTGGGTAGCAACTTCACACACCTTCTCCATCTTTTGCAGTAAAGGCACTAACTTCCGAGGTGCTGGCCCTTGATCGAGAGCTTGATACTCCTGTTTGGTGATTGCCCCACCAAGATGCTTATAAGCAAGGAAGTCCGCATAGAAGAGCAGCTTGTTGAGCTTTGTAGCTCCGAATGAAGGATCGCCTTCGGACTCCCTAGCGATATAGAGAATCAGTTCTCGCAGCTTGTCGTCCTGCAATCTTCGTCCTTGTAAGCGTTTTGTGATTGTTTTCTGCATAGTATGTTTTCTCATCGCACACACCTCGCTATTGATGCTTCCCATACTTCCTGCTTACGTGTGCTCTTATTGATTTAAAAGTATAACAGGCTCAGTAGAAAATTGAAACTTTTATTCGACCGTACAAAAATAAAAAACCCGTTTTGCGACATGTAGCACTTGACGCAAGGCAGAGGCAACTCTATACTGGAGATATGCCTAAGCGCACAAGCAAGAAGCTGCCTACCGATATCAACGTTCTCGCCTCTTCGATTGTTCAGGCGGCGACTGGCGAGAAGCCTGCCAGTGAGAGCATCCCGCAAAAGAATCCTGCTGCTGTAGCCTTGGGTCGATTGGGTGGTCTTAAGGGTGGCCCTGCTAGAGCGAAGAAGCTCTCTGCCAAGGCGAGATCGCGGATCGCCAAAAAAGCTGCTTTAACTCGTTGGGCAAGTGAAGCGATCTAAAACAACGCTTGACAGCGCCTCCGAAATGCACACTATAGATAGCATGAAAAAGATTACTGGATACGTCATTTATAATGAGGAAGTGAAGAGTAGGATCAAGCAAAACGGAATGCCTACCCTGTATCCCGATTTTCCGAAGAAGAAATTTGACATCATCTACGCGGACCCTCCATGGGATTATAATGGAAAGCTTCAGTTCGATAGAAGCAGCAAGAATGCAGATGAAATAGATCTCTCAAAAAACATTTTCATTAGTTCGGCTTCATTTAAGTATCCCACTTTGAAGCTCGATGAGCTAATGACAATGCCGGTTCATGAAATAGCGAAGGATGATTGCTTACTATTCATGTGGGCAACCAGCCCTCATCTCGCACAAGCAATTTCTCTTGGTCAGAAGTGGGGTTTTGGGTACAAAACCGTAGCATTTGTATGGGATAAAATGATTCACAACCCCGGCAAATACACTCTATCAAACTGTGAGCTTTGCTTAGTTTTCAAGCGAGGACGAATTCCGCAACCGAGGGGTGCGAGAAATATTCAACAACTTATTAGAAGTCCCCGAAGAGTGCACAGCATGAAACCAGACGAAATCAGAGAAGCAATAGAAAAGATGTTCCCAACCCAAGACCGAATTGAACTATTCGCAAGAATGAAATCTAAAGGCTGGACTCAATGGGGATTGGATGTCCTCAATCAAGAGCGAGAGGACTTCAGATCAGTAAGTGTTTAAGCTTCTCTTGAAAGTGTTTCAACAGAGATTTCTCATCCTTCGGGTTTCGCCAAAAGAAAAAATGATCTTCATAGCCCTTATACCACAAAGTTATTTCCCGAACTCGGCATGGATCGCGAGTGATATCACCAAGAAAGACAGTCCAGAAGGGAAGAACCTTATCGCCAAGTCTTCCTTGATGTCGCATCACCTCCAGTAGTCCTGGAGTAAAGAACTTGCATGATCTTTCATGGGCATTCCCTCGACCATCGGAACGCTTGCCGCCCTCAACCCAACCGTCTTGCCTTTTCACTTCAACATACAGCGTTTTCTTCGTATCAAGATTGTCGATCGCGTAGTCGGGGCTTATTCCGTGCCTCTTGATCCCTTCTTTCGGATTGTATATTTCAGCGGAAACACTCGGGTCAAGGATCACATTTGTGTATATGTTCTTAAATTCCTTCGGTTTTGACCTTATCCGAAACGAAGTGTTTTGAAATGCCGTTTCGAAAACAGCGTAGAAATCCTTTTCGGCAACCTTCGCGTTTGCTCCACTTTGATCTTGCCAAACGGCCCTGCCCTTTAGTTCTTTACTGCCCATAATACCTATTTGAATTTCATTAGATTATGGACTGGCATATCGAGCGCCTTGGCAAACTTCACAATGTTGCGCAGTGTGATGTTTTTTTCTCCTCGCTCGATCATCCCGACGTATGTGCGATGAACGCCTGCACGCTCTGCAAGTTCCTCTTGGGATATCGCAAGAGACAGCCGTCTTTGCCGTACTTTTTGTCCAAAACGTAACAGGATGTCTGTGTTCATTTGCGCAGTAGGTTATCGGAATGAATACGATAGTTCTACATACTAGGATTAGCATAGAAACAAGAGTCCCGAACCCTTGATTGTGACGCGGAATAATAATAAGAATAATTATCTTGACTTTTGACAATTACCTCTGTAGTCTCCTTTTGAACCTTGTTGGAGAAAGGAGATTGGGAAATATGTCACGACTCACAAGAGTTGAAGCGGAAAACCTCCTCAAACCTCATTATGAGCGGATTCATAGCTGTGTACGACCCGCCTGGGACGATTATCTCAGTAAGTATCCTCCTGAAGTCAGGATGATTCACACGCCTCGTACCAGGGCCAACATTCTACGCGATCATATGGTAGAACTAGCTCGCCAAGCATTTGAAAATGTCCCAAATGTTCGGTCGCTTATGCAGCGAGGCTATTTTCTAGTGCACGTTGAGGGAAAGGCACTTCTCCGCTTCAAGAAGCTCGGCAAGAACCGACGGTCAAGAAACTACCCAACACAACAAGCTATTGCCTTCATGGACAATCTACCACTGGATGGAATCCCGGAATCCACTAGACTTGATGTTGGATACCAGTTGAACGATTTGCAGACCATGATCGCCGCTGTTCTAATAAGCTGCCCTCGCTGGCAAGGTACCGAATACGTTATTGACCTGGAGGTCGAGCTTCAATCTAGCATTCCACTGGTCCATGAGATCACGCCTTCGCAGCACGCAGAAACACAAGTGCATCCAAAGGTTGGCGAGCTAAAGAAGATGAAAAATGAAGCCTCAGGTTAACCCAAAAATGGTAGTCCTTGGCCGCGAATCTCGCGGATTAACGCAAAGCGAATTAGCGACCAAGGTAGGTGCTTCCCAGGCGCGAATCTCAAAGATTGAGGCGGGACTATTGCCTCTCTCTGATGAAATGCTGAAGACCCTATCCAGTGCCCTAGACTATCCTGAGCACTTCTTTTTTCAGGATGAGGATCTCTATGGAATAGGAACAAGTATTCTGTTTCACAGAAAGAAAGAAACCATCTCCATTAAGACTCTGAACAAAATTCACGCTATGGTCAATATCCGAAGATTCCATGTGGCCAAAATGCTTAAGGCCGCAGAGATTGAGCCAGCTAAGAGTTTTCCAAAATTCGACATAGACGAGTTTGATGGCCAGGCCGAGAACGTCGCACTGGCTGTCCGAGCAAGTTGGGTCCTTCCCAAGGGGCCAATACAGAACGTTACAAAGGCCATTGAGGATGCTGGCGGGATCATTATTAAGTGTGATTTTGACACTCGCAAGATAGATGCAATTAGTCAGTGGATTACTGGTCTTCCACCTTTATTCTTTGTGAACGCGGGAGTACCAGGCGACCGAATGCGCTTCAGTCTAGCTCATGAGCTTGGTCATGTGATTATGCACCGCACTGTGAACGCGGACCTTGAAGACCAAGCCAATAGATTCGCGGCCAGTTTTCTTATGCCTGCCGATGATATCAGGCATTCTCTTAGCGAAATCACTGTACCTAAGCTTGCTATATTGAAGCCGTACTGGAAAGTATCTATGGGCGCACTTCTAAAACGGGCCGCCAAACTTGGCAAGATTACGGAAAGGCAGGAGCGGTATATCTGGATGCAATTCAGTAAGGCTGGCTATCGGCTTCGGGAACCCCCGGAACTTGATATTCCAGCAGAGCAACCTCGATTGCTCAATAAGCTTATTGATCTCCATCGAACCAGATTGCAGTACAGCATCGCCGAGTTTAGTCATCTTATCGCTTTACGTGAAAAAGAGGTAAAAGCCATCTATTTGGGCCAACCTAATTCATTGCGACTCGTCTAGGACGCCAATCTTCTCATAATCTATCGCCGCCACAATGTTTCAACATCATTTTCCTCTTGACATGCTTGACCGCTCAAGCTATATTCTGAGTATGAACAGATTAAGCAAGGACAAGCGGGCACAAGTCGTAGCCGCCCTAGTCGAAGGCAATTCGATTCGCTCCACTGTCCGCATGACGGGTGTAGCCAAAGGCACGGTCCTCAAGCTCTTGGCCGATCTCGGAGCAGCTTGCAGTGAGTACCAGCGGCGAACCCTCGTGAATCTCCGCTGCAAGCGTATCCAGTGCGATGAGATATGGTCATTCTGCTATGCGAAGGAAAAGAACGTGCCTGAGCACATGAAGGGAAAACCAGGAGTCGGCGATGTGTGGACTTGGGCGGCTATGGACGCCGACTCCAAACTGATGATCTCTTGGCTGGTAGGCGAACGTGACGCGGGCTATGCTGCTGAGTTTATCAACGATCTTGCAACGCGGCTCGCTACCCGCGTACAACTCACGACGGACGGGTTGAAGATGTATCTGACTGCCATAGAGGGTGCGTTTGGAGCCGATGTGGACTACGCGCAATTAGTGAAGCTGTTCGGGGAAGCGCCAGAGCAGCAGCAGAGGCGATACAGTCCGCCTCAGTGTACGGGATGCCAGAAAAACCGGATTGAAGGAAACCCCGATCCTCGGCACGTCTCGACCTCGTTTGTGGAACGCCAGAACCTTACCATGCGCATGAGCATGAGGAGATTCACTCGACTGACTAATGCCTTCTCGAAGAAAGTTGAGAACCTTGAGGCCGCTGTTGCCCTACATTTCATGTGGTACAACTTCGGGCGGGTACATCAGACGCTTCGAGTTACCCCGGCGATGCAGGCGGGAGTTACCGATCATGTATGGTCGCTCGAAGAAATTGTCGGCTTACTGGATTCAAACTGACCCACTACCCGTATCGCACCGCCGTTGCGCGAAGCAAGCAGGATCGTGTACAATGTCCGATGGTCTTTCGAGATTCAGGCTGCCGACCGGCGGCAGGGACGCAACAGGAGAGAGAATGATCGAAGCGGACAAGCTCACGAAATTTTACGACAAGCATACGGCGATTCGGGACGTCTCCTTCAAGGTCGATAAAGGGGAGATCGTGGGGTTTCTCGGGCCGAACGGCGCCGGCAAGACCACCACGATGCGGATCCTGACCGGTTGTCTGCCGCCCAGCAGCGGGACGGCGCGCGTCGCGGGCTATGATATTCTGATCGAATCGCTCCAGGTGCGGCGACGTATCGGCTACCTGCCGGAGAACGTACCGCTCTATACCGACATGAAGGTGACCGACTACCTGGCGTTCGTGGCAGAGGTGAAGGGCGTAGATCGTGGACGGAGGCGACAGAGGATCGACGAGATCATGGACAAGTGCGGCGTCGCCAAAGTCCGGCGGACCTTGATCGGCGCCCTCTCGCGCGGTTACAAGCAGCGGGTCGGGATCGCTCAGGCGCTGCTCAACGATCCTGAGGTGCTCATCATGGATGAGCCGACTATCGGGCTCGATCCGAGCCAAATTATCGAAATCAGACAGCTCATCAAAGAGCTGGCCGGCCAAAGCACGGTGATCCTGTCCACGCACATCCTGCCAGAGGTCAGCATGCTCTGTCATCGGGTGATTATCATCAACAACGGACAGATTGTGGCAGTCGATACCCCGGAGAACCTGACGGCCGGGCTTCAGAGTTCCACCAAACTGCGCATCAGGGTCGAGGGACCAGTGAACCAGGTTGGGATGGCCCTAACCCAGCTTCCAGGCGTGCTGCGGGTCATGGCGGAGGATGAGGCGCGCCTGTCTGCCGGACATGCCGACGCACAGACAGGCGAGACTACCCACAGCCTTGTCGTCGAGTCGGAGCGACATTGCGACCTGCGTCGTGAGGTCTCCCGTCTGATCGTTGAGCGCGGATGGGGACTGCTGGAGCTCCGTCCCGCCGACATGAGCTTGGAGGAGATCTTCGTGCGCCTGGTAACCAAGGAAGCGCATGAGGTGCAGTCATGAACGTCCTGGCGATCTTCAAGAAAGAATGGCGCGCCTACTTCGCCTCGCCGATCGCCTACGTGGTCCTGACCATCTTCGCGCTCATCTCAGGCTACTTTTTCTATGGTCTTCTCGCCTTTTTCTCGCTCAGCAGCCTGCAGGCCACGATGAACCCCGCCTTCGGTCGAGGTCTGAATGCCTCTGAGTGGATCGTTCGCCCGCTGTTTCGTGATATCGCCATTACGATGCTGCTCCTGATGCCCGCGGCCACCATGCGCCTGTTTTCCGAAGAGAAGAAGACGGGAACCATCGAGCTGCTTTTCTCGTACCCGATCAGGGACTGGGAGCTGCTGTTGGGTAAGTTCCTGGCGGCGCTCGCGCTGTACGCAGCGATGCTCGGGATCAGCCTGCTTGACATCGCAATGCTCGGGACCTTTGCGACGTTGGAATGGGGGCTCATCCTGAGCGGCTACCTTGGCCTCCTGCTTCTCGGCATGGCTTTCCTGGCACTCGGGATTCTCGCCTCCGCCCTGACCGAAAACCAGGTGGTCGCCGCCGTCGGGGCCTTCGGCGTCCTCTTGTTGCTGTGGGTCATCGGTTGGACCGCCGAGGCGGCCGGGCCGACGCTGGGCCCCATCCTCTCACACCTCTCGATCATCAACCATTACGACAGTTTCGCCAAGGGCACCATTGAAAGCAGGGACGTGATCTTCTACCTCAACTTCACACTCCTCTGCCTCTTCCTGACGCTCCGTTCCCTCGAATCGAAACGGTGGAGGGGCTAGCCATGGACAAACTTGCTCGCCTTACCGTACCGGCCGGCCTCATCCTCCTTGTCGCCGGCGGGATTGCCTACAACATCAGCCCGGACTTGAAGGCATGGATGGGAAGCATCCTCCTGCTCGGGGCGGTCCTTATCCTTATCGGTGTGTACCGTTCCTTTGGCGCAATCATGGCTTGGCTGAGTCGGCGCTCTACGATTACCGGATTGAACGTCGTCCTGATGACGATGCTGGTGCTGGGGATCATCGTTCTGGTGGAGGTCATCTCGGCTAAGCACAACACGCGGTTCGACCTGACGGCAGGGAAGCGGTACAGTCTCGCCGATCAGACCAGGAAGGTGGTCGGAGGACTCGCTGCGGATGTCCAGGTCACGGCCTTCTTCCGAGCCGACCAGGCGGAGCGCCGACCCGCCGAAGACCTCCTGCGCCAGTATGCCGACCTTTCGCAACGGTTCCGCTTCGAAGTGGTCGATCCCGACAGGAACCCCGGCAGGGCCAAGCGATACGGCATCGCGACCTACGGGACCACGATCTTAGAGACGAAGGATAAGGAAGAAAAGATCTCTGAGGTGGATGAGGAGCACCTGACGAATGGGCTGGTCAAGCTGCTCCGCGAAGGGAAGCGCACGATCTATTTCCTGAAGGGACATGGGGAAAACGAGTTGGAGGACGGATCGCGGAACGGCTACCGACAGGCAAAAGAGGCGATCGAGAAGGCTAACTACCAGGTCAAGGAACTGTTGCTCGTCCGCGAACGTGAGGTTCCACAGGACGCTTCGATGCTCGTGATCAGCGGGCCGAAGCGCGACCCGGCTGAATCGGAGCTGCAGGCCCTGCAGGCGTTTGTCGAGCGCGGCGGCAAGCTGCTCATCCAGCTCGATCCATATGCGGCGCCGAGCCTCAAGGCATTTGTGGGCCGATACGGCATCACGGTCGGGGACGATGTGATTGTAGATCAGTACGCCCGTACCATGGGCGGTGATTACCTGATGCCGGTGGTCTCCAATTACTATCCGCATGCGATTACCCAGAATTTCACCCTTGCCTCTCTTTTTCCCTTTGCGCGCTCTGTGGACGTCGCGCAACCGACGCCGCAGGGTGTCACCGTCCAGAAGCTCGGGGAAACGGGTCCGGGAAGCTGGGCGGAGTCCGATAAAGGCGAGTTGAATCGGGGTCAACTCAGCTTTGAGAAAGGACAGGATCGGCAGGGACCGGTCTCAGTGGGGGCCATCGCCACGGTGCAGGCCCAGCAGACAGCAGCAGCCGCAGAGGCGAAGAGGAACACTATAGGGAAGGGAGATAAAGAGCAGGAGGCTCACGAACAACCGACAGCAGCCCGGTTAGTGGTGTACGGCACCTCCAGCTTTGCCGGCAATAGCTTTTTGAACTTCTCGGGGAACCGGGATCTGTTCCTGAACAGCATCAGTTGGCTGGCCGAAGAGGAGGGGATGATCTCCATCCGGCCGAGGGAGGCAAAGACCACTCCCATTATCTTGAGCGCGACGCAAGGGCGAATGGCCTTCTGGTTCCTGGTCGTCGTGGTGCCGGCCCTATTCCTGGTCTCCGGGACATCCGTCGTCCTCGGACGAAAACGGTCACGATGAGGTGGCGATCGCTCAGCCTTCTCGTAGTGGTTCTGGCGGCTCTGGCCGTGGGCTACTACGCCATAGAGACCAAAAGGAATGGATTCGGGTCGGATGGCAACCGCCTATTCCGCACCGAGGAGAAGGATGTCGAAGAGATCGTCATCACGCGGGGCGAAGGGCGGATCGTGCTGAAGCGTAAAGACGATGCATGGCGCCTGATCGAACCTGTACAGGCCACGGCCGATGATACAGAGGTCACATCACTGCTCCATACGCTTCTGGAAGCTAAGGAAGAACGACGCATCGAGGACGCACCCACGAATCTCGCCGACTACGGGCTTGAGCGTCCTTCGATTCAGCTTGGTCTCACGCTCAAGAGTGGAAAGACCTTACCAACCATCCTGCTGGGCGATCTGAATCCGAACGGCCGCTCCGTCTACGCCAAACGACCCGATCAGCCCGCGGTCTTCCTGGCGACCGTTGTTATACGGCTCCGCACAGACAAGAAGTCGGACGACTTCCGTAACAAAGCGCTACTGGCGCTGGAACCGAACCAGGTCACCAGGGTCGAGATCACCATCAAGGGACAACCGATCAGCCTCAGCCAGGTTGAAGAAAAGGGATGGGAGATCAGCAAGCCGATCAAGGCCAGGGCAGATGCAGCCGTGATTGGGCAGATGCTGTGGAAGATCAAGGATGCCCGTGTGACCACATTTGTCGACTCCGGTCCAGACGCCAAACGTAAGTACGGCCTGGAACGTCCCGACCTGATCGTGGAGCTGAAGGACGCAGGCGGCGTGAAGCGCCTCCTGCTCAAGAAGGCTGCCGACCCGCAGGTCGGTGTCTACGCTATGGCCGAACCTGGAGAAGATGTGGTGACCCTCGATGCCGCCTTTCTGGACAGTTTACCGAACGGACCGGACGCCTTCAAACAGTCGACCCCACCTGCGTCAACCTCACCGTGATTCGAAAGACGTGTGTCTGCCTTCAGACAGGAAGCGCCAATGCAGCGCAAACGAGAGGACTGTATAGTAGATCGGGTAGACCAGAGACCAGGCAACCAGCGATGGCGACGGATCGGGAAGCTGCCGGAGGAGCATCAGGAGTACCGCCACCCACAGAATACCCAGTCCGATGGTTAGAGGACGGAGGGTTCGAGTGCGGCTGGGATAGATATATCTGATCGGTACCAGCACCATGATCGCCGCGAAGACGGTGAAGGCCGCATTGAACCAGAGTGGACTCCTCCCGACATAATAGTAGAAAGCCAGAATGTTCCAGTACGAAGGAAATCCGGTGAAAAAATGGTCGGGCGTCTTGGCAGAGACGTGACAGAAACGGTAGGCGCTGGCAAGCAGTGGAAAGAACAGAATCCAGCCAGAGCCCGACGCCGGCAGCAGGTTCGCATCATGAATGAACACGATCGGGACCACGACATAATTCAGATAGTCGACGATATCGTCCAGCTTCGTTCCATCGAATTGGGGCAGAACCTCTTTAACACGAGCCCTCCGGGCCAGCGGTCCATCCACAGCATCGAACACAACGGCCAGCAGCATCCCGAAGAACGCTTCCCGATAATCGCCCCTGTGTATGGCGACGAGACACCAGGCCCCGATAACTGCGCCAAAGGCCGTGAACAGGTGCACCGCCCACGCCGTTATCTTCGGCCATACGTCCGCCCCCATGTTCACGCCGACCTTCCCATCACGCCTCCATCACTGCGCCAATGATTCCCACCCTCACGTTGTATTCAATCTTCTCGATCCCGGTGAATCAATCTTGCATTCTAGTGAAATCTCCAAGGGAGTCAACTTTTACCGAGGCGTCTGAAATACCTTCACCAACAACTCCGCAAGCCGGGGTGGGACTTAACACCCGCCTATTATACTCGCATGAATGAACCCCCAATAGAATGACCTACCCCGCGGCAAACCGCGGGGCATCGTCTTCTGTTCTCGCCCGTCATTCCGTGCTTGACACGGAATCCGGAATGTCTCACTCTTCGACAGGCTTAGAATGAACGGTGAATGTAAAGAAGCCTTAGGCGCAATATACTCCAGAATTATGAGAGAGGAAGCATTGCCAAGGAAGAATCGAGATGCGCAGAACCCAGATTAACCCTGGAGGTGTTCGATGAAGAAGAGAATATTCTTACTGATGGTGCTCAGTGTATTTGCTGTGTTTGGATTTGAAGGATGCACTGCTACTTCAACGACGAAGACAGAGCCAGTTACTACACACGAGACAAAACGAGATTCAATGGAATCAAGTGAAGCGTCTCCACAATCAGAAAACACCAGCGCGACAAAGGCAGAGGGGCGGACTGAAGTGGAGGAAAAGAAGACTGAGGGCGTATCGGGAGGTATTTTAAGCAGAACCTTAAATTTCATCGGCAATGTATTAGCTTTTCCTTTTAGAGTTGTCGCTGGTGCGATTGCACTTGTATTCTAACGATTCGATGCAGGCAAGATCGTGAAAGCTACAGTAAGAGGGCAGAGACTCTACGGCTTCCCAGGCTCGTCACCTGTGTTCGGTGTGGAACGGCCTGATTTGCCGAGCTTCGCGATCCATTCTTTGACCTGCTTGGCATCGTCGGAGTCTGGCGGCACGAGTGCGAGAAATCGCTGAAACACCTCAATCGCCCCCTTCGTGTCCCCCTTCGCTTTCAACGCCTGCCCTTTATCAAACAGGGCACGAGTGTACTGGGGGCTCAGGCTCAGCGGACGATCGGCTCGTTCTTTCCACTTACCAACCAAACGGCATAGTGCTGCAATCTTGTGCGTATACTTGTCGCCGGTAGCGGCGCTCAAGTATTCCTCCGGCGTCGTAGAGCCGACGTTACCCTTATCAAGAAGCTCTGCGAGTTCATCTGCACCGGTAATACCGGTCTGCTTGACGAACTCCTCGTAATCCTCTCGCATATGGCTGTACAACCATGCCTGCGCGATCCACTGCCGCACCTGACGATGAGTAAATCCTGTCCGCAACATCAAATCCAACGGCCGAACGGTGGCCAGGTTTTCTACATTGTCATAGCCTTCACGTATCAGGCGGGTCTCGTGCGCATAGCTCATGCCGGGTAGTCTTGACAGCGGTATAGCGTGGTACTTCGTCTCACCCAGACCAATCCAGCCGGCCACCTTTTTTTGGATCAGAATCAGGGCTGTTTCCGGAAAGTAGCCGAAAAAAAAGCTAATCAATGGCAGGCTGATATTGACTTCCTTCGACATATAACCCGTCATAAATGAGGTCACCAAGGCTAGCAGGCTCCCGGTGATGACGCGGATGGTGCTGGCTACAAACACTTGCGGGGTCAGATCGAGTATAAAGTAGGCCCTGACGAGGTCTCCGATCAGATAGACGTAGGCGCCGAGAAAGCCGAACTGGAAGGCCGTCAGACTCACCGCAATATGCTGGTAATAGTCATGGTCGGGGCGGCCATCAGGCCCAAACAGCATGTAAGGCCCCAACAGTAGGAAGTTGGCGCCCTTACTGTAATCGACCCCCCACAACCCGCTCCGGAGAAAGGTTTGAGCAAGAGAATGATGGATGTCCCAAGCAGGACGACGATGGTCAGGGTCAGCATGCTGCCAAGGTAATGACGCATCCGGAACTGGCGCTCAACGATGTTGACAATCGCCTCTTCATTGAGGCTCCAGCGTTCTTCGCTGAGATCGTTTCGCAGCCGCCTGATCTTCTCGGCCTTCCTGGAGACGACATAAAAATACGTAATGCCTGGGATGGAAAGTACGGCGAACAGTGCGAGCGCCACGTTATAGGAGAAGAAGATAGGGTCAAACCACACGAGGGAAGGCGGTGTACACTCGGCTGCTACATCGCCAGCCGCTACTCGAGCGAGCACCAAGACCGGACTCACGAGACCGAGACATACGGTCACTCGAATCAGTGTCGAAATCGCTCCGCTGGTGCCCATACATCCTCCCGTCCCTACGCCGTCAAGCAGTATGCGCCAAGCTGTCGGCTGCACCATCACTTCACATCCAATAACTCAGCCAGGACTTCCTGATAAAAGGATAGATGATCAAATGGCCGCTGATCGTGCGCGTTCGATCCGCCCAGGTTCCAACCCGCCAGCTCGATGTGGTCGGCTCGCAATGTCCTCTTGAACTCCCCCCACATCGCCGATCCAAGTGGCACCTGACTATCGTTCTCACCGGCATTCTCCTCGAGCATACGAGTCCAGGGACGGAACCATGGCGGCATCTCTGTGACGGGCCGTACCCCGGCATACGACAGATATCGCACATCTGCCCGATCTGGAATTACGTCATTGAAACGGCGACAGGATTCAGGTGTCAGATCCACAACTGCCGTCTTCACGCACGGCCGGATTAGCCGTTGAAACAGGCCATCCCCATCCAGCACCCAGTTGGCCAATGGGGTACCGCGATGCGGTGTGGCGATTGTGACCAGACTCGCTATGCGACGTTCCGGATCGAAATGATGTATACAGTAACGGCTATCTAACCCGCCCATGCTATGAGCGATAAGGTGAATACGATCTACCTTCAATGTCGATAAATCGTCTGCAAGTACCCGCGCCCTCTGAGCGATCCCCGCGAATGGTGGAAGGGTCGGAAAATATGTCGAGGCCCCGTGTCCTTCCAGGGCTTGCTCTACCCCCCTGAAATACTCGATTCGCAGGATGCCCAGGTTGATCGGACTGAAACTCCCCAGTCCGGGAACAAAAACAACGACGGAGGTCTTATGGCTCATACAAGACCGTACGCTTTTTCACCACCATAATGATTCATCGCCCATGCGCCCGGCGTTCAGCGATTGATACTTTGCTCAATTCAACCCGACCGGATCGACGATACCCTTGGAACAATCGCTGACTGCACGCATCGAGCGATCCAAGACATCCTGGAGCCTGGTCGTCTCCTTCAGCGTTCCTTTCAGGTTGACACGGATTTCGCCGATAAGCGTGCGGTGAGAATTCTGATCGTCGACACAGTGAACGCCGAGCGCGGCGCCAGCACCCGCTCCGAAGCTCTGTTCAAACTCGCGCGTAATATCTGCCGACGATACGGTCGCACCGATATGCGTCGCCATCAGGTCTCGGAGCCTTGAGGCATTGATCTGCTGCAGCAACGCCAGAGAGACGCCGAAATAGCTATCCGCATTCCCGGGAAAACAGGTGCCATGTTTGGTGAATTCGTGGCGCTGTAAATTGGATGCCGTTCCCGGCATGGCCTCGCTTAAACGCGCCCGAGTCTCCGCGCTCAGATCAGGTTCGGGAAGCTTGTCCCACTTGCCCTGCTCCGAATGTACGCGATCAGCCGTCGAGACACCGCAGAATATGTTCCCTTTCGGTTGTGGCCACAGTCCGTGCAGCGCGAAATGATCGGCGTCGAAACGACCAGACGTCTGGGTCTTGCATTCGGTCTTGTCGGGCTTGGTTTCGCAAAACGCAGGCTGCCAACTTATAGCGAGCACGTATTGTTCGGCGGTAGGCTCAACAGGCCCAGGATTCAGCGTGCCGCACGTGCGCTTCACCCACCGACGTTCTGGTCGTGCGCCCGCCACCTGAATCTGTACATACGTCCCATTCGGTTCGTTGAGGCCGGTCACGGGGTACCGATCGTCAACTCGTAGCTTGATCCTGCCGGGATTCTTTCCCGTCTTGATGCTCTGCACGGCCGCGCAGGATTTCCTTGCGAGAAACTCTCCGCCGGCCGTTTCGAACGCGTAGGCCGTTGACCCATATCCCCACGTGAATAACAGGCTCGCTATGACCGCTTTTGCGCGCATAAGCCCTCTCTCCTCATGTTGACTGACGCGTTGTCACCATACCGCCCGCATCAGAATCTCACGACCTTCTCGCTTGCCTGTCCAGGCACTTTCGCCTTTATGGCTTCTTGGAATGGGTCAGCTCCGCAATCCATCCCTTGACTCGTTTGGCATCGTCCGAGTCCGGCGGTACCAGAGCGAGAAACCGCTGGAACACCTCAGTGGCGCCCTTCGCATCCCCTTTCGCCTGTAAGGCCTGTCCCTTATCGAACAGGGCATGGGCATACTGGGGATTCAGGCTCAACGCTCGATCGTACAGCTTGATGGCCTCATCCGGCTGATTGCTCTGCGTCAAGATTACTCCGAGGTGCGTCAGCGCCTCAATATGATTCCTATCAGTGAGCAGGATCTGATGATATTTCTCCCAGGCGGCTTGGAGGTCGCCAGCATCGAGCGAGGCGTGGGCCGCCTTCAAGGCCGAATCAATCTCGGAGGGTGAAAGCTTAGGACCAGGAGCGGCAGACGGCGACACGGCGGGCGATTGTGGCGACTGGACGAGAGGAACGAAGGCTGAAGCCAGGTACCCAAGAAGAAATCCTACGGCCAACGTACTGCCCAGCATTATGATAAGGCGTATCTTACCGGATGATCGTTGTTCTTCCATTGTCCTCTCTGGGTTGACTCTGTTTGACATAGCTCGATTTGCGCAACCTTATATCGCCCACACACCTACCGGTTCAAGAAGCGTATGGCCCGCTCGGCCGATTCCTTTGCCTTGACCAAGATCGCCTTCGCCAGCTCTGGATTGTGAATTCCCCCAGCCTTGACGACCAGATCGAGATCCCGTTTCGCCGCCTGAAGGAGAAGGCGCACCTCGGATGCCTTCGGGTCTTGAGGAGCATGGCGCAGGCCGGACTCCCCTTTCCTCAGGAGGCGCATGGCCTCTTCCAGACCTTGACCGATATCTTTCCGCCACTGCGTGAACACCTTGACGGACGTCGTGTCATGGCAGCCCAGGCACTGCGCTGCCACCGCTTGCCTGGAATGCTGCTTCTGGACGTTGTGGCATCCCACACAGTCGATCAGCTCTACGTGGGCACTGGGGGTCGGCTCAACAACCGCCTCAACCTTAATCGTACCAGAAAAGAAGGCGTTCTGGAGCGTGTGACAGGCGATGCACCGCTCGTTATCATTCCCCGCGCGGTGATGACAGCTCAGGCAAGTCGCCTTTGTGGCGGTCACCGCCTTGTGTCGTTCGGCCGAGTGACATGCCGTGCATGTGACACCGAACTCAGTCACGTGGCGGACATGCGGGATCGTCTCAGCCCCAAATTTTACCTCCTCCGGTGCCTTCACTCCCAGTTGATTGTGACACAGCACCGCGCAATAGCCTCCCCGGACGAGGGTCTCCTCTGCAACCTTCAGAGGCAACTGCCCGATTGCCGCCATCGACTGATCCAGGTACCCGTCCGCAACCTTCAGTAA
This sequence comes from Candidatus Methylomirabilis oxygeniifera, assembly GCA_000091165.1. Taxonomy (NCBI): domain Bacteria; phylum Methylomirabilota (SeqCode); class Methylomirabilia (SeqCode); order Methylomirabilales (SeqCode); family Methylomirabilaceae (SeqCode); genus Methylomirabilis (SeqCode); species Methylomirabilis oxygeniifera (SeqCode). The sequence continues at coordinate 700,448 of FP565575.1, read as the reverse complement.
GTCGGCAGCAAAGAAGACGTTGTGAACGCCCTTCCCATTCGTGACGAATTCCACATTGTGTCGCGCATCGGTTGCCAATTTCCAGGCCTTCGCAAACTGCGGGTGAGCCCGATGAGTGGTTTGCAGAGCCTGCTCCGCTAACAAGAGCTTTGCATTGACCGTCGTGAGCATAGTGGTGATAGTCTTTGTCCAGCGTTCCAGCATCCCTTTGTACCGCTCGCCGTGGCAACCAAGACATGCGCGTTCTGATGGTCTGAATGTCCGCCCACCGAATGTCGCCATGGCCTTGTCCTTCCCGGGCTCCACATGACAGGCTACGCACTCTACCCTGACCTGAAACATGTGGCCGGGAATCATCGGCGTCCCCTTCCCTCCCATACCAACGTACATCTCGAGGACTCCCTGGTGAGTAGCCTGATGGCAGGCTTTGCAATCAAGCCCTCGATCCCGAGTCGCAGGGTGCGCCTCTGGCATCTTCACCGCCGGCGACTGGAACAGCCGCTTCGGCAGGACTTGGGCACTGCTCTCGGCAGCCTCGGCACTCGAGGGTTCCGATAACCATTGCAATAACCCGCTCAGGGATAAGCCGATGGGGGGCGGGAGTTTGTGTCTGATCTCGCTGTGGCAACGGGTACACTCGATATGATGACCGGCCACGTGGAATTCATGCATGAATGGTGTGTCGGCGTACTTCTGAAGCTTCTCTGGCTGGTTGTGACAGGTATAGCAGCGCTCTTGTGGGGCCTGACCACTCCCCTCAACCACGTTGAGATGGCACTTCTCGCATCCGACATTTCGCTTCACCATCGACTCGTGGTTGAAGGCAATGGTCCCCAGCTTGATATCCTCCTTGGGCACCGTGTGGCAGACCGTACAGCCGCCAAGAGGGTGAAATTCCCGAGATGTCTTCATCCCCTTAAAGTGACAGAGGTAACAGGTGGTCGTGGTCACCTCGATGTGCGTCCCAACCACGATCTGGGAGTGACAGCTTGTGCACCGAAGCTGCCGCCCCCGGCGTTCCTCTTTCAGGTGCGGGCCGTGGTCAAAGATAATCCCCCGTTTGAAGGTGACTTTACCCTCAAGCAGGCGGCTCGTATGACACCCAGAGCGAAGGCAACTCGCATCCTCAACCTCGGCGAACGGCTTCGAACTGTAGGTTTGCGTCGCCCACTTCGCAACCTGGGAAAGTGCCTGGTACTTCACCCATATGGTGCCGCGAAGCTCCGGAGGGTAATGGCAATCGATACACGTGACGTTGTTGTGTTTGGAACTCCTCCAGGCCTCAACATACGGTTTCATAATATGGCAGGAATTGCATAGGAGCGGGCTCGAACTAAGGCGATAGAGCCCACCCACCGCGAGACCTCCAACGACGATGCCGGTCGCCAGGGCGATCAGGAGGATGCGCAAGCCGCGGCGTCGGACGGGTGGTTGTTCAGCCATCTGATCGTCTCACCTTAGCTGTCCTGCGGTGAAGTCATCTCATCGCCAGGCAATGAGCTGGATACGGTTTCTGCTGCAAGGATCTCCTCCAGTTCGGCGGCGTGATCCCGTGCCATCTGCTCCCCCGTCATCGTCCCCCTCAGCCAGACCGGACTCATCGGGTAGATATCAGGCCGGAAGATGACGCTGTAGAAGTGCCAGACGACAATGGCCGACGTGGCAAGCCAGGCCTCGTAATAATGGACGACGGTCGCCAGGTCAATGACGAGAAGGGACCAGCGCGTCAGCACACCGGCCTGAAACCACATCATAAACCCGGTGCCGGTCATCACGGCAGTGCCCCATATGACCGCCCAGTACTCCAGTTTCTCCGCGTATGTAAAGCGATGGAAACGCGGCCGGTGCAACCTCAGGCCCAGGTTAAAGGCCACCATTCCCCACGCCTCATGCAAGTCCCGTCGCCCGGGTTTCATGCATCGGAACTGCGTTCGACCACGTTGTGTGCCGAACAGATACGCCAGATGGTATATGGCCGCCAGCGCCATGAGCACGCCGGAGATTCGATGGAGCCACGCTCGAACGGTATACCCTCTTTCGATCCAGACTAGCGGCCGCGCCCACCACGAATCAGGAAACTTCAGGGCAAAGCCCGTGATCACCAGGATCGTGAAGGTCGCCAACAGCATGACGTGCTGAATTCGCTCATTGAGTGTCCAGCGTTCAAAGAGCCGGTGCGCTACCTCGGGGAGTACGGCGGGTTCGCCGTCCGGCCGGCCCTCTGCCCGCCAACGCTCTCGCAGATGCGCCAGGAAGTCAAGTCCGTTGTGCAGGCCCATCCCGCCGATGACGACAACGATCATCACGAGGTAGATCCGTCGGACCAGCGTCACCCATGGATGTTCGCCGAATCCTGGAGCTACGTGAATCCGGACGCCGGCCAATTGTACACCGGCGCCCCGGTGGCACTGTCCGCAGGTCCGCGAGAGGTTCATCGGGTTGATGGTAGAACGAGGATCGGAGGAGGGATGGATGTTGTGGATTCCGTGGCAGCTTGCACAGTTGGCCACAACGGGCGACCCACCCCTCACCGCCAGACCATGGAAGCTCTCAAAGAACGTTCCGGCTCGACGCGGCGCGAGACCAAACTCCTCGACCACCGGCGTCGCCTCATGGCAGGCAGCACAGGTCTTGGAGACCGTCAGCGGCGCGACCCGTGATCCTGGAGCACGAGTGGCGGTAATCCCATGCTCTCCGTGGCAATCGGTACATGTCGGCGCCGCCGAAATCCCACGTGAGACGGCCCCCCCGTGCACACTATCCCGGAACTGCGCCGCCTCGTTGCCGTGACAACGGCTGCAGGTCGCGGCCACGTTTCCCTTGAAGATGGCCGAGGCCGGATCGACGCCTCGCCGGATCTCATGCGCACCGTGACAATCGGTGCAGGTTGCGGCCGCGAGATTACCTTTCCGCAGGATAGCCTGTCCGTGGATACTCTGCTCGAACAGCGCCACAACCCGCGGCCTCGCGATCCGTTCCTGGGCAATGATTTCCGGATCGGCATGGCAGCGGGCGCAGGTTTCGTGAATCTGAGAGCGATGTGTGGGAGAGACAGCGTCCCGGCGAGATTTAGAGGCGTGCGCTGTGTGGCACGTCACGCAGGTGGGCAGGTTCCGAGTCTTATCTGCCCGGCCGGCAGCATGGATGCCGACCGCCATTTGCTTGGCCTGTCGGCCATGGCACGACGAGCAGATGACATCGGAATCGGCAACTATCTTCTGAATCCGATGGCTGCCATGACAGGCGATGCAACCAGCGCTGGGCCCACTGCCACCCAGTGTGGCATGAGCGCTCTCCGGAACCGTCTCATGGGACTTGCGATGGCATGCGCCGCAACGGACCGGCTTGGGCGTGGTAATGTGAGGCCCGTCTGAGATGTCGGCATGGCACCCGACGCAGCCCAGTGTTTGGTGTGGGGATTGAACGGGGTCGTCGGAATCGTCGTGGCAGGTCAGGCACTCCGCAGAGGCAGGAGCAGCCTCCGCGACAGCCCCAACGGGATTCACAATGATCGTCAGACACAGCCAGACAAGGTAAAGGCTTCCGGTCGCCTTCCCGAAGCGTACGCTCCCGGTTATCACGCGCGAAATGGTATGGCCACCCACGTTCTCAAACAAAACGCGCGATAGCGGCGATCGCGAATAGGCGGATCCACAAGCCGATCACCCGCCCCAACCTCGCCGCTATGTCTCGGTGCCGTACAGATACGGAACTATGATGGCACCTTATGGCACTTCAGGCAGTTACCCATCTCCTTTGTGGAGAAGGCAACCTTCCCGTCATGGCAGGTACCGCACGCCTTCCCTTCATCGTAGGCCTTCATGGTAAGATTCGGAGAGGTTCCAATCTTGGTCTTGAACGGTTTACCCTTGCCGTGGCAGTTCAGGCACTTCTGACCTTTTTCTATATGCTTATTGTGATCGAACGTCACCTTTCCTGGGCTGGGGTTCCCTGCCTCATCCTTGGTCGTCTGCTCGAACGCGAAGGGAGGGGGGATCTTCGGCTTCGCCTGGGCCAGACTGCGAGTCGGTGTGACGCTTACGATGAGGAGGCACGCCAGAGTAAGCGCCGCGCTCCTTCCGATCATTGATCTCATGCTTCCTCCTTACGAAAGGTCTATTGCGTTCATTGCGTCATTACGTCTATCGAATTGAATCCACCGGGGGTTCATTCCCCGCGGCTTATATCGAGCCTCATACCGGCTGAAGCCGGTATCCAGAGGGCCCGACTGGATTCCGTGTCAAGCACGGAATGACGGGCCACAACAGAAAACGATACCCTGCAGCTTGCTGCGAGGTAGTTCATTGAGCGGCTCGCTATCATGCGAACTATAGCCACTCCACCTATCCATGTCAAGACCGGCAGCATCTCAGCCGGACCCTTTTTGCCGATCAACCGCTCTGATCTTCAGGAAGAGGCCGACCAGAACCGCGACAATGATCAGCATGGAGGCCGCCAGCCCTTTGCGACGGAACTGCACCTCAGCCAGGAGGCCTTGGCCGCTCTCCAGACTTTTCTGGGCTACAACCAACCCGGAGTCGGTATCGGTCTTAATCTGTTCCACATCGATCGAATGAGTGGCTGCCCTGGCCTTGATCAAGGACTCTTTTGCCGCAAGCAGCTCGAACCGAGGAGCGCCGATCTCCATACCTGCGTGCTCGGCCCTGGTCAGGATCGCCATCGCCTGATCGATCCGGCTCGAAAGCCCCTCAATCCTGGCTCGTAATTCGGCAGCCTTCTTCAGCGGTGCAGAGTCGGATTCATGGCACGTCGCGCACGGGGTGCCTTCTCCGCCGCCCAGCATCGCATCAGACGGGTGCGTAATATCGTGATTGCTATGGCATGTCACGCACGCCGGCATCCCCAGTTCGTCGAATGCCGACTTGTGCGGACTCTTGGCGAAGAGGTCGGCCGTCACGACATGACAGTGGCTACAGACATTCGCCACCGAATCGACACCTGGAGGGGTGGCACCGTGACTGCCGTGGCAACTACTGCATGTCGGAGAGGCGAGATCCGCCCGCCTGGTCAACATCTCGTGATGAACGCTTTGTTTGTACTTCTCAAGCTGATCCGTGGGGATCTTGTACGCTTTCATGTAGTCGGCGTTACCGTGGCATCTGCCGCAGGTCTCAGCCACATTGGTCGGATAGGTCCAGGCCATCTGGTCCTTAATGGCACGGATAGCATGGACGTCATGGCACCCGATACAGACGGGGACCTTCTGATCTCCCTCGCGCAGCCTTTTCCCATGGACACTGGTATAGTATTCCTTGACCTGGTCCGTCCGAATCGACGGGTTGAACTGTCGCATATAGGTTGGATCGCTGTGGCACCTCCCGCAGGATTCAGGGATCGCGTGCCGCTTCGGTTTACCCAGAAACCCCTTGGCCGGACTGTGGCTCTGTGCCTTATTGTCGATTGCGGTCTGATCGCCGCCGTGACAGCCTTGGCAGCCCAGTCCTCGCGCCAGGTGGTAATCGTCTTTAATCTTGACGGCCGGACGGCTGAGGCGCTCCTCTCGTAATCCGATGTGGCAGTCAATGCAGGCATCCTCTGCCGCTTCCGAGGGAATGGAGATAAGACCGGCTGCGATCAGGAAGAGGCCGAGCAAGACAACGCGTAGTGCGATCTTCACGGCGTCCTCATTTGACGCCTGGCGCAATATATCCAAGTACGGTAAAGATCACGATGTACGCAATAATCCCGATCCCGATCCATCGAAAGAGCGGACTAGGCTCTCCCAACGCCGACTTCTTGTCCAGAAATGGGACCAGCAAGAGGAAAAGCCCGCCTAGGCTGTAACCCAACACCCCCAGGACCTCGCCCTCAAATGGGCCAATCGTGGCCGGGATATACTTCAAGCTCTGAAACATGAAGACAAAGTACCATTCCGGTCGGATGCCGGCTGGCGCCGGTGCGAACGGATCGGCCTTTTGCCCCAGTTCCCACGGCGACAGCGCGGCCAGGGCGGCCAGGAGTCCGAGCGTAACAAACCAGCCGAAGAGATCTCGTAGCAGAAAATTGGGGACAAACGGCATGGTCGGAAGCGGCTGCCCTCTGTGTGCCCGCTCTACAGCAGGGGGAACACTCATCCCCTGCTTCTGGACCAGAAACAGATGCAGGCTAAGGATGGCAGTCATTAGCGCCGGCAGAATGGCAATATGAATGCCGTAAAAGCGAGAGACCGTCGCGCCGGTCACCTCGTCGCTACCCCGGAGGAGGCGCATCAGCACGGGACCTATCAGTGGGAACTGCCCGGCAATCTCAGTTCCGACTTTGGTCGCGAAATACGACAGCACGTTCCACGGCAGCAGATACCCACTGAAGCCGAAAAACAGGACAATGCCGAACAGCATCATGCCGGTGACCCACGTCAGCTCTCGCGGCTTTCGGTAGGCCTGGGTCAGGTAGACACTGAACACGTGGATCATCATCATCAGCACCATCAGGTTGGCCGACCAGCTATGAATTGACCGAACAAGCCACCCGAATTGGACGTCGGTCATGATGAATTGCACGCTCTCGTACGCCTCTTCGCCGCTGGGCCTGTAGTAGAGGGTCAACAGGATCCCTGTTGCCACCTGGATCATGAAGAGAAAGAGCGTCATCCCGCCGAAATAATACCAGACGGTATGACGATGGACGGGGATGACCTTCTTCCCGATAAAATGTCTGAGCGGCCAGAGATCGATTCGCTCTTCGAGCCAGGCCGTGATTCGAATCCCCCCCACCTCACTTATCCTTTCATGACGATAATCTGATCTCCCCTGACGTTCAGCTTCAGGGACTCCAATGGTCGCGGCGGCGGGCCGCTGATATTTTTTCCGTTCAGATCGTACACGCCATTATGACAGGCGCACCAGATATCCTGCCGCTCTTGCCTGTATTGCACCGTGCATTCCAGATGTGTGCAGACCGCAGAGAAGGCCCGCAACTCGCCTGCCTGGGTCTTCACCAAGATACCCGGGCGACTCCTGAAGCGAAAGATCTGTCCAGAGTTCGCCTTTAACTCCGCAAGCTTCCAGGGAAGGGTCACGCTGAACGTAGTCGGCTCGGCAAGTTTTGGAGGGATCAAGTATTTCGCAATCGGGTACAGAATGGATACGAAGAGCACACCGAGGGAACTCCCCAGCAGCCAATTCACCGCTCGCCGCCCGCGATCGACGTGTTCGTCTTGCTGTGACACCACCATTCCCTCCTTCAGTCTTAAATATGAAAAGCCAGCCGCCAGACCGACGCCCGGCAGGCCGGCTTGCCTGCTCCGTTCGCAGGCAACATGCTAACACATCAGCGAGACGCCTGGAATACGGAGACTCGCTCAGAACTGGTAGCGAAGCGTAAACGCGCCGATGTGCGCGTCGTAATTCTGGAGAAACCGAGCGCCTAAGAAGGTATCGGTCGTTGGCGGCAAGTTCGTGAGGCCTGATTGCCCGATCGCGTCGGTCGACCAGTCCTTCTCCCGAAACTGCTCAAATCGATATTCGCCTTTGAGACTCCAGTTGCTGGTCAGGTTATAGCGAAGCGCCGCAATCAGCGTGTGCAGGTTCGTATTCGACAGGGGATAGCGAACGGCTTTTGCGCTCGCTTGCTGGGCCACGGTGCCACTGGTCGGCGTCACCGGATTGAACGAATTAATGATCGTGTCGGCATCCGAGAAGGTGTAGGTCAGCCGGAAATTGAGACGTTTGGGGATCAGGCTGACGTCGGCGCCGACCCCATAGGTATCAACCTTGTCTCTGTTCAGACTTCTCCAGTTGAAATCGGCAAAGTCGCACACCACGTTGCTGACCGCAGCCGTGGGATTCGTGAACGCACACCCTGCCGCCGGTGTGGTCGCCGTAGAGACGTTGCTGATGACCGGTCTGGAACGGGAGAGTTGATCGTACTTAAACTCCTCCCTCATATAGTTCACGAAGAGCGAGAGCCATGAGAAGGGACTATAGGTGACATCACCGCCCAGGCTCCATCCCCACGATTCCTGTAGTCCGAGCGAAGACTGGTCAAAATCATCTCGAAGAAGACTATAGGTGGTCGTAAAGTTCAGCGTCTCGAACGGGGTGATTGACGCGAGAACCTCGATCCTGTCCCGGGTCCGGTCGGCTTCGTCGAACTTCCGAAGCAGGCGCGACTGACCCTGGAGATTCAGGGCAAATTCCTCTCCTTCAATGTCCTGCACCACATGGGCCTGGTGAGCCTGCGTATTGTAATTGCTGATGTCGCGCCAACTCCGTCGGTAGGCGGCGCGGAGCAGGAGCCAGTCGAGCGGCGAGTAATCCGCACTGGTCTTCAAGAAGTGCTCATCGCTGGTCGGCACCTCGCGGAGTGTGGGGTCGCGGTCCCATCGCTCCCACTCGTAACCCAACTTGATATGAAGGTCGCTGAGAAGAGCATACCCCGCATCCAGATGTGCGTTGTGCTTCGTATAGGAGTAGGGCGCGTTGACGCGGGTCTCGGCTGTGAGCGACGTATCCCGGACTGTATGCGCGGCAAACTCGATCTCAGACGATCGGTTATCGAAGTCATAGAAGCGGTAGCCGCCATTGAGTGTCAGCGGCAGAGCGGCAAGCGGGCGGCTCGTCGCGTTGACGGTTACCAGAGCCGTCCTGATATCGCCGTCGAGATCACGTCTGGGGAGAGCCAACTGAGGATCGGCGGCCAGGGCCGGATTGATGGTGTGCGAAACGAATGTCGCGTCCTGAAACCGCCAACCGTAGGAAAACTTGCCGGTGATCCGGGTGCGCAAAGGAAGAGAGACGCCGCCAGACAGAAATACATTATGGGCATGGTTACTCGGGTCCATGGTCGTTCGCCCGCTCGCCGAGGCGGTCGGACTGTTGGTCGCCGAGAGCGGATTGTCGAACACGATATTCTTGATCCCCTGGTCGAAGATCGAGGCGGCATAGCCTAGGCCGATATTCCAGCCTGGCTTCGCATACTCGGTTTTCACCTCGACCTGGTGGGTTCGATGAAAGAGAGGCGCGGGAAGCTCTACGATGTTGCCACCCGGGCTGCTGAAGCCTGCGCCGAACGGAATCGTCCCGTCTTTCTCCGTATAGGTGTAACGGACCCCCATACCGAGCGACTCGCTCAAGGCGTACTTGAATCGAAACCCTGCCTTACTTGTGAGAAACGACAGATCGACCGGCGCCGCATTCGCAAGAAAACCGGCCAACATGGAGGCTCTTGTCGCGGGGGTCGCGCCCTGGACTGTTGAGGCAACACCAGCGGGCAGAGTCAAAAACGAGGTACTGTCTTTATGCGTCGTCGAGAACAGGGTCCGTCCCGTCGTACTCAACAAATGCGGAACCTGATCCCAGAAGATCTCCAGATCATAGTCGCCGTACTGCCCCAGTCGAAACAGGTAGCTCTGATCCTGCTTAAAGCTGTCAATGGCGGTGAAGTCGATGTAGCGCCTTTTATCTTTGGTCTCCAGGGAGAGACGAAGGTGATCCAAAAAGGGACTCTCTTCAAGGACACGGTACTCCTGGAACTTGGCCGAACTCCGACGGCCGTCGATGTCGCGATAGCCACCCTCAACATCCAATCCGGTCAGCTCAAAATCAAAGGGCAGCCCGGTATTGAGCCAGTTGACCCAAGAAGGGATGGCCTCCTGCGGAGAGGGCTGTTCGGCGTAACCTGAGGCGACGGCCGCCGACAGCAGGGCGAAGGCGAGCAGCAGCGTGCGACCAAATCGTCTTATTCCAAGCAATGCGCCCATGGCCCACCTCCTCCGTGTGCTGCAGATCGCAAACCTCAGTTCGTGAAGGCGAACCCTGAGGGATGGTTAGATCCATGGATCTTCTGGTGGCAGTTGGTACAACCTCGGTTGACGACAAACCTCGATCCGGTTGTCGGATCGTATGGATTGGTCGGGTGTCGGGTCTCGACGTGACACTGCTGACAGAGGCGCGGAATCCTGACCTTCAGGAGCCTTGCATTGGTGGAGCCGTGCGGCTCATGGCAGTTCGTACAGCTCTCAATGACGGGCGCATGCTCCCACAGAAACGGTCCCCGTTTCTCGGCATGACACGTGTAGCAGTTCTCATTGACGGAGTCTTCGCGAAGCATAGCCTGTGTCGCAGTCCCGTGAGGGTTGTGGCAGTCGCTGCAACTGATCTTTCCCTCGCGCAGCGGCATGTGGGAGCTGCGTTGGAGCTGGGCTCGTCGGGTCTGGTGGCACTGCGAGCAGACCTCGATCGCGGTCGGCTTCGTCAGATTGTATCGGTCGGACACCGACCCCATCACCTTGTGACATGATACGCACGCCACCCCCCGTGATTCGTGGGTGCTTCCCCTCCAGAAGGTGTGCTCGCCCTTTTCGTGGCAGCCGTTCACACACGTGGCATTCTGCGCTTCGACCGGCTCTGCGCCTTTCTTGAAGGTCATCAACGTCCCGATGGCGCCGCCCTCCGTATCGGTGTGCGGACCTCCCGGACCATGACATGACTCGCAGTTTCGCTGCTCTTGGGGAGTGCGCGGGTTTACGGACATGATCCGCCCCATCATGGTCTTATGGAAGCGCTGCGTCGACTCCTCATGACACGTCAGACAGGAATCGCTCCCCACGTATTTGGCGCCCGGTGGGGGACCGGTCCACTGAGGCCGAGGCGCAACCGCGCGTGCAGCAGATGTCTCTTGGGCATGAAGAGTTTCAGGGCCGGAGGGTGGTGGGCTGAATCGACTGCAGGCCCATCCGAAGAAGAGCGCAACAGCCAATAACGGTAACAGGGCGATGACAGCGTTACGTTTCTTCATCTTTAAACCTTCGGGATATGGGGTACGACTGGAAACGCAACTCTGAATTCGAGTAGCGCATGGACTATAGGTCCGCCTCTACAGAATGTCAAGAATTTCCTATCTGTGCGTATTTTTCGGATGTTCAGTTGGGTACGCCTCAATGAACATCGAATCCGCCGCGAACTTCCGATTCAGCCAGTTGATTGCCGTAGACCTTCAGAACAATCTCATAGTGGCCAGGGGGGAATTGGCCAACGGTACGAATCGGATCGTCGTCGGCAGGGCCGATAATCATGACCGTCGGGTCCTCGGCACCCCAGGCAGCCTCTACCACACCACCCGCAACGGAACGACCACCCGCACCATACGTCGTCCAATGGGCCAGGAACTTGATTACGCTGCCGGGAGCGGCGCGAGCCGTGAGTCGCGCTTGCCAATACAGCCACTGTCGTGTCCCGCTCGGGAAGCTGGTGCCATATGAGCGTTTTTCGTACGGAGGAATTTCGGACAGAATTCTAGGAGGCGCCACCCCGTTCCGGTGAGAGGTTGGGTTGGAACGAGGCGGGCCGGATGGCCTCGCCTCAGGATACCATGCGAATACCCGCATGTCGGATTCGCCGATCTGGGCGATCGTGCAAAACATGTTCATGCGGTGCTCATAGCACAGATGATTCCTGACCGCCTGCGCGTTCGCGAGTGCCGCCACTGCGACAATGAGAGAAACGACCACGGCAATACAGGCCACCATTATCTGGCGCCGACGCTTCGGCTCGGAGTGCAGCGATTCAGGATTCACTGACGCTTTCCTTCGTAGCCACTAAGGCGCCTGTCCTGTGAACCTCCCACCACCCTTCGACACGCTCAGGGCGAACGGTATGCGCATTGAACACATTGACGTGTTTTCCGTTCGTACTGAGCCCGTCGAAGCACAACAAGGAGTTTGCAGGATGGGTTCTCTTCAAAGATCAGCATGACGTCGATTCGCGCGAGGCCGTCATCATCATGCCATATCCTCGACATGGTCTGGCATCAGGACGCCTCAAAATGTCCCACGATAATTTGACCGACCTTTTGATAATGCGCATCCGCACTAAGAAGACGACACCCGTGCTGCATGGCGCTCGCCGCGATCCAGATGTCGTTCGTGGGTATGGGAGTACCTGCCTTCCAGAGCGCATCGAGGATCACCGCGTACCTTTCGGCGGTCTCCTCATTGATATCTACGATACTCACCCGCGGTGATGCCAGGAACTGCTGTAGCTCTAATTGATTCTTTTTCCTGTACTTTCCACGCATAAACCCCGCGAGCAGTTCGCCTACAATGACGGCATTGAGATAGATCTCGTCGGCTTGCTGGAGAGCATGCGCGAGTTCCGGATGACCTCGCATGAACGCCGAGTAGGCCGAGGTGTCCAGCATCACCCGCATCATCGCCGCCACAGATCCGGATCAAGGGCACGCTGCTTGGTCAAGGTCTTATCGAAGGCAGCAGCCTCTTCGCGCGTCCACGATCCGGCCAGCACATCCAAATCGTGGTAGAGGACTTTTTCGCTCTTCTTAGTTCTGACGCCCGCACTTTTCTCCAACAAACTGATGACAACCCTGTTGATGCTCGCATGCTGCTCATCGGCCTTCCGGCGGATGATCCGGGAAAGCTCAGGTGGAAGATTTCGCAATGTGATGGCCTTCATTCGCGCCTCCTATGACGTTGCAGATAATGCATCATTGTGATGCAATACTAGCATCATCTGCAAGGCGAGGTCAAGATCCTGATTCCACCCAAGAAGAGAGATTGCCGCGCACCCTTCCGGTGCTCGCAATAGGCTTTCACGGTTGCGGCGATTCTCCGGCCTTTCCAATGGCTTGTCAAGATTTTCGATGACACCCTATTAGCCGGCAAATGGTATGGCGCCCGTCGGCTGCTTCGAGCGCATGACGTCTTGGATCAGACCGATCTCTTCTTCCTCGGAACGTGATGACAGACAAGCCCGCACGCGAGAAATTCGCTTGTCGCACGGGGCGGGTTCGCCTATGATGAGGGCGAGATTGCTGAGGTATATCGGCCAACAGATGGAGGAATGCGCGACGTGAGATCTGACGCTATAACTGCCGATCTGAACCCGCGACAGGCGGAGGCGGTCCTGCACACTCAAGGGCCGCTTCTGGTGCTGGCGGGCGCCGGGTCGGGAAAGACCCGGGTGATCACCAGACGGATCGCCTATCTGATCGGTCACTGCGGGGTCGCACCCTGGAACATCCTGGCGGTCACGTTTACCAATAAAGCAGCCGGTGAAATGAAACGGCGAGTCGCGGATCTGGTGGGACAACACGCCTCTGAGCCCGGTCTCAGGGACGGCAGCGGCGTCTGGGTCGGGACGTTTCATTCTACCTGTGTTCGAATTCTACGGAAGCATGGCGCGGCGCTGGGCATCAAGAGTTCCTTCGTCATTTACGATGAGGGCGATCAGATGAGCCTCATGCGGGACTGCTTGCGAGCGCAGGGTCTGTCCGAACGCTCCCTGAACCCTCGCGCAATCCTTTCCCGCATCAGCCGCGCGAAGAACGAGCTGCTCTCCGCCGAGGAGTATGCGCTGCAGGCCAATGACCGGATGGAGGAACGGACCTCCAAGCTGTACCTCATGTATCAGGAGCGGCTGGATGGCCTTCAGGCGCTCGACTTTGACGATCTACTCATGTTGACGGTGCGTCTCTTCGAGCAACATCCCGAGGCGCTGGCAGCGTACCAGGATCTTTGGCGCTATATCCTGGTGGACGAATACCAGGATACGAACCACGCCCAGTACCGCCTGATCCATCTGCTGGCGAGCCAATACGGAAATCTCTGCGTGGTGGGCGACGACGACCAGTCGATCTATCGATGGCGCGGCGCCGACCTGAACAATATCCTGGACTTCGAACGGGACCATGCCAGCTGCGCGGTAATCCGACTGGAACAGAACTATCGATCGACTCAGCAGATCCTCCAGGGCGCCGGCGGGGTGGTGGCTCACAACTACGGTCGGAAGGGGAAAACGTTATGGACCGAGAACGAGGCCGGAGATCCGATCGTACTCTACCGAGCGCTCGACGAAAACGATGAGGCGCTCTTTGTCGCCCGGACGATCCAAGGTCGGGTAGCCGATGAGGGGACGGGGTATGACGCCTATGCAATCTTCTATCGGACGAATGCGCAGTCCAGGGTCCTGGAGGAGGCGCTGCGGAATGCCTTGATCCCGTATGCCATTGTGGGCGGACTCCGCTTCTATGAGCGGAAGGAGATCAAGGATCTCCTGGCCTATTTGCGCTGGGTGGTCAATCCCGCCGACAGCGTCAGCTTCAAGCGCCTTGTGAATGCGCCGGCGCGCGGGATCGGACCGGCCACGATCGCTAAGCTCGAACTGTTGGCCATGCAAGAGAAGGTAACAATCTGGGAGGCGTGCCAACGCGCTGCGCACAAGAAGCTGTTCAATACCAAGCAACAGGCGGCCATGGAGGGATTGCTGCGCCTCATGGAGGAGGCACGAGCACAATCGGTCCTCACCCCGATTTCTGATCTGATCGCAGAGTTGATCACCCAGTCCGGGTATGCTGAGGAGTTGGAACACGAGCGAACGCCGGAGGCCGAGAGCCGCCTGGAAAACCTGAAGGAACTTGTGACTGCTGCCCAGGAATTTGCGGAACGCAATGCCGACGGGGGGTTGCCGGCGTTCCTTGACTCCGTCGCGCTGATCAGTGACCTCGACGGATACGCCGAAGGCCGGGGCGCGGTGACGCTCATGACGCTGCACACAGCCAAGGGCCTGGAGTTTGACACCGTCTTCATGGTCGGACTGGAGGAAGGGATCTTCCCTCACGCCCTTGCCATGCCCGACGAGCGGGAGTTGGAGGAGGAGCGCAGGCTCTGTTATGTCGGCATGACCAGGGCCAGGCAACGGCTCTATCTTGCGTCGGCGAGGCAGCGTCGCCTGTACGGCAATCGGAGTTTCAATCTGCCGTCACGGTTCCTGGATGAAATTCCGGCCGAAGTCCTGCAGGTCCGCGATCCGTGGGAATCCCGATCCATGAGCCCATCACCCTCTACCTTTCCTGAACGCCACAATGATGAGCCGTTCGTCGATCGCCTCTATCCAGGCGCTCGCATCCGGCATCCCGACTTCGGCGTCGGGGTCATTCGGGAACGGAGCGGCAGCGGAGACGATCTGAAGGTGGTCGTACGGTTCAACGGCGCCGGTGAAAAGAAGCTCATGGTCAAGTATGCCCAGTTGGAGCAGGCCTAGGGGGGAGGAGTCGCACGTCATGAAGATTACGGTGGAAGAGGTCGAACATGTGGCCCGGCTGGCCCGGCTGGAGCTGACCGCGGATGAGAAGGAGCGGATGCGGGCCCAGCTCGACTCGATCCTGAGCTATATCGACAAGCTGAATGAGCTGGACACGTCGGCCGTCGAGCCGACCTCCCATGTCCTGCCGATGACGAACGTCTTCCGCGAGGATGAGGTCACGCCTTCGCTTGCCCAGGAGGCGGTCCTGGCCAATGCGCCGGATCGCCACGACCTCTTCTTCCGGGTCCCGAGAATCCTGGAGGAGTAATACGGTGGACCTCACCCAATTTACCATCCACGACATGCAGGAGTTGCTCGCAAGGCGCGAGATCAGCGCTGTCGAACTTGTCCGCTCGGTACTCGATCGGATCGGGCGTCTCGACGGACAGATCAAGGCGTACACCGCCGTGACTGAGGAGGCGGCTCTCAAGCAGGCTGAGACCGTCGATCGGTTGCGCGCCGCCGGTACACCGCTCCCACCGTTGGCCGGGATCCCGCTGGCGATTAAGGATGTCATCTGCACAGAGGGCGTACGGACCACCTGCGCGTCGAAGATCCTGGAACCGTACGTGCCGCCCTACGATGCCACGGTGATCCGGCGCCTCAAAGCGCAAGAGGCGATCCTGCTCGGCAAAACCAACATGGACGAGTTCGCCATGGGCTCCTCGACGGAGAACTCTGCCTTCTTCCGAACGCGCAATCCCTGGGCGCTCGACTATGTCCCCGGCGGCTCCTCCGGCGGCTCTGCCGCCGCCGTGGCGGCGGACCTCTGTGCCGCCTCGCTCGGAACCGACACGGGGGGATCGATCCGGCAGCCGGCCAGTTTCTGCGGCATTGCCGGATTGAAGCCGACCTACGGCCGGGTCTCCAGGTACGGCCTGGTGGCCTTCGCCTCATCTCTCGATCAGATCGGGCCGTTTACGAAGGATATTCGCGATTGCGCCATGATGCTGCACGCCATCGCCGGCCACGACCCCCACGATTCGACCTCAGCGGACCTGCCGGTTCCCGATTATGGCGCCGCCCTGACCGGAGACGTTCGGGGGGTGCGCATCGGGATTCCCGACGACTATTTTGTCGAGGGGATGGACCCGGAGGTCGAAGCGGCTGTCTGGACGGCAATTCGAACGCTGGAGGAACTGGGCGGAAGACAGGAAAAGGTCTCGCTTCCCCACACCCCGTATGCTATCGCGACCTACTACCTGGTGGCGACCGCCGAGGCCAGCAGCAACCTGGCCCGTTACGACGGGGTCAGATACGGCTATCGAACCTCAAAGCCGGCCGACCTGCTGGAGATGTACCAACTGAGTCGGCGAGAGGGGTTCGGGCCTGAGGTCAAGCGTCGGATTATGCTCGGGACCTATGCGCTGTCGGCCGGGTATTACGATGCCTACTACCTCAAGGCCCAGAAAGTCCGGACGCTGATCCGCCGTGATTTCGAACGGGCCTTCGAGACGTGTGAGGTGATCGTGACGCCCACCTCGCCGACGCCGCCGTTCAGGTTCGGCGAGAAGATGGACGATCCGCTCCAGATGTACCTCTCGGATATCTTCACGATCTCGGTCAACCTGGCAGGCCTGCCCGGTATCTCGATTCCGTGTGGGTTCACGAAAGCGGGACTGCCGATCGGGCTGCAACTGATCGGCAAGCCGTTCGACGAGGCGACGATCCTGAAGGTGGCACACGCCTATGAGCAGGCGACCGGCTGGCACCGCCGCCGGCCTCCAGTATGACATGGCGCGAACGGCGGTAGACCGACTCTTCGTGATGGCGCTCGTTCTGGCAGCCAGCCTGCTGCCGTACGCGGCATCAGCCGAAGCCAAAGAGCTGGTGATCCTCAACTCGGAACGCTGGATCGACACCCTCAAGGGCACAGTCAAAAACATGAGCGCCGATCGGGCTGAAGAGATCGTCATTGTTGTCCGGTTCTTCGGCGAGGCGGCCAACCAGGCCACACCGCACAAGCGGAAGTCCGCCTCCCGGCGGGAACTGGGCCGGCAAACGGTTAAGCTTCTACCCCTTGATGCGGGCCAGGAAGCGCCTTTCGAGGTCGAGATCGCCGAGCAGCACCGTACAGCAACATCGTTTACGTTCGAGCCTCACGCCGTCTGGCGCGCGATAAGTCGGACTCGTTCCGGAGGACGCTAGTCGGATGTTCTACTTCGCCTATGGTTCGAACATGGAGCGCTTTCAGCTCAAGCGGCTCTGCCCAAAAGCAAAGTTTGTCTCAGCGGCCGTCCTCGCGGACTATGAGCTCGCCTTCTTCGGGAACTCCCCGATGTGGGGCGGCGGCATCGCGGATATTCGCGAGCGGCCCGGCAAAGCGGTCGAAGGCGTGGTGTGGGAGATCAGCGAGGCGGAGCGAAAGGTGTTGGACGAATACGAAGGATACCCCACTCTCTATCTTCACAAAGAGCTTCAGGTGCGGGGTCGCGCAGGCAAGGCGATCACGGTGTTTGCATACATCATGGCGAATCCGGGCCGTGAGACGCCTCCCTCAAAACGGTATAAGCAGTTGTTGACCAGCGGCGCCGAGGAACATGGATTATCCGATGAGTACGTTGACTTTCTCGAGTCAATCCGGCCTCTGACATAGCAAGGAATCGAAACATGGAGCTCAACACTCAGCACTCAACACTGAATACTGAATACGAGGCGGTCATCGGGCTGGAGGTACATGCCCAGCTCCTGACCAGATCCAAAATCTTCTGTGGCTGCAGCGCCGCCTTCGGCGCGCCGCCGAATAGTCAGACCTGTCCCGTCTGCCTGGGAATGCCTGGCGCATTGCCGGTCCTGAACAGACGAGTGGTGGAGTTCGCCATCAAGACCGCGCTCGCCTTAGGGTGCGACGTCACTCCCGTCTGCCGCTTCCACCGGAAGAATTACTTCTACCCCGACATGCCGAAGAACTATCAAATCTCGCAGTATGAGCTTCCACTCGCATGGCGAGGGTCCATGGAATTCCCTGTCGACGGAACGGCCAGGCGCGTCCGCATCCATCGCCTCCATCTCGAAGAGGACGTCGGCAAACTGCTGCACGCCGGAACGCTCCAGGCGGCCGACTATAGTCTGGTGGACTTTAACCGCAGCGGCGTGCCGTTGATGGAGATCGTCAGCGAGCCCGATATCCGCAGCCCGGAGGAGGCCGCCGAGTACCTCCGGCAGCTTCGGGCCATCCTCGTATACCTGAACGTATGCGACGGCAACATGGAGGAAGGCAGCCTGCGTTGTGACGCCAACGTCTCCCTGCGGCACGCCGGCAGCGAAGAGCTGGGGGTCAAGGCTGAGGTCAAGAACATGAACTCCTTCAAGAGCGTCCAGAGGGCTCTGGCCTATGAGATTCAGCGACAGACACAGGTCCTTCAAGAAGGCGGAAGGATCGTCCAGGAGACACGGTTATGGGACGCCGACCAGGAGGTGACGTTGTCGATGCGAAGCAAGGAGCACGCGCATGACTATCGTTACTTCCTCGAGCCTGACCTGGTCCCGTTGGCCGCCTCGCGTCAGTGGATCGATGAGATCCGCACCACACTACCGGAACTGCCACAGCAACGTCGCGCCCGGTTTGTCGAAGAGTACGGGATCCCGGACTACGATGCCGCCGTACTGACGGCATCGAAGTCACTGGCCGACTATTACGAGAAGGTCGCACGGACCTCGCGCGATTCGAAGGTCGCCAGCAACTGGGTGATGGTGGAGCTTTTGGGCCATTTGAATAAAGACGGTCGGGACATTGCCGACAGCCCGATCTCGCCGACGGAACTGACTGCCCTGCTCGCGCTGCTGCATGGCGGAACCATCAGCGGCAAGATCGCCAAGACGGTTTTCGAACAGATGTATCAGACCGGGAAATCGGCTGAGCTGATCGTCAAAGAGCAAGGACTGACTCAGATCTCCGATCAGGATGAGCTGCGCCGGATCGTTGAGGAGGTGCTTGCCGCACACCCCGGGCCGGTCGCCGACTACCGGAAAGGAAAGGTGCAAAGCCTGACCTTCCTGATCGGCATGGTGATGAAGTCAAGTCGCGGCAAGGCCAACCCACCGGTGGCGCGCGAGTTACTGCTGGCGCGACTCAATAGTGAAGAAACCGGAGGGGACGGGTGACGAGACGCGGGCAGCGTCGGCTCCTCGGGTTACTCCTGGTCTTAGGTGGGATCGTCGCACTCCTCCTCGCCGGTCCGCTTCTGCTGGACCAGGAGCGGTATCGAGGCATCCTCATCGGCCGAGTCAGCCAGCTCTTGAACCGCAACGTCACCGCGACCGGCCTGCGAGTACATCTCCTGCCGTCGCCGGAGGTGACCATCCGGAACGTGGTGATTGCCGATCGCGCCCCGTGGTCTGAACCGTTCGTAGACGCGGAGCAACTGCATGTGTCGCTCAAGCTGCTTCCGCTCCTCAAGGGCGATATTCAGATTGGGAATATCCGCATCGATAGGCCACGCATCAGGCTGGCCAAGGGACCGGACGGGTGGAATCTCGATGACTTGATTCGGCCGGCTGCGCGAGGCGCGACGGTCGAACCGCACCACACCGAAGGGACGAGAGCGGCCAGAGGACAACCTGCCCTGCCGGTCTTGTTGGCAGGAACCTTGGCCATCCGCCATGGGGCCCTCGTCGTCGACAATCCCCTCCATCCGTATGGACCGGTTACCCTGGAGTTTCAGGATATCAACATGGACATCCCGGCCACGCGTTCCCCTCATCCTCTCCGCTTCCAGGCCGACGGACAGTTGCCCGGCGAGACATCCGGCTCGTTTGAACTTACCGGGAGCGTACAACGCGCTGAAGGGAATCGTATACCGATTGAGGTAGAACTTCGCGTACGAGGCCTCGATGCGGCGCAACTGGCATCGGCTATAGGGCTATCGGGCGGCGCGGCCGCGGCGTTTGCCGGCACCCTCGATGTCGAGGGGAAGGCCGTCGGCGAATGGCCGCGCCTTGACCTTGACACCGACGTCGACCTGCAACGCCTCGGCGTAACGCTTGCAAAGGAAATGGGTAAGGCGCCAGGCGACAAAGCACGGCTGCACGCAAAGGGACGATGGGAGGGCGGTCAGCTCGACCTTTCTGATATAAATCTGCTCTGGAAGGGCCAAACAATTGCGGGACGTCTCCACCTTGCAACCCAGCAGTCGCCTCGCCTCCAGTTTTGGCTGAATACGCCGGAACTGTCTCTCGAACCGATTGTGGCATTCGTGGCCGCAGCAGGCATCGAGGCGAACCCCTCCGCTACCCCTCACGCCTCACCTCGTATTTCAAATCCCCCTGTACCCCCCTTTGATAAAGGGGGGATGGGGGGGGGTCGCGCCCAACACTCCCCAGAAGTCGGTAGGCTCCAGGTTGAGGGACACCTGCGTTCCGGCGTCCTTCGTTGGGGGAAGGTGATCCTGACGACTGCGGAAAGCGATGTTCACTACTGTTGCCGACTCCTCACGATTCGTCGGCTCCAAGGCGGTCTCTATGGCGGAACCGTTTCCGGCGATGCTGCCCTCGACTGGCGCGGGCCGACATCTCGCACAACGGTCACGACGCATCTGGAAGGGGTTCAGACCGAACCATTGCTGGGAGCGATCCAGGAGCCACGGTGGACCTTGCGCGGAACGATGGCGCTGGACTCGAAGATGGAGCTGTCCGGACAACTGGGACCTGGGGCGCTCGCCAAGGTCACGGGTCAAACCGACATCGCCGTCACGAACGGACGCGTGACCGGCTATGCGCCGCTGGAACAGCTCTCCAAAACTGCGGATCCTGTTCTGAAGGGGTTAGGCATCAATGCTCCGACCCTGAACGAGTTCGACCGCCTCAGCGCCCATTGGACCCTCGACGGTGGGATCCTACGAACCAGAGATCTCACGCTGCTTCGGGACGGGGCGAAGCTCTATGCTGCCGGAAGTTTCAATCTGCTCAATCAGACCATGGATTTCGACGTGAAGGCCAAGATAGCGAAAACAACGCTCGAGGCCAAGCTACAGGGAACCTCGTCCGACCCGGTGGTCACTCCGCAAGCAGGCAGTATCGAGGGACGCATCAAAACGGAAGTCGGCAAACTCCTGGGAAAGGATGGGAAGAAGGAGATCGGGAAGATGCTGCAACAACTCTTCAGCCGTTGAGGAGACCGATGCGACTGGGTATTGTCACTCCCTTCTATGTTCCGTCCGTTCGTGGCAATTCGATCACAGTTCAGCGTATCGAATCAGGATTGCGGGATCACGGCGTGACCGTGCGGGTCTGGTCCCTGGAGGATGGCCCCTCGCCGGACGAGATTCTTCGGGCGCTGGCCGCCTTCACTCCCGATCTAGTCCATGGATTCCATATCAGCTCATCAGGGCATATCGTAACGGACGCCGCATTCCGGCTGGGCATCCCCTCGATCCTTACCGTGACCGGAACCGATGTCAATGCCGATCTCTTCGATCCGCATCGAAGACCGGAGATCATAGATTTCCTTCGACGGGCAACGCGCATCGTCGTCTTTCATGACTGCATACGGGCCAAACTCGTGGGCGAACTGCCCGAGATAGCACACCGAATCCGGGTGATCGGTCAGACGGTTCGCTGTCGGGAGACGTCGCTCGATCTCCGACGCCACCTGGGTCTGACGCACGATGACCTGATCTTTCTCATCCCGGCAGGTATCCGGCGCGTGAAAAACGTTACCTTCTGCCTGAAGCCGCTCGACGCGCTCAGAATACAGTACCCTCAGATCAAGGCCGTCTTCGTGGGACCGATTATTGAGGCTGCCGAAGGAGCCCGATTACAGGAAACCTTGCGGGACTACCCCTGGGCCTTCTATCTGGGGTCGGTCCCTCACGAACAGCTTTGCGCTATGCTCGGATCCGTCGATGTCGTGATCAACTCGTCGCTCTCCGAAGGCGGTATGGCCAACAGTATCCTGGAGGCGATGAGTTGCGGACGAGCGGTCCTGGCCTCGGACATCGAGGGCAACCGATCAGTGGTACAAGACGGGATCGACGGGCTGCTCTTCAGTTCGGAGGCGGAGTTCACCCGGCAGGCCGAGCGACTGATCAGGGAGCCGGACCTGCGTGACGCGCTCGGGAAGAACGGAAAGGAGAAGATCGAGCGGGAGTTTTCCCGAGAAGGAGAGATTCGCGCCTATCTCCAACTGTATCAGGAAGCAATCGGCGCCTGCTCTCGCAGCGAGTAGAAGACACATCATGGATCTCCACGTCCTCGAACTGTTCTGCAGAATCGTCGAATCGGGGAGCTTCTCGAAGGCGGCCGACGCGATGTACCTGACCCAGCCCACGGTCAGCGGCCACATCAAGAAGCTCGAGAAGGACGTCGGCATCCGGCTCCTCGATCGCCTCGGACATCGGGCCACCCCAACAAAGGCCGGCAACTTGCTGTATCGCTATGCCAGGCGGATCCTGACGCTCCGCCAGGAAGCCCAACAGGCGCTCGATGAGTTCAAGGGAGGGCTGAAGGGAGAACTGATACTCGGCGCCAGCAGCATCCCGGGCGGCTATCTGCTCCCGCCGCTGATCGGACCATTCAGGGCCCGCTATTCGGACATCTCGATCGTCCTCAAGGTCTCAGACTCAAAGGAGATTATCGAGGCCGTGATCGACGGCGCCTATGAGATCGGCGCCGTAGGCGCACAATTCGATGACAGCAGGATCGAGTATCAGACATTTGCCGAAGACGAGATGGTCCTGGTCGTGCCGCCTGCACACCCATGGGCATCTCGGAAGAGCGTCAGGGCAAAGGAACTGCCGAGTCAGCCGTTTCTCATTCGGGAGCGCGGATCAGGAACACGTAAGATGCTGGAACGGGCCCTGGAGCGTCGTAATTTGTCGATCGGCGCCTTCAAGATAATCGGGGAGATGGGCAGCAATGAGGCGATCCGGCAAGCGGTCAAGGCAGGCGGAGGTATCGCCATCATCTCGCGGCTCGCCGTCGCAAGCGACATCAACTGCCGCGAACTCTACGCCATTCCTATCGCAGGTCTCAAGCTGACCAGACCTTTCTACCTCATCACTCACCGCCACCGCTCACGCTCACCGATCTGTAACGCCTTCCTCACCTTTCTCGGCGTCTCCACCCGTCCTCACGATTCCCATCATCCCTGATTCCGTTTCAACCGGCTACTACCTGTTTATCCTGTTTGGGCCTATTTTGCCTCTTTTGCATCGTATGGGGCTATGATATGCTTGCCTTTGTTTTCACCCCGCCGAACAAGAAAGGTAACCATGGCCGCAAAGCAGTTCGAGACGGCATTGGGCATCGCCTCCCCAGGTATATGCGAGATGTGGCCTCGACGTACCAGCCCCTCCCCTCGCCATTTTTGTGTAGATACCCCGTACCGCCTGCACACGGCCGAGGAACCAGGGGGAGCGCCGCCGGGTCGCCGCAATCTGTGACCAGCACGTAGCACTCACCCTGGCCAGGACCGACTTGTCCGACGGTATGTTGCACCTGACGATCGATGACACCTCGCTCCAAGCCAGGAGACAGGCATGACGCAGCAGGTTCTTGTTCTGATCAGCTTTCTGGTTGTGACCGGCGTGCTTGTGCTGGTCTTTCAGATGGTGTTTGCCAGCACAAAACACGCGACCGACATTGCGTCTGCACAGGTCAATCGCTACCGGGGTCTTTGGTTTCTCGCGCTTGCTATCATCCTTGGTGTGGTGTTCTTTTTCACCCTGCCCCGCTCTCCCTATCTGCTGTTTGTCCAAGAACGGCCGGAAAAAATCATCGCCGTGACGGCACAGCAGTTTGCCTTTATCCTGTCCGATGAATCGCTCGACAAGGAAAAGGCTCCCGCCGAAGCTTCAGGCGGCACTGTTCTGCCCGTAGGGGCCCTCGTAGAGTTCCGCGTCACCAGCCGGGATGTGAATCACGGATTCGGCATCTTCGACCCGGAACATACCATCATCGCTCAGGTTCAGGCGATGCCGGGTTATGTCAATCGCTTGCGTTTTCGGTTTGAAAAACCCGGCATATATACTGTCCTGTGCATGGAATACTGCGGCCTTGCCCATTTTATTATGCGAACGAGTTTTGAGGTCAGGTAAGGAGAAGACGATATGGAGAAAACATATTCCCGCATGACCGCGGTATGGACCTACACCGGCCTTATCCTCTTTCCCATCCTGATCCTTCTCGGCATCTTGATGCGTGCCAACCAGGGAGGCGTGATCACCGTGCCGGCGGACCGTTTCTTCTCATTCCTCACCCTCCATGGCCTCGGCATGGCGGGCACCTGGTTTGTCATCGGCATGGCCAGTAACGACTATCTGTTGAATAAATACACTCGGTCACCGTTGGTCGGAAACATTGTCGCCTATATCCTGACGGTGATCGGTGTGGTCTTACTGATCATTGCGACCTTTATCGGGAAGTTTGCCGCCGGGTGGTATTTTCTCTATCCGCTTCCCTTTTACAGAACATGGGAAGAGTGGGCGACGCCGCTTTTTCTTGTCAGCATCGCAGTATTGGGGGTAGGTTGGCTGGTCTGGACCGTGTCCATGCTGATCGGCATCTTGCGGAAATATCCATTATCCCAGGCCTTGGCCTGGCACTACCTTCGCGGGAAAAAAGAGCCGGAGGTTCCACCATTCATTGTCGTTCTCACCGCGACGCTGATCGGTATTTTTATCTGCCTGCTTGCCGGGGTGACCCTGCTAACCCTGTACTTTGGGGAGCATCTGGGGTGGATGAAAAACGATGCGCTCCTGATGAAGAATCTGACGTTTATTTTTGGACACACGCTGGTCAATGAGATGCTGTATTTGGCGGTGGCGGTCCTGTACGAGCTCTATCCGGAATTCGGCCGTCGCGCAAAATGGAAGACTGCATGGTATGTGGCATTATCCTGGAATGCGACCTTTCTTATCGTGATGTTCGCCTACTTTCACCATCTGTACATGGATTTTGTCCAGCCGACCGGATTTCAGTTTATCGGTCAGATCGCCTCGTTCCTGGCTCCTCTCCCTGCGGCGGTGGTCACGATCTTCAGTGTGCTCGCCTATACCTACCGAAACTCGATGAAATGGAATCTGGCCTCTCTCCTCTATTTTTATGGGGTGCTCGGTTGGGCGATAGGCGGGGTAGCGGCCGTGTTGGATGCAACGATTGTCAACAATTTTGTCCTGCACAACACCCAGTGGGTTCCCGCCCACTTTCATACCTATAACTTGTTGGGTCAGATCTTTTTCAATCTCGCCTTCGTCGTCTGGTTCGCAGAGAAGGTGTCCGGAACACCCTTCTCTGTCGGACTTTCGAGGAGCGTCTTTGCATTGCTCTTATTCGGGGGCTGGGGATTCGTAAGCATGTTTTATCTTTCGGGAACGTTCTCCATCCCCAGAAGATTCAATCTCTATCCTCCCGATCTGCCCCTTGGCACAACACTGGCAAAAGCTGCCGTGATTTTCGCCCTGTTGTATTTGCTAGGGATCATCGTCTTTTTTTTCGGCGCATCACAGAGGTGCGCCAAAGCCTTTTCCCGTTGAGTGGTTATGCTCAGCCACTCGGTGAGATGTCCGATTTATGTTTGTTTGCCGTCGTAATCCAGGGAGACAATAGCCATCTGCGCATGACAGAGGTTAGTCAAGCCAATATCATTGGGGGCAAGCCATGAACAACATGAGCGACAAAAAATCCTTCTGGAGTTCCACGCAGGGAATCCTGACAGGGATAGCGACAGTCATAACGGCTATCATCGGACTGCTTAGCATTGTTTATTCATTTGGAGTGTTCGACCGTAAACATGCACGTCCGATCCCCGCTGCGACGTCGGCATCAAGAGGGCCTGCTGTGACTGCGCCATCGGCGCAGCCCGCCAACCAACCTTCTACTCTCATGGATGCACAATCACCAGGGGCACAGGGCTGCCTTGCGGCATATTTCTCCAATGTTCCAAACGGCAGAGTGCGGATCCTGGAGGAAGGCTCCAGAGATGTTGTGCTTATCGGGCGAGACCAGAATAAGGAAGAAGCCATTGGCGTTGAGTTCACCGATTCAGGTCAACCCATTGGCGCGCTTGTATTTCGATTTGTCTCAGACGGAAAGATATTCAAGGTTATTTCGATCGTTGATGACTCGTGTAATACGGTCAAAGAGTCCACTCCTGAAGGAAGGCCGAGGGAACAACGGACTCTCCGGAATTGGGATGCCTTGCAAGTTCCATTCGGAGGCCGTCGTTACGACTTCCGGCTTGGCTTTACTGAGGGAACAATCAGCGCCGCTTCGTTTGTTCGTACAGCCCCATAAGGCGTGATGGTTCCCAAGGCGGAGAGGACGCGTAATTCAAAGATACCGGGCTGAATCTGTATTGCGGGGTGTATTAACGAATAAGGGGGCATGAGCATTTCAATGTATCTGTCAAGCATCAAGAGATGGTCTCTTGCCAAGTCATCGTGAATCCTCGAGTCAACGACCTTATTCGACAGCTTGCCTTGCTCTCAACTATTATCCTGCCGAAGGCTCCGCGTTGTTCCGTCGTAGCACGCTGTCGACTGTATTCGGCGGCGTTCATCACCTGCACCATTATACTTTTGCCGGCAGCGTCCGCCTTTGCGCAACCAGCATTGCCCGATGAGAATCGATACGTCTATCGCAAGATCCCGGATATCGTTGTACAGACTGCTCAGAAGGAGATTCACCTTTCTGAGATCTATACGACACATCCCGTTCTTCTCACGATGGTGTATACCCGATGTCCGACTATTTGCTACCCGTATCTCCAGTATCTTCGGAACGAACTGCAAAACATTCGAGTGGATGGATATCGCGTGCTGGTCCTCAGTCTTGATCCTCTGGATACTGTAGAGGATATGACGAGAGTGGCGAGTATCCTGGACTTACCCCAACCGGAACGCTGGCTATTTGGCGTAACGAAAGAGATCACAGCACTAACCCAAAGCATGGGGTTTCACATTGAATGGCGCGAAGAGATCAAAGGATACGATCATCCGGCGATGGTCGCCGGCATTGATCGGAATGGGTATCTCCTGAGAATACTCGCAGGGTTTCAGGCAACCTCCAGACTGGCAGAGGTATTGAGAGAAATGCAGGGGGAATTTATTCCCTCATATCCCCTCCCCGGAGACAACACCATTTTTCGCTGCTTTGACTACGATCCGATTACGGGAAAATGGCGAATGGGACCAGGGTTTTTGATTCTTTTCACTCCAGCCCTGCTGGGGCTGCTTGCGCTGTTGTTCATGTCCATGGTGATCACGCCCTCCACCAGAGAGAAACGGAGGTCCTGAACTGCTGTGCGGAGGAACGGCAGCGAGCGATCATCTCAGATCCGCCGCAGCCCGAGTTCGACGCAATCCGACTTGCTGTGCGCCGTTTACGGGTGGGCTGTCCCGAACCTTGCGCAGAGGCGAGGTGCCGGTGCGGCTTCACTCAGCAGTTCAACGCGCCTGATTCTTACGATGATGGGTGATGTAGAGCGGAAGGCCGGTAAACAGAAAGCCGACGACGACGTTGCCAAGAGTCATCGGAAGCTGTCCTTTTGCAACTCCTACCTCGATCATCTTCGCAACAACTTCATCCGTCTTGACATGCGCCACGCGGTACCTCCCCGTCAGGCTGTCGTGTCTGTCGGCCGACCCTCTCAGGCGCGGATGCAATTGCACGGGATGTGCCAGGACCTGGGAAAGTGGCAACATGGGACATCAGCCATGACTATCCGGCCGACATGGGGCTGTAACCTGAGACACCTGTTGGACGGTGATCGGCTGCACTCTGGCGAACTATGCTCTCAGCGCTTGAACGACTTCGAGCGCTCTGCTCTTGGTGTCGATCATCGCCAGATCGCAGCGTTCGATACTGATACAGGTGACCTGCCGCGCGGTGAACTCTTCTGGGTCATACTGGAAGGTCTGCGAGTGCGGGCCAGCGTAGTATCGCAGAAATCCCTATATTCCGTTCGTGGTGAGTCCTTCGACCAGGCTCACGACGAACGGAATATGTAACGTACCGTCAGGGACACGACACTAGCTTCCGGAACGCTCCGACTCCTGCGTCGGACTGATCTGAGGGCCGCGGACCGGCACGTTGTAGCTTGGCAGGTGTTCGAGTTTTGCCGCCCGTGGAAGTTGCTCGTATTTTACCGGTGCCGCGGCTAAGCCGGCCGTTTCCTTGACCGTGGCTTCGACGGACGTCGGGGGCTGCGTGGAGGCTAGGCCAAAGAGATAGCTGCTATGGCCCTGGTCACCGGACGGTCCGACGCAGACGGGGGTGTCGAAGTTCACGATGAGCTTGTTGCGCCACCGGTGGACCGCTCCAGGCCGAATCGTGCCGGGCCCGCCGCTCGTGACGATATAGATCAAATCTCCCGCCTTCCCATCACCATCGTAATCCAGGGTATCGACGATAGGACCAAACTCCAGCGACATGGTCAACAAACAAGGCACGCGCTTCGTCGCAACACCTTCGACCTCCACCATCGTCTCGCTGGCCTTTTCGAGATCCAGCCGATACTCGTAGCCGTACAGACCGCTCGCCGGCGTCCCGGGTTTGCCCGCGAAGGTGCGGGAGTGGAGCAACGCGGTCCCCCCAGCCTGCATCGGAATAGGCGTCGTAGTGCTGTCGTTACTGTTTACCGCACAGGATGGATCGAAGCGGCAGTAAATGGTTGATGCGCTGACATTAACGGTTTTGACATGCATCTCGCGTTTCTCGCACCCCGCAATGAAGACCACACCCAGCACCAGACCAATGAACACAGACACCCTGCTGATCATAAATGACGGCTCCTATAAGTCCCCGCCTTTAGGCCGGGGGGTTATCGCGTGACGCTCCTCTGCATATACACTCTCCGATGCGCCTCAGCCCGCTCAATCTCCCGTTGGGGTGTCTTCCGCATCTTGTTCATCAACCCGCCGGATGGACCAACTTGCCGAGATCCTCCTGCTCGGCCTCCCCGGTATCTTGCGGTGACCGAATCGGATAGAGCGACAAGCAAGCGATGGCGCTGAGGTAGCCGAGACACTATCAAAGAATCCAAACCCAGTTCAAGCAAAAACCGATCGGTACATCTGCCCCTGGTCAGAGTCGAGGGGCAAGCTCCACCGATAATCGTTTTCAGCCTCTGGTTAGATTGTTGATTCCGGTAGGTCGAGGAGGAATCGCCATGCCGGAACGACCTCGATGGTTCCACCGTCCACCTCGATTCGCTCACGCCCGCTCCGGGTCACGATGGTTACTGCTGTGAGCTTGAGTTCAGTCATCGCTTCACTATAGTATGAAAGTATTCCTGGTGCGTCTTGATCCGAAGGTTCCGGCCAAGGCCGACGACCTCGGGGAAGCCACCGGTCTCCCGTACGCCTCGAACGCCTTCTAAACGAGGAACCGCTTCTTCGTCAACAGCGCGCCCTCACTCTCGATGGCTTTGTAGTCCAGGAATTCCCTGAACGAGAACGGAAACAGCTCCCATGAGAGCGCCCGCCCGCGCATCTGCGTGGCAATCTCCTTCGAGAGCATCTTGGCCGACGAGCCCGTGAGATAGACCTCGCATTGTTCCGTGCGCATCACGCGGTCGACGAAGCGCTCCCATCCGGGAACGGCCTGAATCTCGTCGAAAAAGCAGCAGACCTTTTCGGTGTTTTTTTTCTCCGGATAGAGAGAGCAATAGGCTTCAGTGATCAGACCGAGATGGTCCTGCTGCAGCGTGTGGAGGCGGTCATCGAAACAGTTATTGTTTCCGGTAAATTCCTAGGCCGGTCATAAACATACCCAGTTTATCAAATAAGTGTCAAGGAATATTACCGGATGAGGCACGAACCGTTCTGCACTGCCTATGCCGATTACGACGTCCTCGTGAGAAGGACCGATCTCACTAAAGCCATCCTTGACAAGGTTTACTAGATGATTTAATATATAACCATGATCAAGATCAATATTCACGAGGCCAAAACTCACCTCTCGGAGTATCTGGTAAAGCTTGAAGAGGGCGAGACGATCCTGCTGTGCAAACGCAATACCCCGATCGCTGAGATTCGCCCGCTGCCGACGCTTCCCAAAAAGCCGCGCCCGATCGGACTTGCGAAAAAGGTTTTCCAGGTTCCCAAGACATTTTTCGAACCGCTACCGGAAGAGCTGATCGCTGCCTTTGAGGGCCGTGAGGCGTGAACCTGCTGCTCGACACCTGCACGTTCGTGTGGCTGATCGCCGATAGCCCCGATCTGTCGTCCAGTGCGCGTCAGTTCTTTTCGGACCCGGACAACGAGGTCTACCTGAGCGCTGTGTCCGCCTGGGAGATCGTCATCAAGCACCGCCTGGGCCGTCTGCCGTTACCGGAGCCACCCCGACAATTCATCTCAAGACAGCGCACACTCCACGAAATCAGATCGCTGTCGCTCGAGGAAGCTGCCGTACTGCAGCTTGCCAGGCTGCCCGATTACCACAAAGACCCCTTCGACCGGATGCTCATCTGCCAGGCCATCGCCCACGGCCTGACCATTCTGACGCCCGATCCAGCCATCACGCAGTATCCCGTGCGGACGGAATGGTGAGTCGACGTTTAACCCATCTTCCGCAGCAACGGCTCGATCTGCACCGAAAAGATAGTCAATCGATCAGCCGGACCGCGTCACTCCGGGATCCGGAAGCGCCGGATGCCGAACACCACGTGTAGTGCAGAAAAGCCTTTTGCAGTGGGCGCAGAGATCGGGCATAACGTCGGTTATGTACCTGCGGCGACATGACAAGCACGTGGACGGCGAAACGTACGGCTACTGGTCGCTGATGGAATCCGTTCGCACGGCACGAGGCCCTCGCCAGCGCATCGTCGCCACGATCGGGGAACTGCCGGGACTGGACCGAGAGGAGCGGATCGGCCGGGACGCCATCGGCCGCCTGCTTACAGGGAAGCCCCCACCGCAGTCTCTTTGAACAGGTAGCAGAGCCGCCGGCATGGGCGACTATCGATCTTACGCGTGTCAGCGTCGAGCGGCTGCGACACTTCGGCGATGTGTATCTGGCGCTGCTCCTGTGGCACCGGCTCGGCTTGGCCACCTGGTGTCACGCCCAGATGGCCGAAGGCAGGGAAGCGATCCCGTGGTCCGTCATGGCCTGCCTCCTCACCATTGCCTGATTCTGCGCCCCATCGTCGGAACTGCAGATCGCCGACTCCTGGTATGCCAAGACCGCGTGTGAGGATCTGCTGGGCGTGCCCACGGACAGGGTCAACGACGATCGCCTCTACCGCGCCCTGGATGTCTCCTGTTGCCATATAAAGACGCCCTGTGCCAACACCTGCAGGAGCGCTACGGCACACTCTTTGGGGCCACCTTCGACTTTCTGTTTTACGATATCACCTCCGCCTACTGGGAAGGTCTGGCGCGCGGTAATCCGCAGGCCAGGAGGGGCTACAGCCGCGACAGTCGCCCGGATTGCCCCCAGGTCTGTATCGGCCTGGTGACGAGCCGGGATGGCTTGCCTCTGGCCTTTGAAGTGTCTTCGACGGCAATCGTCCCGATGTCACCACGACCAAAGACATGGCACTGACCATGGAGCATAAGTACGGTCAGACCGAGCGCATCTGGGTCATGGACCGGGGGATGGTCAGCGAAGAGAACCTGGCGTGTCTGCGGCAGCGTGGCGCACGTTATCTCGTCGGCACTCCGAAGTCGATGCTCAGAAAGTTTGACCACGAACTGCTGGCCCACGACTGGGCGGAGGTGCAGCCCGGCGTCGAGGTCAAAACGTGCGCGTCACCTGACGGCGGAGCGGACATCTTTGTGCTGTGCCGGTCCGACGGTCGGAAGGCCAAGGAGGCGGCCATCCTCGACCGATTTCTGGCCCGTCTGGAGGCCGAACTGCACACCCTGAAAGCCCAGGCCGAGCAGGGCCGACTCCGGGATCGGCAGAAGGCCGAACGTCGGATCCGACGGCTGCTGGAGAGAAACAGCCGGGCCGCCTCGCTCTTCACCGTGACAGTCACGGAAACCGCTTGACCGAAGTGGAAGACGTCTTCCGGATCGAAAAGTCGGATCTCGGCATGCGGCCGATCTACCATCAGCGACAGGACCGGACCCGGGCCCATATCCTGGTCTGTTTTCTGGCCCTGGCCATGTGGCGAAGCCTGCAGCAGTGGATGAAGGCTCCAGGACTCGGCGCTGCGCCGAGACAGCTCCTGGAGGAGATGCGGGAGGTGCGATCCTTGGATATCCTGCTGCCAGCGAACGACAAAACCCTCAGGCTGCGAGTGGTCTCCACCCCTTCACAAGCTCTGAGGGTGCTGCTCCAGTGGATGAATATTTTGCTGCCCAACCGGCCCAAGGTCGTTGACGATGTAGTGCAGAAAACGGCCTGATCTGAGTTATAACTGTGTGATGTTGTTGGTGTGCCATGCTCGAACTGCGGAAGATGGGCTAGCCCTGCAAAGCATAACTAGCAACAGAATCAAAAATGACGGAAGGGGCGACCGGTCAATTGGCAGTATTCCGCCATCCGTTCCGGGTAAGCCGGTGGCGTCGAACTGATACTATTGACCGGAGCCGGTGTCAGCCTCGGTCTGGATTCGGTCATGCATTGGGTGGCGTTCGTGTCGGTTGCGGTTGGGTTGGCGCTATCGCTTGCGGCCTTCATTCACGACGCGCGAAAACTGCGAGTGACGCGCGCGTGCCCGCAGGCCGCGCCGAAGCGGGTCGCCCCAAAGAAAGGTGACAGATTTATTTTTCACGGATCGCGGGATTGGAACAATAAATCTGTCACCTTTCGGAAAAGTGGGTAGCGTCCTCATTATTGGTCCCCCTTTTAGGGAGCACCGAGCGCGACTCCCGCGGCGCCCCGCCGCTGCGGCTACTGCCAGTACTTCGTTCTTACCAGCGTGCGGGGGTGGAGGATCGCCTGGCCCGGGATGTCCGGCTCGACGATCACTTTGAGCTTGACCGGATACCACTTCCCCGCGGCCCCGTAGTCCACGGTTTTCGCGTTCACGTCCACCCGGAAGGGCCCCATCTGGAATTTACCCGGCTGGTCCTTGTACCAGTAGCCGCCCCGGTCCTCGGCCAGGATGAGATTGCCGGCGCGCAACTGAACCTTGCCGGTGCTCTTGTGGTATTCGAGCACCACCATGGGAAACCGGATGGTCGCCGTATCCGGAGCGGGGATATCGCCTTTCATTCCTTCCGGTCCGACCGCGACCGTGGCCGACGGCTGGATGGCGTATTTTTCGCTGTTCGGCGGCAGGTTGCCGAAATAGGCCTTGGGCACGATATGGACGCTTCCCGTCCCGCCCCAGACCATCGACGGAATGTCGAGCTGCAGGATGTAGTCCCGCCACTGCAGGTCCGTTGCGAGCTTCGCTGGACGAAACTGGTACACGGAGGCATTCGGGTACCCATTTTTCGGGTGGATCTCCCACCAGACGCACAGATTGAGTATCACGCCGCCCATCTCGATCGACGGATTATCCGCGCGAGCAAACCACGCGCCGAGCTGCAACGGTCCACGGCCCTGCAGGTTCACGGGGATGGTGGCGCCGGGAAGCTCCAGAGTGATGGCGCGGGGAATGAGAGGCAGAGCCGCCAGGGGTTGCTCCA
The DNA here is from genome assembly GCA_000091165.1 of Candidatus Methylomirabilis oxygeniifera. Lineage (NCBI taxonomy): Bacteria > Methylomirabilota (SeqCode) > Methylomirabilia (SeqCode) > Methylomirabilales (SeqCode) > Methylomirabilaceae (SeqCode) > Methylomirabilis (SeqCode) > Methylomirabilis oxygeniifera (SeqCode). Next base: position 666,868 of record FP565575.1, on the reverse strand, counting down.
TGCTCCGCATCGGCAGCACGGTCAACGACTGATCCGTCTCGGCGCCGGCGAGGAGCGGCGCGACCAGCAGCAGGACAAGTGCTCGAACGACGTTTCTCATTATTCTGTCTCCCTCGAAAGAAAGGTGACCGAAGATAGGTGACGACCAAGAAAAGGTAACAGATCCGTCGGCAGCGAAACGGAGCAAGGGAAGCATGATTGACTGGTAATCAGGTATCACCATGCTTGGTTCTTCTGTTGTTGACGGCTAACTATAAGTGAGCCGCTCTTGAGGCCGACAAGGGCTGGCGGTCTGTCTCCTCAATCGACTCCGCTTCTCGGCAACGATTTTAGCTGTAATCTCCCATACTTAGCCTAATCGGTCAAGACGATTGTGGTCGACAAACACTGCCAGCTTTGGCGGCCTATCACCCTAACAATCGGTAGCCAGTCTCGGTCGCCCTGTAGCCGGTCATCCCGGCCACTGACCCCCGGCTATTTTCACCTGACCGTAACATCAGGCAGTGACGACCTGGACGGTGCTACGGCCTCGACCGACTGGGGTGACTTCTTTTTTTACTGCGATGCGTTCTTTCAGTTCATCGACATGACTGATGACGCCGACTCGTCGGCCGGTCGCTTGAAGTTGCTCGAGCACAGACACGGCCATTGCCAGACTGTTGCTGTCGAGCGAGCCGAAGCCCTCGTCGATGAACAGGCTCTCAACCTTGATCCCTCGGCTGGACGCCATACTCGCGAGACCGAGCGCGAGGGAGAGGCTGTGAACGCCGCGTACCTCGTCCGCCATGTCTCGGTCGATCACCTGCAACACCAGGTCACCACTCGGCACACGTTGCAATTCGTAACGCGGATTCAGGTCCGCAAGATGCCGGTTCGCCAAGCGGATCAGATAATTGAACGTCAGCGATTGAGCAAACCGCCGAAACTTGGACCCGTCAGCGGAGCCGATGAGGTCGTCCAACTGACTCCAGACGCGCGCCGCCTCGCGCCGTTCGCCGAGGGCCGCCTGAATTTCGGCCATCCGGGCTCGCACCTGATCGTCGTTACGGAGGACGGCACGTGCTGAGACACATTCTTCAGACGCTTTCGAACGACGTGCCTCAATATTCGTCAATGCCGCGACGATCTCCTCGAGAATCCGGTCCGGTCGGTCGTTCGCCTCGTGTACCGCAACCGCCTGTTGTCGTTCGGACAGTGTCGCCCTCGCGGCCGCGACGGTCTCTCGAAGGGTATCCAGGCGTGCTTGCTCCACTGCCACCCAACTCTCACCCTTAGCGATCGCCGCTTCGGCTTGCTCCCTACTGATTTCGCAGGCCTGAAGCCTCTCTGCAAGCACACGTTCGGCAGAATCGCGTGCGGCGCGTGTCGAATTGACGGTATTCCGGGCGGAGATGACATTGGATGCCGCTGCGGCCTTCTCTGCCTCGGATCTCGCCGTTTCCGCCTCATTCCACACTTTGTCGGCGACCTCCCAGCGCACGCGATATTCAGTCCGAACCTCTGTTATGGGGCGTCCTCCTATCACCTCGCCCCGTTCGCCGATCAGCTTGTTGAAATCGTCCCGCTTTTCACCATGCTGCTTCTCGGCTTCTCCGGCGGCCGCCTCCTTGGCCGCACAGGTTGCCCGACGTCCTTCCAGATCGGCGGCAAGGCGCGAGATTCCAGTATTGCTCGCCTCCACCCTCCCCCAAATGGGGGCGAGGGGAACGGGGATAAGCCATGGCAGACTTTCATGCGCATGGGTGCGCCAGTAGCGCATGGGGTATTCCAGTTTGTACAGAAATGAAACAGGGTTCTGGCAATGATGAATCATTGTGAAACACTCCGGACGACACGTGTGCAAAAACCTTGCGAAGGCTTGATAATAGGCCCTCAATAGGCCTAAAAACCTCTTGACAAACCTGTATCGCTACACCAATATCGTTTCACACTTAGCCGACTCAGCTCGGCCTGCCTACCTAACACAACACAGAATCCAATTGTTGTTTTAGTACCACTACCATCGAGCAGGAACCGTAACCGGATGAAACAGGCAGTGGGGCTACGGGGATGGTGGGTCCACGATACCGGATTCTTATCGGGATACAGGTAAGCCTTTCGCTCGCGGCGCTGGCTACCCTCTTCTCTCTGACCGCAGCAGCCGCCATCACTCCTCCGCCCTCGCCGACACTCCTTGCAACAGGGAAGGCCATCTATACGGCAGAGTGCGCCGCCTGCCACGGAGCGGACGGCCGCGGCAAAGGTATAGCCGCCGACCTGCTGAAGATCAAACCGCGCAACTTCGTCACCGCGAAATACCGCATGGTCTCCACGTGGGAACGCCTGCCTACCGATGAGGACCTGTTCAACGCGATTACACGCGGGCTACCCGGAACCGCGATGCCCTCGTGGAAACACCTGCCGGAACAACAGCGCTGGGCCCTGGTCCAGTATGTCAAGTCGTTCGCCGAAACGCCGATCACCGTCAAGTCGCAGCAAGCGCCCGCCTCTGGCGCCGGCACCGGAGAAGGGGTCATCGCTGTTCCGCTGGAGCCCCCGTACGATCCCGCCGCCGCCAAGCGTGCGAAGGAGCTGTACGCCGACGGCTGCGCCTCCTGCCACGGGCCAACCGGCAAAGGGGATGGCGTACAGGAGCAGTTGGATGAAGACGGTGTGCCCACGCATCCGCGCGACCTGACCGAGGGGGTCTTTAAGGGGAACCCGGACCCGGAGACACTCTATCGGAGGATACTCGCGGGCATGCCCGGCACACCGATGCCGATGAGCGACTGGGCGGTCGGTAAGGACGCATGGGATCTGGTTCACTATGTGCTGTCCCTCTCCACGCCGGAGCAGCGCGAACAGGCGAATACATGGACCCCTCCTGAGATACCAGGGCTGATGAGGGGGGACCCGGACAAGGGGAAGAGCCTGTTTACCGGCGCCGAGAGACTCGCCGGCGGCGGGGCTTCGTGCCGGGCGTGCCACTCCGTCAGCGGCATAGGGGCGCTCGGAGGCGGGGTCCTGGGACCGGACCTGACGGGCGCCTATCACAAATTCGGTGATGGGATGATCACGTGGACAGAGCACGTGGCGCCCATGAAACCGATCTACACCAAGAAAACGCTGACGGATGAGGAAAAGCGTCACCTGTTGGCCTTCTTCACTACGGGCATCGGTCGGGCCACCAACCAGATCTATCAGCTTGCCGGCATCGGGTCCGTCGGGGCCGTGGTCTTCCTGTTGATGATTCAGGGAATATGGAGGAATCGGGGTCGGGATGTGCGCCGAACCATGTATGAACGGTCCTACAGCAATCAAGGAGGGGTGTCCTGATGGGTTGGATCCAGGACCTGTTCAAGCCCGAGCGCCGCGAGTGGGAGGATTTCTACCGGAACCGTTGGCAGTACGACCGGATCGTGCGCAGCACCCACGGTGTCAACTGCACCGGCGGATGTTCCTGGGAGGTGTACGTCAAGGATGGGATTATCGTATGGGAGATGCAGCAGACCGACTACCCCATGCTCGAGGACAAGCTGCCCCCGTACGAACCTCGCGGATGTCAGCGCGGTATCTCCGCCTCCTGGTATGTGTACAGTCCCATCCGGGTGAAATACCCGTATATCCGCGGCCCGCTGCTCGATTTCTGGAGGGAGGCGAAGCAGCAGCATGAGAATCCGGTTGAAGCCTGGCGGTCTATCGTCGAAGACGAATCCAAACGCAAACGGTATCAACGGGCGCGCGGCAAGGGCGGATTCCGGCGTGCGTCGTGGGACGAGGCGTTGGAGATCGTGGCGGCCGCCTGCCTGTATACCGCGAAGAAATACGGACCGGACCGGCTGTTCAGCTTCTCGCCCATTCCTGCCATGTCGTATCTGTCGTATGCCGCCGGTTCACGATTCACCCAGCTCTTCGGCGGCGCCAGCATGAGCTTTTACGACTGGTACGCGGATCTGCCCAACCAGTTCCCGGAGACCTGGGGCGATCAAACCGACGTCTGCGAAAGCGCGGATTGGTACAACTCGAAGTTCATCGTGTCGGTGGGGGCCAACCTGAACATGACCCGCACGCCCGATGTCCATTTTATCTCCGAGGGCCGCTACGAAGGGGCCAAGTTCGTCGTGGTGGCCCCGGACTTCAACCAGGTCGCGAAATACTCCGACTGGTGGATCCCTGTGAAGGCCGGCGAGGACAACGCCATGTGGATGGCTGTCAACCACGTGATCCTCAAAGAGTTTCACGCCGACCGGACGATCGACTACTTCATCGATTACCTGACGCGCTATTCAGACGGTCCGTTTCTCGTCAAGCTGGACACGGCATCGGATGGAAGCGTCAAACCCGGCCGCCTGCTGACTGCGGGGGAAATCGAGCGTTACAGCGGCGAAGAACACAATGCCTGGAAATTTCTTATTCAGGACAGCCTTTCGGGCGAGTTGCGCAGTCCGAAGGGCGCTGTCGGTCACCACTGGGGCAGCAGGAAAGGCAGATGGAACCTCAAGCTGGAGGATTCGCTCGACGACTCCCGGATCGACCCGCAGCTCAGTTTCCTCAATCAGTGCGATGAGGTGATGCAGGTCAAGATCTACGATTTTGCCGGGAAGCGGTATCTGTTGCGCGGGGTGCCCGTGCGCCATGTGCCCACAAAGGACGGCCCGATGCCGGTGGCCACCGTCTACGACCTGCTGTTCGCGCATTATGGCGTCTCGCGCGGGCTCCCCGGCGATTACCCCACGAGTTACGACGACACCGTGCCTTACACGCCCGCCTGGCAGGAGCCCATCACCGGGATCGGGCGAGAGACGATCATCCGCTTCGCCCGAGAGTTCGCCGGCAACGCCGAGAAGACCCGCGGCAAATCGATGGTGATCATCGGCGCCAGCGCCAACCACTGGTACAACAACAACCTTGTCTACCGTGGGCCGTCCACCGCGCTGATCCTGTGCGGCTGCTGCGGCGTGAACGGCGGGGGACTCAACCATTACGTCGGACAGGAGAAACTGACACTGGCCGCAGCATGGAAACCTGTCGCCTTCGCGAACGACTGGTTGAAACCCCCGCGCCTCCAGCAGACCCCCTTGTGGCATTACATTATGAGCGATCAGTGGCGGTACGAGGGGGAGTTTACGGAATACGCCCCGCTGCCGAATGACGTCAAGTGGGCAAAGGGGCATGCCGCAGATCATGTGGCCCGCTCCGTTCGCCTTGGCTGGATGCCGTTTTACCCGCAGTTCAACAGGAATCCGATCGAGGTCATTCGTGAGGCGGAGCAGGCCGGCGCAAAGAGTGCGGAGGAGATCGTGCAATACGTACTCGACGCGATCAGGACGGGCACGCTCGAACTCTCCGTCGAGAACCCGGATGCTCCGGAGAACTGGCCGAGGGTCTGGCTGATCTGGCGTGGAAACGCCATTCAATCCAGCGCCAAGGGTCACGAGTTCTTTCTGCGCCACTACCTGGGCACCCATCACAACCTGATCGCCCAGGAACGGGTGAATGGAACCGCCAAGGACGTCAAGGCGACAGGGAAGGCCCCGGAAGGCAAGATGGACCTGGTGGTGGACATCAACTTCCGCATGGATACCTCGGCCGTCTATTCCGACATCGTCCTTCCCACCGCCTTCTGGTACGAGAAAGACGACCTGAACACGACCGACCTGCACTCGTTCATTCACAACCTCGGGAAGGCCGTCGATCCGCCCTGGGAGGCCAGGAGTGATTTCGACATCTTCAAGGCGTTGGCCAAGCGAGTCTCGGAGATGGCCGGGTATGCATTTGACGGTCCCGTGAAGGACCTGGTCGCCGCCCCGCTCAGCGCCAATTGCCCGGACGAGATGGCTCAGCGGGAGGTCGTGGACTGGAAGGGTCAGAACGATCCGCTCGAACCCGGTCGCAATTTTCCCCATCTGAAGATCGTCGAACGCGATTACTCGAAGCTCTATCAGAAATTCATCTCGTTCGGGCGGAAGGTGCGCGAGGACGGGCTGACCGGCCACAATTGGGGCCCCATTCCCATCGGGAAATTCTACGACGAACTGCTGGAGTACCCAGAGGGAGGATCTCCGGACCCCCGCCACAAGCGGACGGTCTCATGGGGCGGGCAGAAGTACCCCTCGCTCGAAACGGCGCTGGATGCCGCCAACCTGATCCTGCACCTGTCGCCGGAAACCAACGGCGAAATCTGCTACGAAGGCTTCAAGGCCAAAGGGGAACTGGTCGGGGTGGAGCTTGCGGACATGGCCGAAGGCCACCGCAGCCTGCGGCTGAACTTCGGCGATCTGAAACGGCAGCCCAGGCGCACGCTGATCTCTCCCTGCTGGAGCGGGATGACCAACGACGGACGCGCCTACTCCGCCTGGACGATGATGGTGGAGCGGCTTGTGCCCTGGCGCACGCTGACCGGCCGCCAGCATCTGTATCTTGATCACCCCTATTTCATCGACTTCGGCGAGAACCTGCCGACCTACAAGCCAAAACTCGACCCGGTCCTGATCCATGACATCACCGAAAGCGGACAGGATGAACGCGCGCTGCTCCTGAACTACATTACGCCCCACGGCAAGTGGAACATCCACTCCACCTACAAAGATAATCACCGCATGCTCACCTTGTCGCGGGGCATGGATCCGATCTGGATCAACGATAAAGACGCCGCCCGCGTGGGCCTCAAGGATAACGACTGGGTAGAGGTCTACAACGACAACGGCGTGGTGGTCACCCGGGCCAATGTCAGCTCCCGTGTCCAGTCCGGCACCTGCCTGTATTATCACGCGGTCGAACGGACGATCTACGTGCCGAAGTCACAGCTTCGCGGACGGCGGGCCGGTGGCCACAACAGCCTGACCCGCACGCGGGTGAACCCGGTCCAGCTCGCCGGGGGATACGGCCAGTGGTCGTACGGATTCAACTCACTAGGACCGATCGGGATCATGACGCGCAACACCTACTGTCTGGTGCGCAAAATGGACAAACTACAATGGGATTAACGCGCTGATGCAAGACGCCTGGGTTGAGCAGATGGAGCAGACGCTGAATCCGATGTCAGTCCCGATGGATAATCCCATCGGCACCATAGAGTCAAAGGATCGTCAGGCGATCCTGGCCGCCCTGCTCGTCCACCTCTGGCATGGCTACCGCAAGATGCGGGATTGCCTGACGGAGCTGGAAGACGCCATGCTGCAGGGCAATCGTGAGCAGGCCCGGTCGCTCCTCCTGCAGATCAAGAGATTTTGCGGGACGTCGTTTCGCTATGAGGAGGATGCGGTCCTGCCTGCGCTCGATCATCACATCGGCAGTGAACAGCTTCGTGAACTGACAGCAGCCCACGATCTGGTGATTCGGCACGTTCGCAGACTGGAGGGACTGCTCTCAACGTCTCCAGGCGGAGAAGAACAGATTGAGCAGGGTCGAATGCTGATCCACGCGTTGCTGATGCAGGTGGCCTGCACGGCAGGTCTGACACTGCTGATTGAAACCCTGCCGCAGGATGCATTGATTCGGATCCTGCAGGCCCGCGAGCGCGCCCTGGTCGAGGGAAAAGATCTGTATGAATGGGACAAAGACATTCGTGGCTAAAGAGCGATTCCGGAGGGTAACCTGATGGATCCTCGTGCGCAGGTATCAATGGTCTTCCACCTGGACAAATGTATCGGGTGCCACACGTGTAGCGTGGCCTGCAAGAACATCTGGACCGACCGGGAAGGGGCCGAATACATGTGGTGGAACAATGTGGAGACCAAACCCGGTACCGGCTACCCGACCCGCTGGGAGGATCAGGAACGGTATAAAGGCGGATTCGAGCAGAATGGGGATGAGCTGAGACTCCGATTACAGGGCCGACTCGGTGCGCTGGCCAACATCTTCTTCAATCCCTACCTGCCTACGGTCGACGAGTATTACGAGCCGTTCGATTACGATTACGAGAAACTGTTTTCGGCGCCCGAGGGGGACGATCAGCCCGCGGTCCGGGCCAAATCGATGATCTCCGGCGAATACATGGAGATCGAGGCCGGCCCCAACTGGGACGATGATCTAGGCGGTTCCCCCGTCTACGCGAAGAACGATCCCAACCTGAAGAACCTCACTGAGGCGGAGCGAGCGTCGCTGAACGAAATCGAGCGGATGGTCTTCTTCTATCTGCCCCGGATCTGCAACCACTGCGCAAATCCCGGATGCGTGGCCGCCTGTCCGGCCGGCGCCATTTATAAACGGGGAGAGGACGGGATCGTGCTCATCGGCCAGGACAAATGCCGCGCCTGGAGGATGTGCATCTCGGGCTGCCCCTACAAGAAACCGTACTTCAACTGGAAGACCGGGAAGTCCGAGAAGTGCATTCTGTGTTACCCCAGGCTGGAAAGCGGACAGCCCCCCGCCTGTTTTCATTCGTGCGTGGGCCGGATTCGCTATCTGGGTGTGCTGCTGTACGATGCGGATCAGATCCGATCGGCGGCCGGCGTCCCCGATGATCGCCTGGTTGACGCTCAGCGGGAGATGGTGCTTAATCCGCACGACGAACAGGTCGTGGCGGCGGCCAAGCGCAACGGCATCGGCGACGATATGATCGAGGCTGCCAGAAACTCTCCCGTCTATAAATTCTTCAAGCAATGGAGGATCGCGCTACCCCTCCATCCGGAGTTTCGCACGCTGCCGATGCTGTTTTACGTGCCGCCGCTTCAGCCGCTTCAGGCGACGATCCGGGAAGCGACCGGGGCCTACGAGATCGATGGGACAGGCGCGGAGGGGATGGCGCCTCAGTTCAACCTGATCCTGGAGAAGGCCCGCGTCCCCATCAAGTATCTGGCAAGCCTGTTTGCGGCGGGCAACGAACGGTTGATCGAAGACGTGATGAAACGGCTGATTACAGTGCGGATGTTTAAGCGGTGGCAAACCGTCGTCGATCTCAACGACGCGGATGTCGCGCGAGCCCTGGCCGATGCCGATATGACACCGGAGGAGGCCGAGGCTATTTTCCGACTCACCTCGCTGCCCACGTATGAGGAACGGTTCGTTGTGCCGCCGCTCAAACGTGAGCAGTCTATCGAATCGACCCGCGATCCTCTCACACAGAAACGCGAGGCGGGGTTCACTCGTTTTCCCGGCAGTCAGAAAGAACCGGCACGGGGATGGTAGCCATGATCTCCATCGGGTCAACCGTCGTGTGCCAGGCGTTGGATCAACTCGGACGACTGCTGCAGTACCCCGACGAGAATCTGCCTGTGTACGTGCGGGACGCCCGTCAACAGATCCGATCCATGATCCCTGCGGCCGATAACGAACTGGCTTTCTTCGACACGTTCGTGAACACCCACGACCTGGCATACTGGAGGCAGGTCTATACCGACGCCTTCGACCTCGACCCCCTGTTCAAGATCTACATCGGCTACCACCTGTTCGGCGAGACGTATAAGCGCAGTCATTTTCTGGTGAAGCTGAACGAACATTACTGCGCACATGAGTACGATTGCAGACCGGAACTGCCCGATCATCTGGCGGTGGCTCTTCGGTTCCTGCCGCATTGCGACCATGAGGAGTTCCGGGAAGGGCTGATTCTGGAGGGGATCGTTCCGTCGATCAAAAACATGCTCGGCAAAAGCGCCACGACCGACCGCGGAGAGGATCTCGCGGCGCAGCACACGACAGTACGATCCCTCCAGGATGCCATTCGCGCCGAGCAGCGTCAATTCTATCAACCTGATGAGATTGCCGCGTCGTGGCATCCGGAAGCCTTCGGACAGGGCGTCATCACTGAAGGGTTGAAAGACGTGCCACACACGGACCACCCTCCCTTCGGTACTCAATCGATGGAAGGTCATGAATTTGATCGGCCGTCCTGTGGTCCGTGCCCGCTCGCGACGGGACCGTTGACGGGCGATCTCGGGACGCAGCTCAAGGGCGTTCCCGAGCACGAGAAGGAAAAGGATATGCGGAAAGAAGAGGTGCGAAAGGGCGAGGAGGAGCGGCTGTCGCACCCGTATGCGCATGTCCTGCGCGCATTGGAACAGGTATTGGGGGGAAAGGCGTAGGGGGTTCCCATGAACTCGCTGAACTTCGTGCTGTTTGCGGCGTTTCCTTACCTGGCGCTCTTCAACGCGGTGGTGGGAACTGTCTGGCGGTTCAATCGCGACCGGTTTTCGTTTTCCAGCATCTCGTCCCAGTTCCTGGAGAACCGGAGGCTGTTCTGGGGTTCCGTCCCCTGGCACTTCGGGATCATTATCATCTTACTGGCCCACCTGATTGCCTTTCTGTTCCCCGGCCCCTGGAGGCGATTGCTGTCCAATATCCATATCCTCACGACACTGGAAGTGATCGGCCTGGCCCTCGCCGTATTTGCGATCATAGGAATTCTCACGCTCACCTGGCGGCGTTTGACGAACCCGCGGGTTCGCGCGACCTCCAGCGTGATGGATTGGGTGTTATTGCCTCTGCTCATCACGCAAGTCGTTCTCGGATTCTGGGTCGCGCTGAACTACCGCTGGGGCGCGGACTGGTACATGGACACGTCGGTCCCGTGGATCGGCTCGCTCTTCACATTCCAGCCCAAGATCGAGTACGTCGTCGACCTCCCCTTCATCGCGAAACTCCATATGCTGTTAGGGTTCGGCATCATCGGCCTGTTTCCGTTCACCAGGCTGGTACACATCATCTCATTTCCACTTCGGTATCTCTGGCGCCCCCTGCAGGTCGTCATATGGAACCGGCACATGGGGAAGGTATAGGAAGACAGGATTCCCATGAAACCATGATACATGGGTGGCTATGGGGCTATGACGAACGCCCGAGGAATAGGTGACGCGAAAGCCAGGAGCATCGTTGGGGGGGCCGGCAGCGGTCCGGAAGGGTATCAGGGGTCTGCACCCCGCCTACTTCGGACTCGTCATGGCGACCGGCATCATCTCGATTGCAGCCCGCCTCCAGGGGATGGAGGTGATCGCCGAAGCGCTGCTCTGGCTCAACGTGATCGCCTTCGCGGTGCTCTGGCTGTTGACGGGTCTGCGGATTATCCGATTCCCGCGGCGTTTCACCGCAGATCTCTTGAATCACAGCCGCGGACCGGGCTTTTTTACTACCGTCGCCGCGTGTGGTGTACTCGGCACTCAACTGTTCCTGGCAGGCAAAAGTCAGCAGGCAGCGGTGGCGCTATGGTTTCTGGCGGTGGTGCTGTATGCGGGTTTGACCTACGGGATGTTTACCGGCTTTGTGACAAAGCGGGCGAAACCCTCTCTCAGGGAGGGTATCAATGGCGGATGGCTCCTCAGTGTTGTCGCGACGCAGGCGATTGCCGTTCTCGGCGGGCTGATCGCCCAGCAATCGGAACTATACCGTGAGGTGACCCTGTTCTTCGCGCTGGTCATGTGGCTGTTCGGCGGCATGCTCTATATCTGGATCATCTCTCTGGTCTTTTACCGTTACCTCTTCTTTCCGTTCTCACCGGCCGACCTCACACCCCCCTACTGGATCAACATGGGAGCGATGGCTATCTCGACGCTGGCCGGTACGGTGCTGATCGGTAAAGCCCCGGATTTCGACCTGTTGCAACGCATGCTGCCGTTTCTCTACGGGATGACCCTGCTCTTTTGGGCGACTGCGACGTGGTGGATCCCGATGCTCGTCACGGTGGGGGTGTGGAGACACGTCATGCGGAGGTTCCCGCTGGCATACGACCCGTTGTACTGGGGGGCTGTCTTCCCTTTGGGCATGTACACGGTCTGCACATTCCGATTGGCAGAGGTAACGGAATTGCCGATCCTCATGATGATCCCCCACTACTTCGTCTACGTGGCCTTCGGCGCATGGGCGGCCGTCTTCATCGGGCTCATGCACCAGCTCAGCAGGTGTCTGTGCATACAAAACACTTGACGTACCACTTATTTGTGCATACGATGTAGTACATGAAAGTCGACTTCGATCCGATCAAGAACGAGAGAAACATCAAAGAGCGCCAACTCTCGTTCGAGCGAGCCGCGGAGGTCGATTTCAATACTGCGCTGGTGTTCCCAGACACTCGAAAGACATACGGCGAAACCCGTTACATTGCGCTTTGTTATCTGGATCGCAGGCTGCATGTGCTATGTTTCACCGAAACTGAAACCGGCATCCGGGTAATCAGCTTTCGTAAGGCCAACGCAAGAGAGGTAATTCGATATGGCAAGCCGCAAGCCACTGATTAGCGCAGACGGCGAAGTTCGTGAACTCACCGCCGAAGATATGACGAAATTCAAGCCGGCCGCTGAGGTATTACCGGCATCGCTCAGAAAGAAACTGGGTGTGCGTGGCCCTCAGAAAACTCCAACAAAAGAACGCATCACCATTCGGTTATCGCGGGAAGTGGTGGAACGTTTCCGCGAAAGTGGAGAGGGTTGGCAAACTCGCGTTGATGCCGCTTTACGCGAGTGGCTCAAGAATCATTCTCCGGCGTAAGCTATCGCGCCACCTGCACGTGCGGTCGAACCCTGTGCTCAAACGGACCCGCACAAAAGGCCGCGCAGGCCGGTTACCTCCATGATTGGGCCGACGGGCTGTAAGATTCCTCCTTAAGCATCAACGAGCGGTCACCTGCATACAGATACTGAGGACGACATTCTGAGGTCCACGGGATCAGCATGAACGGTCTCGTTCTCGTCACGGGTGCCACCGGCTATGTCGGGGGACGACTCTGGCGGCGGCTCGAACAGGAAGGTCGGCGGGTGCGCTGCCTCGGGCGGCTCGCCCACATCGTTGTATGACCGGAGATCGTCTTGGGATTGGCTACGACAGATCCTGCGCGATTCTTAAACCGTCACCAACCTTGGCGAGGAGTTCAGGTGGAAGTACCCCGGCGAGCGAGGTCAACTTGCTTCGATCAAGTGTCGTGACTTGGTGGCAAAGCGCGACGCTATCTTTCTTCAAGCCGCCTGTTCCTGCCGGGAGCGGTACGGCGGTCGGTCCACGTCGCGCCTGGGAGTCGGCTGTGGAAACGGGAACCACAATGACGGATCGCCACACATCTCTTCCTGGAGTCAGAAAGCACGATGGACGGTGAGGCGCCCGTATCCTGGCGACGGGTGGTTCGCCCTCCTTCTTTCAGGGTTCTTCCGGAGGGCCGGCCGCACAGAGCCGGACGTTTGCCGCTGCGTTATTGCGTTCCTGAGGCTGCCGCCGTTCGGGGTGCCGGGAGGAGGGCCGACGGCATCTCGCGCAGACTCAGCATATAGACCGTCAACGCCTTCAGCTCCGCCTCCGGCAGGTGTTTGAAGGGGGGCATGGTCGAGCCGGGCACCGTGGCCTGCGGGTCCTTGAAGTGTCGTATGTACCATTCAGGATCGTGCTTGCGGCTCCCCACGAACGTCAGGTCCGGCCCAACCATCCCGCCCATGCCGCGGATCCGGTGACACGCGACGCAGCCCCGCTGGAGGTAGAGTTGCCGCCCCTGGGCCAGCAGCGGCGCGCCCGGTACGTCGCCGCCGAGGTGGCAGCCGCCGCAGGCAGCCTGGCGGTACTCCCCCTCCAGCAGCGGCTCCTCCCAGAACGGGACACGCCCGTGGGCATCGGCCTTCGTCGTGGCCATGTCCTGCCCCCCGTGGCAGACGGTACACCCGAAGCGTTCGAAGGGATGTCTCGGGATCTCCGGGTGGCTCCGGAACGGCTGCGGCGCGTCGGCAAACCGCTGATCCTCGATGCCGAGGTGGCACATCATGCACCGGTCCACCCTGGCCGTCCCCGCTACGGCGACCTGGATGAACTCGTGCCGGCGGGCCTTCACGGCCTCTTCCTCCCGGGCCGTCCGCGCCTTGCGGCCCTCGAGGGCGAAAAAGGCCGTCTGGTAGCGCTTCCACTCCCGGTCATAGTCGCGCCAGAGGGCAACCAGGAAGAGGAGCCCGTTGAAGACGCCCAACACAGCGAATGCCCACACCCATCGCCGACTCATCCCCTGCCTCTCTTCCCGCTAACCCCCAACGCCCAACCCCCAATCCCGGCTTTCAACGCCATGGCAGCGCCCAGTCCCAGTTGGGACCGCGAAAGTACGTCCCGATGATCATCAGGAGCACGTAGGCCGAGACAAAGGCCGAGAAGAGGGCGATGGCCGCCATCCGGCGCGAGCCGGTGCGCCAGCCGACGATGACCGAGAAGGCAACGATGGCAGCCAGGAGCAGCGTGGCCGGGTTGAGCAGGTCCACGACCCCCTGCGGGGCCTCGGGGGCGAATTGCCGCACGCCGAAGCGAGCGTTCAGGAATAGGAGGCCCATGGTGTACGGGATCGTCCCCACGAATGACCATGCCGCGATCCGCTTCCCCAGGGCCGACGTGAACCATATCCCCTCCCCCTCCCGCGTGCGATCGATGTACGGGATACCCATCAGACCCAGGACCAGGAGGCCGGGGATCACCACGCCCCCCACCAGGGCCGAGTAGCTCACCAACTCCTGCAGGCCCAGGAAGTACCAGGGCGCCTTGGCCGGGTTCGGCGGGTGCGTGGGGTTGGCCAGCTCTTCCAGGGGGGCGTCAAACACGATGGCCAGGAGGACGACAACACCCAGCACGACCTGGAAGAGGACGACCAACCGGAAGAGGAGGTGGGGCCAGGCGGGAACCTCGTCCTCCGGCCTCTGCGCCCCCACCATCGGCGAGGTTCCGCGCACAACCTCCATCAGGGTATAGGTCTTCTGCGGCCCGGGAACGAACCGCCCCCCGGCGACCGGGATGGCGGTGCGCTTGGGCGACGGGCCCTCCGGCCGAGAGAGGCCGCCGTCTTTCCGCACCCGCCAGAAGTGGATCGCCACCAGGAGGCAGAGCATCGCGGGAAGGATCGCAACGTGGAGCACGTAGAAGCGCAGCAGGGCGCCCTGCCCGACCTGATGGCCGCCGAGCATCAGCGTCCGGATGGTCTCCCCGATCCAGGGCGGGTAGCCGGCAATGCTCGTACCCACCGTGATGGCCCAGAAGGCAAGCTGATCCCACGGGAGGAGGTACCCCGTGAAACTGAGGAACAGCGTCACCAGCCAGAGGAGAACGCCCATGGTCCAGTTGAACTCGCGGGGCGGGCGATACGAGGCTGTGTAGAAGACGCGGCCCATGTGGAGGAACACCAGCGCCACCATTCCGTGGGCCGCCCAGCGGTGCATGTTGCGGAGGAGGAGGCCGAAGGAGACGGCGAACTGGAGATCCTTCATGTTGTGGTAGGCCAGGTCCGTGACCGGGATGTAAAAGAACATCAGGAGGAAGCCGGTCACGAACTGGATGACCATGAGGTAGAAGGTGACCATCCCCAGGGCCCAGGTGTAGGTAAGGCGCAGGCTGTTCGGATGGACCTTGGCCGGGAGGAGGTGGAGGAAGAAGTTGGTAAACATGGCGGACATCCGGTCCAGATCCGTGGCCGGATAGCCGTGCCGAAAGACCGACTTCCACAGCCGGCTCGCAGTCACGCGATTGATGATCCCGCTCGTCCGTCCGTCTGTCATCATGGCTCCCAAGCACACCTGGGCTTCCAGTGGTCCGGGCAGGAGCCGTCTCCCGACGGCGATCAGCCGAAGCGATGATGGCCTCGCACTTGCCTTCGGCCTCTTGCCTACACCTTCAGGACATCCCCCTTGTCTACGACGGCAGCCGTGTCGACCACGAGGCGGCCATCCGGGGCGAGGCTGACCCGATAGAAATCGAGGGGCCGTGGGGCCGGTCCCTGGAGGACCCGGCCGTCCTTAGCAAAGATGCTGCCATGGCACGGGCAGCGCGAGTGGGCCTCCTTCCACTCGGCGGTCGGCGGCACAAAGGGTCCGGTGGTGCACCGCAGGTGCGTGCAGATGGCCGACAGCGCCCGGAGCCCCTCGGGGTCCCGCATGATGAAGAGCCGTTGCTCATCCAGGAACGTGATCGTTCCCGACGCGTAGTCCTCCGGGCGTCCTACCTTGAGCAGTGTGGGGCCCTCGTACACGACGTTGGGGAAGAGGAAGCGGATGTTGGCCAGGGCGGGGCCCACGATGGAGAGCAGGAACCCGCACCAGCCTGTCCCCAGCAGGACGCGGCGCGAGATCCGTCCCTTGTCCGGACTGTTGTCGATCGACTCAGGCGAGGACCCAGGTTTCGACATAGCGAAACGCCTCCATGCTGATGGCGCCCGTGGGACACCGCATCGCGCACAGGGCGCAGCGGATACAGCGGGTCGCATCCATGAGCATCGCGGTGGCGGCTGAGGCCGCGACGGGGGTTGCGGATTGCGGGGAACCGGTGAGCGATTCAACGAGGGACGTCACGGCATCGTCGCCGGCGAGTTGGTCGATGGGAACCATACGCAGGCAGTACTCGGGGCAGACATCCACGCACCCGCCGCACAGGATACACGTTGTGCCGTCGAAGATCGTGTGGATCCCGCACCGGACGCAGCGCTGGGCCTGGGCCTGGGCCTGGGTGTCCGGGTACTTCAGTTCCACTTCGGCGATTCCGATGCGCCGGTCGATGGGCAGTCCAGGCGGCTCGCGGCGCGGCGTCGCCCGATAGCCGGGATACACGCGCGGCAAGGCCGGCTCGGTTCCGGCCTCTCCCTGCAGGACCTGGCGGTCGTGATCGAGGCGGACCCACTCCGCCCTGGTCGAGAGGGCAAAGCGCCGGTCGCTCAGATATTCGTGGATGGAGCGGGCTGCGCGGTGCCCGTTGGCGACACCCTCGATGAAAATGCGCGGGCCGAACGCCACATCGCCGCCGGCGTACACCCCGGGCGCGGTGGTAGCCAGCGTGGCCGAGTCTACCTGGATCGTCTGGCGGGGGGTGATCGCAACGCCATCCTCTGGACCGAGGAACGCCAGGTCCGGCGCCTGCCCGATAGCCAGGATGATCGAGTCGGCGGCCATCACCTGCTCCGTCCCTTCCACGAACCGGGGGCTGAAGCGTCGCTGCTCGTCGAAGACGCGGCTCACGCGGATCGTCTCCAGGCCGACCGCCCTGCCCTCCTGACCCACAATGCGCTTCGGTCCGAGGCGCGGGAAGATAGCGAGCCCCTCCGCCAGGGCCTCCTCGATCTCGAAGCGCTGGGCCGGCATCTCGTCCCAGGACTCGAGACAGACGACCCGCACCTCGCGGGCGCCCGCGCGGACTGCCTCGCGGGCGACGTCCATGGCCTCGCGCATGGCCGCGACGGGATCCACCCCGGCCATCTCGCGGGCGGCAGTGCGGGCCGCGTCCATCGCCACGTCCCCGCCGCCCACCACGATCACGCGCCGGCCCAGGTCGACCTTGAAGCCGAGGTTGATATTGAGGAGGAACTCCACCGCCCGGAAGACGCCGTCCAGTTCGGTTCCCTCGATCGGGAGCCCACGCGCCTTGTGACACCCGATGGCCAGGAACGTTGCCTCAAAGCCCTGGGCCCGCAGGTCGGCCAGCGCGAAGTCCCGCCCGATGGCTGCGTTCGTCTTCAGCTCCACGCCCAGGTCGAGGATGGCCTGGATCTCTGCCCGCACCAGGTCCCGGGGGAGGCGGTACTCGGGGACGCCGAGCATGAGCATCCCGCCAGGGACCGTCTGCTTCTCGAAGACCGTCACCCGATACCCGAGCAGGGCCAGGTCGTGCGCGCAGGTCAGGCCCGCCACGCCGGAGCCGACCACGGCCACGCGCTTGCCCGTCCCCGCGTGCTCGGCCAGGCCGACCCGCCGCAGGGCGGTGGCGTCCTCGACGTTTCGGATCTCCCGGACGATCGGGCTTGCCTCCACCAGGTGGAGACCCGTCGCCTCGATCGACGGGCGGGCCCGGTCGGCCCGCAGCGGGGCCTCCACGCCGTAGCGCTCGGTCACGAAGCGCTTAAGGGCGCGGATGGCGATAGGCGCGTCAAGATCGCCCCGGCGGCAGGCGGCTTCGCAGGGCGCGGCGCACACCCGGCCGCAAATCGAGGCGAAAGGATTCGGCTCGCGGGCAATGATGTACGCGCGCTCGGGATCGCCGTCGGCGATCGCGTTCACGTAGCCGCGGGCATCCGTGTGTACGGGGCAGGCGTCCTGGCACTTGATCTGTTGGCGCCAGTAGGCATCGTCCGGGGTGGTGATCTGATACTTCGGGCTAAGATCCTCAGACATGTCCCGCACTCCGGCGCGTCCGGCGCGCGCCGTCACCGCGCGGGCCGATGTGCGAGAGGCAGAGGACGGAACCCGTGTGATCGAGAAGGCGGAGCCGGCCCCTCGCTTCAGGCGCGACTTTGAAGCGGGCCACCCGGAACGTATCCAGCCCAGGTGCAACCACGGTTTCCTCCTGCCCGGTCTTTCCGGGAACCCCTTGAGCGCGATGCGCGACATGACCGCGTGCGTCGCACCCGGCTCGGCCCTCTCTGGTATTTCACGACGCCAGAACCGAAGAGGGCATCAAGCGGGAGATGGTGGCAGAAATGGCTGACACACTTATCAGAGAGATTACGCTGAGTTCAAGGGAAAACCCACGCTCACCCCCCAGGTTGAGTCCGGAACAGGCTCTCGATAGAGGGGGCTATATGTGACATTCTGCAGCGTCGTCTCACTGCGCCGCGTGCTTCTCCAGCAGCAGGGCGATGTCCTCATGTCCGTTCCCGTACGCATATCCTCTGGCGTTCTCACCTTTGTTGCTATCCTTAAGATACACATCAGCGCCGTGACTGAGTAGCAGCTTGACAACCCCCATACGCCCATACCACGCCGCATACATCAGGGCGGTCTCGCCTTTAATCGCCTGCGCGTTCACATCAGCCCCCTTCTCCAGCAGCATCGTGACGAGCCCCAACTGCCCTTCCGCAGACGTACGCATCAGCGGCGTTTCGCCTTTTCGATCCCTGATGTTGACATCCGCACCTTTATCGAGCAGCAGGGTGACGATCTCGGTATGCCCGTTCGCAGCCGAACGCATCAGAGCCGTCCCGCCATCATTCGCCTGCACGTTCACTTCGGGCCCCTTCTCGAGCAGAAGTTTGACGATCTCGGTATGCCCGTTGGCAGACGCGATGATCAGGGTCGTTGCGCCATTGGTCGCCCTGACATTCACATCGGCGTTCTTACTGAGCAACAGCTTTGCAATCTCCGGATGCCCATTCTCGGACGCATGCATCAGGGCTGTCCAGTTCTGTTTATCACCCGCGTTCACGTCGGCGCTCTTGTTGAGCAGCAGCTCTGCAATCCCGATATCTCCACGCCAGGCCGCGCGCATCAGGGCCGTCCACCCATCCAGATCCTTCGCGTTCACGTCGGCGCCTTCAGCTAACAGGCTCTTAACTTTTTCTACCTCTCCATATTTAGCTGCATCGATAAGGTTGCCGGCAGGCTTGTCACCTCCCCCGCCAAATAATTGTCCGAAAAGACCCATAGTGCCTCCTTTCAAGGTAAATAGGCTGAAGGGATTTAGGCTGAAGGAGGATAGACTTCAAGGTGCGACCCCTAGAAGGCTAACAGTCCTCAGCCTATACTCCGACTCAGTGTGTATCGTGCTTCTGCAACAGCTCAGCTACCTGAGTATGCCCGTTAGACGTGGCATACATCAGGGCCGTCCGACGATTATAATCCTTCGCCTTCACATCAGCGCCTTGAGTCAGGAGCCGCTCCACACACCCGGTATGCCCGTTCCCAGACGCCAGCATCAGGGCGGTCGCGCCATTATCCGCCTTGGCATTCACATCAGCGCTTTGAGCCAGGAGCAGCTCGACAATCCCGGCATATCCATACTCAGATGCATACATCAGGGCGGTCACGCCACTACCCGCCTTGGCATTCACATCAGCGCTTTGAGTCAGGAGCAGCTCGACTACTGGGGCATATCCATGTTTGGACGCATGCATCAGGGGCGTTCCGCTATTCTGATCTCTCACGTTGACATCGGCGCCTTTATTCAACAGTAGCTCGACCACCGGGGCATGCCCATACCAGGACGCTCGCATCAGGGAAGTCCAACCATTCTGATCCCTCATGTTGACATCGGCGCCTTTATTCAACAGTAACTCGACCACCGGGGTATGCCCTTTCTCGGACGCACGCATCAGGGCTATCCCGCCGTCTTCATTCCTCACATGCACATCGGCGCCTTTATTCAGCAGCAGCTCGACAACCTCCACATGCCCCCTCCAAGACGCATGAATCAAAACCAAAAAGCCTTTATTGTCTCTCACATGCACATCGGCGCCTTTATTCAGCAGCAGCTCGACAACCGGGGCATGGCCATGCCAGGACGCATGTGTCAGGGCCGTCCAGCCATCCGCATCTCTCTCGTTCACATCGGCGCCTTCGGCCAGCAGGCGCTTGACTTTTTCGATGTCTCCGGACTTCGACGCCTCGATGAGCCTATCGACAGGCTTCCCACTATCCCCAAATAATGAGCTAAGGAAACCCATAGTGCCTCCTTTCGCAACTACTCAGGTGTTAAGGCTGTAGGCTGTTAGGCTTTTAGG
This sequence comes from Candidatus Methylomirabilis oxygeniifera, assembly GCA_000091165.1. Taxonomy (NCBI): domain Bacteria; phylum Methylomirabilota (SeqCode); class Methylomirabilia (SeqCode); order Methylomirabilales (SeqCode); family Methylomirabilaceae (SeqCode); genus Methylomirabilis (SeqCode); species Methylomirabilis oxygeniifera (SeqCode). The sequence continues at coordinate 646,533 of FP565575.1, read as the reverse complement.
AATAGCGCCTTGAAGCCTATCCTCCTTCAGCCTAAATCCCTTCAGCCTTACTCCCACTCAGTGCGCCCCGTGTTTCTCAAGCAGCTCCGTAACGTCATCATACCCATGCCAATGCGCATACTCCAGGGCCGTCCCGCCATCATTCGCCTTGACGTTCACGTCCGCGCCTTGCGTGAGCAGTAACTCTACAACCTTCGCATGTCCTTTCCCGGCCGCATACATCAGGGCTGTGACGCTATTACTATCCTTCGCATTCAGATCGGCGCCGTGTTTGAGCAGCAGTTCTGCGACCCCGAAACGCCCATTCACAGCCGCACGCATCAGGGCTGTGACACTATTACTATCCTTCGCATTCGGATCGGCGCCTTTCGCGAGCAGCCGCTCTGCAATCCCGGTATGCCCCTTCCCGGATGCATACATCAGGACCGTCCAGCCGGTCTTGTCCCAGACATTGACGTCGGCGCCCTTACTGATCAGCAGGTCTACCACCTCAGTATATCCTTCCGCAGACGCCATCATCAGAACCGTCCGGCCATTACCGGCCCTGGCGTCGATAGCGGCGCCGTGCGTGAGCAGCAGCTCTACGACCTTCACGTGCCCATTCTCGGACGCATACATGAGGGACGTAAAGCTGTCTTTGTCGCTCACGTTGACATCGGCGCCTTTCGCGATCAGTCGCTCCGCAATCTCGACATGCCCATGCCAGGACGCGCGTATCAGAGCGGTCCCACCATTGTTATCCGTCGTCCCCACGTCAGCGCCACGATCGAGCAGTGCCGCTGCCGCCTCGGCATGTCCATGCCAGGACGCATGCATCAGAGCCGTCCAGCCCTCGCGATCCTTCGCATTGACATCGGCGCCGTCAGCCAACAGGCTCTTGACTTTATCGGTCTCTCCGGATTGAGACGCCGCGATGAGCTTTGCGCCATGCTTTCCACCACCCTCAAATAGTGACCCAAATAAACCCATATACCCTCCTTTCTGAGAGCATAGCGATCAGCGCTCAGCCGTCAGCCACAAAAGCAAAGGGTTACGCTGAAGACTGAAGAATACTCAACGCCTTCAGTCTATCTGCCTTCAGCCTCTTCCGCCTATAGCTGATCACTTTTTTTAATCTTACTGTGCCCCATACTTCTTCAACAGTTCCAACATCTTAAGGTGTCCATTCAAAGATGCGCGCTCCAAAGCCGTCCCGCCATCGGCATCCCACATGTTCAGGTCCGCGCCTCGATCGAGCAGGAGTTCCGCAACCCCGGTATGGCCATGCGCGGCGGCCCGTATCAGCGCCGTCCCGCCATGTTGATCCCGTACGTTCAGGTCCGCGCCTCGATTGATCAGGAGTTCTGCAACCCCGGTATGGCCATGCGCGGCGGCCCGTATCAGCGCCGTCCTGCTGTATTGATCCCGTACGTTCAGGTCCGCGCCTCGATCGAGCAGGAGCTCCGCAACCCCGGTATGGCCCTGCGCGGCGGCATGTATCAGCGCCGTCCCGCCATGTTGATCCAGCGCGTTCAGGTCCGCGCCTCGATCGAGCAGGAGTTCCGCAATCCTGGTATGGCCATTCAACGACGCGCGTATGAGGGCCGTACAACCAAATTTGTCCCTCGCATCCACAACTGCTCCGTTATTGAGGAGTATCTCTATCACTCCGAAACGGCCATTCCATGCCGCACGCATCAGCGCGCTAAAGCTATCTTTATCCTTTACGTCAACCTCAGCGCCTTTCGCGAGAAGCCTCTCCACCACACGGGCGTGTTCTTTCCAGGCCGCCCGGATCAGTGCCGTCCCCCCATTCTTATCCTGCACGTTCACATCAGCGCCACGATCGAGCAGCGCTTCGACAACCGTAAGATGTCCGACCCACGATGCATGCATCAGGGCTGTCCAGCCGTCCCCATCTATCGCATTCACATCGGCGCCTTCGGCCAACAGGCTCTTAACTTTTCCGGTTTCTCCGGATTTGGACGCCTCGATCAGCCTTTTACCACGCTTCCCACCACTCCCAAATAATGAGCTCAGGAAACCCATACAACCTCCCTCTTCCTTCGAAAACAAAGCTGTCAGGGGTCAGTACCAGACTGAAGGCTGAAGGTAAATAGGCTGAAGGTGGAAGATTGTGAGGATCCTTCAGCCTTCGGTCTTCAGCCTATACTCCTATCCCTTAATCGCCGAACGCCGATCGCTTCTTTGCATCTTAGCGCGCGCCGTGTCTGTCCAGCAGTTCAGCAATCTTAGAAAGTTTATTCTGGGAGGCATACATCCAGGCCGTCGCATTCATATTATCCTTCGCGCTCACATCAGCGCCTTTATTGAGCAGCAGCTCCGCCACCTTGGCATGTCCATGCCAGGCCGCGCGTATCAGGGCGGTCGCACGGTTGTTGTCTCTCGCATCCACATCAGCGCCGTGATTGAGCAGGAGTCCGACAACCCCGGCATGTCCATGCCAGGCCGCGCGTATCAGGGCGGTCGCGCCGTCTCCCGCCTTTGCGTCCACATCAACACCTCGAATGAGCAGCAGTCCGACAACCCCGGCATGTCCTTTCTCGGACGCGCGTATCAAGGCGGTCGCGCCACTCACGGCCTGCGCATTGACATCGGCGCCCTGATTGAGCAGCAGCTCTGCCACCTTGGCTTGTCCATGCCAGGCCGCTTGCATCAAGGCCGTCCAGCCAAGTTTATCTCTGGCGTTCACATCAGCGCCTTTGTTGAGCAGTAGCTCCATAACCTCAGTATGCCCATTCTCAGACGCGTGCATCAGAGCGGTCACGCCATCTTTATCAATCACATGCACGTCAGCGCCTTCAGCCAGCAGCCTTTTCACCTTTTCAATATCTCCGGATTTGGACGCCTCAATAAGCTTATCAACAGGCTTCTCATCACTTTCAAATAATGCGCTAAAGAAACCCATACCCCCCTCCTATCACATCTAGCCCATCTATCCCATCCCGCACACGGCTGCGGTCGATCCCCGATCAGGACGCCGGATTCGAGACGGCCGCCCCCATACTCCGAGACCCTACAAAAGGGTCCATACAAATCAAGTATACAGCTTAGCAAGACATTTCCAATGTGTGAAATCCGGCGCCGTGCTCTCAGGACGCGGCGTGTCTCTGCAGCAGCTCTGCAACTCTCGAATGCCCATGCAAAGACGCGTACATCAGGGCCGTCTGACGTTTATAATCCTTCACGTGCATATCGGCGCCGTACTGAAGCAGGAGCGCGACAATTCTAAAACGCCCTCTCTCGGACGCGTGTGTCAGGGCCGTCCCATCCTTCTGATCCTTCACGTTCGGATCTGCGTCATGCTTCAGCAGCATCGCGACCACCCCGGAATGTCCTCGCCAGGACGCACGCATCAGCGCCGTCCAGCCGCTCTGATCCTTCACGTTCGGATCTGCGTCATGCTTCAGCAGCATCGCGACCACCCCGGCATGTCCGTTCCAGGATGCACGCATCAGCGCCGTCCAGCCGTCTTTATCTCTGACCTGTACGTCGGCGCCGTGCTTAAGCAGCAGCTCTACCGCCCTGGAGCGCCCATGACCGGACGCATGCATCAGCGACGTCCAGCCGTCTTTATCTCTGACCTGTACGTCGGCGCCGTGCTTAAGCAGCAGCTCTACCGCCCCGGAATGCCCTCTCCAAGAGGCATGCATCAGGGCTGTCCAGCCATTATGATCCTTTGCGTGTACGTCGGCGCCGTGCTTGAGCAGCAGCTCTACAATCCCGGCGTACCCTTTCCACGCTGCACGCATCAGGGCTGTCCAGCCATTATGATCCTTTGCGTGTACGTCGACGCCGTGCTTGAGCAGCAGCTCCACTATTCCGGAACGTCCATGCCAGGACGCATACATCAGTGCCGTCCAGCCATGTTGATCACCCGCATTTGCATCAACGCCTTCAGTCAACAGGCGCGTGACCGTTTCCGCAGTTCCTGATTTAGAGGCCTCGATGAGCCTTTTACCGGATTTCCCGCCGCCCTCACATAATGCGCTGAACCAACCCATATGCCCTCCCTTTCACTTCCTCACATCTGTCCGTCCACCCTCTTGCCGAAGCGTCCCGCCGTGGCGCCCGCCTCTCGTGGACATCGAGAATATCGAGTATGAACACGTTCATCTATCGCTTCCGACACCGCGGGCTATCGCACTATCTGAGCCCTGTTTCGGACACACAATAATACACAGAAGGTGGTCATCGCAATGGCCGAAGCCAGAAGATAGATCGCCCGGTAGCCGAACTGCTCCGCGACAATCCCGAATGTGAACGCTGCAAGCGCATGACCCAGCAACATAGCGGTGCTGAAAGCACCCAAGGCGCGTCCGCGCCCATCCGACTCCGCCAGATCGATTGTATAGGCGCTCAGGGCCGGGAACAGCAAGCCGTGCGCCATTCCGGTCAGCGTTCCGATTAACAGCAGACCAACCGGAGAAATGAGCCAGACAAGACCCAGGGTGCCGGATGCCATAAGCAGCAGGGCGGGAAGAATCACGCGCTGACGTCCCCATTGATCAGACAGCTTACCGCAGGTTAATCGGATACCGACGGCCGCTACGCTGTATGCAATGTAGAACCCGCCGATCCGCGACAACCCCGTCTGCATCGCGTAAGTCGGCAAAAATACGAACACCGCCCCGGAGGCCAAGCCGAATACCATCGAGAGGAGAATCGGCGGCAGGATGCGCGCGGATGGAATCAGGAAAGCGAAGCCCGACGAGATAGTGCCTCGGGATGTCGATGGGAGATTGCGGAACGCCAGACTTGTCAGCAGACAGGCCGCCGCCGCGACAGCGGCAGCCAAAAAGAACGTTGGATATCCGGCTCGATGGATGACCTGCTCTCCGATCGCCGGAGAGAGCGCGATCGTAATAAGTCCGGAGATCCCGAAAAGGCCCACCGCCTCCCCGCGACGGCTCGACGGAACCATTTCAGACACCAGCGTCAGATTCGCGATATAGAAGGTGGAGTACCCGATGCCCTGCAGGATACGAAAGAGTACGAATCGCGCATCCAGGTAGGTCGAGAACGCAAAGCCGATCGCGGCCAGCATCCCCAATGCCGATCCTACCAGCAGGAATCGTTTGCGTCCGAACCGGTCAATAAGGACCCCGGCTACGGGCTGTCCAAGAATGGCCGTCAGACTGTAGCTACCCATGATCCAACCGATCTGCGATTCGGTTCCCCCAAGCGTCTTGATATACAGGGGAAGCAGACTGAAGGCATTAAGATTCGTGAAAAAGAAAAAATTCGAAAGAGAGGCCACAAAAAAGTTGAAGCTGGGAATCGTGTCGTCAATAGAGCGATCCGGCGCCTCACGGGTCGGGCTCGACAACATTACAAGGTGACTCTTGCCTGATCGATCCATCTATGTACCGTCAGCCCCCTGTCTTTCTCCTTGTGCATCACTGAAATATATCGTATACATACGTCGAGTCAAGACCGTTCATTCGCCCGCGTCAGTCACTGACCAGGGCACAAGGATGACCAGAGACGCACAGCCGGCCGGTTACCCAAAAGGAGGGATGCGCGATGACAACCACGGCGTATGTCCTGATCGAAGGCGCGTCGGATCAGACGGCCAACATCGTAAAAGCGTTACAGAAGATCAAAGGAGTAAAGTCGGCGCATGCCGTCACCGGGCCCTACGACGTCATCGCGTGCGTTGAGGCCACTGATGTCGGCACGGTCGGATCAGTCGTCCTCTCGAAAATTCGCACCTTGAAAGGCGTCATGCGAACCGTGACATGCGTCGCCGTCTAGGACAGTCGCGTCATTTCTTCTTCGAGCTATCGAAGCTCATCGCCAGATAGATCAGAGTACGGACCATAGCCCCCGTCGCCCCTTTTATCTGGTATCCGTACTCCTTTTCAGTTTGCGCGGTCCCGGCGATATCCAGGTGAACCCACGGAGTTTTCTCGACGAAGTTGGCCAGGAGCTTCGCACCTGTGATCGGCCCGGCCTTCCTGCCTCCAATATTCTTCATATCGGCGTAGTCGCTCTTGATCTGTTCGCCGTACTCGTGATCCATAGGCAGTTCCCAGATTTTCTCACCGGCCGCCTCGCTGGCCTGCTTCACCTGCCCCATCAGCTCCGGATTATTCGTAAAGGCGCCCGTCCGGACCGAGCCGAGCGCGATCACGCACGCGCCCGTCAATGTCGCGACGTCGACAAGATGCGTGAGTCCCTTGTCGCATGCGTAACAGAGGGCATCGGCCAGGATCAGTCGTCCTTCGGCGTCGGTATTGATAACCTCAATCGTCTTTCCGTTCATGGCTGTGACGATGTCGCCCGGGCGCTGGGCCGTCCCGCTCGGTAGATTCTCGGTCGCGGGTACGATCGCCGTCACATCTACCGGCAGCTTCAGCTCCGCAATCCCTTTGATCGCTGCGAGGACCACCGCTCCGCCGGCCATATCACCCTTCATCGCCTCCATCCCCTCGCTCGGCTTGATGGAGATTCCTCCGGAGTCGAACGTAAGCCCTTTGCCTACCAGACCAAGGCGTGGACCGGCCCCTTTCCCTTTCCTCCCCTTATAGCTTACTTCAATGAGCTTCGGGGGCTCCTGGCTGCCCTGAGCCACCCCCAACAACGCCCCCATGCCGAGCCTCTTCATGTCGGCGCGCTCCAGTATCTTGACGGTGAGACCCAACCCGCTCGTCATCCTCCTAGCCCGTGCCGCCAGTTCCGAAGGGGTCAGCGTATTCGCCGGCTCATTCACTAAATCACGGGCGAAACTCACAGCCTCAGACAGGATCCGGCCACGACATATCCCCCCTTGCATTGCAGACGCCTTGGCTCGGTCGCGCTCCAGCAACGTCAGCTTTTGAACGACCTTTTCCCCGTTCTCCTCCGGCTTTTTATATTTGTCAAATCGATAGAGGCCCAATGATGCCCCCTCGGTCACAGCGCATGCCGCCTGGCCGGCATCCAGTCCCCCGATACCGGCGCCATGAACGATAGAGCCCACCGTCCGTACCCCCACTCCGCGCAGATGACGCATTGCCTCTGCCGAGGCTGAGCGCACCCGCTCAAGAGATAACTCGTCCTGCTTGCCGAGTCCAATCACCAGTAGCCGAGTCACCGGAAGCTGCCCGGAAGTATGCAGCAGGAGTCGCTCGTGGAGTTTGCCCTTGAACTCCCGCCGACGGATGGCGGCGGTAATCGACTCGCCGAGCGCCTGGTCCACCGCCCCGGTCGCCCCGTCCGGGCGCTGCACCCCTTCGAACAGATTCACAATAAGCGCATCTCCCTCGTAGGACAGCAAATCCTGCACCTTGAGCTCTATCTTCACTCGATCACTCCTTTCAACGGCTCCGCCCACATTCGGGGCGCAAAAAGAGAGGGATGGCGACCGCCACCCCTCTCTTGTAATACGGCTGTCAGCGTTCAGCGATCAGCTCTCAGCGGTCGGACGCTGACGGTTCAAGGGGCTGACCGCTAAACACTTAACCCACGGCACGATCTCTACGACAGACCGATCAACTCATCCACGCGCGGATCCCAGGGTTTGAACGGATCCTTACAGAGGATGGTTCGCTGATACCGGTCGTTCAGCTTCAGGTAGCTCCAGCCCACATCGTACGACTTATTCTTCTCATTCGCGTACCTGATAAAGTCGCTTCGTACTTTGGCCCGCGTCGTTTGCGGCGGCGTCGTCATGGCCGTCTCGATCTCATCGTCCGTGATGACCCGATCGATCAGGTCACCATGCAGCATGAGATAGTACAGTCCGCGGGTTCGCTTGATGTCATGATACTGCAGGTCCAGCATGAAGACGCGCTGGTCGTCGAAGGAGCAACCCTTGCGGGCGATGTAGGAGGTGATGAGTCCGTGTTTGATGACCCAGTCGAGCTCGCGGTTGAGCGTCATCGGGTCCTCCGCCAGCTTGTCCAGGACGTACTGCCACTTCTCGAGAAGGTCGGCCACCTGGGGGCTGCGTTCGCGGCCCTGGTAGTACTCGAGGGCCAGGTCGAGGTACTCCCGCTGAATCTCAACGGCGGAGAACTCCTTGCCGCGCTTCAGGCGCACCCGGCGGCGGCAGGTGATGTCGTGGGAGATCTCCTTGATGGCCCGGACGGGGTCCTCGAGGGCGAGGTCGCGTGTGATGACGCCGTCCTCGACCATGGCGAGGACGATGGCGGTGGTGCCGACCTTCAGATAGGTCGCGACCTCCGACATGTTGGAGTCGCCGACAATGACGTGCAGGCGGCGGTACTTCTCCTCGTCGGCGTGGGGCTCATCGCGGGTGTTGATGATGCCGCGCGAGCTGGTCGTCGCGCCGGAGATCTCCTGGTAGATATGTTGCGCCCGCTGTGAAATATAGTAATGATTCCCCATCCTCGTCCGAAGTACCTTGCCTGCACCCGCAAAAACCTGACGCGTGACGAAGAAGGGAATCAACTGCTCTGCCAGCTTGTGGAAATTCACGCCGCGCTGCACCAGATAGTTCTCGTGGCAGCCGTACGTGTTCCCGACGGAGTCCGTATTGTTCTTGAAGATGTAGATGTCGCAGTAGATGCCATTCTCGTGAAGCTTCTGCTCGGCGCTCAGGAGCAACTCCTCCACGATCCGCTCGCCCGCCTTGTCGTGGATGACCACGTCCCGAGGGTTATCGCACTCGGGGGTCGCATACTCTGGATGACAACCGGTATCCTGATAGAGGCGCGCGCCATTTCGCAGAAAGTCGTTGGTCCCGCGCTGGCGCGAGACCACCTTTTCAAAGAGATAGCCCAGTGCGCTTTCGACCGACAGGTTCACCCGCCCGCCGACCGAGGACGAGATCAGACCGTATTCGCTTTCCAGTCCAAGGATACGCTCCTGCATGGCAACGACTCCATTATCATCGTACCGGAAGGCCCTGTGACGGTCAATGGAATTCCGTAGATATGTGCGAGGTCTAAGGTACGTGGTGCGGGGCTGGAGAATCGTGCGGAGCTATGACTCTGTATCGGTGAGAATTGTCGTGAGATCATCCTGGGAAAGGCGGCGGAACTTCCGGCCCGTGCGACTGCGCTCCAGGATCGCCACCTCCAGGCTTCTCGATTCGATCTTCGTACTGCTCACGGCTTCCAGCGCCTGTATAGCCAGCCTGAGAGCCGCCTTCCGATCAAGTCCCGTCTGGTATTTGTCCTTCAGGTGCTGCCTGATCTCTTCAGCCTGCCCGCCGATTGCAGCAAACCCCTTCTCGTCGTAGATGCTGCCGTCAAAGGCAATCCGATATACCTCATTAGGCAGTCCTCCGCCATCGGCCACTTCTACCACTAAAATATCTACCTCCAGCGGCTTCATCGCCTCGCTGAAAATATTGCCGATGGTCTGAGAGTAGGCATTGGCGAGCGACTTGGCCGTCACGTCTTCCCGGTCATACGCAAACCCCTTCAGGTCCGCATACCGAATCCCCGCCTTCCGGAGATTTTCGAACTCGCTGTACCGCCCGGCGCCGGCAAAGGCGATCCGGTCGTAAATCTCTGAGATCTTATTGAGTGACGCGCTGGGATTCTCAGCCACCAGCATCATTCCGTCAGCATATTCCAGAACGATGATCGATTTTCCTCTGGCGATCCCCTTCCGGGCATACTCCGCCTTATCCTGCATCATCTGCTCTGGTGACACGTAATACGGAAGCGCCATCAGCTCACCTCACCCACCCCGGTCTCACCCTTCGCCCCTCTCTCAACCAGCTTGCGGCGATCGATAATAGCCTGGCAGAGTTCTCTGACGCGGATCTCCGGCACATCCTGCAGACCCGCCTTAGCAGCCAGCTTGACAGTAGGAAAGACTCCGCGAATAAAGTCGGGGCCTCCGGTCCCTACGTCCTCCTCCGCCGCGTCAATCAGCGCCTCCAGCCCGACTGCTATCGCCTCGTCCTCAGTCATACGATCGCGATACAGCTTTTTCATCGTGGAGCGGGCGTCCTTCCCGCCGGAGCCTGTCGCGTAGTAATCCGTTTCCTCGTACCTGCCGCCGGTGACATCGTACTTGAAAATCTTACCGTCACCGCTTCTGACGTCGTAGCCGACAAAGATCGGGATCACCACCAATCCCTGCATCGCCATCGGGAGATTGGCCTTGACCATCTGAGACAACTTGTTCGCCTTTCCCTCCAACGAGAGCGACATTCCTTCCAGCTTCTCGTAGTGAGTCAGCTCCACTTCAAACAGCTTGGCCATCTCGATGCACGGACCGGCGACGCCGGCAATAGCGATGGCCGAGTACTGATCCGCCTTGTAGACCTTTTCGATTCGCCGTGACGAGATCTGATAACCCTCAGTCGCCTGCCGATCGCCCGCGATGAGGGCTCCATCTCGGAACCTCATCGCGAGAATGGTGGTCCCATGAGGTTGCTCCATCAACTCCCGGATCTCGACCTGCGACAGGCCTTCCGGCTTGATCGGCATCTGCGGCAGCAGGTCCGAGCGACACTGCCGGAGCAGGTCAAAAAAACTCGAACCTGGAACTATGGAATCGAACAACGAGTGCATATAGGTATCCCGAATGGAGCGCGTATGCGCTAGACCGCGATATTCTCCAACAACTCCGCGGCGGTGTCGGAGCGATCCAGCAGTTCGCTCGCCAATTTCTGCGTACCCCTCAACGGATCGGTCATGGGAATCCGTTTCACCGCGGCCTCGCCGGTATCGAAGAGCACCGAACTCCAACTCGCCCCGTAGACCTCGTCAGGATACTTCTCGAGGCACATTCCGCGGAAGTAGGCCCGTGTATCCGCTGGAGGCGTCTTCATGGCCATAAGAATCTCTTCGTCAGTCACGATCCGCTCAACATATCCCTGGCGCTCCAGAGTAAAGTAGAGTCCCTTGTCCCGACGGAGATCATGATACTGCAGGTCCAGCATGAAGACGCGCTGGTCGTCGAAGGAGCAACCCTTGCGGGCGATGTAGGAGGTGATGAGTCCGTGTTTGATGACCCAGTCGAGCTCGCGGTTGAGCGTCATCGGGTCCTCCGCCAGCTTGTCCAGGACGTACTGCCACTTCTCGAGAAGGTCGGCCACCTGGGGGCTGCGTTCGCGGCCCTGGTAGTACTCGAGGGCCAGGTCGAGGTACTCCCGCTGAATCTCAACGGCGGAGAACTCCTTGCCGCGCTTCAGGCGCACCCGGCGGCGGCAGGTGATGTCGTGGGAGATCTCCTTGATGGCCCGGACGGGGTCCTCGAGGGCGAGGTCGCGTGTGATGACGCCGTCCTCGACCATGGCGAGGACGATGGCGGTGGTGCCGACCTTCAGATAGGTCGCGACCTCCGACATGTTGGAGTCGCCGACAATGACGTGCAGGCGGCGGTACTTCTCCTCGTCGGCGTGGGGCTCATCGCGGGTGTTGATGATGGGACGCTTGGCCATGGTGTCGAGACCGATAAAAGTTTCGAAGAAGTCGGCCCGTTGAGAGATCTGAAAGTCGCAACACTCGCCGCCGTTTTCGGCCCCGACCTTCCCCGAGCCCGCAAAGATCTGACGGGTCGCCAGAAACGGAGCGAGCCCCTGGACAATCCGGTCAAATGGAACCCGCCGTTCCATCAGGTAGTTTTCATGGTGGCCGTAGCTGTTCCCCTTCCCGTCACTATTATTCTTGTAGACAACGATCCGTTGCCGCTCCGGCAAGGTCAGGTTGGCTGAGGCCAGGCACAGCTCGAAGATCCGCTCGCCCGCCTTCTCGTAACAAACGACGTCCCGGGCGGCCGCGCACTCCGGCGTCGAGTATTCGGGATGGGCCCCATCGACATAGAGGCGGCCCCCGTTTCGAAGCAGCTTATTGATGGTGCGGTTATCCTGTTGACTCGGCCTTTCGCGCTCCCCGCTCACCTCGAATCCGCGGGCATCGAGGAGCGGGTTCTCACTGGTATAATCCCATATCGCCTTCACCTCAGCGATGGGACGATGACTGTTAATCAACAGGATGGAGCCGGACACGGGATCGAACCCGCGGGGATCCTTAGCGCTGATCCCTAACTCGGTCTCGGTCCCCATGATCTTTTCGATCGCCATGTGTAGCTACTCAGGTGTTTAGGCTGAAGGCTGAAGGTTATACATTATCGCAAGACGAGGCATCAAGCCATTCAAGACCTTCTTGGTTTCTACGGCTCTTGGTTCACGTGATGAATTCCCGTTGGGCAAGAAACCCGAACGCTTCGCTGAATTTAGTCGGTAGTGCAAATCTCTCAATTAAAAACCTACAGTCTTCGGTCTATCTACCTGCGCAATTACGCCTCATCATAGATAGTGGCCGGTGGAGATGGTTTCAACCTTGCGGGACTTCTTCTCTTTCTCTTCACGGTCGAAGACTGTCCGCACATTCACGATGCGCTCGCTTCGCCGACCGGCAATCTTGGCCCAGTCGTCCGGATTGGTGGTATTCGGCAGATCTTCATTCTCCCTGAACTCGGTCCGGACCGCATCGAGCAGGTCTTCCACCGTCAGGCCCTTGACGCCTGTCGCGATCATCCGCTTGACCGCCCGCTTCTTGGCCCTTGTACAGACCGATTCGATCATGGCGCCCGAAGCGAAATCCTTGAAGTACAGCGTTTCCTGCTGGCCGGAGGCGTACGTGACCTCCAGAAAGCGGTGCTCAGGGACTGTGGCGTACAGAAGCTCAATGGCCGCCGCAATCATGGCTGCCGCCGCCTTTTCACGCGTCCCATGCGTCTTGAGTTCAGTCGCTGCAAACGGCAGTTCGGCCGTCAGATACTTTGCGAAGATCTCATGAGCCGCACTCTGATCGGGCCGGTCGATTTTAATCTTGACATCGAAACGTCCAGGACGCAGGACAGCCGGGTCGATGAGATCCTGCCGGTTCGTAGCCCCGATGACGATCACGTGCTTGAGCCCCTCTACACCATCCAGCTCCGCCAGGAACTGCGGAACGATCGTAGACTCTATATCCGAGGAGATGCCCGAACCACGAGTCCGGAAGAGAGAGTCCATCTCATCAAAAAAGATAACGACCGGCGATCCCTCGGTGGCCTTCTCCTTGGCCCTGCCGAAGATCTCCCGTATCTGCCGTTCCGTCTCGCCGACATATTTGTTCAGCAACTCAGGACCCTTGACGTTCAAGAAGTAGCCTTTGACTGCCTGTCCCGTCTTCTTTGCCAGTTGCTCGGCCAGCGAGTGCGCGACCGCCTTCGCGATCAGGGTCTTGCCGCAACCCGGCGGCCCATAGAGCAACACCCCCTTCGGGGGCTGGAGCTGGTGTTCTCTGAAATAGTCAACGTACAGATGCGGCAGCTCGATGGCATCCCTGATCATCTCGATCTGAGGACCGAGCCCGCCGATGGCCTCATAGCCGATACTCGGAACCTCCTCGAGGAACAGCTCCTGGGCATCGGTCTTGGGTAACTTCTCCAGAATGTGCCCCGATCGCGGATCGAGGAGCAGATGGTCACCCGCTTTGAGGGAGAGTTGCCGCAGCGGATCGGCCAGCTCAACCACTCGCATCTCATCGGCGCGCAGTGTGACCACAGCGCGACCTTCATCGAGCAGGTCTTTCAGGGTCACAACCTCGCCCTGCTCATCGAAGCCTGCCGCCTCAATGACATTGAACGCTTCATTCAGGATGAGCTCCTGGCCCTTACGCAACGTATCCGGACGTACTGAAGGGTGAAGATTGACCTTCATCTTCCGGCCGCCCGTATAGATGTTTGCCGTCTGGTCGGAGTTCATCGACGCAAAGATCCCATACGGGCTCGGCGGGGCGGAGAGCTTCTCTACTTCCTCACGAAGGCTCTCTATCTGCTCCTTCGCCTGCTGTAGGGCCTCGACCATCCGCTGATTCTGATTATGCGCCTGACCCAACTGCTCGCGGGACTGGTCGAGCTTGGATCGGAGAAACTCGAACTCTTTGGGAGTCTGATCCAGTCGTCGCTGAAGGTGATAGACCTCCTCTTCGAGCGTCTTCACCTGCGCTTGAAGCGCCTCGATCTCACCCTCATACCGAGAAAGCTTACGGGTGTACGTGGTCTCGCTCCCCGGAAGCTGTTCAGAAAGCTTCCGCATGGTCTTTCTAAAAGAGCTTAACTTCGCCGAGCCCTTCTCAGGATCACTCATGATCGCCTGACCTCCTTGCCCCTTGGTTCTGTCGCCGGTCGTCGCATCACGCAATCCAAGGGCCGCACACTACAGGATCTAACTTTTATATTACTGACGATTCCGGGACTGTCAAGTTTTTTCCTGAAGGCTATTCCGGAAAATCCGCTTCCATAGCCCATCTTTAGCTTTCAGATGCTTATCACACGACTCCTGTCAGCGCGGGTCCTGCGACCGCATCGCGTTGGAGTGCCTAAGAATGGAGATCGATCGCGCAACTCGCTCGTATGTTTGTCATTGCGAGCGACCGAAGGCCGTGCGGCAATCTCAGCTCTCCCCCTTTCAAAAGGATGGCGAAGGGGAGTCTGGAAGTGAACTGCTATAGCGGAGGCTGAGGGCCGTATGCTATGGTGAGAATGGTTTCTGAGCGGGCCCTAAGAGGCGAAGACTACCGCGGTGGAGTAAGAGATGCCACATCGACGTATAGACAAATATACACGAAGGGCTACTCGCCTACTACTGATTGTGGCGGCTGTCGCTATTGCTTTGATCATCGTGATGATGTTCGCGATGGGACGCTGAGAATACCACGGGACAGCCTGTTCAGCAGACGGCGGAAGATGTTCGCGTGCATGATGAAATGATTTACAAACACAGTTTGGACAGACTATACTACGGCCCGTTAAGGCGAAGCCGCTTTGTACCACACAGGGGAGAGGTGGCGCGATGGGGGTTCGGAAGCCCGCACCGGACGAGTTGCTGAATATCTATTACTACCTCAAGCTCACCCGCGGGATGGAACAGCGGGTGATTACGCTCTACCGACAGGGAAAGATCGTCGGCGGCGTCTACCTCGGTAACGGCGAAGAGGCCATCGCGGTGGGAAGCGCATCAGCGCTGGAACGCGATGACGTTATCGCCCCTACCCATCGGGATCTTGGCGCCAACCTCGTGAAAGGGATCACGCCGAAGGAGTACATGACCCACTACCTCGCCAGGCAGACCGGGTTGACCAGGGGGCGGGACGGCAATGTGCATTTCGGCGATATCACGCGCGGCATCATCGGATTCATCAGTCCGATGGCCGACCTGCTGCCGGTGGCGGCAGGCGTTGCCCTGACCTTCAAGCTTCGGCGCGAGCGGCGAGTGGTGGCGGCATTCTTCGGCGACGGCGCGTCAAGCCGCGGTGATTTCCATGAGGCGCTGAACCTTGCGGCGGTACTCAAACTGCCCGTCGTCTTCATCTGCCACAACAATCAGTACGCCTACTCCACCCCGCTTTCTCGTCAGATGGCTATCGAGCATGTTGCCGATCGCGCCAAAGCCTACGGGATGCCTGGCATCATCGTGGACGGCAACGATGTGCTGGCCGTCCACGATGCCGTCGCTGAGGCGATCGCTCGCGCGAGAGCGGGCGACGGCCCGTCTCTCGTGGAAGGCAAAACGATGCGGATGCGCGGTCATGCCGAGCATGACGACGCCTCGTATGTCCCGCCCGGCCTGCTCGAAGAGTGGCGAAAGCGGGACCCCATCGATCGATTCGCCGCCTGCCTGCGTGACCGGAAGATCCTTGATGACGCCTCCGCCAAGACGATCGACGACCGCATCGCGAAGGAGATCGAGGAAGCGGTCCTCTTCGCAGAATCGAGCCCGCTTCCGGATGCGAAGGAACTCCTTGAGGGAGTCTACGCCGCTTAGCCGGCAGCTATTCGTTGTATTGTGAGGAGACAGGATGGAAATCACCTATCTTGAAGCGATCCGCCAAGCCTTGTGGGAGGAAATGGACCGGGATGAGCGCGTCTTCATGCTGGGAGAAGACATCGGGGTCTACGGCGGTGCTTTCAAGGTGACGAAGGGGTTCCTAGATAAGTTCGGATCGGAGCGCGTGATCGATACGCCGTTGTCCGAGTCGGCATTCGTCGGGGCCGCAATCGGCGCGGCCCTCATGGGGATGCGGCCCGTCGTCGAGATGCAGTTCGCCGACTTCATCGCCTGCGCCTTTGACCAGATCGTCAATATGGCGGCCAAACATCACTACCGCCTCGGCGAACCGGTCCCCATGGTCATTCGGGCCCCTTACGGCGGCGGACTCCACGCGGGGCCGTTCCATTCCCAATGTCCGGAGGCGTGGTTCTTTCATGTGGCCGGGCTGAAGCTGGTGGCCCCCTCTACTCCTGCCGATGCGAAGGGACTCCTGAAAGCTGCCATCCGCGATCCCAATCCCGTGATCTACTTCGAGCACAAGTACCTCTATCGCCACATCAAAGGGGAGGTGCCGGAGGGAGATTCGATCGTGCCGATCGGCCAGGCGGAGGTCAAAAGATCAGGCAGTACCATCAGTGTCATCACCTACGGCGCCATGCTCCAGCACGCACTCGCAGCGGCGGAGCGGCTCCTACCTGAAGGGATCGACCTGGAGGTGGTGGACCTCCGGACACTTCAGCCGATGGATATGTCCACGATCGCCTCCTCGGTCAAGAAGACCGGACGGGCAATGGTGGTGCATGAGGCGCCAAAGACCGGCGGCATTGGGGGCGAGATCGCGGCTCGGATCGCCGAGGACCTGTTCCAGTATCTGGATGCCCCTATTATCCGCGTGGCAGCCCCCCATACCCCTGTTCCTTTCAGTCCCGTACTGGAGGAGGCGTATCTGCCCAATCCCGACACGATCGCCGGCAAGGCGCGAGAGCTGGCCGCCTTCTGAGCGCTGACTATGCTCATTGAAGTGGTCATGCCCCAGATGGGCGAAAGCGTCGCTGAGGGGACGGTCGTCACCTGGCTCAAGAAGGTCGGCGACTCGATCGCCAAAGATGAGCCGCTGGTGGCTATCTCTACGGATAAGGTGGACGTCGAGATTCCCGCCCCTTCCGCCGGGGTATTGTCTCAGATCGTCGTCCAGGAAGGGGTGACAGCGTCGGTCGGAGCCGTGCTGGCCTATATCGGCGAGGCTTCTCACGCCGGCGCGGTCTCGCCGGACAGGTCGGTAGTGGAGCGGCAGGATGGGGTTCAGACCGCTGCACCAGCAGTAGAGGCCGCAGCGCCGGCAACGCGCTGGTACTCACCCGCCGTCCTCGACCTGGCACAGGAACACGACGTCGATCTCACCCAAGTAAGAGGCACCGGCGCAGATGGACGTGTGACGAGGAAGGATCTGCTGGACTTCATCGCGCAGCGGTCAGAGACGGTCGCCGCGTCACCTCGCGTATCCCCTGAACTCCCCGCCCCCCTTATCGAAGACCGGATCCTCCCGATCAGCCCCATGCGAAAGGCCATCGCCGAGCATATGATCCGGAGCAAGCGGACCGCTGCTCATGTCACGCAGATCCACGAAGTCGATATGACGGCTATCGACCGCTACCGGCAGGCACACCATAGCGCCTTCCTCAAGGAGACCGGGACCGCGCTTACCTTTCTCCCCTTTGTCGTAAAGGCCGTCGCGGATGGCCTGCGGGCCTATCCGCTCATCAACGCCTCCTTCACTCATAAGGGAATTATTGTCAAGCACGCAATCAATATCGGGATCGCCGTGGCCCTGGAGGAAGGTCTTATTGTCCCGGTGCTGCGAGAGGCCGATAAGAAAAGCTTTCTGACCCTGACGAAACAGTTGACTGATCTGGCCGTCCGGGCTCGCGACAAACGGCTCAGCCTGGAGGAGGTCCACGAAGGGACCTTCACGGTCAACAACTTCGGCGCGCTGGGGACTATGATTGGAACGCCGATCATTGTTCAACCGCAGGCAGCCATCCTGGGCCTGGGCAGGGTCGTGAAGCGGCCGGTCGTAATTGACGATGCGATCGTCATCCGTTCGATGGCCTACCTCTGTCTCTCCTACGATCATCGCCTCATCGACGGCGCCTACGCCAGCGCCTTCCTCAACCATGTGCGGGCTACGCTCGAGGGATTTGATTTCTCCGTCATTCGTTAGGATCCTGACGTTCCTGACAACGCACGGGAAAGCGACACCATGGCGAATCCGACCAACTTCCTCATGTAGTTGCATCTTAGCCCGCCTCGCCCTAAACTAGTATTGTTATTGGTTAGAGAGTCCTCCGTGTCATTGCGAGGCGAGGCCAAAGCAATCTCACAGTCCTTCAGGACAACGACGGTGAGATTGCCGCACTCCCTTCGGTCGCTCGCAATGACGGAGCCAGAGGGGCGTTCATGTCCATGGACGCGCCACCGGTGCATGGGGTATTGGTGTCGGAGACGAACGGTTGAGTGGTAGGAGCTTACGATGCGGATACTGATCGTTGACGATGATGTGGACATGCGGAGGCTGCTGCTGCACACCCTCCAGAGCTGGGGGTACGACGTCGTCCAGGCGATCGACGGCGCGCAAGCGTGGGACCTCCTCCAGAACGAACCGTTCAGTTTTGTGATCACCGACTGGATCATGCCGAACCTGGACGGTTTAGAGCTCTGCCGTCGGATCCGTGGGGCAAGGTTTACGAGATATATCTATATCATCCTGCTGACAGCCAAACACTCGAAAGAAGAACTCATTAAAGGGATGGAAGCCGGCGCCGATGATTTTCTGATCAAGCCCTTCAATGCCGGAGAGCTCAAGGTCCGCATCAGAGCCGGGGAACGGATCATCAAGCTGGAAAGCAATCTTGAAGAGCAGCACAAGAAGTTACAGGAGGCCTACTTCAGGATTCGCGAGGACCTTGATGCGGCTGTAACAATGCAGCGATCTCTCCTGCCAAGTCGCGCACTGGTTGTCCCTGGGTTCAGATTTGAGTGGATCTTTACTCCTTGTCATTTCGTAGCAGGCGATATCTTTAATGTCTTCCAGTTCAATGAGCACCGGACCGGCTTTTACATTCTTGACGTGGCCGGTCACGGCATTCCTGCGGCAATGCTGTCGGTGACACTGAGCACACTACTCTCACCTACCGCCAGTCAGGGGAGTCCTTTGATGCGCTTCATCCCGGACCCCCCCCACTACGACATCGCTATGCCGGCGGAGGCGATTCACACCTTGAACCAACTGTTTCAGTCCAAGGACGATGTGATGCAGTATTTCACCATGATTTACGGCATCGTCGAAACCCGTGATGCCAAGCTGTTGCTGACTCAGGCCGGTCATCCATCCCCAATCTATCAACCCAAGGAGGCCAAAGCCGACCTGCTCGGAACAGGGGGATTTCCTGTAGGAATGTTACCTGATGTGACGTATCAGGAAGAGGAGTTGTATCTGCATCCCGGCGACCGACTCTTCTTCTACTCGGACGGCATTCCGGAATGTATTGGGAAGGATGGAGAGCGTTTTTCCGTACCCCGTCTCATGGGACTCGTGGATGAGTGGAGAGACCGTCCGCTGCAAGATGCGATGGCGGGTATCAAGCAGGCGATAGAGCGCTGGAGGGGCAGCGATGAGTTTGAGGACGACATCACCCTGCTGGCACTTGAAAGGGAAACGATGTAGCGCTCGGCTTTCGAGCCGGCCGCTGCAGCTTCACGCGTAGGAGGATATGGATGGACCCGAGCCTACACCCGGCATCGGCTATTGACGAACTCAAACGGCTGGCCGCCAGTTTGGATGAGTGCATCGTGAGCAAGTGTCCCGCGGCGCCACGGGTCGTGGACGAGCTCGGCCGTCTGGCCGGCAGCCTGAATGAGATGCTCAATGCCCTTGCCGAAAGCGAGGCCAAGTTTCGCGGGCTGGTGAAGGATGCGCCGGACGCGATGGTGCTTGTCGACAAAGCAGGACGTATCGTGCTCGCCAACGATGAAGCCGAGCGGCTGTTCGGTTATACCCAGCAGGAGCTACACGGCGCACCCCTTGAGATGCTGGTGCCCGAGCGTCTCCGCAGCCGGCATGCAGCGGATCGTGCCACCTACCTCACGCACCCCGTGACGCGGCCCATGGGGGTGGGGCTGGAACTCTACGGCGTGCGCAAGGATGGGCGCGAGTTCCCTGTGGACATCAAGCTGAGCCACTATCCTGCCAAGGATGGCGGGATCGTAATGGCCGCGATTCGTGACATCACCGCCCGCAAACAGGCAGAAGTCCAACTGCACCTGCAAACTACGGCATTGGAGGCTGCGGCCAACGGTATCGTCATCACCGACCGGGAGGGGACGATCGTCTGGACCAATCCTGCCGCTACCCCGCTTACCGGCTATACAGCCCAAGAACTGATCGGTCAGAATCTACGCCTCCTCAAGTCGGATCAACATGACACGGCATTCTTCAAGACCCTCTGGGAGACGATTCTCACCGGGCAGATCTGGCACGGCGAGATGATCAACCGACGGAAGGACGGCAGCCTCTACACCGAGGAGCAGACCATTGCCCCTGTTCGAGACGATCGAGGTCAGATCACCCATTTCATCGCGATCAAGCAAGACGTGACCGCCCGAAAGCGCGCGGACGCGGACCTGGCAGCCGCCAATGCCGAACTAGCTCAACTGTATGCGACCACAAAGGACCTCGCCGCGCGGTGGGAGGCGCTCTTCACGCTGAGCCGGCTGCTGAACCGATCGCTCGAACTCGACGAGGTCTTCGGGACATTTGCCCGGGCAGTAGAGTCGTACGTCCCCTATGACCGCCTGGGGGTGATTCTCCCGGAAGGCGATCAGCTCATCGTCGCCTACTCCGTCGCTCATTCTCCACTTGCTTCCCACCAGGAACAGAGCTGGCCGAAGACGAACGATACGGCGGTCGAGTGGATGCTCATCCACGGGGAGCCCCGGCTTACGCGCGATCTGGCAAAGGAGGCCGGGTTCCGCGATGAGACCTATCTGGCGCAGGAGGGGGTCCAATCCTCGCTTAGCCTTCCCCTTCTGGTCGGAGGAGAAGTGCTGGGGGTCTTCTTCCTCGACAGTCTGACGGCTGGAACCTACGCCGCACATGACATTGAGCGCCTGCTCCCCCTGGCCGATCAAGTAGCCATTGTCGTGAAGCACAGCCGACTCTGGGGTTCGCTGCAACGTCATACCGAAGAGCTGAGACGGGAAGTTGAAGAGCGCAAGCGGGCGGAGGCAGCCATGCAGCAGGCGAAATCCGTTGCCGAAGCGGCCAGCCGCGCCAAGGGTGAGTTCTTGGCCAAAATGAGCCATGAGATCCGAACGCCGCTGAACGCCATCATCGGGATGACCGAGCTCACCCTTGACACCGCGCTCACGACGGAGCAACGAGAGTTCCTACAGGTGGTGCAATCCTCCTCCGAGGCGCTGCTGACGGTCATCAACGATATCCTCGATCTCTCCAGGATTGAGGCGGGTCAGATGGCGATTGAGGAAACGGCCTTTCACCTGCGGGAAGTGGTTGAAGGCGTAGCCGAGGTCTTGAGTATTCGGGCCCAGAAAAAGGGGCTGGAACTGACATGCTATGTAGATCCCGCGCTGCCCTCGCGAGTGCTCGGCGACCCCATGCGCCTGAGGCAGGTATTGGTGAACCTGGTGGGCAATGCCATCAAGTTCACGGAGCGCGGGGAGGTGACCATCCAGGTTGAGCGGACGCAGGTCGAAGCGCCAGGGCGAATCGGGGTCCATATTTCGGTGGCCGATACGGGGATCGGCATTCCCACACATCAGCAGGCCAGGATCTTTGACCCGTTTGCTCAGGCTGATGCCACCACAGCGCGGCGTTTTGGGGGGAGCGGACTGGGCTTGAGCATCTCGAAGGCCCTCATGGAGCTGATGGGAGGGCGGATATGGGTGGAGAGCGAGGTCGGCAAGGGGTCCACCTTCCATTGTGATCTTGTCGTGACCGTAGCGGAGCCCGAAGCTGAGACGGTGAGAGCGGGACGCGAGACGTATCCTGATCTACGCGGCGTGGCGGTGCTGGTCGTGGACGACAATCCAACCAATCGGCTCATCCTACGCAGAACGCTGCACACATGGGGCATGACCGTAGAGGAAGCGGCAGGCGGGGAGGAGGCTCTGGCGCTGTTGCGCACGTCACACGCGGGCTACCAGATCGTCATTCTAGATCATCACATGCCGGACATGGACGGGGCAGCCGTGGCTCGGGCGATCCGACAGGACCCAAGACTTCAGGACATCAAGTTGGTGATGCTCTCGTCATGGGAAGGGCTGCCCACCGCGACAAGGGAGGATCTGGGGATAACGGTGGTCCTGACCAAGCCGGTCAAACAGTCAAAGCTCTTGGATATGTTGATGGGGCTGCTTCGAAGGGCGGAGGAGGCGGAGGCGCCCGCTGAGCCGTCAATCCCGGAGGCGAGACGCCCCACACTGCAGCGACACATCCTGTTGGTCGAGGACAACGTAGACAATCAGAACCTGGTGAGAAGGATTCTGGAAAAGGTCGGGTACTGGGTCGTGATTGCCGGGAATGGGGCGGCAGCAGTAAACGCGGTCAGGCAGGCCCGCTATGATCTCATCCTGATGGACGTGCAGATGCCGGAAATGGATGGATTTGAGGCAACTCGAGCCATCAGGTCATGGGAACGCGAGCATGGCGTAGGACGGGTACCGATCATCGCGATGACGGCGCATGCAATTGCCGGATATCGGGAGCAGTGCCTGGAGCAGGGAATGGATGATTATCTCTCAAAGCCACTGAAGAAACAGGTGCTGCTCGACACGGTGGGGCGCTATCTGGCCAACGACGAAAACCCCCCACTCCCCCCTGCAAAGGGGGGCCACGGGGGGATTTGATCAGTGAGATTTTCAGCGAGAGGTAGAAATGGGGGAGCATATGACGGTCGTCTATATTGACGAGGATCTGGAAGATCTGATCCCGGAGTTCCTGGAGAATCGACGCCGGGACATCGATCGGATGAAGCGGTTGGTCGAGGAGGGCAAGCACGAGGAGCTTACGCAATTAGGCCACAACCTGAAAGGATCGGGGGGCGGCTATGGGTTCACGGAGATCAGTGAGATAGGGCGAGGGATCGAGGAGGCCGGCGCACGCGGCGATCGGGAGGCCATGGCGAGCCTGTGCGAGCGGCTGGCAACGTACCTTGCGACGGTAACAGTCCAGGTCCGGCGACCCGAATAGGCAAAGGAGCCACACGATGCAGCTTGACCAGCGGAAAGCAGGCGATGCGCTGATTGTGACGCCACTGGAGGATCGACTGGATGCCAGAGTCGCAACTGATTTTAAGGAACGGATGACCGAACTGATCGCTTCGGGCAATACCATGATTGCGCTGGATCTCTCGAAGGTTGAGTTTATCGACAGTAGTGGCTTGGGGGCGATTGTCTCCAGCCTGAAGCGAATGGGAGGACGGGGAGAGCTGGTCGTGTGCGGATTGCAGGAGACAACCATGACCTTGTTCAAGCTGACGAGAATGGATCGCGTCTTTCAGATCTTTGACAGTGAGCAGCAGGCCGTGTCAGCCTTGGGCGGCGAAAAAGGATAAGGCGAGTTGAGCGGCAGACGGATCACATTGACCATCACCAGCGATCTGCACAATGTGCCGCTTATCGGTCAAGCGATACAGCGGCTCTGCTCGCTTGCCCCGCTCTCCGATATCGAATCGCACCAGATCGCGTTGTGCGTCGTCGAGGCGGTCAATAATGCCATCGTCCATGCCTACGGCAGGGACGCGGAGCATGAGGTGGAGGTCATCTTTGGCCACTATTCGGACCGACTGATCATCCAGATCTGCGACGCGGGAAGGACCATGGACCCGAAGTGCCTCGCGCCCCAGGCCGCTTCGCCGCTCGATTTTGATCCCGAATGCCTGGAGCGAATTCCCGAAAGGGGGTTGGGGCTTGCGATTATCAGGACAACCATGGACGAGGTCACATATACGACATCTCACGGGAAAAATATTCTGACCCTGACGAGGTTTCTTCAATCACGTCAATCCAGAGAAGCGCCACTGAGGGAGTGACCGATGTCGATCAGGAGACTTGAGCAGGATCCGGGGTCCGACTCCGGAACGCGTCGTCATGTGGCCCTCACGGTATCCGCCTTCCAGGACGCAATCCGCCATCATGCCCGGTATTCATTGGGAAACAAATGGGAGCGCTGTTCCGACCGCGAGCTGTTTATGGCCGTGGCGTTCGCGGTGCGAGACGCCCTCGTCGACCGGATGCTGGACACCGAGGACCGATATCAACAGCTCGATCCTAAGCGCCTGCATTATCTCTCCATGGAGTTTCTCCTCGGACAGTCCTTGAGAAATAACCTGAGTAATCTGGAGATGCTCGATCCTTGCCGGGAGGCGCTCCGGACGATGGGCGTCGATCTCGATGAGGTGCTGGAAGGCGAATCTGAAGCCGCGCTGGGCAATGGCGGCCTCGGCCGCCTGGCGGCCTGTTTTCTGGACTCGCTCGCCACGATGGGTATGCCGGGATACGGATACGGTATTAACTATGAGTATGGCCTGTTCAAGCAGGCCATTGACAGTGGGTATCAGAGAGAAAAACCGGACAACTGGATGGCCCGCGGCAACCCCTGGCAGATCGAGCGCCCCGATGAGGCCTGTATCGTACCAGTATACGGTCGCGTCGAACATGGCATTGATCGCACCGGCGCGTACAATCCCATGTGGATGGATTGGAAGATCATTATCGGTGTCCCGCACGATATGCCGATTGTCGGGCACGGCGGGACTACGGTCAATGTGCTGCGTTTGTACTCGGCACGATCCTCCGAGGAATTCGATATGCAGATCTTCAATGAGGGGGACTATTTGAAGGCGGTTGAGCAGCAGATCGCCTCGGAGACCATCTCGAAGGTCCTCTACCCCGCCGACTCGATCGAAGCGGGTCGGGAACTGCGACTGCTCCAGGAATACCTCCTCGTGGCATGCGCCCTCCGGGATATTGTCCGCCGGTATAGCAAGAGTCATGACACGTTTGACCAGTTCGCCTCCAAGGTCGCCATTCAGCTCAACGACACCCATCCGGCCCTGGCCGTTGCGGAATTAATGCGGATGCTGGTTGACGAACATGCCCTGCCCTGGGAGACCGCCTGGGAGATGACGCAGGCGACGTTATCGTATACCAACCATACCCTGATGCCGGAAGCGCTGGAGAAATGGCCGGTCTCGCTGCTCGAGGCCGTCCTGCCGCGACATCTCCAGATCATTTACGAGATCAACCGCCGCTTCCTGGCGCAGGTGGCCTCCATGTGGCCGCGCGACCACGAGCGATTGCGACGCATGTCCCTGATTGAGGAGGGGCCGCAGAAGCACGTGCGCATGGTCAATCTCGCGCTTGTCGGCAGCCATGCCGTCAACGGCGTATCGACGCTCCACACTCAACTGGTGAGAACCCATTTGGCGCCTGATTTCTCTCAACTGTGGCCGGACAAATTCAGCACCAAAACGAACGGCGTGACACCGCGACGCTGGCTGCTTCAAGCCAATCCGCTGTTGTCCGATCTCATCAGCAACACCATCGGCAACGGATGGATCACCGACCTTGAGAAGCTGCGAGCGCTGGAACCGTATACTCAGGATGCGGATTTCCGACAGGCGTTTATCGCGATGAGGCGGGTGAATAAGGCGCGACTGGCACGACTCATCTACGACGCCGATCGGGTCGTCGTCAGTCCGGATGCGTTGTTCGATGTGCACGTCAAACGGATTCACGAGTACAAACGGCAACTGCTCAATATCATGCAGATCGTCCACCAGTATCTGTGCATCATTCAAGACGGGCAGGAACCGCCTGTGCCTCGCGTGTACATCTTTGCCGGTAAAGCGGCGCCGGGATATTGGACGGCGAAGCAGATCATTAAATTGGTCACCAGTGTGGGCCAGGTGATCAATAACGATCCCCGGGTGAAGGGGCTGATCACGGTGGTCTTTCTTCCCGACTACCGCGTCTCCCTGGCGGAACAGATCGTTCCGGCTGCGGATGTCAACCAGCAGATCTCAATGGCCGGCACGGAGGCCTCAGGGACCGGCAGCATGAAGTTCGCGATGAATGGCGCCGTCATCGTCGGCACCTATGATGGGGCCAATATCGAGATCATGCAAGAGGTGGGCGAGGAGAATATCTTTCTCTTCGGATTGCAGGTCGACGCGGTCAGGCAGATACGGGAGCGAGGGTCCTATCATCCTCGAGACTATTATCATCGTAATCCCCACATACGACGTCTCATGGACGCATTCGGATCCAATCTGTTCTGTCCGAACCAGCCTGGCCTGTTCCGCTGGATCAATGAACAGGTACTGGATCGCGGGGATCCTTACCTGCATCTGGCCGATCTGGAATCGTATATCGACACTCAGAACCGGGTTACTCAGGCCTTCAAAGACCCGGTGGGCTGGGCATCCAAGGCGATCTTCAACGTTGCCCGTATCGGCAAATTCTCCAGCGACCGCGCCATCGCCGAATACGCCCGCGAGATCTGGAACATCCAGCCCGTTCGCTAGCGCACCGGCGTAGCGGCCCCGTCGGGCTCGAATCCTCTTAGGCTAGGCCGCAATTCATGACATGATAGCAGGCGTCGGTCCATAGCACCGCTTGTTTTCCTTTTCCTTTTCTGATACAAACGAAAAGAGAGGAAGGGAGGAAGCCAGATGGCAATAATCCTGAAAGAGCGCGCCACCGCCTTGACGGCTATTGTTGAGCCTTCTGACGGCAAGTACGTCATTGTCTGTCCGGAACTTGATCTGGCCGCAGAAGGGGATACTCTCGAGGCCGCTTTCGAGGATCTCATCGAGATGGCGATTGATTACGCGGAACAGTATATGGAAGAGTACGACCGGTTCAGCCAAAGCCCCAATCGGGCGGCCCATGCTCCCTTTATTCAGGCAATCCATGCAATGGGATCGAAGGAACACGTCAAAACCCTCTTCACCTGACGGATGCCATCGACCTATGCTGATTTCCGAAGCGTACTGCATAAGGCTGGATTTCTGTTAGTTCGATCGAAGAAGCACGAAACCTGGCGGAAGATCCTCACGGATGGAACGATTCTCCAAGTGCGAGTAAGCCATCAGCATGGTCGAGACATCCCGACCGCCCTGTTCCACCGCATGCTCCGACAAGCCAATCTCACTGACGCTGAATTTACCAAGCTCCTGAAATCGTAACGGCGATCCGCGCCTCTTTCACACTCTCTTCGCACCGTCCCAACGCCTTCCCCTACAAAAGATCGTCCCCCACAAGGAGACATCGAGCGCTCGGCTAGCCTGCCGTCGAATCGATTCGTGAACGCATCCTGGTCGGCCAAGCCGCGGTTCATGGCATGAGAGTAGGCGCCGGGGTATGCAATGCGAAGGAATCGCAACGTCGGAAGACAGAACCAGGACCACCAATGTGAGTCAAGGGCAGACTTGACCCCTTTTCAGCGAGTAAGAGAGTAAGAGGAGTTCCGGATTCCCCCTCCCCGCTTAAAGCCTGCAGGGACAAGTGTCGCGGGAATGACATCACATGCGGCGTCTATTTCTTCGCCGAACTTTCGACCTAGGACATGAGGATACCATACCGATTCCCACTCAACCCCGAAGTGAAGCATACAGCATGGTGTCCCCGAAATCAGCGAACGGGGCGCGTAACCCGAGGGCCGCCCGCACTCGCTCCATGGAGACGTAACCGGCGCAGCCGGACGGACCGGCGGGTTGACGCGCGTGTTAACCATCAAGGCGCGAACGCCACCGCCTTGGATCGCGCGCCGCGTGCATGCATGCGACGACAACAATCCTCGCACCGTCGATACGGTAGTAGAGGCCATATGGAAAGCGTTCGAGCAAGACGCGACGGGCACCACGATGAACCACGGCGTAAGCCTTTGGGAACGCAAGAATAGATGCGACGGCGGTATCCACGGCAGTGATGAACTCGTTGCCGAGGCCCGGACGTTGCGATTCGTACCACTCGTAGGCGGCCTGGACATCGGCCGAGGCTGCTGGCCGAAACCCGGATCGAGTCACTCGGGCCGATCACGGAGCCGTCGCTTGACCTCTTCCCAAGGGACCGTTTCGGTTTCGCCCCGGTCGAGTTCATCAAGACGGCGATCGAGTTCGTCCTGCTGCGCGCGGGTCAGCGGGACCGCGTCCGGTCTCGTGCGAAGGCTCTCCCACAGGTCCTCAATAAGGCGAAGGCGTTCCTCGGAGGAGAGCTTCTCAATGTCGATGGTTGGCGTACTCATAGCCTGATGATACGCTCCTTTGACCAAGTCAGCAAGTTGCTCTTCTTGATAGCTAACTATGATTATACTGGTCTGTATCGTATAGTCTCAAGGCTACTCACAATACGTTGGAGTTTCCTGCGATTTCACAGGCTTGTCAACGGAATTTCAACAAGGCCTATAGCGGCAAAGGCCGCCACAGCGGTCGGCCTAATCCTAATAGGGCCGACCAACGTAAGATTCCGCGGGTGCGTCCAAGGCTGCGAACCCCTCTGCCGTCTCGGTTTAGGACAATGGAGGGAGTCGGAACAGGTGACGAGGGCGTTGTCGGCAGTGAAACGAAGTGCCCGGTGCGTTACCTGGCTTACGTCGCGCTCGCGCGGCGTCCTGTCGACCGTCGAGTTAAATCACGCCCCGCTTTCGGGAGAACGAGTTCCTCCCTGACAACCCGTCGAACCGCCTCCAGGACCGATTACTGCTGGATATACGCGGACAGGGCGTTGTTGATCAGTGTCTGATAACTCCCGCCACCCGCCTCGTCAGCCAGTGAGCGAAAATAGTCGAGGATGGCATTGTCGAGCCGGATAGAAATCTTGGTCTTGCCAGGCTCCGGCTTGATGACTGCGCCTCGCTTGGCACGGGAGAAATCGATATCGCGATACGGTTCAGCAACGATTTTTTTCATACTGCACCCTCTGTCGTTTGTTCGCCTTCCAGGCGGAGATTTGTATAGATAAACGTCTTCCCTGTCAAGCGTGGCCCGGGCGTCAGATGAGCGAACGCGGCTGACAGCCGTCGACGGTGACGCATGCGCCGGTCACGAGGCTGGCCTGTTGGGATGCCAGAAAGATCACGACGGTGGCGACCGGCGAGGTCTTGACGCCGCAACGTCGAGCACTTCAAGACCGCGATCTACTTTCATTGCGGAGGTTTGGATCTTTACCCACACTCAATCCGGAAGAGCCATTTCTGAAATTCGTTGCAGATATTCCGACGTCATTCCGCCCCCGATCAGGTCGGGGGCCGCGTAGCGGGCGCGAGCCGGAATCCAGCGAGTAAGAGAAGTTCTGGATTCCCGCTCCCCGCCTAAAGCCCGCGGGGACAAGCTTCGCGGGAGTGACACCACATGCGGCGCCTATTTCTTCGCCGAACTTCCGACCCAGGATATTAGGATACCATACCGATTCCCACTCAATCCCGAAGTGAAGCATACAGCATGGTGTCCCCGAAATCAGCGAACGCAGCGCATAAGCCGCGAGCACATAGCGCGAAGCGGTCGGATGCACGTGATGTTGGGCTGCCATGACTTATGGGCCAAAGGCGTCGCGCCATAGAGGCCCAATTATTCTTGCCGTCTCCTCCCATCCAACGAGGAGTGTAACCAAGCTACTCAAAAGACCCACGACAGCTACAATGAACGAAATGCTTTTGACAAGGATGTTTCTTGTCAGTGTCCCCAGAGCAGATGCACCAAGTAAGCCAAACCAGTGCAGGACATAGGCGGGCAAAAGCAGAATGGATTGAACACCTTGGCCAAGCCAGATAAACGGGTTTCGAAGCTCATCTCTCGCCTCTTGTAGCCATCTATCGATTACACCCAGATACCTGACCAAGATATCCAGGCACATTGTGGCATATTCGCGGTGGATTTCCCCATCGCGAAACAAACGATTCTCAGTCTTCTTTCTTCTCAGTTCTGGCAGAAGATTGACGATCATCTGGTAATTGTGTATCACGTAATCAATTGCCGGCGGTTTGTAGGATGCAACACCCAAGGGACCAAGTTCCGATTGAATGGCAACCGAGTTGTGAGTCAGCCAATAATACAGCTTGCCGTCGAAATCTGGATTATTGGCAAATTCCACGAACTTGTCAGAGAACTCAGATACAAAGTCCCTGCGCTTCTTCAACCCTCTATAGGCGGTGAGCGTCCTGAGGAAACCTATGGCTATTACGAACGCCATACTAACTGCAGCAATGTAGCGAGAGTCCATGTAGTATCAACCCGACCAACTGACATTGGCGCAGGTAACCCAACGACGAAGCTCAGCCGCGGCCCTGGCGGCGCGGAGCGCCGACAGCGCCTTCTGTTGGAGTATCTCGTTAGGCCTGTTCGATTTTCTGTGCATTCGGGGTGAATGGTTCGATGGGTTTGAAGGCCCCCGTCTTTGTCATGTTTCTCTTCAAGTCAAACTGCGTAAGAGCATCTACAACATCCAAGTTCTGCAGATTGTCAAAATTTATGCGAGACCATGAAGCCCTGGTTACTCGCACCGAATAAAGATACTCATCCGTTACATGGCCAGTTGTTCGATCTGGACGTTGCGAATATGCGGAGAGCACCACTTCTTGTGCGTTGGGTAAAGCACCAAAGGTTTCCCCTATAATTCTGAATCCGATTCCGTGTACATGACGCATGTACAGTCGTTGAATCTGTGTGGCTGACATTTCCTTTACGGATAGCTTGTAGCCTCGCTGGGGGGCCGAAGCTGTTTTGCTCGGCATACCTTCTAACTCCGGGAGATCGACATCGACGAACACCCTTTTTCCGTTATCAAGAATCTCTGTTGATAAAATTGTCTCACGCGGCCAAACAATGCTCTGTAAGTTCTCTTCCAAGAAGTTTTCCATCATCTCCACATTGGTGTAGATGCCTCGTTCGATCACATCCTTACGATGTTCCTCGGCTTCATCGAACTGGTATTTAGCCGCTCGCCATTTTTCAAGGTCCTCCTCGAATTGACGCTCTCTCGCTTGGTTTTCTCTTTCTATTCTTTCTCGTCCGGACTTGAAGAACATGCCCATTAGCCCAGGTTTTTTTGGACCCGGTTTTGTGGGCGGAGATTCTGGAAACTCCTGTGGTTGATATTGGAGCTTTACATTGGGGTTCGGAGTATCGACGTGAATTTCCCCAAGCGCTTCGATTTGTGCATTTATCTCATCACATTTCTGTTGAATAAGATCTCGTATTGCGTCACCTTGTTGCTTTTTTGCTGTATTGATCAAATGTTCTGCGAGCGGCTTTCCTTCTGCGTCCTGGAAATACACTGTTCCATCATCTGCTACTCCAACAGAGACGGATATGTTTGAGTAGGATGATGCACGTGCCCGGTTGCCTGCACGGGAACCCGCCATACGCTCCCTGGCGTAAAATCCCGTTCCGGGAATACCAGTGTTGAAATACGTCCCTCGCTTCCCGATACCGACGGACGCGCCCCTAGGGCCAAGCGTCCAACTTACGCCACTGCCGCTGAAGTTCATTCGGACACCGGGAGCGAGCTTTACTGACCTTCGAAAACGGAGTCCCATGCTGTTCCCTCCCGACTCTGTTGATAGTTCTCGAACAAGCCGAACGATTGGCGCTTCTGCTGCAGCGCATAGCGCTGTCTGGCAGCAAGCGCCGGTTAGGGGGTGTTCGGCTGACTACGATCTGGCAGACGAAGCCGCAGGTGCATCCGACAGCGAGACGCGAAACCGTTCTTTCGTCGTGTAGGCGACAAGACCGCTTGAGGTCGGGACTACCTCATGGGCCTCCCTTTGGAAACGGACATTCGCAAGCCAAGTCCCGTCTGCTGAGCACAGAACAAGGGAGGATCCTTTCTTGACAATAAGCCCCCATTCTGCGAAACACTTGAGGCTGCCTCCCCTAAGATCGATGTGGCTAACGACCTTGTCGCGGCCCAACACGTACAGGCTGGTGTGCGTCCATATGTATAGATGTTGTCCTCGCTCCACGATGCCGTCGATCGGGGCATCCGTCTGGTAGACTTTGAGGACGTTCCCGTCAAGATCAACGCAGTAGATCAAGCCGGAATAGCAGCCGAGATAGATCCTCTCCGCCCGCGCCGTCATGTGGGTTGCATATATCCAATCGCCGGGACCACTCATGGACATTCTGAGCTTCACAGAGTAGCCCGTGTCACCTATATCCAGCTCCGTCTCATGCAGAATCTGGTAGTAGTACTCTCTGTCACCCAGGCCCTCAAGGGCAGCAGCGACGTCTTCCTCTGACACCATCTTGTATGCTGCGATGATCTCCTTGGTGCGTTCCTGCGCCGCAGTGTCCCCAGGGTTCCGGTCCGGATGGTAGCGGAACACCATCTGCCGGAACTGCGCTCTGATCTCCTCCTGCGTCGGATGGCCTGTCAGCTCCAGCGTCGCAAACGCCCTCTCTATACGTTGGTGGCCAGCGTCCTGGCCACCGTGCTCAACCTGGTAGCCAGGCGGGGGCGGCATTATCCAGACACAGAGCGTGCGAAGCATTTGATCGAGAAGGTACGCCCTTGTCGCGGATGTGAAGAGGCAGTGCATCCCGCCTTCAGATAGATCAACGCATCGGATGTGGTACTTGTTGCCGTCGGCGACGCGTGCGACGCTTCGCTCGGCGAGTATGTCCCCGCTTAGCGTCGACAGTGACATCTGCAGATCGTCAGAATAGCCTATCAGGTGCTCTCCGGTGTTACTGATCTTCAGTCTGTAGAAGCTGCGCAGCCAGTCTTTCTCGGATTGGATGTCTCCATGTGAAGAGTATGTCCTGATATTGCAGGAGCGGTAGCCTCCGGCCTGCTCGTCATACCTCCGGTGCACGGCAAGAAACCCCCCTGAGGTGAGCTGGTTTTCTTGCCATCTGAGCGGCTTTTCGCCTTTGGGTCGCTCCCACGTTTCATCTCGCTGCACCGCGATGTCTTTGCCGGAGGCGGACTCCACTTCCGCCGATGGCTTCTCGCCTCCCGTTTGCCTCTGTTCCTGCAGCGGCATGGGTTGCCCCGAGAAGCCCGGATCGGACTTCTTGAGCACCTGCATAACCTTTTTGAACTGCCGCCTGTCCGTGTCTGAGACGCCAGAAGGAAGCGTCTCGAATAGCTCGCATAGCTCCTGGTAGGCTTCGTCCCAACGCTTCTTGTCTATGGCGCCCCTGTACAGCTTTCTGTACGTCCGGAGCAGGGCGGTGTCCAGGGCCCCATAGCCGGCAAGCAGTGAACGAGCCGATGAGTAGGCCTCTTTGGCTTTGCGATAGTGCCCTCGCTTGTAGTGAGAGTTGGCGGAGTTGAAGTGGTTCCAGAAGCCATCAGGCCACTGCGTTGCTTCCCGCTCAAGCTTGAAGGTCGGTGCAAAACGGACGATGGCTGCTCCGGCGGGTTCTAGCGTGCGCGCATCGCGCGTATGCTCGTATGCACGTTCCCGGGGCGCAAGGTAAGCGCCTTCTTCACTCTCTGTCAGTCGATTGAGGAACCGTCCCAGAATGCTCATCTATGGTTTCACTTCTCCAGAGCCCAGCTATCAGATGAATCCCGCAAACACCCTGGGGCGCTTGACAAAATACCCCCTAACGACCGGGATCACCAGGCCGCGACGATACAGCCTAGCCATACTGCACAACCTGAACGCGGCTCTGGTGGATCGCCTAGTTTTGTCGCGTGCCCCTTTCCATCAAGCGTCTGGAAGTTCGTCTGCCGCTTCGTAGCCTTCCCTGGTGACTTCGAAGACCTCGCCCTTGTGGCCGAGATCTTTGGCGTATCGGCGACGTTGGAGATCTTCGAGGCCGCCAACCCAACGAGCAATGGTGCGCGAATCATTGTCCGGTATCATCGACTGACCCCCCGCTCCAATTTTTTCACCGCCCATGTTGCGAAGGTGTGTGATTCTTCCGTCACCGGCCACTGCAGCCTTCAAAATCGCCTTTGCTTCATCGCAAAGCTGCGTGGTTGTCGATTTCGTCCTCGGAGTGGTAACTACACCCGTGATCCCTTCGCGCCAGTCAACGATTCCCGGCACGACCGGCAGCGCGCGAACAATTTCCCCGAACGCCTCAAGTGGCGTTTTAGGCTTCTTCCAGACGTAGGTCTTGAGCAATTCAGGAATTTCCCCGACGTTGCCGTCAGCGCCGCAAAACTGCAGCGTCACAATTGCGAATTTGTCGCCCTTCTTCCGCTTCTCTTGAATCGCGTAATTGACTTCGGTTTCCAGGAACCCCTCGTCTTTGAACGATGGAGTAACAAAAAACACGACGCCGCAAGAATCCCGCATACTTTGAAGGAGCCCGCGTTCAAGTGACGTCCCCGCGGGCATCGCATCTTCGTCTAGCCACGGGTCGTAACCAACCAGTTTCAAGGATTTCTTGAAGTCAATTACCAAATCCTTGTCAATACCTTTGTGGCTCAAGAACACTTTCTTCGAGTCGCTGATTCCCATGTCAACCTCCGTACCACAGATAACGCAAAAATGGTGGTCGCGACGTTCAACCTTGATTGTTTCGTTGCAGCATGGAAAGTGAAGGATGGCGAACGGTTCATCCGTCTCCATAGGCGGCGGTGGCGGCGACGAGATGCTCGAATTGACGTCGATTTTGAGAATGCCCTTCGACATTCCCTTGAGATGGCGTTCCAGTTTCTTGAGTTCGGGGGCGACAACAACGCTGGCGGCGACTGCCTGTATGTACTCGACCTGTGGCTGAGCGTGCCAACAGTTGCGCTCGTTGTATCCGCAGTACGGGCAGCACGAGATCAGCTCGTCGCTCCCCTCCCCGAATACGACCTTAAACCGCTGTTCGCAAGATGGGCATTCCCGCAAAAGGAACTTGTCCGCGTCTGTAGGAAAGCTCACTTCCAATTCCGACTGCCCTTTCCATCACGGAGCGACAGAACTATGATTATACTGGTCTGTATAGCACAGTCACAAAAATACTCACAATAGGTTGGAGTTTCCTGCGATTTCACAGACTTGTCAACGGAATTTCAACAAGGCCTAGAGCGGCAGAGGCCGCCCCAGCGGTCAGCCTGATCCTGATAGGGCCGACCGAAGTAAAATTCCGCGGGTGCGTCCAGACGGCTGCGAACCCCTCTGCCGTCTCGGGTTAGGACATTGGTCTAACCATAGAGGCGCTGACCTCTCGGTGACAAATCTCGAACCGTGTGAATCTACAGAGGGTTCATTCCTCGCGGCTTGCCGCGAGTTCGTGTATCCAGAAAGCCAGACTGGATTCCGTGTCAAGCACGGAATGACGGGCCAGAACAGCAGAGGAACAGGCGAACGGTCAGATGAGCGAGCGCGACTGGCAGCCGTCGACGGTGACGCATGCGCCGGTCACGAGGCTGGCCTGTTGGGACGCCAGGAAGACCACGGCGGCCGCGACCTCCTCGGGGCGGCCGAATCGGCCCAGCGGCAGTTCGTCTTTGATGAACTGGGCGATCTGAGCCGGGTTTTCGCGCTGTCGTCGGTCCCACGAGCCACCAGGAAAGAGAGTCGAGCCGGGTGCCACGCTGTTGACCAGGATATTGTGAGGAGCCAGTTCCTTGGCGAGCGACTTGGAGAGGCTGATCACCGCCGCCTTGGAGGCGTTGTAGGTCATCGCCCCTCCCGACTCCCGTCCCCAGATCGAGGCGATGGTTAGCTCGGCGTGTCCTCAGGCACAACGCGCTGAATGAGTACGGCACACTCCCGGCGAAGTACCGGCACATCATGCTCGACAATCGCCCACACGAGAGCGTTGTCCACGGTCGGATACTCATGGGTGAGATGATTACGGAAGTCCACGATCCTGCGTGCTCGCGTGATCGCATCGAAGGTCTTCGGCGCAACCCGGGCGAGTGCTGCGACAGCCTCTCCGATAATGATAAACTCGCGCTCGACCGATGAGCGGACCAGGCGACTGTTTTCATATCCGGAGAGACGGAATGTGTCAATGATTTTGAGACACCTGGTGTCCGAATTTAGTGTCGCGCCTCATCGCTCGGTATCCATCGGCTTCGGTTTGTTAATCCACGCGGCCTCCGGAAGCGCCGGGGGAACCGGCACCTTGCGGACGAACCGCTCCGGATGGGTTTCATAGGCGGCCTGCAGGATCGCGGCGCGAGCCGCGCGGACCTCGTCCGCCAAGCCGTAGTGCAGGACCTCCGGTGTCAGGAGACCAATGCCCGTATGCCGATGCGCGGTGTTATACCAGGTGAAGAAGTCCTGACAGAAGCCCCGGGCATCCTCGATGCACCCGAACCGTTCCGGGAAGTCCGGTCGGTACTTGAGGGTCTTGAACTGACTTTCCGAGTACGGGTTGTCATCACTCGTATGCGGCCGGCTGTGGGTTTTGGTGACGCCCAGATCGGCCAACAGGAACGCCACGGGCTTGGAGGTCATGGAGGAGCCCCGGTCCGCATGGATCGTGAGCTGCCCTTTGTCGATCCCCTGTTTGGCGCAGGTCTCACGGATGAGTCGTTCGGCCAAGGCGGCCGATTCCGCCAAGGCGACCATCCAGCCGACGACGTACCGGCTGAAAATGTCCAGGATCACATAGAGGTAGAAGTAGGACCACGTCACCGGGCTGAGGAGCTTCGTAATGTCCCACGACCAGACCTGGTTCGGGGCCGTGGCCAGCAGTTCCGGTTTCTGATATACCGGATGGCGCAACTGGTTCCGGCGTTCTTTGACCTCGGTGTGGTCGTTGAGGAGTCGGTACATGGTGCGGATGGAGCAGCGGTAGTCGCCTTCGTCCAGGAGGGTCGCATAGACCTCATGGGGCGCCTGGTCGGCAAACCGGTCGGCGTGCAGCAGGTCGAGCACGCCCTGCCGTTCATCGGCGGACAGCGCCCGTGGAGGGCTGGGGCGCCTCGTTGGCTCCACCATCGGAGCGTGCGTTCGTGTCTGGGCGCGGTAGAAGCCGGCACGAGAAGTGCCGAACGCGTCGCAGGCCGGTTTGATCCCTACCTCGGAGGCCAGAGTCTGCGCGGCGCCCATCAGTCGCTGCCTCCTGCCTCGGAGGTCGCCAGGGGGATCCCCAGGATCTGCGAAACTTTTTTTTGAACATCAATGATGAGCTCGGCCTGTCGGAGCCGCCGCGTCAGCCGTTCGTTCTCCCGACGAAGCTGCTCATGCTCCTGGGCGAGTGGACTGCGGATCGACGGTTTGCGGCCCCGCTTCTGGGGCGTGAGGGCGGACAGGGTGCCCGCGTCCCGCTGTCGGCGCCAGGTGGTGAGGTTCGACGAGTACAGCCCCTCCTTGCGTAAGAGCGCCCCCAGGCTCCCCGACACCGTGCAGGCATCGGCGAGTCTCAAGATGCGGAGCTTCTCGGCTGCGGTGAACCGTCGTCGTGCCGGCTTTGTGGGCACCTCGGGATCGGGTGGGACTGCTGGGACCACCCGCTGCGGCTCGGCGGGGCGTGCGGTGCCAGGCCACGGACGTGCGGGGACTCGGCGGGCGACTGCGCTGCCCTGGGAAGCTGTGATCGGTCCAGTTCTCATGATGTGTGTTCCTCCCTACCCTCTACTCTAATTTACAGGGGGGCAGGTGTCTCACTATTATTGGCACAGAGGGAGATCGAGCCCTCGAACCGCGACGGTGATCGCGTCGCAGGACTCGATGATGTCGGCCAAGTAGGCGCGTGCGTCATGCGGCATAGAGCATCCGCTTGGTACGATCGATATCGCGGGCGATGTAC
Source organism: Candidatus Methylomirabilis oxygeniifera (assembly GCA_000091165.1). Classification (NCBI taxonomy): domain Bacteria; phylum Methylomirabilota (SeqCode); class Methylomirabilia (SeqCode); order Methylomirabilales (SeqCode); family Methylomirabilaceae (SeqCode); genus Methylomirabilis (SeqCode); species Methylomirabilis oxygeniifera (SeqCode). The sequence goes on along the minus strand of FP565575.1, from coordinate 609,072 downwards.
GGGTTCTTGACGGCCCCCGCCATGACGAGGTCGACCTCCGACCCCAGTAAGGCCCTGAGTTCTTCGAGCAGGCCGAAGTAGGCGTCGACGCGGGCGTATGGTGCCATCGGCCAGAACTCGACCAGCAGGTCCACATCGCTCTCGCCTGGTCTGAAGTCATCACGCAAGGCGGAGCCGAATGCGTCCAGCCGGGCCACACCATGACGCCGGCAGACTTCAGCTATCGCTTGGCGCTTATTCTCGAGAACACGGGTCATGATACGCCTCCCAATCCTTCGTCGAAATCAGTTCCTGGATACAGCGCCAGACCCTACCCCAGCCCTGACCATCGATGCGTCGCCGAATATGAGACCGCGCTGCTTGAAGCGGCCCGAGTTACTTGCCGTCGTCCGATCGCGCACCGACATAAGCGCGCTGATCAGTATATGACGGCCATTCGAGTGTCGGTTCCTGCTGGGATTGTCTTTCCCTTCAAGGGACTTGTCAACCAGTTTCGAGTCACTATCACACCCACAAACACCGACCAAGACAATCTCAATATACCTGCACAGGATTCAGCGCCCACGCCGGGCGGTCAGATGAGCGACCGCGACTGACAGCCGTCGACGGTGACGCATGCGCCGGTCACGAGGCTGGCCTGTTGGGATGCCAGGAAGATCACGACGGCGGCGACCTCCTCGGGGCGGCCGAATCGGCCCAGCGGCAGCTCATCCTTGATAAACTGAGCGATCTGAGCCGGGTTCTCGCGCTGCCGCCTGTCCCACGAGCCGCCCGGAAAGAGGGTCGAACCGGGCGCGACGCTGTTGACCAGGATATTGTGAGGCGCCAGTTCCTTGGCGAGCGACTTGGAGAGGCTAATCACCGCCGCCTTGGAGGCGTTGTAGGTCATCGCCCCTCCCGACTCTCGTCCCCAGATCGAGGCGATGTTGATGATCCGCCCACCGCCCTGTCGCTTCATGACCGGTACGACCAGTTTGGCCATCCGCAGCGTGGAAAAGAAGTTCAGATCGTACGCTTCCCGCCAATCGTCTTCTGAGAGGATTTCCAGCTCTCCGCGGCGCGACCCGCCGATGTTGTTCACCAGGACGTCGATCCGGCCATACCGGTCGAGCGTCGCCTGTACGAAGCGCTCGGCTCCATGAGGATCGGTGAGGTCGGTGGATACTGCAAGCAGTTCGACCCCGTAGGCTTTCATCGCCGTAGTCGCCTCTTCCAGTGCCGGCAGACCTCGTCCACAGATGCTGAGCTTACACCCCTCCTCGGCGAAGCCCAGAGCAATCGCCCTGCCGATCCCCCGGCTTCCACCGGTCACCACCACAACCTTCCCACGCAGCCCTAATTCCATATGATTTCTCCCTTTTCGCTCTCACTGTACCAAAAGAAGCTATCAGCGGTCAGCATTCAGCTTCGGACAAACCCCCCTGACCCCCCTTTCGTAAGGGGGGTATTACTGATACGCCTCTTTGCCTCCCCCTTTCGCAAAGGGGGATCGAGGGGGTTTTCGTGCACCGTAGTGCGGCCGCAGTCGTATAAGGTGTTCCTTGGAAAATAGCGTTCCGTAATTAGTCAGCTATCAGCCTCCCTCATCCTTCCCCGCTTTGGCGGCCAGTCGCATCTTCGTGACCAGCAGATGGGCGCGTCGCTGAGGCTCCGGAAGTCGATAGCCGTGGCAGGTTGCGAGCACCGTCTGTAGGGCGGCATCCAGGCTGATCCGATCGCCCTGCGAGACAAAGACCGGCGCCACTCCATCTTTCGTCCGTAGGACCATGCCGATCTGCTCGCCCTGATCCAGCAGCGGCGCAACGCTCCCGCGACGTGTCCGCGGCTCCTGGTGCGTCCCCACTAGACGACTCTTCGCACACCCGATCGAAGGGAGATCGAGTACGAGGCCCAGATGACAGGCGAGCCCAAAGCGGCGGGGATGGGCGAGGCCGTGACCATCACAGATCAGGCACTCCGGCACCGTCTTGAGTTGATCCCATGCCTTAATCACCGGCGGTATCTCCCGGAACGATAGGAGTCCAGGGATGTACGGGAACTGTGCGTTGGCCGTCGCGGTGGCGCAATCCAGCAGTTCACACCCATCGCCGCTCATGACAACGACGCCGGCAAACATCAGCCTCGAATGCTTGTCGTACGCGACATCGATCCCCGCGACTGTGGCGAACGATCCTGTCCCATGCAGACAAAGCTGAGATCGCAGCGTGAGCTGGATCGCCACCGCTTCTTTCGGCGAGACGTCCCATCGATGCAGGGTCCGATTGTGCATGATTCAATATCCCCTACACCCTCTGCCCTGTTTTTACGGTGTAAGGCTTCCGGCGGCCGCCATCGGATCGGTCGGGCCGACTCCCTTGCCGAGTCGAAACCCATGACGGATAGCAGCCGTAATGAACCGCTTGGCAGTGGCGATCGCCTCGGGAACCGGACTGCCCTTCGCCAGTTCCACAGTGATAGCCGCAGAAAACACGCATCCGGTCCCGTGCGTGTGCGGCGTATCGATCCGCTCAGCGTCAAACTCCGTAAAGCCACTTCCATCAAACAGGAGATCAATCGCACGACAGCCAAGGTGGCCCCCCTTGAGGACGACGTGCCTCGGACCGAAGTCGTGGATCTGCCGCGCCGCCTGACGCATCCCATTGAGCTCAGTAATCGTCAGCCCTGTGAGCGCCTCGGCCTCCGGTACATTGGGCGTGACGACGAGCGCGAGTGGCAGCAGATGCTCGATAAGTACTTTTACGGCATCAGATTGCAGGAGTGGCGCCCCACCCTTGGCCACCATTACCGGATCGACCACCAGCCGCTCGATCCGATACGCGTTCACCTTCTCCGCGACCACCTGGATGATTGCTGCACTGGAGAGCATCCCAGTCTTGGCCGCATCGATGGCGATATCTTCCAGCACCGAGTCGATCTGGCGGCCAACGAACTTGGGCGGTAGATCATACACCCCTTGGACACCGACTGTATTCTGGGCCGTCACCGACGTGATCGCCGATGTCCCGAACACCCCAAGGGCCGCAAAGGTTTTCAGATCGGCCTGAATCCCCGCTCCACCCCCGGAATCCGATCCGGCAATGGTCAACGCCGTTCGCACTGGTTTCTCACCTCCGTTGCTATACCCAATCAGAGCTCTGGCGGAACATGGCAACTACATACAGGTCTATCCAGCAGAATATCCAATAGTTGGTATCTGTGCCAGCGTTTTAATGAACTTCCACGCAACGAGCTGCGAGGTGTCTTCTGTTCTGGCCCGTCATTCCGTGCTTGACACGGAATCCAGTCGGACCCGGTGGATTCAAGGATGTTCCAAGAGATGCGTCACAAATATCGTATTATACTTCACGCACCAATATCGTAAAGTCCGTCCGAGAACCGTCGGCTAATATCTGTTCGGCACATGGAAAATGAGTCGCGCAGACAGACGAGCATCGCTGAAACAAGCGTACGGGGAGCTGTACGCCGAGGTGTCGCGCCTCGTTCGTGAGGCTGATCCGATTCGCCTCATCGCGATCGGCGCACCGGATGACGAGTACGATGTGGAGGTGAGCACGATCTTGCCGCGCCTGCACGAGGCCACGTCTGCAAGTGATGTGCATCGGATCGTTTATGAGGAGTTCGTGCGCTGGTTTGACGCCGACATCGCCGGGCCGCCTGAAATCTACGTAGCGGTGTCCGAGGAGATCTGGAACACGTGCCAGCGATCTGCGGAAGCGCCAAACAGGGAGGCTCCAGGCGACCACCACGGAGGCGTTCGGTGAAGTCGCGGCGTCGCGTTGTGGTGGCCGTTCCTGAACCCAGGCGTTCGGCAGTAGCTGAGGTTGGTAATAGGATGCGCGAAGGGCGCGTCGTGCTGTTCTGTCCGGAGGTCGCGGGAGGGTTGCCTGTCCCGAGGCCGGCCGCTGAGATCGAAGTTGTTAGCGCGAAGGGACGACTTGTGTCTGTACCCCAATTGCGCTACAATATTTTGAGGAAATGGAGGTGATATTATGAGCAAGACCGCAATGGTACGGGCCAGATTGGAACCGGACCTGAAACACCACGCCGAATCCGTCTTTCACCGATTGGGCCTGAATGCAACGCAAGCCATTACGATTTTCTACAGGCAAGTTGAGCTTCGTGACGGACTTCCATTCGATGTCGTCGTTCCGACAGCAACCACGAAACGGACATTCGAAGCTTCCGAGACCGGACGTGATCTGGTCGTCTGCGATGATGCAGACGACATGTTCCGAAAACTCGGTATCTGATGTACACGCCGGTATATACCCGGCAGTTTGCTAAAGACTTGGAGAGAAGCCGTCGTCGTGGTAGGAATTTCGACAAACTGAAGATCATTATCCGCAGCCTTCTTGCGGCGGAACCTCTGGATCTGATTTACCGTGACCATCGTCTCGTCGGTAACTTCATCGGCCGCCGTGAGTGCCATATTGAGTCCGATTGGCTGTTGATTTACAGACTCGCCGGTGATCGGATGTACTTCGAGAGAATGGGCACACACTCTGACCTGTTTAAAACATGAGAAGGCACGACCACTGCCTGCGAGCGGCATAAGCCGGAGGACGTTGATTCCTGAAAGCTGAGACGCCACCTCTTGCGCTTCCCTCGTCGGGCGCGGCTAGAGCGCGTCGTTGGTGTACACGTACCCTTGACATGATCGGTCCTGTATCGCTAGACTCCACTCATGGATTATCGTAAACACATCACAATTGAGCCCGGCAAGCGAGGCGGGAAGCCCTGTATCCGCGGATTGCGCATCACGGTCTACGATGTATTGGATTACTTGGCTTCCGGTATGTCCGAGGCTGAGATTCTCGCTGACTTTCCGGATCTCACCGCCGAAGACATCCGAGCATGTCTGGCCTTTGCAGCCGATCGTGAGCGCCGCATGACCTGGATCCCGCCAGCCGCATGAAGCTCCTCCTCGATCAGAACCTGTCACCCGGACTGGTTCAGGTAATCGAGGATCTCTTCCCGGGGTCCCGTCACGTCCGTGATGTCGATCTCCAGGCGGCCGACGACGGGTGTGTCTGGGCCTACGCTGCCAGTCATGACTTCACGATCGTCTCCAAGGACTCGGACTTTCACTAGATGAGCTTTATTCTTGGGCATCCACCGAAGGTAGTCTGGATCCGGCTCGGCAACTGCTCGACCGCTGAGGTGGCTTGCATTCTGAGGGCTCAGGCGCAAGCGATTCATGATGTCGCGGCAGACGATGAGTCGGGTTTCCTCGCTCTCAGTTGATCAGAGTGGACACCGAATAAGGCGCTGCACTCGGCGACTCACACTTCGGGGCCGAGGTTGGGTTTTAGTTATAATCGGTGCGGGGCCTCACGCGCGATTACCAGGTCGCGTACAGGACAACTCACGATGCAACGAGTGATGGTGAGCGCGTGTCTGCTGGGTGAGCGCGTTCGTCACAACGGCGAGCACACGCAGAGCCATGATAGCGTCCTTCAACGATGGCTGCACGAAGGGCGCGTCGTGCCGTTCTGTCCGGAGGTCGCGGGAGGGTTGCCTATCCCAAGGCCGGCCGCTGAGATCGCAGGCGCGATGGGTGGGTTAAATGTCCTGTCGGGCACCGGAAGGGTCCTTAATCTGAACGGCGGCAATGTCTCCGCCTTCTTCGTTGCCGGTGCGCAGCAGGCGCTTGAGTACGCTCAGCGGAAGTCGATTCGGGTCGCGGTCCTCAAAGAGGGCAGCCCGTCCTGTGGCACGTCCTTCATCTACGACGGCACATTTACTTCCCGACGGGTCCCGGGACAGGGCGTGACCACAGCCCTCCTTCGGCAAGCGGGCATCCATGTCCTCAACGAGTTCCAGTTCGAGGAGGCTGACCGCATCCTGACCCAACTATCCCAGGAAGTTAGGCCCTGATTCGGGTCCGTAGGCAGTCAGGATGTCTTTCCCTTCCAGCGCAGATCCGGATGGCGGGCGGCCTTTGCCTCGTCCAGCCGCGAGACCCTGGTCTTGTGCGGGGCGGACCGAACCAGCTCCGGGTCGCGCTCGGCCTCCTCGGCGATCTGCTTCATGGCGGCAATGAACTGATCCAGCGTCTCCTTACTCTCTGTCTCGGTCGGCTCGATCATCATGGCCCCCTTGACGATCAAGGGGAAGTAGATGGTTGGGGGATGAAAGCCGTAATCCATCAATCGTTTGGCGATGTCCAGGGTTTGGACGCCGTGCGGAAGCTGACGCGCATCGGAGAAGACGCACTCGTGCTTGCAGAACTTGTCGTATGGCAGATGGTAGTAATCTTTCAACTGGTTCATGATGTAATTGGCATTGATGACGGCCACCTCGGCCACGCGGCGCAGCCCCGATGGACCCAGCGAACGGATGTAGGCGTAGGCCCGGACCAGTGCTGCGAAGTTCCCATAGAAGGCGCGCACCTTGCCGACGCTTGACGGCAGGTCCTCATTCAGGACGAACCGCTTTCCCTTCTTCTCGATGACCGGGACCGGCATGAATGGCGCCAGATGCGCCTTGAGCCCCACCGGTCCAGCGCCCGGACCGCCGCCCCCATGCGGAACGGCAAACGTCTTATGCAGGTTGATGTGCAGCACGTCGATTCCCGTGTCGCCAGGTCGTGAGATCCCGATGATGGCATTCAGGTTGGCGCCGTCGCAGTAGACCTGCCCGCCCTTCGCATGAACGATCTTGGCAACCTCAGCAATCTGGTCCTCGAAGAGCCCAAGGGTATTGGGGTTCGTCACCATGATGGCGGCCACGTCCTCGTTCATGGCGTCGGCCACGGCCTTGGGATCCAGGCGGCCGTTCGGGCCGGACTTGATCTGCAGCACCTCGTAGCCACAGATGGTGGAACTCGCGGGATTGGTGCCATGGGCGGAGTCAGGGACCAGGACCCGCTTCCGCGGATTGCCCTTCGATTCCAGGTACGCCCGGATCAGCATTATGCCCAAGGTCTCCCCCTGGGCGCCGGCGGCCGGTTGGAGTGACACCCGGTCCATCCCGCTCACCTCGGCCAGGCACTGCTCCAGCTCATACATCAGTTCAAGAGCACCCTGGATCAGACTTTCCGGCTGGTATGGGTGCGCACATGAAAAGCCCGGCAGCCGCCACACCTCCTCATTGATCTTCGGGTTGTACTTCATGGTGCAGGAGCCCAATGGGTAGAAGCCCGTATCGACTCCGTAATTCCATTGTGATAGCCGCGTAAAATGCCGGACCACCTCGACCTCGGAGAGTTCAGGGAAACCGGGGATGTCGTGCCGGAGAAGCTTTCTGGGAAGCAGCCGCTCCGGTTTCAGCTCCGGAACGTCGCACTCAGGAAGTGTACAGCCCACCCGCCCCCGTGATCCCTGATCAAACAGGAGCGGCTCATTGAAGGCGAGTCCCTGGGCAACGACCTCCTCGTTCTCGCCTGTGGCACTTGGCCCGCATGAAAACCCCCCATCCCCCCTTTCGTAAAGGGGGGCGAGGGGGGATTTGCCTCGCACCTCATCCGTCATCGCTTACCTCCCATTGCCTTACAGAGCGCGTCGATCTCCTCGCGACTGTTTTGCTCCGTCACGCAGAGGAGCAGGCAATCCGAAAGCTCCGGGTAGAACCGGCCCAGCTCCACACCGCCGATAATGCCTTTGGCCAGCAGCGCGCGATTCACCTGGGCCGGGGTCCGCCTTTTCACCCGCACCACAAACTCATTGAAGGTAGGACCCGCAAACGGAAGCTCGTAATCGCGGAGTTGAGAGATCGCGTCTTTGGCATAGGCCGTCTTGCGGAGGTTCAGCAGGGCCAGCTCCCTGAGCCCGGCTCGCCCCAATAGCGACAGGTGAACGGTCGCAGCCAGGGCGCACAACCCTTCGTTCGTGCAGATGTTGGACGTCGCCTTCTCCCGCCTAATATGTTGTTCTCGGGTAGACAGTGTCAGGACGTAACCCGGCCTCCCGACCTTATCCTCGGTCCGGCCGACTAAACGACCCGGCATACTGCGGACATAGGCCTGTTTCGACGCGAAGAAACCAAGATAGGGACCGCCGAAGTTCAGAGGATTTCCGAACGCCTGACCCTCCCCCACAACGATGTCCGCCCCGCACTCGCCCGGGGATCGGACGATGCCGAACGAGACCGGCTCGGCTACAACCACGATCAGGAGCGCCCCGACGCGGCGAGCGGCCTCCGCAAGCTCATCGAGCGACTCCAGAACTCCGAAGAAGTTCGGGCTCTGGACCACAACGGCGCAGGTGCGATCCGACAGCGCCGCCTTCACCTGTTTCAGGTCGGTCGTACCCTCGTCCGTATAGGGCGCCTCGTGCAGATCGATGCCAAGCTTGCTCACGTAGGTGCGGCATACCGTCCGGTACTCCGGGTGCACGGCCATGGGCAGCACCACTTCTTGGCGGCCGTTGATCCTGTGAGCCATCAGCACCGCCTCGGCCAGGGCGCTGGAACCGTCATACATCGACGCGTTGGCTACCTCCATGCCGGTAAGCTGGCAGATCAGCGTCTGGTACTCGTAGATCGCCTGGAGTGTCCCCTGCGACAGCTCCGGCTGGTAGGGCGTATACGCGGTGTAGAACTCCGATCTGAACACCAGGTGGGAGACAGCAGCAGGGATAAAGTGATTGTAGGCGCCTGCCCCCAAAAAGGAGGGGTATTGTTCTACGTCCGCGTTCCGGCCGGCCAACTCCTTCATATGCCGTCGCAGTCCGGTCTCGGACAGTGGCGGCGCCAGGTTCAGTCCTCGCTTGAGCTTGAGCTTGGAGGGGATGTCGGCAAACAGCTCCTCGCTTGACCGGACGCCGATGGCATCCAGCATCGCGCGACAGTCGGCCTCCGTATTCGGGATGTACTGCATCAGTGCTCCTCCGCCGCCAGAAAGGCTTTGTACTCCTCAGCGGACATCAGATTCGCCAGCTCCCTGGGATCAGCGATGTGTACCGCGATGATCCATCCCCCTCCGTAGGGATCGGCGTTGATCTGCTCCGGGCTCGATTCGAGCGAGGAATTGACCTCAAGCACCTCACCGGTCAGCGGACAGTACAGGTCGGAGACGGCCTTCACCGACTCGACGACACCGAACGCCTCCATCTGATGCAGGACCCTCCCGACCTGCGGCAACTCGGCGAACACAATGTCGCCGAGTTGGCTCTGGGCAAAGTGGGTGATCCCGATACGTCCACGATCCCCCTCAACCTTGATCCATTCGTGCGCTTTCGTATAATGCAACCCCTCAGGAACCATGATCACCTCCTCCTAAGGTTCACAGTGCACAGTTGACAGCCGAAATCCCCCCGTTCCCCCCTTTAATAAAGGGGGGTCGAGGGGGATTTGATCTATGAACTATCGGCTATGAATCCCTTTGTCGCTTATAGAAAGGAGTTCGAACAACCCTCGCAGCGACAGGCTGGCCGCGGATCACGATGTCGAACTCGGTTCCGATGGCCGCGTGCTGCACCGCCACATACCCCAGCCCGATGTTCTTCCCGAGCGAGGGCGAGGGACCGCCGCTGGTCACCTCGCCGATCGGCTGACTCCCATTGACAATCGCATAGTGGGGACGGGCGATCCCCCGGCCGCACATCTCGAACCCCACCAGCTTCCGGCTGATCCCAGCCGCTTTCTGCCGCGCAAGCGCCTCGCGGCCGATGAACTCCCCCTTCTCCAGCTTCACGATCCAGCCGAGGTCCGCCTCCAGAACGGTGTGGCGGTCGTCGATGTCCTGACCGTACAGAGCCATCTTGGCCTCCAGGCGCAGCGTATCGCGGGCGCCGAGGCCACAGGGTTGCAGTCCCACCGGTGTCCCTGCCTCGAGGAGGGCATTCCAGAGGGTAACGGTATGCTGCGGTGGAATATAGACCTCGAAGCCGTCCTCACCGGTGTACCCTGTTCGGGAGATGCAGCAGTCGATGCCGATCGCTTGCCCTTCGACAAACCGGAAGTACCTCAGTGTTCCCAACTCCACGGAGGTCAGCTTCCCCAGGATCTCCTGCGCCCTGGGTCCCTGAATGGCCAGAAGAGCCCTGTCATCGCTGGCATTCCTGACCTCAACACCTGATGGCACGTGCTCGCGGATCCAGGCATAGTCCTTCTCGATATTCGCGGCGTTCACCGTTACACCGTAGCGGTCATCCGCAAACTTATACACGGTGATGTCATCTACGAATGTCCCCTCTGGGGTGGTCAATGCGGAATATTGCACCTCTCCGACAGAGAGCCGAGACGCATCATTCGGGGTGAGGCGCTGAATCGCGTCCAAGGCGCCGGGTCCCGTGATCTCGATCTCCCCCATATGCGACACATCGAACAGACCCGCCCGCTCCCTGACGGCGCGATGCTCCTCCAGAATCCCGGCATACTGCACCGGCATCTCCCAGCCGCCAAAGGCCACCATCCTGGCGCCCAGACAACGGTGCATCTCGAACAGCGGGGTACGCTTTAAGGGTTCAGTCGCTCCACTCATCTGCTACCCCCACTATCGGTGGCGATGTCAAGCACGCGCGAGGCCGGCAAAGGTCGGTCACTGTCATGTGGCATCGTCGATCTAGCGTGTATGGGTGTTATCGGCGGGAAATAAAAAGAGGAACCTCACCTCAGATACGGGGCGATATTCAAATATGACGTAATTCTTGTCAAGGGAAATGTACGAGAAAAGGAGTTTTATTTCTTCTCGACCAGGAAGTAGACATAGCGAAGGAACCCCACGTCGTAGCCGACCTTGATGTAGATAGCGGCCGGAAATTGCTCTTTCATGAGTCTGACCCCCTCGCTCCCCAATCTCATATCTTTCCAGACGAGGCGCGGAACGTCTTTGATTGAAAGCGTCTTAATGGCCTTCAACGCTGACGCATAGCCAAACTCCCAGTTTCTCTTGACTTGATGATTTAGATCAGTCATCTCAATGATGTTGAAATCGTTGTGCTCAAAATATTTTCTGTAATTGTCCGGCGTTTCAAGACTTGGGATGGCCCAGTATTTCATAAATGGATGCAAGACAAGTTCTTCCTGAATTGAGTTCAACCCATCCTGCTTGCACCATCCGAGGAGAAGAAGGCGAGCTCCTGGGTTCATCACGTTCGAGATTTTCTCTACAGCCAATTGTTTATCCGGTAAGTAGCACTCCGCGTCCATGAGCACGACTGCGTCAAACATTTCTCCGAGTTCATCAACTTTCATGATGTCGTGGTGCCTGAAACGTAAGTTCGGCCGCTTGAATCTCCTGGCATGTGAAAGTTGTGAACGAGAAATATCGATCCCCAACACGTCACCGGACGTATGTTCGGCCAGAACATTCGTAAAGCCGCCTCTCCCGCAAGCCAGTTCGAGCACATGACGCGCGTCGCCTATCCGCAGAGCTTCCAGATATTTCTTGTGAGTATTGTGGAAAGCCGACTCCCGACTCTCATCTTCATCCTTGAACAGCGCAAAATGAAAAAAATCGTTCCAGTATTCGGCGTAGAGATCGCTGACCGCCGCAAACATGCGCTCCATGCTTTCGTCGTATTGCTCCTTAAAATACTTAAAATCTTTTGTATACGTTTTTGTGGTAAACATAGGTTAAAGAAATTTCTTGTGCTTGAGGAGTCAATCCCATAGTTTAATGATAGGTTGCGAACCACGCTCTCAGTTATATAGTGATGTCTATGGTACCCGGTAGAGTCATTTCGCCTACTCAACTAACTATGGCACACCTTCGCTGTAGGATCAACTTGATCTCACAACCCAACCGGAACGTCGAAGCCGAACGCTCAGTAGAATTGATTGGCTGCTCTCCACGATGAGGCACCAATGAACCATTAGGAGGCGTACACATGCCCAACCCCAGGATTATCGCGCTCGACACCGCTAACCCCACAACGTCTTTCACCCAAGAAGAGCTGCTGGCCATCGCATCGTATACCGATGAGCGACGGCGGGGCTTTTTCCTCCACAGCGGCATTGAGCAGCGGCATATGTATGTGGATAAGCCTACCTTTCGCCCCACTGAGACCACGGACGAACTCAACGCCAGATTCCGCAAAGGAGGCATCGAGATCGGCCGCCAGGCGATCCAGCGCGCCCTGGACAAGGCCGGCTGCTCCGCTCAGGAGATCGACTTTGTAGTGACCACCACCTGCACCGGCCGGCTGTGTCCCAACCTCGACGCCTATTTCGTCCGGGAATTCAGGATGAAGGAACGGGTTCAACGGGTACATGTGGGAGATATGGGCTGCGCCAGCGGGATGATTGCGCTGCAGCAGGCCTATAACCACCTGCTGGCCTTTCCTGATCATCGGGCGCTGATCGTCTCCGTGGAGATCTGTTCCTCAACCTACTACCTCGATGATTCCCTCGAAACCGCCGTGGCCAACGCGATCTTTGCCGACGGGGCCGCGGCGGCCATCCTGGCATCCGATGGCGCCGGGGTTGAGGTCATGGGCCACATGAGTCTGGTTCGTTCCGAGTACCTTGACCTGATGGGGTTTACCTATCCGAGCGGACGACCCCGCATCCTGCTGTCCAAGGAGATCAGGGGAATCGGCAGCGCCATGATGAAGGAGCTGGCGGCGGCAATACTCGATCGCTATCATCTTAAGCAGGAGGATATCCGATTCTGGGTCCTGCACTCCGCCGGCCGAGGGGTCCTCGAACGGGCGCAACGCGAGATCGGGCTCGGTGACGCTGACCTCCAATTCTCCCGGCAGGTGCTTCGCCAATTCGGGAATATGTCGTCGGCCACGGTTCTCTTCGTTCTCAATGAAGTGATCAGATCCGGGCAGGCATTTCCCGGCGACCTGGGCGTGATGATTGCGCTCGGGCCGGGCTTCTGCGCGGAGGGTGCGCTACTGCGATGGTGACGACCCGACTGTCCCTCCCTCGTCTCCAAGGGGCGGCGGAACTACTGGACCGCTCGGATAACTCCGCTGAGGAGATCCGTGAGAATCTGCGCGACCTGGAGCGACTGAACCGATATTTCGGCGGTGTGCGTACGGTACTCTTATGCCTCGGTCGAATGGTAGAACAGCATTCGCCGAGGTCCTTCACGATTCTGGATATGGCAACCGGCGGCGCCGATATTCCCAGGGCCATCTGCCGTTGGGCCAGGAAGCGCAAATTTCCTGTCGCTATTGAAGCCGTGGATCAGAACGACCATGTTCTGGCGGCTGCAACCGAATGGTCGATCGACTTCCCGGAGATCCGACTGCGACAGGCGCAAGTGCCCCCCTTGCCCTACCCGGACCGCAGCTTCGACTACGTCATCGCCTCTCTCTTCTTTCACCACCTGACGGAGGCGGAAGGAATCCTCCTGCTGCGGGAGATGGCGCGGGTAACCCGACGCGGGCTGCTGGTCAATGACCTGCTGCGCAGCCGACTCGCCTGTCTGCTGACCGCGATAACTACACGGCTGCTATCCGGCAATCGGCTGACGCGCCACGACGGTCCGATGTCGGTCCTTCGCGGTTTCAGACCAGAGGAGTTGCGTCGCATGGCGACCGAAGCCGGTCTTACCGATGTGCGACTGAGCCGTCATCTCTGGTTCCGCATCGCCCTCACCAAAGAGATTGCAACTTGAGAAGACAGCTATCAGCTTTCAGCGATCAACGCATGAAAACCTCCTCAATCCCCCTTTACGAAAGGGGGAGGGAAGGAAGCGTCTCAGTAATATCCCCCCCTTTTTTTGAAAGGGGGGTCAGGGGGGTTTGTTTGAAGCTGACGGCTGAGGGCTGATCGCTGAAGGCTATTCGCTACATCATGCCACAGACCACGGTCATCATTGTGGGCGCCGGTCCGGCCGGCTCGGTCCTAGCCGGTCTTTTAGCCCGGCGCGGGATTGACGCGCTGCTGCTCGACAAGGCGACCTTCCCTCGCGAGAAGATCTGCGGCGACTATCTCAGCCCGGGGACCGTCGGACTTCTCGATCAGCTTAATCTGCTTGACCTCGTACGCTCGGCCGGGGCGCGGCGCCTGCTGGGCATGACGATTATCTCCCCGGATGGTACGACCTTCACGGCCGAATTTCCCGCCATCAGCAGAATCAACGCGGGGCCCCCGTTCGCGCTTTCCATTCCAAGGGCTATCCTTGACAGCCTCTTGCTGAAATGGGCTCGCGGTTTCGGGGCGAGATGCGTCGAAGGGTTGCGCGTGACCGATCTGATTTTGGAGAACGGGCAAGTGTGCGGTGTCACAGGGATCGGGCCGACGGGCCCGGAGACGTATCGAGGGCGGATCGTCGTGGGAGCGGACGGACGAGACTCAGTGGTCGCCAGGCGGCTCGGCCTGTATCAGCCGCATCCTACGCTACATCGGATGGCGCTGGTCGCCTACTATGAGGGGGTCAGTACACTTCAGGATCACGGGCTGATCTCGATCGGCGATCGGTCGTATTGCATCCTGAATTCAATCGGTGAATGGCTGACCAACGCCGCCATTGTGGTGGATCAGGGGATCGTGCAAGGCTGGAAAGGGCAACTTGACGAGCTGTTCGACGGCACGCTGCAGGCGTTTCCCCTCGCACTGAGCGCCCTTCGTGACACGGTGCGACGCGGGTCGGTCCGATGCCTCGGCCCTCTGGCGTTTCGAGCGAGTCGTAGCGCCATGGCCGGCGCGCTGCTAATTGGAGATGCGGCAGGCTTTTACGATCCTTTTACCGGCGAAGGGGTAGGTCACGCCCTTTGCGGCGCGCAACTCGCGGCCAGCGAGATCGTCTCCGCCTGTGCCGAAGGCGACGGGGGTCTGACCGAGGCTCACCTTGCGCGGTTTGATCACCATCAGCGCAATGCTGTGAGAGGCAGGCGGCGGCTTGGTATTGCGTTACAGGCCATCATCCGTCGACCACGCGTTGCGAACGCGGTCGCGCGGCTTCTCTGTCGACGTCAATCGCTTGCGAATCTGCTGCTTGGTATCATCGGGGATCTACTCCCGCCACACGCCCTCTTATCGCCACCCGCCCTGTTCAACGTCCTCCACCGGACATGAGGCTGCCCCGGTTGGCAAGTTTTCCCCTCTCAGCCTCACCCCCATCCCCTCTATCAGGCGCCTCTCCTAAAAGTGTCATGCGATCTATGGTCCAGAAAGTAGAAGCGTACCAGGTTCATTCTCTTGCCAACGGCCGCCTGAGTGTGGATAATCGCAGCAATGCTGAGTCGCACCCCACTTGGGCCGTACTCGGCAGAGGCTGAATTCCGACGCACTGACCACATGGTCTGGATTTGAGGAGGATAGCGGATGACCGTTCTGGGAATCATTATGGCGGGAGGACGAGGTGAAAGGCTCCATCCTCTGACGAAGGACCGAGCCAAGCCGGCGGTCCCGTTCGGCGGCAAGTACCGAATCATCGACGTGGTCCTGTCCAATTTCGTCAACTCCGGTATCTATTCCATCTATGTCCTGACGCAATTCAAGGCCCAGTCGCTGGTGGAGCACCTGCAGGAAGGCTGGCAAGTAACCAGCGTGTCCCGAAATCATTTTGTCGTTCCGGTTCCTGCCCAGATGCGGACGGGCGAAGATTGGTACCGCGGAACGGCGGATGCTGTCTTCCAGAATGTTCATCTGATCAAGCGGGTCCACCCACGCGTTGTGGCGGTCTTCGGAGCCGACCATATTTATAAGATGAATATTCGCCAAATGATGGAGTACCACCTGCGAAGGGAGGCAGAGGTTACCGTTGCAGCCCTTCCGGTCGGCATTGAGGAGGCATCGCATTACGGCGTAATGGAAGCGGATCACACCTGGCGGCTTCTCGGCTTCGAGGAAAAACCCGCACAGCCAAAACCGATCCCTGGGGAGTCGGAACACGCGCTCGTCTCAATGGGTAACTACCTGTTCGAGACGGATCTTCTACTCCGGGCAGTCGAGGAGGACGCGCATGATCCCCACAGCACCCACGACTTCGGCAGAGACGTTCTCCCTCGTCTGGTGGCAGAAGGCAGGAAGGTGTATGCCTACGACTTCAGGAGGAACCGGATTCCTACCTTGTTGCGAGGGGAGGAGCCGAGTTATTGGCGGGATGTCGGAACTATTGAGGCGTATTACGAGGCAAATATGGACCTGCGGGCCGTCCACCCGACCTTTAACCTCTACAACCGGAGTTGGCCGATTCGTACCGTCAGCTACAGCGACCCGCCCGCCAAATTCGTCTTTGATGAAGACGGGCGGCGAGGGATGGCGTTGGACTCTATCGTCGCCGAGGGGACCATCATCAGCGGAAGCCTGGTCCGCAATTCAGTAATCGGCCGTAACGTCCGTATTCACAGCCATTGCCAGATTGAGGAATCGGTCATCATGAATCGGGTTGAAATCGGACGGGGCTGTCGGATTCGGCGGGCCATCATCGATAAAAATGTGTTTATCCGACCAGGAACCGAGATCGGCTATCACGCAGAGAAGGACCGTGAGCGCTACCACGTCTCGGACTCGGGCATTGTGGTTATCGCCAGAGAAGAGCCGGACCAGACCTGGTCAATGACCCCGCCTGATTAGGGCGCTGTTTGTGGCGGGCTACTCGTTTCGCGGGGAGTGGTATCGCGAGGACGACGTATAGGGAGCGTGGACAGACGTCAGTTCCTTTTTGAGCGTCTCAACTTCCTTTTCCAGCTCGTGTAGACGCTCCAGAACGCACCGGATGGCTTTCTCGGCGGGGTTCGGCATGTCGGTCATCTCCAGATCGACGGACGGGGGCACGCGCTTGCCGTCGCGATAGATAACCTGCCCCGGCACACCGACCACAAGCGAGTTCGGAGGAACCTCCTTCACCACCACGGAGCCTGAACCGATGCGACTGTTGTCTCCGACCTTGATCGGCCCGAGAATGGTGGCGCCTGCGCCGATGACGACGCCGTTACCGATCGTCGGATGGCGCTTCTTTTTCTCCAGGCTGGTGCCGCCCAGCGTGACGCCCTGATAGATGGTGACATCCTCACCGATCTCGCTGGTCTCGCCGATAACCACCCCGTTGCCGTGATCGATGAAAAGGCCCCGGCCGAGACGCGCGCCGGGGTGGATTTCAATCCCGGTCAGGAACCGGCCCACATGCGAAATCAGGCGGCCGAGGATCTTCAGGTTGCCGCCCCACAACCAGTGCGCGATGCGGTGGAAATACAGGGCGTGCAGGCCGGGGTAGCATACGAGAACCTCCAGCGCGCTGCGAGCGGCTGGATCTCGGTTCAGGGCTGCCTGGATGTCTCGTTTGAGTGTTGTGAACACGCGATGTGTGCGATTCAGTTTCGGATCGCTACGGTCTCGTTCAACTCCCGCAGGAGCTGGTCGAGGTTGACACCGTGGACCTGGGCACTGACAGCGATGTTGTCGTACTCAGCCGCGGAGCACCCCAGGCAGGCGACGCCATACCGGTTAAACACCTGAACGGTCTCCGGGTACTGCCGCACCACATTGTCAATCTTCATCTCCGCGGTAATCCTCATCATGCTGCTTCCTTCCCGATCATATCCGTGTCATTATTGTTCTCGCAGGAGCGACCCCTGTCGTCGCCCTGGTCACGTTATCGACAGTCTCCCGGAGTGAGGGCAGGCACAGAACCGCCTTTCTCGACTATTTGACTTATCATATAGGGCAGGAATCAGTCATGGCAAGGAAATTTTTCAGATGAGTGGGACGTGGAGCTTCGGGCCGGACACGCTCCACAGAGAGCCGTATCTTCGCGCTATAGTGGCGGTTGCGGCTTCAAACAGGACAGGTCCTCTGTATCTGGTTGGCGGATACCTGCGTGATCTTCTACTCGGTCGCAGCAGGGTAAGACGCGCCGACCTTGATCTGGTGGTCTGGGGGGAGCCTGAACGATTCGGTCGCAACCTGGTCGATTCCCTGGAAGGCAGCCTCGTGCGCCTTGACCAGGAGACGGTTCGGACCATCATCCGATCGGCGGGAGCCATCGTACAGATCGATATCAGTCGGCCGAAGGGTGAGACGATCGAGGCTGATCTGGTAGCTCGCGATTTCACCGTCAATGCCCTAGCCGTAAGGCTCGATACCCTTCACCCTCTGCGTGTAATCGATCCAACGGGTGGGCTGAACGATCTGAAGGAAAAGCGCCTGCGCGCCATTGCCCCATCGGCATTCGATCGCGATCCGCTTCGTCTGATCAGGGCAGTCCGCCTGGCGGCAGAACTCGACTTCACTATTGAGGAGCACACCAGACGGTCGATCATCGAGCGCGCACCGCTCCTCGGAACGGCAGCGGGGGAGCGTCTGCGCGACGAGCTGTTCAGGATCCTCGATACGGTCCCTGCGGCGCCTTGGATCGAGCAGCTCGACGTCCTACAACTTCTGAAGGTGCTGGTCCCGGAAGCCGAGGCGCTCAAATCAGTTCCGGCGAGCACACCACATCGTCTGCCTCTCTGGGAACACTCGCTTCAGACGCTGTGGTCTATCGAGCTGCTGCTCGCACACCTTGAGCAGCTCTTTCCGGAACACGCCCTCTGGTTGCGCGAGCGGCTTGATCGCGAGATCGAAGCGGGCGTCAGCGAGACCGCTATCCTCAAGCTGCTGACCCTCCTGCACGATGTCGGCAAGCCGAAAACCCGAAGCGTCCAACCGGATGGTCGGGTCCGGTTCCTCGGACACGAGCAGGCCGGCCTGCCGATCCTCGCTGGCCTGTGCGACCGCCTTCGATTGGGTCGGCTGGCCACGAGCCTGGTGGCCGGCATCGAGCAACATCACTTGCGGCCGATCCACCTCTCGAGCGCAACAACCGTGACCGCCAGGGCGCAGTATCGTTTCTTCAGGGAAGCGGATGATGCGGTTCCCCTTGTGTTGCTGCACTCGTGGGCGGACCTGCGGGCCACCTTTGGCGGAGAAACTGAGGCGTTCGTCCGGCACCAGGTGTTCCTGAGGGA
Organism: Candidatus Methylomirabilis oxygeniifera; assembly: GCA_000091165.1. Taxonomy (NCBI): domain Bacteria; phylum Methylomirabilota (SeqCode); class Methylomirabilia (SeqCode); order Methylomirabilales (SeqCode); family Methylomirabilaceae (SeqCode); genus Methylomirabilis (SeqCode); species Methylomirabilis oxygeniifera (SeqCode). The sequence continues at coordinate 590,281 of FP565575.1, read as the reverse complement.
GGCGTTCCGGTTCTACAGAACCGAGTTTCTGACCAGTCAGGTCAAGCCCATCTTACGAGGAGACGATCTGATCGAGACGTTCAATATTGTGCCTGGCCCTTTCCTGGGATCTGTACTTGATCGCTTGCAGGAGGCTCAGGCAACAGGGCTCATCGCCAGCCGTGGGGAGGCTTTGACTTACGCGCAGGAACATCTTGAATCGTGGCGACGGTTTTTCGAGACATCGCCCACTTCACGGCAGTCGCGTGCCGAAAGCCATTGACAAGCGCGAGCGCTTTTGTTAGACAGAAGAGGGCGCGGGAGTAATTCAGTGGCAGAATGTCAGCTTCCCAAGCTGAACGTCGCGGGTTCGAGTCCCGTCTCCCGCTCCAGATTGCGGACATCATCCGCCTTCTTCCCCAGATATCAAGCTGATGACTGACCGCTGAAAGCTGCTTTCTCATCGCGAGGGAATCTCATGAAAACGCTTGCCATGTTGGTCGGAGGCGGCCCCGCGCCTGGTATTAACGGCGTGATTGCGGCGGCAACCATCGAGGCCCGCAACCATGGGGTACGCGTCCTCGGCTTCTACGATGGGTTCAAGTGGCTTGCGCGAGGCGATACCGGCCACGTGATAGAGCTCGAAATCGACGGGATATCCCGGATCCATTTCGAGGGCGGGTCCATCCTTCGGACGTCCAGGACGAACCCGACCAAATCCCAGGAGACGCTCAGAAATACGATCGAGGCGCTGGAGAAACTGGAGGTCTCAGGCCTGTTGACGATCGGGGGCGACGACACTGCCTTCGCGTCGTATCGACTGTCGGACGCGGTGAAGGGTCGGATCGCTGTCGCGCATGTACCGAAAACGATCGATAACGATCTCCCGCTTCCGCAGGAAGTCGCGACGTTTGGTTTTACCACGGCCTGCAATCTGGGCAAGGAAATCGTCCAGAATCTGATGGACGATGCAGAAACAACGGACCGATGGTTTTTCATCACGGTGATGGGGCGACGGGCCGGCCATCTGGCGCTTGGGATTGGAGGCGCCGCCGGCGCCACACTCACGGTGATCGGAGAGGAATTTTCGGAGCCGAGGATCCCTCTTCAGACACTGGTTGATATCCTGGAAGGAGCAGTCATCAAGCGACGCACGTCAGGGAAGGGACATGGCGTGGCCATTCTGAGCGAAGGGCTGGCCGATAAACTGGATCCTGCCGAGTTCGGCTCGGTAGAACAGGACGGTTATGGGAATGTCCGGCTTTCGGAGCTTGTGCTCGGACGAGTACTGAAAGAGCGAGTTGCCGAAAGTCTTCGGGCGAGAGGCATCGATGTCACGATCGTGGCGAAAGATATCGGTTATGAACTCCGCTGTGCTCCCCCGGGTGCGTTGGATATCCAGTATTGTCGCAGTCTTGGCTATTGGGCGACCCGTTTCCTGTTGGACGGTCAGACGGAAGCCATGGTGACTATCCAGGGAGGGAAGATGGTCCCGATCCCGTTTCAGAAGATGTTGGATCATCGGACAGGGAAGATCCGCGTCCGTTACGTTGATATCGACTCCGAGTCGTATCAGACGCTTCGGGCCTATATGATTCGCCTGGAGTTCCAGGATTTTGAGACGTCGGGGCAGATCGAGGCGCTGGCGCGTGACGGCCATCTGGAGCCGACGGCATTTACGAACCGATTCAGGTATCTCGGCGAACGCACGAAAGGGTCATCGCAATGAGAGAGCACAGGCGAACTGTTCCGGGCCTGATTGTAGCTATCATGATCGCGCTGGTGTCGTTTACGCTTTGGGCGGGCCCTTCGGTTCTGCTCAGAACAGACTTGGCCGATGCGCAAGAGATCGTCTTCATGAAGGCGCTGGAGGAGGCGGACAAAGCCATTCTGGAGGCGAGAGACTTCGAGGCGGAGATCTATGCGCCGGAGGAGTTCTCATTGGCCCTGGAATATTTGGCGCAGGCCAAGGATGAGGCGAAACTCTTCAGGTCTGCGACACAGGAGAAGGGCGCTCATCTGTTCAGCGCCAGGACCTCAGGGGAAGCGGTCAGCTTGCTCGCAGAGAAAGCGCAGTATCAGGCGAAGGTGGCGGGAACCAAGGCGATAGAAGTGAAATCCGATCGTGAGATCACCACGATCAAAGCGCAGATCGTCGATACCTTCAACACCAATGTCGATCGAAGCTTTACCTCGACGCGAGAGCACCTGTTTGGCGAACTCGGCGCCAAGGAAGCCGTCAGGAGCGAGGCCCGTAAGGCACGGGCGCAGGCCGAATCCGCATTGCGGAGGCTCACGTTGGAAGGACAGACCGCTCCTGCGCCGTAACAGGAACAGCAGATACATTATCTGCACAGATCTCGCTCTGGCGAGCGAAGCAACATCGAGACCCGCCCCTCTCATCCCTCAAGTACTCCGGCCAGCAGGCATGCTACCCGGCCCGATCCGACCAAGTAACCGGTCAAGCCTCTCACTGCGCATGCAAGGCCCGTCAGCAACCACACGACTCACCGGCACCTCCGTGATCCGGAGTGTAGGGTGGAGGATATAGGGTATGGGAAAAAGCGTCCAAAACCATTTTCCCTGCCCTTTCTTCGATGGCGATTCCAGTGGGCCGCGCCCTGCTCGTTTGCGCAACAGAGGTTTTCCTTGCACATCCCGGTCTGCTCATTTACACTTTTACCAAGAGCCTCAACGCGTTTACGATTCGGCGTCACTCATGTTGTCGCGATAAGGAATATACGCATGATCGAGCGGTTGGTTAGGGATCTGCTGAAGGAGATCGGCGAGGATCCCGATCGGGAAGGATTGGTCAAGACCCCGGAGCGGGTAGAGCGGATGTTCGCCTTCCTCACGTCCGGATACGATAAACAGGTCAATAATGTTCTGAACGAGGCGGTCTTCCAGGACAACTATGACGAGATCGTCCTGGTCAAGGACATCGATTTCTTCTCGTTGTGCGAACATCATCTCCTGCCCTTTTTTGGCAAGTGCCACGTCGGCTATCTGCCGGACGGCAGGATCGTCGGTTTGAGCAAGCTGGTTCGGCTGGTTGAGATGTATAGTCGCCGACTCCAGGTGCAGGAGCGTCTGACCTCACAGATCGCCAATGCGCTTCTGGAGGCCCTGCGACCAAAGGGAGTGGCCGTCGTCATGGAAGCCCAACACCTCTGCATGATGATGCGCGGCGTAGAAAAACAGAATAGTAAGGCTGTGACCTCATCGATGCACGGGGTCTTCCGCGAGCGGATCGAGAGCCGAAACGAGTTCATGCAGTTGATCCGGTCGCACGCAACATAAAGCAACTGATTGCGGCCGGCCGCATTGACCGACATGGCGTCTTCTATTATCATACACCATAGAAACGATGCCGGGCGGGAGAGAGCCCACAACACATCGAGGTGCCCATGGGTGTTCACGATCATCACGCAGAGTCCAAGAAGGTCGGACCGGTCCGATACGTAAGGCTCAGCATCACCGATAGTCGTAAGTCGGAAGACGACCACTCAGGCCGACTTATTGAATCGCTGCTCAATGAAGCCGGTCATAGCCAGGTGGCCGCAATGATCCTGAAGAACGATCCAAAAGGCCTGAGAGAGGTCGTCAAGAAGCTGTGTGAAGATGAGGTTGATCTGATCGTCATCACAGGAGGGACCGGGCTCACCAAGAGAGATCAGACGATTGAAGCGATCAGCCCTATTTTGGATAAGATGTTGCCGGGCTTTGGCGAGCTGTTCCGAAGTCTCAGCTTCCAGGAGGTTGGGAGCGCTGCGCTGATGAGTCGCGCGCTATGCGGGACGGCAAAAGGAAAGGTGATCGTGTGTCTGCCGGGTTCAGAGCACGCCGTCCGTCTCGCCCTGACGAAACTCCTGGTACCGGAGGTACAACACCTCGTCTGGCAGGCGGCTCGGTGAGACGGATGAAGGAGTGAGACATGGCAGAGCAGGAACGCAAGCAAAAGCGCGAGGCCGGCGCCGGCCCACCTGAGGCGGCTGAGCCGAATCCCGAAACCGTAAAGAAGGGGAAGAAGCTCAAGGAGGACCTTGACAAACTTATGGATGAGATCGATGAGGTCCTCGAGGAAAACGCCGAGGAGTTTGTCAAGAGCTACGTCCAGCGCGGCGGAGAATAAACCCGGAGGGTAGTGTCGGTATGCCTATCTATGAGTATCTGTGTTCACACTGCGGCCAGGTGTTTGAAAAGCTCGTCCTAAGCCGCGATGCCGTCGTAGAATGCCCGCACTGCCCTGGGGCGGCTGTGGAAAAACAGTTTTCCGCCTTCAGCTTTAAAGGGGAGCAGGGATCTGTCGTCTCCGGCACGACAGGCGGCGGAGGCGGGGGTTGTGCGCCAGGCGGGTGAGCCTGTGCCTAACCTCGGCGTGTCCGAGGTCTCACCTGCTGAATACGATATCACCGACTCACTACGGATCCCACGCTATTGCGCGCTACGCCTCGATCACCTCATCGGTTACGATGGGATGAATGACCAGGCCGGTAAGGAGTTTGGGGTAGAAAAAGGTTGACTTAGGCGGCATCCGCAGACCGGCCTCGGCCACCGCCTGAACCTGAGTAATTTTCGTTGGATTAAGCAAAATAGCCGCTGCCCACCCATCTTTCTGGACCATCCGGACCGCCTCCGCGGCATCATGATGGTAACTGAGCCCGTCATCTGAAAGATCACCCAACCCATGCCGTGACCACGGCCCCTCAATGAGACACGTGTGCGCGATGGTGACATCCAGCCGTCTGTACACTGGCGGCTTGTCATCCCCCGCCTCCAGGACCCGTTCATCGGTGAGCGTCAGAAGATAGGCGCGATCCTCTCCACCGTAGAGACCAAAACAGTGCATCCCCTCCGTAGTCTGTCGGAGACGGTCCAGCAGAACCGACGCCGTAGCCTGAGGGTCACGGGAAACAGTGAGGCTCTCCACGGCGAATTGTCGACCGAGCTGGGCCAGATATCCATCCAGACTGCCACCCGGGAGGTGTCTCATGACCCGATGGATCGGAAGAATGACCAGGCCGTGGTCTTCGGCGCTGACGAGCGTCATCATGACGTAGTTATAAGGCCGTCTCTGCGTGTGGGCGGGATCACCAGCCTCCTTCGCCCGCATGAGATCGCGAAACGCCAGCGCCGTCTCATACCGATGATGACCGTCTGCGATAAAGAGCGGCGTCGATGCGCACTCCGCCTGAAGTCTTCCGATCGCCGCATGATCCTGACACATCCAGATTCGATGATGAATGCCATCCCAATCGCGGAGATCAATAATCGGCGTGGACCCCATGGCGGCAGCCGCCAGTCGATCCAGTTCGAGAAAGCGACCGGGGTAGATACCAAAGACTGAACTTAAATTCGCGTGACAGGCCTGCATCAGGCGAAGTCGGTCCGCCTTGGCGGCTCCCATTGTTCGTTCATGAGGGAAGACCGTACGACTGCCGAACTCTTCCAGACGAACCAGTCCGATCAGACCGGATCGTGCGAGTTCCCCGACACCAGGGAGACGAAACGTCTGCTGGTAGAGGTATAAGGTGGGCGCAGCATCACGAACCAGTACCTGCTCGGCCTGCCATCGGCGGAAATAGTCGCCGGCACGACTATATTGGTTTCGTACCGCGTCGTCTTCCGCCAGTGTCTCACCAAGAATCAGGCGGATCACGTTGTGGGTATGGCGGGCATGAAAGGTTTGCTGCCCTTCCGGTGAAATCACATCGTAGGGCGGCGCCATCACCAGGCTCAGGTCACTTATCAACTCAGGATTGTATCGTAATCCTCTGAAGGGCGCGATTAAGGCCATTGTTCCTCCTGACGTTATCTATCGAGATGAAGATGATCAGGTTTCGAGTTTGGAGTGTGACATTTGCGGAAGAGCTTCCCACCTCGAAATGGAAAACCCACAACTCACAACTTCCCCTAGGTCAGTCCGGTGTAGATCTCGGGCCGACGCTCCTGGAGGAACGGCCAGATCCCCCTGACGGTCTTGACCCACCTCAGGTCGATCTCCGCCAGAACGACCCCCTCGTCGGCGCCACTCGGATCCGCCACAAAGTCGCCGTTGGGATCGACGCAAAAGCTCTTCCCATAGAACGGCAATGCACCGCCTCCCGCCACACGGTTGACCCGAAACACAAATACGCCGTTGTAGACCGCGCTCCCAACAAGCGCCCGCTCCCATTTAGCGTGTGACGCAACGATCGAGGCGGAGGTTGGCGCGCAGATCACCTCGGCGCCCTGGAGCGCAAGTAGACGCGACCCCTCAGGAAAGAAATTATCCCATGACATCTGGACGCCGATCACAGCGTATCGGGTATGGAACACGGGGAATCCCTGGTTCCCGGGTTGGAAATAGAATCGCTCCTGATAGTTTGGGAGTTGCGGGAGATGATTTTTTCGGTATTGACCCAGCAGGGTCCCATCGGCGTCAAACACGAGGGCCGTATTATAGTAGGCTCCGTCGGTCCCGCGCTCGAAGATCGGCGCGACGACAGCCACCTGGTGATCCCTCGCAAATGCGGCAACCGTCTCGCTGAGTGGTCCAGGAACCGACTCGGCAGTCGCGAACTGCGCCGGGTCGATCTCACTGGGGAACCAGGGCCAGGCAAAGCACTCCGACAAACAGATGATCTTCGCTCCCCGCTGGGCAGCAATCTTTCCCAGCTCTATCGCTCTTTCCAGATTGGCTCCGGGATCAGGTCCCCCACCCATCTGGATACCCGCCATTGTCAGTATGCTGTCGTCCATTCCCATTCCTAGATCAGCCGAAAGACCGGCCCATACGAAAGCATCTCGTCAAAGATCGCCGGATCGCCGATCGCCGCCTCTCGTCCTTCCGGGACCATAAGGCGGGCTGTGACCCGCAGCCCTTCATCCAGATCGATGACCGCGATGTCGTACGGATCCTGTCCCAGGAAGACAGTCGGCGGCACCCGAATAGTCGTAAAGGAGGTGAGCGTCCCTCGACCAGACAAGCTGATCGGCAGGACGGTAGGCGTCCCGCAGCGCCGACAGCAGATGTGACGCCTCGCAAACAGACTCTTGCAGCCGCCGCACGCAAACGCCTCGAATGAGGCCATCCTTATCGCCGCGTCAGGATGTGGACCGTACTGACCGCCCCGGTCCCGCCGAGGTTGTGAGCCAGGCCGATCTCCGCATCCTTCACCTGATTGATCGCCTCTCCACGGAGTTGTGCGACGATCTCATAGATCTGGGCGAGACCAGTGGCGCCCACCGGATGCCCCTTGCTCAGCAGGCCGCCGCTCGGGTTGATTGGAAGTGCCCCATGAAGCGCCGTGAGCCCATCGGCGATGGCCGGTCCCCCCTGCCCTTTTGCCACGAATCCCAGATCTTCGATGGCCGCGATCTCGGCAATGGTAAAGCAATCATGCACCTCTGCCACATCGATATCGCGAGGGCCGAGACCGGCCTGTCGGTAGGCCTGCTGCCCGGCGGCTACCGACGCCTCAAAGGTCGTCAGGTCCGCCATCTCGAACAGCGTCGCGGGACCCGTGGCGTGACCGGAACCGATGACATCGATCGGCCGATCGGTGAACTCAGCCGCCAGATCGGTCGCGCACAGGACCGCCGCGGCGGCGCCGTCGCTAATCGGAGTGCAGTCATACAGTCGAATCGGATCGCAGATCAGCCGCGATTCCAGGATCTCCTCCATGGCCACCGGCGTCTGAAAGTGGGCTTTTGGATTGGTGCTGCCGTTGGACCGATTCTTGACCGACACCATAGCCACCTGCTCGCGCGTCGTCCCGTACTGATGCATATGCCGTCGCATGATGATTCCGAAGGTTCCAGGAAAGGTGAGGCCCAGCCGCATCTCGGTCTCGGCGTCGCCGGCCGACGCCAGCGCCTCCGTCACCGCCCCCGTCTCCGCAGAGGTCATCTTCTCGACACCTGCAACCAGCACGATATCGCACAGGCCCGATGCGATCAGCAGCACTCCATGGCGGAACGCAATACCGGATGAGGCACAGGCCCCTTCTACCTTCGTACAGGGAATCGGACCAAGACCAAGCCGATGCGCGATAATCGGGGCCAGCGACCCTTGATGGACTAACGTCTCGGAGACGAAGTTGCCGAGGTAGAATGCGTCGATGCGTCTTCCAGGAAGGTGAGCGTCGTCCATGGCCTCGCGGCAAGCCTGCAGTGTCAGGTCAACGATGCCGACGCCGTCCTGCTTCCCGAACGGCGTACATCCGATGCCGATGACCGACACCTTACGCAGGATGATTCCCCACGCTCGTTACGCTCACTTTCATCCGCTTTACCAAAAATCCCCCCGCGCCCCCCTTTATCAAAGGGGGGTTGGGGGGGATCTCGGCGCTGATCGCTGTACGCTTCTCCCGTTACGCGCCGCAGCACTTCTTATATTTCTGGCCGCTGCCGCATGGGCAAGGATCATTCCGCCCGATCTTCTTACCCACTACTTTGATTGGAGCGGTCGCGGCGGCCGGGCGGAGGGATCGTTCTGCCGGCTTTGGCTGCGATTCAGGCTGAGAACGAAGAGGATGGTCGCTATCCCCGCCATCGCCTTGGGGCGCGGCTTGGGCCCCTGCGAACGCCAGTGCCTCAGCGGGAGCCACTTGAACCCGGTAGAGATATTCGATCGTCTGCTGTTTGATTCGGTCGATCATGGCTTCGAACATCGCGAAGCCCTCGCGCTTATACTCGACGAGCGGATCTTTTTGCCCGTATCCCCGAAGCCCGATTCCCTCCTTCAGATGATCCATGGCCAGGAGGTGGTCCTTCCACTGCCCGTCCACCACCTGCAACATGACCATCCGCTCAAGGTACCGCGCCAATTCAGGACCGAACTTCGCGTCCCGCTCCTCATAGGCCCTGAGAACTCGCTCCTCCAGACTATCACGGAGCAGCGCCACGGTCAGCGACGCGACCTCCTCCGGTGACCACGAGATCTCCAGATCGAACTGTCGTTTGACCGCCTCGGTGAGACCGGCCAGGTCCCACTGCTCGGGATAGGTCTCTGCATTGGCGTAGAGCGAGAGCAGCTCGTCAATCACCTCGCCCCGCATTTCAGCCAAGGTATCCGGCAGGCCCTCTCCATCCAGGATCCTGCGGCGCTCAGCGTAGATGATCTTCCGCTGCGTGTTCATCACGTCGTCGTACTCAAGGAGGTGCTTGCGGATCTCGAAGTTGTGGGCCTCTACCCGTTTCTGGGCCGTCTCGATGGCGCGGGTCACCATGCTGTGCTCAATCGGCTCCCCCTCCTCCATCCCCAGCTTCTCCATGATGCTGCTGATACGATCAGAACCGAACAGTCGGAGAAGATCATCCTCGAGCGACAGAAAGAAGCGGGATGAGCCGGGGTCGCCCTGACGACCGGCGCGCCCCCGGAGCTGATTATCGATGCGGCGGGCCTCATGACGCTCGGTTCCGATGATATGCAGACCCCCCAAGGCCACCACCTGCTGGTGTTCAGCCTCGGTCTGCTTGCGAATCACCGTCAACGCCGCAGCATACTCCTCAACGTTCACCGACAGATCCAGCAGGCCATAGTGCTGCATCTGCCGGACCTCCTCGAGCGTGCCGGCAAGCTTCTGGGGGTCGATCTGATCCTCTTCCGTCTCACCACGTCGGAGCAACTCCGCCGCCAGGAACTTCGGACTCCCACCCAACAGGATGTCGGTCCCGCGGCCGGCCATATTGGTGGCGATGGTGACCGCCTTGAAGCGACCGGCTTGGGCTACGATCTCCGCCTCTCGCTCGTGGTGCTTGGCGTTCAATAGTTGATGGGGGATCCCCCGTCGCTTCAACAGGGCCGAGAGCTTTTCGTTCTTCTCAATCGAGGTGGTCCCGACCAGGACCGGCCGGCCGGTCTTATGTAACTCGGCAATCTCCTCTACGACAGCATCGTACTTTTCCGGTCCGCTCTTGTAGATGACATCCGGGTAGTTGGCCCGGACCATCGGTTGGTTCGTCGGCATCACCATCACATCGAGATTGTAAATCTGGGCGAATTCTGCAGCCTCCGTATCGGCTGTTCCGGTCATCCCCGCCAGCTTTTTGTACATACGGAAGTAGTTCTGGAAGGTGATCGTGGCCAGGGTCTGATTCTCCCGTTCGATCTTCACCCGCTCTTTCGCCTCTACCGCCTGATGGAGCCCATCGCTCCAACGCCTCCCGGCCATCAGGCGGCCGGTGAACTCATCGACAATGATCACTTCACCATCTTTGACCACATAGTCAACGTCTCGCTTGAAGAGAACATGGGCCTTCAGCGCCTGCTGGACGTGATGGACGAACTCCATGTGGGCGGGATCGTAGAGGTTCGTGATCCCCAGCAAGCTCTCCACCTTGGCCACACCGCTCTCGGTCAGGGCGACCGACTTCGCCTTTTCGTCGACCATATAATCCCCGGACACTTGAGCTTCTGCCTCGTACATCTTACCGCCCACAATAGTGGCACCCTGCTTCAACCGGGGGATGATGCGGTCGATCTGATAATACTTTTCGGTCGATTCCTCCGCCGGGCCGGAGATAATGAGCGGCGTTCTGGCCTCATCGATCAGGATCGAGTCCACTTCATCCACGATGGCATAGTGCAACTCCCGCTGCGCAAACTCCGCGGCGGAAAACTTCATGTTGTCACGCAGGTAATCAAAGCCGTATTCGTTGTTGGTTCCGTAGGTGACATCGGCGCCATAGGCCAGCTTTCGGGCCGCATCGTCCATATCGTGCTGGATCAGGCCCACGGTCAGTCCGAGGAACCGGTAGATCCCGCCCATCCACTGACTATCTCGTTTCGCCAGGTAGTCGTTGACCGTGACGACGTGAACACCTTTACCCTCCAGGGCATTCAGGTAGGCGGGAAGCGTGGCCACCAGAGTTTTGCCTTCTCCGGTCGCCATTTCGGCGATCTTCCCCTCGTGCAGCACGATGCCGCCGAGTAGTTGCACGTCGAAGTGGCGCATGCCGAGTACGCGGCGCCCCGCCTCCCGTACGACCGCGAAGGCCTCAACAAGGAGATCGTCGACCGTGGCGTCCTGCGCAATCCGCTCCCTAAACTCGGTCGTCTTACCGCAAAGGGCGTCATCAGAGAGCGCCTTCACCTTCGGTTCCAGCTCATTGATTGCCGTCACCATCGGCTTAATGCGCTTGAGTTCCCGCTCGTTTTTAGTTCCGACAACCTTGGACACCAACTTCATAAACATCTTTGAGCCCTCTCCTCCTGGATGATCGGATTTTCAAGCGGATACTACCATAGAAGCGGAAAGCCTTCAATCCGAAAGCGGCGGACAAATCTCCCCTGTTCCCGTCTTTTCACATGTGGAATTGAAAGGCATTTCAGGACATCGGCGGGGATTTCGGATCAGCGACAAAAAACCCCCGGAGGACCGATTCCTCCAGGGGTTATTCCCACACTCTGCAACCAGGCAACCTGTCTGCCTGCAACGCACAGGCAGAGGTCCGAGCGCTACTCGGCCGATTCACCGTTCCCGAGAAATTTCACCGTTTCCGGGTCGATGACATACTTGGTCGGATCAACAGGCACCTCGTTTACCTGAATCTCATAATGAAGGTGAGGCCCGGTCACACGGCCCGTTGTCCCCACCAGACCGATCACGTCTCCTCTTCTCACTCGCTGACCCTGCGACACCTTGTGCTGCTGTAAGTGAGCATAGAAGGTAGATATCTTGTTGCCGTGGTTGACCGAGACCACATTGCCGAAACCGCCAAGCGGACCCGTATACGTCACGACCCCATCGGCAGGGGCGATGATCGGCGTACCGACGCTGTTCGAGATATCGACCCCTTCATGCATCTGCCGTTGTCCGGTGAAGGGCGAGCGACGCTGCCCGAACCCGGCCGTAAGCCACCCTTTAACCGGCCAGATCGTCGGAGTAGAGGCCAGGAGGCTCCGCTTTGCCTCGAGCGCCCCAATCAGACCCTGAAAGCTCTTATTACGATCATTCATCTCGCGGCTTAAGCGATCAAGCTCGCCGCCAAGATTGTCAACCCCGATTTTTGTTGAAGAGCCGGCAGGTAGGGTTTGATGAGCGAGAGCCGCCACCATCAGCGCGCGCGAACTCAAGGTATCCGCCCCGCCCACGCCAACCATCGAACTCTCCGCACTCTTTACCTCCAGACCGGCCGCCGTACGCAAACGGACGTCGAATTCCCGGAGCTGGGTCATTTGATCTTCGAGGCGTTCAAACTTCTGCAACAAGTCACCCTGCTCGCTTGCTGTCGTCCGAAGCTGACGGAGCTCCAGTAGGTGCCCAGTGTTGCTGACCGTCTGATAGATGAGAAACAGAAAGGCGACGAAAATGAGACTCGCGGTGACGGCAAGCGCGCGAAGGAGGGGTTTGGCGATGTGAAACTTTCGAATCTGAGAACCGGCATCGGGAAGGACAAGGACGGTATAAAACTTCTTCGCCATCGAGCCGAATCCTTTCCAGTCTGTTTCTGCCACGAACTACGAACAACCGATGAGCCGGGAGGGGAAATCGAACTTTTATACCAAAAACGAAGGGCAGGTGTCAAGCGTTTTTCATTCCCCGGTACTGTCCTAATTGACACCCGCTGGAGGAAGTGTCACTGGCTCACAAATCCCTTTTTACACGTCATTGCGAGCCAAAGGCGACGCAATCTCACTGTCTTTCCCGGCGACTCTATGCGCCCCAACGACTGTGAGATTGCGTCGATCCGCTGCGCTCCCTCGCAATGACCTGCGAGGGGGACTTTCTGGGCAATGACAACGTTACCGGACCGATCTCTCGACGAGAACTACAAGTACATTAGAACATTACCTTGTTTCCCAAAAACGGTACGTCGGGATTATGCGCGAAAGATGAAGTAGACCGCGCCGAGCAGACACAATGCCGCCCAAAGATAATCAAGCTTGAGCGGCTGGTCCATATAGACAACGGCGAACGGCGCAAATACAGCCAACGCAATGACTTCCTGCATGATCTTGAGCTGCGAGATGCTCAGTTGCGTATAGCCGATCCGATTCGCGGGCACCTGGAGCATATACTCAAATAACGCGATACCCCAACTCGCCAACGCGGCAACGTACCACCTGTGATGGTTCAGGTTTTTCAGGTGGCCGTACCACGCGAATGTCATAAAGATGTTGGAAAGCGCGAGCAACAGCCCCGTACGAAGAATAACCGGCATACAGGGTTCTCCCATGCAAAGAAAAAGCAAACAGGCTACTTTTCACCTGCCCTCATACGCAGGCTTAGAGCTGGACCCCCAGTTTTTGTAGGACCAACATCATCAGGAAATAGCCGGCCAAGGTCAGGCCGATGGAGACGGAAAGACCGACATAGAAGTTCACGCCGCTGCGCAGGAGGATCGGCAGACTGACAAACAGCAGCAGCGAGGGAATGACCAGCCAGAAGATGCTGCGCGCAAGCCCTGCCACCTTGTCAACGTCTCGCGTGTCCAGATACAGCCAGATGATGGCCAAGACCGAGACGATCGGAAGCGAGGCCAACACCGCTGCCACGAGGGAACTTCGCTTGGCCACCTCGGAGACGGCGACAATCAGTGTGCAGGTAACAATCAGTTTCGTCAGGTAGTACACCGCTCAATCCATGACCAACGCTCACTTCGCAGCGCCGGGCGAGATTCGGCCTCTCATGAGAAACGCATCGATGAACGGCTCGATCTCTCCATCCAGGACCTTATCGACATTGGAGGTCTCCAGCCCTGTCCGATGGTCCTTCACGAGTTGGTATGGAGCGAGGACGTAGGAACGAATTTGGCTGCCCCACGCAATGTCCTTCTTTTCGCCTTCGAGCTTGGCCATTTCCTTCTCCTGCTCCCGACGATAGTGGTCGTACAGCCTGGCGCGCAGGACCTTCATGGCCATGGCCTTATTCTTGTGCTGCGACCGCTCATTCTGGCAGGAGACCACGATGTTTGTCGGCAGGTGCGTGATCCGAACTGCTGAGTCAGTGACGTTGACATGCTGCCCGCCTGCCCCGCTGGAGCGGTAGGTGTCGATGCGCAGGTCCTTGTCGTCGATCGCCACGTCGATGGTCTCATCGATCTCCGGGTAGACGAAGACCGACGCAAAGGAGGTGTGCCGGCGGTGATTGGCATCGAACGGCGAGATGCGGACCAGGCGGTGGACCCCAATCTCAGCCTTCAGGCGACCATACGCGTACTTGCCGGATACCGTCACCGTGGCGCTCTTGATCCCGGCCTCCTCCGCAGGAAGTAGGTCGATGATTTCGGTCTTGTAGCTGCCGGTCTCCGCCCATCGCAGGTACATTCGCAGCAGCATCTGCGCCCAATCCTGCGACTCGGTGCCGCCGGCGCCCGGATTGATGGAGAGGATCGCGTTGCCCGAGTCGTATTCTTCCGCCATAAACGTGGTCAGCTCGAGCGCGCCAATCTGACCCTCCAGGCTTCGCAGCGAACTTTCCAACTCTTTCAGAGCCTGCGGGTCTTCTTCCTCTCGCAGTAGTCCGAGCAAGACCGCCAGATCGTCAAGCTCGCCCCCGATGGCTACCAGTTGGTCGACCACATCCTTGAGCGCGCGTTGCTCCTTCATGATCTCCCGGGCGCGGGAGGTGTCGGCCCAGAATTCCTGTGAATGGAGCATCTCTTCGATCGCGGCCAGACGCGACTGTTTTCCTGCTACGTCAAAGATAGTCCCGGAGGATATGCAACTTGTCCTTCAGACCATCGAGTGTGCGCGCACATTCCGCAATCATCGCATCCTCCTTTGTGAAGTCGCAGCAGGCACCGAAGCCATTCTTACCGTGCTTCTGGCCCACGTGGCTATGAATACTGCAGCAATAAAGATGACACAGATCCATGCAAAGAGATCGCCATAACGGGTATAAAACGTCTGCGTTCGCTCGACGTGAATCTGATCTACAATCACGGCCGGCACAAAGATATCCGAGGTACGAAGGATCCGGCCACTGGAATCCACAATAGCGGAAATACCCGTATTGGCCGCTCGGATCAGATAGCGGCGGTTCTCGACCGCCCGAAGGACGGCCATCGCCAGATGCTGCGCCGGGGCAGCCGACCGACCGAACCAGGCATCGTTCGTCATATTGACCAGGAACTCCGCCCCGTCTTTCACGTAGCGTCGAACCTGATCCGGAAAAATTACCTCGTAGCAAATGGTGGCACTAAAACGTCCGCCGGGGGTATCAAACACGGTGTAGGTTTGGCCCCCTTCGAAATCACCGATTCCGTACGCCAACTTGTTGACAAAGAACAGGATCGATTTGAGCGGGACGTACTCCCCAAAAGGCACCATATGGATCTTGTCGTACTTGTTGAGGAGTTCCCGCCGGGGAGAGATCAGAAACGCGCTATTGCGATACCGCGTCGGGGTATCGGCGCCTGCGGGCGGCTCCGCATCCGGACTGCCTACCAGGAGATAGCTGCCGGTCTCAGCCGCGATGTCCAAGACGCGGCCCATCAACGCCGGTTCATATCGAAAAAAGAACGGAACGGCCGTTTCGGGCCATACGATAAGGGCGGGGGCCTCCTTTGCCGCCTCCAGACTGAGGCGGCGATACTGCTCAATCGTAGCGGCCTGCATCGCCTGGTCCCACTTCACCGCCTGATCGATGTTCCCTTGCACAACGGCAACGCTCAGTCTCTGCCCTGAATTCTCAGACAGAGAAGGCCCTGCACTGAGCGTGGTCGAAGCAGGGGAAAGGAGTCTGGGCGACCAGACCAGGATCAGAGCAACCGCGCCGGCCACGCCGATCGTGTGAAGACGGTTCGGCGCGCCTCCAGCCAGTTGCGCCAGGGCGATATTGATGAGGACCACGATAAACGACAGGCCGTATACCCCGGCAACCGAGGCAATCGGCAGAAGCGCACTGTTCCGATATTGCGTATACCCCAGGAGGATCCAGGGCAATCCGGTCAGCGCATAGGTCCGCAGGTACTCCAAGCCGATCCATAAGGCCGAAGGGGCGAGCAGGTTAAGGGGCCACGGCATCCTCGCCATCCACGCGGCGCCCATGGCGAACAGACCAAGGTAGAGCGCGAGGTATGCGGCCAGGACGAGCAGCGCCAGCGCACTGAGAGCGAACGGTACGCCGCCGTACGCCGTCATCGAATTCGTTACCCAGGAGACACTGACCAGATAAAAGAGTAGTCCTGCACACGTCCCCAGATAGAAGGCTCGAACCGGGGTCCGGCCACGGATCGCCAACAGTAACGGGACCAGGGCCACGAACGCGAGCCATCCAAGGTCGGGCGTCGGAAACGCCAGGATGAGGAGTCCTCCCGACAACGCAGCCAGAAAGACCGACATCATACCCAGCCCGCGAGGGCGGCGACGTACAGGACCGGCCCGGTGAACAGGAGACTATCGACGCGATCCAGCAGACCACCGTGGCCGGGGATCAGCGCACCGGTATCCTTGACCCCGAAACTTCGTTTCAGCATCGATTCGCACAGGTCCCCGATCTGGCCCATCACACCCAGCCCTAATCCCATCGCAACAACCTCAACGGCCCCAAGCCCCTCCCAGAACCACAACTTGGCTATGCCGGACGCCAACACTGAACAGAGAAGTCCGCCTACGCTTCCTTCTACGGTTTTGCGCGGACTCACCGAGGGGCAGAGCAATCGCTTCCCCATCGTTGAGCCCACATAGAAGGCCCCGGTGTCGCCTGCCCACGTGACCAACACCAGATATAAGATGTAGGTACGCCCCGGCTCCATGGCTCGCAGGAGCGCCGGAAAGCTCATCAACCCCGCGACATAGATCAGGCCGAGCAGCGTCACTGCTCCTCGCGAGGCCGCCTCTTTCTGGTCTGTTCCTCCCACCATGAGGCTGGTAAGCAGGACGAGAACCACCCCACTCAGAGCCGATATCAGCCATGGC
Source organism: Candidatus Methylomirabilis oxygeniifera (assembly GCA_000091165.1). Classification (NCBI taxonomy): domain Bacteria; phylum Methylomirabilota (SeqCode); class Methylomirabilia (SeqCode); order Methylomirabilales (SeqCode); family Methylomirabilaceae (SeqCode); genus Methylomirabilis (SeqCode); species Methylomirabilis oxygeniifera (SeqCode). The sequence goes on along the minus strand of FP565575.1, from coordinate 573,453 downwards.
GCCGGCGCCTCGAAAAACTCTACACAACTCAGCGCCACACCGCACCCCATCCCCAGGGGCGTTAACGGATGCCAACCGCCGGCCTTTGCCATCCCGTAGAATTCGTACAGCCCAACCAGGATGGCAAGCGCGACAAGCAGGAAGAAGTGAAGGGCAGTTCCGAACTGAACCAGCAGGAGGAAGGCTGGAAGGAGGACAGCAGCGCTGAGGATTCTTTTCAGATGCATAGAATGCAGCGATCAGCTTTCAGCTATCAGCTCATAGCTGACCGCCGACAGCCCCTAAAACTCCATAATTTCCTTTTCCTTCTTCGCCAGTAACCCGTCGATCTCGTGGATCAACCGATTGGTCAGATCCTGGATTACGTCAGCACCGTGCTTGACCTCATCCTCCGAGACCTCTTTCTCTCGCTCGTGTCGTTTGAGCGCTTCGTTGGCTTCACGACGAACGTTTCGGACCGCGACCCGACCCTCCTCGGCAATCTTTCGGACTATCTTGACCAGTTCTTTGCGTCGTTCCTCGGTCAAAGGGGGGATTGCAATCCTGATCATCTTACCGTCATTAGTCGGACTAACCCCCAAGTCCGACTTGCGGAACGCCCGTTCGATGGCAGCCAGCAGCGAGGGATCCCACGGCTGTACAGTGATCAGCCTCGTCTCAGGCACCGCCAGCGTCGCCACCTGATTGACAGGCACGATTGAGCCGTAGGCCTCGACCATGAGACCGTCCAGCAACGTCAGCGAAGCCCGCCCTGTTCGAACGCCATTAAAACCCTTCAGCGTGGCGTCGATCGCCTTCCGCATCTCCTTTTCGGCCTTGACCTGGATCTCCTTCAGCACGTCTCACTCCCACGAACGATCGTCCCGACCTTTTCGCCGAAGACCAACTGCCGAAGGATCCCCGGCTGACGAAGGTTAAAGACAACAATCGGAAAGAGATTATCCATGCACAGCGAAATTGCCGTCGAATCCATCACCTTCAACCGTCGGTTGAGGACCTCGATATAGGAGAGTTCATCGAATTTCTTCGCGCTGGGATCAAGCAGGGGATCTGCGGTGTACACCCCGTCTACCCTCGTCGCCTTAAAGACCACCTCGGCCCCCACCTCCATCGCCCGCAACGCCGCCGCGGTATCGGTGCTGAAATACGGATTACCGGTCCCGCCGACGAAGATCACGACTCGCCCCTTTTCCAGATGCCGGACGGCGCGACGGCGAATAAAGGGCTCCGCCAACTGCCGCATCTCAATGGCGGTCTGTACCCTGGTCGCGATCCCCTTCCGCTCCAGTACGTCCTGCAGGGCGAGGCCGTTGATGACCGTTGCCAGCATTCCGATGTAGTCACCGGAAGAACGATCCATCCCCTCCGCGCTGGCGGCAACCCCTCGAAAGATGTTGCCTCCACCGACCACGACCGCAACCTGCACACCAAGCTCGTGGACTTCTCGAATGCCATCGGCCAGAAAGCTCAATACCTTGGGGCTGATCCCGAACCTTTCATCGCCGGCAAGAGCCTCGCCGCTGACCTTCAACATGATCCGCTTGTACTTCAGCGTCTCCATCGCGTTACCTTCGTGGAAGTCCGCGGAGGCCGAGTGCGCTGTTGGATTACGCGCCGCACTCCACCTTCTCGCCTAATTGATACCGGCAAAAGCGTCGGACGACAACATTCTCTCCGACCTTGGCGATAACCTCTTTGATCCGATCCTCGACCTTGACGTCAGGTGTCTTGATAAAAGGCTGTTCCTGGAGGCAGACCTCGCTGAAGAACTTTGCCATCCGCCCCTGGACGATCTGTTCGATCACCTTTTCCGGTTTACCGGATGATTTCACCTGCGCCAAGAAGATCCCTCTCTCTTTTTCGAGGATGTCGGCCGGGACCTCCTCTCGACGGACATACTGCGGGTTCGCGGCTGCTATCTGCATCGCCAGGTCTTTGGCCAGCGTTCCGAACTCGTCGGTCTTGGCGACGAAGTCCGTTTCACAATTCAGTTCCAACAGCACGCCGATCTTTCCACCGCCATGAATGTACGAAATTACCAGGCCGTCAGAGGCCGTTCGCCCCATCTTTTTTGAGGCCGACGCTAACCCCTTTTCACGGAGGAGCGTCGTGGCTTTCTCCAGATTCCCTTCCGCCTCGACCAGCGCGGTCTTACACTCCATAAACCCTACGCCGGTCCTTTCCCGCAAGTCTCTTACCAACGTCGCCGAAATTGTCGCTGACATCCTTATCCTCTTTCCTTGGAAAATAGCGCTCAGCAGTTAGGCGTTTAGACTGAAGACTGAAGGAGAACTACCGAACAACCTTCAGCCTTTTCCACTTAAAGCGAATCGCTTTGCCGGATCTTAGATCTGTTGGAGGATCTCCAGTGGCGCTTCGGTCGGGCCCATGTCCTCTGATGAAGGGGCTGATTCGGCCTGAGCCGCCGCCATATCCTCGGCAGCCTTCATCCGTGCGGCTCGGCTCTCCTGGATGACGTCGGCCATACGACCCGCCATCAGTCGAATGGCTCGAATCGCGTCGTCATTACCAGGAATCGGATAATCCACCTCGTCGGGATCGCAGTTGGTGTCCACAACGGCAACAACCGGAATACCAAGGCGCCTGGCCTCGCATACGGCGATCCGCTCCTTCTTGGTATCGATCACAAAGATTGCACCCGGCAACCGTTCCATCCCCTTGATACCGCCTAAGGTATATTCAAGCTTCTGACGCTCCCGCTGCAGCCCCGCAATCTCCTTCTTCGTCAGACGCTCGCATTCGCCCTTGGCCTCCATTTCTTCAATATGGCGCAGCCGGCCTACGCTCTTCCTGATCGTCTGGAAGTTGGTGAGGGTCCCACCCAGCCAACGATGGTTCACAAAGAATTGCTCGCAGCGATTGGCCTCCTGCTCCATCACATCAGCGGCCTGTTTTTTTGTTCCGACAAACACGACCGGCAGGCCTTGTTCTGCCACATCCCTCACAAACGCAATCGCTTCATGAAATTTCTTCAAGGTTTTTTGCAAATCGATGATGTAGATACCGTTCTGTTCTCCAAAGAGAAATTTCTTCATCTTTGGGTTCCAGCGCTTGGTCTGATGCCCAAAATGGATCCCTGCTTCCAACAGCTCCTTAATCGTAACCGTTACCACACTGCTCCTCCGTTCGGCTGACCGTTCCGCGCAGCCCTCTGGGTTGTGTCCTCCGCCCTCGTCACCTCCCTGCGAGACCCCTACACAGCCGGTAGGGGCACCCTCGTAGGAATCGGGGGGCGTGTGAAGTTGATGCGAGTTCTCTCACCCGCTAACGCCCTGCATTTATACCACGTCAAAATAGATCAAAACAAGCGAAAATAGGACGTACCGCGCCGACACCTCATGTGTTGCATTCGTCAGCGAGATTGCTTCGACCCCGACGTGTCGGAGCCTCGCAATGACACCTCACGCGTTGCGTGACCTATCAACTCCGGTAGCCGGCGTTGATCCTGACATACGCTTCACTCAGATCGGTAGTCAGGACGACCGCGCCTCCTGTGCCTCCGTGCAAATGAATGGTCAGGTCAAACTCGGATCGGCGCATGCATACGGCCGCCCGTCGCTCTGCCGCCGCCCCCAGGCCGACTCCCTTTTGAACCACTGGAATCCCGTCCACAGCGATTTCCACACAATCGGGGTCAAATCGGATTCCCGAGGCGCCGATGGCCGACATGATCCGCCCCCAATTGCAATCCTCCCCGAAGAAGGCCGTCTTGACAAGCGGGGAGTTGGCGATCGCCTGTGCCGCAATCCTGGCATCGCGCGTCGTCCGCGATCCCATCACCTCCACCCGAATCAGTTTGGTCGCCCCCTCCCCATCCTTGACAATCATTCTCGCCAGGCGAGAGAGCACCTGCAAGAGCGCCCCTTCAAACGCGTCCAACCTCGGAGTGCCGGCCTTCAGAGGCGGCGTATCGCTCATCCCATTCGCAAACAGCAAGACGGTATCGTTCGTACTCATACACCCGTCTACCGTAATGGCGTTGAAGGACTCCTCGACGGTCCGCCGGAGAACCCGGCGCAGAAGAGGGGCGGAAATCCGGGCGTCGGTGCCGACAAAACAGAGCATCGTAGCCAGATTGGGCGCGATCATCCCGGATCCCTTGGCCATACCACCGATCACGATGGGTTGGCCGTCCAGTTCAATTCGAACTGCCGCCTCCTTTGGGCAGCTATCGGTGGTCATGATGGCCCTGGCCGCCGCCTCGCCGCCGTCGGCCGAGAGACGCCCGGTGCCCTCGCGAATCCCCGAAAGGACCTTCGAGATCGGCAGGCGTTTCCCGATCACCCCGGTAGAGGCCACAAAGACTTCACGTGCCGGACAGTGCAGGAGTCCGGCAAGCCGATCACGCATCTGTACCGCGTCCCGTTCGCCCTGGAGCCCGGTGCAGGCGTTGGCATTGCCGCTGTTCGCCACGATCGCGGAGAAACGGCCGTCCGTCAGTTGCTGCTCGCAAAGACGCACTGGAGCAGCCTTAGCCAGATTGCTCGTCGTCACCCCGGCTACGGTGGCGGGTCGATCCGACACCACAAGCGCCAGGTCGGGTGCGGTCTTCTTGATGCCGCAGTAGACTCCGGCAGCCCTGATACCTTTGGCCGCCGTAATGCCTCCTGGAATGTCCTGTGTCGTTGGCTGTTTCATCGAAGTGCAGCGATCAGCAATCAGCCGTCAGCAAACGCTGCGTACCGAAAGCCGATCGCTGACAGCTCATCAAAGATAGAGGTTAGGGGAAGAGCGGAGCGAGTTGTAATCCCGTCCGTTCGTCGAGACCCATCATGATGTTCATAGCCTGAATCGCCTGCCCGGAGGCGCCCTTGACAAGATTGTCAATAGCCGTCACAACAATCACGCGCCGTGTCCTGGCATCAACGGTAAGGCCGATATCACAGAAGTTGGACCCGCGCACCTGCTTGGTCTCAGGAAATCGGCCTTCAGGAAGGATCCTCACGAACGGCTCGTTCTGATACCAATCCCGGTAGAGCGCGCGCAGCTCCCCTTCATCTTTAGAGGTCACGAGCGTGGCCGTGATGGTCGCCAGGATTCCTCGGACTGTCCCCACCAGATGCGGCGTAAACGTCACCTGTACCTCTCGGCCAACGCAGCGGCTGAGTTCCTGCTCAATCTCCGGCGTATGCCGGTGACATGCGACCTTGTACGCCTTACAATTCCCATCCAGCTCGGCGAAGTGCAGCGAAAGATCCGGCTTCCGCCCCGCGCCTGACGCGCCGGAGATCGCGTCGATAGTCAGAGAGTCCGGATCGACGACCTCCCGCTTCAACAGGGGAAGCAGTCCAAGCAGGACCGCCGTTGGGTAGCAACCGGGCGCCGCCGCCAATCGCGCTGCGGTAAGCTGCTGGCGATAGAACTCCGGAAGGGCGTAGGCTGCTTCTTTCAGCAGTTCCGGCGCCTCGTGATCCACGCCGTACCACTGGCGATAGACAGCGGGATCGCGGAAGCGAAAGTCGGCGCTCAGATCAATGATCTTTCTGCCTGAGGGAAACAACTCGACTGCCGCCGTCATCGCGGTCTTGTGGGGGACGGCCAGGAAGATCACGTCAGCGCGCTTCGCCACCTCACGCGCATCGAATCTTTCGCATGTCAGCTTGAGCACACCGAAGAGGCTGGGAAATGCCTCGTCGATCGGCAAATCCGCATAACTCTCCGACGTCAGCGCGGTGATCTCTACAGCCGGATGGTTGATCAGGAGTCGAAGAAGCTCTACGCCGGTGTAGCCGCTGGCTCCGACTACCGCTACCCGAATCTTATGCCCTGTCTCACCCATCTGCCGTTTCATAAAAGCAGCCATCAGCTATCAGCGGTCAGCAACAGCCGTAGTCTGTAAGCTGATCGCTTAAAACATAAGCGGCCAGCCATCAGCAGAAGCTGCCTGCTGAGGGCTGACCGCTGATCGCTTCTAATAATTAGCGCTTTGAGAATTGGAACCGTGCGCGGGCTCCCTTCTGGCCGTATTTCTTTCGCTCCTTCACTCGAGGGTCTCGTGTCAGGAACCCCGCCTTTCGAAGCGACGGCCGCAGGGAAGCATCTACAGCCAGGAGGGCCCTGGCGATCCCGAGTCGAACGGCACCGGCCTGGCCGGTCAATCCCCCGCCGCCCACATTGGCACGCAGGTCGAACTTTCCTTCTACCCCTACCGTCTTCAGAGGTTGAACAGCCAAGGCTTGATTGGTCGAGCGGCTGAAATATTCCTGTAAAGGCCGCCGGTTGACCGTCATCTTCCCGTCACCGGGCGACAGCCACACCCTGGCTACGGACGACTTTCGCCGCCCAGTCCCATACAACGCACCTTCTGCTGCCATAGCTGAAATTTATCCCTCCTTAACGGTCGTTTTAACGAATGGTATCGGCTGCTGTGACGCATGCGGATGGGTGGGGCCCGCATATACCTTGAGTTTACGAAACAGCGCATCACCTAACTTCGTTCTGGGTAACATCCCCCGAACCGCAGCCTCCAGCACCCGCGTGGGGTGACTCTTAAACATCTGCTCAGCCGTAGTGGTTGTCAGTCCGCCAGGATAGCCGGAATGGCGATGGTAGAGCTTATCTTTTAGCTTATTACCTGTTAATACCACTCGCTCGGCATTTACAATCACCACGAAGTCCCCGGTGTCCATATGCGGGCTGAAGATCGGCTTATGCTTCCCTCGCAGGAGCCCCGCTACCTCAGTAGCCAGCCGCCCAAGCACCTGTCCCGACGCATCGATCAGGTGCCACCGCCTGTCGATTTCGCTGATAGCGCAATGAATCGTCTTACTCATGATGTAACCTTCCCCCTCTTGGTAACTGCTGTCCCAGAACCGCTAAAGACTAAAGACCTGGGCACCCTTTGTCAAGGGAAAAATCGCCACGTCTCGGCATCACCGCTGTTTTTCATGGTATGTCGGAACCCGATAGGCTAGTATAGCACTGAAACATCAAAGTTCAAAAGGCAAGAACAGGAGAGGTAGATGTTCGGACTCGGGATGCCGGAACTGATAATCATCTTACTGATTGCACTCGTCGTGTTTGGCGCTGCGAAATTGCCCCAGATCGGCAGCTCCCTCGGTGGAGCGATTCGCGAATTCAAGAAGTCAATCGAGGCACCCAAGAAAGGCGAGACGACGGAGCCTCCCAACGACATCGTCTGCAGCCAGTGTCGTCAACCGCTTCAGAAAGACTGGACAGCCTGCCCTCACTGCGGGACGAAACGCGAGGCGTAGAGGCGACCGACCGGTCGCCTCTACTTATTATGTGTTGCGCTCGTAGATGATCCGAAGGCCGGTCAGCGTGAGCAGCGGATCCACATGCTTGATGTCCGGTGATTCGGCGAGGATCAGATGGGCCAGTCCCCCGGTGCCGATCACAACAGGATCGCCCCCCATCTCTTCACGCATCCGCCTGACGATCCCTTCAACCAGCCCCAGATAACCGAAGAATAGCCCGGATTGCATGCTGGTCACCGTCGTTTTCCCCACCACCGATTTCGGCTTGGCGATATCGATCCGCGGTAGCTTCGCCGTTCGCTCAAAAAGGGCCTCGGCGGCGATTCCGATACCGGGCGCGATCACGCCTCCCAGATACTCTCCCTTGGCCGAGATGGCGTCAAAGGTGGTAGCCGTACCAAAATCTATCACAATCGCCGGGCCGCCGTAGGTCTCGAAGGCTGCCACCGCGTTGACGATCCGGTCGGCCCCAACCTCTCGTGGGCTGTCGTACAGGATCGACATACCGGTCTTCGTTCCCAGACCGACCACCAGGGGCGCCATCCGGAAGTAACGATGGGCCATCTCTTCCAGCGATGACTGAAGCGGCGGAACCACCGAGGCGATAATGAGCGCTGAGATCTGACCCGGCTCCAATCCGGCAAGGTGTAACAGATTACTGATCAACATTCCGTATTCGTCGCCGGTCCCGTCACGCCGGGTGCTGATCCGCCAATGTACCCGGAGCGTCTTGTCTTCGAATACCCCGACGACCGTATTGGTGTTACCTACATCCAACGCGAGCAGCATCTGTCTTTACCCCGCGAGCGTGACATCACCGGCGACCAGGTGATGCAATGCGCCCCGCGCATCGCGGATCACCAGACGCCCAAGGTCGTCCATCTCGACCGCGAAACCGGATATCTCCTGATCGCCGGATCGGGCCATGACCATCCGACCTACGGTCAGGCAGCGGCGTCGGGCATGCTCAAGAATGGGCAGGGGGCCATCGCACAAGAACCGCTCGTACCAACCGTCAAGACTCTCACAGAATGACCGCACCATTGCTGTTCGATCTATGGGACGGTCGGCCTCAATGCGGAGCGAACTGGCGATCCGGCGTAGTTCTTCATCGAAGTCCGCCTCGGCCTGATTGACGTTGATGCCGAACCCCAGGATGACATGAAGGAGGCCGGAGCTATCGGCAGCCATTTCGCCGAGGATACCCCCCACCTTTCGGCCATGTACGATCAGATCGTTTGGCCACTTCAGCGCTGTCGTAAGCCCAGTCGTTCGTTCTATCGCGTCAGCGGCTGCCACTGCGCCCATGAGGGTAAGTAGAGGGGCGCTCTGTGGCGGGATCATCGGCCTCAGGATGACAGAAAGGTAGAGCCCCAGCCCCCTCGGCGATTCCCATCGGCGACCCATCCGACCGCGCCCACGCCGCTGCCTTTCCGCGATGACAATCGCCCCCTCCGCCTCACCACGGTCGGCCAGTGCTGCCGCTTCATCGTTCGTCGACTCAACCTCCTGGAACAGGTGGACCGTAGTCCCGATCCGCCTCGTAACCAGGCCAACCCGAATCTCCACCTCATTTAACGGTGCCAAGAGTTCCTGAGGACCTGTCATAGTCGCCTCGCGCCTCATGCCCTATCTGTCTACGTCAAACAGGTCGCAAGAGATGTTCGATGCGTTCGAGATGTTGAAGCAGTTTCGTCTTGGTATCCATGAGCCTGGTATGCTCGTCCTTCACCTTGCTCACTACCTCATCAGGCGCCTTCGACATAAAGTCGGCGTTACAGAGTTTCTTATCTACCCTCGCCAGCTCCTGCTCCACCTTGTCCAGCTCACGCCGCAGCTTCTGCTGCCTGGCTGCAAAGACCGACAGGTCGTCCACCGGTAGATGCACCTCAATACTACCCACCAACGCCACGGCGGCCGGTGAAGGTCGATCCAGGTGCTGACCGAAGGCGACGTGCTCTGCGCGCGTGAGCACGGCGAGGTACGGCAGGACCGCGTCTATCGCCCTATCGTCGGTATCAGAAGAGGTCCGCAGCACAAGCCGGATCGACTTCGAAGGGGGAAACTCCAGGTCAGAGCGCAGGTCGCGGGTCGCCCGCGTCAGATCCATCAAAAAGCCCATCGATACTTCGGCATTCGCATCCTGCCAGCCAGGGTCCGCCTTCGGCCACTCGGCGACCATCAGGCTGGTCCCATGCTGCGGCAATTGCTGCCAAATCTCTTCGGTAATAAACGGCATAAACGGGTGCAGCAGGCGTAATGCAGTATCCAGCCCCAGGCACAGTAAGGCAACTCCCGTTCGCCGCTGCTCCAGGCTTGACTCCGAGGTAAGGCGAGACTTCACAATCTCCAAATACCAGTCGCAGTACTCGTGCCAGACGAACTGGTAGAGGGCTGACGCCGCCTCGTTGAATCGATACTCTTCCAACGCTTTTGTGACCGACCCGATGAGCGCGTGCAGGCGATGGAGCAGCCACCGATCCGTCAGATCGAGGGAGAGAGAATTCACGGGCGGAAGGGGACCTTCGAGAAGCGGCAGGTATCGGTTGAGGAACTGATGGGCGTTCCACAGTTTATTACAAAAATGCCGATACCCCTCGATCCGTTCCTCGGAGAGCCGGATGTCACGGCCCTGGGCCGCCAGTGCGGCCAGCGTGAATCGGAACGCATCGGCGCCATATCTGTCGATAATTTCGAGGGGGTCGATGACGTTCCCCTTCGACTTCGACATCTTCTGCCCTTCAGCATCGCGCACGAGTGCATGGATATAGACCTCCCTGAACGGGACATCTCCCATGAACTTGAGACCCATCATCATCATCCTGGCGACCCAGAAGAAAATGATGTCGAAGCTGGTGACCAGGGTCGAGGTCGGATAGAACCGTCGGAGCAGCTCGGTCTGCTCCGGCCATCCCATAGTCGAGAAAGGCCAGAGAGCCGACGAGAACCAGGTATCAAGGACATCGGGGTCCTGAACCAACTCGTGATGACCGCATCGGGGGCAACCGGCAGGTCGTTCTGCCGAAACAATCGGCTGCGCTTCAGGGGCGATAAAAACGAACGCCTCATCTGAAGATGTGGGGGGGCGAGTCCCAACCCCTACCTCTATCCGTCCCCTCAAGATGTTACCCTTGTCACATCCCTTACAGTACCAGGCCGGGATCTGGTGTCCCCACCAAAGTTGACGCGAGATGCACCAGTCTTTGATGTTCCGCATCCAGGAAAAGTAGGTGTTCTCCCAATGCTCCGGAACAAACCTAGTCTTCCCCTCCTCCACCGCCCGGATGGCCGGTTCCGCCAGCGGCTTCACCTTCACGAACCATTGCGTCGAGAGGAACGGCTCCACCACGCTCCTACAGCGATAGCACTTCCCCAGCGCATGCAGGTGCGGATCCACCTTCTCCAACAATCCTTCCTGACGCAACCGATCCAGTACTTTTTCACGGGCAACCGCAACCGGTTGCGATACGATCTCATCAAAAAGCGAAGGATCTATTTGCGCATTATTTAGTGCCGCTGTGACCGCGATCCTGCCCTCCCGATCGAAAAGGGCAATCCGTGGCAGGCCGTGTCGCTCCCCTGCCTCAAAGTCGTTGAAGTCGTGCGCCGGCGTAATCTTCACGGCACCGGTGCCGAACTCCCGATCCACCAGAATCGGATCGCCCACCACCGGGATGGTCCGCCCGGTAAGTGGAAGCCTTACCTGACGGCCAATCAATCGATTGTATCGCGCGTCATCCGGGTGGACAGCAACGGCGGTGTCTCCCAGCATCGTCTCAGGCCTTGTGGTGGCCACGATAAGTGTAGTTCCAGAGTCATCCGCCATGGGATACCTGATATGGTAGAGCGACCCCTGCGTATCTTCGTACTCCACCTCGATATCTGACAGCGCCGTTTGGCATCGTGGGCACCAGTTGATCAGCCGCTCGCCTCGGTAGATCAGCCCCTCGTCGTACAGCCGCACGAACACCTCGCGGACCGCCTCCTGGCGGTCCTCATCCATAGTGAAACATTCCCGTTCCCAGTCGCAGGAGGCACCCAGCCGCTTGAGCTGGCGGATAATCGTCCCGCCGGACTCCGCCTTCCAGCGCCAGACCCGGTCCACGAAACCGGTGCGGCCAAGATCTTCGCGCCGACGGCCCTCTCCCTGGAGTTGTCGCTCGACGACGTTTTGGGTTGCGATGCCCGCATGGTCGGTGCCGGGCAGCCAGAGCGCGTTATACCCTTGCATCCGCCGCCATCGAATCAGGATATCCTGGAGCGTGTTATTCATCGCGTGGCCGATATGCAGGAAGCCCGTGATATTGGGCGGCGGGATGACGATGGCATACGGCGGCCTCGGCAAGGACTCGTCAACGTGGCTCGATCCGGCTGCCTCCCAGACCTTGGCCCAGCGCTCTTCAATCCCGTGCGGATCGTATCCGGCCTTCTTCGCGCGTGATACTTCAGGTTCTGTCATTCATTCCACCCTTCAACGGGAAGTTGTTCTCTATCTCTAATAGTTGAATCGACAGGGGTTCATTCCCCGCGGCTTACCGCGAGTACGTCATACCGGCGGGAGCCGGTATCCAGAGGGCCCGACTGGATTCCGTGTCGCGCATGGAATGACGGGCCAGAAAAGCGGGTAATATTCCGCAGCTTGCTGTGGGCTAATTCATTTCGAAATCGACTCAACTCATCGAAACGGATATTAACAAAACACCGCTCGACAGGCAACCCATCGACTCAATCGCTATCCAACGACGGTATACCGGCGAATGTCCGGATCGGTTACGGACAGCTCGGGTAACCTGAAACGAGCTTGTCTTAAATGTGGCGACTGCAAGTGCGCATCAAGATCCGCCTCACTGCGCCACTCCTCCACAAACGTGAAATCGGTTGGATCCGTCTTGTTCTGGAGTAGTTCGTAGGTCACACACCCCTGCTCCCTACGCGTCGGCTCGACCAGGCCCTGCAACACAGCCCGGAGTTCCTCCACCTTCCCAAAACGGGCAACGACGTGGGCAACTACCCGCACCGCTTGATCTCGCATTGCAACCACTCCTTCCTCGGCCGACCCCACATCTGCTCTATCTGACGACCGATGTCACCTACGTTGCCGGTCTGTTCTGTCCCCGATGTTCCCGGTTGCTACACTCTTCCTATATCACCCTTATTGCGGAGAGCATTCACCGGATTGCACTCTTGCACTATATCTCCAGCAACTTCCCCCTTGAAAAAGGGAGATTCGGGGGGTTTTCTCGATCGTTCAAAACCCCCCTTCCCCCCCCTTTGCTAAAGGGGGAGACAGGCGATTTTTGCTCTGAGTAATAAATGGTCGCTGTCCCTATTTTCTCAGAGACGAAACCTCTTCGCGCTCGTCAGCGAGAGGCGGACTGATCGGTTCGGAGCAATGCCCGCTTGCCCTGGTAGCTCACGAAGACTCCGTCGGACGTGATGCTCTCGACCACAAGGTTGGCGTCGATCCGCTGGCCTTCGACGTACTTTTGGTTGTTGATGAAGACCCAGCGCTGTGCGGGGACCTCGGAATAGACGTGAACCTGGAGGTGCAGCTTCGCGAAGACCTCCTGAGAGACCGGCGGTTCTTGAGACGCCGGCGGTGTTGCCGGGTCTCGCTCCAGGGGCTTCACAGGAGCCGGGTCCACTGCAGGAGCCGGAGACTTCTCCGGCGCGGTCTCAGGCTTTGGAAGCGAGTCGGACCTCGGGGCGGCCACTCCGGAGGATGTCACGTGCGCCGGCTTCATCTCGGCCCGTGGGGCCGCGTCAGGATGTTGCTCCAGTCGCGACAGGGGCACGGGGGACGCGCTCCTCGCGGCAAAGGGTGGGGCTTGCGACGGCGCCACGACAACCGCTGCCCTGTCCGGCGCATCCGGTGTGGCGACGGACTCGACGGGACGCGCCCGCGCGGCTTGCTCCGGCGCCGCTGGTACCGGGGACGTCGGGAGTTCCCAAGTCACGCTCACCGTCGCTCCGTCAGGGACGGACGGCGCCGGGCGCAGTAGCCACAACCAGACGCCCACGTTCACAACGATCACCACACCCGCAATCCACGGCCAGAGGCGTCGGCGCCGTAAAGGAGGCGCCGGCGTCCGGTGGACGGTTGCCGGCGTGGAAACGGCTGCCAAGTGTCGGTCCCGCTCGGCCTTTTTCAATGCGTCGAGGATAAAGGACATGTGCGGCCTACGAGCCTTCACGCCGGAGGCGAGGTACCTTCGGATCGCGCTGCGCGGCGCTCAAATGGGTCAGCGTCTCCTTTCCGACGACTCCGTCGGCCGTGAGCGACCGACTACGCTGGAAGGCGATCACCCGGGTACGGAGGTCGTTGTCGAAGACCTGGCGATCCCGTCCTCCGCCGGGAACGCCGTCGAACTCGGCGAACCGCTCTCGCAGCCACTCTACGTCCTTGCCGCGCGCGCCCGGCCTGATGGGAACCGAGCTCAACTCCGGCGCCTTCCAGAGGAGAATAAACGGACCATCCCAGTAGCGGTCGATCTCGCCCAGCGGGAACATGTGCCGCCGCCCCCCGAAGTCGAGAGTCGCGTTCTGCTCGTCCAGGGCCACCACCGTGGCGTACCGACGATCTCCCGCCGGCGTCGACAGCTCGATGATGGCCGGCAGGTTGAATCGACGGAGCTTGCCCCACGTACCCGTCTTAAAGAGACACTGAAGTCCGTCGGAGCGACCGCGCTCGCAGCCGAGGTTGTCCATGGAGCCGTCGACATTAAGGCGCCAACTCGCATAGAGGCCGGCAAACGCCGACTTCCTGTCGGCCCGTAGCGAGGGATCTGAAAGGAGCGCCGAGAGCGTACCGGGCCTCGATGTCGAATTCATCGCACTCGGGCCAACGGCACGCCGGATCAACTGCGCCCGCTCCTGAGTGAAGAACGCCCAGGAGCCGGTGACGAGCACCGCAACGAGCACCGCCGCACCCGCCCACCGCCCTCGACGCACGAGCTGCGGCGTCAGCGTCTCGCCGAGCACCTCGCTCGCCGCGCGGCGTACCGTGCCGGCCGTCACGCAATGCTGGTCTTGCGTATAGGCCCCGAGCAGCGCGCGGTCGCAGATGGCGTTGATCAGCCGCGGGATGCCGCGCGCCGACTCATGCGCTGCGCGTATCGCCGCATCAGTGAAGATCTCTTTCTTCTGGCCGGCGATCTGGAGTCGATGAACGATATAGGCTCGCGTGTCGTCCTCGGAGAACGCCAGCAGGTGATAGCGCGCGGTGATCCGCTGGGCCAATTGCCGGAGCTCTTCCCTGTTGAGCAGCCGAATCAGTTCCGGCTGGCCGATGAGGATAATCTGTAACAATTTCCGGGTTGGGGTCTCGAGATTCGTCAGCAGTCGGATCTGCTCCAGGACCTCGGCGGCGAGGTCCTGCGCCTCGTCGATGATGAGCACCGTGCGACGTCCCTGCGCGTGCGCATCGAGCAGATGTCGGTACAGCGCGTCAACAAAAGGCTTCCCGCTGGTAGTGCCGGCGGGATACGGGATGCGGAGCTCATCGCACACCGCGGCGAGCAGCTCGATATCCGTAAGCCGCGGATTGAGGATGAGCGCCACGTCCACGCGGGGCGGCAGTTGCTCCAGCAGACACCGACAGAGTGTCGTCTTCCCGGTTCCGACCTCACCGGTGAGCTGCACAAATCCGCCGCCTTCTCCGACCCCGTAGAGAAGGTGTGCCAAGGCGTCACGGTGGCGCTCGCTCATATAGAGATAGCGCGGATCGGGCGTCATGGAGAACGGGGCCTCGGTGAGGCCGAAAAACGTCGTATACATCACGTAACGCGGACGGGGGCTGCGCTCTGCCCTTCCGACACCTTCCGCCGCGAGAATCGGAGAGGATGTCGCCGGCCGTCTTCGGCGCACAACGACAGCGTTACGCCGTCGGAGCCGCCGCCCGACCATCCCTCATTATTCAGCTTGCTGATAGCTGACAACTGATCATCAATGTGATAAGGCATTGCTTTCGCTGGCTGGAAGTATAGGAGGGCTGTTTTTTGCGTGTCAAGGGATATTGTGCATCGAAACACAGGAGATGACGATGCGAGTGGGGAAGGACGGTGGATCGTGGGTCGCTCTTTTGAGAACTCCGCTCATCTGTTGGTCGAGTCACCCGGTACGAGGGTATTGTTGAGCACCATGCAGACAGACCGCTCCTGCGCGCCTTTGTTCCACAATGCGTGATGACTGTCTTTGTCTTGAGACCCCTCTAATGCTTCCTATCGTCAAAAATCGTAGCATCTGATTTTTACGTTCGGCGTTCTTATAGTTTCTCATTTTTAATGGTCGCTGTCCCTATTTTCCTATTTTCCAGAATGTTCATGGCTTAGAGTTGATTGTATTTTGCTGCCGAACCCTTGGCTTTCGCGACAGGGTATTTGCTTTCGTTCTTGGCGAGTTTCGCATCAACACTGGAGAGCAGATCGATTTCAAGATTATCAGCCAACTCAAACAGGTAGATTGCGACATCCGCTATTTCCTCTGCAATCTCTTCGCGCGCCGCTCTCGCGTGCGCCTCGCTTTCCTCCATCGACTTCCACTGGAAATGCTCAAGTAGCTCCGCCGATTCCAGATTAATGGAAATTGCGAGGTTCTTGGGATTATGGAACTGCATCCAATCGCGTGCGTCTCGAAACGCACGGATTTTGGCAATGGTCGTATCAAAGTTACTCATTGGTGTCCCTTCTTGGCATCAAACAATTGCGGGGCTGTCAGTGATATAGCGATATAGGGACAGACACTATTTATTTATTAAAATCCTTTCTTGGTCTTCCCCTCTGCTATACGTCTCTTACTCATCCAGTTTCCTGCGCACCCCCCAGATGAACCCGTCTCTTTGTAGTAGCCGTTCTGTCATCGTGCGGCCTCGAATCGCTGTCGGTCAAAAAGACCGCCTGGCGATCATTCCCTCGTTGCCTCACATGATGCGGGTGGCACGGGTGGCCTGGTGCAACAGTTAAGGCAATCCGTGGCATGCACGGTCATGACCGCAAACACCACGAATTATCACGATAATAGTGTCTGTCCCCTTTTTACGGTACAGTAACCGCTACGCCGGGATGAAGTAGACGTCGGTCGGCTTGAACTTGGAGAGGCGGCGGAATTTTGCCCGAACCTTCATCCCGACCCACTCCAGTGAAGGATTTAGTGGATCGACGCCGAGCAGCCGCGAGAGAAACAGGGTATCGATACCAGGCCACTCCACCAGGATCAGCACAAATGGGGTCTCCTTCAGGAACTCCTCGCCCCCGAAGTAACAGACGGTGAAGGTGTGGACCGCGCCGATCTGGGGGAGCTCGAACCAGTCGCACTCGCTGCCGCAATCCATACAGTGCAGCTTAGGCGTCGCGTATTTGTAGCCACACTTCGTGCAGACCGTCCCAAGCAGCTTGCCGTTGGCGAGACCTGCAAAGAAAGGGGAGTCCTGTCCGTAGCTGTGGATGTAGTCGATCTGGTAGGACTGCTTGAGGATGATGGGGGCCATGGTTTTGAGTTGGGCCAGATCCTGAGGGAACGGGACATTGAACAGGACGGTCCCGTCGTCGGTCTCAGGCAATGCGACAGGCCCTTCATCGGGTAGGTTTCGATTCGATCTCTCGCGTTTGGCACCCGCCATCGCTTGCTCCCTCCTTAGACAATAGCCGTCAGCGATCAGCGCTCAGCCGTCAGCTTCGGCCAAATCCCCCCAACCCCCCTTTAGCAAAGGGGGGATTTTCGTGTACCGTGGTGAGGCCAACTCCCCATGAGTGCTCCTCTGGTAAAGCGGCTGAGGTCAGACTCTCTCCATTATACTTACGGTAACGTACGTCCCGGTGCCGGCGTGGCTGTGAATGGCCCCACGTCTGGCGCCCTTGACCTGCAACCGGCCATTGCCAAAATGCTTTTTGATGCTGCCCTGCAGTTGCCACAAGGCGAAGACCGCCTGCATCAGGCCGGTGGCTCCAACCGGATGGCCGCAGGCGATCAGGCCTCCCGAAGGGTTGACGGGAAGCGTCCCGGGTTTCTTGAGCGCAAGGCCATAGTCGAGGTTAGGGAGAAATGGGTTCCCATCCTCCGCCCATCGGCCACCCTCCCCGTACTTGCACAGGCCCATATCCTCGTAGGTCTGGATCTCGGAGGAGGTATAGGCGTCGTGTAGTTCGATGAAATCCAGCTCCTTCATCGGATGGGTAATCCCGGCCATCTCATAGGCCAGCTTGGAGGCCATCCGGCCTGCCCGGAATGAATGGATGCCCGGGTACTTGAGACCACGGTAGTCGCTGGCCCGCTCATGCGGGAGCAGCAGCACCTGGCGGTGGGGCCGGTCGGCCATACGCATCGCGTCTGTCCCGCGACCGATACCAACAATCCTGGCCGGCTTGAGCCGCTTGCCGCTCGCCTTCTCCAGCTTGTTGACCCCCTCCTCGCTGGCCAGAATCGTCGCTGCCGCCCCGTCGGACATGACGCAGATATCCAGGCGGGTCAGCGGCCAGGCCACCATCGGCGCTCGCCGTACGTCGTCGATCGTGAGGAGTTTACGCTTTTGCGCATAGGGGTTGTGAAACGCGTTGTTGTGATTCTTCACCGAAATGTGGGCCATCTGCTCGACGGTCGTGCCGAACTCCTGCATGTGCCGAACCACCATCATCGCGTAGTAGCCGCTGTAGAAGCCGCCCACCGGGTAGTCGAAGCTTACGTCGGAGGCCAGGGCGATGAATTCATTACCCTTCCAGGTATTCACATGGGACATCGTCTCGAAGCCGTAGGCCACGCAGACATCCATGAGGCCCGAGGCCACCGACTTCCAGGCCTCCTGAAAGCAGAGTCCTCCCGTGGCGCCACCACCTTCGACCCGGTGGCTCGGCTTCGGACAGAGCCCCAGATAGTCCTGTACCATGATGCCCGACATCAACTGCCGCTGAAAATGGTCAGAGAAGTACGATGCGACGGAGCCGTCTACAAGTTCGAAGAACTTCTTGTGCTCAAGCCCAATGTCCTTGAGAGCGTAGTCGTACGCCTCCTTCACCATCGGTTGGAAGGTCACGTCCGGCCTCGCCTTTGCGAACTTGCTCAGCCCTCCCGAGACCATATACACCGGTCGCATAACGCGCTTTACCCCCTCTCCGTCACTCTGTACTCAGGCTCTTTGCCGCACGTTCTGCTTCACGAACTCGATCGCTTCGGTCGTGGTCGTACCGGGCGTAAAGATAGTGGAGAGCCCAACTGCTTTCAGTTTCGGAATGTCTTCAGTGGGAATTGTGCCGCCACCAAAGACGAGAATGTCATCGACCCCACGCTCCCTCAGCAGCTCCATGACCTTTGGGAACAGGTACATATGCGCCCCGGACAGACAGGACATGCCGATGGCGTCCACATCTTCCTGGATGGCCGCGCTCACGATCATCTCTGGCGTCTGCCGGAGCCCGGTGTAGATCACCTCCATCCCGGCATCACGGAAGGCCCTGGCGATGACCTTGGCACCCCGATCGTGCCCGTCAAGGCCCGGCTTCGCGATCAGGACCCGGATTTTCTTTTCCACCTTCGTCTCCATTGCCTATCCTCGCCCGCACGCTAAATGATCGAAGGCTCCTTGTATTCGCCCCAGACCTCGCGAAAGACATCCATAATTTCGCCCAAGGTCGCGTAGGCCCGAACCGCGTCAAGAATCCTCGGCATCAACAGATCCTTTCCCCACGGGTCGTTCCCGGCTGCCGCCTGACGGAGCGTCTGCAGCGACCGCGTCACCGCCTCCTTGTCGCGCGAGCGGCGAACCGCCTGTACACGTTCGATCTGCCGCGCCTCGGCCTCATGGTCGATGGTGAGGGTCGGGATCGGCGCTTCTTCGTCTGCCGTAAATCGATTCACGCCAACGATGATCTTCTCGCCCCGCTCGATGGCCTGCTGATATGCGTAGGCGGCATCGGCGATCTCGCGCTGTGGAAAGCCCTTCTCGATCGCCCGGATCATCCCACCCAGATCATCGATGCGCCGGAAGTATTCCCAAACCCCCTCCTCCATCTGATTCGTCAACGTCTCGACGTAGTAAGAGCCGGCCACCGGATCGACCGTGTTGGTGACGCCGCTCTCATGCGCAATAATCTGCTGCGTCCGCAGCGCGATGGTGGCCGCTTCTTCCGTCGGGAGCGCCAGCGCCTCGTCCATAGCGTTGGTATGCAGCGATTGCGTCCCACCCAGGACGGCCGCCAGCGCCTGGATCGCGACCCTGATGATGTTATTGCGCGGCTGCTGGGCGGTAAGGGTACACCCTGCTGTCTGGGCATGCGTCCGTAACAGCCAGGAACGAGGATCTTTCGCATTGAACCGCTCCCGCATGATTCTCGCCCACAGCCTTCTCGCCGCCCGGAACTTGGCCACTTCCTCGAACAGGTCGTTGTGGCAATCGAAGAAGAAGGAGAGACGCGGGGCAAACGCATCAACCTCAAGACCCGCCTTGATGCTCTCCTCCACGTAGACCATTCCGTCAGCCAGCGTGAAGGCGAGTTCCTGCAATGCGGTTGCCCCCGCCTCCCGGATATGGTACCCGCTGATGCTGACGGTATTCCAACGCGGCAGGTGCTGCGCACCGAACAGGATGGTGTCGGTCACCAGCCGGACCGACGGTTCGATCGGGTAGATATACTCTTTCTGCGCGACGTACTCCTTCAGGATATCGTTCTGGAGCGTGCCGCCAATCTGATGATACGGGACGCCCTGCTTCTCGCAGACGGCAATATACATCGCCCACAAGACTGCGGCGGGAGAGCTGATCGTCATGGAGGTCGTGACCTCGCCGAGCGGAATACTCTCGAACAGCGTCTCCATGTCGGCGAGCGAATCGATGGCGACGCCGCACTTACCCACCTCCCCGGCCGAAGCAGGGTGATCCGAATCGTACCCCATCAAGGTCGGCAGATCGAAGGCAGTGGACAGCCCCATCTGACCCTGCTCGAGCAGATACTTGAACCGTCGGTTGGTTTCGGCGGCGGTGCCGTACCCGGCGAACATCCGCATGGTCCAGAGCTTGCCGCGGTACATCGTCGGCTGAACCCCGCGGGTGTAGGGATATTGGCCGGGAAATCCCAGGTCCCGCAGGTAATCGAATTCGGGCAGGTCGGCCGGGGTGTAAAGGCGTTCGATGGGCGTCATCGACGCAGTGGTGAAGCGCCCGGCCCTTTCAGGCGTTTGTGCGAGGGCGGGCTTCAGCGTCTCGGTCTCCCACCGCGCCTTCTCCTGCTCGATCCGCTTCAGATCCTTCTGCTCAGCCATTGCACTCGCACCTTGAACCTCGCACCCCGCACCATTTTCATTCTACACTTTGCGCCATCAGCTCCGCTACGTCAAGCGGTCTGGTCCGCCCGATCGCATCCTTCACTTTCAGCGCGTCCTCGAACATGATCAGGCAAAAGGGACACGCGCTCGCCAGTACCTGCGGCTGAAGGGCCAGCGCCTCTTCGGTCCGCTCCCAACTCACGCGCTTGCCGATCTTCTCTTCGAACCACATCAATCCGCCCCCCGCACCGCAACAGAAGCCGCGTTCCCGGCACCGATCCATCTCCTTGACCGTAAGCCCGGGGATCGCCCCGAGAACCTGCCTGGGTGGATCGTAGACGCCGTTGTGTCGCCCCAGATAGCAGGGGTCGTGAAAGGATACCACGCCATCGATTTGCTTCTTTGGCCGCAGGCGCCCTTCTTTCACCAGATCGGCCAGCAACTGGGTGTGATGGAGGACCTCGTAGTTGCCTCCCAGCATCGGGTATTCATTCTTAAGCGTATTGAAGCCATGCGGGCAGGTCGTAACGATCTTCTTGATGCCATAGCCGTTCAGCGTGGCGATATTCTCCCTGGCCAGCGTCTGGAAGAGGTACTCATTTCCAATCCGGCGAGCCGGATCACCCGTGCATCGCTCCTCTTCCCCCAGGATCGCAAAATCAACCCCGGCGTGTTGCAGGAGCTTGGCGAAGGCCGCCGCGACCTGCTGATTCCGCTCATCAAAGGCTGCGGTGCAGCCGACCCAGTACAGGATCTCCGGTGGACCGTCCGCGGCGACAGTCTTTACGCCAAGCCCCTTCGCCCAGTCGGTCCTGGATGCGCTCGCCCCACGGAACGGATGGCCCCGCTCTTCCAAGCTCCGCAATGCCTGCTGCATCGTCTCCGGAAAGTCGGCCTCCTCCATGACGAGGTGCCGACGCATCTCGACAATCTTCGGGATCGGTTCGATGAAGATCGGGCACTCCTGATGGCAGGCCCCACAGGTGGTACACGCCCACAGGACGTCATGCGAGATGACCTCGCCGACCATCTTCCTGGGCTCCTCTCCGTCGGCAACCAGGCGCATGTGATCCCGCAGGTCGATGATGACGCCTTTCGGCGTCAGCGGCTTACCGGTTATCCAGGCCGGGCAGGCAGCCTGGCAGCGGCCGCACTCGGTACACGCCTCGAAGTCGAGGTGATCCTTCCAGGTCAACTGGTCGATCGCGCCGGCGCCAAACCGCTCCGCCCGGTCCAGATCGATCGGTCGCAACACCCCGGAGCCTTCCCGGTTCTTCAGGAGGACATTCGCGGCAGCGGACGTGATGTGCATGCCCACGCCATAGGGCAGAAGGGCAATGAAGGTGAAGGCAACGATGGCATGCGACCACCAGATGGCATGGTGAAGGAGAACCTGCTGCGCCTGGTCAGTCCCGCGAAACAGAGCGGATGCCAACCAGCCACCCGGCGACCAGCGGCCCCATGGATCATCTGTCGCCGCAATCCGAAGTCCCTCAATCAGAAACCCGGTTACCAGGATGATGAGGAGCAGCCCAAGCAGTATGCCGTAACTCCAACCCAGACGAGGCAGCAGGAGCCGATCGGGTCTCAAACCATAACGCCGGACGAGCGCAATCAGCACGCCGCCAATAGCCGTCAGCCCGAACAGGTCGACGGTCAGCGACATGAAGTAGAGGTAGAACGGTCCACGCAGGGTCGGGATGCCGAAATAATCTTGAAGGGCCACGAGGCAGGTCGCGATAAAAAGAACGGCAAATCCCCAGGAGATCGAGCGGTGGAGCAATCCTGAAAGGGGATCCTTGGGATTCGCCGCTGCCAGGCGGCATCCTGGATAACGCCTTTGAAGCGATCCCACAGGCTGCCCAGGACTGCAGCCGGCTCTCCCGCGAGTATCATGCGGGTATGCCGGTAGATGCCGTAGACCCAGACAACCAGGAAGGGAAAGAACAACAGGTACAGGAACAGGTGCCCCGGGATGTTCCAATAGACCTCGCGCATGGGGGTCATGGCTATTCCAGTTGTGGGTGTAGGGTATAGGGTGTAGGGTTTTAGAAGCGAGCCCGTTAGTTTTTCGTCCACAACCTAATATTTTGCACTGTATCCCCTGTCCGCCGCTCCTCGCACAATATTATGACCGCGTTAATTCCTTGCAGCGTTCGATTAGCGCGGTCGCCACGGCTTTCCAATCTTCGACAATGCCGAGCTGGGCCACCTTAAAGATCGGCGCCGCAGGATCAGTGTTCACGGCCACGATACACTTCGAGCCGGAGATTCCGGCGACATGCTGGGTCGCGCCGGAGATCCCGAAGGCAAGATACAGCTCCGGACTGACGTTTCTCCCGGTCTGGCCTATCTGCCAGGAGGGCGGGACCCATCCGGCATCGGTTGCCGCCCGCGAGGCGCCGACCGCACCCCTCAGGACCTGTGCCAGCTCCTCAAGGACTTTGAACCCTTCCGGCCCGTGTACCCCACGTCCGCCGCTCACCACGATCTTCGCATCCCCCAGATTGATACCGGTCGCCTCCTCCTGGACCCGCTTGACAAGGTGCGTCTTAAGCTGCGAGGCTTCCAGGGCGACATCGATCCGGATCTCCTCGCCCGTCCCGCCCTCCTCCTGCGGGGCCGGCTCCAGTGTCCGGAGCTTGGCCGTTGCCACAATCGAATTCACGCGAGGCTGGACCACCGCCATCGCCTTCCCCCCGTAGGTCTGACGCGTAAACCGCAACCGGCCTGATGCCTGGTCCAGGTCGAAGTCGATAAACTCCGTCACAAAGGTGGCCTGGAGCCGATAGGCCAGACGCGGGCCCAGTTCGCGCCCAATCACATCGCCAGGCAGCAGCACCACGGTCGGCTGAGCGTGCTCGCAGATCTGATGCAGGGCGAGTGTATACGCATCACCTTGATACCCTTCGAGTAGGGGATGCTCGGCCCGATAGACCTGATCGGCGCCATGCGCGAACAGTAACGGGACGTATGGACCGACCCCTGTTCCCAAGAGGGCTGCCGCCACCGGCTGGGCCAGCTTCTCCTTCAGCCTACTCGCGCCCGTGAGCAGCTCCAACGTATCTCGCGTGAGCCTGCCGTCCTTCGTCGTCGCCAATACCAATATGCCGGGCATCGATCTCCTTAAGAAAAGCAGCGGTCAGCGATTAGCGATCGGCGGTCAGGTCGGTCCAGAGCCGAAGGCTGACGGCTGATAGCTGACCGCTGTTTCTAAATCAGCTTAAGCTCGCGAAGCCTGGCCGCCAGATTCGCAGCCTTTTCCTCTGGTGTATCCCCTTCAATCATCTCGCACTTAGACTCCTTAACCGGAATATAGACATCGGTGATCGCGACCTTGGCTGCGCCAGGGCCGATTCTCTCCGGGTCAAGTCCGAGATCCGCCGCCTTCCAGACGGGGATGATCTTCTTGGCAGCCGTCATAATATCCCGAAGTTTAGCGTAGCGGGCGGTATTCGTCTCGTCAGAGCTGATAGCAGCAAGGAATGGGGTCTTGGCTTCGATCAGCTCGTATCCATCCTCTACTACTCGACGGACAACAACCTGTTCATCCCTCATCTCGATCCGGGTCACAAAGCCGACGTACCCCATCCCGAGCTCCTCGGCCAGAAACGCCGGGACAGCACGATCGGCCCAGTCCCCCGACTCGCAGCCGGTCAGGATCAGGTCATATGTGCCTGCCTTCCGAATCGTGTTCGCCAGCGCATGGGCAATCCCTCGCTGATCAGAGCCCGCGAGAAGGGGGTCATTGACCAGGATCGCTTCGTCGGCGCCCATCGACAGCGCGCTTCTCAGCGCGGTCGTCGTGGTGGCGCCGCCGACACTGACGGCCGTCACCTTGGCGCCCTGCTTCTCCTTAAGCTTGATGGCCACCTCGAGGGCATTGGCATCGTAGGGGCTGATGACCAGCGGGTTGTTTGCCGGGACCTGCCGCTTGGTTCGGGGATCGATCGCGAACTGGCTCATCGGCGTCTCGGGATCGATGATCTGCTTGATACACACAATGATGTGCATGTTGGTCCAGTGTTAAGTGTTCAGTGCTAAGGGTAATGCCGCGTCAGTTTAATAGCTGATGCGCAATCACTAACCGCTGAATCTCTGACGTGCCCTCGTAGATCTCGGTGATGCGGGCGTCGCGAAACAGTCGCTGGGTCGGGAAATCGTACAGATACCCATAGCCGCCGTGAATTTGCAGTGCCTTCGTGGCGGCCCGGTTGGCGGTCTCCGACGCGAACAGCTTTGCCATCGCCGATTCCTTGGTATGCCGAAGACCCTTGTCCTTCAGCCAGGCCGCCCGATAGGTGAGTAGTCTCGCCGCCTCAATCTGCGCCGCCATATCAGCGATCATCCATTGTATCGCCTGAAACGATGCAATCGGCTTATCGAAGGCAACCCGCTCCTTGGCGTACCTGATCGAGATGTCCAGCGCAGCTTGGGCAATCCCCACGGCCTGTGCCGCGATGCCGATCCGGCCGGCATCCAGGGTGACCATGGCGATCTTGAACCCTTGCCCCATCTCGCCCAACAGGTTGTCGGAAGGCACACGGCAATCTTCAAAGACGACCTGACAGCAACTGGTACCATGGAGCCCCAACTTTTTCTCCACCTTCGTGATGGTGAAGCCCGGCGTACCCTTCTCCACCAGGAGGGCATAAACCCCTTTGGCTCGAAGACCGCGATCGACCGTGGCAAAGACCAACGCCAGATCAGCCTCTAAGGCATTCGTGATGAAGTTCTTCGTCCCGTTCAGCACAAACCCGTCACCGTCTCTCTTGACAAGAGTTTGCTGAGCTGACGCATCCGATCCGGCGCCAGGTTCGCTCAGCGCAAAACAACCCAGCAGCTTGCCGCTGGCGAGCGGTGTAAGGTACCGTTGCCTTTGAGCCTCTGTCCCGAACTTATACAGGGCATCGGCAACCAACGAGTTGTTGACCGACATGATGACGCTGGTCGAGGCGCAGGCTCGAGCGATCTCCTCCATACCGATAGCGTAGCACACATTGTCCGCCCCGGCGCCGCCGTATTCCGTGGGAATCGCCACCCCCATCAGCCCGAGCTCCCCCATCTTTTTGACCGTCTCCTGCGGGAAGATCCCTTCTTCGTCCACCTGCTTCGCCAGCGGCGCTACCTCTCTGGCGGCAAAGTCGCGTACCATCTCCCGAAACAGGTGTTGCTCTTCGGTTAACTCGAACTTCATCTGCCTTCCTCGCGATCGTCATTGCGAGCGACCGAAGGGAGCGTGGCAATCCAACCGTTCTGCTTCCTGGTCTTGAAGAACGGTGAGATTGCTTCAGTCGCTTCGCTCCCTCGCAATGACCGCACAGGGGACTTTCTGGTCAATGACGGCATCGAAATCAATGTAAAGAAGCCTTAGAGACACTAGACTAGCGTCAACCCGCAGCTAGACCTTTGCGCGTCCATGCCTGGTAGATTTCAGCTCCTGTCCGATGCGTTCACTCAAAAACACCTTAAGCAACGACTGATACGGCACGTCGCGCTTATTCGCGAGAAGCTTCAACTCCTCCAACATGATCTCCGGTAACCGCAACGATATCGTTTTCAACGAAGGGCGAAGCTCGGGAAACAGCAGCCTCTTGCCCTTCTTCCAGTCGAGGTAGTCGGTCGAGTCAGCGGTCGACCAAAACTCACGCTCCTCATCTTCCGATGCAAACTTCGGAATTTTTAGTTTCGCTTTCATGACACCTCGTACTCCTTTCGCTCCTTCTTGCTCATTCCACGCGCCGAAATAACGCGGATCAGATTACGTCGAAAGGTAAAGACCACCAACAGAAGTTCCCCACCATCTGTTTGGCCAAGAGCATACATTCGGCCCTCAGCTTGGGAATGCCCTACATCCTCGGTAACAACCAAAGGGCAATTGAAAAATATCTGCTCACACTCTGCAGCCGTCACGCGGTGTTTTACCCAATTCTTGAGTACATTGCCCTCGTCCCAATCGAACCCTGTACACCTGGCCAGCCGCTCGTAGGCATCCATATATCATGTATATTGCAATAATATACAGCTTGTCAAGAGGCGTGAAGCAGAGAATTACGGGGACACCATCCTGAATCCCGCCACCCCCAAGTCCCTGAATTAAGTGAGGTGCCCTCCCGAATTCAACGTGGTCTCCACAAAGCCGACACACTGGAACGTGGTCTGAAATCAACCACTAATGGCTGCGGCTCGCCTTTCCGCAGGTTTCCGCTTGACAGACTCTGCTGGAAATGCCGATTGACTCCATCGACTATCTTCCCGGTTGCACGCGCAGCGCGAGTCTAGCGCTTGACGCGTCAGAGGGCCTGTGCTAGAACGAACGCAACACACGCCACGGGCAGGTCAGGTCCGTTACGGGCGCCTGTCTTTCTATGCGGTCATACGAGCGAAACGAATCACGGAGTCCCTATGGATCATCGCGCATTCAACAAAGAGCTCGGAGGATTACGCGACTGTGAGTTTAAGTATCTGCACGAAAGTCAACGGATTGAAAACCTGGTTCAGTCGTACCTAGACTCCCCGGAGCTTCACAGCCTCGATCGCAACCGGCAGCTCCTCTATCATTTGCTGAACTCGGAATATGCTCCTCTTCAGCGATTCGCCCGGACCGGCTTACAGCCGGGTGGATTTTTGATCCGAAGATTCCCGCAAGCCGGACCTGGAATCGTTTACGCTGGGTTTATCACGGTGTGGATAGTGAGTATCATGTATGCGCTCTCCCCATCCCCATCCGGCTCAACCTTTCAAGCTGTTAACAGGTGGGTGTTGATTATACCCCTGATAGGTTTTACGGTGTATCACCTGCGTGGGTGGTTACGGATCAGAGCAATCACGAATGAGGTGCGGGGGCTCTTCGATCGCGAGATCCTTCCTGGTCATTTCGATCCGGCGACACTGGGCGATCGTCTTCGCGCGCTGGGGCAAAAAGGATTAAAGGTTCATCCGAATGTTTTTGCGCTACTTGAGCTGCAGCAACATCTGCACAGTCCACCGGCCGATCCCCCACACGTACAGGCGTAAATGAACACGTTGGCGTCCAGCATTCGCCGCTCGCGGAATGAACGGGTTCCACGACGTGCTCGACCGAAATGGTCAGGGCAAGGTGAATCGACTAATTACTTCCGCATGCTGAGGGAATTCCTCAATAAGACCGCAACGATGACCGATCTCGAAGAGTTCAAACCGAAACGGCGGCGCACATACGACCGATCCAAATGCATAGGGCACGCGCTCGTCGATTTCAGCCGCTTGCCAACAGTTCTTCGGGACCGAGATCACCGGGTATTCGCCCCTAGCAACATCGCCTCCCAATATAAGCGATAGGAGACTGCCTCTCGTATCGATGATGTGAAGCGTAATTCTACCGTGATGAATATACCAGAGCTCTTCGTTGTTGAGGACACGATGAAATGCTGAAAATGTTCCGGGGAGCAACAACCAATGGCCGGAGGTCCGATGTTCATCGCGATGGGTCTCGACGAATTTCACCCCCTCCGGGTGGTCATACCAATCGTAACGTGTGATGAGTGTGTCGAGCATAGCTCAGTAGAATGATCGATCTATGATGTCGTCACGCTGAGGCCGGCCGCACCGATTCACCGAGCGAAGCGCTACAACGAGACCGCGTGGCCACGCTCACTCACCGTCCGCTGCGTCAGGGTACTCATGTTGTGGACACCGGAGACTTCTTCAGAAATAGGCAGGCTTCGCAACCACCTGACATCATTGGTGGCCCCAACGGGCTTCGAACCCGTGTTTCAGCCTTGAGAGGGCCGCGTCCTAGGCCACTAGACGATGGGGCCATGCGATAAAGCAGTGGGATAACCCGTCTACTATAGCGAAACATAGAATCGCTGCGCAACCAAAATCTACGGGGCCGGCGGCGGCACAAGGATGCCGGACGTAGATCACTGGCCGGGAAGAGGCGGAAGGACGGCGTTGTCGCTCGGCCTGAGCGAAGAGCCGTTGGCCGTCGGCAATGCCAGCGCTGGAGGCGGCAGATCTTCCTGCCCTCGGATGACGTACTCCTCAAAGGCATCGGGATCGGCCGATGAGGTCGGCTGGCCTGTCTTTCGATTGATCAGCACCCGAACGACCCCTTCAGGCGGGAGAAAGGGTTCGACAGGGCTGTCGCCAAGGCTCTGTTTTACAAAATCGACCCAGATGGGCGCGGCCACCTTTCCGGCCGTCTCGTGAGAGCCGATTGAGCGACGTTGATCGTAACCCAGCCAGACCCCGGCTACAACACTTGGGGTATACCCGATAAACCAAAGATCTTCCGCAGCCTGAGTAGTCCCGGTCTTCGCGGCGACCGGACGCCCGATTCGCCGGGCGGCCTTACCTGTCCCGCGTTCGACCGCACCCTCAAGGACCGAGGTCAGGACAAACGCAACCTCCTCGCTCATGACCTGTTGCGGCTGAGGAAACTGCTCTTCGATAACGATCTCACCAGGACCCACCACGCGCCGGATGGCAAAAGGCGGCGCCAAAGTCCCGCGATTGGCGAACGCCTGATAGGCCGACGTCAGCTCCAAGAGGCTCACCTCTGAAACGCCTAAGGCCATCGCGTACTCCCGTCTCAGCTCCGAGGTAATCCCGAGCCGCCTCGCAAGGTCGATGACCGGATCAACCCCGATCGCGGCGATCAAGCGGACCGTGGGGACATTGATCGACTCTTCAAGCGCCTGACGAAGCGTCACCGGCCCGCGATACTTACGGTCCACATTCTCAGGGGCCCACGTGTCACTTCGCCTCCCCGCACCGATCTCAAAGCTGATGGGGGCATCGTCGGAAATGGTCGCGGCTGTCAGCCCTCGCTCAAACGCCGCCGCATAGACAAACGGCTTGAAAGCTGAGCCTGGCTGCCGCCTCGCCTGCACCGCCCGGTTAAACTGACTGTGACTGTAATCAGAACCGCCCACCAAGGCCTTGATTTCGCCGCTCCTGGCATCAAGGGCAATCAGCGCCCCCTCAGGCGTCGCCGTTGCGCCGGCCGTCTGTTCCTTACGCCGTTGCGCGATCGCGCCAATGCCCCGGCTGATTGCCTTGACTGCCGCCCGTTGCATGCCGGCATTTAATGTCGTATAAATCTTCAGCCCCCCTTGCCGGACCAGGGTCTGGCCCAAGCGCTCATCCAGTTGTGCTCGGACATAATCGATGAACCACGGCGCCATGCCCTTTGATCGAAACATCGGATTAACCGATACGGGCGTGAGGTTCGCTCGACGGGCCTGGGGCTGTTTGAGCGCACCCGTTGCCACCATCCGGTTCAACACGTACTGCCGACGCGCCTTCGCGCGCTTGACATCGATCAGCGGCGAATACCTGCCTGGCGCCCTGACGAGTCCCGCGAGCAGCGCGGCCTCCGACAGGGTGAGCCCTGTCACGCTTTTGCTGAAATAGATCCGCGCAGCCGCCTCGACCCCATATGCCCCATGACCAAAATAGATGGCATTCAGGTACATCTCCAGGATCTGATCCTTCGTGTAGCGTTGTTCGAGCTCGCCGGCAAGCTGTAACTCCTTGACCTTGCGTCCGATGGTCCGCTCGTGGCTCAAAAACAGGGTCTTGGCGAGTTGCTGCGTGATGGTGCTGCCGCCTTCCTTTACGGACGCGGACATCAGATTTCTCACGGCCGCCCTGGCGATCCCTTGCAGATCAAGCGCCCCATGCTCATAAAAGCGGGCGTCCTCGGCAGCAATGATCGCCTGTCGCAACTTCAAAGGAATTCGGGAGAGCGGGACAAAGATCCGGTATTCCGGAACAATCGAGCCGAATACCCTTTCTTCATCATCATAGAGGAGGCTCGGCTCGCCGGGCTGAAAGATCGCCAGTTGTGAAAGGTTCGGCAGATCCTCCTCGCGAGCCGGGGGCGTGCCCCATGCGGTCGCGCCGAGCGTCACGCTGATCAAAAGAGCAACGACTATCGCTCGCCATGTTGCTCTCGCGTAACTCATCTACAGTGCAACCATTGATGCCATCCGAAGATCAGCAATATCTCGCGTTAATAAAGGGAAGTCCAGACCTCAACACCCACTTAACCACCCGGGGCACTCGCTTAGCTGCCATACTCACTATACCACGGAATATCGCGCAACTGATGCATTCCCTTGGGCGGTAATTTGTCCACGCTACATTGCGCTTGACACCATTAGCGCATCGCACTATCATGGCAGCGCATGATCAAGAGCTTCGCAGATGAGGAGACTGAGCGAGTTTTTCGCGGCCTTCGTTCACGCCGGCTGTCCGCCCAACTCTGGAGTCCAAGTGCCAGGAAGCTCTTGCTGCTCAATGCGGCGGAAAGCTTAGCAGAGCTGAGAGTGCCGCCTGGAAATCGATTGGAGAAACTCAAAGGTGATCGCGTGGGGCAACACAGCATCCGAATCAATGATCAGTGGCGCATCTGCTTTGTCTGGCGCGGTGGCAACGCGTACGATGTTGAGATAACGGATTATCACGGTTGAGGTGCAGCACGATGGCGAAGAGAGACTTCCCTCCCATTCATCCCGGTGAAATCCTACTGGAAGAGTTCCTAAAGCCGATGAATATTTCCCAGTACAGGCTTGCGAGAGACATTAACGTTGATCCCCGCCGGATCAATGAGATCGTGCACGGCAAGCGCTCGATCAGTGCCGATACGGCGTTGCGCCTTGGCCGTTACTTTGGTACCTCTGCCAGGCTGTGGCTCAACCTCCAATGCCACTACGATCTGGAAGTGCAAGAAGAGCTGATCGGCGACCGGCTGGAGGAAGAAGTCAAGTCTGTCGCGTGATCCTCGCCTCCGCCGCCGGTGCTTGACTTCCGAGTGATCTTCCTGCCAAATTCGTGAACCTCGTCCTCTGACCCACGATCTTCGCGCGCTATGCCACCCTGGCCAAGACCGCTACCCTCCTCGGCGTCACCGGGACGCTGCAGGCCGAACACGGCGTCGTCTACTTCATCGCCGATCGGCTCTGACGACCGAATGTGACCGCTAACCTCGCCACCCCCAGCCGCAATTTTCAGTAAGGTTCACCATTCCTTTGCTACACATCGCCTCGAAGATGGCTATGACATTCGCACTGTCCAGGAGTTGCTGGGTTATCGGGATGTCAGTACGACGATGATCTACACCCATGTGTTGAACCGAGGCAGCAGAGGGGTTCGCAGTCCGTAGCCCGTGCACACCCGCACGACCTCAGCATTGGTCGGCCATATCAGGATTATGCCGACCGTCGGGGCGGCCTTTGTCCCTATGGGCCCTGTTGAAATTCCGTTGACAAGTCTGCGAAACGGCAGGAAAATCCCGCATATCGTGAGCAATTTTGGGGCTGTGTTGTACGGACCAGCGTAATCATAATTGGCCCGGAAAATAGAAGACGATAAGGAACACCGCAAATGAAATTGGAGGTGCGCAGATGAACGTTGACGAACTAAGAGAAGAGGCCCTTCGCCTGAATCCGGCAGCGCGTGCGCGTCTGGCTCGCGAACTGCTCGCCAGTTTAGACGCACTGAGTGAGGCAGAAATTGAAAAGCTATGGATCGACGAAGCGATTCGGCGCGATGAGGAACTCGACAGTGGCGCGGCCCGCGCGTACCCGGCGGACGAAGTGCTTGCCCGGGCGCGGGCTCGCCGAAAATGAGCCGACGATTTTCGATCCACGAGACGGCCGAGGTCGAGATCAACGAAACAGCCGACTTCTACGACCTCGAAGACCCGGGGCTCGGCAGTGTGTTCATCGACGAGGTCGAACGCGGCGCAGAGAGCATCTCTCAGTCTCCCGGAAGCGGCTCAGTTCGTCCGCGGACGTGTGCGGAAGAAACCCCTCGTCAGATTCCCATACTCTCTGGTTTACTCCGTTCGGCCTGACGAGGTCAGACTACTGGCGGTAGCGCACCAGAAGAGGCGCCCTTTCTATTGGCGCGGCCGCCGTTGAGGCAGGCGAATAGAGAGAGGGCCAACAAGGGCACGGGAACCGGCGCGTAACCTTCGCATTCAAAGACGGACACGCCTACGTCTTGGATTATGAGGATTATCATTGATGGCTATGCACAATCCACCCCATCCCGGAGAGTTCATCACTCAGGTCTATCTGGAGCCGAATAACCTGAGCGGCCGGGAGCTGGCTGCAAAGCTCGGTGTGGCACCTTCGACATTGCATCGTATTCTGGTGGGCTCCAGCCGTATCAGTCCGGAAATGGCGCTGCGGCTCTCCAAGGCCCTCGGGCGTTCTCCTGAGAGCTGGCTTGCTATGCAGAACGACCATGATCTCTGGCAAGCGAAACAGCGTCTCAAGCTCGGCAAAGTTGGCAAGCTGCGGCTCACGGCGGCCTAACCCGGCGTTTGCCCGGACGCCGTGTTCCGCCGGCACAATGTTGGTTGTCGTGGCCCGCGCCGGTTAACTTCACGGTAGGCCGCCTCGAAATATTACCATCACGCCGGCGATGCGAAAACGTGTCCGACACTTCCTCCGAACGAAGATCACGGGGGCTTCTCACGCAGCCGCTGACCCCGCGTAACCCGTCTCGTTCCCCCTTGTAGTCAGGCACAAGGCAGCCTTTGTCCCTATAGCCCCCGTTGAAATTCCATTGACAAGGCTGAGAGGCGGCAGGACAATCCCGCATATCGTAAGAATTCTTGGGCTGGGTGCTATACAGACCAGTCTAATCGTAGTGAGCCAGAAGTTCTTTCGCAAGGTAGAATGGTCGCATGAGCACTGGCAAAGTTCTTCGTCGTGTCCTCAGCGGCACGTCCGACGCAAATCTTGATTTCGACGACCTTTGCCACCTGTTGACAAGCCTGGGGTTCGAGATGCGCGTTCGCGGGAGTCATCATATTTTCCGCCGCGCAGGAATTGAGGAGAAACTGAACCTTCAGCGTGAAGGTCACGAGGCGAAGCCGTATCAGGTCAAGCAGGTCCGAAACGTTATTCTGACGTACGGACTTGCAGGTGAGGCGGAATGAACAAGTACGAGGTTATCATCTATTGGAGCGATGAGGATCAGGCGTTCGTGGCTGAGGCCCCTGAGCTTCCTGGCTGCATGGCACACGGTGCTTCCCAGGAAGCAGCACTGGTCAATATCCAAGAGGCTATTGGCCTCTGGCTTGACACGGCCAAGGAGTTTGGCGATCCGATTCCTATTCCAAAAGGACGGCGTCTAATCTTCGCGTGATTCCGGTCGGGCCAACCGCACGAGGAGTCGTGACGTGAAGGAGCCCTTTCTGGAAGTCACGTTTCGCCATGGTCGGGCGCTCGCCGCCTACTACTACCTGCCTCGTCGCCCAGGGGAAAAAGCTGCCGAACGGCCGTGGCCGCGCCCGGCCTCCTGATCGATTTCAATCGGCATGGTCAACCGATTGGGATTGAAATTACCGCCCCGTCTAAGGTCACGCTTGCAGCCCTGAATCGGATCCTGCGCAGCTTGGGAGTGTCCCCGGCGAAGCGTGGGGATCTTGCGCCCCTTCGCGCGGCGTAGACACTCACAGAGTTCCGGCCGACTCAGCGCTCAATGCCGCCTAATGTCGTCGCCGGTCGGCTCCGGCTGACCACTCGCTGGAGCCTCGCCTTCCCTACGCGGTGTTCTACGAGCATGTTAAGGGCGCGGTGACCGCCCACGGCGTATTTCACACGTCTCGCAATCCTGCTAAATGGCGTCAGCGTCTTCCGTAAGCCGGCGTGGTCGGCCCCATTAGGATTATGCCGACCATCGGGGCGGCCTGTGTCCCTATGGGCCATGTTGAAATTCCGTTGACAAGGCTGCGAAACAGCAGGAAAATCCCGTAAATCGTGAGGGGGCTTGGCTGGTGTTATACAGACCAGCATGTTCGCAGCCAAGCTATTTGTGACAATACATTAAAAGGGACAACATGAGAATATATCTCGTGGGGGTCGTTGCGCTGTCATTATTAATAGCTGCGTGTGCCACTACCAGTGGTGTTATGGAAGCTGAGGGAGGCACGTATATCATTTCTGCTAGGGCTGCGCCTGTACGTGGTGGAACCGCAGGTGCAAACGCCATCGCGTATGAGGAGGCGCAGAAGTTTTGCGGCGCCAAAGGCGGTCGAGCAATTGTAGTCGATGCAAGAGAGCGAGATATATACCAAAGCGCGGCTGGAGCATCGTGGAACGCTCACGGTGGTGGCGCCGGTGGCGGAACCTTCGCGGCTGGCAATGTAACCCTCCGATTTAGGTGCGAAAAGTAATGGCGTGTAGTTGCATTGATTGCAACTCCAGGCAGTCTAACATTACAGTCAAGCGGGATGCGCAGCAAGCGGCGTGCTCCCGGAGCGAGACATTAGATTGACGGCATGCGGCATCTGAGGCAGGTGTAAATTCATGGACGTAGAAGCGATCAAAGTGCGCCTAAAGGATCTGCTCCAAGACTCCCAGGGGTCCAAAAACCTTGAGGTGCAGAACAGGGTACATCAAGGAACGCTAGGTCTCCTACACGTATTGTACGGGCGTGACAGTAGTCGTGAACGCGATATGTGTAATGCACTTGATCGAATTGCGAAATCTTATTATCCAGGGGTCCCAGCCAGTGTAGATTCTTCGATAAATGTGCTTCGAGGCGTTCTTCAAGCGATTCAGGCCGATGTTGAAGTAGGGATGTTGGGAAGCCTTCGCGATGCAGTTACAAGCGAGGTCCTAAGCGACTTGATCAAGCTTGCCAGAACCGTCTCCGATGAAGGTGGCGAGGCCACCAAGAACGTTGCGGCGGTGCTTGCTGCTGCGGCGTTCGAAGACTCTCTCAGGCGTCTCGCTGCCTCGGCTGGGCTTCCACATCAAGAAAAACTGGCTGACGTAGTTACCGCTCTTAAAGAGAAGGATGTGCTGCAGGGCGCCCAGGTCGGTATTGCTCAATCGTATCTGTCGTTTCGCAATCGCGCACTCCATGCGAAGTGGACCGAGGTTGATCGCCCAGAGGTTGCCAGTATCCTCGGATTCACGGAGGCGCTGCTCGTCAAGCATTTCTCGTAACAGAGGGCAGCGTAGCAAGGCGATGAACCCGCGTCTTGCTCCGCCCGGCGCGGGTTATCCCCAAACCGTTCCACCTGACCGCTGCTCGCTTGCGGGTCGGATAAACCCGAACAGTCTCCTTTCGAGGGTCTGAGCATCGCGCCGGTGGGGTCAATTACCCACACGATTTCCGAAAGAGTCTGAAGATATCCACGCTATTCGATTCCCTCCCTGAGGAAGGTTCTCCAGAAGCGCACCGCCGTACCCTCCACCCTCCAACAATCTAAGCCAATTACTGCCCCCTTTCTCATTCCGAATTTCACGAATCCTTTTTCTTTGGAACGGCGTCAAAAAAAGTGAGCGGTAAGTGGGAGGCTAAATGTTCCGAGCATTCGACCCTGAGCGAGTGCTATGACGTGCTATGATCTGATCGCCCTATGGGGGGGGGAAGAGTACTCATCTGGGGAGGGATTCACTATGGCCGACAAAGTCATCAAGACTGACCAGGAGTGGCGCAAGCAGCTCACTGAAGATCAGTATTATGTGACCAGGAAGAAAGGGACGGAGAGAGCCTTTTCAGGGGCGTATCACAACCTGCACGACAAGGGAATGTTCGAGTGCGTCTGTTGTGGGAGTGAATTATTCAGTTCAGACACCAAGTTTGACTCCGGTACTGGGTGGCCGAGCTTCTGGGCCGCGATTGCGGACGAAGCCGTAAGAACCGAAGCTGATCACAGCCTTGGCATGAGGCGAACTGAGGTACTCTGCAGCAGGTGCGACGCCCACCTCGGTCACCTCTTTCATGATGGTCCGGCACCGACGCATCTCAGGTACTGCATCAATTCCGCTGCGCTGGAGTTCAAGGAGAAAGCATCGTGACGAAGGAAGAGGAACGACTGCAAGAATCGCGCGAACGCAAGGTCCACTGGAAGCGCTGGGGGCCTTACCTCAGTGAGCGTGCCTGGGGGACGGTGCGTGAGGATTATAGTCCAGACGGGACCGCCTGGGACTACTTTCCCCATGACCATGCCCGCTCGAGGGCCTACCGGTGGGGGGAGGACGGCCTCGCCGGCATCTGTGACCGTCACCAGGCCATCTGTTTTGCGCTGGCCCTCTGGAACGGGCGCGATCCGATCCTCAAGGAGCGACTCTTCGGCGTGACGGGAAACGAAGGCAATCATGGTGAGGACGTCAAGGAGTATTACTTCTACCTGGACTCGACCCCCACCCACTCGTATATGAAGTATCTCTACAAGTACCCTCAGGCAGAGTTCCCGTATGGCCGGCTGGTGGACGAAAACCGTCGGCGCGGGCGAAGCGCCCCGGAGTATGAACTGCTCGACACGGGCGTCTTCGATGAGGATCGCTACTTTGACATCTTTGTGGAGTACGCCAAGGCAAATGCGGAGGACATCCTCATCCGGATCAGTGTGGTCAACCGCGGGCCGGATCGCGCTTCATTGCACCTGTTGCCGACGCTCTGGTTTCGCAACACCTGGTCCTGGGGCTACAACGAACTGCGTCCAAGCCTGCGACGGGCGAAGAACCGAGAGGGTCATGCCGCCATCGAGCTGAGCCATCCCAACTATGGCCTGCGATGGCTCTACTGCGAAGGCTCGCCGGAGTTGCTCTTCACCGAAAATGAAGCGAACAGTCGAAGGCTGTACGGGGCCGACAACGGCACACCCTATGTGAAGGATGGCATCAACGAGTACATCATCCACGGTATGAAGGGGGCGGTGAACCCTGAGCCGGTAGGGACGAAAGTGGCCGCTCACTATCCTTTGACCATCGGCCCGGGAGAAATGGTCACAGTCCGATTGCGGCTTGCTGATACAAAGGTGCCACTCACCAGTGGAGATCCCTTGGGCGCTGACTTCGAACAGGTGTTCTCGGAACGCCAACGCGAAGCCGACGAGTTCTACGCCTCGGTAATTCCCCAGGATCTCACGCCGGACGCTCGAAACGTCATGCGCCAGGCGTTCGCCGGGCTCCTGTGGTCGAAGCAGTTTTACTACTACGTGGTTGCGCAGTGGCTCACGGGCGATCCGGCCTTTCCCCTGCCCCCACAAGAGCGGCTGCGCGGTCGTAACCACGAGTGGACCCACCTCTACAATGCCGACGTTATCTCGATGCCTGACAAGTGGGAGTATCCCTGGTACGCGGCCTGGGATCTCGCCTTCCACTGCCTCCCGCTGGCGCTCGTCGATTCCGACTTTGCCAAAGACCAACTGGTGCTGATGCTGCGCGAGTGGTACATGCATCCCAACGGGCAACTCCCCGCCTACGAGTGGGCCTTCGGCGACGTGAACCCTCCCGTGCACGCCTGGGCGGCCTGGCGCGTTTACAAGATCGAAAAGAAGCGCCGCGGCAGGGGGAATCGGGCATTCCTTGAGCGGGTCTTCTCCAAGTTGCTGCTCAACTTCACCTGGTGGGTCAACCGGAAGGATGCCGAAGGACTGAACGTCTTCCAGGGCGGCTTCCTGGGGCTGGATAACATCGGCATCTTTGACCGCAGCCAGCCGCTGCCCACAGGAGGACGCATCGAGCAGGCTGATGGAACGAGTTGGATGGGGATGTACACGCT
Organism: Candidatus Methylomirabilis oxygeniifera; assembly: GCA_000091165.1. Lineage (NCBI taxonomy): Bacteria > Methylomirabilota (SeqCode) > Methylomirabilia (SeqCode) > Methylomirabilales (SeqCode) > Methylomirabilaceae (SeqCode) > Methylomirabilis (SeqCode) > Methylomirabilis oxygeniifera (SeqCode). The sequence goes on along the minus strand of FP565575.1, from coordinate 535,444 downwards.
GAACATGCTGGCGATCGCCCTGGAGATCGCGCGCGACAATCCGACGTATGAGGATGTGGCCAGCAAGTTTTTAGAGCACTTCGTCTACATCGCCCACGCAATGAATACCCTCGGCATGTGGGACGATGCGGACGGCTTCTACTACGACGTGCTGCACCTGCCGGACGACCGCCACGTAGCCCTGAAGGTCCGGTCGATGGTGGGCCTGATCCCGTTGTTTGCCGTCGAGACGCTGGACCCCGAACTGTTGAACCGGCTGCCCAGTTTCAAGCGGCGTCTGGAGTGGTTCATCGACCATCGTCCGGATCTTATCCACGGTTGCGCCTGCATGCGGACCCCGGGGCGAGAGGCGCGGCGACTGCTGTCCATCGCGAATCCCGAGCGACTGCGCCGGGTGCTCGCCCTGATGCTCGATGAACAGGAATTCCTCTCGCCGTACGGGATTCGCGCGATCTCGCGCTACCATCACGATCACCCGTTCACGCTCACCGTAGACGGCGTGGAGCATCGGATCGATTACGAACCGGCCGAATCGAGCACTGGGTTGTTCGGGGGCAATTCGAACTGGCGCGGGCCGATCTGGTTCCCGGTCAACTACCTGATCATCGAGTCGCTCCAGAAATTCCATTACTATCTGGGCGACAACTACACGGTGGAGTGCCCCACCGGCTCCGGCCGGATGATGACCTTATCGGAAGCGGCCACAGAAATCTCTCGCCGGCTGAGCCGTATTTTCCTGCGTGGCCCGGATGGCCGGAGGCCCGTGTATGGTGCAACGGAAAAGTTTCAGCATGATCCCCTCTGGCGCGACCTAGTGTTGTTCCATGAGTACTTCCACGGCGACAATGGCGTGGGGATCGGCGCCAGCCACCAGACCGGCTGGACCGGGCTCGTCGCCAAGCTGATGCAGCAATGCGGCGAATGACATCGCTTCGCGGTCGTACGCAGAGGATGAGGAAACCCACGTGATGACTACTATAGTTCAGCCGCCTGGCGCAGGCGTTCAGGAGAGCCCACTCTTTCGCTGGACTGTTGGTCTCCTCAGGATGATGTATGGGATTCTGTGGCTCCAGCAAGCCAAGTGGAAGGTACCGCCGGATTTCGGTATGAAGGCGGGGGATGGCCTCTGGTATTGGTTGAATCAGGCGATTCAGTACCCGACCTGGAGCGTCCACCACGCATTCCTGATGAACGTCGTCCTGCCCAACTTTATCCTCTTTGGCTACCTGACCCTACTGACGGAGGCATTTATCGGCCTCAGCCTCACCTTCGGGCTCTTTGCCCGCTTGGGGGGACTGGTGGGGCTCTTGATGGCAATCAACGTGACCCTCAGCGTCCTGAGGGTGCCACACGAGTGGCACTGGACCTACTTCATGCTGATCGGCTACAGCGTGCTCTTCCTCTCCTTCCCATCCGGGCGCATCCTGGGGCTGGACAGCTTGCTTTCGCGGTGGCTCGCGAACAAGCGAGGTCGCACCGCCCAGCTTCTCTCATGGATCGTCTAATGGCTTCCTTGCGTGCCTTCCCGCCCGGCCGTCCTCCAGCCGATTCTCGATCAGAAGGCTGACCTGGATGGTATCAGGGGACACGATACTCATTTCCGGGATAGCCAGCCCATGAATCGAGTCAACTATCCCCAGAATCACGCTGGCAGATACAATCGCGGACTGATGCCCAATCTCTATTTCTGGCGCGACCGGGCGGGCAATGAAGTGGACGTCCTGGCCGAGCACGGTGAGGCGCGCTGTTGCCTATCGAGATCACATCGGGCCAGACCGTGACCCGCGACTACCTGATCGGCCTGCAGAAATGGCTGGCCCTTGCCGGGGCCTTCGCATCGAAGCCCCTGTTGATTTACGCGGGCGACAGCAGGCATACACGCTCAGGAATCGAGCTACGACCGTGGAGGTACATGCCCACGAGCCTGACCCCTTTCACATCCTCGACTGCTGGGCGTCCCGGAGGATATGCCTTTCCTATGGAACACTGAGACCAATGAACTACCCCGCAGCAAGTCGCGGGGTATCGTCTTCTGTTCTGGCCCGTCATTCCGTGCTTGACACGGAATCCAGTCGAGCCCTCTAGATACCGGCTTCCGCCGGTATGACGAACTCGCAGCAAGTCGCGGGGAATCAACTCCCTGTGGATTGAAAGAGCCAGCTTTCACCTTCAGCTTTCCAAAGGGGACTTCAGATAGCCATGGATGGGCAGAGAACACAAGGACCGGGATGGGTTTTCAGGGGGACTGGTTAGAGACTCTCGGGCCACTTGCGGGCCGCATGGAGGACACGGAGAATCTGGACAACTCCGTCTTTGACCCGGTAGGCCACGATGTACCGTGAGATGACCAGCTCTCTAGTGCCCGGGACCCTTCCGGGTCGTCCAGAGGCGGGATAGTCTGCGAGGTGCTTCACGGCTTCCAGCACTTTCCCCGCCTCACTGGCAGCGGCCTCTGGGTTATCCTGAGCGATATACTCATAGAGGTACTCCAGATCGTCGGCGGCGCGGGACAGCCAACGGACCTTCACTCCGTCCTGCGCCTCTTGGCGGTCAGCTTCTTGAGCTTGGTCTGTACCTCCTCATGTTCATAGAACACTGGGCTCGGCGAGTCCGCTTCGCGGATGGCGTCCTTAATGGCCTTGACTTGCCACTCCTGGACGTCTAGGTACTCTTCAATGGCTTGGCTTGCAAGGTACGCTTTGGAGCGGTCCGTGGACTTGGCGAGTTTTTCGAGGCGAGCCTTCACCTGGGCGGGAAGCCTTACGGTCATGGTCGTGGTTTGGGGCATAATGTGTACCTCCTGTGTTTATTATAACACTATGGAGCACAATATGTCACCATCCTTTGCTGGAGGGTCCGGATAGGTAAGAGGGCTCTTCGAGAGAGGGCGCAATCCAGGATTTCTCAAGTGTAGCTTCCAATACGATACGCCCCATTACTACCGTGCCCTCCCGGCAAGGTGTCTTCGCAACCGGGATGGGAAACCGTTGCTGAAATACCGCAACCGTGGTAAGTATGGACTCTGGCCAATCTGGAGCTGCGATGGATCAACCGATTGCATCCGCCTTCGGGGAACAGGCTTTTGCGTACCGGGACTATCTGGCAGGCCCCTCCGGCCGCCTTCGCCAGGAGATCACCTGGCGTCGTCTGTCAGCCTTTCTTGAGAGGTTCTGGAACACGGCTTCAGTCCCCAGGAGCATCCTTGACGCAGGATGTGGAACGGGCGAGTTGGCCCTCCGCTTGGCCCAGATCGGCTACCAGGTGGTGCTGCTGGATCCTGCCGAGGAGATGCTTAGTCTCGCGCAATGCCACGTCAAGGCCTTGCGACCCCCGCCGGCCTTCCCGCCTCAGTTCCTGCAAGGGGCTGTCGAAGAGGCGACCGGTCTCTTCGAGGAAGGCGCATTCGATCTCATCCTTTGCCATTTCCTCGTCGAATATCTCCCCGATCCCCGCCCCGCCCTTGCCGCCCTTCGCCACATCCTTCGGCCTGAGGGGTACCTTTCGCTGATTACCGTCAACCGCCGGCAGGAACCGCTTCGACTGGCCATCCGCGATCAGAAGTTTCCCGAGGCCTTAGAAGCCCTCACCCATACTGCCTCCTCAGACTCCCTCTTTGGTGTCAGGCGAGGAGCGTTTGAGCGGGAGGAGCTCCATACTATCCTGCAGAAGGCGGAGTTCGAGGTCGTGGAAGACGGGGGGATCGCCATCTTTATCGACTACCTCGCAAAAGAGGTCATCAACGACCGCGCCGCGTTCGAATCGCTCCTTAATCTGGAGGAGGAAGGGGGCAAGCACCACCCTTGGAAGGATGTGGCCCGCTATCTCCACCTCTTCGCAAGGAATACCTCATGAGGCGCTGCCGCACCATGGCGTGCGAAAATGCCATTCTGAGGAAACGGCCAGCCCTAGCCGAGTTGTCGGGTTACGTTGCGCTAACCCGACCTACGGCTGAATGCTGAGGGCTGAATGCGGGTCTCGGTGATTATTCCGGCGCTTGATGAGGAGGCGGTCATCGGCCGGGTGGTGAGTGCAGTCCCTAAAGATCTCGTTCAAGAAATCATCGTGGTGGACAACGGAAGCCATGATCGGACGGCGGAGGTCGCCCAAGCGGCCGGGGCCAGGGTCGTTAGGGAATCCGTGCGAGGCTATGGCGCAGCCTGTCGCACAGGCATCCGGGCCGCCGCAGAGTCTGAGATTTTCGTGTTTTGTGATGGCGATGGAAGCGACGATCCACGAGAGATGCTGGCTGTCCTCCAGCCAATCATCGAGGACCAGGCCGACCTGGTGATCGGCGCGCGGACCTATTGCGAGGCAGGAGCCTTGACGCTCCAGCAGCGCGTCGGGAATCGGCTGGTCCTGTCCCTCATCCGACTTCTCTACGGTCTGAGGCTCACCGACCTGGGTCCGTTCCGGGCGATCACAGCCGAGGTCCTGTGCGATTTGAAGATGGAACATCGGACCTACGGCTGGCCCGTCGAGATGATCGTCAAGGCTGTGAAAAAGGATTACCGAATCGTGGAGGTACCGACAAGTTGCCGAAAACGGATCGGACAATCGAAGGTGGCGGGAACGGTCAAGGGAAGCCTGCTGGCCGGATATCATCTGCTCCTCACCACCCTTCGCTATGCCTGGAGGCCGTAAGGAGACCCGTGATGGCCTTTGCCGTCGGCATCGGATTGACGAACGAATGTAACCTCACATGCCCCCATTGCTACCGCCCGGACACGGTGATAAGCCGGTTGACCCGTGAGGATATGACGCGTATCTGCGAGAGTATCCCTGTACGGTCCATCAATCTGGGGGTGGGGGAGAACGGCCTGCATCCCGATTTCCACGTCATCCTGGCCGATCTTGAGCGGAGAAGCATCACGACCAGTATCACCTCGAACGGTCTGAGCCTTCAGGTCCTGTGCGATGAGGAGTTGAAGCGCTTCCACAGTGTGGAGATCTCGCTCGACTTTCCCACCAGGCAAGAGCACGATACCCTTCGAGGAGAGGGCAACTGGCGGGCAGTGATAAAGACCCTCGAGCGCTGCAGCGGTCTTGGTCTGAACGTCACGGTTACCTCGGTGATGATGAACGTCAACAGCAAGAAGCTCCCGGCTCTCGCCAAGCTCGCCGCCTCCCTTGGAGCATATCTCAGGGTCAACGTCTACCAGCCCTCGAAGAGCAATTACTTTACGCTGAGCTACCACGAGTTCTGGGATGGCTTCAAACGACTGCTGGGATCAGCTCGTCTGGCGGCCACCACGGAACCGGTTCTGGCGGGGGTCCTCGGTCTCGACGGCTTTGTCGGGCCTGCCTGCGGCCGCTCGACCATTCGCGTAGCGCCAGACGGGCGGGTCCTGCCCTGTACTTATTGGCCAAGCAGCCGCTTGACCCTCGACGACCTGTACCGGCAGCGGGAACAGATCATCGACGCGGAGGAGTTTCAACAGGCCAGGACAGTCCCCGCAGCGTGTCGAGGCTGCCCCTGCGGAGGCGGCTGTGCGGGAAGGCGAGCCCTGGTGTCGCTTCACGATCCGGATCCGTACTGCCCCTTCGCCAGGGGAGACAAGATCGCCATCGACTGGGAGCGCGCAGGCGCAGAGGATTTGCCCAAGGCAGGATCGGCGTGTACCACCATCGTCTCGGCGCGGTAAGGCGCCTGGAGGCATAAGATGGACGCGGCGCGATCGGCTATCGTCCCAACACTCCCCTGCTCGCTGTACCTGGAGGCCACCAACCGCTGTGACTCCGGATGTCAAACCTGCATCAGGACCTTCATGAGCCTGGAACCACCCAAGGACCTCGCCCTGGCTGAACTGAAGCAGGTCGTGGAACAGTTCCCGGTTCTGGAGTGGGTCGCCCTGCACGGGATCGGCGAACCACTTCTCAACCGCGAACTCTTCGCGATGGTCGCGTACCTGAAGGCGAAGGGGGCCGTTGTCCTCTTCAACTCCAACGCCATCAGTCTGACGCCGCAGCGTGCTCTCCAATTGATCGGGAGCGGCCTGGATGAGTATCGGGTCTCGATGGACGCGGCTTCAAGGGGCACCTATCAGCGCATTCGAGGGGTGGACCAGTTCGATCGGGTGGTCAAGAACATTCGAGGGCTAATCGACCTTCAACGTCGGCTGGGGCAGAAGACCCCTCGAGTCTCGCTCTGGTTTACGGCGATGAAAGCCAACATCGAGGAGCTTCCAGCCTTCATCCGCTTGGCCAAAGAGATCGGGGTCTCAGAGGTGTATGTCCAGCGCCTGGTGTGTTACGGTCAGGGGTTGGCCGTAGGGGCGCAGTCGCTTCACGGAGCGCTTCACCAACTGCAGGAGGAGCTCATCGGGGAGGCCGAACGTCTCGCTGCCATGCTTGAGATCGCTTTTACGGCCTCCGGGGCCACCACTCCCCTGGCCAGCCTGAGAGGCCAAGACCCGGTGAAGCGGCCATGGGCTGGGTGCCGGCGCCCCTGGACTTTAAGCTACATCACCGCCAACGGAAACGTGCTGCCGTGCTGCATCTCGCCGTGGACCGCTCAGGACTACAGGAGCCTGATACTGGGTAACGCGTTTACGGAAGAGTTCGGCAAGATCTGGAACGGCCCGCGCTATCAGGCATTCCGAGAGGCCTTCGACACCGACGCGCCTCCGGACCCCTGTCGGGGCTGCGGCCTCCTTTGGAGCGTCTAGAGAGATGATCTGGATTCTGACCGGTACAGGGGTTGCCTCGGCCATTGTATACGGCCTCAATTTCCGGATCATCCCGTTGCTCAGTCGGGTTGGGCTGGTTGATCCAAAGACCGATCCTCTCGCGGCCTATCCGTTCCTGTGCGCGCTGCTGTTTGGCCTCTACCTGCTCGCCCTTGTGTCGATCCTCAGGAAACGATCGAGGAGCTCTTCGCTTGGTGTGATCCTGGGCTTCGCCCTTCTCTTCCGGATCATCCTCCTCTTCATGCCTCAGGTGCTCTCCAGCGATGTCTACCGCTATGTCTGGGATGGTCGGGTCCAGTCAGCAGGGATCAACCCGTATGCGTCTCCCCCAGAAGCCGACGCCCTGAGATTTCTGAGAGACGAACGGATCTTTCCCCTAATCAACCGTCCGTGGGCGCCAACCATCTACCCTCCGGGAGCGCAGATTCTCTTTGCCGGCATGTACCAGCTCTTCCCTGACAGTATTGTCGGCCTGAAGTTCATCATGCTCTGCTTCGATCTCGCCACCATCGTCCTGATTATGCGACTCCTGAAGAAGACCAAAATAGATCCCGATCGCGTGCTTCTTTACGCCTGGTCCCCCCTCGTGTTGTTCGAGCTGGCCGGAAGCGGTCACCTCGAAGCCCTGATGCTGCCGTTTGTCCTTCTGGCACTTGCCGCCAGAACGAAGGGACGAGCTGTCCTCGCAGGAGGAGCATTGGGTGTCGCCACCTTGATAAAGCTGTATCCGGCGGTCCTCTTCCCCGCCCTGTATCAGCGTCGGGATATTCGGTTCCCGCTTACCTTCGGTCTCATAGTCCTGCTGGGCTATGTTCCCTATGTTGCAGGTGCGGGAATCAAGGTGATAGGGTTTCTTCCCGGCTACATTCAACCTCCTGAAGATTTCAACGTGGGGCTCCGGTACTTCCTCAGCTTGGCCCTGACTCCCTTCGCAGCTTCCCCTCGCATTCTCTCGATGTTCATCCTGGCAACCTGTCTCCTCCTCTTCGCACTTCGCCTGATCCTCAAGGCGGGGTCGTTGGATCCTTACCGGAAGGGGTACCTCATGGCTGGTGCGTACATGCTGCTCCTCCCGACAAGCTTCCACCCATGGTATCTGGTCTGGCTTCTTCCGTTTCTCTGCCTCTTCCCCTCATGGGGATGGTTGTACCTCAGCGCGGCCATCTCACTCTCCTATCTCACATACACCAACGAACATTTTGACTTTCCGCTCACGATCCGATTCGCGGAGTTCCTTCCCCTCTATCTCCTCTTGCTGCTCCAGGCGTTGTGGCATCGGCGGACCGCACGTCATGTGCGCATGGCAACGCAAGACGCTCAACCGGCAACATCCCGCCCCGAACAGCTCCCCGGCGTAATACCCGAAGTCGAGCGATGAGGGTGACCACGATCTCCAGCGCTGCTGTCGCGATTATGGCCAAGGCCCCCTGGCCGGGGCAGGCCGAGCACACGAGGCAGTTTCTCATGGAGCAGATATGGTGAAGAAGGCGCATGCGTTAGCAGAACAGGCGTGGAAGACCCTTTCCAGTCGGCCGATCTATCAGAACAGATGGCTCTCTCTCCGCGAAGACCTCGTCGAGCTCCCTGACGGACGGACCACGATCTACGGCGTGGTCACCTGCGGCGAGTGTGTCGGCATCCTCCCCTTTCTCGACAGCCGCACGGTCCTGCTCGTGAAGCAGTACCGGTACGTCTCGAAGCGGGTCACCTGGGAGATGCCGACAGGCGGACTCCATGCAGGCGAATCGATCGAGGCGGCAGCCCAGCGGGAGCTCACTGAGGAGAGCGGGTATCAGGCGGGGAGGCTCACCCGGATCAGCACCTATCACACGAGTAAGAGTATAATGGACGAGACGGCCCACCTCTTCATCGGGGAGGAGTTGACCAGGCTGGAGCGGCCACCGGACGAAACGGAGTTCATCGAGGTCCGCGCGTTCCCATTCTCCGATGCCCTCCAGATGGTCTTACGGGGTGACATCGTGGACGGAATGACGATCATCGCCATCCTCCACGCCGCCCGCCTGCGAGGTCTGTAGTGTCGACTGAACCATATGAGGCTCTGTAGCATCTAAGAAATCAGGAGACATAGACGGTACCCACAGAGGCCACAAGTAGCAGAATCCCTCCTAACCTCCCTTTTCCAAAGGGAGGAATAAATCCCCTCTTTGACAAAGAGGGGTAGGGGGAGATTTTAGGATTGCAGGAGAATCGTATGTTGATCAGGCTTGCCCCGGACATTGCACCGTCAGAGATTACGGACTATCAGCTCTACCTCAATCGGCGGTCGTTCCTGATCGGAATGGCGGCCCTGGCGCTGTCCCCGACCGGATCGGCTGTGGCTGCTCCGCCCGCCGGCGCACCTCTCCCTGCTGCCCGCAACGAGCGGTTCACCCCGGAGGATCGCCAGACCTCCTTTGAGAATATCACCACATACAATAATTTCTGGGAATTCGGCCCGAATAAGGACGATCCGGCGCGGCTTGCACATCTGCTGAAGCCTCGCCCCTGGACAGTCCAAGTCGATGGTCACGTGGCGCGCCCCAGGCGGTACGATGTCGATGAGTTGGCGCGACTGTTTCCACTGGAAGAACGGATCTATCGCCTGCGCTGTGTCGAGGGGTGGTCGATGGTGATCCCCTGGATCGGTTATCCGCTCGCATCCCTCATCAAGCGGGTAGAACCGACGAGCAAGGCCAGGTTCGTCGAGTTCACCACGCTCCACGATCCAGCGCAGTTCCCCGGACAGCGTAAAAGCTTCTTGAGTGTCTCCTCACTCGACTGGCCATACATGGAGGGGTTGCGGCTGGATGAGGCGCTCAACCCGCTCACGCTGCTCACCTTCGGGCTGTACGGGCAGGTGTTGCCGAACCAGGACGGCGCCCCCGTTCGCATCGTCGTACCATGGAAGTATGGCTTCAAGAGCGCAAAATCGATCGTGCGGATCCGCTTTGTGAGTGAGCAGCCGAAGACGGCGTGGGAAAAGGCGGCCCCAAGGGAATATGGGTTCTACTCAAACGTCAATCCTACCGTTGATCATCCGCGTTGGAGTCAGGCAACCGAGCGACGTATCGGGGAGTTTCGACGGCGAAAGACGCTGATGTTCAACGGCTATGCAGACCAGGTCGCGGCGCTGTACACGGGAATGGACCTCCAACGGAACTTCTGATGCCATGTCCAGGCGAGCTCGCATCTTCCTGAAGAGCGCAGTGTGGGGCGTCGCGTTGTCGCCCCTTCTGCTGCTTCTGTATCGATTCCTCACCGATTCGCTCGGCGCCAATCCGATCTCGTACACCACCAACCTGCTCGGCGATACGACACTTAGGCTGCTGCTCGCCAGCCTCGCATTGACACCCCTTCGGCTCCTATTCGGGATCTCATGGCAGATGAGCCTGCGGCGTCTGCTGGGGTTGTTCGCGTTCTTCTATGCCGGCCTTCACTTCACCGTCTGGATCGCGGTCGACCACTTCTTCGAATGGGGGGAACTCGCGCCAGATATCGTCAAACGGCCCTACATCACCGTTGGTATGCTCGCCTTGACGCTGCTGATGCCGCTGGCCGCCACTTCCACATCAGGAATGGTAAAGCGTCTGGGGGGCAAGAACTGGCGGCGACTGCACAGGCTGGTCTACCTGATCGGTCTGCTCGCCGTGCTGCATTACCTGTGGCTGGTCAAGAAGGGCGTGAACGACCCGTATCTCTACGCCGCCATCCTGGCCGCCCTGCTGGGCATTCGCCTCTGGGACTGGGCGCGACGTAAGGTCTGGTTGGGCGTTCCGACATGGCTTCGTGGAGGCCACACACTGACACGGACCGCCGACGACATGCGTGGGGATTAATCCCCGGCCATTCTCCCGATGATCGCTCGATCTGGGTCGATCTCCTCACGACCCCCGTCCAGACTATTCTAACTCGCCTAGTCCATGATCTGGTGTATTATCAGACCGTGGCTTGTTTATATTATTGGTATATTGATAAAACTTGACACGATTATCCAGCATGGTAGCATATAGCCATGACGGTCAAACTGAAAGATACGCGACCCGAAGGAGTAGTGACCCGGATTGGCAGGGGGGCGCGAGTCGTGATTCCGGCCGCGCTCCGTAAAGCACTCGCGCTTAACCCGGGCGACCCTGTGGTCCTTCAGGTCGAGCAAGACACGTTGCGGCTAATCCCACTCCGGCAGGCTATCGTTGAGGCACAACATCGCGTTCGCCAGCATATCCCAGCCGACGCCGCCCTTGTCGAGTCGCTGCTCAAGGAGCGCCGGAGAGAGGCAAAGCGTGAGTAAAGCCGTCCTTGATGCCTCTGCGCTCCTCGCCCTGCTGAATCAAGAGGAGGGGGCGGAACGGGTCGCACCTTTCCTGTCGGACGCTGTAATCTCGACGGTGAACCTGGCCGAGATCGTCACGCGCTTGGCTCTTGCAGGGATGCCGGAGACCGCCATTCGAGAGACTCTAGCCTTCCTACCTCTGGAATCGGTGCCATTCGACATCGGACAAGCCATCGAGGTGGGGCTGCTCGCGCCTACGACCAAGCCCTCAGGGCTGTCGCTAGGCGATCGGGCCTGCCTGATCCTGGCCCGCCGTCTCGACGCCACTGCGGTCACAGCGGATCAGGCATGGGTGAACATCGACGCCGGGGTGGCTGTCGAGTTGATCCGTTGATTCGAATCTTCACGCACACAGATTGGTCAGGCGCACCAAGTTCAACGGAATCCTGGCCAAGGGGGAACCTATCCGGCTCCATGTAGTGCACATGCTGCCAATCATCGACCTACCGACTATTCTCTAACTCTATTCACACCCAGGAAAACCAATAGTTATCAACAATACCTTCATAACAGTTTCACAATGCGCACCCGGTAACCTTCGAAGTCGTGGTGAAAACCGGGCGAGCTGATGCGGAACAAGTGTCGTCTCACTATTCATAGACATCTCCGCGGTGGGCAACCCGGGTGACGCTCACCGTCTTATGGTCATCATCGATAATGTACACGACACGGTAATCGCCGACGCGGATACGCCAGAGATCCTTGTAACCGCGCAGTTTCTTGTAGCCGAACGGTCTTGGATTAACGACCAGACCATCAATCCTCGATACCAGGTGTGCAAGGAGCTTATCGCTCAAGCGCTCCAACTCCTTCCGTGCGGACGGCTTGATATCCAGAGCGTATCTAGCCACGCAGGCGACCGCGCTTGATCAAATCCGCCTTGACGGTTTCGAAGGGAACGCCTTTCTCCTTGCGCCGTTGTTCAGAGACAAGGCCGTCGTAGAAATCCTCCCACAGCGCCCTATGTTTGCGAAGGTCGATCTGTACGGCCACCTTTCGGCCTTTCTCATCGGTCAGAAACTGAATACCAGTCATGGTGCTCCTCCCTCCCGCACAAGAGCTGGTGATGTGACTCGTCACTCGGTTCATCGATACCCAACATCGGCTAACATAAGATACAGTGTTGCACACCGCAAGTCTAATCTGCCTCCTAAGACAGGGCGCCTTGGAGCAGGAGCCGGTCTAAGATGCCTCGATGAAGGGTAGTGAACCGAGCACGGGCGGGGCGGGGCGAGACCCATGCAAGAGACTCACGATTACGGGGGTGTAATCTGCACCCTACTCGGTGGCAGAGGCGGTTCCCCTGGACACCACCAATCTATACTCTGGCACTTCATGTGCGATCCCTAGGGGGCACCAGAGGCTCGCTTCGAGCAGGCACCGAGCACAATCTGATCCTCTAGCTTGCTTCCCTGACGGGGCGACGATCAGAATCACATACCCAGCGGTCTCTTGCCGCCTAACGTAAAAATCAGCCAACCGTAAAAAGAACGGCAGCTGATTTTTACGGTCGGCGTTCTTACGGTTTTCTCATTTTAAATAGTCGCTGTCCCTATTATTTTCGCACAGGGCTTTGAAGATTGGGGTGGCTAACAAAGCGACGACCGATTTGCTGAGAGTTTTATCGGTTTCAAGAACGGCCTCAGGGAGCTGGGATTCAGGGATATCCTCAAGGAATGTCTCCGCGAGGTATCGAGTCCCAGTGGAAATGAGGGAGTCTTGTCCTTCACCCATGATGCTGGAACAAGTTGCAAAGCTTTGAAAACGGTCAGCAAAAAAACGCTCGAAGTAGACGATACGCTCCTGTCGGGTGTCGCCGAAATGACTCTGATTGACAAAGCAATCGCGGACCGTTTCGACTACACGATTAATCACTTTGGAGCGGGTGGGATCACCAAACTTGTCAAAGACGAGTCTATCCGCCACGGCGACGAGGATGATGGCGAACTCCGCGAAGAGCATGACTTGAGTTTCATCGTCGAGCTGGCGTTTCCAGATCTGCTGAAAACTTCCACACTCGTGTACGGCCACTTGGACGAACAGTGGGCCGAGGTCCTCGGCAATCTTGCTCGGCGAAGGCTTCCTGTGAAAGAGTGAAAAGAGACTCATGTAATTCTCCTGATGCCAGACGCTGCGCTTCACCCGCGGCGGGCGCTAGATTGAAAACGTCGGACCGGCTGAGCTCGCCTTGCGCCCGCCGTCGAGTGCAAGCGCTTGTTCGGCCGCCTGCGTATCGTTCACAGCTCAAGCGGCTGAAACTCCAGCGTTCCCTGTTCGGGATTCGCGGCAGCCTGCCAAACACGAATGTGATCGAGTCCCATGGCGCGGAGCGCCATGATGTCTTCCCGATGTTGACCCGAGCACCTCGGCCCCAGGTAGACTCCAGCGAGTTCCTGAGGGTGGAAGCCCCAATCGCCATGCAGATCTGCGTCATCAAGCCGCGCCACGGTCACGAGCCGCCACTCCCTCTCGTAGGACCATGGAGTAGTCTTCACGTACATCAGCTCGGAAAACAGGTCCATGTAAGACGTCTTGGACGTGCCCAGCATGCATTGCGCCTAAGCCGGCGGCGTTGCTATTGCTGGCGGCGTGTCTTGGTAGACTACTTTGCGAGCCATAAGAAAGACACTATCTAGATGGTCAATGGCTTCGAACTCCAGCACCGCACCCGTGCCATTCTCCGCGTAGTGCGCCCACATAGGCACAATCTCGTAGCTTTCTGAGAGGCACAGCGCTCGCAGACGCGGAACCACTTCGTGCCATACGATCCGAAGCTCATTGAATGAGTCGATCCTCCCTGGGGTGGCGACACGGGGATCGGACCGAAGCTTGGCGGCAACCTGAGCTCGCGACTGCGGAGTCATCGCGCCAGCAAACTGCAGCAGAGTACGGGCGAGAGGCTGCCGGACCAGGGTCGGATCGCCTGTCTCAAAGAGCGCGGCCAGTTGCTGAGCGAGGGCGAGGTTGAGATCGTCGGCACTGAAGGGCAAACGGAGCTGTTGGGTAACGTCGAAAGGATCATTGAACTTCAACGGGGAACTCCAACGCAGCTTGCGAGTCGCCATTACGATCTTCGCGACATCGGTGGTGACGTACTTGTAGAAGTAGCGCCGGTCGTGCATACGACGGGGTGACGGATTCGGATTCGTAGTACCGGTCATGGTCATTTCACCTTGCGGCCGAACCATTGAGTAGACTGGTCAGCCTATCTCGCATGTAAGAAGCTTTCAGATTTTGGGGTAATTGTCCCATCCTTACTCCCCGGCAGAGCCGATGATCGCGCGACCGGGATCGATCTCCTCCCGAAGGATACGAAGCTCCTCAGCGGTCGGAGGTGCAAGCTCCCTAAGCTGCGGAGCGATGAGGGGGGTAAAGTCCATCTCCTGAAGGGCGTCATCCACGCTCAGGCCACGCAGGACCCCCAGCAGGATCATCTGCTTGGTCTGTTCGTCAAATCCGTACAGGGCCTTGGAGGTGGCTACCCGCCAAGGCCCGGTATCCTTCGGCAAACCCGCCCGCTCGCGCGCCCCGGGGGTGCCGTCAAGAAACCCTGGTGAGGTCACGAAATCGACCTTCTCCACGAAGCGGCGCCGTTCGTGTTTGACAATGATCACCGTCTGCCAACACTGGCTCAGCACCTCGTTGGCCCCTCCGCTTCCGGGAAACCGTTTCTCCGGGCGGTGGTAATCGGCTCCAAGCATGGTCGAGTTCAGGTTGCCGAACCGGTCGATCTGGGTAGCGCCGAGGACGCCCATATCGACCATCCCAAGCTGGACCTGCGCGAAGATAGTGTTCATGCTCGTCCAGGCGAGCGACCGGTAGCAGTTGCGCGGCCCGCCCATGGTAAAGCGGACGAACGGCGTCTCGGGGAGCGCCCCGACCGCGCCGAATTCATAGACCTGGACCATACGAGGGGCGTGCAGCCGCTGGGCCAGGATCGCGGCGATCTGCGGCATCCCATACCCGATGAAGACAAGTGAGCCGTCTTGAATCAGCCGGGCGCACTGGCAGATCATGAACTCTGCGTCGCTGAACTCCACGCCGTTCAATGGTACCCCTCCTTGATCGTCGCCTGCCGCTTCAGGTCCAGGAGCCTCGCCATCCCCACGCGCTTGTCTAAAAACTCCTCGTGGGTGGCGACGCTATAGACATACTTGTCGAGATAGGCGGCCATCTTCTGCTCGTCGCGTGAGGCGCCCATGAACTCCAGGAAGTGCGGGATATCCATCTCGTAGATCCCTTGTGTCCCCCCAGGCAGGCAGCCGAATGGGGCATAGACGACGGCATCCACCATGTAGTACGGGATGGTGGTCTTCGACGGCTCCTTGCGGATGTCGTCGGTCGTGATGATCTCTTCGGTCGAGAGAATCGTCCGCTTGGAGGCCATGGCCGTCTCCAGCGGCGAGACACCAGGGCCAAAGCAGCGAGCGTTGCCGTAGATATCGCACTGATGGACATGGACCAGTCCGACATCGGGGTTGACGGCAGGGACCAGCGCGATCGGCTTGCCGGTGAACGGATCCTGCACCACCTTGGCGCCGGAGTAGGTCAGGGTATCTGTCGCCAGCAGGTTCCTGGTCGGCAGAAACGGCACCCCCATCGCCCCGGCCAGGTGGCGAAGCGTCAAGGTCCCGTTGGTCCACTCTGTCACCTTGATCCGCCCCTCCTGCACCCACTTGCCGATAAGCTGGCCAAGGCCCAGAAATCCCACGTCGACCCCACGCAAACAGCCTCCGACCGCCAGCAGCGTCGTTTCCATGAGCGTAAACTTCGCCGCAAACCAGAGGTCACGCCTCCGTTGGCGGATGATCTCCCGGACAAGCGAGGCCGGGCCTCTAGTAAAGGAGGAGAAGTCGAAGCTCACATAATCGCCGTCCTTCACATAGCGGCGAACCGCCTCAGCTTCAGGCATGACCTTGTCCACCATCGCCCGCCGCTTCTCGGTGCGCATGAAGGCCCGCAGATCGTCCGGGTCTGTGACGCTGAATTCGCCGATACCTGCCTGCAATACATCCATGCTCATAATCTCCTACAGCCCGATTTTAGTGAGGATCTCTCCTGCATCGACGTATTCTCTCCTGCTCATAGCCTGACCTATAAGCTGAAACATTTTGGAAGGCAAGTAAAATCACTGCTGCTTTCCGACTCTCACCAGCCGCTTCCCGGCGGCCATGCACGCGTGGGACTTCTCCGCGCGGACCACTCTGGCCTGTTGGGTCCGAAGCACAGCCGGTCCTTTGATAAACAATAGCGGTCTGCTATTATCGCTCAGTGAAGCTTATCCGACGAGATGTGATCCAGCTCTTCGCACGGACACACCCCGACTCCAGCTCTTCTCTGAAGAGTCGGTGGCTCTATCTTCATCTGCCGCCCCGCAGGTTACCGACAGCGTTCGGTGTCAGTATGAGGCATCTGGAAACTGGCATGTCATAGACGGTGGACTACAGGAGACCATCTTGAAGTTCAGTGAGTTGGTGAGACTGCTTGAAGCTCATGGATTCGAGCTGGTGAGGGAGAAAGGGTCCATCCGATATTATGGGAAAGCTGGCTGGCCTGCATTGATTCGGATTGACTATCATGGGGCCAAGGAAGTGCCCAGCGGCACGTGCCATCATATACTGAAGTCAGCAGGAATACAGAAGGGAGGAAGTCATGATTGATCTGCCCTATTCTTTGACCATCGAGGCAACGGAGGAACCCGATTATTTTGGGTTTTTTTCTCCTGATCTGGAAGGATTTACGGGGATTGGTCACTCCATCGAGGACTGCGTGTATAAGGCGAAATGGGGAATGAAGGAACACGTAGAACTGCTCGAAGAACGAGGTCTGCCCGTGCCTCCGAAAGTGAAAGATCCCAAGATCATCGTACAGAACGAAGCCAGATTAGCTGCATAGGGTCGTTCACCGAACCAACCGGTCCGCCGGATCGCCAATAAATCCGGATTCCGGTCACCTCTTCGTCAGGCAACGGAGGCCTTAATCGCCGCAGTCATCCATAGAAGCCGGCTGTTGCAGCCGTTCATTTCGAGAATAGAAGGGGTACAGCCACCCACCCGGCCAGTAGCTGGCGCAAAGAACACAATAGAATCCACGTTAACTACGAAAATAGTCGATCGAGATAGACCGATCAGTCTACTCTATAGTTAGGAAGCCCAAGCCACGGTAATCAAAAGGAATAATCAATGCCACGTTATTGGGTAATCGCTCCTGTTGAGGCGAAGCCGACAGAGATGTTTGACCAAGTGTGGCAGTTCGACTTGGCCAACGACCTCATCTCCATTGGTTGGACGCAGCTCGGTGATGTCTCGAAGGTGAACCGGCAAGAGTTGTCCGAAGTGGTTGCGTCAACATATCCGGACAAGCCGCAACAAACGAAGGGTCTCTTTGCCAACATGCTCTGGGCCTTCTACCACGAGATTTACCCTGGTGACATCGTGGTCGCCCGAAGAGGCCGTAAAACCCTCGCGGCCGTGGGTACGGTCAGCGAACCAGCGTTCTACGCCCCGGGCAGGAATCCTGCACATACGCACCAGAACTTCCTGAAAGTCTCGTGGCACGAACAACCGCGCGATAAGCCGTTCCCCGGAGTGGTCTTCCCAATGCACACGCTCGCCGAATTCTCGGAGGAGCAGTTCCACGCCCTCGTTGAAGGCGCCGGACTACCAATAGTTCCGTCGCAGGCGCCTGAACCAATTGAAGACCCCAATGCGTTTGTTCTGGAGAAGTACCTGGAAGACTTCGTCGTAAGCAATTTCGCTACGATTTTCAAAGGCGAGCTCAAGATCTTCGAGGACGCCGACGGCAATGACAGTCAGCAGTACGCTACTGACATTGGTCCGATAGACATTTTGGCAGTCGAGCCTAAGTCCGAGTCGTTTGTCGTCATTGAACTCAAGAAAGGCCGTCCGTCGGATCAGGTGATTGGCCAAATTCTAAGGTATATGGGTTGGGTCAAGAAAAATATCTGCTCGGATGGTCAGGCTGTGAAGGGGTTGGTTATCTGCCGTGACCCCGATCCGAAACTGTCCTACGCGTTGGAGATGACCACGAATATCGACGTGCGGTATTACAGCGTCTCGTTCAAGTTGCGGGAGGCTCCCTAACGGTACTGTTCGGTACATGCGTTCTTACCGGCTCCAAACCATAACGCCAAATACTGTGAGATTGCCACGGTCGCTCCACTCCCTCGCAATGACCGCTGAGGGGCCCTATAGGCCGAGCTTGGCGAGGACTTCTTCGACGGCGGTGTAGGGATCGAGGGTGCGATCGGCGACGCGGGCGATCAGCTCCTGCATGCGGCCGTTCCGATCGAACTGCTCCAGCGCTCTGGCCGTGAGCGTCTCCTGCAGCAGCACCCGAAATGCACGCTCGCCTCGCTCCCGCCCTTTCTGCTTCTGTAGATCGCGCTCATCCATGAAGGCTTTGTGCTCGAAGATCGCATCCAGCAGCGCTGCGATACTTCCCCTGTCGTGGCGACCGTCTTGAGAACCTTTGGAGACCAGGCGGCCCCTTTAGGCGCCATATGCAGCATCATCTCAAGTTCTGTGGCGGTCCGGTTCGCGCCCTCACGGTCGGCCTTGTTGACCACGAACAGGTCGCCGATCTCCAGAACGCCCGCTTTGAACGTCTGCACCTCGTCGCCCAATCCGGGAACCGAGACCACCACGCAGGTGTGCGCCGTTCCCACGACCTCCACCTCGTCCTGGCCGACCCCCACCGTCTCGATCAGAATCACCTCTTTCCCCGCCGCATCCATGACGTCCACAATTTCGTTGGTGGCGCGGGCGAGGCCGCCCAAGTGGCCGCGCGTCGCCATACTGCGGATAAAAACGCCCGCGTCCAGGCTGTGGCTTTGCATCCGGATCCGGTCGCCCAGAATCGCGCCTCCGGTGAAGGGGCTCGTCGGATCCACTGCGACAATCCCTACCGTCTTGTCGCGTTTTCGCAACTCTTCGGTCAGCCGGTCTGCCAGCGTGCTCTTTCCTGAGCCCGGCGGACCGGTGATCCCGATGATGTGGGCTGAACCGGTGTGGGGGTAGAGTGACTTTAGCGCGGCCCTGGCCTCGGCATCGCCGTTTTCTATCATGGTCATGAGGCGGGCCGCCGCGCGTACATCACCTTTGAGAATTTTGTCTACCAGTTCCATGCGTCATCAAAAAAAACAGGGTATAGGGTTTAGGGGATAGGGTAAAGTACGGGAAGATCTATCTCGCTTCTGCATCCTGTACTCCGCACACGCTTCTAAGACATCTACGTCACAGAAGCCGGGGTGGACGGCGGGTGGCGACGCGTCGTCGATGGCAGGCGAAGCACGGATAGCGCAGCCTGCCAGCGCCGATTCGAGCCGTACATGGACGTACGGCGAGATTAAGCGGAGCCGGCCGTCGTCTACCCCCTACACCCTATCTTTCACACATACGCTCGACCCAACAGTTCGCGGGCGATGATTAGGCGCTGGATCTCGGAGGTTCCTTCGCCGATGGCGCAAAACTTGGCGTCCCGGAAATATCGTTCGACAGGAAACTCCTTAATGTAGCCATAGCCGCCGTGGATCTGCACTGCCTCAGTGGCGGCCTTCATGGCCGTCTCTGAGGCAAAGAGCTTGGCATACGACGCCTCCTTCGTAAACGGCTGATCGGTGTCTTTCAGATAGGCCGCCTGCAAGACCAGAAGCCTGGCCGCGTCAATTTCCGTGGCCATGTCGGCCAGCTTCCATTGAATCGCTTCAAAGTTGGCTATTGGCCGGCCGAAGGCCTGGCGCTCTTTAGCGTACTTCAGCCCTTCCTCCAGACAGCCGCGGGCGATACCGACGCTGAGGGCGGCCATCCCGATCCGCCCCGCATCCAGGATCGTCAACGCATCGATAAAGCCGTGGTGTAGGTCGCCCAGCAGGTTCGCGTCCGGAATACGCACATCTTCCAGAATCACCTGAGCCGTGTCGGAGGCGCGGAATCCCATCTTGTGCTCTTTCCGACCGACCCGCAACCCAGGCGTCCCCTGCTCCACGATGAAGGCCGAGATCCCCCGCTCCCGCGTGGCCCGATCGGTGAGCGCCATAATCACGTAGATGCCCGCCACGCTTCCCTGCGTGATGAAGTTCTTTGTCCCGTTCAGGACCCAGTGGTCGCCTTCCAGCACTGCAGTAGCCTGCATCCCGGCGGCATCACTCCCAGACCCAGGCTCCGTCATCGCCCACGCGCCAAGGGCTTGGCCGCTGGTCAGTTGCGGTAGATACCGACTCCTCTGAGCCTCGTTTCCAAAGAGATAAATGTGATTGCTGCAAAGCGAGTTGTGCGACTCCACGGTCAGCGCAACCGACGCATCGTATCGCCCGAGCTCTTCAAGGATCAGGGCATAGCTGATGTAGTCCATCCCCGCGCCTCCGTACGCCTTGGGAAAGAGAATACCCATGAGCCCAAGCTCCGACAGCTTTCGAATGATCCCGGTCGGGAACCGTTCCTGCTCATCGATCTCGGCGGCGACCGGCGCGATTTCTCGCTCGGCACACTCCCGGACCATCGTCCGGACCGCCTGTTGTTCCTCGCTCAGCTCAAAGTCCATGACTCGCTCTTATCCGGCGTTCAGAGTTGATCGCCGCAGCAATTGGAATACGCGCATCTCATTTGTCCGTACCCTGATCATCTTTACGAACGGGGAAGAAGTGTATCGAGTCGTCCACCTTCTTTTTACTTTTTTCGTCGCTCTTCTGCTCGCCGAATGTGGCTACCAGTCCCTGAACGAACGTCTCCTTCTCGGAAGCAGCCATATTCGCCGACGAACGCAAGATTGTATAGGCCCAAGGCGGCATTGAGCCGTTCTTGACGGTTTCTGCAGCGTCGCCACTATTCTCCTCTACACGTCCCCATTCCGACACGTTGAGGGCAGCGCGACCCTTGTCGATGTCGTGTTGAATGAACCATGACACGGGTGCAATGTAGCCATACCATGGCCAGACAACTTCATTGCTGTGACAATCACCACAGGCACGGAAAAATAGCTCTCTTGTTTGGGGGCTGTTCCATTGGGGCTCAGTTTTCACCGGAGGATTGTTGTACCCCCGGCCGTAGGGGATGAACTGAATACCAATAAAAATCACAACCGCTTCCCCAAGCGCGACGATACCCATGACACTCTTCACCCACTTTGTATGCTTCTTCTCTTGCTTCTCCTTCTCTTCCCCATCCATAGGTTCCATAGGGTTCCTCCACAAATAATAATAAGCAGACTCACGCCCCGTTCAGCGGCTTACGGAGCGCCGACGGAGTACATAGGGGAGTAAAGCGTCACCCGCGTATGACCTAAGCATTGGATGACACGCCTGTTTGTCGCTCTCGACGTACCGGGAATACAATAGAAGGACTACCCCAATATGCCGGATCGATCGGAGTCACGTGAATACCCCTGAGAGACAGTACGCGAAATCCGTATGCACATCAAAGGAAGCGTGGAGGCGGCGGGCGGACTCGAACCGCCGAATAAAGGTTTTGCAGACCTCTGCCTTAGCCACTTGGCTACGCCGCCATGAGGGAGGCAACGATGACGTGATCCAGCAATTCAGGCGGTAGGGTAAGAGACACTGGGTGGGCACGGCCATGGGCAACATGCCGATTACTTCATGTATCCGCTCAATAACGGTTCGTCAGTCACAAGGTTGGAGCGGGAAACGGGATTTGAACCCGCGACCCTCGCCTTGGCAAGGCGATGCTCTACCGCTGAGCTATTCCCGCATCCGCAGAGCACTATAGCGTCGCCGATCCCGCCTGTCAAACGAAAATCGCTTGGCCGGCTCTAGACCGACAGGAGCTTCAGCACAGCCTCAGGATCGGCCTTCACTGTTACAGGTTGCTGCGAAAGACGGATGGCAGCATCAGGCTCTTTCAGGCCATGTCCCGTCAGCACGCACACCACCACCGCATCCTTCGGCAGGCGATTCGACCGGCAGTATTTGATGAGGCCGGCCACGGACGACGCTGAGGCCAGCTCACAAAAGACCCCCTCCATGGAAGCCAGGAGGCGGTAGGCGTCGATGATCTCACTGTCGGAGACCATGTCAATCTGTCCGCCGGACTCGGCCGAGGCCGCCACCGCCCCATTCCAGCTTGCAGGGTTCCCGATCCGAATGGCCGTCGCGATCGTCTCCGGTTGTTCGACCACCCTTCCCAGGACGATCGGCGCCGCGCCTTCTGCCTGCCATCCCATCATCTTTGGCAGCGAGCTGATCCGTCCGGCCTTCAGATATTCCTGATACCCCTTCCAGTAGGCGGTAATATTGCCCCCATTGCCTACCGGAATAAAGTGGTAGTCCGGACTCCGGCCGAGCCGGTCGCAGACCTCAAAGGCGCCGCTCTTCTGACCCTCGATCCGATATGGGTTGACCGAGTTGACCAATACAATCGGCAGATCGGCAGCCACGCGCCTGACGATCTGCAGGGCCTGGTCGAAGTTGCCTTCAATCTGCAGCACCTGCGCGCCATGAATCATCGCCTGCGCCAGCTTACCCAGCGCGATCTTTCCCTCCGGGATAAGCACATAGGCTCGCAGCCCCGCCCGCGTTGCGTACGCTGCGGCGGAGGCCGAGGTATTGCCGGTCGAGGCGCAGATGACAGCTCTCGCACCCTCCTCTGCCGCCTTGGTAATGGCGAGGGTCATCCCCCGATCCTTAAACGAGCCGGTCGGGTTGAGCCCCTCGTACTTCAGATAGACCTCCGCCTCAATCCCGATCGCCGCCCGGAGCCGTTCAGCGCGCACCAGCGGCGTATTGCCCTCGCCCAGTGTGACGACCGGCGTCCGGTCCGTCACAGGCAAAAACGCCCGATACTGTTCGATGATCCCCTTCCAACTCATGGTCTTCATAGTCGGCTCAATCGGTCACGCCCTCAACCCTGAGACAGACGGTCCCTTCACTGACCACATCAAGTTGGCTGATGGCGCGAAGCGACCGTTGCATATCGCCCTCTGCCGCTTCATGGGTCAACATGACGATGGGGACGGCGCTCTGCTCATGGCGGCCTTTTTGGATGACGGATACAATGCTGATGTTATTGCTGCCCAGAATCCCGGTGACCCTCGAGAGGACCCCAGGTTTATCGATCGCCATAATCCTGAGATAGTAACAGGAGCGAACGGCCGCCATATCCTTGACCTCGGCCTCCGCCCCGGAGATCTGCGGAGGCGGAACGCCCCTCGCAGTCGGATCGTGCAACAGGCCCCTGGCGATCTCGGCGATGTCGCTGACCACGGCAGAGGCGGTCGGCATCTGTCCTGCTCCGCGTCCGTAGAACATTAAGGAACCCACCGCGTCGCCGACCACATAGACCGCGTTGTGGACGCCACCCACCGAGGCCAGCAGGTGATCTTCAGGAACGAGGGCGGCATGCACTCTCGCCTCCAGCTCACCGTTAAGCTGCTTGGCGATCGCCAGCAACTTGATCCGGTATCCCAACTCGCGGGCGTATTCGATATCGGAGGCGTCGATCTGTCTGATCCCCTCGACGTGAATCCGATCAAAGGGGACATAGGTCCCGAACGCCAGCGTCGCCAGGATCTGGAGCTTGTGGGCGGAGTCGATCCCGTCCACATCAAAGGAGGGATCGGCCTCAGCGTAGCCGTGGGCTTGCGCCTCTGCCAACACCTCGGCAAACGGCCGCCTGCTGTCCGTCATCGTCGTGAGGATATAATTGCAGGTACCGTTCACGATTCCGATAATCGAGCGGACCCGATCGGCGACCAGCCCCTCTTTCATCGCCCGGATCAACGGAATGCCGCCACAGACACTGGCCTCAAACCCAATGGATACCCGACGCGCC
The DNA here is from genome assembly GCA_000091165.1 of Candidatus Methylomirabilis oxygeniifera. Taxonomy (NCBI): domain Bacteria; phylum Methylomirabilota (SeqCode); class Methylomirabilia (SeqCode); order Methylomirabilales (SeqCode); family Methylomirabilaceae (SeqCode); genus Methylomirabilis (SeqCode); species Methylomirabilis oxygeniifera (SeqCode). Next base: position 511,622 of record FP565575.1, on the reverse strand, counting down.
GCGGCGATCCGATACAGTTCAAGCCCGTGAGTGGCCAGCAGTGCCTTGTTGGCTGTGACCAGATGCTTGTTCCGGTTCAGCGCCTCCCGGCAAAACCTGAGCGCGATATCACAGCCACCGATCAACTCCACAATGATATCGATCGCGGGATCCTCCAGCACGGCCGCCGCATCGGTGGTCAGTATGGTCGGGTCCACATCAACGTTTCGCCGCCGGTTGATGTCGGTATCGGCAATTCGACGGATGACGACCCGCCCGCCCAGCCGCTGCTCCAGGAGTGCCCCGTTTTCCTGAATCAGCTTCACCACCCCGGAACCCACCGTCCCGAACCCCAGTATGCCGATCTGTACCGATTTCATTCTACGTCTCTCCCGCCTTACGCGCCCAGGGACGACGCCAACCCGCTTCGCCAGGCGGTCTCGACCTCTCTCATGGGAAGATCAAGCCCGCAGGCCGGACCGTGAAGTCTGAACCTTGTCCCCCCGGCGATGCCCAGGCGCGTCACAGGAACCTGGTGCGCCGCAGCAATCCTTTCCAATCTCAGCCAGTCAGTTGCCTTGAGGGAGACAACGATCCTGGATTGTGATTCCCCGAAGAGTAGCGCATCGGGGCGAATCGTATCCTTCAGTTGGACATCGACACCGATCGGTGTCGCGCCCAGGCATGATTCCGCCAGCGCGACGGCCAGTCCCCCGTCCGAGCAGTCGTGCGCCGAACGAATGATCCCCGCTCGGATCGCCTCGAGGCAGGTGCGCTGTACGGCCCGCTCCCTGGCCAGGTCCAGCGCCGGCGGCTCACCCTGCACAAGATCGAACCGGATCGAAAGATACTCGCTGGCCCCCAACTCTTCCCGTGTATCCCCCAGGAGCGCCACCATATCTCCTTCAGCCTGGAACCACTGGCCTGTCGCGTGCGCGACATCATCCAGGAGGCCGACCATCCCGATCATAGGCGTGGGGAAGATCGCGTTCCCCGATGTCTCATTGTACAAGCTCACGTTGCCGCCGGTGACGGGGGTCTGGAAGGCCAGACAGGCCTCGCCGATCCCCTTGACCGCCTCAATGAACTGCCACATGATCTCCGGGCGCTCAGGATTGCCGAAGTTCAGGCAGTTGGTAATGGCGAGCGGCTCGCCGCCCCCGCAGACAACGTTCCTGGCCGCCTCGGCCACAGCGATCATCGCGCCCCGATAGGGATCTACGGTGCAATAGCGGCTATTGCCGTCAATCGAGAGCGCAATGGCGCGCGTGCCTCCGGGTAGCCGCAGGACGACAGCATCAGACCCCGGTCCGACGATCGTGCCCAGAAACAGCATGTGGTCATATCGCTCCCAGATCCCTTCCTTGCAACAGAGGTTGGGCGACCGCAACAGCTCCAACAGGACAGCCGCATAGTCGTCCGGCAACGGAAGGCGATCCAGGTCGAGTCGTTGCCGCGCATCAGCCTCGGAAGGGCGGCTGCTCGGCCGGTGATAGGCGGGCGCCTCTGATGCCAAGGCATCGGCCGGGATCTCCGCGACCGGCCTGCCATGATCCAGCACCCGCAGCAGCCCCCCCTCAGTGACATGCCCGATGACCGCCGCGTCGAGGTCCCACTTCTCAAAGACCGTTCGAACACGCGCCTCGCTCCCGGCCTTCGCAACGACCAGCATCCGCTCCTGCGACTCCGAGAGCATCAGTTCATAGGCCGTCATCCCCGGTTCTCGCCGAGGGACCTGGGCGAGGTCTATCTCGATCCCGGTACCGCCGCGGCTGGCCATCTCGGCGGTCGCACAGGTCAACCCCGCCGCCCCCATATCCTGAACCGCGACCAAATCGTCCCCTGCCATCAACTCAAGGCAGGCCTCGATGAGCAGCTTTTCACGAAACGGGTCGCCGACCTGTACGGTCGGCCGCCTCGCCTCAGCCCCCTCATCGAAAACGCCGGAGGCCATCGTGGCGCCATGGATGCCGTCGCGTCCGGTCCTGGCCCCGACATAGATCACCGGATTGCCGATCCCACCCGCCCCGGAAAAGAACAGTCGATCCTTCCGCGCAATCCCGACGCACAGCACATTCACCAGCGGGTTGCCGCTATACGGCTCGGCGAAGCACGCCTCTCCACCCACCGTCGGTACGCCCACCGCATTTCCGTATCCTGCGATGCCGGCGACCACCCGGCCGAACAGGTAGCGGTTTTTCGGGTCGGTCAGCGGCCCGAAACGGAGCGAATCACACAATGCGAACGGTCTTGCACCCATGGTGAAAATATCCCGGATGATCCCCCCTACGCCTGTCGCAGCCCCCTGATACGGCTCGATGAAAGACGGGTGATTATGACTTTCCATCTTGAAGACCAGCGCCAAACCACCCCCGATATCGAGAACGCCCGCGTTCTCCCCTGGCCCCTGGAGGATACGCGGACCCTCCGTTGGAAGGCCGGCCAGATGAATCCGCGAGCTTTTATAGCTGCAGTGTTCCGACCACATCGCGCCGAACATCCCAAGCTCGACCAGGTTCGGTTCACGACCGATAATCGCGACGATCCTGTCGTACTCGTCAGCCGTCAGGCCGTGTGACGCGATCAGATCCGGAGACACCACCGATACGGTCATCACGTACGCCTCAGGCTCTGTCCCCGCATGCCGTCAGCGGGGAACGGATGAAGCTGTCAAGGATCGACGCAAACATCAGGTAACCGTCCTGGGAACCCAGGATAGACTCGGCGGCCCGCTCCGGATGCGGCATCAATCCAAGAACATTGCGACGCTCGTTGCAGATACCGGCGATATGATCAAACGACCCGTTCGGGTTCGCGTCCTTTGCGAGCGTCCCCTTGGCATCACAATAGCGAAAGATGATCTGGTCGCCCTCTATCAACTTTTTCCAGCCGGTCTGGTCGATATAGTATCGCCCGTCACCATGCGAAATCGGCATCCGTACCACCTGTCCTGGCTGCATGGCGGTTGTGAAGGGGGTCCGGCGGCTCTCCGTCCTCAGGTGGACCCATCGGCATCGGTAATGTAAGCAGTCGTTCGGTAACAGCGCGCCCGGTAGCAGGCCTGCCTCAGTCAGGATCTGAAACCCGTTGCAACTCCCGAGGATCAGGCCGCCGGCATCCGCAAAGGCCGCCACCGCCCGCATGACAGGGGACAGTCGCGCGATCGCGCCGGACCGCAGATAGTCGCCATGGGCGAATCCGCCGGGGAGGATCACGCAATCGACACCGTGAAGATCAGCCTCCTTATGCCAGAGGTAGCAGGCCTCCTCCTTCAGGATCTTCACAATGACATGGTGAAAGTCCTGGTGGCTCCAGGAGCCTGGAAACACAACGATGCCGAACTTCATCCCGCGGTTCCCTCTACCTCGAAGCGGTAGTTTTCAATCACCGGGTTGGCGAGCAGCCGCTTGCACATCTCATCGACCTGCGCCGCAGCCTGCTCCTTCGTGGGACTGTTCAGCGTCAGCACCATGAACTTTCCGACCCGTACGTCCGTCAGCCCCTGAAACCCCAGCGTCTCGAGGGCCGATCGTACGGTATCCCCCTGGGCGTCAAGGACATCCGGCTTCAAGGTCACATAGATCTTCGCGGTCAACATTTTTGAGTGTTCAGTGTGTTGAGTGTTCAGTGTTGAGCAGTACCGTCTGACGTCGTTAGAGACCTACGCGAGCGAAGATGTCATCCAGATGCCGCAGATGATAGCCCAGATCAAAGCAGCCTTCAACCTCGTCAGGCGAGAGATGTCGGCAAATCTCCGGATCGGCCAGCAAAAGCGGTTTGAACGGTTGACCCGACTCCCACGCCTGCATGGCGTGTCGCTGCACCAGCCGATAACCTTCTTCCCGAGTTAGCCCTTTACCTACCAGCGCCAGCAACACCGCCTCAGAAAAGACCAGCCCTCCGGTCAGCTCCAGGTTGTGACGCATCCGATCCGGATAGACCCGAAGACCCTCCAACACCTCCCGGAACCGGACCAGCAGATAGTCAAGCAGGATGGTCGCATCGGGCAGAATCACCCGTTCTACGGATGAGTGGCTGATATCGCGCTCGTGCCATAGCGGTACGTTCTCCAGGCTCGACTGGGCGTAACTTCTCAGCAGCCTCGCCAACCCGGAGACCTGCTCACAGGCGACCGGGTTCCGCTTGTGAGGCATGGCCGATGATCCCTTCTGGCCTTCGACAAACGGTTCCTCAACCTCACGCACCTCGGTCCGCTGCAGGTGCCGGATCTCGGTCGCGAACTTATCGAGCGAGGTCCCGATCAGCGCAAGCGTCAGCAGGAATTCGGCGTGTCGATCTCTGGAGAGAATCTGGCTGGAAATCGGCGCCGGCTTTAACCCGAGCCTGGCGCAGACAAACTGCTCCACAAACAGTGGGAGATGGGCGAACGTCCCGACAGCGCCGGAAAGCTTGCCGTACGCAACGGTCTCTCTGGCCCGGCGGAGGCGGTCGATATTACGCTCTACCTCGCAATACCAGAGCGCCAGCTTTAAGCCGAACGTTGTGGGCTCGGCATGGATCCCATGCGTCCGCCCGATCATCATCGTACGCTTGTGGCGTCTGGCAAGGTCGGAGATGGTCAGCAAGAGCGCTGCTAAATCTTCCAGCAGAATGTCGGCGGCCTGTTGCAGTTGTACGGCCAAGGCCGTGTCCACGACATCATAGGACGTCAGCCCGAAATGCAGGTAGCGCGCCTCCGGACCGACCCGCTCCGCCACGGCAGACACAAAGGCGATAACATCGTGGCGAACTTCCCGCTCGATCTCCTGGATGCGGTTAAGGTCGAAGGCGGCCCGCGCCTGGATCACGGTCAACGCCTCGCGCGGAACCGTACCCAGTTCGGCCCACGCCTCGCAGGCCAACAGCTCGATCTTGAGCCAGGCAGCATAGCGATTCTGTGGTTCCCACACGGATGCCATCCGGGGGAGGGTATAACGAGGGATCATCGGAGTCAGTGGTTAGTGGTTAGTGATTAGTAATTGCGGTTAATTTTTGGCTCTTACACCCTGAACCCTACACCCTATGTTTAAGAGAGCAGGGCCGCCTGGGCAACAGGGCCGATAGTGGTAATGGCGAACGTCTCGTCGCGCAGGATCCTTCTGGCCAGCGACTCAAATTGATCGACGGATACCGAATCGATCCCGGCGATGATTTCATCGAGACCATAGGTCCCCTCGAAATAGATCTCTGTCTTGGCCATGCGAGTCATCCGACTGCTGGTCCCCTCGAGGCCAAGGAGCAGATTGCCTTTAAGCTGATCCTTCGCCCGTTGGAGATCACTGGGATCGACCGGTTGATTCCGCAGACTGGCGCACTCAGCCCGAATCAGCTCCACAACCTGGCCTGACGACTCCGGATTGGTTCCGGCGTAAATAACCAGCAGACCACAATCACGATATGAGGCCTGGTAGGAGTAGATCGAATAGACCAGACCTCGTTTTTCGCGAACCTCCTGAAAGAGCCGGGAGCTCATGCTGCCGCCCAGCATGGCGTTTAACAGGTAGAGGGCATAGCGATCCTTGTGCGCATGCGGCAGGCCATCCATGCCGAGGCACAGGTGGAGCTGAGCCGTATCGCGCTCCTCTACTCTGACCGCTGCCGTACAGCTTGGCGGTGGAACGTCGGCGTGAACGGATCGGCCTTCAAAACCGTTGAAGGCCTGCGTCACCAACTCTACCAGCCGCCCGTGCTCCAGATCGCCAGCTGCCGCCACCACGGTCCGATCAGGGCGGTAGAAGCGATCCATGTGACGGCGGACGTCGTCTTGCGTAAAGGCGCGCACCGTTTCCTTGCGTCCAAGGATCGGTCTGGCCACCGGATGATCGCTCCAGATCGCCTCCGCAAAGAGGTCATGGACCAGATCATCGGGGGTATCTTCCACCATCTTGATCTCCTGAAGTACCACCTCCTGCTCCCGCTCAATATCTTTGGTGTCCAGATTGGAGTGGAGAAAGGTATCAGCCAGAATATCAACGGCCAGAGGCAGGTGCTCACCAAGGACCTTGGCATAGAAACAGGTGGTCTCGCGGCTCGTGAAGGCGTCGAGCGTTCCGCCGACGGCGTCAACCGTCCTGGCAATCTCCTGCGCGCTCCGCCGCTGGGTCCCCTTGAAGAGCATATGCTCGATAAAGTGCGAGACGCCGGCGACTTCTCCCGCCTCGTCCCGCGATCCGACCCGTACCCAGACGCCGATCGTGGCCGACTTGACGGCAGGCATCTGTTCGCTGAGCACGACTACCCCGTTCGGTAACACTTCGCGATGAAAGGAGAGGCGGCTCATGATTCAGGATGACCTCTACTGCGCCTCAGCCTGCGACACCTCTTTCCGACTCAACCGGATCTTCCCATTCTTGTCGACATCGATCACCTTTACCATGATCTCTTCCCCTTCCGACAAGACATCCTCGACCCTTTTTACCCGCTGTTCGGAAATCTGAGAGATATGCAGCAGGCCATCGGTGCCGGGAAGAATCTGAACGAAGGCGCCGAAATCCATAATCTTGACGACCTTCCCCTGATAGATCTTGCCTACCTCGGGAACCTCGACGATCTTACTGATAATCGACAACGCCTTCTGCGCCGCCTCTCCATCGACCGACGCGATCTCGATCCGTCCGTCGTCCGAGACATCGATCTTCGCCCCGGAGTCCGCAACAATCCCACGGATCACCTTGCCGCCCGGGCCGATGACATCACGAATTTTATCCACGGGGATCATTATCGTGATGATACGCGGGGCATACACCGAGATGTTGGATCTCGGCTCTGTAAGGGCGCGGTCCATCTGATCCAAGATGTGAAGGCGGGCGCGCCTGGCCTGACCCAGCGCCTTCGGCATGAGACTCGGCGCGATCCCTTGGGTCTTGATATCCAGTTGCAGCGCCGTAATCCCTTTCCGGGTACCGGCCACCTTGAAGTCCATGTCGCCAAGGTGATCCTCGAGTCCGATAATATCGGTGAGTATCGCCGCCCGCTCATCCTCCACAACGAGCCCCATCGCCACCCCGGCCACCGCCGATCGAATCGGCACCCCGGCATCCATCAGGCTGAGACTAGCTCCGCACACCGTGGCCATAGACGACGAACCATTCGATTCGAGGATATCCGACACGATCCGAAGAGTATACGAAAACTCTTCCTTCGGCGGCAACGCCGCCAAAAGGGCCCGCTCGGCAAGTGCCCCATGCCCGATTTCGCGCCGACCCGGACCACGCATGAATCTGACCTCGCCCACACTGAACGGTGGAAAGTTGTAATGAAGCATGAACCGCTTGGTACCCTCCCCCTCGAGATCATCCAGACGCTGCTCATCTTCGGAGGTACCGAGCGTCGTCGTCACGAGCGCCTGGGTCTGACCCCTGGTGAAGAGGGCCGATCCGTGAGTCCTTGGCAGGACCCCGACCTCGGCCGTGATCGGCCGGACATCCTCGAGCGATCGCCCATCCGCACGCCTCCCCTCCTCCAGGATCATTCGGCGCAGCTCGTCGTGCTCGATCGCTTCGAACAGCCCCCTGACGACGCCCTTGCGGTCGTCCGGCTCATCGCTGAACGCGGCCATGACCTCATCGAAGAGCTGCTGCCGATGGCTGCGATGCTCCTCCTTTTCGGCAATCCCAGCCAGCGCCCGAAGTCCCTGGCGGGCCAGCGCGCTTACGCGATCACGCAACTGTGGATCCGGCGGCGACACCTGGAAGGGCACCTTTTCAACCCGGAGCGCTTGAGCCAGTTCCGACACCATGTCAATCATAGGCTGAATGCCCTTATGGCCGAATTCGATCGCCTCAAACATGACGTCCTCAGGGATCTCGTTGGCGCCGGCCTCAAGCATCACAACCGCGCTTCGGGTCCCTGCGACGACCATATCGATGTCTGATCCTTCCATCTGGGCATAGGTGGGATTGAGGAGCAGCTTGCCCTCCACCCGGCCCACCCGGACCGCGCCGATCGGTCCAAGGAACGGAATAGGCGCAATGGTCAGAGCGGCGGAGGCGCCCAATACCGCCAGCACGTCGGGGTCGTTCTGCTGGTCCGCAGACAGGACTGTGGCAATAATCTGGACATCGTTCCGGTAGCCATCCGGGAAAAGGGGACGGAGTGGGCGATCGATCAGGCGGGAGGTCAAGGTCTCCTTATCATGAGGCTTGCCCTCCCGCTTGAAAAAACCGCCAGGGATTTTGCCTGCAGCGTAGGCCCGTTCCTGATAATCAACAGTCAGCGGAAAGAAATCGATCCCCTGCCGCATCTGTTTCGAAGCCACCACTGTAACCAGCACAACGGTATCGCCGTACCGAACCAACACGGCGCCATCGGCCTGCCTGGCTACACGCCCCGCCTCGATACTTAATGGTTTCCCTTCGATGATCCGCTCGACCCGACTGCTCATTTACGGATTCCCAACCTTTCGATAATCTGTTTATACCTGTTCGCGTCTTTACTCCTCAGGTAGTCCAGGAGCTTCCGACGCCGCGCGACAAGGCGGAGCAGCCCTCGCCTGGAGTGGAAGTCTTTCTTGTGGCCGTTCAAATGCTCGGTCAGATAGCCGATTCGTCCGGTCAGGAGCGCGATCTGCACATCCGGGGAACCGGAGTCGCTGTCATGTAGCCGATACTGCCCAATGATTTCCTGCTTATTTGTAGACGCCTTGCCCACGAAGCCGTATCCTCCTTTCGTCTTAAATAGGTACCCGAAACCGCGAGTACGATAGCACAGGCCCCTCGGGGAGTAAAGCCCATTCTTCCGCAGAATACTGCGGGAAGGCGGTAAAAATCTCATCCGCCTGCCGTTTGTCGTAGTCGATCTGCCGTCGGAGTAACGACGGGTCATCAAAGCGTCGCTCGTCCCGCAAGCGTTCAAGGAACAGGAGCGTGAGCATCTCCCCGTACAATTCTCCCTCGTCAGCTTCCAGCACGTGAACCTCCACTCGCCGGACCTCACCGCCAAAGGTCGGCGCCCTCCCAACATTGATCAGCGCCTTCTGCAACCTCTGCTTCAACCATACCATGCCGGCGTAGACGCCATCCGGAACAATTAAGTCGCCGGTCGCGGCGAGATTGGCTGTCGGGTATCCCAGCCACCTGCCTCGTTCGGCGCCCCGTTCGACTTGTCCCATAACGGCATATGGCCGCCCCAAACAACGGGTCGCCTCGCGCAACTCGCCCCTCGCAAGGAGGCCGCGGATCCGAGTAGAACTAACCACCTGGCCGTCCGCCGTCATTGCGGGCACCACGTCAAGCTCGAACTGATGCTCCTCGCCAAGCGCCCTGAGCAGTTCCGGTGAACCGGCCCTGGCCTGCCCAAAGGCAAAGTCGTATCCGATACAGACGAACCGCGCCTGAAGTCGATCGACCATGTAGGTGTTGACGAAATCGCGTGGCGCGGTAGCCGCCAGAGAAGGAGTAAAGCCGACGGCAATCATCAGATCGACGCCAAGCGCAGCCATGATGTCCTGTTTGATCGGCAGTGGGGTCAAGAGAGGCGGCGCCTTTGAAGGATTCACCACTTCCAGGGGATGTCGCGAGAAGGTAAAGACAACCGCCGTTCCTTCCTCCTGGTGAGCGCGCCGCACGACGCGACCCAGGATCTCACGATGTCCGAGATGGACCCCGTCGAATGTCCCGACTGCCACTGCAGGAAAGGGATATCCTTGTTCCAGATCTTCAATCTGTTCGATAACGATCATTGCCCGGCGAGGACCCGTACCGGTTTTAAGACAATCCGGCGCGGATCGACTGTGGAGAATTCTCGACCGGCAACCGTCGCCTCCGCCAACGAAAGAAGCTGGCGCCGATATCCCAGAACCCTGACAAGGTCCCCCTTCTCCACCTCCATGGGAAAACTGAGCAACGTTCCGGCCGCCATCCCGCCCCCCTGGACAACGCCTCGAGAGGACTCCGGATGGATCCTGACAACCGGGAGGTGCCCCAGCGCCTCCCCGATGGGGATCAGTACGTCCCGGATGCGGTCCTCCACAACGGCCTGCTCCAGTTGCTCCAGCGTCAGCGCATCCTCAATCAGGAAACGGCCGGACCGAACGCGAGTCAACGCATACAGGTGCGCGCCGCAGCCGAGGACTCGACCGACATCATCGCACAGCGTGCGGGCATATGTCCCCTTGGAACAACTCACCCGGAACCGGACGAAGGGCAGGTCACACTCCAGCAGTGTCAGGTCATAGATTCGAATCGCAACCGGCTGTCGTTCGACCGTTTCACCGCGGCGAGCCAGACGATAGAGTCGCTCCCCGTGATGCTTCTTCGCGGAAAACAGGGGCGGTACCTGCTGAATCTCTCCGACAAAACTCTCCAGAACCTCTCGCAGTCTGGCGGGGTCTACATCAATATGATCCGTCCTGGACAACACCTTCCCGTCAGCATCCAAAGTATCAGTTGTGATGCCCAGTTGCATGGTGATCAGGTACTCTTTGTCGGCCTGAGTCAGAAACTGTGCGATTCGGGTCGCCCGTCCGACGCAGAGCGGCAGCACGCCGGTCGCCCTCGGATCGAGCGTACCGGTATGCCCGATACGGCGCATCTTCAGTAGACGCCGCACCACGTCCACCACATCATGGGAGGTCATCCCCCCAGGCTTATTAATATTCAAGACTCCGCTGAGTTCCATACGATATACCTGAAGTTTACCCGGAGATGATCGGTGCGGCGCCCGACGCTCGTTTTCTGGCCCACAGCCGCTCGACAGTCTGCCAGGGTACCTCTACCCCTCCCAACTCCGCATCGGCAACTACGCCGCCGCCGTGAAAATCGCTCCCACCGGTGGGTATAAGCCGATGCCGCTCGGCAACCGCCAGCAGAGACGTTGTAATCTCCGGGGTATACCCCTTATAGTAGGTCTCGATCCCCTCCAGGCCCGACTCCTTCATCATCGGCAACAGCCGCTCAAGATCCAGATGGTAATCGCCGGCCCCCACAATGATCGGGTGCGCCAGTGAGGGCACGCCATGAGCCTCCCTGATCAGGCTGACCGCCTCGTACGGGAAGACCTTCGAGCCCTCGACATAGGCGGGGCCCCCTCGTCTCAGAAAACGCGAGAACGCCTCATCCACCGATGCGACGCCGCCGCGCTCCACGAGGGCCATCGCGATATGCGGCCGTCCGACCGATCCGCCATTGGCAATAGCCAATACGCGGTCCCACTCGACCGGATACCCGAGTGCGCCCAACCGCTCGACCATAGCCCGGGCCTGAACGAGTCTGTCCTCCTGTAGTCGACGGAGGGCCTTTTGTAAGGATGGATCGTCCGCGTCGAGCAGATAGCCCAGGATATGGATCTCGTCGCCGTCCAGACTCGCACTCAACTCGATCCCGGACATTACCTCGATTGCCAGATCGGAAGCGGCTTCCTGCGCCTCGGCGATTCCATTCACGCTGTCGTGGTCGGTCACGGCCATCACGCGGATCCCAATGCGGTCTGCGGCCTTCACCAGTTCCGCCGGCTGAAGCGCGCCATCTGAGGCCTTGGTATGCAGGTGTAGATCGATACGACTCGCCATTGTCATTACTCCCTGGTCTCGGTCGCTTCGATCTGCCGAAACAGCTCAGCGAGGTGCAACTCCTGCTCCAACGAATCATCAAGCGAAAAGAGCAGCTCCGGGATGTAGCGCAGGCACAACCGGCGCCCCAATTCCCCCCGGAGAAAGCCGGCTGCGCTCTTTAAACCGATCAGCGCCTCCTGGCACCGTTCCTTGTCGCCTCCCATTGAGGCGATATAGACCTTCGCGTGTTGCAAATCGTCGCTGACCCGCACACGGGTGACCGTAGCGCAACGAACCCTCGGATCCTTCACCGACTGTAAAATTAAGCGACTGATCTCTTCCTGTATCAAAGTGCCGACTCGATCGGCTCGCCTGCCTTGCATAATCATTCTCTCCGTAACCAGCAGACCGACGACGTCACTGGGTCATGAGATCGATCTCATAATCGAGAATCAGCGCGTCGGCGTCAGCCTCGATGAGGTTGACGACTTTTGTGAGGGTCTCGTCGACCAGTCGAGCATTGTTGCTGATGCAGGCGATTCCGAGTGTGGCGCGTTGCCATTCATCAAGGCGATCCACCTCAGCGACCGAGACATTGAAGCGGCCCCGGATACGATCTTTGATCCCCTTGACAACCCGCCGCTTACCCTTGAGGGAGGTATTACCGGCCAGATGCAACTCGACACGGCATGTCCCAACAGTCATGGGGTACAACAGTTTCGAGCGTTGAGCGTTGAGCGAAGCGTAACTCGCAACCTGAAACCTGACACCTCTCTACAACTTTTGGGCGACCGATTCCAGATCGAAGACTTCCAGGATATCGCCAACCTTGATGTCGTTAAAGTTTACCAGGCCGACTCCGCACTCAAACCCGGTTTGTACCTCCCGAACATCCTCCTTGAAGCGGCGAAGCGACCCGACCCGACCCTTGTGGACTACCTTGCCGTCCCGAACAATGCGGACCTGACTGTCCCGGCAAACCTTCCCCTCCACCACGGTTGAGCCGGCAACCGCTCCAACCTTGGGTACAGCAAAGACCTGGCGAACCTCCACGCGACCGATCGACCGTTCGACATACTTGGGCTCCAGCAGCCCCTCCATCGCTCGCCGGATTTCGTTGATGGCGTCATAAATCACGGTGTAGAGCCGGATCTCGACGCCTTCCTGCTCGGCCAGCTTCTGGGCCTTTGGCTCAGGCCGAACATGAAATCCTACAATGACAGCATTGGAAGCCGACGCCAACATCACGTCGGTCTCGGTGATGGCGCCGACAGACGCGTGGATCACCTTTAACCTGACCGCGTCGGTGCCGATCCGCCCCAGCGATTCGCGAAACGGTCCAACGGAGCCCTGGACGTCCCCCTTGATAATCATCCGAAGTTCTTTGACCTCACCCTCCTGGATACGACGGTGCAAATCGTCCAGGGTAATGCGGTGCTTCGAAACGATCATCTCTTCGCGGTGTTTCTGTTGTCGGGCGAGCGCGATCTGCCGCCCTTTTCGTTCATCGGATACCACAACAAACGTATCTCCAGCCATAGGGACGCCGGACAGACCCAGCACCTCCACGGGGGTGGCCGGTCCGGCTGTCTGGGTCCTTTTCCCCTTCTCGTTATTCATCGCCCGCACCCGACCAGAATGCAATCCGGCAACGATCACGTCCCCCACCTTCAGGGTCCCCTGCTGAACCAATACCGTCGCGACCGGTCCCCGACTACGATCCAGTTCGGCCTCAATGATGACACCCTTTGCGGACCTGTGCGGGTTCGCCTTGAGTTCCTGAACCTCGGCCAGCAACAGCAGCATCTCAAGCAGATGCTCTATGCCCACCTGCTTTTTGGCCGAGACCTCCGCGTAAATCGTCTGCCCTGACCACTCTTCCGGAACCAGCCCGTATTCCGCCAACTGTTGCTTGACACGGGTCGGATCGGCGCCTGGCTTATCGATCTTGTTGATCGCCACCAGGATCGGGACGCCCGCGTCCTTGGCGTGGCTGATCGCCTCCTGCGTCTGGGGCATCACCCCGTCATCGGCCGCCACAACCAAGACCACAATATCGGTCGCCTGTGCCCCACGCGCCCGCATCGCGGTAAACGCCTCGTGGCCAGGTGTATCCAGGAACGTGATCTTGCCGCCAGGCAGATCGACTTGATAGGCGCCGATATGTTGAGTAATTCCTCCAGCCTCTGAGGCGATGACATTGGTCTGCCGGATCGCATCCAGTAGTGAGGTTTTGCCGTGATCGACATGTCCCATGATTGTCACGACAGGAGACCTGGGAAGAAGCAGCGAGGGATCTTCAAGCTCCTTCGCCTCGGCCACAGTCTCCTCCAGGGGAGTCACTTCCACTGAGAATCCTAGCTGGTCGGCCGCGCGTTTGACGACCTCCACATCAAGCGGCTGGTTCATCGTGGTCATGATCCCCATCTTGATCAACTGCTTGATGATCTCACTAGGGCTCATCGAGATGCTTTCCGCCAGCTCCTTCACAGTGATCGTCTCCGCAATCTTGACTGTCGGACGCAGTGGAGCAGAGGGCTTGCGTTCGATCTGCTCCACCCGGACCGGCGCCTGGGGCGTCGGTGGAACCGCCGCCGCCCTCTGTGTCTGGCCGGAGACAGGTGGTGACGGCATCGGGGTCCCGGATGGCGCCCCCTTCAGGCCGGCCGGTGCGGTCCTGGTCTCGCGAGGAGCCTCAGACGGCACCAAGGATCGCTGATCGGGAACTACCATCTCCTTCACCGACTGTGGAACAGGCACTGCCTTAGACTTCTGAGACCCCTTTTGTTCAACCGGACTCACCCCCCCAGTGGATCTCGCCTCTTCGGTTATCGGCGTGACCACGGGCGGCACCTTCGCCTCGGTGAGCTTGGAGCGAGTCGGCGTCCGAGCCGAGGTCTTCGTCGGTACCGTCGAGGCTTCAGCCTTCCCTGTCCTGATACGTCGGCCTTCCACCGGCTCGGCGTGGACCGATGGAGGTGCCTCCAGCGGCTTGGGCTTGGGGCGACTTTGCTTCTGAGGTGGTGCGGCTGCCAGGAGCGACCTGACATGATCCTCGTCCACGTTGCTGCTGTGGCTCTTCAGTTGCAGGCCAGACCGCTCAAGTTGGTCAAGAAGTTCCTTGCTTGACATACCAAGCACTTTCGCCAAATCGTAAACCCTAATCATTCCCACGCCGGATCACCCCCAAACCTTTCGACGCTCCGCTCTGTCTTCCAACTCGGCGGTCTGACCGTGTCCCCTCTCTCGCTTCCATCACCACTGGTATCTTATTCAGCGCAGACATCAGCGCTCCTGCAAGGTGCGGATCCATGACGGCAATACACACTCGGGGACCCCCTCCGAGAGCGGCTCCCAACTCCTCCTTGTCCATGGCCTGCATCCATGCGATGCCAATCTGTGCGGCCACACTCCGCAACTTCGCCACCGAGTTCGCCGATGCGTCCGCCGCACTCAGAATTAACCGGGCTGCATGGCGCTTGATGGCCCGATCCACCGCCTCTGCGCCTGACGCAACCTTACGGGCTCGGCGCGCAAGTCCAAGGAGAGCGGCGACCTTGCGGCGGACGCGCTCTCGAATCAGCTCTTCGAGGGTCTCCACCGTCATCGGCGCAACCGCCACCTCCAGGCAGCGCGCAAACTCACCCCTTTTTACCGCCTGCTCTAAGCAGTCGTGGTTCGGGCAGACATACGCCCCGCGACCCGATCCCCCACCCAGGTCCACACCCAGTCCCCCGCCGGCAATAGGATGCACACGAATAAGCTCCCCCTTCGGCCGACTGGTGCGGCAGGCCACACACGATCGTAAAGGCTCAGCCGCCACCTATTCTGCATCCCTCAAGGCGAGGGCGGCCTTCGCAGCCTCGATCAATTTTTGGGCTGTCTTTGGACCAATCCCCTCCACCTGAACCAAGGCCTCATCCGACGCGTCGGCCAGTTTCCGGCAACTGTCCACACCGGCCTCGATCAGGCGATCGGCCAATTTCTCCCCCACGCCCGGTACCTCCGCCAACCGCAGGTCCGTACCGGCCCGGCCCTCCACTGTTGACGCTACGGGTTCGAACTCCGGCTGAAGCCGCTCCTCCGACGCTTTCTGGATCTCGCCACGGCCCCTCACATCGACCTTCCAGCCCAACAACTTGGCCGCCAGACGAGCGTTCTGTCCCCGTTTCCCAATGGCCAGCGAGAGCTGACCGTCAGCCACTAGCACGTGAAGGGTATGCGTCTCCTGCACAACCTCAACGCTCTCAATGTCAGCCGGGGCAAGCGCGCTCTTGACGAAGGAAGCCGGATCATCCTTCCAGGCAATGACGTCGATCTTCTCACCCATCAGTTCCCTGACGATTGCTTGAATTCGACTGCCGCGATAGCCGACGCAGGCCCCGACCGGATCCACGTTGCTGTCGCGTGAGGCCACAGCCACCTTCGCTCGTTCACCCGCATCCCTGGACACCGCCTTGATCTCAACGATCCCCTCATAGATTTCTGGAACTTCGATCTCGAGCAGCTTGGCCAGGAGGCCGGGATGGGTTCGTGAAAGGACGATCTGGGACCCTCTCGGTAATTTCTTCACATCCAGTACATAGGCTCGAATCCGATCGCCGACCCTGTAATCCTCACGGGGAAGTTGTTCTCTGGGAGGAAGAATCGCCTCGGCCTTCCCAAGATTAACGATAACGTTGCCCTTCGCTACTCTTTGGACGACACCCCCAACCAATTCGCCCACACGGGCCTTGAAGGCCTGAAACACACTCTCCCGTTCGGCCTCCTTGACTCGCTGGATGATGACCTGTTTCGCCGTTTGGGCGGCGATTCGGCCGAACTCCTTTGCCTTCAACTCGGTCTTCGTCTCATCGCCGAGTTGGGCTTCCGGGTTGAGCTGCTGGGCCTCATCGATGGCGATCTCGACATGCGGATTCACAACCTGCTCTACAACCTTACGCACTGCGTACAGCATAAAGCAACGGGACCGTTGGTCGAACTCAACACGAAGGTCAAGGGCGGCCCCAAGGGTCTTACGGGACGCCGAGAGAATGGCCGCGCTCACCGCCTCAATCAGTACGGCCGAATCGATCTCCTTCTCGCGTCCGACCTGTTCTATCACTTGTAGTAAATCAATACCCATATCTACTCCAGGGTATAGGGTCTAGGGTCTAGGAACGAAATGAATGCCTTTTTCACTTCTATACCCTATACCCTGCTCTTTAGAGGATTGGATCCAATCGAGCCTTCGAAATCGCCGCATAAGGGATGAGGACAGTCGTACCGTCTTCCCGTTCCAGCAATACCTGTCCATCCTCGCAACCTCTCAGAACGCCAAGAAACCGTCGTTGGCCGGCGACGGCCTGCAAGGTCGTGACTCTCGCCCGTTGGCCCGCAAAGCGGAGAAAATCCGACTCTCGAAGGAGCGGTCGATTCAAACCAGGAGAGGACACTTCAAGCGTGTAGGGATGGTGGATGATGTTCTCTACGTCAAGAAGATCGCTCAACTCTTCGCTCACTCGCTGGCAATCATCCAAGGTCACCCCATCAGGTTTGTCGAGATACAGGCGCAGGATCCATCCGCCTGCCTCTCGACGGAACTCAACGTCTACCAGCTCCAGTCCCAACTCAGTGAAGAGCGGAAGGGCGATCGCTCTGACTCGCTCTACAACCTCACCAGCCATGTCATACCATCCCCTATAAAACAAAGAGCGGGCGTTATTGGCCCGTTGAATATAAATTAGCATGCTTCTCTTACATTGTACAGGGGAAATCAAGGAAGGAGATAGGGGGAGAGCGGATAAGGGACGGCCTATTCGCCTTTCGCCTTTTTCAATTCTGCAATCACCCGCTCTCTCAGATGCGGAGGGACCTCATCGTAGTGGGAGAACTCCACCGTATAGTCACCGCGGTCGCCGGTGATGGCCTTGAGCTGCGTGGCATACTCCAATAACTCGGCCAGAGGGGCCTGCGCCTTAATCGTCTGCGCTTTCCCTTTGGCCTCTACGCCCACCACACGTCCCCGTTTGCTGTTCAGATCGCCGATCACCTCCCCCATACACTCATCCGGGACCATCACCTCGACCGTCATGATCGGCTCCAGAAGAGTCGGATTCGCCTGCAGGATCCCCTTCTTAAACGCCAACGACCCCGCGATCTTGAACGCCATTTCTGAGGAGTCGACAGAATGGTATGAACCGTCATAGAGGGTCACCTTGACATCCACAACAGGGTACCCGGCCAGACTCCCTTCTTCCATCGCCTCGATGATCCCTTTCTCCACCGCGGGAATGTACTGCTTGGGGATCGCTCCTCCCACGATTTGATTGACGAATTCATACCCGGCACCACGGGGACGCGGCTCAAGTTTGATCCAGCAATCGCCGTACTGGCCGTGCCCTCCGGTCTGTTTTTTATGCCTTCCCTGAACCTCAGTTCGCCCGTGAATGGTCTCTTTGTACGGCACGCGCGGCGTCTTCATCTGAATTTCGAGTCCGTACTTTCGCTTGAGGCGATCGACCGCAATTTCCAAGTGGGTCTTACCCATCCCGGCCAGGATGATCTCCTTGGTCTGCGGGTCGCGCCGAATCTGAAGGGATGGATCCTCCTCGCGAAGCCGCTGGAGTCCAGAGCTCATTTTTTCCTCATCCCCTCTTGTCTTCGGTACAATGGCGTACTCGACGATAGAATGTGGAATCCCAACAGACTCCAGACTGATTGGGCTTCGCTCGTCGCAAAGGGTGTCCCCGGTGCTGGTCTCCTTGAGTTTCACAACAGCCCCCAGATCTCCGGCCACGATTGTCTGAACCGGTATTTGATGCTTACCTCGGAGCAGTACGACTTGACCGATCCTTTCCTTGCACCCTTTGGTGCTGTTGTAGGCGTTCGAATCGGAAGAAAGCACCCCGGAGTAGACTCGGAGAAGGCTAATCTTACCGGCGTAGGGATCGACGAGTGTCTTAAATACTAAAGCCGAGAGCGGAGCATCCTCGCGACCTTCTCGAGTCGCTCGCTCGCCGCTCCTCGGATCGATCCCCGTCATCGCTTCGCGATCCACCGGAGATGGAAAGAGTTCCGTCAGGAGATCAAGCATAGGTCGCACGCCGATGTTCTTGACAGCCGAACCACAGAGAACCGGAACAACCTTTCCCCCAATCACCGCTCGCCGTAATCCGACCTTGAACTCCTCATCGGTGAGCACACCGACTTCAAGATACTTCTCCAACAGCCTATCGTCGCTGTCCGCAACCGCCTCCATCAGCGTCGCCCGAAACTGCTCCGCCTTCGGTCTCAGCTCTCGAGGAACCTCTCCTTCGGAACACTGCCCCGTCAGGTCGTCCTGGTAGATCAAAGCTTTCATCCGCAGCAGATCGATCACGCCCGCAAAGGACGCGTGCGCGCCTACCGGAAGTTGGACGGGTATCGCCGCCTGGCAGAGGTTCTTGCGAATATCGTCCAAGGCTCTGAAGAAGTCGGCCTGCTCCTGATCCATCTTATTGATATAAACCATCCTGGCCAGGCCTTCCGCTTCAGCGCACGCCCACACCTTCTCTGTCTGCACCTTGACACCGGAGACGGCACTCACTACCACAACGGCGCCGTCAAGGACTCTCAGACAGTTCCTGGTGTCGGTCAGAAAGATAGAGGCTCCAGGGGTGTCAATCACGTTAAGCTTGTATCCTTTCCACTCGCAGAAGGCGAGAGCGGAGCTGACGCTCGTCTTCCGCTTGACCTCATCCTCGTCGAAGTCGGTGATGGTCGTCCCGTCTTCAACTGTCCCAAGGCGAGACGTCACGCCGGCATCAAACAGCATCGCCTCAGTCAGCGTCGTCTTCCCAGCGCCCCCATGGGCCACCATGGCAACGTTTCGTATCCTGGCTATCTCTGTTCCGCTCATTGCCCTTCCCCCCGGTATATCGTACGGGCCGCTCAACCCTCCGAGGCCCTTCTCGTACCATAACGGCCCACGGGTTGTAAAGGGCAAATCCTCTCCCCGTAAAAGCAACGATGCCCTTCCCGAACGAACCGGGAAGGGCATCACGCTTACATCAACCTATGGTCTTCAAGGACCGATCGCCACTTCACGCACCTGGCGACTGAGCCGCTATGGGTTCGGCCGGCCGTGGCTTCGGTACCGTGCCTTTATCCCCACGCCGACCACGGCGTTTCGCCGGCTTAGCCGAAGGTTCAGCCACTGCGCCGATCTCGACAAGCTCGATGGCCGCAAGCGGCGCACCATCCCCCATTCTGTACTCCAGCTTGGTCAACCTGGTATAACCGCCGTTTCGATCTTTATAGCGGCTACCGATCATATCAAACAGCTTTTTCAAGACATCCTCATCCTGGATAACCTCCGCTGCCTGTCGGCGCGCATGTAAATCTCCGCGCTTGGCAAGCGTAATGATCTTATCTGCCAGCTTACGCGCTTCCTTGGCCTTCGCCTCGGTTGTTACGATCTTCTCGTAACGGAAGAGCGATGTCAGCAGATTACGGAGGAGCATCTCACGATGAGCCGTTGTTCGACCGAGCTTCCTCCCAGCTTTCCTATGTCGCATAGCAGGCACTCCTGCCTGACCGTATAAAACCAGGCCAAGCTCAGGCCCCCGTTAAGGCCTTCGAGGTCTTGTCACCGCGTTTCCCAATCGACTCGCCAACAGGGAGGCCTTCCAGTTTCATCCCTAAGGTTAACCCCATACCGGTAAGGATCTCCTTGATTTCGTTCAGAGACTTCCGGCCGAAATTTTTTGTCTTCAACATCTCGGCCTCACTCCTGACAACCAATTCGTAGATATATCGAATATCCGAGTGCTTCAAACAATTGGCCGATCGTACTGACAGCTCCAGTTCATCAACACTTCGATTGAGGTTGTCCAACAGTTGCTTCCTCGCCTCGTCGACAACAACCCCCTCACCCTCCGGCTCTTCCTCAAAGTTTGTAAAGATGCTCAGGTGATCCTTGAGGATCTTTGCCGCATACGCAATGGCATCGCGGGGCAGGACACTGCCGTCAGTCCAGACTTCCAAGGTCAGCTTATTGTAGTCGGTGACCTGGCCAACCCTGGTGTCTTCGACCCGGAAATTGACTTTCCGGATCGGGGAGAAGATAGAGTCTATGGCAATGACATCGACGGGCTGCCCCTCTCGTTTATTTCGCTCTGCAGGAACATAGCCGCGTCCGAGGCGAACCTCCAATTCCAGCTCAAGCTTCCCATCCTGCTCCAACGTCGCAATACGCAGATCCGGGTTCAAGACCTCGACATCGGGATCCGAAACAATATGCTCGGCTCGAACCTCTCCTTCTGAAAACGCCTTTAGATATAATGTTTTAGGATGGTCAACGTGAAGTCGCAGCCGCAGCCCCTTGAGATTGAGAATGATATCGGTAACATCTTCTTTCACCCCAGGGATCGTGGAGAATTCATGCAGCGCCCCGGTGATTCGAACCGCGGTCACCGCGGCCCCCTCAATGGCGGAAAGAAGGGTGCGCCGAAGCGCATTACCGATGGTCAATCCGAATCCGCGTTCAAAGGGCTCCGCAAAAAACTTGCCGTATGTGCTGGTCAGAGATTCCAGCTCGCACTCCAGCCGTTTTGGCTTCTGGATGCCCTTAAACTTCTGAATCATCAAAACCTCCCACGCCCACCATTATTTGGAGTACAGCGCAACAATCAACTGCTCCTCCACTGGGATAGCGATCTCTTCCCGGGATGGGATCGACCGGACAGTCCCTTTCATGTTGGTCGCATCAAGCTCAAGCCAACTCGGCAATGTTCGCCGCTTGACCCCTTCAAGAGCCGTCTTAATGGCCGTCATTTCACGACTCTTGGGCCGCACCTCGATCGTCTCGCCCTGACGAACTCGATAGGACGCGATATCCGTTTTACGTCCATTCACGAGGATGTGCCCGTGAGTGATCAGCAGACGCGCTTGTGCACGGGATGCGGCGAACCCGAGGCGATGGACCACGCTGTCCAAGCGTTGTTCCAGGATCCTGACGAGATTTTCACCGGTCATTCCTGTCTGCTGCTCAGCCAGACGAAAATATTTCCGGAATTGCGTTTCCAGGACCCCATAGATCCGGCGCATCTTCTGCTTCTCACGAAGCTGCTTACAGTAGTCCGACACCTTCGCCCGTCGCTGGCCATGCATGCCGGGAGCGTAGTTCCGCTTCTCAATCGCGCAGGCGGCGGAGAAGCATCGATCCCCTTTCAGGAACAGCTTCATCCCCTCTCGCCTGCAAAGCTTGCACACGGGATCCCGATATCTAGCCACGAACCCCTCCTCCCAGGGGAGTGGTGCTGCCCCCCGTCACCCTCATACTTCGGCGGATCGCGCTCTTGATACTCTTTCCGGGAATGACCGGATGATGTGTCGCCAGGAACGACTGTCTCATACACGTCTCCGCTTGGACGGCCGACAACCGTTATGTGGAATCGGCGTCACATCCTTGATCGCCACAATCTCCATGCCTGCCGCCTGCAAGGCTCGAATGGCCGCTTCCCGCCCGGCGCCCGGGCCTTTCACGAAGACCTTCACTTCTTTCATGCCCTGGCTCATTGCCTTCTGCGCAGCGCTATCAGCAGCCCTTTGAGCGGCAAACGGGGTACTCTTACGGGAACCCTTGAACCCGACCGAGCCGGCACTGGCCCAAGCGATGACATTACCGGCCACATCGGTGATAGTGACGATGGTATTGTTGAATGTCGCCTGGACGCAGGCAATTCCGTGAGCGATATTCTTCGCCTCTTTCCTGCCTCCCGCGCGTCCCGCCGGACGCCGCGGTTTTGTTTCTTCCGCCATTCTTCCTCCAATAGCTCAGCGATCAGATCTCACCGATCAGCCGTCAGCCCGACAATAAACCCGGCTACGTTTTCTTACTCTTCGCGCCGACCGTCCGGCGAGGCCCTTTGCGCGTTCTGGCATTCGTGCTGGTTCGCTGGCCGCGGACCGGGAGTCCCCGGCGATGCCTGAGACCCCGGTAGGCGCCTATATCCATGAGCCGTTTGATGTTCATCGAGACCTCACGCCTGAGATCCCCTTCAACCCTGTAGTTTCCCTCAATGGTACGCCGCAGCTTTGTGATCTCCTCTTCAGTGAGATCCTTGACGCGAACGTCCGAATGAACCCCGGAGTCCTGCAAGATTTTGCGGGAAGCAGAGCGACCAATGCCGAAGATATACGTCAGCGCTACCTCAAGCCGT
Source organism: Candidatus Methylomirabilis oxygeniifera (assembly GCA_000091165.1). Classification (NCBI taxonomy): domain Bacteria; phylum Methylomirabilota (SeqCode); class Methylomirabilia (SeqCode); order Methylomirabilales (SeqCode); family Methylomirabilaceae (SeqCode); genus Methylomirabilis (SeqCode); species Methylomirabilis oxygeniifera (SeqCode). The sequence continues at coordinate 488,972 of FP565575.1, read as the reverse complement.
TTTTCCCTCGGAAGATCTACCCCGGCGATACGTGCCATACGATTCCCCTTTTTCGTTCAGAGTTCATGGTTCATGCAACCATACTCACATACATGACGCCATCTCTGAAACAAGCCGACACCCTCACTCTGAACTTTGAACCACGAACTCTCTACCCCTGGCGTTGTTTGTGCCGAGGATTTTCACATACGATCCGCAGCACCCTTTTTCGTCGAATGATCTTACACTTCTCGCATATCGGCTTTACCGACGCTCGAACCTTCATGATAACCCCCACGTCACGGAATCATTCATTACCCTGACACCCTTCATCTTCACAGCTATTTATATCGGTAAATGATTCGTCCTCGCGTCAAATCGTATGGGGACAGTTCTACGATCACCTTATCGCCCGGGAGAATTCGAATGAAATGCATGCGCATCTTTCCGGAGATGTGCGCCAGCACCTTATGTCCCGTTTCCAATTCTACTCGAAACATGGCATTCGGTAACGGCTCAATGACAGTCCCCTCAACCTCAATCGCCTCTTCCTTCGGCATCAGCGTTTCGCTTCCTCGGACGGCTCGTCTTCGGCAACACCGGTAAGCACCTGAACGCCATCTTCAGTCAGCGCAACGGTATGCTCAAAATGGGCGGAAAGAGAGTGGTCTCGCGTGACCGCTGTCCAACGATCATCGAGAATCATGACGTCTGCGCCGCCGGCATTCGCCATCGGTTCGATAGCCAGAACCAACCCGGATTTGAGTACAGGGCCTTGGGCCGGAGGGCCGAAGTTCGGAATCTGCGGTTCCTCATGAAGCGCTCGACCGATTCCATGACCTACAAACAGCCGCACGACCGAGAACCCATGAGTCTCGATAGCGGACTGCACCGCGTGAGAGATATCGGAGAGATGATTTCCCGGCCGCACAGCCCGAATCGCCTGAGAAAGCGCCCCTCGCGTCGCAGCAATCAGACGTTGAGCCTCCACGGACACCTTGCCCACGGGAACCGTGATCGCGGCATCTCCGTAATATCCATCAACCACAACACCAAGGTCCAGACTCACGATGTCACCATCCTCCAGACGCCTTCCCGAAGGGAACGCATGGACGACCTGTTCGTTTACGGATACGCAGAGCGTGTAAGGGTAGCCACGATAGCCCTTAAACGCCGGCTTGCCCCCTCGTCGCAGGATATAGGCCTCTGCAAATCGGTCCAACTCCAAAGTAGGCAGTCCCGGTTCGATTAGGCCCTCCAGCTTCTCGAGCGTTTCCGCCACAATCCGACTGCTCTTGCGCATCAGGTCAATTTCCCAGGGAGATTTCAAGATCATCATAACTGTTGCTATCCGTCCCCCATGGCGCGATGGATGCGTCGAGCAATCTCTTCGATCGTCCCGTGTCCGTCGATTCGCCTCAGTAGCCCCATCTTATTGTAATAAGCGATCAGGGGCTCAGTCTGCTCCCGATAGACCCGCAGGCGATGGCGAATCGTGTCCTCCTTATCATCGTCCCTCTGAAAGAGCGGATCTCCACAGTTATCGCATGCCCCGATCCGTACCGGCGGCTTCGTGTCTACATGAAACATCGATCCGCAGGCCCGACACACCCGACGACCCGCCAATCGACTCACCAGATCGTCTTCGGATACCTCGACGCTGATGACCCGATCCAACGGGGCGTCCAACAGCTTCAGAACATCCGAGAGCGCCTCCGCCTGTCGCAACGTGCGCGGAAACCCGTCCAGGATATAGCCGCCGGCGCAATCCGGTTGACGCAGCCGTTTCTCGATAATCTCGATGACCACGCCGTCCGGCAGCAGAGCGCCCTGCGCCATAATCGATTTGGCGGTACGCCCCCACTCCGAGCCATCGGCCACTGCCTGTCGCAGCAGGTCTCCGGCGGAGACATGCGCACCATCACACTTGGCCGTCAGCAGCCTGGCCTGCGTCCCCTTGCCGGCGCCAGGCGGTCCCAGCAGGACGAGCCGCATGACTCATTACCCCAGTCTACCTTTAATTCGAGTCTTCTTCAGGAACCCCTCATAGTGACGCATGACCAGGTGAGACTCGACCTGCTGCACAGTGTCTAATGCGACACCAACCACGATCAGGAGGGATGTTCCCCCAAAGAAAAACGGGACATTCATCGTAGTGATCAATAATTCAGGGAGAATCGAAATCAGCGTCAGATAGATCGCCCCGACCAACGTGATTCGATCCAACACCTTCTCGATAAATTCCGCCGTCTTCGCGCCCGGTCGAATACCAGGGATAAAACCTCCGTACTTTCTCATGTTATCGGCGACGTCGATCGGATTGAAGACAATAGCGGTGTAAAAGTAGGTAAAGAAAATGATGGCTATCGCATAGAGCACCGTATAGGTCACGGTAGCCGGAGAAAGCGCTCTGGCGAGAGCCTGCATCCATGGGTGATTAAAAAATTGCGCGATCGTAGCCGGGAATACGATGATAGAGGCGGCAAAGATCACCGGGATCACGCCGGCGGTGTTGATTCGCAACGGGATATGCGTGCTCTGGCCTCCATAGATCCGACGTCCGACAACCCTTTTGGCATACTGCACTACGATCGGTCGCTGGCCGAGCGTCATAATGATCACCCCGGCTACGACCAACACCATCAGAATCAGGACGATCAGCAGCGACAGAGCGTTCAATTCACCCGTGGTCAGCAGGCGCCAGGTATTGACGATCGCTTCAGGCATCCGGACAATGATACCGGCAAAAATGAGAAGTGAGATCCCATTACCGATCCCTCGCTCAGTGATCTGCTCGCCAAGCCACATAAGAAAGATCGCTCCGGTGGTCAGCGTAATCGTGGTCATCACACGAAAGCCTATGCCCGGATTTATTACGATCTGCTCGTCGAGGGGACTACGCATGCTTTCAAGGCCGATGGCAATCCCCATGGCCTGGATTGCGGCAAGCAACACTGTGCCGTACCGCGTATATTGTGAGATCTTCTTACGTCCCGCCTCTCCTTCTTTACTCAGCTTTTCCAGGGGGGGAAACACAACGGCAAGGAGTTGCAGGATGATCGACGCGCTGATATACGGCATAATACCGAGTGCAAAAATGCTGAGACGGCGCAGCGCGCCCCCGGAAAACAGATCGAAGAAGCCGAGTAGTGTCCCCCCTGCCTGCTGAAAAAACGCCGACAGCGCGTGGGCATCGATGCCTGGCGTCGGGATGTGGGACCCAAGCCGGTAGGCAATCAGCGCAAGAACGGTGAAGATGATTCGCTTCTTAAGCTCAGGAACTCTGAAGATATTCCCAACGCCCTCCATCATGCGCCAATAACCTCGACTGTCCCACCGGAAGCAAGGATCTTCTCCATCGACCGCTTAGAGAACTTATGTGCCGCAACGCATAGAGGCTTGCTGAGAACTCCGTCGGCCAGAATCTTCAATCCCGCCTTGAGGTCCTTGACAAGCCTTCGCTCTTGCAGTAGCCCAGGCGTGACTTTAGTTCCGGGTTCAAATCGCTCCAGGTCCTGCAGGTTTACGGTCGCATAGACCTTCTTAAATCTGTTGGTAAACCCTCGCTTTGGTACACGGCGATGCAGCGGAAGCTGACCGCCCTCGAACCAGGGATGGATATGGGCGCCAGAGCGCGCTTTCTGGCCCTTTTCGCCTCTGCCCGAGGTCTTTCCATGTCCTGAGCCGGTCCCTCGGCCGACACGTTTCCTACGCCGGCTTGCACCCGCTGGCGGCTTTAACTCGTGCAGCTTCATCCCCTCTCCTCGCTATCAACCTGCTGGACCTCGACCAGGTGAATCACCTTTCTGATCATTCCCCGAATATTCGGGGTATCGGCGCGAACGACAGACTGATTGATTCTGCGCAACCCGAGCCCTGCGAGGACTCGATCCTGGTGCGCCGGATGGCCGATCTTACTTTTTCGGAGGATGATACGCAGACCCTTGTCCATTTTATGCCCCTTGAGCGATCAATCCTGCTTGACGCGCGCCTCGTGCGCGTGCCACGTCTTCCGGCGCCCGAAGCGACTGCAAGCCCTGCAACGTCGCCTTCACAACGTTGTGAGGATTATCAGATCCCAGCGATTTCGACAGGACATTCCGAACACCCGCCGCCTCCAATACAGCGCGGGCCGCCCTGCCCGCCACGACTCCGGTGCCCTGTGAGGCCGGCTTGAGGATCACCCGGCTGGAGCCGAACCGACCGACAACCTCGTGGGGGATGCTCGTGCGTGCCAGCGTTATGCCGACTAAATCCTTCTTGGCAGCCTCGATCCCCTTACGAATTGCCTCCGGCACCTCGTGCGCTTTGCCGAGTCCGATCCCGACATGTCCGTTCTGATCACCCACCACGACAAGGGCGCTAAACGTGAATCGCCGTCCGCCTTTGACCACCTTGGCGACTCGATTAATGTGGACAATACGCTCGGCAAGGTTCAGCGAGTCAGCTTTGATCTGGTTCAAATCCTCTCCTTCTCTTCAGGTCTGCTTTTAGTCTCGAGCGTCGGGACACTGAAAACTAAAAACGATATCAGAGCTTGACACCTTTTTCTCCAAGGCCGACAGCCAGGGCCTTCACCCGTCCGTGGAACTTGAACCCACCGCGGTCAAAAACCACTCGAGAAATGTCGGCCGCCAAGGCCTTGGTCGCCAACAGCTCGCCGACGGCCCGAGCAGCCGCCGTCTTACTCTCCATTTTACCCTGTTCTCTGATCTCCCTTGAAAGGGTGGAGGCGGCCGCAAGCGTCTTACCCTGCTCGTCATCGACAATCTGGGCGTAAATATGGCGGGCGCTCCTGAACACACACAGCCGTGGGCAGGCGGCGCTACCTGTAACGCGCTTTCTGATCCGGCGATGACGCCGCACTCGCCGTTCGTGTTTTCCTTCGTAACCGGCCAACTCGACTCCTCCCTCAGACGCGTAATCGAAGCTACGCCCCCGTCTTTCCAGCCTTACGACGAATGCGCTCGCCCGCGTACTTGACCCCTTTTCCCTTGTACGGCTCCGGCGGTCTGAGACTTCTGATCTTGGCGGCCACCGCTCCCACCTGTTGTTTGTCCGACCCGGAGACCGTCAGGAGATTTTGACTCTCTACAGCCACATTGATCCCCTCCGGCAACGGAAATACGAGAGGATGCGAATATCCCAGCATCAGCGACAGATTCCTGCCCTGCACCGAGGCGCGATAACCGACTCCGACCATCTCCAGCTTCTTCTCGAAGCCCTTGGTGACTCCCTCGACCATATTCGCGATCAGCGTGCGAGTCAGCCCATGGAGCGAACGATGAAGTTTATTGTCCGTTGGGCGCGTACAATGAAGCTGGCTATCCTCAACCTTCACCGCCATAGCGGGATGGAGGCGCATGGCCAACTTACCCTTCGGCCCCTGAACAGAGATACTGCCTCCCGCAATCTCGACCTTGACTTGATTCGAAAACGGGATCGGCTTCCTTCCGATTCGCGACATACTCTACTCGTTTCCTCTACGATGCAGCAGTGTCATGGCCGTAACGGGCCCCAAGTCGACTTTCGCACTTTCTCTCAACGGCCTCACACTACGCGCTTACCAGACGTAGCACAGCACCTCGCCGCCTACCCCGCGATCTCTGGCCACGCGCTCCGTCATGATCCCCTGCGAGGTCGAAAGGATCGCGACGCCTAGACCGTTCATGACTCGAGGTAGCCGCCGTGACGTTGCATAGACCCGCAGTCCCGGGCGACTGACTCGTCGAAGACCCATAAGGATCCGTTGATCCCCGGCACCGTACTTCATGTCAATCCGAAGCACTGGTTGGGGGTCACCATCGAGTACCTTAAAGTTCTTAATGTACCCTTCCTCCCGCAGGACCTTGGCAATCTCCACCTTCACTCTGGAAGCCGGGATGTGGACTTTGTCATGGACAGCCAGATTGGCGTTCCTGACCCTCGTCAGTAAATCAGCGATGGGATCGGTCATCATGGTCAACTTGCTCCACGTTTAGCGTTCGATGTTCCGCGTCCGGAATGCTCAAGCCTGCGATCCATAGCACGCGACTCTTCTACCAACTGGCCTTGATAACACCGGGGATCTCTCCCCGGAGCGCCAGATCCCGGAAGCAGATTCGGCACATTTCGAACTTCCTGAGGTAGCCGCGCGGCCGTCCGCAGATACGACACCGGTGATAGGCGCGCACCTGGAATTTCGGCGTACGCCGGCTCTTCACGATCAGCGATAGTTTAGCCATACATTACTCCCGAGCTCTCAGCGGTCGGCCCGCAGCAGCAATTCGCCGGATGACGGCTGCCGGTCATCCGCTGCACTAACTCTTCTGAAAGGGAAATCCCAGATGTTCCAAAAGCGCGCGCGCATGCTCATCCGTCCTGGCGGAGGTCTCTATGGCGATATCCATCCCGCGAACGGCATCCACCTTGTCGTATTTGATCTCCGGAAAGATGAGTTGTTCTCTCACGCCCAGATTGTAATTGCCGCGACCGTCGAAAGACTTGGCGGGGACGCCCCGAAAGTCCCGAATGCGCGGGAGCGCGACATTTACGAAACGATCAAGAAACTCATACATCCGGTCTCCTCGCAGTGTCACCTTGCAGCCGATAGGAACCCCCGTCCTCAGCTTGAACCCCGCCTCAGACTTCCTCGCACGCGTGACGACCGGCTTCTGCCCCGTGACGGCCGACAGCTCCTCGACGGCCGCATCGATCACCTTGACGTTCGCGACGGCCTCCCCCAACCCCATGTTGATGACGATCTTCGATGGGCGGGGTACCTGCCAGACGTTCTTATAGCGGAATTGCTTCATGAGAGCAGGCGCTATGACCTCGCGAAAACGTTCGCGGAGTCGCGGTACCACGCGAGACGCTGCGACAGCCCCCTTTTCGTCCGTCTTCTCTTTCTTCTTGGTTTTAGCTTCCCGTGCCATCATCCTTCCCCTAATCCACTAACTCGCCGCACTTTTTACACACCCGCACCTTTCGGCCATTAGCGAGACGACTAAAGCCGACGCGGACAGGACGATCGCACTTGTTACACACCAACATCAGGTTCGAGGCGTGTATCGGGTTCTCGCGTTCAAGAATTCCCCCCTGCTTCGAATCGCGTCCCGGCTTGGTGTGGCGTTTCACCAGATTCACCTTTTCCACCAGGACTCGCGTAGTCTTGGGGATGACCTTGACGATCTTGCCCCGCTTCCCCTTGTCCTTCCCTGCAATTACGGCGACCAGATCGTTTTTCTTGATCGGAAGCCCCTGTCCCACTGCCATCATGTCCTCACAGATTCAACCCTCGCGACCTCAAACCACCTCTGGCGCCAGGGAGATAATCTTCATAAACCGCGCTTCACGCAGCTCTCGGGCCACCGGACCGAAAATCCGCGTACCCACCGGGTTATTCTGTTCGTTCAGCAGCACCGCGGCGTTTCGATCGAATTTGATATAAGAGCCATCCGAGCGTCGCAGCTCTTTCGACGTCCTGACCACAACCGCCTTCACGACGGCGCCCTTCTTCACCGAACCCTCCGGGACCGCCTCCTTCACGTTCGCGACGATCACATCGCCCAAGCGAGCGTACCGCTTGCCGGATCCTCCCAGTACCTTAATCAGAGAAATCCGTTTGGCGCCGGAATTGTCGGCCACCTCCATAATTGTTCGCAAACCAATCATAATTGCTCCAGGGGATTAAACAGTCGCCTTCTGCAGGATTTCCGTGACCCGCCAATGTTTCTCTTTACTCAGAGGTCGAGCCTCTTCGATGGCTACCTTATCGCCCATCCCGCATCGATTGTCCTCATCGTGGGCTTTCATCTTCGTCCGACAACGAACCATCTTACCGTATGCCTCATGTCGCACGAGGCGCTCAACCATGACGACAACAGTCTTTTGCATCTTGTTGCTCACCACGACCCCCACTAAGGATTTTCGACGTCCTCTTTTCTTCGGTTCGGTCATGGCGCAGGCTCCACCTCTGATGCTGTCTGTTTACGCAAGGACTCTCTCCGCACCGTCTCTCCGACGGCAATCTGTCGACGAAGTTTCCGGATACGCGCGGGGTTTTCAAGTTGCGCGACCGAGGCCCTCAGCTTCAGCTTAAAAAGCTCATCTCTTGTGTCGTGGAGTTTTTGCTCCAACTCCGCCGCGCCCAGTTGACGAAACGCTTTCGCATCCATCGTCGTCCTCAGCTCATCGCCATTGTACGTGATACAAATCGCGTGGAGATCGGCAGTTTATGGGCGGCAAGACGCATAGCCTCTTTCGCGATCGCCTCCGTCACCCCCTCCATCTCACACAGCACCCGTCCGGGCTTCACTACCGCCACCCAACCTTCCGGCGCGCCCTTCCCTTTACCCATCCGGGTCTCGGCGGGCTTCTTCGTAATCGGCTTATCGGGGAAGATCCGGATCCACACCTTGCCGCCTCTCTTAATATGGCGCGTCATGGCGCGACGGGCTGCCTCGATCTGCCGATTGGTAATCCAAGCCGCTTCCAGCGCCTTCAGACCGTATTCCCCAAAGGCCAACGCCGATCCGGCAACTGCGATTCCCGACCGTCTACCCCGGTGTTGCTTCCGAAATTTTACTCGCTTTGGTGCCAGCATCGCGTGTCCTAACCCTGTGCCGGGCTGGGCCCCCTGGGCCTTCGCGGGGCCGCTTGGGGTATCTCCCGTTCCTGTTTAGCCGCCAGCGTGTCCGGCATCGCCTCACCATGGTAAACCCAGCACTTGACCCCGATCAGCCCATATGTGGTCTTCGCCTGGGTAAACCCGTAGTCGATGTTCGCCCGCAGCGTGTTCAACGGCATCCGTCCCTCACGATACCATTCTCTACGCGCAATCTCCGCCCCGGCCAGCCGGCCGGCGCATGCGATCTGAACCCCCTGCGCCCCCAGCCGCATCGAGGACTGTACGGTCTTTTTCATAGCCCGTCTGAACGCGACTCGGCGCATCAATTGGGAGGCGATCTGTTCAGCGATCAATTGGGCATCAAGTTCCGCTCTTCGAACTTCGACGATGTCCAACTGAATCGGTTTCTTTGTCATACCGGAGAGGGCGGCTTTCAGCTTGTCGACCTCGGAGCCCTTCTTTCCGATAATAATGCCGGGTCTGGCGGTGTGGATCACGACGCGAATCTGATCGGCCTTTCGCTCGATATCGATCCCGGATACACCGGCGTGGTAAACCCGTTCCTTGATAAAACGCCGGAACTTGAGGTCTTCATGCAGGGCATCCGCATAACCCTTCATGGCAAACCATCTCGACCTCCACGGCTTGATGAATCCCAGCCGAAATCCTACAGGGTGTACCTTCTGTCCCATCACACCTCCGCCATTTGGTAGAAGCTGTCAGCCTTCAGCGATCAGTCCGACGTTATGAATCGTCCCTGATTGTCATCTCAAGCCGACAGCTCGACGCTGACAGCTATTTTCCCACAGAGACGGGCACATACCGCCTCCCGAAGAGCTCGCTCACAACGCGGCTTCTTTTTCGATCAGCACAATAGTGATGTGGCTACTGCGTTTCTTAATCGGATTCGCCCGTCCCATGGCACGAGGCCGAAATCGCTTAATGGTCGGGCCCTGATCAACAAAGGCCTCTTTGACGAACAACCGATCGATATTCTTCGCTCCATGATTATGCTGCGCATTGGCCAGCGCCGATTTGAGAATCTTCTCGATGGCCCTGGCCGCATACTTCTTCGTATACCGCACGGTATCAAGAGCCTGATTGATGCCGCGACCGCGAATCAAGTCAACGACGAGTCTCGCCTTGCGCGGTGGAATTCCTATAAAGCGGCCGACAGCACGACATTCCATGATCGACACGGTCCTCTTAATGTTTATTTGAGTGCACTGGAGCGCGTGGTGTGCGCCCCATGCCCACGGAAGGTCCTGGTTGGAGAGAATTCCCCAAGTTTATGCCCGACCATGTTCTCACTAATGTAAATGGGGATGAACTTCTTCCCGTTATGGATCGCCAGCGTATGTCCGACAAACTCAGGAAGGATAATCGACCGCCTCGACCAGGACTTGACGATTTTCTTCTCCCTACCCTCATTCATCGACTCAATCTTCTTGAGGAGCTTCGGTTCTACGTACGCACCCTTTTTTAGTGAACGCGGCACACTAACCTCCGTTCAGCCGTCCGAGCTGTAAGGTCTGAGGTCCGATCCTGCACAGGCAGTTCTTCGCCTCTCGACCCTGCCTTACTTTCGGCGTTTCACAATGAAACGATCCGAGGGCTTTCCCTTCTTTCTCGTTTTCCGCTCGAGTTTCCCCCAGGGACTGCAGGGCTGGCGACCGCCGGACGTTTTGCCCTCACCGCCGCCTAAGGGGTGATCGTGAGGGTTCATGGCCACACCGCGAACGGCCGGCCTGATCCCAAGCCATCGCGACCGCCCAGCCTTCCCCAACGATACGTTCTCGTACTCGAGGTTACCGACCTGACCGACAACCGCCATACAATCAAGGCTGAGGCGACGCAACTCACCGGATGGCAGCTTCACCAGGCCGAGGTCGCCCTCTTTGGCCAGGAATTGTACACCGGATCCGGCGCTTCTCGCCAGTTGCGCTCCCTTACCGGGCTTCAATTCAAGATTATGGAGCGTGATGCCGACGGGAATGGCACGCAGCGGAAGCGCGTTGCCGACCTTAATCTCGGCCTGTGCCCCGGACATCACCTGTTCTCCAACCTGAAGACCCAGGGGACCGACAATGTACCGCTTCTCTCCGTCCGCATAGTGCAGGAGCGCAATTCGCGCTGAACGGTTCGGGTCGTACTCGATCGCCGCCACCTTGGCGAAGACACCCGGCTTATTCCGCTTAAAATCGACGAGCCGGTACTGTCGCTTGTGCCCGCCTCCACGATGCCGTACTGTAAGCCTACCGGCCGCATTCCGGCCGCCGCTCTTCCTGGCGGGCCGGAGTAGCGCCTTCTCCGGTGTGGATTTAGTGACGTCCGCATACTCCAGAACAGTCTGGAAGCGCCTGCCCGGAGATGTCGGTTTGTATGCTCGAATCGGCATCTATGCTCCCTCGAAGAACTCGATGGTTTCCCCTTCTTTCAGGGTTGCTATGGCCTTCTTCCAGTCGGATGTGCGACCGATAAAACGACCCAGCCGCTTGGTTTTGCCCTTCACGGAGAGTGTTCGCACCTGACGTACCTTTACTCCGAACAGCGATTCTACCGCACGCTTGATCTCGATCTTATTGGCGTTACCGGCTACCTCGAAAAGGTACTGATTGGTCTGGTCCTTCAAATCCGTTCCCTTCTCGGTGATAAGAGGACGACGGATGATCTGATATGCCTCTCTCATGGCTTCCACGCCTCTTCGACCGCACTCACTGCGCCCTTGGTCATTATCAGGGTGTCGTGCCGCAGGATATCGTACACGTTCAACCCGGCCGTCGGCACAAGCGTGACATCTGGTAGATTACGACACGACATACTCACCGCATCATCCTGGTGGACCTGGTCCGTCACGAACAAGGCGCGTCCCTGCACACCCAATCGCGTCAGCAGAGCCTTGAACGCCTTGGTGCTCGGCTCCGCCAGCGAAAGACCGTCCACCACCACAAACTGTCCGGCCCGAACCTTCTCAGAAAGCGCGGTCCGAAGGGCCGAGGCTCGCACCTGACGCGGTATCTCGTAGGCATAACTTCGAGGTTGGGGACCGAATACCGTCCCACCGCCGCGCCATAGTGGTGAACGTCTCGTTCCCGATCGTGCTCGACCGGTTCCCTTTTGCTTCCAGGGTTTTTTTCCGCCGCCTCGGACCTCGGATCGTCTGCGGGTTGAGGCAGTCCCCTGACGACGATTCGCCAGTTGCATTCGGACCACGTCGTGCATGAGATGCGATGGACCGACAGCACCGAATACCATCTCATCGAGGGTGACATCTGTTGTTTTTACGCCGTTCGTATCCAGCGCCTGAACTATGACCGACATCCCATTAGCCTCGTTTCGAAATCGTGACGACGCTGCCGGCCGGTCCCGGCACAGCGCCTTTGACCAACACCAGATTCTGCTCCGGAAGAATCTTCACGACTTGGAGCCCCTTCACAGTGGCTCTGTCAGTACCCATCCGTCCCGGCATATGGTGCCCCTTGAAGACTCGGGACGGAAAGGACGAAGCCCCGATTGACCCAGGAGCACGGTGGAACATCGAGCCGTGTGTCTCTGGGCCACCCAGATAGCCCCATCGCTTGACGCCGCCCTGAAATCCCTTCCCCTTTGTGATACCGGTGACCTGGACCTTCTCTCCCGCCTCAAAGAGACCGACGGTGAGAATCTCACCAACCGTATACTTTGAACTGTCCTGAGTCTTCAACCGGAACTCTCTCAGATACTTCTGAGGCGTCACCTTGGCCTTATCGAAGTGACCCTTGAGCGGCTTGGCGATTCTCCTGGTCTTTCGCTCCGCCCGGTAACCGATCTGCACGGCCTCGTACCCATCCGTGCTGCTGGTCCTCAGTTGCACGATCGGACACGGGCCTGCCTCGATGATCGTCACCGGGACGGCGTTCCCGCTCTCGCCAAACAGTTGCGTCATCCCAACCTTTTTTCCAAGTAACCCGATACCCATATCAATTAACCCTTGGCTGTCAGTTGTCAGCGATCAGCGGCTAGCTGAAAGCTCATTGCTGCCGGCTGTTTTTAGAGCTTGATCTCGACGTCGACGCCGGCCGGGAGATCGAGTCGCATCAGCGCATCTACCGTCTGAGGCTGCGCGTCTAGGATGTCCATCAACCGAAGATGAGTCCGCATCTCGAACTGTTCGCGCGACTTCTTATCGATGTGCGGCGAGCGCAGCACGGTAAATCGACTGATCTTGGTCGGCAACGGGATGGGCCCTGATACCCTCGCGCCTGTTCGCTGGGCCGTGTTGACGATCTCCTTAGCCGACTGGTCGAGGATTCGGTGGTCGTAGGCCTTTAGCCTAATTCGTATTCGCTGATTTTCCATCGTTCCTGTCTCTACCCCCCTACTCCAACACCTCGCTCACCACGCCGGCCCCCACAGTGCGGCCGCCCTCGCGGATCGCGAAGCGCAACTCCTTCTCCATGGCGATCGGCTGAATCAGTTCGACCGCGAGGCTCACGTTGTCGCCCGGCATGACCATCTCGGTCCCGGCGGGGAGCGTGCAGACCCCCGTCACATCAGTCGTCCGGAAGTAGAACTGGGGCCGATAGCCGTTGAAGAAGGGGGTATGGCGACCGCCCTCTTCCTTGGTGAGGATGTAGGCTTCGGCCTTAAAGCGCGTATGGGGGGGGATGGAGCCGGGCTTGGCCACCACCTGGCCGCGCTCTACTTCCTCGCGCTTGGTCCCTCGCAGGAGCAGCCCGACGTTGTCGCCGGCCTGGCCCTGATCGAGGAGCTTCCGGAACATCTCGACCCCGGTGACGACGGTCCGCTGGGTATCTCGGATGCCGACGAGCTCCACCTCGTCGCTGACCTTGATGATGCCGCGCTCGACGCGGCCGGTGACGACGGTCCCGCGTCCGGAGATCGAGAAGACGTCCTCGATCGGCATGAGGAACGGCTTATCCAGCACGCGGACGGGGGCGGGGAAGTAGGCGTCGACAGCGTCCATGAGCTCAAAGATCGGTGTGGACGCCGGGTTGCTGCGGTCACCGCTGCCGGTCTCCAGCGCTTTGAGCGCGCTGCCGCGGACAAAGGGGATGTCGTCGCCCGGGAAGTTGTAGGCGGTGAGCAGCTCGCGGACCTCCAGTTCGACCAGCTCGAGCAGTTCGGGATCGTCCACCAGGTCGACCTTGTTCAGAAAGACGACCAGGTTGGGGACGTTGACCTGTCGGGCCAGGAGGATGTGCTCGCGGGTCTGGGGCATTGGGCCCTCAGAGGCGGCGACGACCAGGATCGCCCCGTCCATCTGAGCCGCGCCGGTGATCATGTTCTTGATGTAGTCGGCGTGGCCGGGGCAGTCGACATGGGCGTAGTGCCGCTTGGCCGTCTCATACTCGACGTGGGCGATGTTGATAGTGATCCCCCGCTCCTTCTCCTCCGGCGCCTTGTCGATCTGGTCGAAGGGAACGAAGGCGACCTTCGCATTCGCCGCATGGAGGACCTTCGTGATCGCCGCGGTCAGGGTGGTCTTGCCGTGGTCGATGTGCCCGATGGTCCCGATGTTCATATGTTCTTTCGTCCGCTCGAACTTCGCCTTGGCCATGAACCGCTCCTTTAGAAACGAAACTGAGTCCGACTACCGTCCGCCGGTCCGCCCGCCCATACGGGCCACAATCTCTTCTGCAATACTGGCGGGAACAGGCTCGTACCGCGAGAACTGCATCGAATGGGCAGCCCGTCCCTGAGTGGCTGAGCGCAGGTCGGTAGCATACCCGAACATCTCGGATAGCGGCACATCCGCTTGAACAACCTGGGAGGCCTGCCTGGACTCGATCCCAGTGACCCGACCGCGACGCGAATTCAAATTTCCGATAACGTCGCCGAGAAAATCCTCGGGTGTTGAGACATCGACTTGCATGATCGGTTCCAGCAGCACCGGCTTTCCACGGACGGCTGCCGCTTTGAACGCCATTGACCCGGCGATCTTGAACGACATCTCGGAGGAGTCCACTTCATGATACGATCCGTCGAAGAGGGTAACCTTCACATCGATGACCGGGTAACCGGCCACCACCCCGGTATGCAACGCCTCCTTGATTCCCTTCTCTACCGCTGAAATATACTCTTTGGGCACTACACCGCCCACAATCTTGTTCACAAACTCGAATCCCGATCGAGCAACGGCAGGCTCCAACTTGATCCAGACGTGCCCGTACTGTCCGCGCCCGCCGGTTTGTCGCACATACCGGCCCTCAGCCTCGGCCAAAACCGTCACGGTTTCACGGTAGGCCACCTGAGGCTTACCGACATTCGCCTCCACCCGAAACTCCCGCAGGAGTCTGTCGACGATGATCTCAAGATGCAGTTCGCCCATTCCCGAGATGATGGTCTGACCGGTCTCTTCGTCCGTACTGGCGCGAAAGGTCGGATCTTCATTGGCTAACGCAGCAAGCCCAGCCGCCAGCCGATCCTGGCCTTCTTTCGTCTTCGGCTCAATGGCCACAGAGATCACGGGCTCTGGAAACACGATCGACTCCAGAATAATCTGGTTGACCTCGTCACACAGGGTATCTCCTGTCCTGGCGCCCTTGAGTCCCACAGCAGCCGCAATGTCGCCGGCAGAGACCTCCTTGATGTCCTCGCGTTTGTTCGCATGCATTTGCAGCAGTCGTCCGACCCGCTCACGGGTACTGCGCGTAGAGTTGTACACCTGGCTGCCGGAGCTCAGGCTGCCGGAGTAGACTCTGAAGAAGGCCAGTTGCCCCACATACGGGTCCGTCATAATCTTGAATACTAATGCCGCGAATGGTTCCTTCGGCTTAGGGATTCGTACGGCGGGTTTCCCTGTCGCCGTATCGAGACCCTCAATCGGCGGCAGATCAACCGGAGAGGGAAGATAGTCGACAACTGCATCCAGCAGCGGCTGCACCCCTTTGTTCTTGAACGAGGCGCCGGCCAGCACCGGGACCAACTTAAGCCTGAGTACGGCACTGCGGATGGCGGCCTTAATCTCGTCAGGCCCAACCGCCAAGCCGTCCACATACCGTACAAGGAAGCCGTCGTCCACTTCAGCGATGGTCTCCAGCAGCCGCTCGCGAGCCTCCTGAGCGAGCGGGCGCATCTCCTCTGAAATGTCCTCCTCCTGATAGCTTGCTCCCAATGTCTCCTCGTTCCAGATCACCGCCTTCATTCGGATGAGGTCGACGATACCCTGGAAGTGATCCTCTTTACCGATAGGGAGCTGCACAACCAGCGGAACGGCCCCGAGGCGCTCGGCCATCATCCGAACACACTGATCGAAATTGGCCCCCATGCGATCCATCTTATTCACGAAGGCGATCCGGGGAACGCTATACTTATTCGCCTGCCGCCATACCGTCTCCGACTGAGGTTCAACCCCAGCCACGGCGTCGAATACCGCTACAGCCCCATCCAGCACCCGCAGCGACCGTTCAACCTCAACGGTAAAATCGACGTGTCCGGGCGTATCGATAATGTTGATTCGATGATTCCGCCAAAAACAGGTAGTGGTGGCAGAGGTAATCGTAATCCCCCGCTCGCGCTCCTGCTCCATCCAATCCATCTCGGTGGAACCCTCGTGAACCTCGCCGATCTTATAGGTCTTGCCGGTGTAATACAGGATCCGCTCCGTAGTGGTGGTCTTCCCCGCATCGATGTGGGCCATGATCCCGATGTTCCGGACTGTCTCTATTGAATATGTCTCTGCCATCTTAGTCTTCCGGGTTACGAGTGTTGAGTGTTGAGCGTCGAGCGTTCACCTTGAGGTTCTTTACTCGACACTTAACACGAGGCACTAATCACTTCCTCTTACCAGCGATAATGGGCGAACGCCTTATTCGCTTCAGCCATCTTATGCGTATCTTCCTTCTTCTTGACCGAGCTGCCTCGGTTGGCCGCCGCCTCCGTCAACTCAGCAGCTAACCGCTCGGCCATCGTCTTCTCTGTGCGTTTCCTTGAAAATCCGATGATCCAACGGAACGCCAGCGACGTCCGACGATCCGCTCGGACCTCAACCGGCACCTGATAGGTTGCGCCGCCCACGCGGCGCGATTTGACTTCAAGGATCGGCTTGACGTTGTCTACAGCCTGTTTAAACATCCGCAACGGATCGGTTTTGGCCCGATCTTCAATAATCTTCATCGACCCGTAGACAATCGATTCGGCCACGCTCTTTTTGCCCTTGACCATCATGGTGTTGATAAACTTCGCAACCATCCGGTTGTTATAGACGGGATCAGCAACAATCTCGTGCTTGTCAGCTACTTTTCGTCTTGGCATAACGCGTTCCCCGAGGAAATGGGTTCTACACTCGATCAGAAAATTAAAATCGGCGCTTCAGGCAGGGCCCGTGAAGAGCCGATTGTCTCTTCAGTACCGAAGATCATTAGCCGGTCTTTGGTCTCTTCGCTCCATAAAGGGATCGAGCCTGTTTGCGATCCTGGACCCCTGCCGTATCGAGCGCGCCGCGAATCACATGATAGCGGACACCAGGCAGATCCTTCACGCGCCCTCCCCTGATCAGGACAATCGAATGCTCCTGCAAATTGTGGCCGATCCCGGGAATATACGTGGTCACCTCGATCCCGTTGCTGAGACGCACCCTGGTCACCTTCCGAAGGGCCGAGTTCGGCTTCTTTGGCGTGGTCGTGTAGACGCGAATACAGACCCCACGCCGCTGCGGACACCGCTGCAACGCCGGCGTCTTGGCCTTCTTCACGGCTGCTGCTCGACCCTTACGAACTAACTGGTGGATGGTGGGCACTGGCTCCTCCCCTCTATTAGGCAAACCAAGATATTATATAGAGTCAGTTGCTATTGTCAAGCTTTTTAATGACCACTTTCTTAGATTAATTATCAATTATTCAACGGTGCATCCAGCTCGTCCGAATCTTCGTCAACAGCGACGGCCGTTCCGGTTAAGAGTTCCTTCGGCGCCGCCACCTCCGGAGTCGAGATCGTCGTATCTCGGTACCACCTCATCCCGGTGCCGGCCGGAATCAGCCGACCCATGATGACGTTCTCTTTCAGGCCACGCAATTCATCCCTCGCCCCATTGATGGCCGCTTCCGTCAAGACCTTCGTCGTTTCCTGGAACGAGGCGGCGGAGATGAAGCTGTCCGTCGAGAGTGACGCCTTCGTGATCCCAAGGAGAAGAGGCTTGGCGGTAGCGGGAGTCCCGCCTGAGGCCACGACACGCTGGTTCTCTTCAAGAAAGACGGCCTTATCAACATGCTCGCCGACCAGGAAGTTGGCGTCGCCGACGGCCTCGACCCGAACGCGCTTGAGCATCTGCCTGACGATCACCTCAATATGTTTATCGTTGATCTGAACCCCTTGGAGCCGGTAGACTTCCTGGATCTCATTTACCAGATACTTCTGCAGTTCCTGTTCACCCAACACGTCCAGGATATCGTGGGGGTTAATCGGGCCGTCCATGAACGCTTCACCGGCCTTGACCTCGTCCCCATCCAGCACATTAACGTGCCTGCGTCGAGCGATCAAGTATTCTCTCAGATCACCGTGCTCATCTCTGACGGACAGTTTGCGCATACCCTTGACGATGCCGCCCAGTTCCACACGACCATCGATCTCGGAGATAACTGCCGCATCCTTCGGCCTGCGCGCCTCGAACAGCTCGGCCACCCGCGGAAGACCACCCGTGATGTCCTTCGTTTTCATCGTCTCCCGTGGAATCTTCGAAATGCTGTCTCCTGCCGATACCATCTGTCCCTCGCTCACCATCAGGTGAGCGCTGACAGGCAGCAAACAGCGGAAGACAGTGGCGCCCTGCTCGTCCTTAATCGAAATCCTGGGCTGCAAATCCTCCCGTCCATGCTCTACCACGACGCGCTGGGATAGACCGGTGACCTCGTCTACTTCCTCCCGGATAGTCACCCCCTCTACGACATCCCGAAAGTGCACCAGTCCGCCATGTTCAGCCAGGATCGCACTGGTAAAGGGGTCCCACTCCATCAGGATCTGCCCCGCCTTCACCGTCGCGCCATCCTCCACTTTCAGGTGACCGCCGTAGACCGCCGGGTAGCTTTCTTTCTTCCGTCCCTTCTCGTCCATGATGCTGATCACGCCATTGCGATTCATCACCACGTAATCGTTCTTCGCGGTCTTCACCGTACGCAGGCTCGTAAATCTGACAATCCCCGCCCCCTTACATTCGAGCGTACTCTGCTCGACGGCACGACTCGCCGTACCCCCGATATGGAACGTCCGCATGGTCAACTGGGTTCCCGGCTCACCGATAGACTGCGCCGCCAGGACGCCGCACGCCTCTCCCAATTCCACCAGCCTGCCGGTAGCAAGATTACGGCCATAGCACTTAATGCAGATGCCGCGTCGCGCCTCACACGTCAGCACGGAGCGGATCTTCACCCTGTCAATACCGGCATTTTCAATCTTACTGGCCAATATCTCTACGATCTCCTGATTCGCCTCCACCAGAATTTCTCCCGTGAAGGGATCAAGGAGATCATCCAGGACGACCCGACCGAGGATACGGTCACGCAGAGGTTGTATAATCTCACCGCCCTCGATGAGCGGGGTGACCCATATTCCATTCGGTGTACCGCAATCCACCTCGGTGACAATGACATCCTGCGCCACATCCACCAGCCGGCGCGTCAGGTAACCGGAATCGGCCGTCTTCAACGCCGTATCCGCCAAACCCTTCCGGGCGCCGTGGGTTGAGATAAAGTACTGAAGGACCGTGAGACCCTCCCGGAAGTTCGCAGTGATGGGGGTCTCGATGATCTCTCCGGAGGGTTTGGCCATCAAGCCGCGCATGCCGGCCAACTGCCTGATCTGCTGCCGGCTGCCTCTCGCACCGGAGTCGGCCATCATGAAGACCGGGTTAAATTCCCCCTTCTCCTCCGCCTCGATCTCTCGGAACATCTCATCAGACACACGTTCGGTCACGTGAGTCCAGATATCGATAATCTTGTTGTAACGTTCGCCTTTGGTAATCAGACCATCCTGATACTCGCGCTCGATCTTGACGATCTCCTTGTTGGCCTCGTCGATCAACTTGCCCTTCGTAGATGGAACGAGCATATCGTCAATGCCGATCGAGATTCCGGCGAGCGTCGCATATCTGAATCCGAGATCCTTCAGATTGTCCAGGAGTTTGACCGTTTCCGCATTCCCAAGGAGGTAGTAGCACTGCGCGATGAGACGTGTCAACTCCCGCCTGTTCATCTCCTGGTTAATGAATCGGAGTGTCTCCGGCAGGTGTTCATTGAAGATGCAGCGGCCGGGAGTGGCATCGATCAGCTCACCTCCAACGCGGACCTTAATCGCGGCCATCAGACTTACCTCATCGGCATCATAGGCAGCCTTCACCTCGTCCATATCGGAGAATACATGCCCTTCGCCGATCTCGCCGGCTCGGCTCCTGGTCAAGTAGTAACAGCCCAGCACGATATCCTGGCTTGGCGCAGCGATGGGTAAACCGTTTGCCGGTGACAGAATATTATGGGGCGCCAGCATCAGCACCGAGGCCTCGATCTGGGCTTCAGGCGACAGGGGCACATGGACGGCCATCTGGTCGCCATCGAAGTCAGCATTGAAAGCCGCGCAGACCAGGGGATGGATCTTGATCGCTTCCCCTTCCACCAGTACGGGTTCAAACGCCTGCACGCCCAACCGGTGCAGCGTCGGGGCGCGGTTCAGGAGGACTGGGTGTTCGCGGATCACCTCTTCCAGGGCGTCCCACACCTCAGGCTTGCTCTTTTCTACCAGCTTCTTGGCGCTCTTGATAGTGGTTACAACACCGTCTTTGAGGAGCTTCCTGAAGATGAAGGGTTTGAACAGTTCGAGCGCCATCTTCTTCGGTAAGCCGCACTGGTGCAACTTCAGTTCCGGCCCTACCACAATCACCGATCGTCCGGAGTAGTCCACTCTTTTTCCGAGTAAGTTCTGACGGAATCGCCCCTGCTTCCCCTTCAGCATTTCCGAAAGAGACTTGAGGGGACGATTGTTCTGTCCTTTCAACGCGCGGCCGCGACGACCATTATCGAATAGCGCGTCGACCGCCTCTTGCAGCATCCGCTTCTCATTTCGGATGATGATATCTGGCGCCCTGAGTTCAATAAGACGTCTCAGCCGGTTATTACGATTGATGACCCGCCGATAGAGATCGTTCAGGTCCGATGTCGCGAAACGCCCACCGTCAAGGGGGACCAGCGGCCTAAGCTCAGGGGGTAGGACCGGAATCGCGTCCAGGATCATCCATTCGGGCTTATTGCCGGAATCGATGAAGGCCTCCACGATGCGTAACCGTTTGGTGATCTTCTTCCGGTTCTGTTGGGACGTCTCTTGGAGCATCTGCGCATGGAGACCTTCCGCGAGCTCGCGAAGATTCAGCCGTTTCAACAGATCCCGAATAGCCCCTGCGCCGATCCCAGCCTTGAAGGCGTCTCCGTACTCCTCACAGGCCTGACGGTGCTGTTCCTCGGTCAGGAGCTGCTTCACGTCGAATGACGTCTTACCTGGGTTCACGACGACATACGCTTCAAAATAGAGAACCTTCTCCAGGTCGCGGAGGGATATATCGAGGAGATAGCCGATTCGGCTGGGTACGCCTTTGTAGAACCAGACATGTACGACCGGGGAGACCAGCTCGATGTGGCCCAGCCGCTGTCGTCGCGCCTTACTCCTGATCACCTCAACGCCACACTTGTCGCAGACAACCCCCTTATGCTTGATTCCCTTATACTTGCCGCAGTTACATTCCCAATCCTTTGTCGGGCCGAAGATCTTCGAGCAGAAGAGCCCATCTCGCTCCGGCTTGAACGTCCGATAATTAATGGTCTCCGGCTTCTTCACCTCTCCGAAGGACCACGATCGAATCTTCTCCGGCGACGCGAGTCCGATCCGAATAGCCTTAAAGCTCGTAGGATCGATAGTCTTTTCGTCGTAGAACCCAAAAAACTTATCCAACGACTACCTCCACATGAGACCAGCTATCAGCTATGGGCTGAAGGCTGATCGCTGTCTTTCAGGGCTACTCCTTCTTCAGCTCAACATCCAGCGCCAAACTTTGCAGCTCTTTAACCAGAACATTGAACGATTCAGGAAGCCCCGGATCGAGCGTACAGTCGCCTCGAACAATCGACTCATACATCTTGGTTCGTCCGACGACATCATCCGACTTTACGGTCAGAATCTCTTGCAGGGTATGCGCGGCCCCATACGCCTCCAACGCCCACACCTCCATCTCGCCGAATCGCTGTCCACCGAATTGGGCCTTGCCCCCCAGAGGTTGCTGAGTAATCAACGAGTAGGGCCCAATGGATCGAGCGTGAATCTTGTCATCTACAAGATGGGCCAGCTTCATAAGGTAGATATAGCCGACCGTCACCTCCTGGTGGAACGGCTTACCGGTACGTCCGTCGTAGAGAACGGTCTTCCCTGAAACTGGGAGCTTGGCTCGCTTGAGCCAGACCTTAATCTCTTGCTCTTTGGCCCCATCAAAGACCGGCGAGGCGACCCGCAGCCCCAGAGCTCCCGCCGCCCAGCCGAGGTGGGTCTCCAGAATCTGACCGACGTTCATTCGGGAAGGCACGCCCAGCGGATTCAAGACTACCTCAACGGGTGTCCCGTCAGGTAGGTAAGGCATATCTTCCTCAGGCAGAACCTTCGCGATCACACCCTTGTTCCCATGTCGGCCGGCCATCTTATCACCGACAGAGAGCTTTCGTTTCATGGCCACGTAGACCTTCACCATCTTAAAGACCCCAGGAGCAAGCTCATCCCCTCGGGTTGCTCTGCTGATTCGCTCCTCCAGGAGCGTCTGCAGGACGTGGACCTGATTATCCGCTGCGTCGCCGATTCTGCTCGCTTTCTGACCCAACTCTTCGTCCAATCGCCCGGCGAGATCTACTAACTGCTCATGGGACAGCTTATCCAGCATCTCGCCGGTTAATGTCTTCCCTTTTGAAACCACGATCTTACGCGTAATCCTGCTCCGGATCTCTCTGCTAACGTCTATACCATCGAGGAGGGAACGCAGCTTCCTATCCCGATCCGCAGCAATGATACTAATCTCATCTTCGAAGTCCTTGCGGAGTCGACTGACCTCTTCGTCTTCAATCGACTTGGCCCGCTCATCCTTCTCAACCCCTTTTCGCGAGAAGACCTTGACGTCGACGACGGTGCCGCAGATCCCTGGCGGAACATACAGCGAGGCATCCCGCACGTCCTCGGCCTTCTCGCCAAAGATGGCACGCAGCAGTCGCTCTTCCGGAGTCAGTACGGTTTCACCTTTGGGAGTCACCTTCCCCACCAGGATATCCCCTGGCTTTACCTCGGCTCCGATCCGGACGATCCCGCTTTCGTCGAGATCTTTGAGCGCATCCTCGCCCACATTCGGGGTATCGCGCGTGATCTCCTCTTTTCCCAGTTTGGTCTCACGCGCCTCGATCTCGAACTCCTCGATGTGAATAGAGGTATAGCGATCATCCTTCACCAACCGCTCGCTGATCAGAATCGCGTCCTCAAAGTTATACCCACCCCATGGCATGAACGCGACCATCACGTTTTGTCCGAGCGCCAGTTCGCCGTTCTGCGTCGCCGGCCCGTCGGCAATAACCTGACCCCTCGTGATCCGCTCCCCTTTGCTCACAATCGGCTTCTGTGTGAGGCAGGTATTCTGGTTGCTGCGACGAAACTTCACCAGGGAGTAGATGTCCACCCCCGTATCGTCTTCGCCCTCTTCGCCTTTGCCGTCCGAAGCGCGGACAATGATCCGGTCGGCGGTCACCGATTCGACGATCCCGCCACGCCGGGCCGTTACAACGGTCCCGGAATCCCGCGCCGCGGGATATTCCATTCCGGTGCCGACTACGGGGGCTTCCGGCCGTAGGAGAGGGACCGCTTGGCGTTGCATGTTGGCGCCCATCAGGGCGCGATTGGCGTCATCGTGTTCGAGGAACGGGACCAGCGACGTAGACACCCCAACCAGTTGCTTCGGGGCAACATCCATGTACTCAACATTCATCGGGGGAACCGTGACGAAGTTGCCGCCGGTTCGCGCCGAGATTCGATCTGAGGTGAACCGACCCCGTCCGTCCAACTCCGCGTTGGCCTGCGCGATCGTATACTTCTCCTCTTCGTCGGCGGTCAGATACTCGATCTCGTCGGTCACAACACCATCCCGAACCTTGCGATACGGGGTCTCGATAAAGCCGAAATCATTCACGCGGGCATAGGTGGACAGACTGGCAATAAGACCGACGTTAGGACCCTCCGGCGTTTCGATAGGACACATCCGACCATAGTGAGTCGGGTGTACGTCCCGGACCTCAAACCCCGCCCGCTCCCGAGACAGCCCTCCAGGGCCTAAGGCCGACAGCCGCCGCTTGTGAGTCAACTCGGCCAGCGGGTTGGTCTGATCCATAAACTGAGAAAGCTGGGAGCTGCCGAAAAACTCCTTCAGCGCCGCCGTCACCGGCTTGGCATTCACCAGATCGTGCGGCATCAGGGTCTCCAACTCCTGTGTACTCATTCGCTCTCGAACCGCCCGTTCCATTCGAGCTAATCCGATCCGAAACTGTTCCTCCAGGAGTTCTCCGGCCGATCGGACTCGACGATTGCCCAGATGGTCGATATCATCGACGGAGGTCCCGGCTTCTCCGTGCTTCAGCCTGAGGAGGTATCGGATAGCCTCTACGACGTCGTCTATCTGACCTATCCGTGTCTCCATACCGCTCGGTCGATATCGACGGCACATGAGGGCATGCACCTCAAGGGGTACGTCGAGGCCAAGCTTGCGATTGATCTTCAGGCGTCCGACCTTGGACAGGTCATAGCGCTTTGGATTAAAGAAGATGGACTCGAGGAATGCCTTGGTGGCTTCCTCATTGGGCGGATCACCGGGTCGCATTCTCCGGTACATCTCGGTCAAGGCATCCTTCTCGGAGCGGGTCGAGTCGCGAATGATGCTCTCCCGGATCTCAAACGTTTCCCGACCGTCCAGGCTGGCCAGTACGGCGAAGCTGGCCGTTCCGCTGCTCAGCATTCGCTCCAGCGCTTCTGCCGTAATCTCCTGCGCACATTCAAGGATGACCTCACCGCTTGCCGTATTCACAATATCAGCGGCTGCAATTCGTCCGATGAGATCCTCTTTATACAGCGATATCTCCGTGATCTTCAGTGCCTGGAGTCGCTTCTGAGCCGTCTTCGTGATGCGCTTAGCCGTCCCAAGGATCAGTTGCTTAGTTTGGGGATCGGGAATATCCTTACTCGCCCGAAAACTGGTCGCGCCACGTGAACCCACATGAATCAGGATTTCCTTCCCCTTCTCGATGCGTAACATATCCCGCTCGTAGAAAAGGTTCAGGATCTCCTCATTACTCCCATAGCCGATGGCTCGTAGCAGGATCGAGGCCAGAAACCTTCGCCTTCGGTCTACCCGGACATACAGTACGTCATTCGCATCGAATTCGAATTCCAGCCAGGAACCGCGATACGGGATAAGACGAGCGGAGTACAGGATCTTACCGCTCGGGTGAGTCTTACCGCTGTCATGATCAAAAAAGACGCCTGGAGAGCGGTGCAATTGGCTGACCACCACCCGCTCCGTTCCATTAATGATAAAGGTGCCCTGAGGCGTCATCAAAGGCATTTCGCCCAGGTAGACCTCCTGCTCTTTAATGTCCCTGATACTGCCGGCCTCGGAGCCGACCGGCTTATCCCACACCATCAAGCGAAGGGTCACCTTGAGCGGGACGGAGTACGTCATCCCCTTCTCCAGCGATTCCTCTGCCCGGTACTTTGGCGCCCCGAACTCGTACTTCACAAAATCAAGCGACGCCGACTGGTCGTAGTTATAGATCGGAAAGATGCTGGCGAAGGCCCCCTGAAGACCGATCTCCTCGCGTGCGTGCGGCGGAACCTTCATTTGTAAAAATTGATCGAAGGACCGCCGCTGGATCTCAATCAGATTGGGGATAGAGATCACCTCTTTGATCTTGCTGAAATTCCAGCGCTCAGCAGCCACGCTCTTTTTCACGAGGGCCATACGTCCTCAACTCCTTTTCTTCCTTCTTCCCGCATTACTTAAGTTCTGCAGTCGCGCCGGTCGCCTCGAGCTTCGCTTTAATCTCCTCCGCCTCAGCCTTCGACAACCCTTCCTTCACCGGCTTGGGAGCGCCCTCAACCAGGTCTTTAGCCTCTTTCAGACCCAGTCCGGTAATGGCCCTCACCTCCTTGATGACCTGGATCTTCTTCTCTCCCACAGAGGCGAGGATCACCGAGAACTCTGTCTTCTCCTCAGCTGCCGGCGCTGCAGCCGCCCCAGCCCCACCAGAGCCAACCGCCGCCATAGGCATCATCGCCGTTGCAGAGACCCCGAATTTATCCTCAATCCCCTTTACCAGCTTATTGAGGTCCAACACAGTCCACGTCTCAATCGAGTCCAACACATCATCAACTGTGACCTTTGCCATCGTCACTCCTCTCCTTGACTGTATAGTAACAGATATACCGACGATACCCGGGCCGTTTCAGGCCAAGGCTGGTCCCTACCCCTTCTGCTGCTTCACCGCCTCCAGGACCATCATGAAGGAACGAAGAGGTCCATTCAACACCGTCACGAAGCCGCGCAGGGGGGATTGCATGATACCGGCGAGTCTGGCCGCAAGCACCTCACGTGAAGGGAGATCGGCGAGCGCCGCCGCATCTTTCCCGGTTAAGACCGTTCCCTCCGCGAAACCGGCTTTGATCTGGAAGGACGGTCTCGTCTTTCCGAACGTCGCTAAGAGTTTAGCCGGCGCAGTTGGATCACCCTTGCCATAAATAATCGCGGTCGGACCGACAAGATAGGGCTTGAGATTCTGGAGCTCCATCCCCGCGGTGGCCAATCTGGCGAGGGTATTTTTGACAACCTGAAGCGTCACTCCCTGCTGCCGAAGCAGCTTTCTCAGCTCGGTCAAGTCGCTCATCGTGAGACCCTGAGGATCCGCCAGCATGGCGACCGTCGACCCCGCCAGTGCGGTCTTAAGCTCATCAATTACTGCTGCTTTTTCTACCCGATTCACTGTCCCCTCCATGCACGGCGAGCCGGCTACCTCAGCTCTTTGCCAACCCCACCAGGGTGTCAAGATCTACCCGCACACCCGGCCCCATTGTCGACGATATGGCGACACCATTGAGGTATCGACCCTTGCTGGAGGCCGGCTTAGCCCGGACCAACGCCTCCAGCAATGCCATCGCATTCTCATGGAGCTGGTTCGCCGTAAACGAGGCCTTGCCGAAAGGCGCATGCACGATCCCTGCCTTCTCTGTACGATACTCAATCTTTCCACCCTTGAACTCTTTGACCGCTCTTCCAACATCGAAGGTCACGGTACCGGTCTTCGGATTAGGCATTAATCCCCGAGGACCAAGAACCTTTCCGAGGCGTCCCACCAGACCCATCACATTCGGGGTGGCAATCGCCCGATCGAACTCAAGCCACCCCTGCTGGATCTTCTCTATCAGGTCTTCACAGCCCACATAGTCGGCACCGGCCTCCCGGGCATCTTTCTCTTGCTCGCCCTTCATAAAGACCAGCACTCGAACACTCTTCCCTGTTCCGTGGGGCAATACGACCGTACCCCTGACCATCTGATCGGCATGCTTCGGATCAACCCCCAGGCGAACCGCCATCTCCATGGTCTCATCAAACTTCGCCCCGGCATTCGACTTGACCACCTCTATCGCCTTGACCAGGTCGCATGAGCCTAGCCGTGTCACCGCTTCAGCAGCCGCTCCATAGCGCTTTCCAACTTTCGACATATCTCACTCCAAGGAAAGGGTGGAGGGTGGAGAGTGGAGGGTGGAGAGAAAAAGAAACGGATCGCCTTCTCCCTATACCCTATACCCTATACCCTGTACCCTGTTCTCAGACCACCTCGATCCCCATGGTCTTCGCCGTTCCCTCAATAATCCTGACAGCCGACTCGATCGACAACGCATTCAGGTCCGGCATCTTCGTTCGCGCGATCTCTTCCACCTGCTTCCTGGTTACCTTCCCGACCTTCGTACGGTTCGGCTCTTTCGAGGCCTTGGCGATTCCCACAGCCTGCTTCAGCAGGATTGCCGCTGGAGGCGTCTTGGTAACAAACGTGAAGGTTCGATCCGCATAGATCGTAATAACAACAGGAATCACTAAGCCCTCTTCCGACGCCGTTTGCGCATTGAAGGCCTTGCAGAACTCCATAATATTGACGCCGTGCTGTCCGAGCGCGGGACCGACCGGCGGCGCCGGGTTAGCCTTGCCGGCCGGAACCTGAAGTTTCACTATCGCAGCGACCTTTTTAGCCATGATAACCTCGAATGCAGTAGCTGTTAGCTATAAACTTGGAGCCGTTTGTTCAAACCTTTTCAACCTGTAAGAACTCCAGATCCACCGGGGTCGGTCTTCCGAAGATACTGACCATCACCTTCAGTCGTCCCTTTTCGGGCTTGACCTCGTCAACGAGACCGGTAAAGTTGGCAAATGGACCGTCGATCACTCGAACACTCTCTCCGCGAAGGAACATGACCCTGTGCTTTGGTCGCTCGGCCCCCTCCTCCACCTGCTGCAGAATGGTTTGCACCTGCTCCTCTGGAACCGGAGTCGGTTGCGTAGCCGGACCGACAAAGCCGGTCACTTTCGGGGTATTCTTGACGAGATACCAAAGCTGCTCAGACATCTCCGCCTTAATCAGGACGTACCCCGGAAAGAATTTCCGCGAGGAAACCGTTCGTTTGCCTTTTTTGAGCTCAACCACGTCTTCAGTGGGAATCATGACCTTTGAGATCTTGTCGGACAATCCCAAGGCCGCAGCCCGCTGTTCAATGCTCTCCTTCACCTTGTTCTCAAAACCCGAATACGTATGAATCACATACCAACTTTGCGACATAGTCTGACTCGCTGGCATTGGTTGACTCGCCTATCTGACCACCAAGGTGAGCAGCTTCTGTAACGTGACGTCTACCACCCCGAGAAACAACGAGAGAATAAACACCGATACGATGACAACAATGGTAGATCCCACGACTTCTTTTCTCAGAGGCCAATTGACCCTTTTCAGCTCAGTTCTGACCTCCTTTAAGAACTGAACCAGTTGCTGCCACCGTTCCATCATCGTCGTCTTTCTGCTCCTCCGACCTTCTGTCTTCTGGAGATCATTTTACCCTCACTCCGAGATATTCTGCTCAAATTCAAGATCTTCAGAAAATGAATCTACTCACACTGAACCGCCGCCGATACCTTCCCCTTTTGAAATTGCGATAAGGTTATTGGCCACCACATGGCAGGCCAGGAGGGATTTGAACCCCCAACCCTCGGATTTGGAGTCCGATGCTCTGCCGTTAGAGCTACTGGCCTCTACGAGGTTCGAGATTTCGCGTCTTGAGTTTCGAGCGGCGACCTCCGTCGCTCCTGTCATGCCCAACACTCAAAACCCGCAACAGTCTACTTTGCTTCTTTATGGGCGGTGTGCTTGCGGCACCAACGACAGTATTTACTCAGCTCAACCCTATCCGGTGTGTTCTGTTTACTCTTCGTCGTTGTATAATTTCGCCTCTTGCACTCACCGCAAGCCAATGTGATTATCTCACGCATCGCTGCTCCGTACGCTCCTCGAATAATAGCTATTAGCGATCAGCACTCAGCCGTCAGCCTCAAGCAAAAACAGGAAGCGCGGTAGAAAAAGCTGACCGCTGAAAGCTGATAGCGTGTTCCCCCCTACTCCAACACCTCGCTCACCACGCCGGCCCCCACAGTGCGGCCGCCCTCGCGGATCGCGAAGCGCAACTCCTTCTCCATGGCGATCGGCTGAATCAGTTCGACCGCGAGGCTCACGTTGTCGCCCGGCATGACCATCTCGGTCCCGGCGGGGAGCGTGCAGACCCCCGTCACATCAGTCGTCCGGAAGTAGAACTGGGGCCGATAGCCGTTGAAGAAGGGGGTATGGCGACCGCCCTCTTCCTTGGTGAGGATGTAGGCTTCGGCCTTAAAGCGCGTATGGGGGGGGATGGAGCCGGGCTTGGCCACCACCTGGCCGCGCTCTACTTCCTCGCGCTTGGTCCCTCGCAGGAGCAGCCCGACGTTGTCGCCGGCCTGGCCCTGATCGAGGAGCTTCCGGAACATCTCGACCCCGGTGACGACGGTCCGCTGGGTATCTCGGATGCCGACGAGCTCCACCTCGTCGCTGACCTTGATGATGCCGCGCTCGACGCGGCCGGTGACGACGGTCCCGCGTCCGGAGATCGAGAAGACGTCCTCGATCGGCATGAGGAACGGCTTATCCAGCACGCGGACGGGGGCGGGGAAGTAGGCGTCGACAGCGTCCATGAGCTCAAAGATCGGTGTGGACGCCGGGTTGCTGCGGTCACCGCTGCCGGTCTCCAGCGCTTTGAGCGCGCTGCCGCGGACAAAGGGGATGTCGTCGCCCGGGAAGTTGTAGGCGGTGAGCAGCTCGCGGACCTCCAGTTCGACCAGCTCGAGCAGTTCGGGATCGTCCACCAGGTCGACCTTGTTCAGAAAGACGACCAGGTTGGGGACGTTGACCTGTCGGGCCAGGAGGATGTGCTCGCGGGTCTGGGGCATTGGGCCCTCAGAGGCGGCGACGACCAGGATCGCCCCGTCCATCTGAGCCGCGCCGGTGATCATGTTCTTGATGTAGTCGGCGTGGCCGGGGCAGTCGACATGGGCGTAGTGCCGCTTGGCCGTCTCATACTCGACGTGGGCGATGTTGATAGTGATCCCCCGCTCCTTCTCCTCCGGCGCCTTGTCGATCTGGTCGAAGGGAACGAAGGCGACCTTCGCATTCGCCGCATGGAGGACCTTCGTGATCGCCGCGGTCAGGGTGGTCTTGCCGTGGTCGATGTGCCCGATGGTCCCGATGTTCATATGTTCTTTCGTCCGCTCGAACTTCGCCTTGGCCATAGTATCTCCCAGCCTGAAGGACGGCTTCCTTTTCCCCGTCCGGCACTCATCCGCCGATGGCGGATTCACTCGCCCCTGTTACGTTGATACCGCGAACACCTATCTGGAGCCCACGACCAGGATTGAACTGGTGACCTCATCCTTACCAAGGATGCGCTCTGCCGACTGAGCTACGTGGGCTGGCCTGTCGAGGTCCCAATCCATCATACCTACAATCTTTGGAGCGGGAAACGGGATTCGAACCCGCGACCCTCAGCTTGGAAGGCTGACGCTCTAGCCGACTGAGCTATTCCCGCCCAAGCCTATCGTCATGCCTTGCGCGCTACAACCTCGTCGAGTGGGACCGCCTCATCGCCGAACCGCGTCCTCTGCAGCAGCCCGATCCGATGGTGGGGAGAGGAGGGTTCGAACCTCCGAAGGCAACGCCAGCAGATTTACAGTCTGCCCCCTTTGGCCGCTTGGGTATCTCCCCGCATCCCCCTTCGGGATCTCCCTGCGTGCCGGCTCTCTGTGGAGCTGGCGAAGGGATTTGAACCCCTGACCGGCTGATTACAAATCAGCTGCTCTGCCAACTGAGCTACGCCAGCACGCAAACCCTTAGACTATTCATAATTTGCGACAGGCGCAAGGAAAATATAATGTTCTTACAGGCAGAAAGCAAGCAATAATTTCTATTACGGGTATTTTTAAGAAAGAATCGCAGTTTCTTGCGCATTCACTGGGAGCTGCTTCATGCCACTCTGTTGTCGCCGGATCTCAAAGAGGAAGACGGCAGCCGCCGCCGCAGCGTTGAGAGAGTCCACACGACCGCGAGTGGGGATTCTTGCGAGCAAATCGCACCGCTGCCGCACCAACATTGTCAGTCCCCGGTGCTCCCCTCCGATGACGACACCCATCGGAGCACGCAAATCGATCTCGTAGAGGGACTGCACCGCGCTTGGATCGGCTCCGAGCGTCCAGATGCCCTGATCTTTCAGCCACGCGAGAAACGCCGGCAGACCCGCAACCCTCGCCACGGCCAGGTGTTCTGAAGCCCCCGCAGAGGCCTTCGCGACCGCCGGAGTAATCCCAGCGGCGCGATGTTTCGCGATAAAAAGCCCATTCGCTCCGGCAGCCTCCGCCGTGCGTATAATCGCTCCGAGGTTCTGAGGATCCTGAACTCCATCGAGCAGCAGCAATAACGGCAGCGGGGTGGCCGCCTTGATTCGGGCAACCAGCTCGAAAGGATCCTCGTAATCTGCCTCGCTGACGACGGCCAGGACCCCTTGGTGCGTCGCCCCCTTGCTCAATTCACCAAGCCGCTCCCGTTTCTCCTGTGTACAGGGCACGCCCAACTCTCTGGCGCGCTTGACAATCTCGACAATCCTGGAATCGTACCGTTCCCTTGCCAGATAGATCCGATCAATCTGGCGCCGCTTCGCTCGAAGCGCCTCCAGCACAGCATGAGGGCCAACGAGTATCTGCTCCGTCATGGCCGGTGCGTCTTCGCCCGGGCGACCGCGACGTACCAGCGGACCCCATCGCCGGTATCGTCCACAACCACCCCAAGATTGGTCAACCAGGTGCGAATGGCATCGGCGGTTGTCCAGTCCTTCCTGTCACGGCATAGCGCCCGGTATGCGACGATAGTCCGGATCGCCTCTGTCGGCGGGGTGTGGCCTGACGCCATCGCCGATTCGACAGCCTCTCGAGCCTTACAATAATCGTCTCCTGTTATCCTGAGAACCGAGGCTGCCGTTCCACTGGTCGAAGTACCGGCAGATGGGGTCATGATAAGCCGGTCAACAACTTCACGAGGACCCTCAAATAAGCCGCCCAGCACCGATCCCAGCGTTCGCAGCGTCTCTCCTGCCATGCTGAGGCCATACACGAGAGATGGCTCCGGCGCGCCATCGACATCTCTTAGGGCAACGTTTACCCCTTTAGTCAGGTTGAACAATGCGGCCAGCGCACGCGGTGTATTGAAATCATCATCCATCGCGTCCGTGTACTCCTGTTCCGCCTCACGAATCTGACCTGAGAGGGGCAAGGAATCCATGCGCGAACGATCGGCCTTCGAACCCTGGACGTCCTGGAAACGCTGCACCTCCTCCAGTACGGTATGGAATCGAGCCGCCGCAGCCGTGGCGCTGATCAGCGCATCCTCCGAAAACTCTACGGGTGCTCTGTAATGAGTTCCAAGCAGGAACAGCTTGAACGCGCAAGGACTGATACGACCGAGGAGTTCCCGAATCGTCAGGATATTGCCCAACGACTTCGACATCTTTTCGGCGCGGATATTGACGAACCCGTTATGGATCCAGTAGCGGGCAAACGGCTTGCCGGTGGCGCACTCCGACTGCGCAATCTCATTCTCATGGTGGGGAAAGATCAGATCGGCCCCACCACCGTGAATGTCAAAGGTCTCGCCGAGGTATTTCATCGACATGGCCGAGCACTCGATATGCCAGCCCGGTCTGCCTGGGCCCCACGGGCTCTCCCATGCCGGCTCTCCCGGTCGAGATGCCTTCCACAAGGCAAAATCAAGAGGATCGCGCTTCCGCGGATCGACCTCAACCCTCGCCCCCGCCTGCAACTCGTCGAGACCTCGATGGGAGAGCTTCCCGTAGTCGGACGAGCGCCTGACCTCGAAATAGACATCACCATCTACGGAGTACGCGACTCCCTTCGCCATCAACGTCCGGATGATCTCAATCATCTCGCGGATATGTCGGGTGGCTCGCGGCTCCTCCGTCGGCGTTCTGAGCCCCAGAGCGTCCATATCCCGGCGATAGGCCTCGATCTGCTCCTCTACCAGCGATTCGCGCGACTGTCCCAACTCTGCGGCCCGCTGAATAATCTTATCGTCTACGTCCGTATAATTACGCACGTAGCTGACCTTATATCCGCGGCGCTCCAGGTAGCGCCAGACCACATCAAAGGTGAGAGCTGCGCGCGCATGACCGATGTGGGCACGATCGTATACAGTCGGGCCGCAGGCATACATCCGGACCTCGCCAGGCACAGCCGGTTCGAATCGCTCTTTCTTCTGGTGTAAGGTATTATAGACGACTAGCGCCACACAACTATCCCCGTCATCCTATGACATCGTTCCACGGCGCCTGAGGGATGCGACGGCGAAACAGGCAATGCCGTCACCCGCCCCAAGCGTACCGACCCGGTTCGCGGTCGCCGCCTTCACGCTCACGTCCTCAACCGACATTCCGATGCTTTCTGCAAGGTTGGTCCGCATCTGCACAATATATGATGCAAGCTTTGGGGCTTCAGCAATGATCGTCGCATCGATGTGGCTCACCATGTAGCCGAGCGCCTGCACTCGTCGGAAGGTCTCCCTGAGAAGCAGAAGACTCGACACGTCCTTATATTGAGGATCGTTCGTCCCGAAGCACGAGCCGATATCGCCGGCGCATGCCGCGCCAAGTATGGCGTCGATCACCGCATGGGCTAAGGTATCCGCATCCGAGTGACCGTCAAGGCCTTTCTCGAATGGGATCTCCACCCCGCCCAGGACCAGGCGCCGACCGGTCACTAACGGGTGCATATCGAATCCGATGCCGACTGTCATGGAACTGCCCGTCGCTTCAGAATCAGATCGGCCAGAGACATATCCTCTTCACCCGTAATCTTGAGGTTCTCATAACTTCCCCTCACAACCTTGACCAGCCCCCCCACCTTGCTCCACAAGCGCGGCATCGTCGGTAGCAACAATCCCGCGCTCCCGAACCGCCAGATGAGCCTGCATCAGGAGCGCGTAACGGAAGACCTGAGGGGTCTGGATCGACCAAAGCTGTCCCCTTGGCAACGTCTCTTCTACGAAACCGTCGGGGTCGACTCGCTTAATCGTGTCGATGACAGGCACGGCCGCAACCGCCGCACCCACTTCCCTTGCGGCTTCTATAGTGGCCAGCACAACCTCACGCGAAACGAAAGGGCGAACGCCGTCGTGGATCAATACAAGATCCGTATCCGCCTTCGCCCTTTGTAAACCGTTATAGACTGAATCCTGCCGTGTCCGTCCCCCTGGAATCACCTCCGCTTCCAGATCGATCCCGGCCAGCCCCAGCGCCTCTCGACCTCTTGACTCTTCCCCCGGGGGGACCACAATAATAATGGCCGCGAGCGCATTAGATGCCGCAATCGCCCGCAACGTATGGCTGAGTATCGGCAGACCATTCAGCGCGATAAACTGTTTCCTAACTGCCCCCCCAAATCGAATTCCCGCCCCTCCGGCGGGAACAATGGCAGTAACGATCATAGGGTGTCGGGTGGAGGGTGTCGGGTGGAGGGTGGAGCGGCAAATGCCTTTTCTACCCCCCTGTACCCTACCCCCCTATACCCTGCTCCTAAGCGGCCTCGGCCTCTTCCTTCAGACGTGAGAAGATCATACGTCCGGCTGTCGTCGGCAGCACTGTGGTGACGCGCACATCAACAGTCTGACCGATGTATCGACGGCCGCTGTCGACGACTACCATCGTCCCATCATCGAGGTAGGCAATGCCTTGGTTGTACTCCTTACCTTCTTTAAGAACGTGGACCTGCATCTCCTCACCGGGCAGAACAACAGGCCTGAGCGCATTGGTTAACTCATTGATGTTCAATACCCCGATCCCCTGCAGCGCAGCCACCTTATTCAGATTGAAATCGTTTGTGACCACCTTGGCATTCACGGCCTTGGCCAGCGCGACCAGTTTCGCGTCCACCTCGCGGATATCGGGAAAGTCCATATCACTGATCTCGACATGCACATCAACCCTCTTCTGTATCTTCTGCAAAATATCCAGTCCCCGACGACCGCGGTTTCGTTTCAACGGATCCGATGAGTCGGCAACCTGCTGCAGCTCTCGCAAGACAAACTGCGGAATGAGAAGCGTTCCCTCAACAAACCCTGTCTCGCAAATGTCGGCGATGCGGCCGTCGATGATCACCGAGGTATCGAGAATCTTGTAGCTCTTCCCCCTGGGCTTTTCCCTGAAAAGCCGAACGACGTCCAGCACACTGAACCCTCGGCTCTTCTCGATCGCGATGGCGGCTCCAAGGTACGCCGACCCGATGGTGATAATGGGTCGCATGGTGTTCGCAATATAAGGCGGAATAAAGCTCAGAAAGTCTGAGATAGCGCTGAATAAGAGTTCGGCCAAGCCAAGACCCAAGACGAATCCGATAGTTCCGCTGACAATGACTTGCAGGGAAGCCTGATGAAACTTGCGTTGAAGAACCATCACGGCAATACCGCACGAGGCCCCAAGCAGGAGACCGGCCAGTCCTAGTAGCCATTGGTACGGACCTGCGCCGGCTTGATAGGCCAGATAGAATCCGATGGCCGCCCCTCCAACAATCATCGGGAGACCAACTCGGTAGTTGTTCAAATCGATCACCTCCTTTCATACGGTTCGATGACCTCACCTCTGATCATCATCTGTAATGACCTACTGCCTGTTCAACGAGCACCTTCGCTCTCTCCTGGTCAATCCCGGAGGCATGCGAAATCTCGCTGACAATCAACCTTCGGACATTCTCCAGCATCGTCTTCTCACCAAACGACAGGCTCCGCTCCTTCTGGAGCAGAACCAACTTTCGCAGGACCAGCGCCACCTCAAAGAGCGATCCTGTCCTGATCCGCTCTAAGTTATCCTTAAACCTGCGGTTCCAATTCGAACTGATTTCCAGGTCATTCTTCTTCAGAATGGCAAGAATCTTCGGGATCTCCGACGCTTCAATGACCTCTCGAAGACCGACTCGTTTGGCGTTCTTTGTGGGAACAAGAATAGTCATTCCGTTCCCGATGATGCGCACCACGTAGAAAGCCTGAGGTCCGCCGCCAACCTCTTTATTTTCAATCGCCTCAATCCACCCAACTCCATGAGTAGGGTAGACTACTTTTGTCCCTGTGCGATACATCATTACTTATAAATTTTAGCAGGGATTCTGTAACTAGTCAAAAGATTCTCGCAAAAACAACAATAGTCGTTCGCAGATCATTACCGCTTTCAGACATTGTACGCGCTCATGCGATGCTCAACACTGTGCAGGAACGGTATCACACTTCACATATGCAGTGATACTACTTGAATATAGTAGGTAGCGTGCATCCAACACTCTTTACACGTTCCATTCACCCTGAGTCCGTCGAAGGGTTCGCCGCGAACGGACTATAAAAGGACATATGACTCAATACGCTAGCCATGAGATCCTACTGCTGCGGGATCTTCAGCCTCTCCGTCAGCTCCTCAAGCGTACGCAGCCCGCTCACCCTTAACGAGGGAAAGTCCGGCCGGCCTCGATCCAGGTTGTGTCGAGGCATCAGGCAACAGGACAACCCCAGGCGGGCGGCCTCCTCGATCCGTCGCTCCGCCATCGGCACTGCTCGTATCTCACCTGCCAGACCGATTTCTCCGAATACGCACAGTCCGGGATCGAGCGGAAGGTTGCGAGCGCTTGAGAGAACTGCGGCGGCCATGCCGAGATCGACAGCGGTCTCCCCCACCCTGATGCCCCCCACAACATTGACGTACACATCGCACGCGCTGAGCGGCAAGCCGAGCCGCTTTTCCAGTACAGCGAGCAGCAGCATGCCCCGGTTGCTCTCCACTCCATTGAACACCCGTCTGGAGATTGGAGCGCTTGGCGCAGCCACCAACGCTTGCAGTTCCACAAGCAGCGGTCGGCTTCCCTCCAGAGTTGGAATCACAACTGAGCCCGGCGCCCCGGATGGGCGTTGAGCGAGAAACACCTCCGACGGATTTGCGAGTTCTTGCAGGCCGGACGCCGTCATCTCGAATACACCGACCTCAGGGGTAGGGCCAAAACGATTCTTGACAGTTCGGAGCAGGCGATGAATCTGATGCCCCTCCCCTTCCATAAATACAACAGCGTCGACCAGGTGTTCCATCGCCTTCGGGCCTGCGATGGCCCCTTCCTTGGTGATATGGCCGATGATCACGGTACTGATCCCCTTCTCCTTCGCAAGCGCCATCAGTCCAACGGCCGCTTCGCGCACCTGGCTGAAACTGCCAGGGGGGGACTCCAGATCGTCTGACGTAATGGTTTGGATAGAATCGATCACCAGGATGGTTGGTCGAATCCGGTCGGTCTGTTCAAGAATCATCTGGAGGGAGGTCTCGGCGAGCAGGAGAAGACGATCGGAAAGCGGACCCAGTCTGCTTGCCCTGGATCGAGTCTGCTGAAGCGATTCCTCGCCGGAGACATACAGCACGACCCCGTCCTTCTGCGCGACCTGCATTGACGCCTGAAGGAGCAGGGTTGACTTACCGATGCCCGGATCACCGCTCAAGAGCACAAACGAGCCGGGGACGATCCCGCCCCCCAGCACCCGATCCAGCTCCGCCAGGCCGGTGCTCACCCGGTTGAGTGCGCCGCTATCGACGGCGGTGATCGGTGTTGCACAGTGCGAAGCCGAGGATGTGACGACACGACGACCGCGATCGCGGTCATTCGTGGCGCGCTCCTCCAACAGGCTTGCCCACTCTCCGCAATCCGGGCAGCGACCCATCCAGCGAACCGTCTGATAGCCGCAGCTCTGGCAGAGGTAGTGGGTCGGACTCTTGGCCATCACTCCTCTCTTCCCGCGGTGGCGCGCTGAACCGTTGAACGTTCAAGATTCACAGTTGAACATTGAACATCGCACGTTGAACGTTGATCAGCGACCCGTCACATCTCCTCCGCCTCATCCGGATCTTGATGGACAAGGTCGAGTGAGCCGAACTTAACGTACTCCCTGAGAAAGGCCAACTCCACGGTCCCGGTCGGGCCGTTCCGTTGCTTGGCAATGATGATCTCGGTCTTGGTGTCCCGCTCCGGATCCGGGCCCCCGGCCTTCCTGGCCTGATAGTACCCGGGCCGGTACAAAAACATCACGACATCCGAGTCCTGCTCAATGGCGCCGGACTCCCGAAGGTCCGATAGCTGCGGTCGCTCCCGCTCCTCGGTCCGCCGCGCAAGTTGCGACAGCGCGACAACCGGAACCTTTAACTCCTTCGCCATCGCCTTCAGGGACCGACAGATCTCCGACACCTCCTGCTGACGATTCTCGGATCGGGAACGGCCTGAGATAAGCTGCAGGTAGTCGATCACCACCATCCCGATGTTCTGCTCGGCTTTCAGTCTCCGCGCCTTCGCCCGAAGTTCGATGACCGAAAGCGCAGCCGAGTCATCAATGAAGATGGGCGCCTCTGAGAGATGGCCGGCCGCGTTGGTCAACTTCGGCCAATCGCTCTCACGCAGCCACCCCGTTCTGATCCTATTGGAGTCGACCTCGGCCTCAGAGGACAGCAACCGCTGGACCACCTGCTCCTTCGACATCTCCAGGCTGAAGATGCCGACCGGTATCTGTTCTCCGATTGCGGCATTTCTCGCGATGTTCAGAGCAAAACTCGTCTTACCCATCGAGGGACGGCCGGCGATGATGACCAGCTCCGACGGCTGGAGGCCTGCCGTTTTCATATCGAGATCCTCGAACCCCGTAGGCACCCCGGTGACCTGTGTCCTGCGGTCAAACAACTTCTCCACCTGTTCAAAGGTATCCTTCAAAATCAACTTCAACGGCAGGAAGGCGCGCCGTACCCGATCTTCCGACAATTCAAAGATCTGCTGCTCAGCCTGTTCAAGAACCTGGTCCGCTTCCTCCTGGTCGGCAAAGCCGAGCCCAACGATATCGGTGGCCACGGCGATCAACTGACGCAGTAGCGCCTTGTCTCGAACGATCCGCGCATGGTAGGCGACGTTCGCACCCGTGGGGACGGCATCCACCAGTGAGGCGAGGAACGCCGAGGAGCCCACCTCGTCAAGTTCGCCGCGGCGGCGAAGCTCATTGGTGATCGTGATGAGATCGACCGGCTCGCCCCGTCCGAACAGTCCGGTGGCGGCAGCGAAGATCTTGCGGTGCGCGTCACGGTAAAACTGCTCCGGTCGCAGCAGTTCGAGACACTTCATGAACGCCTCGCTGCTTTGCAGAACCGCCCCGAGGACCGACATCTCGGCCTCAAGATTCTGCGGCGGAACACGCTCCCCGCCTGTCTCACGCCGATCCAGGGTCGATTCCGGCATGATTCGTTGCCTCACCGACTCAGCCTTCTTCGCGCTCGACGGTCAGCCGAAGTTCGGCAACGACCTCAGGGTGCAAACGGATGGGAATGCTGTAGCTGCCGAGCGCCTTGATCGGATCCTGCAGGAGAATCATTCGCCGATCCATCTCCAGTCCCTGGGCGGCCAGGGCGGCACAGATGTCCTGGTTGGTGACGGCACCGAAGAGTCGATCCTGCTCGCCGGCCCGGCGCGCGATCGTGCAGTGCAGCTCTGCGATCCGGCCGGCCGTCGTCTCCGCCGCATGACGAACCCTGTCCTCACGCTCCGTATTCTGTCGAATCAGATGATTCAGCGACTTAATGTTGGCGGAGGTCGCCGCAACCGCCTTGCGCGTCGGGATCAGAAAATTCCGCGCGTAGCCGTCCGCCACTTCAACCTGATCACCAGCAGAACCCACCTTCTCCACTTGTTCCAACAGAACGATTTTCATCAGTGTGTGACCTCCTCCGTACTGCCTCACCCGTCGCGCTCTACGCGTCAGGGGGTCTCGGAAGCGAATGCCGGCGAAAAACGACCCAGATATCGAACAGCCCGACCAACGTGACGAGGAGCAACAGCAGGGGCTGAAGAAACAACAGTGCAACACCCAAAAATCCGACGAACGGCGACAGTCTCAGCCGGCGAATCCAGAACGTGGCAATCGCCAGACCCTGCAGAAAATAGACCGTCATCATGACGAGCAGCCCGTTGAACCCGATCTCTCTCGCAATCGGCAGGCCACTCAGCAGCAGGACGACAGATCCAATGAACACCCACACCAGCCAGTCCGGAACTCTCCAGGTAAATACCGGAGTCAGACCCCCGGATACAGTGACAGGGGTCGATCCCCTCTTTGCCAGAAAGAAGTTGACTGAGGTGCTGAGCAGCGCCGCCGCCATGAAGAGGCCGGGCGCCGTTGTAAGCAGAAGTCTTCGTATCTCCTCGCCCGATCCTGCCAGCGGGCCAACCTCATCCGGAGACACGCCCATCCTGGCGTACAGCTCCATCGCGTCTCGTACGGCGATGTCGAGCCGATGCGTCAGGAAATCCAGCATCGATCCGCCCGCGCCCCAAGCCAGGATGAAAAGACCGACCAAAGCGCCTGCAACGACGGTCAGACTTCCTACGGCGACCGATATCTCAGGGGCCCACTGGCGGCGGATAGCCTCCGCCAGCACCATCGCAGGCAGGCCGAATTGAATATAGAAGAACCAGGCATGTCCGAAACCCAAGAGGCCGGCGACACCGATCCCTACAGCACATACTCCAAGCAGGGCAACAACTCGACCACCTCTCAAGGACAGGAGAATAAGCGGCAGGGGGGTCAGTAGACTGAAAAAGCTCCCGGCAACAGGGATCATTCCGCCGACCAGCGCGAGCATGAGAGACGCGAGACAAAGGGCGGCGCCTTGCACAAACCTCCCGACTGATCGCTCTTTCATCGAACGCGTGTCGTCAACCCCACCGCAACGATCTGCCGAGTCCTCCCGCTTAGACCAGATCGGCGGCGAAGGGAAGCAATGCGATGCTGCGAGCCCTCTTGATGGCTCCGCCCAACTGCCGCTGATGGCCGGCACAGTTCCCGGAAATCCGCCGCGGAATAATCTTCCCTCGATCAGTAATAAAGTTTCTAAGCCGCTTCGCGTCCTTGAAATCGACTGTCTCAACCTTATCGACACACCACTTACACACCTTCTGCCGCCGAAAACTTCGTCGCTTTTTCAGCATTCGTCATCACCCCCCTGAGCGTCATCTCGTGGTTCGACAGGGCTCACCACGGGTTTCAGAATGGCACCTCCTCCTCACCGCCGGATCGAGGCGGTTCCTCCTCGGACTCGGAGCCTGCCGCATCCTTTCGTCCACCGACAAATTGCACCCGCTCTGCAACAACCTCATATTTGCTTCGCTTCTGGCCGTCCGGCGTTTCCCATGATCGTTGTTGGAGCCGACCCTCAACCAGCGCCTGGCGCCCTTTGCTTAGAAATTCGGCACAGGTCTGCGCTTGCTTATCCCACACAACGACCGTAATGAAACAGACCTCTTCTCGCCGGTCACCGCCTTTGGTCGTAAAAGATCGATTGACCGCAAGATCGAAGTTACACACGGTCATACCGGCCGGCGTATGCCGAAGTTCCGGGTCTCGTGTCAGGTTGCCCAGCAAAATCACCTTATTGAAGCTCACCATCTTCCATCTCCTGGGTAGTGGTGACGGCACTACCCTCGAGTGTGGCGTGCGACTTCGCTTTAAATCGTCCTCTCCTGGGCTCCTCAGCCCTGACAACCGCCCCTTTCAGGATGACCTCAGTGATCCGAAAATGCCGATCGAGATCGGCCACAACTCCGCCAGGGCCGTCCACCTTCATGAGAACATACTGACCTTCCCGTCGCTTTTTTACCTCGTAGGCCAGTCGCTTTTTTCCCCACTTCTGGATCTCCAGCATCTGTCCGCCCTTCTTGGTCACAACCTCGCGAACTCCGCCGAT
Organism: Candidatus Methylomirabilis oxygeniifera; assembly: GCA_000091165.1. Lineage (NCBI taxonomy): Bacteria > Methylomirabilota (SeqCode) > Methylomirabilia (SeqCode) > Methylomirabilales (SeqCode) > Methylomirabilaceae (SeqCode) > Methylomirabilis (SeqCode) > Methylomirabilis oxygeniifera (SeqCode). The sequence goes on along the minus strand of FP565575.1, from coordinate 446,914 downwards.
CTCCGTATCAATACTCTCCTCCGTAAGGGCCGGATCCAAAATAATAATGACCTCATAGTGACCCACTCTCTTCACCTCCTCCAGATTATGCCATGCGAGTCTGACGGGCACCTCGAACGTTGTACCGGTTCATCGCCACCTCAAAACCTTCCTGCATCACCGCCTCCACCGCATCGGCAGCCCGTTGTATCGCCGCCTCCAGCACGCCGCCATCACATTCCTCAAAAGGCCCCAGCACGTGTGTGACCGCATCCTGCCCATCTTGAGGCCGTCCGATCCCCACCTTCACTCGTAGAAAGTCGGAGCTGCCTATCGCCTCTATGACGGAACGGATACCCCTGTGCCCCCCGTGACCGCCGCCCACCCTGATTCGTAACTGAGAGGGAGGCAGATCCAGGTCGTCATGGACCACGATAATCCGACCAGGATCAAGGCGTAACGCCTGTTGCCATCTGGAGACACTGAAGCCGCTTTCGTTCATGAAGGTCAAAGGTTTGATCAATAGAACCTGGGCTCCGTGAATGGAACCTCTCACAAAAAGCGAACGGTATCGGCAACGCGTGAGGGTCACGCCCGCCCGGTCAGCCAACGTGTCCACAACCCGAAAGCCTACATTGTGGCGACTGACTTCATACTCCGGACCAGGATTGCCCAAGCCCACTACGATCCACAACAAGGTGCCCCACAAGACGGTCCATCCGCCTTCCTATTTACCTTCCTTGACCTCTTTCGCCTCCTTCTTACCAACCACTTCCGGCTCAGTCGGTTTCTCCTCGGCTACAGCCGCAGCCCCCTCCGCCGCTACCCGCTGAACCAGCACCGTCACCACAGGCCTGGCGGGGTCCTCAAGCACCTTAATATCCCCCCCTGCGGTAAGCTCACGGACGTGAATACCGTGACCCAAATCAAGGTGACTGATATCCACCTGGATGTGGCTGGGAATTGCACCGGGCAGGCACTCGACGCTGACCTCGCGCAGATGCTGTTCCAAAAGGCCGCCCTTGAGCTTGACGCCGATGGCCTCCCCCACTAATCTGACCGGAATCTGAACCTTGATCTTCCGCTGCATGGACACCTCGAGGAAATCGGCGTGCAACGGCCCCCCTCGCACAGGGTCTCGCTGTAACGCTTTCAGGATGACCGTCCTCGATTGCTCATTCTCTCCATCCATGGCGAGAGAGATCAGGACGTTCTCACCCGCTCCGGACCCAAGGAGCTTCATCATTTCAAAGGGATTGATCGTTACTGCGGTGGGCCCTGATGTGCCTCCATACACGACAGCCGGAATCAGCCGCTGCCGCCGAAGCTTTTTTGCGGCCCCCTTGCCGACCTGCGTCCGAACTTGCCCTTTCAGTCTCAATTCTTCCATTGCACTCTCCTTCTCGCGCGGCGCAGGCGAGTTTCCTCCTCGTATCTCTGCGCCCGATCTATCCTCCCCACCGTCAGACAAAAAGGCAACTGACGGATTCCTCTTTATGAATGCGGCTGATAGCCTCCCCCAGTAGCGGAGCCACCGAGAGGACGGTCAGCTTTTTTGACTGGTTACCATCGGGAAGGGGGATCGTATTCGTGACGATCACCTCTTCGAGGGCTGATCCATTGATCCGCTCCATCGCCGGACCCGAGAGAACCGGATGTGTACAACTTGCAAAGATTCGCTTAGCTCCCTTTTCAAGGAGGGCCGGAACCGCCTGCGTAAGGGTTCCCGCCGTATCAATCATATCGTCCACAATGATCACGTCCCGCCCCTCGACGTCTCCGACAATATGCATCACCTTCGCCTCATTGGGACCTGTCCGACGCTTATCGATGAATGCCAGCGGACTGCCCAGGCGCTTGGCAAATGCGCGGGCTCGTTCCACGCCGCCCGCATCCGGGGAGACGACCACCGCATCCCCCAGCCGGCGCTCCTCGAAAAACCGCAGGAGAACCGGAGCGGCATACAGGTGATCGACCGGGGTCGTAAAGAAACCCTGAATCTGTCCGGCGTGAAGATCCATCGTCAAGACCCGATGCACCCCAGCCGCCGTGAGCAGGTCAGCCACCAGTTTCGCGGTAATAGGCACGCGAGGCTGGACCTTTCGATCCTGCCGCCCGTAGCCGTAGTACGGCATGACGGCTGTAATCCGCCTGGCCGACGCCCGCTTTAAGGCATCAATAATCACCAACAGCTCCATGAGGTTCTCGTTGACAGGCCGGCAGGTGGGCTGGATGACAAAGACGTCGGCGCCCCTGACATTCTCGAACACCTGGACCAGGATCTCGTCGTCGGCGAAGCGCGTGACCTCAGCGTCACCAAGGGGGACGTCAAGATAGTCCGCAATCTCTTGCGACAAGGCCCGATTAGCATTCCCGGAAAAAAGGACCAACCGATCAGCCATCAGACACTCTCCGAATACCGCATCGTTTCTCCTGCCCCTCTGCGCTCGACGGCGGCCTGCCGCCGCTTACTGGCTGGGGGGCGAGGACTCGAACCTCGATGTGCAGATCCAAAGTCTGCCGGATTACCCTTATCCGACCCCCCAATAGCTGTCAGCTCTCAGCGATCAGCTATCGGCTCACAGGAAGAGGGGGTTTCTGTCCAGTGTGCGGCAGGCAACCGCCGCAATTCCGTTCTCGACCAAACTTGACGCAACCCGCTTGGCCGTCTCAGCCTCTCGCATGATCCCAAATACAGTCGGCCCACTCCCGCTGACCAAGACCGGGCTCGCACCCAACAGCAACAGCCGCTGCTTGAGGTTGGCGACCGACGGATAGGCCTCAAGCACGACGTCCTCCAACCGGTTGAAACAGTGCGACAGCGCCGCCTCTTCCTGGCCGGACTCAACCAAACCCCGCATTGTAAACCCGGCCTTCTCGGATGTCAACGGCAATCTCAAGCGACGATAGACCGAAGCCGTAGCGATCTCTATCCCGGGATTGGCGATCACGAGCCACCGCGGTGTCAGCGCCGCCAGCTCTTCCACCCGCTCTCCGCGACCCCTTATAAAGGCAGCCCCCCGACAAAAAAAAGGGGACATCCGAACCCAACTCAGCCCCGAGGTCTATCAGCTCCTCGCGAGGCCACCCGAGATCGTACAACAGATTCAGCCCCCATAAGGTCGTCGCCGCATTGCTCGATCCTCCTCCCATCCCTCCGGCAATAGGGATATGTTTCTCGATCCGGATGCTCACGCCGCCGTGTACGCCGCTGTGTCGCAGCAACAGATCGGCCGCCCGGTAGCACAAATTATCGGACCCGGTCGGAACCTTGGGATCTTGTGACCAGATGGTGATTCCGCTCGTACGCCGTTCCAAGGCGATGGTATCGCACAGTTCGGTCAGCGCCGCAATGGAGCAGATTTCATGGTATCCATCGTCGCGGCGTCCAAGAACCTCCAGAAAGAGGTTCACCTTGGAGGGAGAAGTCAGCGTGACCTGCTTCATATCTCAAGGCAACCCGAATACTGGGGCCGCACCTGCGTCGAGATTCATCACCTGCGCTCCCTGGGACGGCTGCGGGATGTGAAAGAGCTCACGAGGCAACTCGGGATTCAGCGTGTAGGATCGGTACGACACCTCTACCGCCGTCCGCTCCACGGGCTCTTCCAGAACGAGCGTACGCAACCCATGGGCCGCAGGAACGTACCGAAACCTCAAGCGGAGCGATGTCCGATCGTACAACTCCCCCCGCAGCAGGCTCAGGTCGTCGTCGGATAACCAGAGACGCTGCGTGAACGGTGATTCCTCCGCTCGCAGAAGATACGCGCCATCGTGAGGACCATACAGTTCCGCCTTGTCGAGTTGAATCGCAAGGGGTGGCAAGCCAAGCAGTAACCGCACCAGATGGGTCGGCGCCACGCGGAATCCCGTAACCCTGGCGACGTTCTCGGCCGTCGCACTCCCCTCGACGAAGAGATTCTGCAGCAGCGCATGCGCGACAAGCCGACGTCCGTCGCTTACAATGACCAATGACGTGAATCCACCCCAGCCGATACTCTCCAATCGAATCAAATCTGGTCGCTCGATAGCGACCGCCTCCTGACGATACTCCGGCGCTCGCGCGCGCCGCACCGTCAGATCGAGTACGGCTTGTAAGCCTGTCACTGTGGACTCACGCTCCTGTAAGGATCGGATAATCTCCTGTCCGACCTGGCGCGAAGGGCGCAGGAGGTCCTTGTCCTCCCGGACAAGATCCGGACCATAGGCGCACCCGCTCAGTGCGATCCCTGTTATCAGCGCCAAGCGTCGCAGCGACGGGCGACCGGTCATTCACCCTCCCGAGAGAGGACGTCTCGGGCCTTTCTGAGTTTGTGCTGTACCGCCTCGTTGGCGCTATCAATGGCAAGGGATCGTTCCCACTCCCTGATCGCCTCGTGGACCATTCGCTTTCTGAAGTACACATCGCCGAGGTGTTCAAAGATTGTGGGATCTTCCTTCGTAGAAAGTTCTGCGGCGCGCTTCAGCTCCACCAGAGCCTCATCCACCATCCCTTTCTTGTAGTAGGCCCAGCCTAGGCTGTCTACAAACGCTCCATTATCAGGCTGAAGCTCCAGCGCCTTCTTGACCAGGGCCACCGACTCATCGAGCTTGATCCCCTCATCGGCAAACATGTAGCCTAGGTAGTTATACGCATCAGCATGCTTCGGATCGACCGTTAGAAGCCGGCGAAAGATCGTTTCGGCCTTGTCGATCTGGCGACTCCGCTCGAAGGCTGAGCCAAGCTGATAGAGATAGGCGGCATTGCTCGGTTCCAGGCCAAGCGCACGCTCAAGTTGCGCAATAGCCTGCGGATAGCTCTTTTGCTGGAAATAGATCAGACCCAACAGATACGGAATGACGCCCTCGTTCGGCCTCAGGGATCCCGCGATGGAAAGCAGATCGCCGGCCTCGACATACCGTTCCTTCTGGCTGAGGATGTACCCGCGATGGAAGAGCGCGTCCGGATAGCGCGGACTGTCCTTGGGAATCTGTGCCAGCTCGTCGAGGGCCTCATCGTGGCGCCTCTCATCCTCAAGGGTCAGGCCCAGATAGTACCGGACCTCATGGTTGCCCGATTCCTCTCGGAGGATATCCCGAAAGGCTTGAATAGCCTCTCCATACATCCGCTTTTCATAGTAAATGAATCCAATTCGCAGTTTGAACGAGCTGTTGTTCGGCTCTTGATCAAGCAGCCGTCGATACTCGATAAGGGCGGCGTCCAGCTCTTTCTGCCTCAAGAGCAACTGGGCCAGGCGCTCCCGAATCTCGCCGTTCCTGGGATCATCAACGAGCGCGCGCTGATACATCGTCCTGGCCTCATCCAATTTTCCCTGCGCCTCGAGGCTCATCCCAAGCGCCGTCAACGCGGGATCAAACGCTGAGTCGCGCTCCAGGATCTCTCGAAAGATATGGCTTGCCTGCTCCGACTGCCCCTCCTCCAGGTAAAGCCGCCCCAGATTGTAACGGATCACCAGCGAGCCGGGATCGACGTCCAGCGCTTGCCGGTACACTGCGATTGCCTCCTGCGCTTTTCTGGCCTCCCTATAAAGGGCTGCAAGCTGCACGTACGTCTCGGTCCGGACGGGGTCCAGGTCGAGCGCATTGCGGAAATATCGTTCGGCCACCGACAGGTTATGCAGGCTCTGATAGACGGCAGCCAACAGCAGGTGAGCATGAAGGTTCTTCGAATCCAGGGCAAGCGCATCCTCTCCCGCATTTATCGCGCCTCGAACGTCGCCCCGCTTCATATGCAGAGAGGCCAGGTGATTGTGCATGACGACAGATCGATGGTCAACCTGTAGTGCCGCCTTTTGCCACGTGATCGCGGCGTGATGATCTCCGGCTTGCTCTGCCAGCAGGCTTCTCATAAATCGGTAGTAGGCCTCAGCCTTGTCTGTTGCCTTTTCGACCGCTTCGATCGCAGACACGCCGGTACCGACGGGTACACCACGCCGTATTGCAGGCTCATGCCCAACCCTCTGCGCGGCCACGCACCCCTGAGCGAATATGGCCAACCCCAACAATCCATACAGATAGTATCGCACTCGTCCCGCTCTACTCATTTCACGCTCATTCAGTTCTTCATGCGCTCCCGCACGGTCCGGCTACTATGACCGATCCGTTACGGCTTTTCCGAGCCTAGCAGGTCCGGAGGTCGGAGTCAACGCCGAACCCATCGAAAGAGGTCGTGTTTGCGCGTAGTCACCGATGACGGCCAATAACGACTCCCGGCCTTCCTCGGACTTCGCGGAAAATGGGATAATCGCCCGGGGATCGCGTAAGCCTAAAGCGTCTACGGCATCGCGAATATGCGCCTGGCGGGCTGTCCGTCGGAGCTTATCGATCTTGGTCAGAACCGGTATCCAGTTGATGGAGAAATTGTCCAACAACCCTTTCATCTGCAAGTCCTTCTCCGTAACCCCTTGTCGCGCATCGATAAGTACAATGACCACTCTAAGGTCTCGATCCGAGGCCAGATACCCTTCGATCAGCGGTCCCCACGCCAGCCGAATCGAATCAGGGACTTTTGCGTAGCCGTACCCAGGCAGGTCAACCAGATAGAAATCCCGATTGATCAGGAAAAAGTTCAGCAACTGTGTACGGCCCGGTACGCCACTGACACGAGCAAGTCCACGGCGACGCAACAGGCAGTTGATCAGCGACGACTTGCCGACATTGGAGCGGCCGACGACTGCAATCTCCGCGCGTGGCTCACGTGGGAGTTGGGCAAGCGATGAGACGCTTGTGACGAACTCTGCAGAAAGGATTTTCACGGGATTAGTATAGCACAGCCGGCCCAACAGTAGTCCTTTGCCCTTGACCTCTCACTCTCGCCATGCTAGTCATGAAAGCTCTTACAGAACGGACCGCGGGTGTAGGTGGTGTCTATCTGGGAGGATTCATGGCTCGAATTGCTGTATTACCCGGAGACGGGGTAGGACCGGAGATCGTCCGGGAGGCAGTGAAGGTCTTACGGCAGATCGGCGTGCTCTTCGACATTTCCCTAACGTTCGAAGAGGGGGTGGTCGGAGGCGCGGCTATCGACCGATGCGGAACCCCGCTTCCACCGGAGACCTGGAGCCTGTGTCGCGCCGCCGATGCGATCCTCTTCGGCGCGGTTGGTGGCCCGAAGTGGGACAGCCTGCCGGTCGATTGCCGGCCGGAGCGGGGCCTGCTCCGACTCCGCAAGGAGTTGGGGCTGTACGCGAACCTCAGACCGGTGAAACTGTTCGCCCCCCTCATTGATGCCTCGCCTCTGAAGCGCGAGATCATCGAGGGGGTTGATCTGCTCGTCCTCAGGGAACTGACCGGCGGCCTCTACTTCGGCGAACCGAAGGGGATAGGTCCGGCCCCGGACGGCAAAGGGGAGCAAGGTATCGATACGCTGAGCTACACCACCCATGAGATCGAGCGGATCGCCAAGATCGGATTTCAGATCGCCGCGCAGCGTCGGAAGCGACTGACGTCCGTCGATAAGGTCAATGTGTTGGCCAGCTCCCAACTCTGGCGTCGCGTGGTCGCCGAAACGGCCGGGGAGTTCCCGGATGTCGAGTTGGACCACATGCTGGTGGATAACTGTTCAATGCAACTCATCCGCGATCCTCGACGCTTCGATGTCGTGCTGACCGAAAATACCTTCGGAGATATCCTGAGCGACGAGGCCGCCATGCTCGTCGGCTCTATCGGCATGCTGCCGTCAGCCAGCCTGGGAGACGGACCCGGTCTGTACGAACCGATCCATGGCTCCGCCCCAGACATCGCCGGCCAGGACAAGGCGAATCCCCTCGCGACTATCCTATCCGCCGCAATGCTCCTGCGTCATACGCTCCACCACGAGCCGGCGGCAGCCGCCGTTGACGCCGCGGTAAGCCGAGTACTCGAAGCCGGGTATCGAACACCCGATATCCGGCAACCGGGACTCACGACGCTCGTTGGTACGGCACAAATGGGCGACCTCGTCGTCGAACGCATAGACAAATAAAGTTACACCCACTGTCGGGAATAGATGGTGTGGCGGGAAACGTACAGAACGATGATAGGCAAGGCGGGCGAGACACGCACTGTGCCGTGGTCCGTTACAACGATAATGACCGGATGCGGCGGCGAATGAGATACCACACGATAAAGATGTTGATCGCGAGCACGACTGAATAGGTGAGGCGGAGCGACCGGACCACTTCGTACAGTTCAACAGGAATAAAGAGCCCCGTCGCGCCGATCGTCAGCCAGTCGGCCCATACCCGCCCCAGATGAAGTCCCCAAGCCATGGTCAGTAGAAGAGTTGAGTAGAGGAGGGTCACAAACCCTACGGCAATGATCTGCTTCGGAGAAATGCCGATGAGCCACTCGAGCGACCGCAGAAGATAATGATTGTCCGAATCGATACCCAGCGAATCCGCCAGTTCCTCCGCCAGAACGGCAACGTCGCGATTGACCAGGGCAAAGACACCAAGGCCGATCAGCAAGAACAGAACTCCGCCAAGGGCTTTGAGGGCAATGATCGTTCGTAAGGCTCCGTCTTTGGAGACGGTCGGCTCTGACGAAATGCCATGCCGAACCCTACACACTCTCCCTCGCCTTACTTGATTTGACTCAGCCGCTCCTTCGCCCATCTGGACTCCTGCGACTTTGGGAACTGCTTCAGCAGGCGATCGAGTACCGTTCGCCCTTTGGGCTTGTCCCCCATCTCCAGGTGCGCAAACCCCTGCTTGAGCAGAGCGCTCGCCGCCTTTGGGTGCTCCGGATGCTGCTTCACGAGCACCGCAAACTCCGTGACCGCCTGGTCGTACTGCTTCTGGCTGTAATATGACTCTCCGAGCCAGTACCGGGCGTTCGGCAGGAGGCTGGAGTTGGGATAGAGCTCAATCTGACTTCGGAAACCGCTGATCGCTAACTCGTAATCGCCTTTCGCATAGTCGTTCAGGGCATTTCTGTATAGCTCGCCGGCGCTCTCCGTCCTGATCGCCGGCTTCGCAGCCGGAATCGGGCGTGGAGGCGACTCGGCTGTCCGGACGGCGGGCGGAGGAGGCGCAACCGACTGAGTTGGAGCCGTAGCAGTCGGTGCGGACGGAACCGGAGGGGGCGCCGTAATCGGGGTCACCACCGGGAACGGGGCCTGCATCTCAGTACGAGACGAGCCAGCAGCGCCCGTGGTCGGCTTTCCCTTGGTCGTTTTTCTGGCCTCGGCCAGGGCGAGTTGCGCGGTTGCGTTGACCTGCTCGATCGCCACGTTTGTCTGATGGGCCATTTGTTGAAGGGCCGCCGTCACTTGCTGCGCGGTCTGCTGAGAGACAGCCGTCGCCTGCCTGGCCACGGCTGCCGCCTCCTGCGCGGCGCCGGCGGCCTGGCTGACCTGCTTGTCGGACCCGTTCAGTCGCTGCCCGATCTGATCGATCCGACGCCCAAACTCATCAACGCGCCTATTCACCTCCGTAATGCCGTGGCCCATCCCTTCGGTTTGTCCCTGAGCCAGCCGTACCCCCGTGGTCAACTCGTCCAGCTTCACGCTGAGCGCAGCCTGAGACTGAAGGAACGCCTGCCTTTCCTGTCGCTCCTGGGCTGTCTTTGCGGATTGGCTCTTAATATCCGACTCCAACTTCCTCAACTTCTCTTCCAGAGTAACCAGGGTACGGTCACTCTTTTCCAGGCGTTCCTCAGTCCTCCTGATCCGCTCTTCGACAGCCGTCCTGGTCCCCTCGCCGGTCCTGGCGACGGCTGCGACCTCACTCCTCATGACGTCTACATCCCGCTGAACCATGCGCAAGGGCAGATCCCCCTCGCACCCCATGGTCAGCGCACTAAGGATCAACGCAGTCACTAACGGAGAATAACGTCTCATCCCTTTCCTTCGAAAAGAGCGTTCAGCAATCAGCACCCAGCCATCAGGGGTTTAGGCCGAAGGCTGAAGACCTCTAGGTTCAGTCCCCTGCTCCTTTCAGTCTTCAGCCTATCTGCCTGCCTTGCGTCGTTATTTCGCAACGGGGACAAAATGGGCCCGTCGATTCCACCTCCAGGTCGATTCGTCGTGCCCTGAAACAAATGGGCGCTCCTTCCCAAAACTGATGGTACCGATCCGATTTGCCGCGATCCCCGCAGCCACCAGGTAATCGCGTGCGGCCCTGGCCCGCCGCTCGCCAAGTGCAAGATTGTACTCGCTGGAACCGCGCTCGTCACTATGACCTTCAATCGTGACCCTGGCCGCAGAGTGTTGTCTGAACCATTCGACGTTCTCATCCATCAGCTTCTTGGAATCATCTCGAATGGCGGATTGATCGAAATCGAAGTAGATATCCTTCAGCTCTCTCGCCTGCACCGCTGCCGCCGCCTCCTGTCCGACCTCCGCTTCAGCAATCTTGGCCTCCGGAACCGCGCCGGTCTCAGCAGTCGGCCTAGTGTCCGGCGGCTGGACTGCGACCTCAGCGGGGAATTTCTCCTCAGGAGCGGCGACTTTTGGCGCCGGCGGAGGCACCGGCCTGCCGACCTCGCCCTGTTGCGCACTCGGTCTTGGAACAGTCTCGACAACATCCGGCCTCTTCGGACAACCGGTCAGAAATAACGCCATAACGGCCACTGTCATCGTTGAACCGATCCCTATTCGCTGCGTCCACCTCATCTCGTATTCCCTCCCATTGTGCTCACCAAGAATCCCTTCTGCATCATCCCGCCGATAGCCCGGTCATACCTCTACGGTATCCTTTGAAAGGCACTGCCTACCCCCGCCGACGGCGACCAGTCTGCGAGGTAGTTTTCCTGTCCGTTCTTGGTCAATTGCCGCTGATCCGATCCGTCGGCCTTCATCACGTACAGATGCCGATGTCCGTTCCGCGTCGAGGTAAAGAGAAGATGCCGCCCGTCAGCCGACCACGACGGCTCCTCATTATTGCGCGAATTCGACGTCAACTGCGTCAATCCCGTCCCGTCTGGATTGATCAGGAAGATATCGAAGCTCCCGCGCGTTCTACCCACAAAGGTGATTTTGTCGCCACGCGGAGACCATCGAGGCGACACACTGTAATCGCCGACCCCGAAGGTCAAGCGCCGGATATTGGTCCCTTCGACATCCATCAGATAGATCTGGGGTGTGCCGCCACGATCCGAACTAAATACGATCTGTCGCCCGTTGGGAGCGAAGGAGGGAGAGATGTCGATGTGCGGCCCCTGCGTCAGTTGACGGAGACCGGTCGCATCCGGCCGGATGAGAAAGAGGTTGGTGCCCGTCCCGCTACTCATCGAGAAGACCAGCCATTTCCCATTCGGAGACCACGCCGGGGCCACATTGAGTCCGGGGTTGGACGAGATCTTCTGACGTCGCCCCGTCTCCAGATCGACGACGAAGAGGTCGGGATTGTGATCACGATAGGAGGTGTAGGCGATCTTCTTACCGTCTGGAGACCACCGCGGAGAAAGATTGATCGAATGATTGCCGGTAATCAGGAGTGGGTTATAGGCGTCATAATCCATGACATAGATCTCTTTGGCGCCATTGACGGAGGAGACATACGCGATCTTGGAGGAGGCGATCCCCTTTTCTCCAGTCAGCCGAAAGACGATCTCGTCTGCCAGGCGATGCACCATCGCCCGCAAGGTCCGGGGATCTCCGGCGTACCGCTTACCGGACAGCATCTCGCCATTCGTGACCTCAAAGAGCTGACCCTCCACGACAAGCTCGTCGCCCCGCGACGAGAGTTTTCCGACAACGACAGCCTGAACCTTCAGAGAGTTCAGTGCCGGCAGCAGCCCCTTTTCCTGGCCAAAACCGACCTGGGCAGCTTCGACCGGGAGGAACGACGGATCAATCACATCGAAGATCCCCGTGTTTTTCAGATCATCGGTCAGGATCGCGCCCGCCTGTGCACCGAGATCCTCGCCCTTGGAGATAGCCTTCAGCGACGGGAAGCCGACGACCGCAATCGTAATCTTCTGCGCCTCCTTTCGCACAATGTCTACGGTGTATTTTTCTTCTGCGGACAGGGCCGACAGCGGGGGTATTGTGATAACCAGTAAACCGAAGGCGAAGATCGCGCGGCGAATGCTCATGTATCGATTCGATCGCATCAGCTCTTTTCTCCCACAAAAGTGAAACGCAACTCGAGCGAGAGCGCCTCGGCCTTATACAGCGGAGGCAGCGGAGGCAGTGGGCTCGAAAGACTGATGGCGCGAACGGCCGAGTCGTCAAGCAGACGATCTCCAGAGGATGATCCGACAGCCAGATTGCGAATCTGCCCGGAACGAAGGATCCTCAGGGAGACACTGACGCCGGCCATCGCTCCCGGACTCATCTTTGGCGGCATCCAGTTGCTGGTAATTTTGTCCTGAATCAAGACGAAGTAATAGGCCAACGCCGGATCGGTATTCCCCACAGTCACCCCGGTTTCTGCGACCGTACCCGGATCTCGACCGGCTCCCGCTTTCGCAGGATCTACAACCGGCGACATGATTCCAGGCTGGGCACCGACAGGAACAGACGCCACAAGTGGGGCTACGATCTTCGGAGGACCAGGCGTCGTCAACGGCGGCGCGACAGGCAGACGAGTGGGCGCTCTGCGCTTGGCCGACAACGTCAGCTCATCGGTCTGAGCCTTGGGGCTGGTGGTTCTGGATAGCGACGGGAGCGTCAGGAGTTCCCGCGACCCGGCCGGCACGCTGATCGCTGCGGTCGCCACCTTTGGCTGAGCCGGGAGCGCAGCACCTCGCCTCAACTCACGGTTCTCTTCAGCCGGGGAGATCAGCGTCACCTCATAGTTGAGGGGTGCTATGAACGGCTTACCGTGAAGCCACTGCGGGCCGTACACCACCGCAACCGCCAACAGTCCGTGAAGCAGGAACGAGAGACCGCACGAAGACGATACTGCCGACACGGGAAGGCGCCGTCCGATGGCTCCCACCACCACGCTACTGTCCTTTCACTACGGGTGGAATCGGTTCGGTAACCATTCCCAACCGTTCGATTCCGGCCTTCTTCACCGCATCCATCACCTTGACGACAACGCCATAGGACACCCCTTCATCGGCCCGAAGGAACACGGCCGCCTTCGCGTTACGTTGCCGGAGTCCCACAAGAGCCCGCTCCAGCCGGACAAGCGTGACGGGCTGACCATCCAGGTAGACGGCTTTCTCCCTGGTCACCGTCAGCATCAGCCGTTCCTCGGGCCCGACATTCTTGGTCTCGGTCTTAGGCACTTTGACATCAATCCCCCTGAGCATCATGGGCGCCGTAATGAGGAAAATGACGAGGAGGACCAGGACGACATCGACAAACGGCGTGATGTTGATCTCGGAGAGCGCACTGCCGCCGGGTCGCTCGTCGGAACCTATACCCGGTGATGCCATCGCCGTCAGCGGCTCCTCGCCAGAATCCGTTCAGCCAGAGTGAGAAACTCCAGGCCGAATAATTCCATCTCAGTCGCCTGCCTTCTGACCCGATTCAGAAAATAGTTATACGCGACTACCGCCGGGATAGCCGCCCCCAGTCCGGCCGCCGTGGTGATCAAGGCCTCCGCAACCCCCGGCGCCACAGCGCCCAGATTCGCTGAACCCGCCTGACCGATACTTGCAAAGGCATTCATAATCCCCCACACGGTTCCGAAAAGACCGACAAACGGTGTGACGTTGCCCGTTGTCGCCAGAAAGATCAGATAGCGTTCCTGTTGCGCAACCTCCTTCATGCTCGCATGGCGGAGGGTCCGGCTGATAAGATCGAGCGGCTCCTTGTGAAGGGGCGCCTCGGGGACCGCGGATCTTGGCTCATTGGCGGTCGGCCACTGTGCGGCCGGACCTTGACCGCCTTTTACCAGTTGACTGAGCTCTCGATACCCCTCCTGAAACACGCTCACAACGGGACTTTTGGTGAATCGCTTCGATTCTTCAAAAACAGTCGTCAGGTTCTTGGCCGATCGGAAGATGTGGAGGAACTGGGCCGATTCTCGTCGGCCTCGCCGGAACACTCCGAACTTCATAAAGATCAGCGTCCAGCTCATCAGGGAAAAACCCAGCAAAATGAGCAGTACCGCCTGAGCAACCACTCCCGCTTGCACAACGAGGCTTACAACATTCATCTCATGGCCCTTAAGTTGTGCTTATACCACCACCATCTATCATGGTCAAGATCATTTCCCGGCGGCTTTGCGCGCCTCTGCGCTCCTCTCCACGTCCTCACCGGATGTCTCGTCCAACCTCCTCCGGTAAGCTCGAGGTGTACGAGTACGACTTGACGACCCCCCGATCGGTAAATGTGACATGCAGTTCCTTGGACAGGTTCCGGCTGAAGCTGCCCGCCCTCACATAGACCCACGTCCAGGTCTGATTCCCATCCTCAATGCCGACCTGAGTCGGTGAACCAAAGAGCCGCAGCAGCTCAGCCCGCGTGGTCACCCCGTTCTTAATCATCTCAGCAGTCGGCGTCCGAAACTCCTCACCCACTGCAACACATCCGGCGAACAGCACGATAAAACATCCAAGGCTCACAACGCGATGAAACGAGTCGGACACCTTGTTCTCCTTTTTCAATACGGTACACGGCAGACAACGGATAGGTTCGCACCGCACGAACTATTGCTTAGACACGCCGTGATTCGAAACGTTCGACGATTCTTCAAGAAATATTCGGATAGGACGTGTTGACTGCGAAGATGCGTCGGCCGCGCAGCACAGTGCCACGGGTTGACCGCCCGTCTGACAGGCGTGCCGGCCATCCGGGTCCCGCGTCCGGCGACGCGAGCGTTACGTGCAGCATACCCTCACTCAGGACGGTCAAAGATGACGCAATAAATACCGGTGTTGCCACCAGACGCCTGGCAGGGGTACATCTTGGTTCGTGCGATAAGGTCCTCACCGCCGATTTTAGCGAACTCCTTTCGAATCTTTTCGTGAAGAAACGCTTCATCGTCAAGCTTGTCAGTAATAGCCGCTTTCGAGATGCAATTCAGAGAAATACGGTAACCTTTGGACTGTTGCAAGGCGGTGATCTGCTCCAGCAATCCCCACGAATCACTCAGGGGTTGACGAGTAAGAATCAGCACACCTTGCACCTGTCGTGGCCCGACTTCCGTTGGCTCTTCGGACTGTTCACTGCTCGCCTCCGCAGCCATCTGTTGCCCACTGAACATTTTACGCAGAAATTTCATTATTGCTTCTCCTTTGTGTGCGCTGGTTGCATACGTGTTGCCCGCCGTACTCAACGGTGAGCAGACTCACTATTGTACAGTTTCTCTGTGTGCTGAGATGCCTGATGTCCCGAACCTGCATGGATCGCCAGACGAACCCCATCGCCTTCTTCCGACAACTACGCAGGAACGCGGTGGCGGAGGGGATAAGAGGAGGACCCCATGCCGTCCCACCTATGCTAAGTTGACCCTCGTAGGGATGTCAAGGGGAAACGAAGACGGCGACCTGGCCTTGATCCGCATCCCAACTGCGAGTAAGATGAGTAACAATCCGGAACGACCACACACCAACAGATGCTACTCTCAGCGTTCAGATACAGGACGAGACGATGACACCCTTGCGATCGTTGCTCAGCCGACAGACCGTCGCCCTACCCGACAAGCTCGCCGCCTCTATCCGGACGTCGCTCGAAGCCTGGCGTACAGAGGGTAAGGTTGAAAGATTATGGACGCGCGACGCCACCCTTTGGACGGGGACGGATGAAGGGGAGTGGCTGGGCTGGCTGCGGATCACCAAGGACCAGCAGGCGACATGCCTCCGCCTGCGGACCATCGCCGAAGAGGTGAGATCCGCAGGGTTCTCGGATGCGCTGCTTCTGGGGATGGGGGGCTCCAGCCTTTGTCCCGAGGTGGTGGCCAGGACGTTCGGTAGACAGAACGGCTACCCTAAGCTTTACGTGCTGGACTCGACCGACCCTGCTCAGGTCAGGGCCTTCGAGGCGCAAGTAAATATGGCCAACACCCTCTTCATCGTATCGAGCAAGTCTGGCACCACCCTGGAGTCGAACATCTTCACGCAGTATTTCTTTGAACGCGTGGGACAGGTCATCGGTATCGACGAGGCCGGGAGCCGGTTTATCGCCATTACTGACCCAGGCTCGACGTTACAGCAACTCGCTGAGCGCCTTCGTTTTCGTCACATCTGCTATGGTCTCTCGAGCATCGGTGGCCGATACTCAGCCCTCTCCGATTTCGGCCTGGTTCCGGCGGCGATCATGGGAGTAGACGTGTTGAAGCTGCTGGACCGCGCCGAGGAGATGGCGCACGCCTGCGCCTCGTGTGTCCCGGCCGAGGAGAACCCCGGCGTCGTCCTGGGCACCATCCTCGGCGTCCTTGCCCGTGCTGGCCGCGACAAGGTGACTCTCATCGCCTCGCCCGGTATTCGGCACCTCGGCGCCTGGATCGAGCAACTGCTCGCCGAATCGACCGGGAAAGCGGGGAAGGGACTGATCCCCGTCGATCGTGAGCCGCTGGGTCCTCCAGAGGTCTACGACACGGATCGCGTGTTTATCTACCTCAGAATGATTTCTGCCCCGGTTCCGTGCCAGGATGCGGTACTGGATGCCCTCGAACGGGCCGGCCAGCCTGTGGTCCGGATTGCCGTAACCGATCCCTACGACCTGGGGGCTGAGTTCTTCCGGTGGGAGATCGCGACTGCAGTAGCCGGGTCCATCATCGGCATCAACCCCTTCGATCAGCCTGACGTGGAAGCAAGCAAGGTGGCGACGCGGGCCTTGACGTCGGCATATGAGAAGACAGGCACAATCCCTCCAGAGTCCCCGATCCTGCAGGAGAGCGGTATCACACTGTTCAGTGACGAGCGGAACACCGCGATACTGGAGGAGGCCACAGGAGCCGATCGGTCGCTCGTCGGGTATCTCAGGGCGCACCTGAGCCGGATCAGGCTTGGCGATTACTTCGCCCTCCTGGCCTATATCGAGATGAACGAAGCCCATGAACGCGCGCTTCAACTGCTGCGTCACGCTGTCCGCGACAATAAACGTGTGGCGACGTGCGTAGGTTTTGGGCCGCGCTATCTGCACTCGACCGGCCAGGCTTACAAGGGCGGACCGAATACCGGCGTCTTCCTGCAGATCACCTGCGGTGACGCCTTCGACCTGCCTATCCCGGGATACCAGTACAGCTTTGGCGTGGTCAAGGCAACTCAGGCACGCGGTGACTTTCAGGTCTTAGCGGAGCGCAGTCGTCGGGCGTTGCGGATGCATCTGGGTCCGGATGTGGGGGCCGCCCTGGCGACGCTGCACGCTGCGCTGCAACAAGCATTGTGCTGAACGCTGATAGCTGACCGCTTCTTTTTGTGGGAGGAGCACACACGATGCAGCTCGGGGTGATTGGTCTGGGTAAGATGGGCGCGAACATGGTCCGCCGCCTGATGCGAGGCGGGCATGAGTGCGTCGTATTCGACGCGAATTCCGACCGCGTGAGGGCATTGGCGCAGGAGGGCGCGACGGCTGCCAAGTCGCTGGACGAGTTCGTGCGCGCCCTCACCACACCTCGGGCAGCATGGGTGATGGTGCCGGCAGGGGAGGCGACGGAGCAGATCGTCATGGCGCTCTCGCAGCGGATGGAGACGGACGACATCATCATTGACGGCGGCAACTCCTACTACAAGGATGATGTGCGCCGCGCGAAGGCACTCCAGGCGAGAGGTGTCCAGTACGTGGATGTAGGTACCAGCGGCGGGATCTGGGGTCTGGAGCGCGGCTACTGCTTGATGATCGGTGGCCAGGCGGGCGCGGTCGAGCGACTGAAGCCGATCTTCAAGACGCTCGCACCAGGGCCGGACGATATTCCCCGTACCCCCGGTCGCCAGCAGTCTGGCGGTACGACGGAGGATGGCTACCTACACTGTGGCCCGGTGGGCGCCGGTCATTTCGTTAAAATGGTCCACAACGGCATTGAGTACGGCCTGATGCAGGCCTTCGCGGAGGGCTTCGATATCCTGCGCAATGCGCTCTCACTGGACCTCCCTGAAGAGTACCGTTATGACCTCAATACGGCTGACATCGCAGAAGTATGGCGGCACGGTAGCGTTGTGTCATCGTGGCTGCTTGACCTGACGGCGACGGCGCTCGCGGAAGATCCCACGTTATCGAACTATACAGGGTTCGTCCAGGATTCCGGTGAAGGACGATGGACGATCATGGCCGCTATTGAAGAGGCGGTGCCTGCCGATGTGCTGTCGGCGTCTCTGTATGCGCGCTTTCGCTCTCGACAAGAACACACCTTTGCCGAAAAGTTGTTGTCGGCCATGCGACAGAAGTTCGGTGGGCATGTCGAGCGGCCTGCCGGAGGATAGCACAATGACTGCGACGCAGATCGTGACCGAGGCAATCACTCAGCCGTCCCGCTACCAGGTGCCGGAAGGGTGCGCGATGGTCATCTTCGGGGCATCGGGCGACCTGACCAGGCGTAAGCTCCTGCCGGCCCTGTACGCGTTGGCGCATGACGGTCTGCTCCCTGACCGGTTTGCGGCGATCGGGTTCGCGCGAAAAGAAAAGGGTCACGAGGCGTTCCGCGAAGAGATGCGTCAGGCGGTGGAGCAGTTTTCTCGTCTGCAACCGCTCGACTCTGAAGCATGGAACCGCTTGGCGCAAGGCCTCTACTATGTTACGGGCGCGTTTGAGGAACCGGTCGGGTACGAGCGGCTCCGGGAGCTGCTCGTAGAGGTAGATCGTCGGCATGGTACCGGCGGCAATCGACTCTACTACCTGGCCACGCCCCCTGCAGCCTACGCGGCGGTCGTGGCCCACCTGGGAGCCGCCGGACTGGTAAGCGAGGTTCGAGACGGTCCGTACGATACCGAACCAGCATCGGAGGCTCGCGGGTGTTGTCGGATCATCGTTGAAAAGCCGTTCGGACGCGACCTGGCAACGGCCCTGACCCTAAATGCCGAGATTCACCAGGTCTTTCGCGAACGGCAGGTCTATCGCATCGACCACTATCTCGGCAAGGAAACCGTCCAGAACATCCTGACCTTCCGCTTCGGCAACAGCATCTTTGAACCGTTATGGAACCGTCGGTATATCGACCACATTCAGCTCTTAGTGGCGGAAGATCATGGCGTGGAGGGTCGAGGCGGCTATTATGACGGCGCGGGCGCCATGCGGGACATGCTGCAAAACCACATGCTACAACTCCTGTCGCTGGTGGCCATGGAGCCGCCGGCCACCTTTGATCCTGACGCGGTCCGCGATGAGAAAGTCAAAGTCTTGCGCGCAATTCGTGAGGTCCTGACAACAGATGTGGAGAGTGCCACCGTCCGGGCGCAGTATATCAGCGGCCAGCTTCACGGGAAAAGGATTGCAGCCTATGCCGATGAGCCCGGGGTTGCGGCTGAAACGGCAACGGAGACCTTCGCAGCGCTTCGTCTGGAAATCGACAACTGGCGCTGGGCGGGGGTACCGTTCTACCTGCGAACCGGGAAGGCGCTACCAAAGCGAGTGACCGAGGTGACCATCCAGTACCGCCAGCCGCCGCTCTTGCTGTTCCAGCACGCGGGTCACCTTGGCCATGAGAGACGTGACGTGATCCAGCCGAACCGCTTAACGTTGCGGATCCAGCCCGACGAGGGGATCTCCCTGCGAGTGGGGCTCAAGCCTCCCGGGCCAAGTATCAGTCTGATTCCTGCCCGTTTAGGCTTCTCGTACCGGGAGGCCTTCGGAATCGATCCGACCGAGGCCTACGAGCGTCTGCTGCTCGACTGTATGCTTGGGGACTCGACGCTGTTCATTCGGCGCGATGAGGTCGAGTCCGCATGGGCTTTGGTCACGCCAATACTCGAGGCCTGGGCTGCCGCCGACCGCTCCGGCCTGGCGTATTATCCCGCCGGCAACTGGGGTCCAAAAGAAGCCGACCGCTTCATCGGGGCCGACGGTCGGCAGTGGGTCAACCCGTAATCTTCTCGCAAGTGATGACATCAAGGAAATCATAGAAGGAATGAAGAGCGGGATGACCATAGGGCATGTGGGCGGCCTGCTGGTGGTAGCCAATCCGGCTGCTCTCGCTCAGGAGGCCGCAAAGCGGGTCGGCGCAATCGCCGAGGAAGCGGTGGCCCGTTGTGGCCGCTTTACCATTGCCCTGGCAGGTGGCTCGACTCCGAAACGCCTGTACTCGCTCCTGGCGGCTGACCCGTACCGCACTCGCCTACCATGGCGGGAGACCCACCTCTTTTGGACGGATGAGCGAGCGGTGCCGCCGGAGCACCCGGACTCAAACTTTGGCATGGCCAGGGCTACTCTGCTCAGTCGCGTTCCGATTCCGGAAGATCAGATCCACCGGATGCAGGCCGAGCGAGCAGACTTGGATGCGGCGGCCGGCGAGTATGACACTGACATCGCCAGAACGTTCGCCACGCAGTCACCAGATGAGCCGCCTGCGTTCGACCTTATTCTTCTGGGATTGGGGACTGACGGTCATACCGCCTCGCTGTTCCCGCATACCCCGGCGCTTCGAGCGACTAAACGGTGGGTGGCGGCCAACTACATCCCCGAACTGAAGGCGGATCGCTTGACGCTCACGATACCCATCCTCAATCGAGCAACAATGATCCTGTTTCTGGTCTCTGGGATTGAGAAGGCCATGGCGCTCCAAGCGATCCTCGAAGGGCCGTCAGACACAGAACGATTGCCGGCCCAACTTATCCGGCCGGTAGCAGGCCGGTTGGTTTGGTTGGTCGACCAGGCCGCCGCCAGTCGGCTCGCCGAGAAAACCCCATGATCTTGGCCGGCGACATCGGGGGGACGAAGACCGTTATCGGCCTGTTTGGAGAGGCCGGTAACCGGCTGCACGCCATCCGCGAAGAAACGTTCCCCAGCCAACATTACAACTCGCTCGAAGAGGTCCTCAACCAGTTCATGGGCCCTGGGCCTGCCGCGTCACTCAGCGTGGCCTGCTTCGGGGTGGCCGGACCGGTGATCGGAGGAAAGAGTAACGCGACAAATCTTCCCTGGGAGTTGGATGAGCGCAGCCTCGCGGAAGCCCTTCGCGTTCCGCGAGTGAAGCTCCTGAACGATCTGGAAGCAACAGCCTACGGGATGCTGCATCTCGAGCCGACCGACCTGTGTGTGCTTCAGCCGGGTTCCCCGCGCAAGGGTAATATCGCCGTCATCGCGGCCGGCACGGGTTTGGGGGAGGCGATCCTCTACTGGGACGGGAAGCGTTATCATCCAATGGCCACCGAGGGAGGACACGCTGATTTCGCCCCACGCAGCGACATCGAGGTCGACCTGCTGCGCTATCTCCAGCGGGAATTCGGTCACGTGAGTTACGAGCGACTGCTGTCTGGTCCGGGGCTCTTCAACATCTATCGGTTCCTCCGGGACAGCGGCATAGCCCGAGAGCCGGAGTGGCTTCGGACGCGCATTGCAGAGGATGACGCAGGCGCGGTGATCTCTGAGATCGGGCTGGCAGGGGACGACCCGCTCTGCACGAAAGCGCTTGATCTGTTCGTCTCTATGTACGGATCGGAGGCGGGCAATCTGACCCTGAAGGCATTCGCCATCGGTGGGGTGTATGTCGGGGGAGGGATCGCGCCGAAGATCCTTGCAGGGGCACATGACCACGCACCCCTACGCAGTGCGTTCACCCGCGCCTTCGCCGACAAGGGACGCTTCGCCGACCTGCTCCGGTCAATCGAGGTGAAGGTCGCATTAAACCTGCGTGCACCCCTGATCGGCGCCGCCCACTATGGCCTCACAGCGGCCTACAGGCGCTCGTTACCGCCTGAAGGTGGTTGACAAGCGGAAGGGGGTCCGATACGCTTGCCGTATGCGACGATATGCGATTGCGGTGATGGCCAGAGTGCCTGAGGCGGGACGGGTTAAGACACGTCTTGTCCCGCCGTTAAGCCATGAGCGCGCGGCGGAGCTGTATCGGTGTTTTTTACTGGATAAGCTGCAGCAGGTCGCCGGGATCCCAGACATCGATCCGTACCTGGCCTACACACCCATCGAGGCAAGGCTGTCGATGCTCGCCATGTTACCGGAAAGTTTTACGCTGATTCCGCAGGCGGGTTCAACTCTCGGAGACCGACTTCACCGACTCTCAGCGATCCTGCTGGAACGGGGCCATCCGGCGACTCTTCTCATCGACAGCGACAGCCCGACCCTGCCCACGTCCTACCTGCTGGATGCCATCGCGCGACTGCAGAGCGGAACAACAGACCTCGTACTCGGCCCGGCGGAGGATGGAGGCTATTACCTTATCGGTCTCAAGCGCCCCTGCCGTGCACTCTTCGATAACATCCCCTGGAGCGGCCCGACAGTCCTGACCGACACACTCCGGCGCGCGGCGACGCAACAGTTGCAGGTTGCGATGCTCCCGTCCTGGTTCGACGTCGATATGCCGGACGACCTGGCGAGGCTTCGGCGCGATCTTGCAACCGCCGGAACCACCGTGGCTCCCCATACGCGGCGCTTCTTGTTTAACGAACAGGAAGGGTGAGAAGCGCGGTGGGCTGCTCGGGATAAGGCGCAGGTTACGAAAGCTGCATCAGAACCAGGTCGGCCGCTTCCGATAGGTCGCGCGCCTTTTGGCAGTCCACCTGATCCCACAGACCGGCAGGATCGAGCAGGATCGCGCGCATCCCCGCCGCTCTCGGTCCTACGACATCAATGGAGTACAGGTCGCCGATGTAGAGCGCCTCGGCGGAACCGATCCCGACCCGATCCAGCGCGATCTGAAAGATCCTAGGATCAGGCTTTTCTACCCCAACCAGCCGCGAGTCCAGTACGAAGTGAAAGTAAGGGCGAAGTCCGCTTTCCGTCACAAGCCGCTCGACCCATCCGTTCGAATTTGAGATCATGCCCAGCGTGAGCCCGCGATCGTGCAACGTCTGAAGCACAGCAGAGGCCTGAGGATTCGGTTGATTCCAGAGATTATACGCTCGATGGTACTCGGCGAGCCGACGTAGCGCCTGCTCAGCGGCCACTCCCCACGACATGCCAATGCCTTCGCAGACAAAGCGCATATACGTCTGGAAGATCTGCGGCGCTTCGGTGGAGTTGCGCCGGGCCAGGATCTGATCGAGGCGCACCCGAGCGCGATACTCCGCCTCTCGCACCGCCGCCTCCTCCACATCCCAGCCTTCGGCCGCCAATGCCTCCACGACCACACCGTAGTTGACCAGCATGATGGTGTTGCCGGCATCAAAGATCACCGCCTTGAGCATCATCGTCGCTCCCTTGCATTATGCCTTCTGATAGAAAGGCGAGCGCACCGCGAAGGTGTTCACGCAAGTCTCAAGCATCATGTCGGCGGCAACGACTCGTCGTTCTTCTCGCGCTTCTCGTCTCCGGCGGCTCGATCAAGATCGATCTCCCGCAGACCCGGGACGACCTCGCGAGGCGTATATCGCGCCACCGCACGCATCTGCCGGACAACCTTGGTAATAGTCTCGACAGCCGTCTCGATGTTCGCGACCGCTTTGGCCTTAGCCTCTGCCGTCATCCCGTTGCGGGTCAGCCGCTCCACACTCAGACTGATGATGTTCAGAGGATTCAGGATCCTGTCGCTCGCAGTCACCGCCAACTCCCGGATGGCGCCGACCTGAAACGCCTCGCGGGCCTGGGCGCGCAGCTTCCTGATCTCAAAGGCCCTGGCAACCGACACCTCCAGCACGGTAAGGTCCTGGAGCGGCTTGAGCAGATAATCAAAGGCCGCCCCCCGCCGCATCGCGGCAATGACGTTCTCGATCGACCCGTGCCCGGTCAGCACGATAACAGGAAGACCGGGATCCATACTTCGAAGCCTCTCAAGCAACTCCAGACCGTCCAGGCGAGGCATAGACATATCGGTGATCACGACATCCGGAATCTCCGCCGTCGCCGCCGCCACGGCCTCCTCGCCATCCCCAGCCTCCCGCACCGTATACCCCAGCCGCTGGAGATGACGCGAAAGTAATCTGCGAATCTCCGGCTCGTCATCGACCAGCAAAATACGTGCGCCCGTCATGTCCGCTCGCCTGTCGTCTCATCCAGGACGGCCTGGGGTAAGATCATGGTAAATCGGGCGCCCCGTCCGTCGGCCACCGAGCTCTCCATTATTAACGCCCCCCCATGCTCCTCGATAATACCATGACAGATGCTCAGACCGAGACCCGTTCCCTTGCCGACCTCTTTCGTCGTAAAGAAGGGATCAAAGATTCTGGTCCGAATCTCTTCAGGGATGCCGGGACCGGTATCGGTCACGCTCAGCGCCACCCGGCTACCGGATACGACATCGGTCCGGATGGTGATCGCCCCCATCCCGGTCGACTCCATAGCGTCCCGCGCGTTGGTGATCAGATTCAAAAGTACCTGTTCGATCTGCAACGGATCGACCCAGACCGTCGGCAGCGCAGGGTCGAGCTCCTGAACGACGACGACATCGTGAGCTTTGAGCTGCTGACCGAGGAAGGCCAGCGCTTCTCTCACCAACCGGTTCAGGTCTGTGACCTCTCGCCTGCCCTTCGACTCGCGCGAGAAGTCGCGAAGGTGGTTGATGATGGCCGCCATTCGGGTCGTCTGTGCCTCAATCCGCCGCAGGTCATCACGGATCTCCTCGGAGGCTACCCGCTCGTCGGTCAGCAGCTCCTGGGCGTAGCCCCGGATAATCATCAGGGGCTGGTTCAGTTCGTGGGCCACTCCGGCCGCCAGCGTCCCTACCGCCGCCAACTTACCGGACTGGATGAGCTGAGCCTGCGTCTCCCGAAGCGTCTCGGTTCGCTCCTCCACCTTTCGTTCCATCTCGCTATGCAGCCGGGAGTTTTCGATGGCAATCGCCAACTGCTCCCCAAGAGGAATAAGCAGTTCAAGATCATGCTCGCTGTAACGATCGGGCTCGACATCATCAAGAAAGAGGACACCGATGACCTGTCCTGTTGCGATGAGGGGCAGACGAACGGTGGAGCGGACCCCTTCTTTCAGCAGGGCTCCATCTTCGACAAATCGTCGCGCCTTTGCAAGATCCCGTTCAAAATGAGGCCGTCTGTGGGACATCACCCACTCAATGCCGGTCCCTCTCACGTTCGACCAGACCATCCCAATCGGCACCGCATTCAGTCGGTGGCCGACAAGTTGAAAGAGCGCAAATCGCACGCCCGACTTCTCAGCTATCACAATCCCCATCCGCGCGTACGGGATGAACCGTTTCAACTCCGCGGCAAAGGTCTCATAGACCGCGCCGATATCGAGGGAGGCGCTGATGATCTTGGTCAGGCGATTGACGGCCGCAATCCGTTCGGCGCGCTGGCGCGCTGCGCCGTAGAGCGCGGTATTCTCGATGGCCGATCGTTCCAGCCGTTGCGCCATCTCGTTAAAGGCCTGAGCCGCCTCTCCGAGCTCCCCTCCACCGGTCGTCTCCACCCGTTGAGACAGGTCGCCCTCAGCCAGCCGACGACTCCCCTGCGCGATGGCTCGGATGGGTCGGCTCAGCCAGTGCGCCAATGGAACGCTGATGGTGACGGCCCCCAACGCACTGACAGCCAATGTAACGAACGTGACAAATATCACCTGGCGGCCCACATCGGAAACGTGTCGCATCGCGTCATCGATTTCGCGTATGTGGATGTCCATAAGCTGATGTAACGTCGTATCGACGTGATCGTGCACCTTCGTCAGTCTGGCCACCTTGGCGGATATCTCACGAGTGTACGGGAAGGGCGCAGGCTCTACGATTTCCCGTCCGAGCACTTCCATGCGAGGCGCCATGTCTTTCGCTGCATCGAACAATCGCCGCTCGTCGGCGCCCTCAAATCGCGTGGTTCCCAGAATCCTGAAGGCCTCATGAAGATGCGTCACGTATCCGATAACCCGCTGCTGCTCCTGC
Organism: Candidatus Methylomirabilis oxygeniifera; assembly: GCA_000091165.1. Taxonomy (NCBI): domain Bacteria; phylum Methylomirabilota (SeqCode); class Methylomirabilia (SeqCode); order Methylomirabilales (SeqCode); family Methylomirabilaceae (SeqCode); genus Methylomirabilis (SeqCode); species Methylomirabilis oxygeniifera (SeqCode). Next base: position 421,184 of record FP565575.1, on the reverse strand, counting down.
GAACCTCGACTGGCGAGATAGTCTTCAGTTGCCAGCAGGAGACCATCGGCAGCCGCCATTACGTCGGATGTCCGCTTCAGATCGACTGTCGCATCCTCCTGGATCCGTATATAGGAGTGCATGATGGCGCCGAAATGCAGCCCGGCAATACTGACAAACCCCACAAAGGGAGCCAGGACCAGGAGAAAGGCGAGCAGCAGCCGCGTGCTGATGCTCCAGTTCTTGATGGACAACATATGTACTTACATCCAGGCTTGTCTCTGTGGTCGTAGAGCGCTGGCACCTATATCCTCAGGGTCCGCCTACTTCCGATCCGGCAGCTCTCCGCGTTCGATCAGCTCGATGAACGGACACACAATGTGCGGATCCCGCCAACCTCGCGCCACCTCATCCCGGAGGGTATTGCACGCAGCTTCAGGCGACATGGCGGGCTTGTATGGACGGGCCGTCCTCATTGCATCATAGATATCCACGGTTTGCAAGATGCGTGCTGTGATCGGAATCGCCTCGCCCTTCAGGCCGTCCGGGTAGCCGCTGCCATCCCACCGCTCGTGGTGATGGCGGATGATCGGCAGAACCCGCTGGAGCGATCGCAGCGACAGGCAGATCCGCTCGCCGATCACCGGGTGCTCGCGCATGATCACCCACTCTGCCTCGCTGAGGCCGCCTGGTTTCAAGAGAATCGCATCCGGAATCCCGATTTTACCAAGGTCGTGCAAGAATCCGCCTCTATCCAGGGCCGTCAACTCCTCCAGTGGCAGGCCTAGCTTCCGCCCAAGGGCGACCGAGTAGGCCGCCAACTGCTCGCAGTGGCCCTGGGTGTACGGGTCCCTCGCCTCGACGGTTCGGCCCAGCGCAAGCAGCATGGTTTCGGCGTGCTCCAACTCGTCGGTAAAGCTCTTGAGCCGGAGCAGCGAGCGGATGCGGGCCTTCAGCTCTGTCCGGCTGAACGGCTTCGTAATAAAGTCGTCGGCCCCCGCCTCGATTCCTCGAATCCGGGCTTCTTCCGCCCCAAGAGCCGTAAGCAGCACGATAGGCACCAGGCGGGTGGCCGCCTCCTCTTTGAGACGTCGGCAGACTGCATAGCCATCCAGCTTCGGCATCATGATATCCAGCAGAATCAGGTCCGGAGGGGCGGCAGCCACATGAGTCAGAGCCTCCAGACCGTCAGCGGCCGAGATCACCTCATATCCTTCGGCCTCCATCAGGGCCGTCAGCAGTTCAATGTTCTGCGCGTTGTCGTCGACAACAAGCAGCCGTGGCAGCTTTGAAGAGATCTCGCGGGTTCGCATGGCTACATCTCACTCTTACAAGTGTTCAGTGCTATTCTCTACTTTATAAGGATCATACCTGACGGCCGGCAAAAGATCAAGCGCCAACCCCTGCGCGTCGTCTTCTCCGAGCACACGTGTTGTATATACTGTACCGTCCTGGAACCGTCGGCGTGAACGTCTATTGGAGAGGGTGATGGTTGGTAGGGGTAATGGGAAGCCGAACCGTGAAGGTGCTGCCCCGTCCTTCGCCGTCCGAGACAGCAGCGATCTCTCCCCCGTGCAGCTCGACGAGTCGCTTCGTCAGGGCGAGGCCGAGCCCGGTACCCTTCGTCCGCTTGGCGATCGCCGCATCAAGGCGGGTGAACTCCTGGAACAGCCTTGGTAGGTCGTCCGGCTTAATTCCGATTCCGGTATCGGCAACGGCGATTTCCAGGACATCGCAAGGGTGTGGGGTGTGGGGTGTGGAGTGTAGGATCTCCAGGCCCTGGCCTGCCGCCCCCTGACTCGTGTCGCCTTCTTCCTGTCGCGCGGCGCGTCGCACGGTCACGGTGATTCGTCCGCCTTCCGGCGTAAACTTGACGGCGTTGGAGAGGAGGTTCAACAGGATCTGCTTGAAGCGGACGGGATCGGCGATGATCGTGGACGGTGCCTCATCCGTCTGCGGCGTCAACTCAAGCTGTTTGAGGTCGGCCTGGGGCTGGACTTCCGCCAAGGCGGCGCGTATGGCCTCTCGGCACTCGAAGGGCTCGGGATGCAAGTCGATCTTACCGGCCTCCACCTTTGACAGGTCCAGCAGGTCATTGATCAGCGACAACAGGTGCTGCCCGCTCACCTGAATATTCTGCGCAAATCGGGCCTGCTTCTCGGTCAAAGGGCCGAAGGCCGGGTCTCTGAGGATGTCGGAAAAGCCGATGATCGAGTTGAGCGGCGTCCGGAATTCATGCGACATGTTAGCCAGAAACTCCGACTTGTGTCGGGACGCGGCTTCGAGCTGTTGATTAGCCGCTCGCAGCGTCCGCGTTTTCTCCTGAACCGTCTGTTCCAGGTGTGTCGTATACTGTTTGCGCTCAGTGATATCGTGTAGGATAGCGCTGTAGAACACCCGGTCTCCTGTCTTCCAACCGGCAAGAGACAACTCCACCGGTACGTCGCTGCCGTCCTTCCGCAGCGCGTCAACCTCGATCGTTCTGCCGATCACACGGGCCTCGCCCGTTACTTCGAACCGGTCCAGTCCCTGTCGGTGCGTCTCCCGGTATCGTTCGGGCACCAGAGCCATGACCGGCATACCCTGCAACTCTCCTTCAGTATAGCCGAAGAGGCGCTGGGCACCTGCGTTGCACGCCACGATGCGAGTACTGCCGTCGGCGACAATAACTGCGTCTGGGGTCGACTGCACGACCGCCTGGAACAACTGCCGGCTCGCATAGAGCGCCTCCTCCAGGCCTCGGCGATCCTTCGCTTCCTCCCGAAGGCGGGTCTGTTCCAACGCCACGGCAAGCTGGCTCGCAAAGCCCTCCATCGACCGGACCTCCGTCTCTGAGAAGCGCCGGACTGTCGGGTAGCCGATCCCTGCGGCCCCCAACACGTGCTGATCTGCGACCAACGGCACCACGAGAATCGCGCGGATACCAAGGGCCAACGCGGCATCGCGATACCGCTCCATCGAAGGATCGGAGGCCACGTCCGGGGTCGTGACGGCCTTCCGCGTGGCGATCGCTCTCCCAAGAGAACCGCCTTCCTCTCCGGCTCGCGGCCGAAAGGTTGCGAAGTATTGCCGGATCGCCTCCAGGTCCGGCCCCCAATTCGCAACCGGCGTCAGCTCTCCGCTCTTCGGGTCGGCAGTGACCAAAACGCACGTCTGCGCGTCTGCCAGCCGAGCGAACGCCTCAACAGCCTTCGAAAGCAGGTCCCGCAGAGGCGTCTCGGCTAACATCATCAGGTCAATCTCCCGAAGAAGGCCGAGTTCCTGCGCGCGATACCCCAATTCCCTGACGTCCGCCGCAAGCCGGTCATGAGCCTCTTGCAGACCGTCCGCCATCTCGTTAAACCTGACCGCCAGGGTGCCGAGTTCGTCGCGTCCGGTCACCTCGATCCGGCCGGTCAGGTCGCCCGCCTTCAGTCGCTCGGTCCCATATACCAGGGCCCTTACCCCGCGCAGGATGAATCGGTCGCCGAACATCCACGCCGCCGCAAGCGCCAGTACGCCCGCAAGCCCGAGCCCGATGAGGTTACGCGCCAGCAGCCGATCGGCTTCAGCATAGGCTGTCGACGTTGGAATGCCGATCTGCACGTACAGTTCCGGCCCGTGCAGCGCGCCGCGCAGGGGGGCGAACCCGTAGAGACGTACAATACCGTCCACACCGGACGTCTCAGTCGCGCCCTCACCGACGGCAAGAACGGTCCTGGCGATGGGCGTGTCCACCGCGAGCCGCCCGATCCACCGTTCCGGGTCCGGATAACGGACTACGATTGTGCCGTTGCGGTCGATCACGTTCAGCACCGAACCCGCCGGCAACCGAGCGTCGGCAGCCGGCCGGTTCAACCAGGCCAAATCCAACGCGGCGAAGACCACCGCCCGGATAGGTCCGACGTCGTCAGGGATGGGATAGCCGAAATTGATCGTAGCTTTACCGGTGATATGGCCGATCTGGTAGTCGCCGACGGCGAAGGCGCGGGTCTCCACGGCGCGCCGAACATACGCCCGATCGGCGAGATTAATGGGGCCCGACAGTGGCAGCGCGCTGCACACAACATCGCCGTCGGCCGTCACCACACCCAGGTTGGCATACCGAGGATACTGTTTCAGGAGAGCGGCAAAGTACGCGTGACACGCGCGAGCATCATACGCGCGGACTACGGGCAGCGACGACAGCGCGATGAGAAGTTGCTGCGCCCCCTGTATCAGTCGTTCGTGGTCGCCGACGGCGATCCGCGCCAGCCGCAGCGCCTCTTGTTGAGCCTGAACGGCGGCCATCCGGCGATGTTGCAGGCCCGTGTAGAGCGCAAGGCCCAATGCCGGCCCGATCGCTAAGAGGATGAGCAGCAACAGGCGGGTGCGAAGGCCGATCCACCGCGACGGATCTCGCAACAGCGATACCTCCTGACGCGTAGCCTGGCGATTCACCTGTATTCCGTCCGTTAGAGCAGGCTGAATTCTATTTCACTTTATACGCTACCATACAACAGATATTATCTCCTATATTTACGATAAGACAAGGAATTTTTCGATACGCTACATCGGTTCGGCATACCGATCGACCATGAATTGATCAGAGGGGAACGGTGCAAGAGCGGAAACTGGTATACCGACACACATGACGGCAGAACTGCTCAGGGCCGCTCGTCAAAATCCGTGATCAGGACGCGATAGCCCAGCGACGCCAGCCGTTCCGCGGCCGCCCTGGCCTCAGCGCGAGAGCCGAGCTGTCCGACCTGGATCCGATAGTAGACCTCTCCGCCGATCAGGGCCTTCACCATGCGAACATCTGAGACCTTCTGCTCCAGCTCGGCCTTCAGCGCAAGGGCGTTCGACTCTGTGACAAATGAGGCGACCTGCACCGAATAGCGAGCCGGACCTGGAGCCTGCGGCGGCGCTTGAATCAGTCGAACCCTCACCGGCGCCACGCCAGGTCCCACCACCCCGAGCAACTGGGCCGAGGCATACGACAGATCGATAATTCGGCCGTCCACAAACGGCCCGCGATCGTTGACCCGGACCGTGAGAGAACGACCGTTGGTGAGATTAATCACCTCCACCCAGCTTCCGAGCGGGATCTCGCGGTGGGCCGCCGTCAATTGATACATATCGTAGACCTCGCCATTACTGGTACGGCGACCATGGTACGGATGACCATACCACGACGCCAGCCCCTTCTCGCCGGACGGATCCTCCCAGATGCGCGGCCCTTGACCAAAGAGCGTACACGAGGTCAGGAACAAGAGAGATAGCAGCGGCAGCGTAAGCAGTGCGGATCGGCGTACGATGAACACTGGTTCACCTCCTCATCAGTTCCGGAAAGAGATCTTTGAGATATGACGTGAGAATGCGCTGCAGGATAGGACTGCGCCAGAGCGCGTGTCCCCTGAGATCGGACAGGCGCGGGATCTCGCCAAGGATCGGGACCGGCAGGAGGCGGCGGAGGGCCGCAAGGTTGGTGATCCGGGCCGGCGATCGTTCGGCGGTCGTGCGATTCACGACGGCCGCGGCCACCGGGACACGGGCGGCAAGGGCGGCCTCGACCGTGAGCCTGGCATGGTTCAGCGCGCCGAGCCTGGACCCGATAACGACGAGGAGGGGAAGGCGCAGCCGGGCCGCAAGATCGAGGAACGATACCTGTTCGGTGATGGGAACCAAGAGGCCGCCGGCACCCTCGACCAACATCATGGTATGTCGATCGGCGAGACGACCGAATCGCTCCAGCAACTGCTCGACATCGATGCGTCGTCCCGACCGCTCGGCCGCAACCATCGGGGCCACGGGCTCACGGAAGCGATAGGGGTTGACCAGGTCCAGGGCGTCCCGCGATCCTGCCGCCTCACGCAGCGCGAAGGCATCCGGCGGTCGCACCCGGCCACCCCGGATGGGGCAACCGGTCTCGACCGGCTTCATCACCCCGACATCGATCCCATGAGTCTGCAGGGCATACGCGAGCCCGGCCGTAATCAGCGTCTTCCCGACGCCGGTATCGGTCCCGGTGACGAATAGACCGATGGATTCTTCAGAAAGTAGCATTCAGCACTGAGCCTTCAGCCTCGAAAACCCCCCTAACCCCCCTTTCGCAAAGGGGGATACAAGGGGGTTTTGTATTCCGTGGTACGGCAGCAAGCGCATGGAGGTTACTCCGTTGCCGCCCTGATGGAGTCACCGACAATGCGAACCATCCTGCGCAGGTCGGTGCGGGAGATCGACAGGGGCGGCATCAGGACAATGACGTTGCCCAACGGCCGGATGATGAGCCCTCGACGCCTCGCGTCGAGGATCGTCCGAATCCCGATCTTAGCCTCGTACGGGTACGGTTCACCCCGTGCCGGATCCTGCATCAACTCTATCCCCACCATGAACCCCACCTGTCGGATGTCGCCCACGTGCGGCAGCAATCGCAGCGATTCCAGTTCCCGACGCAGGAAGGCGATCCTGGGCTGCAACCGCTCGAGCGTCCGCTCCCGCCGAAAGCACTGCAGGTTCGCGAGGGCGGCAGCGCACGCCAGCGGGTTCGCGGTGTAGCTATGACCGTGAAAGAAGCTCTTCTTCTCCCCATACGGGGCGTAAAAGCCGTCAAAGATCTGCTGTGTCGCAAGCGTGGCCGCCAGCGGCAGGTACCCTCCGGTCAGCCCTTTCGCCAGACAGAGCAGGTCCGGCGCCACCCCTTCCTGTTCGCAGGCAAACATCGTCCCGGTCCGGCCGAAGCCGGTGGCGACCTCATCCAGGATCAGCAGCACATTGTACTGTGAGCAGAGCGATCGCACGGCCTTGAGGAAGCCCGGCGGCGACGGCAGCATGCCGGCCGCGCCCTGCATCAGCGGCTCCATCACCAGACCCGCCGTCTGATCGTGATGCCGCGCCAGCATCGACCCCAGTCGCACAAGCGGGTCGGGCCGACGGCGGCGGTCCCATGGCGCCCGATACGGCGACGGAATCCGCCGAATCGGGAACAGGAGCGGCCGATAAAGCTGATGGAACAGATCGATCCCGCCTACGCTCACCGCGCCCAGGGTGTCGCCGTGATACGCTTCTTCCAGGGCGATGAACCGCCTCTTACGGCGAAACGCTCCGCCTCGCTGCTGCCAGTACTGAAACGCCATCTTGAGCGCGATCTCGACGGCAGTCGAGCCGTTGTCGGAGTAAAACACCTTGGTGAGCCCTTTCGGGGCGATCCGGACGAGCGCCCTGGCCAGGTCAATGGCGAGCGGGTGCGAAAGCCCCAGGAAGGTCGTATGCGCGATCTTTCCGAGTTGGGTACGGATGGCTTGATCGATGACTGCGTTGCGGTGGCCATGGACCGTCACCCACAGAGAGGAGACGCCGTCCAGGTAGGAACGCCCATCCACGTCAATGAGGGTACTCCCCTCGCCCCGTTCGATGATCGGGTGGCGCTCCTGCAGCCAGTCCTGCATCTGGGTGAACGGGTGCCAAACGTAGCGTTTATCGTCCTGCTGAAGCCGCCGGCTGCGTGAGGCCATGGCAAGGGTCAGAGTGCAGCGCCTGTGGTGAGGCCTGTCGAAGCGGTGGGGGCGTGGCGTTTCGGAGCGAGCAACGACTCGCCACAATCAAGCCCCAGATCATGAAACATCTTGAGGTCGTCGCTTACGCTTCGGTTCCTGGTGGTCAGAAAGTCGCCCACCATGATTCCGCTTGCGCCGGCAAAAAAGATCATCGGGTGCAATTCGCCCAGATGCTGCCGGCCGGCGCAGATGAAGATGTTCTTAGTCGGAAGGATCCAGCGAAACAGCGCGATCACCTTCAGGATCTCAAGCGGTGAGAGCGGGGCGATATTCGCCAGACTGGTGCCATCGACAGCGATCAGAAAATTCAGGGGAACCTCGTCCACGTCCAGCTCTTTCAGGGCAAAGGCCAGTTCGGCGCGATGTCTGGGGGCCTCACCCATGCCGAAGACCCCGCCGCTGCACGCCCTGATCCCGGCCGCCTTGGCTGCTTTAATGGTCGCGACCCGCTCGTCATAGGTGTGGGTCGTACAGACGTTCGGAAAGTAGGAACGGCCGGTCTCCAGGTTGTGATTGAACGTCGTGAGGCCGGCCGTTTTAAGCTGTCGGAACTCCTCGTCGCCCATAATCCCGAGGGAGGCGTGTGCTTCTGCCGAGCCATCCCGCGAAATAGCCCGAATCCCCTCGACGAGCTGCCGAAAATCTTCAGAAGTCGCATCGTAGCCCCGACCTGCGGTCACTACGCCAAGCGCCCAGGCGCCGTACCCGCGCGCCCGCCTGGCGGCCACAACCATCTCGTCGGGTGCGATTACGCTATATCGCGCGATCTCGGCGGCCTGGCGGGAAGACTGGCTGCAGAAGCTACAGTCCTCGGGGCAGCCGCCGCTCTTCGCGTTGACGATGCCGCACAGATGTATCCGGTTGCCGAATCGATTCATCCGGAGGCGATTTGCTGTCTGAAACAGCTCATGGACGTCGTAATCGGGCCGTTCGAAGAGCTCGACGGCCTCCTCAAACGTCGGCGTCCCTCCGGCGAGTACCCGCTCGCCGATCCATCGCACCCGCGCTGTCACATCACCAGATTGTCCGGCTTCCATGCTTCTCCCGATGGCGATTGATTCTTACATGCAATGAGAGGCTGAGGTAAACCGGAGCCTACCGAACGAGTCCACTGATGTCAAGCTGCAATGGTCAGGGTAAATAAAAAACCCCTGCTGGACGGCAGGGGAATCATGGTGGGCGGTACTGGGATCGAACCAGTGACCTCCGCCGTGTGAAGGCGGCGCTCTCCCGACTGAGCTAACCGCCCAATCTGTCGGGTAACTTATTCTACATCCCACCCAAAATTAGTCAAGTAATTCTGATGGCGCAGGTCATGGCACTGTCCGCACACGCAAGGATGGATTCGCCTTGAAGTTTCAGCAGGGCGGGCTTAAGATACGGTTTCAAGGGGCAGAGGACGGATGTCGCGGTCGCACCACGGCATACGTAACCCCCCTTTATTGAAAGGGGGGCGAGGGGGGTTTGTCCGAAGTTGACAGCTAATTGCTTTTCCTGCCAAAGGGATTAAGCGAATGCAGTCACGACGGGTTGCGGTGATTACCGGCGGCACGAAAGGGATCGGCAAGGCGATTGCCTGCCGCCTTGCCCAGGACGGGTACAACGTCGTCCTGAACTATCATGCCGACGACGAGACGGCCCAATCGGCCCTTCTGGAGTTCGAGGGTCTGCCTGTGAAGGCCGTGGCTGTGAAAGCGGATGTCTCCGTCTCCGCCGGCGCGTCCCGTCTCATCGAGACGGCGGTCAGCCAACTTGGCCCCCTTGATCTCCTGGTCAACAACGTTGGTCCGTTTCTTACGCGGACGTTATATGACACTACCGACGACGAGTGGCGACGAACGCTGGACAGTAACCTGAGCAGCACCTTTTATTGCAGCAGGGCGGCCCTGCGGGTTATGCGAGAGCGGCGCGGCGGCAGCATCATCAACATCGGGGCGCTCAATGTGGAGCATTCGCCGATCGGGGTCTTTGAGGCCCCGGCCTACTACATCGCCAAGGCCGGCGTGATTATGTTGACCAGGTCGTTGGCGCGATCCGAAGCGCCTTGGGGCATCAGGGTCAACGCCATCAACCCCGGTTTCATCGAGACCGAGACCTATGGCGGGTATCAGGCTGAGGACAAGGCGGCCTGGGCCGGGATGGTCCCCCTCGGTCGATTGGGCGCTCCCGACGATATCGCCGAGGCGGTGAGTTTTCTGGCATCCGAGAAGGCGCGATATGTGACAGGGGCGGTCCTTCACGTCCACGGCGGCCTCTGGGTGTGACGACGGAATGCGGCGGGCGCATGAAGATCCTCTTCATTACCGGCAAGCTGGCAGAGCGTGCCCTGAAAGAAACGCTGGCAGGCATGCAGGCCGACTTCGACCACGAGGTGGCCGTCCTCAAGATCAGCGTGGCCGCCCTGATGACCCAGCCCTTCATCCTCCATGCGCTCCGCTCACCATCCTGTGACCTGCTGATGATCCCCGGACTCTGCCGTGTGGAACCTGGCGAGTTGGAGCAGGCGTTGGGCGTAAAGGTCGAAAAGGGGCCGAAGGATCTGCGTGATATCCCCTACTACTTCGGTGTCGAGAAGAAACGGGAGGGGTATGGCGGGCATGATCTGACCATCCTGGCCGAGATCAACGACGCCCCCACCCTGCCGATCGAGGAGATCCTCCGCAAGGCCCGCTACTACGCAGCCTGCGGCGCGGATATCATCGATGTCGGCTGTATCCCGGCGCGACCGGCCGGTAATGTCGGTGAGATTGTCTCGGCACTTCGGTCTGAAGGGTTCCGCGTCAGCATCGACAGCTTTGATCCGCAGGAGATTCTTGCCGCCGACAAGGCCGGCGCCGAATTGCTCCTGAGCCTGAACGCTCTGAACCTGCAGCTTGCCCCGGATCTACAGTGCACCCCGGTGATTATCCCCGATTTCGGCAAGGGGCTGGATTCCCTGGCGGCGAACATCGAAGCCGTGGAGCGCCTGAGCAGCACGCAATACCTCATCGATCCCATTCTCGCGCCGATCGGCTTCGGTTTCGCCGAATCGCTCGCCCGCTACACCGAGGCGAGACGCCGCTTCCCGCAGGCCGAGATCCTCATGGGGGTGGGAAACATCACCGAGTTGACCGATGCCGACAGCACGGGGATCAATGCGCTCCTCGCAGGGGTGATGTCGGAGCTGCAGATCCGATATGTGCTTACCACCGAGGTGGCCTCGTGGGCCAGGGGCTCCGTCCGCGAGTTGGACCTGGCTCGGCGGCTGATGTATTACGCCCGGCAGCGGGGGGTGCTGCCGAAAGATATCGACGACGGCCTGCTCACCATCAAGGACCGACGGATCGATTGCCCATCCGAAGCAGAACTGAGGGAGATGCAGCCGATGGTGACGGACCAGAACTTCAGGATCTTTGCGGACCGGGAGGCCATCTATGTGTTCAATCGCGATCTCTTCATCAAGGAGACCGACATCCGCCGGATCTTCGACCAGCTTACGGCGCACCTCGGCCAGGAACCGGTCGGTCACGCCTTTTACCTGGGTCGCGAGCTGATGAAGGCGCGGATAGCAATGCTGCTCGGAAAAAAATATATCCAGGAAGACGATCTCAAATGGGGGTATCTCGGGACAGGATAATGATTATTGAGAGTATCGTCACAACGTTGAATGAGGAGGGAGAGGCGAATTGTGCCCCGATGGGGGTCGCCATCAGGGAAGGGGAGATCCTTATCCGCCCCTATACAGATTCAGCCACCTATCGGAATCTTGTCGCCACCGGGGCTGCTGTCGTCAATCTGACCGACTCGATCCGCCTATTCGCCGAAAGCGCCATCTCCAGCCCTCAGTTTCCTGCGTTTCCGGCCGAGCTGGTTCCCGGCCGTGTCCTGACCGACGCCTGCTCTTATTACGAGTGTTCGGTCATGCACGCCGATACCACCTCCCCGCGCGCAACCTTTCGCTGTAAAATCATCAAGAAAGGCGTCCTGCGGGAATTCATCGGGTTCAACCGGGCGAAGAATGCGATTATTGAGGCGGCGATCCTGGCCACTCGGGTCCGGTTCCTGGGTGTGGAAACGATCCTTCAGGAGTATCGCCGCCTGGCTGAGATTGTGCAGAAAACCGGGGGGGAGCAGGAAGCCCAGGCGATGCAATACCTCCAAAATTACGTCGAGCGGCAATAGTGATGAAGGTAACGGTCAAAGCCCATGCCAGGCTTCACTTCGGATTCATCGACCCCGACGGCTCATCGGGTCGACAGTTTGGGAGTATCGGGCTGGCGATCGACGAACCCTCGATCATGCTCGAGGCGATGCCGGCAAATCGCCTCTCGGTCACAGGGACAGAGAGGGACCGAGTCCTTGCGCTCGCGCGCCAATTCCTCAGTCACTACAACATTCGCCAAACGGTACATATCTCCGTCAAGACAACGATCCCTGCCCATATCGGCTTGGGCTCAGGAACGCAACTGGCCTTGAGCGTCGCTGCTGCGCTGGCTCGCCTGTTCTCTGTCGACGCTGATGTTCGGGAGTTGGCAGGCGTAATGGGCAGAGGACGTCGGTCAGGGATCGGGATCGCCGCCTTCGAGCGGGGCGGCTTTATCGTAGACGCCGGGCGGAGAGCAGTGCAGGGTGGAGGGTGGAGGGTGGAGGGTGTGCCGCCGATGATCGCTCGCTACCCCTTTCCGAAAGACTGGACTTTTGTCGTGGCCATTCCCCGCGCCGGCCGCGGGCTGGCCGGAGCACAAGAAGTCCGGGCGTTTCACCGAATCGCCGGCCGTCCTGCCGACACGGGACGACTCAGCCGAATTCTCCTCATGCAGATGCTGCCGTCGGTGCTCGAACGCGATCCCGTCGTCTTCGGCAAATCGCTTACGATGATTCAGCGAATTGTCGGACACTGGTTTCAACCCGTTCAGGGTGGAACGTTTGCCACCACACAGGGGGCGACGTTGGCCAAGGCAATGTCGCAGGCAGGGGCGTTAGGGGTGGGGCAAAGCTCCTGGGGACCGGCGGTCTATGGGCTGGCAAAGGACCTGGAGATGGCCACATCGATCATGGAAAAGATGAGAGAGGTCGTGCCTACAAAGGTTCATGCTGACGTCTTTCCAGCGAAGGCCTTCAATCGAGGAGCCGAGATTCGTTAAGAAGGCGTAGGAATTGAGTATAAGAGGCCAAGGATGCGCGTGGAGTGGATGGAACAATTTAGCAGGAGGCAGAACAGAGATTACCTTGACAGCCCGGCGCAAAAGAGCTATTATTTTTTGTAATGTGTAGGTTTAGTGTGCGGCGTGTCAGCTTCCGACATCTCTTTTCGTTCTTTGCTGTGTGCATGATTGTCACATCCTCCTACGTCCTCTTTAATGTGTTAGACCTCGACGGATCGGCTTCAAGGGAACGTGCACAGGCCTGTGGTTTCGAAGCAGTCATGCCGGATTCCAGCGGAGAGATCAAGCCTCCTGCGGCGCGTACGCCAGCCTCGTCGTTAGGGTCGTTGCGTAGTCTCTTGTTCACCGCGACGGATTACAGTTCTCTCACTTCTCGTCTCACGATTCCGTTACCATCCAGCTATCGCATCGTCCACACCCGTAAAACGACCCATTCGGAGTCCGCCTCCCCCGCACAGGGAAGCGAGCCCGCCCAACGGTCAGCCTAGTTTCTAATCACTTCGGACGCAGCCGCTCAGCATTGATTCAGGTAAGTCGAACGAGGTGACTGCACGGCTTCAGCCGAACGCGGTCTTTACAAAGGGCGAACGAAGCATTGAGAAAAGGTTGAATGCTGTAGCTCACGTATGGATCAGACTCTTCTTTCAATAAACTATCCCGAATTAGAGAAGCCGGCAGCAGGTTCCCGATCTCTGCGCATGCCGAGCGATCTGCCGGCTTTTCAAGTCCTTTGCGATTTCGATGGGACCATCACCAGAACGGATGTCACCGATGCCATCCTCGAAGCTTTTGCCCTGCCGGCATTCCGCGAATGGCAGTGTCGATGGGAACGGGGTGAGATCACCAGCCGAGAGTGTCTGTCCCGACAGGTGGAGTTGATTCAGGCAGATCAGTCAACACTCATGCAGTTTGCGGCTACTCTCCCCATCGACAAGGGTATCGTGACACTCCAGCAACGGTGCGCACAACACGGTATCCCGTTGATCATCGTCAGCGACGGCATCGATCGGCTCATCGAGGCGGTACTGCGTCGGTACGGTCTGTCTTCGATCCCCGTCGTCTCAAATCGTCTGGTCTGTGATGGAAACGGGTCCTTCTCGCTCGGTTCCCCGTATGCATCACCCGACTGCCGGATTGGAGCCGGGACGTGTAAATGCGCCGTGGCTAGCTTTTGCGGCCTCTCGCTCAAAGAGACAATCTATATCGGAGACGGACGATCTGACCGTTGCATCTCGACTGTGGCGCAAAAGGTCTACGCGAAGGCGGGACTGCGAGAGTGGTGTGATCTTCAGGGGATCTCCTGTGAACCGTTTGAGACACTGACCGAAGTCACTGAACATCTCTTTCGAAAGGTGAGCTGTTTCGCATGAATCGCACAGATAAGACCCGACTCAGCGAAGAGGCGCTTCGGGAAAAGGAGGCGCAGTACTGCTCGCATGGCGATACGGCACACTACTCGGCTACGCCGAAGTTCTTTCAGGGCTGTGAAGGCAGCTTTCTCTATGACCGCGAGGACAAGCCGTACCTCGATCTCCAGATGTGGTACTCGACGGTCAACTTCGGCTATCGCAACAAGCACATCGTGGACGCGGTAAAGGCGCAGCTCGAGCAATTGCCCCAATTGGCGTGCCAGTATCTCCATGAAGAAAAAGTCCTGGCAGCCGAGAGATTGGCGACCGAATGCCACCGAGCCTTCGGCATCAAAGGGCGCGTGCATTTCAATGTGGGGGGCGCCCAGGCCATCGAAGACTCGATGAAAATTGTGCGCAATACTACCGGCAAATCCCTCTTCATGGCCTTTATGGGAGGGTACCACGGCAGGACCCTCGGAGCCTCCGAAATCACCTCCAGCTACCGATACCGACGACGCTTCGGCCATTTCTCGAACCGAGCACATTTTGTTCCCTTCCCGTACTGCTACCGGTGCCCATACGACATGAAGCTGGAGAGCTGCGACTATTACTGCGTCAAACAGTTCGAGCGGCTGTTCGAGACGGAGTATAACTCATTCTGGGATTCGAAGGCTGAGGAGCCTGAGTTTGTCGCATTTTACGTAGAGCCGGTGCAGGCCACAGGAGGATATATTCCACCGCCCCCCGAGTATTTCCTGCGGCTCAAGCAGGTTCTGGATGAGCGGAAGATTCTCCTGGTAGACGACGAGGTCCAGATGGGGTTTTTCAGGACCGGGAAGTTTTGGGCGATTGAGCACTTCGGCGTCAAGCCGCACATTGTCGTCTTTGGGAAGACTTTGACCAATGGCCTGAATCCCCTCTCCGGGTTATGGGCCCAGGAGGCCCTCATCTCTCCCCAGGCCTTTCCGCCTGGGTCGACACATTCCACCTACTCGTCCAATCCGTTGGGCACGGCCGCGGCCCTGGCGACACTGCAGTGGATCGAGCAGCAGGATTATGAGCGGAAGGTGGCCGAATCGGGAGCCTATTTTCTGGAGCAGCTCGAACTCCTCAAGAAACGGCATGCCGTGATCGGGGACGTCGCCGGCTTGGGCTTGGCTTTGCGTATTGAAGTCACGCAGCCGGACCGGCTCACCCCCAACCAGCCCCTCGCAAACCGGATATTCGAGTTGGGTCTGGCCGGGGGGATTCCAACATCCCGTGGCCCCATGGGGTTAGTGCTAAACGTCACGGGATATTACAAGAACGTCTTCGGCCTAGCACCTTGCCTGGATATCACCAAGGGCGAGATCGATCTGGCCATCGAACTGCTGGACTGGCTCTTCACCCACTGCACGGAGGAGCCATGAGCCGACGACTGACCACGCAGTCTGGTCCTCTTGATGAGATGGTCGGCCGCCAACCGACCGACCTCGCCTTCCACACCGACTCACGTACCTTGGTATATCTGATTCACGGTGTCACAGGGACACCGGTCGAGATGGGCTACCTTGGACGGCGGTTGGCGCGCCACGGATGGGACGTCTATGCCACAACCCTCCCGGGCCACTGTACGCGGCTCAGGGACCTGATGAGAACGTCCGAGGAGGACTGGATCGCGCACGTGAAGGCGCAACTTGCCTTCGTACGCGAACGGTACGACCGCCTCTATGTGGCCGGCCTGAGCGCGGGAGGACTCCTGGCGTTGGACTCCTCACTGACCGTGAATGTTGATGGACTTGGAGTCTTCTCGCCCACCTTTTTTTATGATGGGTGGAAGACGCCTTGGACCAGAGCACTCTTGCCCTTTGTTATGGAGGTGGCTCCTTTGGGCTATCTCCTCTTCCACCAGGATGGTCCACCCTTTGGAATTAAGGAGAGACGGCTTCAGGCCCACAAGCGGGCGTCGTATGGTTCCGTTTCGCTCCTGCGTCGATGGATCATGGGTTTGTGGACTCGCATGACCCATGCTGCCGACCAGGCGATCAGTGCCCCTTTGGCAGCCACGATGGGGTATCCGATCTTTCCGTTGAAGACCTTGACCAATATAGATCGGCTCTCCACGCTCGTCCGTCGTCGCTTGGGTGAGGTGACGGCGCCCACCTTGATCCTCCAGGCTCGCGAAGACGACATCACCGGCCCTCGTAATGGCGAACTAGTGCACAACGGCATCGCTTCAATACGGAAGCGCCTGATCTTACTCGATGACTGCTACCATGTGATCACGGTGGATAAGCAGAAAAAAGCCGTTGCCGACCACCTGATTGAGTTCTTTGGTCGCCAGACCTCCAGATCGGAGACCCATCAACTCGCATAGCCGGCCCGGGACGACGAGGCAAGAGGTGTTTCTCGTCTTACTTCAACACTAGCCTAACCTTGCTCACCCCTTCAGGCTGATGGCCGATCTTGAACCCGAGGGTCTCACACACCCGAAGCATACTCGTGTTGTCGGTGAGGACGGTACCGGTCACCTCCCCCAGTCCCTTATCCTGGGCAACGCCGATCAGCATGTCCACCAGCTTGTAACCGAGGCCCTTGCCCTGAAAATCATCGTGCACCACGACGGCAAATTCGCCGCTCTTGCCGTCCGGTTCGATGATCAACCTGCCGATGCCGATGATCCGTCTTTTCTCCCCTTGTCTCAGCTCCGCGACGATCGCCATCTCCCGGTCGTAATCGATGTTGCAGAACCGAATCAGCATCTCATGGGTGATCTTCTTGATGACCTGAAAGAATCTCCCCCGCAACGCCTCTTCAGACAGGGTCGAGAGCATCTCACGTTCCAGCGGTTCGTCCTCCGGCCGGATCGGCCTCAGGAGCACCTCGGTCCCGTCGGTTAATCGCCATGGGATCACATATCGCGCGGGATACGGGGTGATCACGAGATGGGGATACGCGCCGGTGTACCCGACGGCGTGTTGATCGAGAACGATTCTGGCATCAAGGGCGCAGGCCTTCCCTTCGGAGATGGCGAGAGGATTGATATCGATCTCGGCAATCTCCGGAAAATCGATGACCAGATTGGAAAAGCTCACCAGAATCTGCTCCAACTGCGTCATGTCCGCAGCGGGCCTCCCCCGATAGCCCTGGATCATCCGAAAGACCTTCGTCTCTTCCATCAGTCGTCTCGCCAGGGTCTGGTTCAACGGGGGTAGACCGATAGAGAAGTCCTGAAACATCTCAACCCCGATCCCTCCCATGCCGAAGAGAATGACCGACCCGAAGTCTTTATCCTTTTTCATGCCGAGGATCAGCTCGTAATCGACCTTTTCCACCATCTGCTGAACGGAGATCCCGGAGATAGTCGCCTGCGGAGCTTTCTTCTGAACCCGTTTGATCAGATGTCCATATTCGCTCTTCAGCTCCCGGTCGGAATCAATCCCTGTCACGACACCGCCGACGTCACTTTTATGAAGGATATCGGGGGACACAATCTTCAGGACAACCGGATATCCGACCGAGTTCGCCACACTCAGGGCTTCCTCCAGATTCTTCGTCAGATACGGTTTGACGGTGGGAATGCCGTAATTCACGAGAAACCGCTTCGATTCTTTCTCCGTCAGGAGCGTCCTGCCCTCCTTATAGAGCTCTGCGATAAATGCCTTCAGGTTATGTTTGGGAGGCGCCTGGTCCACCGGCAATGGCCCGGGGGTTTCATACAGGAGTTCGAGATTCCGTCCGTACCGGTACATGTAGAGGTAGGTCTTGACGGCCTCTTCCGGAGTGTCATACGTCGGGATGTTATGCTGGAGGGTGATCCTCCGCGCGCCTTCGACACGTTCTCCGCCCATCCATACGGTGATAAACGGTTTATGGCTTTGATCGGCGATCGCCGTGAAGCGCGTTGCGAGTTCGTCGGGCTGCGCCGACCCCTGCGGCGTATAGATTGTAATCACACCCTTGACGCCGGGATCGTCCAGGCAGGTCGTAACGGCCGTCTCGTATCGCCCTATATCCGCATCCCCCAGGACATCCACCGGATTGGCCTTGCTCCAATACGCGGGGAGATGATCGTTCAGCATTCTGATGCTGTCATCCGTCAGTCGTGCGAGCCGTCCGCCCAACCCCATTAACGTGTCCGTCGCGATCACCCCGGCTCCGCCTGCATTGGTGACGATCGCAATCTCGGATCCTTTCGGGAGGTGCTTGGCGTGCAGGACCTCCGCCACATTAAACAGATCGGCAATATCTCTCACCCTGACCACACCAACCCGTTTGAAGGCGGCATCGCATGTTCGATCTTCACCCCCCATCGACCCGGTATGAGAGAACGCGGCCCTGGCGCTCTCGGCGAATCTGCCTGGTTTCAACACGATGATCGGTTTATTCCTTGCGAATCCCTTTGCGGCGCTGATGAACTTCTTCGCATTTCCGATCCCCTCCATATAGAGCATGATGCTTTTGGTATTCGGGTCGTCGCCCAGGAAATCGATCAGGTCCCCGAAATCGACATCCATCATGGAGCCGAGGGAGGCAAAGAGGCTGAAGCCGATATGCGCATGCATGGCCCAGTCGAGAATGGCACTCCCCAGCGCCCCGCTCTGCGAGATAAAGGCGATCCGCCCCGCTTCAGGGCGGACGTTCAGAAAAGAGGCGTTCAACCCCGTCATGGGCCGGATGACACCGAGACAATTGGGCCCGATGATTCTCATGCCGTACCGTTTCCGAGTCGCCTGGATCCGGTCCTCCAGTCCTTTGCCTTTTTCGCCGATCTCCTTGAACCCCGCGGAGATGATGACGAGCCCCCCTACTCCCGCCTCTCCGCACTCGCTGACAAGGTCGGGAACTGTGGGCGCAGGCGTCGCAATCACCGCAAGATCGATCGGCTCCGGGACTGCGGCAACCCTGGCATAGGCATCCATCCCCAGGATCTTTTTCCGTTTTGGATTGACCGGAAAGATCGACGCCGTCTTTTGCGTAAAGAGGTTTTCCATGATCGCCCGTCCTACAGACCCTGTATTCTCAGAGGCGCCGATAACGGCAATGGTCTTCGGGCTGAATATTTTGTCCAGACCGTTCATACCCGTCCCGTTCGAGTGTTCGTTGCCACGGTACAGTGGCGATTATCTTACAATAATATATGGCGAACTATAGTATAGAACGGTGTTGTGGACAAGATGTGCGCGGCCTACATATGAGAGCGGTTGTGAATTGGGCACGAGGGCATGACAGAGGTGATGAGGAACGACGGTCAAGGCGCTGTCGAGTGGACCGCGTATCTCAGCGTGCGCTGCGACCCAGCAGACATTCGACCCCGTGCTCTAACGCCACCACAAAGAGCGCCGAGGCGGTCAGGTCGGCCGTTGTGCCTGGATTGAGACGGTTCCCGTCCTTGCGGAGGGCGACGTCCCATCGTCGAAGCCTGCGCCACCCCTGCTCAGTACATACCCCTCCGATGGCCAGAATCCTTTCCGCCTCCCGTGAGATCCTGGCGGCCTCACGCACCCCGCATTTGCGCGCGACGAGGGAGTCCGGCACGCGAGAGAGGATCGTCAGGTAGGTCTGGATGACCGAGGCTTCCGAGTCGCCCAACTCCTGGAGCGAACAATCGAGGGTCGGAGCGCCGATGGTGAAGGTAAGCTCGAAATCGGTGACATACTCGCGCGCGATCGAGTCCCGATCGGCCGCGGCGCGCATCGCCTCAAGGAGTGGGACCCTGCCATGGGTCGCTCGGACATCCAACCGATCCGCCTGTCCAAGGCCTCCTGGCTCAGCCAGACGAATCGCCTCATAGATCCGTTGACCATCATACGGGGTAAGGGCGGCCAGGACGCTGTGAAGGCTGGACCGGAGAGATCGACGCCCCTTCCGCAGGGCCGCCTTTGCCAGGGGGGCAAAGAGGAGTGCAATGCCCAGATTGGTATTCCGGTCGATCAGTCGTCTCGTCTGTCGAACCGCGTCGAAGACCAGCGTGCCGGTCGCACGCGTTGCAACCTTTCGCAGGACCTGCCCCAGAATGACGGAACTCGCCAGAAAGTCGGTGTAGCGAGTGTCGGCGAAATCGGCAAACGGAGTGACGTTCCCGGGCTTATCGGCGCTGACCTCCAGCAAACAGGCGAGCTGGGCGGCAAGAGACACCTTATCAGGGTATAGGGTGGAGGGTGTGGGGTGTGGGCTCAGCATAGGCGTTCCAATAAACTCACCAGGTGGTCGGCGATCTCCTGGGCGAGATCGATTTCAGTCGTTCGCTGCAGGCCGGACCAGCCGGGGATACTGTTGACCTCGACTACCGTATATCCCTTATCAGTCTTCAACAGATCGATCCCGGCATAATCGGTCTCAAGCAGTCGACTGGCCTCAAGACAGAGTCTGGTCGCTTCCTCGTCCATGACGATCGGCTCCGGCTGCGCGCCCTGAGAGACATTATGCCGCCACCCATCAGACCGTCGGCGCATGGCCGCAACAACACGATCCCCTATCACCAGACCCCTGAGATCGTAATCGCCATGCGGGACAAACTCCTGGATGTAGAAGATGCTCCGAGTCAGCGCAAGCGCGCGAAAGACTCGATAGGCGACGTCGGCGTCGCACACCCGCACCATCCCTCGTCCCCCGGCGCCAAAGAGCGGCTTCACCACCACATCGCCGAGCTCGCACAACGCCGCCATCGCCTCGTCGAACCCTTCGGCGACTATTGTCCGCGGGGTCGGCAGGCCGCGCGACGCGAGCAGACTGGACGTATAGTACTTATCGACAGTCTGTTCCAGCGGGCTGGGTCGGTTCATGATCCGCACACCGGCCGCTTCCAACCGGTGCAGCGCATTCATCCTGAAGATGATCTGCTCCAGCGACCCTTCCGGGATCGTCCGGATCAGCAGCGCATCGTACGATTCGAGGGATTGGCCGTTGATCGCGACAAGCGGATCGGCGGGGACACGGGCCACCAGTCGGGTAATCGGCAGGAAGTCGGCCTGGCAGCCGCGTCGCGCCAGCGCCTTCGCCAGTACCTCGACGTGCCACCCGTTTCTGTCGGCCAGGATCCCGATTCTCATGCGAGAAACGGGAAACGTGAGGGGTGAGGGGTCAGAAATAAACAACGTGGGCATCATCGCCTCACTATTTACGCCTCACGCCCTCCGCCTAACGGTCGTTAACTCAGGAGAGAGGTCTGAAGCAGTTCGGCATTGAAGCGCCCGGCCCGATAGGTTCGACCGCTGGCGGCGTTGGTAATGGTAATCTTGGCGGGACTAAAAAGGAACGGATCGATTTTATAGAAGTCGCCATCGTAACGCTTAAAGAGGTCTCCGAACAACTGGCCGTAGTCCCGAGACGAGCAGGAGGGAATCTTCTCAATGAACGTCTCGATCTCGGCATCGGTCGCCGAAATCGTTAAGAACACCTCGCAACCGTACAAGACACAATCGTTGGTTCGCCCGATCGCCGCCATATCGTCCGCAGCAGGCGTGGCAATGGGGCAGGTGCCGAAGCCGCTGAGTACCTTGGTCACGTCGAAACCCAACTCCATCAGTTTGTGCATCGCGGTTTCTACGGAGCGCGCCGCGATCTGCGCCCCCCCGGCAACGCTTCGCGTGGAAGCGACCGCCAGGGAGACCCGATCAGGCTTGATGCCGCATTTCTCCGCTACGTAATCGGCGACCTCCTCAGCGGGCAGGCGGCCGCTTTCCAGTACGAGGACTGCCGAGTCGTGGTCGTCCCGGATACGAATCGTCTCAAACAGCTCCTCGGTCCTCGCCAGCGCCCTGGCCGGACCGGACCCCATCGCAAAAAACTTCCCGCGATGGATCTTCCAGCCGGCGTACTGTGAGCCGAGGCAGGGTCGTAGCGGGCTGTCGATCGCGACACTGATACCCGGAGTCGAGAAGTCGCCGTAGTGAAGCGGAAGGAACGCGACCTCTCCCAGCCCACCAAGGCAGATCTCCGCCAGCCCCTTCCCCGCGAGCAGGCCGCCAGGCGCCTTGACCCCCATATCCACAACTCTGGCGCCGTTCGTCAGTGTCGAGATGGAGATGCCGAGCGCTTCCGGCTGCTCGGCCATTCGATCGAGAATCTCGCAGGCTTGGCGATTCATACTCAGCGACACGATCGTGTCCTCCTTACGCAGCGATCAGGATTTCGCCTTTTCCAACATCGGCAATGTCGCCGTGATAGCGTCGGAAGAGTCCGTCTGCCTGAGCGGGACACGCTACCCCCAGGCGCTTCAGCTCCTTAAACAAAATTCGGAGAAAGACCGGCGCATAGGTGCAGTCGTAGGCGAAGGTCGGCAGTAGATCGACGGGACGCATGCAGACGATGGTCCCCTTCTGCATTCCGCCTCCTGTTCTGATGCCTGCCTGGCCGAAGAGGCAGATCGTTCCGGTCATCATCATGGCCCCCAAGAAATCCTCGGCGTTCCCCTTGATGACGAGGAGACCTCTCCGCATATAGGCGCCCACTTCGTGCCCGACGTTACCGTCGACTAGGATGGTCCCGCCCTGCATGCCGTACTTGCTCCCACGATAGGCAGCCCCAACCCGATGCCGCGCATTACCCTTCACCCGGATCAGTCCGCCCTGCATTTCAACGCCAAGAAAGTCGTCTGCATTCCCTTCGACGAGGATCTCGCCGCCCTGCATGTACGATCCGGCGTGCATCCCGACGTCGCCGCGGATCACGATTCGACCGCGCGTCATCCCTGAACCGACCCACTTGACCCGTTCCGTACAGCCCTCTAGAACGATCTCATCCGAGCGCTCTCCTTCAACCGTGAAGAAGTCGCCAAGCCGGTAGGTCTCGTTTCCCAACGCAACGGGCATGGACTCAATCTCCCCCTGACTGCGCTGCACGAACAGATCGGGCGAGATCGACTCCGCCTCAAGTGGAATATTCGTTGGGGCCGCTTTCATGCGAAGCACGACTGGTGACATGCTACCCTCTTTTCACAAGTGAGCCGTCAGCGATCAGCCCTCAGCTAATAGCTGATGGAGGTGAAAGTGATGTTTGCCTAACTTTCCACCGTAGTTGCCGGCGGAGATCTTCACGATACCCGGACCGCACGCGGCCCGAATACCAACCCGCATCGCCTCTCCCACCGCCTCCGGCGTCAGGCCATCAATGACAATCTCGAGAACCGCTCCAACCCCTTCCGGCAGGTCGCTCTTGACCGACCCTCTCAGCGACGGGCAGAAGGCGGTGTTGCTTGAGGCATTGAGGAACTTATAGCGCGAACCGACCTTACTGCCGGATCTCACGACGCCGCCGGGGAACGGCATAATGACGCCCGACACCTTTCGCATCACCTCGATCGCCCGCTCCGCAGCCTGCAAGGTCTCCGGCAGTCCGCGCCCCAGCAGTAAGAAGTTGCCTCCGGCTACCCCCTTTTTCACCCCGAAACGGTCTTCAACAATGAACTCGCCGTCCATCACAGGAATCCGCCAAAAGCGCCGCGGACCGCTCCCGTTTTCGGTTATCTGTGAGTCAAGCCGCTTACTGATCTGAAATCCATCTCCAAAGAATTTGAGCTTGCCCCCGATCGACAGGCGATCTTCCGCCTCCAGGGCGTTATAACAGGCCGAGGTAGGAGCGGTCATCACACACTGACCGATCCGATTGATGAGTTGCTCCTGAACTGCCTTTTTTGACATGGCAAACAGCAACACACTCACGCCGGGGCGGTCGTCCGGCGTGTCCGTCGGCTCGATCCCTTCAATGGCCACCTCGCAACCACAGCCGATCACCGAGGTCCCGAAGCCCGTCATGCTCCGAGCTGCCTCGTAGGCCCACGTCTTACTGCACGCGGTAATCGTTACCCGACCGGCATAGGCGCCGAATGCCTCTGCGTATGTCTCATCGATATGAACGCCATTAATCTCCATCGCGTCTCCGTCAGATCCACCACAATGTCATCGAGGTCATCGAGGCGCTCCCACAGGAATCGCCTCTCGGTGGGGGATGTCCTCGATATCGATCGGGAAATTCTGGTACCGGATCGTGTAGTAGTTTTCGAATTCGGTCTTGAACGTCGGGTCCATCTCGCCGACCTCAGGCGGGATCACAAACAGGGTCTTACCATCAACGCTGTGAATGATCTCGCCGTCACGAAGCACCGTCTCGCCGCCCTTGATGACATAGACGGGATGCTCGAACATCTGCTCCTTATCGCTGTCCTTGGAATAGATGGTAATGTCGGCATCCGCTCCCACCCCCAGGTGGCCCTTATGCGTGAGCCCCAATGCTCTCGCGGGACCCGCCCTGGAGATGATGGCGATCTCATTCAGGGTATACTCGCGGTCAAGCGACGACAGCATCGTCTCCGGCAACACACGCTTATGGACGCGCTTCAGCATCTCATCCCGGAACGGTTTATCCATGAGCAGCCTGATGATCCAGGGATAGAGGTAGAAGGGGCCGCCGTTGGGATGATCCGTGGAAAGAAATACTCGCCACGGGTCACGGATCAGGAGGAAAAGCTCCAGCCCGATGGCCCATTGCAGGGCGTTGACAAAGTTGTTCTCCCGATAGGTATACGGAACGATCCCACATCCCGTTTCGATCTCGACGTCCTGGTTGTACCATTTATTCTTGCTGAGCTTATACAACCGGTACTGCCACGGGCCGTCCGCCGTGATGGTCGTGGCATCACCAAAGACGATCTGGCCGATGTCCGTCGTGATGTTGGGATGGGTATTGATATACTCCGCGATCTCGGCCGCCTTTGAGCAGAAACCACCCCAGTTTTCTCCGCCGTAACTGTGGAACTGAGCGTGCGCCACATGGAGTCTTGAGCCCTCAAGCGTCCGCATCGTGTCCAGAGTCGTCAGGTAGTTATTGGGTGTGCCCAGACTATTGGCGTGCAGGTGGATCGAGTGAGGCAATCCGAGGCTTTCGTTGGCCCAGGCGAGTGCCTTCAGGATCTGACGTGGCGTGACGTCGAAGTAGTGGACCTTATCGTCCAGGTTCTTCACGTCCTTGCCGTACTTCCACTGCTCGACCCCGCCGGGGTTGACCAGCTTGACGCCATACGCCTTCAACGATCTGAGGAGCCAGGCGACATATCGCTTGACCTTCTCCATCTCGCCGGCCTTAATGAATTTCAGGATAAACTCATTGCTCCCCAATTCGATATACAGTCCCTTATCCACGATCGGGATATCGATCAACTCCTCATGGGTATGCCGAACACCGATGGGCGCGTTTGCGCCTTCCATCACGGTGGTATAGCCCATCTGAGCATACAGGTAGCCGGTCGCAAAGGTGGAGGGGACCGTCGAGCCTACGCCTGACCTGATACCGGCAGCGGGCTTTGAGTGGAAATGCATCCGCTGGTGATCCTCCGGCCTGAACCCGCGAGCCGCGTTGACCGCCGGACTGCCGACGTGAGTATGAATATCGACACCACCCGGCATAATGACCAGATTCGCGGCGTCAATCACCTCAGCGGGCCTGGTACAGGACTCTACAATCTTTCCATCCTCAACACAGATCTCTTTAATGGCCCCATCGATCCCGTTAGCCGGGTCGTAGACCTCACCGCCGACAATTCGTAATGAGCGTCCCATGTCGATTTATCCTCAGCCTCTACCGGCCGGGGCGGGAGCGCCGTTACCGCAACTCTTCATCGCCTTCACCTTCGCGATGATGCGGTCGATGATCTCCCGATCCGATGGGTAGGGTGACTCAACCACCTTTTTGAACATCAGGGGGATATGGTCCATCCTGTACGCCATCCCCCCGGCGCCGATGGCTCCCTGCGCTGACGGAATGACAATGTCAGCCACTCTGGTCGTATCGCTCTCTTTGGGATCGATGGCAATCAGCGGGATCGATTTCAGATGCTCTGCCATGCTCCCGGGAAAGTTCCCGATGGCGTCGCCGGCAACAATCAATGCGGCATCGATCTCTTTACGGGCCAATAGATCGACCACCGAGAATTCCCCAGGGTTGAATCGAGGATAGCCGCGACTCATATTGACGTGGAAGGGGAAACCGGTTTGCCATGTCAGTACTTGAGCCATTCCCACGACATTGCCATGACCTCGCATCGCCGCGCACGAAAATTTTGTAAACTCGTTGAGATCCTGAGCGAGCTTGAGCAGCGCGACGAGATTCAGATATTTACCCCTGGTCTGAGTCAGGCCCATCCCCCAGTAGACGATCCCGAACTTACAGCTCTTCATCTTTTCTACCAGGGCTTTCAATTCATCGACCGGTATTCCCCCGACCTCAGCCTGCGGCAGTTCGTGGCCCTTCACGAGCGCCCTGAGTGCAGAAATGACCTCGTAGTCGGAGTTCGGTTTCATCTGGATGAAGGCATCGGCAATTCGTGTGGTCGGCGTCGGCCTGACATCGACCTGAATGACCGTCCGGTCCTTCTTCCCCTTGGGGACGAACATCCCCTTCACGGTCACCGAGTACCGGGTGGCATGCCGTGGATGCGCCTCGGCCGGATTACATCCCCAGAAGATCACCAGATCGGCCCGGTTCTTCGTCTCTCCCGACGTGCAGGTCGGGATGCCGACGGTCATCACCGCCTGATAGCTCGGCGCGTGGCAGACCGATGAGGTGTGGTCGATATTCGCACCGATCAGATCGGCCAGCTCGATCGACGCCCGCTGCGCGCCCAGCTCGGTCGAGTCGAGCCCATAGATGAGGGGATACTTGGCCTTCGCGAGAACCTCTGCGGCCGCGTCGATACATTCATCAACGGTGGCCGGTTTTCCATACAGCCTCGGGGTCGACAACCCCTCCAGGTGATGGAGAAAGGTGGCTTTACCCAGGACGCAGGCGTTTTTGACCTCCGTGATCTTTCCGTCCTCGACCTTGACCTCCAGATCGTCACACGTCACACCGCAGAAGGGGCAGACGACGCCCGTCATCACATACGGTTCTTTCACAGCCGGCTCTTTCACGGCAACGCTCTCAGTCATGGCGTCCAACCTCCACCGTGATCCCCTTTGAATCCGGCATCCCTGTAGCCTGGGTATCCGGACCGATCAGGGCGTTACTCAGTTCTCCATAAGGAATAAAGACGATTCCCTGCGGGATATCGGTTTTCTTCAATTTGACCACGATCGAACCGTAGTTCGATGTGACCCGCGCCTGAACCCCATCCTGTAATCCTATCGCTTCGATATCCTTGAGGTTCATCTGCAAGGTCGAGACCTCGTCCCGGTACTCCTGGGCGTCCTTCCCGAGATGGGCTGAACTTCCCTGCTTGGTCGATCGGCCGGTGATCAATATAAACTGTGTCTCGGGCACCTGATTCTCGCTCCTATCCGATAATAAAATCTTACCACACAACCGATAAGATCACAGCACCACCTATTATTTACTCACCTCACCATACGGCTCTCAGACGGACAGCCGTCTTTGGGCAATCTCCAGGGCTTTCGTCTCGTCGAGCACCACACACTTCTCTGAGGTTCGGATTGTTTCGAGCATCTCGATCTCGACATCATACTTCAGAACCCCAACCGCCAGCGCCCCGATGCCCCTGATACCAGGCACAACCTCTTTGAGGTCGTCATTCGGCGCCAGGTTATGGATACCGGTCGGAGGAACAGCATTAACGTCGGCCACGAGCTTCCCCGACGGGAGCGCGTTCAGGACCGCCTCGGAAATCATCTGGATACCCGCCTTACCGGTCGTCAGGATCACATCGGCGCTACGCAGGTGCGAGATCTTGTCCTCGTCCGTCGCCATCGCGGCGCCCTTTACGGAGCCTCCCGTCTGCGCTGAGAGCCGCTGAGCCAGACGCTCTACGCCGCTCAGTTGTCTGGAGCCGATAATGACTTCGGCTCCTAGCTTCACACAGAGGGTCGCTGCCACGATACCCACTGGGCCTGTTCCACCAGGGATAGCTACCTGTTTGCCGCGCAATCCGCCCAGTGCCTTCTCTGCCTTGGCGACCAGCGCGACGGCCGTCGTATAGGACCCCTTGGGATCGATCATCATCGACACCTGGAAAGGGGGAAACATACTCTTTGCGGCGGCTTGACGGACCCGCTCGGCCGAGTCTATGTCGTTACCCCCGATGAAGAGCGCGCTGAACTTGGCGCCTTTCGGTCCTCGAGAGAAGATAATATCCTGCACCAGCAGGACTGCAGACTCCTCATTCACACCACCATATGGAATCACGGCGTGGAAGCCCGCATCGTACGCCATGTTGATGTCAAACGGACTCGGTTGGGTTTCCGTCGTCAAAAAATAGAGTAGATGCTTTCGCTCGGTCGCCATAGGTCCTCACTCAACGAAACAAATCAAAGGGGCCGACGGGCAAGGGGTCGATCAGACCCTCAACGCTCGCCCGGCAGCCCCCTTCGATATAGGTGATTCTACTCTGTAATCTTACCTCGTATCGATCCGACTACGCGAATGGATGCTTGACCTTATCCTTCTGCGCCAGGATCTCGCTCATCGAGGGCTGCTCTGCCAATGCCCGCGCGATCGACTCTTTAGTCGCCTGATAGTTGTAGTCGAAGATCTTCTTATTGTCATCGGCTTCCCAGTGGATGAAGACACCGACAACGATCGCCAGATCTTCAGCATCCTTCGCGGGGATCACACCCTCTGCGACGCTGTCCACCACGGCCTTCGCCACGGCCGCCTGGGCCGGGCCGAACATCTGGACCGCCTGCTTTGCCCCCTTGATCGTCACCTTGTTGAACATGACCGTCGCAGGCTTCGCCAGCAAATTCGGCGCCACGACCGCCAGGAGGGCGCTGTGGCCCGCACTCTGCTGAGCAAGACGCTGTGCCATGACGGCGCCGACCGGACCGTTCTTGGGACCGATCATCAGATCAATGTGGGCCACCTCATTACCGTCACCTGCCAATGACTCGCCAACCATGATATCACGCATCGACATTCCTCCTTCTCCTTTCCACCATTTCCAGTTAAGGTTATCGCTCACAACGACAGATCATTGCTTAGACGCGAAGTATCTAATCTAATTTGAGCAGATCATCATGTCAAGCTTTTTTCGGCTATCCCAGAATAGAGTAACTTTCTCCTTGCACACAACTCCGGCATCCGTCACGATGGGGCGCCGACACCATACTGAGGGATCGATGGTCAGATGCGTTTTCAGCCGCTGTTGCGCGAGTAATACGCCCTCGGTGGAACCCGTGAGTGTACACCATGGACCGCCTGTACGCATCATAATGGCCTAATGGAGGAGGTCTTAATGGGACGAATCGATTGGAGGTACCACCGCCCCGGATGAAAGGGCTGCGTCAAGGCGCAAGAGTTTCTTGCGCAACATCGCATCGAAATCGTGTTGCAGATAGATGCGAAAAAACAGACCCTGAAGGAGAAAGACGCGCTCGCGCTGGTCCAAGAGGTGGACGAGATCTACGCGACGAAAGGGCAGAAGCGTGTCTATATAGATCTACGGAAAGATAAGCCCGGCAGGACCGAACTTCTGGCACTCCTGATGGGACCGACTGGGGGCCTGCGAGCTCCGACCTTCCGGAAGGGCCGCACGCTCGTTGTCGGCTTTGACGCTGCAACGTACGAACAATTGCTTCGTTAACGGCCGTTGGAACCGGATACCGGCTTCCGCCGGTATGACGAACTCGTGGCAATCCGAGGGGAATGGACCTCCAGCAGATTCAACCGTTGCCTGGGCTCCCGTCAAAGGAGCCGCACTGAAAACTGACGTGCGGACGGGGTTAACGATCAAACGATACAGAGGTGTACATCCAGGATCACAACGGCGGCTAATGACTACCCGTCAGATACCTAAGGAGACTGGACGATCGGTGGGATATTCGTGTACAGGATGGTATCGGACGCCTCCGCCTTATAGATGGACGGTGGCGGCGGAGGGGGCGGCGGCTGTGCCGCAATCACCTGGGCAACCGTCTCGATCGGCCCGCCGGCGTGGCGCTCTCGTTGCCCGCGCCGGTACAGACTGAGGACTTTCGCCACATAGTCCCGGGTCTCCGCATAGGGCGGTATTCCCTTATACCGGAGTACGGCGTTTTCTCCGGCGTTATAGGCGGCCAGCGCCAGCGTCAGATCCCCGCGAAATAGGTCCAGAAGCTGGCGGAGGTATCGGGCGCCCGCCCCGATGTTCTCATGAGGATCATAGGCGTCTCCCACTGAGAAGCGCCAGATAGTGGCCGGCATCAGTTGCATCAGCCCCTGCGCGCCTTTAGGCGAGACAGCCTTGCGGTTAAAGTTCGACTCCACCTGAATGACGGCCCGAATCAGAGCAGGATCAAGCCCATACTCAGCGCCGAGGGCGTTGATCAGCTCCGACATGTTCGCACTGGTCAGTTTGGTGGTAGGAGGCAACACTCCCGGTTGAAGCCGCCTGTGTTGCGGTGTCGTCGGTACGTTAGTAAAGTGCACAAACCCATCCTCGTCGGTTCGGAAATAGATCTCCCCCGATGCCGGCCTTACCGACAGCAAGACGAGGCTCGCCAGCACCATCGCGATATATCGGCTCTTCCCCACACCGCCCTCTATTGATTATTCGTTATTAAACCGTGTCCATGTATATCAAATT
Source organism: Candidatus Methylomirabilis oxygeniifera (assembly GCA_000091165.1). Lineage (NCBI taxonomy): Bacteria > Methylomirabilota (SeqCode) > Methylomirabilia (SeqCode) > Methylomirabilales (SeqCode) > Methylomirabilaceae (SeqCode) > Methylomirabilis (SeqCode) > Methylomirabilis oxygeniifera (SeqCode). Next base: position 390,703 of record FP565575.1, on the reverse strand, counting down.
CACACGCCGGGGGCAAGCCCAATCGGAAGGTTGATCTGCAAATAAGGGTCTCGACCTACGGAATCGGCCCGAAGACCACCAGATTGTTCGTCTCGTCCAGCTCCGCCATGAGCCCGGTGACATCGAGGACGGCGAGGAGGTACAGCCCCTTGGCGGTCTGACTGGTCGGCTGTCGATACTTGATCTTCTTGCTCTTAGTCTTTCCCGGTTTCAGACTGCTGACGGACACCTGCTGCAGGAGGGTGTCGCTGCCATCCCATACCGGATCAGCCGAGAGGTAGAACCGCAGGAAGGATCCACTGGGAGCCTTCGCGGTCCCCACGTTGTGGATCTGTACCTTTCCTTTGAGTTTACACTTCTGCTCGACCCCCTCGCCCTTGCAGCTCTGGATCAGGCTCCGCCAGGTTCCGGTGAGGTCGGGACCGGCTGTCAGGAGGTTGAAGGTGGCGATACAGGTGGTGTCGCTATTCATGGTGACGATGCCGTCCTCGCAACCGGGATCGCCCGAGTAGCCGGCAAAGACCGACCCCGGATCGGCGACCGCCGTGAGGGTGACGGTCATCTGTTGCGCGTAACTCGCCTTGCAGTCCGGCTCGCAGTCGATCCCCGGCACATCGCTGGTCACCATGCCGGAGCCGGTCCCGGCGGTCAGCACCATGAGGACGGCGGCATCGCCCTCATAGCGGGTCAAGGCGAAGTTAGAGTTCCCGGCAATTTCCGTCCACCCCGCCGCGACGAGCTTGCCGTCCGGCTGCAGGACGAGGGCGCGAGTGCCATCTTCAGTACCGAAATCAGTGGTGACCGCTCCGCCGGTCCCGAAGGTGGGATCGAGAGTACCGTTGGGGTTGTAGCGGGCCAGAGCGAAATCTTGCGTGCCCTGCGCATACGAGAAACCTGCCGCAACCAGCTTGTTGTTCGGTTGTAGAACCAGGGCGAACGCCCCATCTCCGCTCTCGGTATCGACCACCACCCCGCCGGTCCCGAAGGTGGGATCGAGAGTGCCGTTGGGGTTGTAGCGGGCCAGGGCGAATGCCGACTGGCTGGCGCCATCCATATACCCCGCTACGACCAGCTTGCCGTCCGGTTGCAGGACGAGGGCGCGGGCGGAATCGTACGGGCTGCCGAGGTCGGTCGTCACCTTGCCGCCGGTCCCGAAGGTGGGATCGAGAGTACCGTTGGGGTTGTAGCGGGCCAGAGCAAAGTCGTAGTCACCGGCAATCCTTGTAGATCCCGCTACGACCAGCTTACCGTCCGATTGCCGGATGAGGGCGTGGGCGGAATTATTATCGTCACCAATGGGTGTCACGACTGTACCGCCGGTCCCGAAGGTGGGATCGAGGCTGCCGTCGGAGTTGTAGCGGGCCAGTGCAAAAACCGAGGAACCACTCGTATCCGTATAGCCCGCCGCGACCAGCTTGCCGTCCGGCTGCAGGACGAGGGCGTGGGCCTCATCGCCGTCACCGAAGTCGGTCGTCACCTTGCCGCCGGTCCCGAAGGTGGGATCGAGAGTACCGTTGGGGTTGTAGCGGGCCAGAGCAAAGTCAGAGTTGCCGGCAGCGGCGTTCGCGCTTCCCGCCGCGACCAGCTTGCCGTCCGGCTGCAGGACGAGGGCCTGGGCGAAATCGAGGGGACTACCGAAGTCAGTCGTCACCGTCCCGCCGGTCCCGAAGGTGGGATCGAGGCTGCCGTCCGGGTTGTAGCGGGCCAGAGCAAAGTCAGAGTTGCCGGCGACATATGACGTTCCTAACGCCACCAGCTTGCCGTCCGGTTGCAGGATCACGGCAGAGGCATCTCCAGCGCGCCCGAAGTCGGTCGTCACCTTCCCGGCCGTCCCGAAGGCGGGGTCAAGACTGCCCGGCGCGGCGTACACCCGGGTCGCACTGAGGGTTCCAAGCAGTATGAGGAGCGCTCCCGCCACGGCGACGGCGGTGCGCCGGGCGACGGCGACGCCGTCTCTTTTTCTCCCATTGATCCCGTCTGTCGTGTTCCGCAACATCTCTCTCGCGTTGTAGGTGCGGGCTGGAACGATGTCTACGCTCCGGCTCCCAGCGCCGGCACGCAATCCTCATCAGCCCACGACAGGATTAGATAGGAGTATACGGGAGGATGCTTAAACGTGTCAAACTCTTCCGCAGTGGCTTATTCTGGCTTAGTGACCAAAATTGGAGAGGAGCTGTTCGGTCAGGTAAAAGAGCAGGACTCCAACAAACACCATGAGCGCCATCAGGATCCCCTTCTCGCGGTTGACCTCCGGCATGAGGTCCGAGGCCGCCACATAGATCATGACGCCCGCTGATATGGCCAGTCGGTATCCAAGCAGTCCCTCAAGGTACGACGCGAATACGAGACCCAGGATCGTCGAGCACCCGAGCGCCACCGAGGACGCAACAGCTATGGTCCGGGTCCTGCCGGATGCCAACATGATCGACCCGACCGTAAACCCCTCTGGGATCTTATGCAGCGCGACCGCAACGAAAATCAGCACCCCTAACTCGGTGCTCACATGAAATCCCGATGCGATCGACACCCCATCAAAGAAGGTGTGAACCAGCAGGCCGGTGAGGGCAAAGAGGCTGACAGACGGCGCCAGGACCGCCTCCACATGGGTCTCCTCGCCGAAATGAAAATGGGGCGACAGCGTGTGCTCGGCGAAGTGGATCAGCAGGTAGCCGCCGAGAATCAGCAGGGGAGCATTGTCGGTCAAACGCATGCTCTCAGGGACCATGCCAAGAAAGGCCGCCCCCAACATGAAACCGGTCCCGACCGCCACGAAGTGCTTCAGCAGCACTTCATCCCAACGTCGTTTGATCGTAAGCAGGAGCCCACCTGCCACATTCGCCGCGGCGGCGGCGCAGCCAAAGGCCAGGCTGATGTAGAACGATTCCATAGTCGCCTCATGAAGATAGCGTAAAGTCGGTACGTTAGCGTTTCGTCTATTGCTTGTCAAAGTAATTCATCCTTATTCCGACCAGCCGGAGATTCGCTTTGCCAGGATGGCTACCGGAGATTATACTTATTGTAGAAAAAATAGCGAGTTTACAGCTTTAAGGAGGCCAAATGGCAGAGGCAAGCGGGGAGCAGTTTGAGGCGCTGGTGCGAATCATGGAGCGGCTCCGGGCGGACAATGGGTGCCCATGGGATCGGGAACAGACACGGGAGACTTTGAAGCCGTTCCTGATCGAGGAGGCCTATGAAGTAGTAGAGGCGATCGACGAGGGGGACCCTAAGCAGATCATGGAGGAGCTTGGCGACCTGCTCTTTCAAGTGGTGTTTCACGCCCAGCTTGCAGCCGAGCGGCGCGAGTTTACCATAGGGCAGGTTCTGGCGGCGACAGCCGAGAAGATGGTGCGCCGTCACCCGCACGTCTTTGGCGACGGTACAGCTTCCACGGCCCGTGAGGTGCTGGAACAGTGGGAGGAACTGAAGCGCAAGGAACGCAACACCGCGACCGCAGCCCCCATATCGGCCCTGGATGGCGTCCCGAGAGAGCTACCCGGCCTTCTCCGCGCCCAACGGCTGCAGGACAAGGCCGCAAGTGTCGGATTTGACTGGCCCGACATCTCGGGGGTGACGGCAAAGATCGAAGAAGAGCTTGGCGAACTCAGAGAGGCCATGAGATCCGCTGCGCCGGAGGCAGTTGAGGAAGAATTAGGAGACGTCCTGTTCAGCATGGTCAATCTCGCCAGGTTCCTGAACCTGAGCGCAGAGGAGGCACTTCGCAAAAGCACCACACGATTCACGACCAGGTTCCAATACATGGAAGCCGCGCTGCAGCGCGATGGTCGTGGCCTCGAGGAGATCGATCTGGAGGAGATGGAGCAGCTTTGGCAGCAAGCCAAGAGCCATGGTCGCTCCTGATGCGAATGATGAAACGGCTCGTCGTCTGGTGTACGCTGATAGGCATCGCGCTGGCATGGCCTGCCATCACCTACTCCCGCTCGGAGCCCGCTGTCCGGCCCGTGCTGGCGATCAAACTGGAAGGAGTCATCGCACCCAGTACGGCCGACTATATCATCCGCGCCATCAAGCAGGCCGACCGCGAGGCAGCCCAGGCGCTGGTCATTGAGCTGGATACGCCGGGCGGCCTTGATCTCTCGATGCGCTCGATTATCAAGGAGATGCTGGCCGCCGAGCGCCCGATCATCGTCTATGTTTCGCCCAGCGGCGCCCGCGCCGCATCCGCCGGCGCCTTCATCACTCTGGCCGCTCACGTCGCTGCCATGGCGCCCGGCACCAATATCGGCGCCGCCCACCCGGTCAATATGGGTGGTCAGATGGACAAAGAGATGAGCAAAAAGGTCACCAACGACGCGGCCGCCTATATCCGGACGATCGCCGAGCAGCGCGGCCGGAACGTCCAGTGGGCCGAGGATGCCGTGCGCAAGAGCGTCTCGGCAACCGAGAAGGAGGCACTCAACCTCAAGATCATCGACCTCGTAGCGGATAAGCTGGATGACCTGCTTGTGGCCGTAGATGGCCGGGAGGTCACGACGGCCCACGGCAAGGTCACGCTCCACACCAAGGGGGTCAGGTCACACGGATCGAGATGAGTCTCCGGGATAAGGTTCTGAAGGTGATCTCTGATCCGAACATTGCGTACATGCTGCTCATGCTGGGTCTGGCCGGGCTCTACTTCGAGCTCTCCACCCCCGGCGCCATCCTACCCGGTGTCCTCGGGGGGATCTGCCTGATTCTGGCCTTTTACGCCTTCCAGACTCTGCCTATCAACTACGCGGGACTGCTCCTCATCCTGCTGGCGATTATTCTCTTCATCGCCGAAGTGAAAGTGACCTCGTACGGAATGCTGACTGTGGGCGGCATTATCGCCATGATCCTCGGTTCCTTCATGTTGATCAGGAGTCCAGAGCCGTTCATGCGGATCTCGCTCAGCGCCATCCTGTTCACCACCGCGGCAACGGCGGTATTCTTCGGTTTCATTGTCACCATGGCTCTCAGAGCTCAGCACCAAAAGACCACCACCGGCGCAGAGGGCCTCATCGGGCAGATCGGCACAGTCAGGACGCCGCTCACACCGGAGGGAAGCGTCCTGGTCGGGGGCGAGCTCTGGTCGGCTCACTGCGAGGAGGGGGCTGAGCTCGGCGATCAGGTCAGGGTCCTCGCGGTGAAGGGGCTCATGTTATTCGTCTGCAAAGATCACGAGGCGGTGGCCGTTGAAGCCGATGCACTATCAACGCAACAGCGACAGGGAGGGCGTACATGAATCCCTTGGAGATTCTCTCAACTGTGTTCGGCTTGGTCCCGATACTCTTTCTCCTCATCCTGGCGCTTTTTGTCCTTGCCAGCTCGGTCCGCATACTCCCTGAATACGAACGGGCCGTGATCTTCCGTCTGGGCCGCCTCGCAAAGGCGATCGTGAATGTGGGCGGTACCGGCAACGGCCCGGGACTGATTCTCCTGATCCCCATGATCGATCGGATGACGAAGGTCAGCCTGCGGACGGTGGCCATGGACGTTCCCTCCCAGGACGTCATTACCAAGGACAACGTGTCGGTCAAAGTGAACGCCGTAATCTACTTCCGCGTGATCGACCCGCAGCGCGCCATCGTCCAGGTCGAAAATTTTCTTTTCGCCACCTCGCAGATCGCGCAGACGACCCTCAGGAGCGTCCTGGGGCAATCGGAGCTGGACGAACTGCTTGCCGAGAGAGAGCGGCTCAACCAACGGCTTCAACAGATTATCGACCAGCACACCGATCCGTGGGGGATCAAGGTCACCGTCGTGGAGATCAAGCTCGTGGACCTCCCGCACGAGATGCAGCGGGCCATGGCCAAGCAGGCTGAGGCCGAGCGGGAGAAGCGGGCCAAAATCATCCATGCCGAGGGTGAGCTGATCGCCTCCGAAAAGCTGGCGCAGGCGGGCAGGATCATGGCGACCGAGCCTGTCACCATCCAGCTTCGCTACTTACAGACGCTCACCGAGATCGCCACAGAGAAAAACTCCACCATCGTTTTTCCGCTCCCGATCGACATCTTGAAGATCTTCTTGTCCGACCGGATGAAGGGTACCCAATAAGCAGAGCGAACCGATGAAAAAGGCCACGTTTGGGGCGGGCTGCTTCTGGGGTGTCGAAGCCGAATTTCGCCGGGTGCCTGGTGTCGTCTCAACGGCAGTCGGATACATGGGCGGCACCTTCGAAAACCCGACGTACCGGGACGTGTGCTCCGGCACGACCGGCCATGCGGAGGTTGTCGAGGTAGAGTACGACCCTTCGCAGGTCACCTACGACGATCTCCTCGCTCTTTTCTGGTCGATTCACGACCCAACTACCCTGAATCGTCAGGGACCGGACCGCGGCGCGCAGTACCGCTCGGCGATCTTCTTTCACGATGCCGAGCAGCAGACTGCCGCGGTCGCGTCTAAACGAAAGCTGGAGCTCAGCGGAAAGCATCAGCAGCCGATCGTGACCGAGATCACAGCGGCCTCGACCTTTTACCGGGCAGAGGAATACCACCAGCAATACCTTTGAAAAGCAGGCTCAGCCTCGCTGTACGATCTAGACAACCCCACCTGTCCTCGTGTATGCTCACCCCCGTGGATACCCCAAGAGACCAATCCCCGCTTAAGGCGTGCGAGGACAAGCTCCTGAGACTGCTGGTTCAGCACTCCTTCCAGCACAGCACCGAGCCGGTCTTTACCCTGGCCTCCGGCCGAAAGAGCCGTTACTACATCAACTGTAAGCAGACAACGTTCATGTCGGAGGCGATGCCGCTCCTCGGCCGGCTCTTCTTCGAGCGGATCAAGGCCACTGAACAAAAGGATGACATACGGATCACCGCCGTCGGAGGACTCACGCTCGGCGCGGACCCGATCGCCTACGCCGTCGCCTATCACAGCGCGCTTCAAGGAACGCCGATCCAAGCCTTCAGCGTCCGAAAGGAGCCGAAAGGACATGGCACCCAGAAATGGGTGGAGGGATTCGAGCGGCCGGGCGCGAGAGTTGTGATTATTGAGGATGTCGTCACGACAGGGGCCTCTACCCTCAAGGCGATCGACGGCGCGCTGCACGCCGGCTTCCAGATCGTCAAGGCGCTGGCGCTTGTGGACCGGCAGGAGGGCGGCCGCGAAGAACTGCTGAAAAACGGGTATGAGTTGGAGTCGATCTACACCACCGAGGATCTCTTGCGCGTTGCTCACCAGTCCAGGTAAGCTTCGCGGGGTCATTGCGAGCGTTCGTCGTCGTTCCCATGCGTATAGGTTCTTTACAGGAGGTGACGGCCCGATGATGAAGATACTGAAGTGTAGTGGCGTGGTGCTGATTGGCGTCCTCTTGGCCAGTTGCGCGGCGATGCAGGTGTCCCTGGAAAAGAAAGACCTCAAGGTCGAAAATAAGATGTCCGACACCATCTTCCTGGATATCGAGAATCAGGCGGAGCGGACGATCTTTGTCGATATCAAGAACACCTCAGATAAAGAGCTTGATATCAGGCCTCTTATCATCAGCAGGCTGCAGACAAACGGCTACAAGGTCACTACGAACCCAAAAGAGGCGTTCTATATTTTGCAGGGTAACATCCTCTATGTGGGACAGGCCGATCCGTCGGCATTACGATCAGCCGTTGCTGCAGGATACGGCGGCACATTCGCGGGCGCCCTGGGCGGGGCACTGATCGGAGGCGCCGCAGGTGGCGGCTCGGGCGCGCTGTATGGCGCGGGCATCGGCGGCTTGGTGGGCGTCGGGGCGGAGATGATCGCTGGCTCCTTAGTGAAAGACGTCACCTATACCATCGTCACCGACCTGATGATCTCAGAAAAATCCAAAGAGGCGGTCGAGCAGACCGTACAGTCCCATCTTCAGCAGGGGAGCGGCTCCGCCATCAGACAGACCAGCCGAACCACGACGGAAAGGAAGCGCTATCAGACCCGCATCGCTTCGACGGCTAATCAGGTGAATTTGAAGCTGGAAGAGGCGTTGCCCTCCTTGACGGAAGGTCTGGCAAAATCGATCGCTGGGATCTTCTAATCGCTGGACAATCGCACAGCTTTCCGCTACTGTAAGCTACGCGCTCAGCCGCCGACTCCGCACACGCTGAAAGCTGAGCGCTGAACGCTGCTCTTCATGGGGGGTTAGCTCAGTTGGGAGAGCGCGGCGTTCGCAACGCCGAGGCCAGGGGTTCGAATCCCCTACCCTCCACCAACTTCCATTGGTCATGGTACTTGCTGGTCTCTCTTAGTTTGCGCCGTCGCTCTGGAAAGCCTTTTCCTGGCCGCCGCGTTTCCATCCAAAAATACCTTGACACTCCGCTTGTATCAAATAGACTGCTTACATTGGTAGAAGAAATCCGCAAAAGTTCATGTTAGGCGACACATAAAAATGAGTAAGGGAGAAATAGTATGGCTACGAAAACGCTAGACCAACATATCGAGGTGACCCCTGGAATAGCGGGCGGGAAGCCTCGTATTGCAGGGCATCGCATTACGGTACAAAACATTGTGATTTGGCATGAGCGGATCGGCAAGAGCGTTGATGAGATTGTTTCTGAGTACGACTTGACCCTTGCCGATGTCTATGCGGCACTGGCCTACTACTACGACCATCGATCAGAGATCGACCACGACATTGAAGAGAGCAAGGCATTCATTGAGGCTCTGAGGGAGAGCGCCCCCTCGAAGCTGAAGCAGAAGCTGCATGAGGCAGAAGATTAGGTTCTGCGCCGATGAGCATGTTGCAAAGGCTGTGGTGCGGGGGCTGCGCCAACGTGGAGTGGACGTACTCACGGTGCTGGAAGCGGGAATGCTTGGCGCTCCTGATGAGGAGCATGTACGACGAGCCCGGAACGAAGGTCGGGTGATCTTCACACAGGACGACGACTTCCTGCGTTTACATGCTGCGGGCGTGGATCACAGGGGGATCGTGTACGCGCCGCAGCAAACGCCAGTCTCAGACATCATTCGTGGGTTGATGTTGATCCATCAGGTATTGGATGCGGAGGAAATGTATGGTCAGATCGAATTTCTATAGCAGCTCGATGTGACCTTCCGCAGTCAAAAAGGCGGAGCTTGCGGAGCACCCCACCCGGATGAGGCGGGTTGTGCATCTTCATAGGGGTACATCACAGGAAGGATGCCTCATGCATTATCTACTGTTCTACGACGTCGCCCCCGATTACCTTGAGCGGCGACAGCCCTTTCGTAAGGCGCATCTGGAGCTTGCGCACCGAGCTGTTGCGCGTGGAGAACTGATCCTCGGCGGTGCGCTCGCCAATCCCTCGGATGGCGTCGTGCTGCTCTTCCGTGGTTCTTCACCTGCGGTGGCCGAGGCATTTGCCGCCGCCGACCCGTACGTCGCACACGGGGTCGTGACGAAATGGCATGTTCGAGAGTGGACGACGGTGGTCGGCGCGGATGCGGCATCACCGATTCGTCCAGAAGATCTCTGATAACCCGCCATCAACCAAGATTCCAGCCTACCTCCAAAGCAACCTTCCATGCGGTCACAGCCGCACCACGACGCATACAACCCCGTCAATCCCCCTTTACAAAATGGGGAAGTAAGGGAACGTATGAGTATCCCCCCCTTTATGAAAGGGGGGTCCGGGGGGTTTGTCTGAAGCAGACGGCTAAGCGCTGATTGCTGAATACTATTTTCGAAGAAACGCCCGTATTGGATCCTTCCGCGTTCTCCACCGGCGATACAGGAACCATGTATAGACCAGTACAAGACACGCAACGTTCGAGAAGAAGATCTCCGGTGTTCCCCAGTGCAGGCCGTTGACCTTAGAATCCGAAATCGGCCAGAGAAACGGGGTTGGAAAAAATCGGAAAGAATGCGTGAAGATGTCAAAGAGGATATGGAGCCCCCAGGCGGTGGACTCCCAGATCGGCTTTCGGAATACCATCCACAGGAGCGCGAATGCTAAGAGGAAGACGACCAGGCTATGCGTGACACTGTACGCGCGATGGACGTAATCCGGGAAGAGGGACGGATCAGGGGGTTCGGGACCAAAATGCGGACGCTGAGCAAGCCCGAGCAGAACGCTGAGATGAAAGGGGCCGAACGGCACAAGATCCGGGAGAACACCGAACGAAAACGCTAAACCGAAACTCCGCCGGTTCGTCCGTCCGAACGCAATCCCACCCCACAGCCCGTGTGACAGGATATCCATATAGCATGTACCTTATCACAAATACCATCCGGCTGCCTCGCCCTAAGCTCCCAAGGGGTGACTCCCGTGCATTTTATCTGAGCAACAGAGACACATCGTCTGGGCGTAACGGTTGAGCGCCCATCCTGAACAGGTGGCCGTTCGCGTTGTCGGCCAATGTATAGAGCGGCTTCCGCCATGCAAGTACCTCGCAGCAGAACTGCTCGGTTTTACTCTGGAGTTCCGCATGGGCCACGAAGTTTGAAGGCATAGCGGGTGATTCAACCTGATCAATCAGGAAAATCGATGTGGAGCTGGGATGGTATACAGCGTACTCGAATGTTTCCCCGTAGCGCGCTGCCTGATCGCCGCAATTCGACTGTTAGAGTGAACTCTCGTTCAATTCCCGGACTGATCGGTAGAGTGAAATCAAGAGTCGCCTTCAGCAGGTTTCCAAGTTTATTAATTTCAGTCGCGAAAGCGAATAACTTCTCTATTTGCTGTTCAACTTGACGCAGATCTGGACGCCTGTACAATGGCACCGTGGGAATGTCAGCCGGATGCTCGATTACCTGGGGTGGAATCGTCTCCAACGCAAATTGCAACCTGTCTTCTGGAAGATCCGAAACAGATTGCTGTATTGAGTGGGGCGTCGTCGTTCTCTCTAACATGATCCCTTTTTCGAATCCTCCTCTCTTTTGGCGCTTCTCCAGTTGGACCGCTTTCAAATGAGGGTCGGAAACTTTCAGGGCACGGCACAAGGCATCAATGACCTCGCTCACATCGGCAAGCTCTCCGACTAAGTCGTCTCCTGACCTAGCGTCTACGGCCTCGAATGCTTCCTCTACTAACTTCTGCCTTAACGCCGTAACCAGCGCGTCGCCCCGCAGGTGAATGATTTTGGCTCGCTCCCCGCGCTTCGCTATGATTTCTGGAATCTTGTCTCGGACAATCTTGTTGTAGTCGGCACGATCCTCATCGACTCCGAACAAGTCGATGCACTCGACCTGGGCACCACTCTTGGTGAGCATGTAATATGCGTGCGAGAGTATTCCACCGGACAACACGATGACGAACTTGCGCGTTGCGGCAAGTTGGGCGAGTTCCCTGGCAAAGGTCGGATTTCGAATGAGCGCAGCGTCGGCTGGTTCCACTACGACCCGCTCAATTCGCGCGCCCGAATGTAGCTCCTGTTGCAACCTGTGCCAATCGGCTTCGTTCTTGACGTAGAAATCCTTCGCGGTGGTGATCTTTCGACGAGGTGCGGCTCTGGGAATACCGATCAGTTTTGACTTGCAGTGATACCACGGCAGCACTCTATGCCGAGTGGCCTCAGGGTGGTTGTCCACGAACCACATCACGGCCACAGGATCTTTCTCAGCCTCGGCGATGCGCCTGGTAGTATGTGCGATTTCAAACAGCCATTCTTGCTTCTTGATACTAAGGCGCCAGTCGTGTGGAGGCCGAACTGAGGCTGGTGCCCATTTGCCCTTTTCGTCAGCAGCAACAAACGCCCCTTTGTAACGTAAGCGCTCTGACACTTCAAAAGAACATCCGGTGAAGGTTCTCAAACGCTTGAGCTTCACCGCCAGCGTGTCCACTTCAACAGTATCGTGAGAATACCAATACAGCCCTTCGGGGATTCCCCAGAGCGACTCGATTCGGACAATTTGTTTCCCCGGCTCGGCCCGCGCCCATGCTGAGGCCACTGATGGAATGAAATGATGGGCAACCAGGCACAGGCCGTGGTCCACCAATTCAAGTTTGTTAATCTCGATTTTAAAGTCATTTAAGACCCACTGCTTGGCTTCGTCAAATGTTGCAAGCGGATCACTGCGAGGCAACATCTCGCGTTTTTCTTGCGGGATATTCGCGCCATCGGTACGGATTATTAGTGGGCGCTTTGTTAGCTCTTTGAGGTCCTGCTCTATCTCTGGAGAGATTTTGCCGGAGAGGAGATCGGTAATCGCGGAACGATCATCGGCAAGAAAGAACGGAGGCATGCCATACCCGAATTTCTTGTAGAGAGCTCCGTTACGAAGCTTGCCGTAACGCTTGTAGTCATTGGCACTCGCAAGACGAAACACTTGCAGCCGCCCAATCTGGGCCATTTGGATTTTGGCAGGCAATACAGCAGTTGGGTCTATCCCGAGGGCCAGCTCGGCAGCATCGGCTTGGACAATCCACAGTCTTTTTCCATCCCAAACCCACTCGAAGTGGATCCGCGACGAAAACTGGAGTGCCCACTTCGCGACTTCTCTGAGCCGAAGGGTAATCTCGGTCTCAGAGGCGCAGCTCAAATCCAACGAAGGCTCCAGCCCCTCTCGCCACGTTCGGATTCCGATGGAAACAGCATGTCCTTGACAATCGTCTGTTGGCTCAAACTCTATAGCCCAGTCGCGCGGCTCCCTACTGACGTGCCTCTCGTTTGATAGGTGACCTTTTCGTTGCGGCTTTACATACTGCTGAACAATCCAGTGCACTTGCGCGCGAGATGAATCCGGGGTCTTCGCTCGCAACTGCCCAACTAATGCCGCAACGTCTCTTGATGTGCATAATTCGGAGATAAGACTGCCTCGATCGCGCATTGTTTCAGTGGTTCCACTCGAACGAATCATGAGAGGTGCGCTGAGCATGAACGCGAGCCGAGCGTGAGAAACCCAGATCCAATCGTTCACTGTATCAAGAGGAATCTGCCGGTTGAAGCATTGGGCCGAAACTACGAAGAATGGCGGCGTCCATTCAATTGGCAGCACACTCAGTCCCAGAGCTTTCCGGCCAACCTGGTTGGAAGAAACTTGGCCGGCCGGAATTTCCATCGGGCCTGCGTCTGCAATGAGAAGCACATCTCTGCGTGGCAGGAATTGGAAATGCGCAGTTCGTTGACGCCTGGGTGCACCTACGCTCGCTTGTGCTCCCTGACGTTGTTTGGCCATCCTCTATTGATCCTCAACGGTAGACCGGAATTCTTAACCGGGATGAGAAAAATAGAACTTCTCTACCGAGCCTCAAAGATCGAGCCGTGTGTAGGAGCCTTAAGCGTCGCGACCGCACTGGCCTGTACAGTGTTCTAATTTCAGGAACATCGTCGTAGGAAATGATCCATGGGGCATCCAGTTGTCTCACCGCGTTACGTACAGCCGCATGATCACCCGGGCCATACGCATTGAGATATAATTTTGCCCCTGCGTTGTAATACGGCGGGTCTAAGTAGACGAGGCTATCTCGCGATGGCTTGGTATGGTTCAGAAAGTCGATAGCATCGAGTTGCGACAGGTGGACACGCTTCTTATATGAACCAATCCGTTTAATCCGTCTCAGCAATTCCGGCTTGTTGAAACGGGCATCCAACTTCCATGTTCCTTCCTGCGCCTTTCCGCCTATCATCCCTCCGTTCATAATACCGGAATGATTTGTGCGATTTAGGAAAAAAGTTGCGAATCCGAAAGCCAGCATGCCGGCCGAACGGCCTTTCTTGTAGATTTCCTTTTGGCGAATCCACTCTTCAGGCGTGACCGCGGTCGACTCGATAAGCTCCCTCAAATCCTTATTTCGCATGAGAACGACATACCAAAACGCATGGACAGCAGGATCTAAGTCATTGAGGTAGATCTCGGTAACACGATTCGCGAGCAGAAGGCTCAATGCGAGGCTCGCACCGCCCGCATACGGCTCAAAATAATCGCTACCAGCCAATCGGTTGAGCAGAAGGACTCGCTCGAAGAACGGCGCGATCCGCCATTTTCCACCCGGATATCGCAAAGGAGAGGCATCTCTCATTTGGGTACGCCTGGCTATGCGTCTTTCTTCTCGGATATGTCTTTCTTTCCAGTAGACTGGCCAAAAAGCGTATGGGCAATTTCCGCAAGCTTTGCAAGCGTACTATCGGCAAAATACCCGGCAAGAAACGCTACACCGAGTACGAGCGACGGAGACTCGATGGCGTGGCGGTCAAATACTTGCACTAGACCGGAGGAGATTAATGCGATTACGATAAAAGCCAGCCCGCCAGAGATATGGGGCGTGAAAAATCGCCACGGGCGACGATCCATGTGCCAGAACTGTCTCGCAACAGAACGATACAGCCACTTGATGTCGAAAAGCGTCCCTCCGAATGTCCCAGCTATCCAGGCGAGCCCCCACAAAAACAGCGTTCGATATTTTTGGTCGGATAGCTGCAACCAATACTGAGGGTATCCCAGCCACAATGCCAACATTGCGCTCGGCGCAATGATAAGGAGGATCGCCAAGTAGGCGGACTCGATCCGAATCCACCGGCGAGCTACGGGATCGGTATACTTGGACTGCCATTCCCCACGTTCGCGACCGTCAGCCTCGTCGTCCATTTTGGGCGGATTCATTTACGCTGCTGAACCAGATAGGCCATCAGCGGCTCCGGTTGAGACCAAGGCCCGAACCATCTGCATGGTGGCCATCACGGTTGGCAACTGCTCGTACTCGCGCCAGTTGTATTGATCTCGCACACCAATTCGTGTCGCTATGGCTCGGCGGAAGAGCTGGCTTCCAAATTGGTCGTGGGTGGCGATCCAGCCTGAGCAGATTGGTTGCTCAAGATACAAATAGTCTTGCCCTCGACCGTACGCGTCCTGGCATTCCTCAATCCCAGCGTTCGCCCACCTGACACCGCTTGGCAATAATGGCGATACTTCAGCCAAGAGATCAAATAGAAGCGGGACGAGGTGGAGATGTGCATGATCGACCCCGCACCCTACGGTTCGACCTGCCGCGATCGGGCCATGTTCAAACGCAGTAGCCGTTCCATAACGCTGACCCAGCACCGAGCAGAGGAACCCCTTAAACTCGTTCATCTCAGCAAGCATAGAACCCGGCACCGCGCCGAATGAGATGAAATGGCGCTTGGGCACCAGAAGAATCCATCCCTCAATGAGCGCGCCCAGCGACGGAAGTGCCACAAAATTCGGTGACTCGAATAGCGGCTGGTTCCATGCAGATGTGCGTGATTCGAGTTCAGAACAAAGCTTGCAGGCACCCATTTCGCCAGATCCTCCTTTCATGGCGCCCCGTTGATCGCGGGCAGCGCCATAAGACTAAGCAATCATTTTACTCGCTTAACGGGCGAGACAGTATATCTCATTCTATGATTTTCGGCTGGCGCCATGCACGGGGCGTTGGCCAACCTTTATTCTACACTTGGCAGAGGTCCAAACCAAGCCTGCTTGAGCTGACGCGTCCGATCAACTCGCAACTGATATCCACCACTAAGAAAAATGAGATCAGTGTGCTGTTTCTATTAGCGACTCTTAAGTGAGCTCGATCGGGCGGATACTAACGCTGCTGCCGTGTTCGATATTCGTAAGCCGTCCGAGGAATTGGTCCTGGGGTTCAGGCTTCGCGCATCTGCAAAAACTCGTTGAGCACTGATTAACAGACGCGTGTAACGGTCCTCGACATATGGAAAAATACGTCATCTTCGTTTTTGTGAACCCTCAACAATGGCGGTTTTCTCCTTGGTCAGGCCGTACAGGCGGTATACGCGCCGGTCTATTTCGTATTCGAGCCCCAAGACATCGGCTTCGGAATCATCCTCCTTTGCCGACGGGATACGCTCAACCCTGTCCTCCAATCTTTCCTTATTTCGACTTTACCCGATTGGTTCGACGGCATGGAACCGCTGGCCACACGAAGCCGATAAGCGATCGACGCCTTGATCCCTTCAATCAAGGGTAGAATATTCCAAACAGTTCTATCTCTCAATAACAAAAGAGGGGCTGGAATAAAGGTGGATAATTTTCCACAGAGGAAGGGGAACTCTCCAAACTTGGGGGACGGCAGCTATGCTGGCGCCGAAGGCAAGGTGCAGAACGGGGAGCGCGAGCTTGAATTTTGGCTTCTGTGCCCGTAAATCTGCTCGCCTGCCAGTTTGAGGACTGCCCCGCGGATGGCCTCGATGAACGGCGGCTCAAGTGATCCGGTTAGTTTGATGTCAGCCTTGTAGTGAAGGCGGGTGATCGTCGGATCTGTCATGGGCCTTTCCAGAAGCGCTCAGGCGTGTTGAAGCCGTTTGCGAGTTTGCACGAAGCGAATTTCCACTCGCTGGTTCAGCGCGGCAGCGATCCGGTTCAACATGGCCAGCGAATGGCCTTCGTAGTCAGCATCTTCCAACCGGCAGATCACCGACGCCGTAGTGCCGACAAGTTTGGCCAGTTGACGCTGCGACAGACCGGCCTGGACGCGCAGAGCGGCAATTTTGCGGGCCACGCTCTCATTGACGCGCGCTTCCTCAAGCGCCGCGAGCCGTTCAGATCTACCTTCGTAATAGCGGCGGTGGAGAATTTCCACGGCATCCGTGGTGGCCGATTTCCTACTCTTAGACATCGTCAAGTCTTCTGATCGTTCTCTTGTCAGATACGCCACATGTTCGCATTATTGCGAACGCCTGTCAAGCGTAGCCTACGAATCATGTCAACGACCACCGGATGGAACACAGCATCTTCTGCGAGACGCGCTGCTGCAGCTTGCCTTCGATCTCGGCGATGAGTTGGTCCCGGCGGAGGGCTCACCAAGGGCGCAAGCGAGAAACCCGAAAGGGCGGGGTTTTCCCGGAGCCCGAAGGGATCGGGAGGGACGGGGCTGAGGCGAGATGCAGGGGAAGTGCGTGAGTGGAGCGGCGGTCACGCCAGCAGGGCGGTCCGCTGTCCGCCAAGAGCGGACACGCGGGGAGCAGAGGGCAACAACCAGGGGGCCGTCAGGCCGGATTAGCTCCTCTCTCTGTTCCGGCATCATGGCTTGACCTTCCCTTCGATTCGCTTCAGGCCAAGGTTCCGGCGGCGCTTGTAGGTGGCGAGACCTTCCCGTACATGAAAGCCAATTCGCTTTTCCGGCGGCTCAGGCAGCGACGGAGGACTTAGGAGAGACATGATTTGCTGGATAATGTCGGAGATGACCCGTTCGTGCAGGTCAACCCGTTCAGTCAGCGTTTTCTCCAATTCCGCGAGCTTTCCAGTCAGGTCTTTTTGGGCCGCAAGCAAGGAGCGCATCTTCACGAAGGCGCGTACAACGAAGACACTCATCTGGATGGCCCGCTCGCTGCGAAGAATGTTCGCGGCCATGACCGCGCCATGCTCCGTAAAGGCCCAAGGAAGTTTACGAATGCCCCCATGACCCGAACTTGATATCGCAATATGCGATATCAAGTCTGTAAGCTCTTGACGCGTAAGCTGAAACGCGAAGTCATCGGGAAAGCGCCGGCGATTGCGCTTTACGGCTTCATTAAATCGAAAGGTGGGCACACCATAGAGAGCAGCCAAGTCGCGGTCCAAAATTACCTTCTGCCCGCGAATCGTGAGTATCAGCAATTCAATTTTACGCGCGTCGTATTTTACCGACTTTGCTGTCATGCTTGGTCTCTGGCTCTATCGAGGGTTAAAGCGCCCCGAGAAATCGGCCCGCCCAGCGACTTGGAGGGTTTCGCGGAGGGCGAGGAGTCATGCCGAGCAATATTGACGGGGATCCGGTTATCGAAACGAAAGTATACTCGCTTTAGGCAACGGTGACAAGAACAGTGGGAACTTAGTGAGCTGTGTGTTGCGCTATGGGAAAGGGGGTCTCTCTGTGGAAGACGGCAGCTATGCGGGTACCGAAGGCGAGATGTAGAGCGGGACGTGATGGAACTTCTCCGGGTCCTCCAGCAGGATGCGCAGACCCAGCTTCAGTCGGTTCTCCTTCCCGATCCAGGTAAGTTCAAGCTCTGGCTTCTGTGCCATTCAATCTATTCGCCTGTCAGGATGCGTCCGGCCATGACCGGCAAAAGGTGCAACAGACCGATCTGAGCTAAGTATTGCAGAGGTGAGGTGCTGGAGATGACCTCAGGCAATGCCGGATTCCTCTCGCAGTTGCTCTTCGGTCAATCGGAACGTGTCCACACCGCAATGGATTCTGAAGGCGACGGCGGGCTCACCAAGGGCGCAAGCGAGAAACCCGAAAGGGCTGGGCTTTCCCGGAGCCCAAAGGGATCTGGAGGGGGCCGACCGAGATAGCCGGGGTGGGTGGGTGTGGGGGTACAGGATCACTACCGGCAAATAGAAGATAAGGCCAAGCGGCCTAGCGAGACGGCCGGTCTGTGCCGCGTCCGGTACGGCAGGCAGGCGGTCCGACCCGGAGAGGGGAGTACGGCTTCGTGGTCACGCGACCACGAAGCCGATTCTGACCCGCAGAGATGTGTGCTACGCCCTCCGGGCGCTCCGTGGCTCTGTGGCGGAGCCATTGCTTCGCCAGCCGGTCTGCCCGTTCGCGCGTCCACTGACTGGTCTGCTGAAGGACTTCCCTGTAGCCGACTTTGCGCCCAAGCGACTTGGGCCGGCTGAGCGATTGCTCCTGGGGTTCTGCCCCGCTGTCCCGTGTCCGGCGGACACGACCGTCATCCCCGGCGCGGTGCGGCGCGCAGCATTCGCCTTCGCCCGAACCCGCTCCTCCGCTTTTCGGGTGCGGATGGCGGCAATGCGTTCGGCGAGGGGAACCTCAAAGCGCTCAGTGGGCGTCGTGGCGTAATTGAACCCCTGAACCTTCTGGCGCGGCAGGCGTGTGCCGATGTTGCTCTCAATGGCGCGGAGAGTGCCCTCTTCGTTCGGTGAGACGAGGGTGTAGGCATCGCCCGTGGCGTCTACCCGTCCCGTACGCCCGACCCGGTGGATGTAATCCTCGGGGAGTTGCGGGACGTCGAAATTCACGACGAGGCCCAACGCTTCCACGTCAATGCCGCGGGCCGCGATGTCGGTCGCGACCAGGACGCGACACCGTCCCCTCTTGAAGCTGGCCAGGGCTTCGGTCCGCTGCGCCTGACTGCGGTTACCGTGGATCCGTTCGCAAGTGACGCCGTGCTTCTCAAGGAAGTCGGCGAGCCGGTTGGCCCGGTGCTTGGTTCGGGTGAAGGCCAGCACGTGCTTGGACGCGCTATTCTTCACCAGTTCCAGGAAGAGGGTGGACTTCAGCTCATGCGGGACAGGGTAGGCCACATGAGTAATCCCCGCCGCCGGCGCGGCCTTGCGCTCGATGTTCAGGGAGACCGGGTTCTGGAGCATGTCCCGGGCAAGTTCCATGATAGGCGCCGGCAAGGTCGCCGAAAAGAGCAGGGTCTGCCGCTTCTTGGGAACGTGCTGCAGGATGCGGCGGATATCCGGCAGAAAACCCATGTCGAGCATACGGTCCGCCTCGTCGAGCACGAGGTGCTCAATGCCGGCGAGGCGCGCGTACGGGTACTGGAAATGGTCGAGGAGTCGACCGGGGGTCGCGATCAGGACGTCAACGCCTCTGCGAAACGCCTGTTCCTGAGGTCCCATGGAGACGCCCCCGTAGACCGCGGCGCCCTTCAAGGGAGTGTGCGCTGCGAGCTCGCGGAGGTGATCCGAGATCTGCGCCGCCAGCTCCCGGGTGGGCGCCAGAACGAGCGCCCTCGTTGTTCCCCTTGGCTTCTCCATCAGGCAATGGAGGATGGGCAGCAGAAACGCCGCCGTCTTGCCGCTGCCCGTTACGGCGCTGGCCATAACGTCCCGGCCCTCCAGAAGGGGCGGAACAGCCACGCGCTGAATCGGCGTCGGGCTCTTAAACCCCATGTTGTGGACGGCTTTCAACAGGTTCGCGTTGAGTTTGAATGACGAAAACGACATAATCCTCCTAATGCTGCTGTTAGGCGCATCTGTTCCGTGATGGATAAAATGCGCCCATGCTGTTTATCCGGTCGGATTGAGTGGGGGCTAACGGTGGGATCACCGGAGAAGTCACCGTGCGGGATTGAACGTCCCAACTCGACAATGGATCGGGCCGCGTCACGGCCTCGATCGATCTTACTACTGCAATTTCGAGTCACTATAACATACTTGCCGCGTTTTTCAAAGGGGAACTTCAAGAGGTTGGCGATCTCCTCACTGTCGTCCGGAGGGATTGCCCACAAAGTAGACCGGCTCCTCGCCTGCTACAACGGCCGGGGTAATCGTCCAGGTCCCTCGACAGGCGGTATCGGCTACCCTTCCGGCCTGCTCGGATCCCGCAACCATCAGGGTCACGCCGCTGGCCAGCCCGCCTAGAATACAGAAGGTTGCCTTGAACGGGAAATACACGATTGTCCCCACGGCACTGCCGACCCCGGTGCCGACCTGTCTGAGCGTGCTGTGCTGCCTACTTGCTTCTGATCCTGCCCAGCTTTGAGTACTCTGTCCGATCAGAAGCATTGCGATACCCAATGCCACGATCTGTCTCATCTCGTCCATCCTCCTGTTGATGATTTTCTATCACAGCAGCATCTTCTCTGGTGTACAATAATTGAGGAGTGGAAAACGGTCACGATAAGCCCATATCGATCAGGATTGAGGCTCGCGCGATCTGACGTCGATGGATGATACCATGTCACACGTATCAAAGCCAGCCTTAGGGACCGCACATATCGCTCAGCAGGTCTCAGCCTCACGCCTGCGGGCTCACGTCGAGCACCTCGCCGGCGAGATCGGTGAGCGCAACGTCTTTCGGCCTGAGGCGCTGCGCGCCGCCGAACACTACATCCAGGAGGAGTGGCGCAGCCAGGGCTATCAGGTGACCCCACACTGGTACGAGGTATCCGGCGGCCGGTGGGCCAACCTGGAGGTCACGCGACTCGGAAGCGCGCGGCCCCACAAGATCCTGCTGATCGGCGCCCACTACGACTCGGTGCGCGGGAGCCCGGGCGCCAATGACAATGCGAGCGGTGTCTCCGCCCTGCTCGAGCTGTCCCGGCTATTTGCCGAACTGATCCCGGCGGTCACAGTGCGTTTCGTCGCGTTCGTCAATGAAGAGCCGCCCTTCTTCTTCAGGCGCAAGCACGGGAGCGAAGCCTACGCCAAAGCGGCGCAGACGCGCGGCGATGCGATTCGCGCGATGGTCTCGCTGGAGACCATCGGTTATTACCGGGACGAACGCGGCAGTCAGCACTACCCGCCCCTGTTCCAGTTCTTCTATCCGCGTCAAGGCAACTTCATCACCTTCGTCTCCGACTTCCGCTCCCGCGCCCTGATGCGCCGCGCAGTGCAGGCCTTCCGCCATGCTTCCGACTTTCCGCTCGAACACGTGGCGACGTCCCGTTTTGTCCCGGGGGTCGCCTGGAGCGATCACTGGTCGTTTTGGCGGCATGGCTACCGCGCCATCATGGTCACCGACACCGCGTTCTACCGCTACCCCTATTACCATACCCGCAAAGATACGCCCGAGAAGCTGGCATATCCGGAGTTTACCCGGGTGACGGCGGGACTCGCCGAGGCCTTCGCGGTATTGGCCATGGGCGGTCTGGACGACAAACCCGCCTAGCCGCTTACAATCAGCACAAGATCACTATTCACTTCACAGTGGAGATGAAAGCCGTGATCTGCGGCCGGAGTTCACTGATGACGGTCTCGAAAAGAGGAAGCGCCGACACAAGCGGGCCAAGCCACTGACTCCAACGCTTCTCGATAGAAACGAGTATGGTGTCCCGGAAAAAGTCCTCCGGACCCATGAACGCGACATTCCGAACGGCGCATTTCTCAATGAGGAGGGCGGTGAAATCGGCAAGGTCCATCTGATCCTCATAGGTGCATATTCCGGTCAAACCTGCCACCGCTTCTGACCACAAACCTGCCAAAAGTTCCGATTTCACAAATACCACTCGACCAAATACACCACCTGATCGTTACGCTTTCCCTTCGCACTTCTTGTGCTCATGGGAATGTTACTCGACGGGCTCCCTCTCCTCCACAGTTCTCCTTACTCCGAATCTGTAAATACGCCTTAGAAACGCAGAGCGATACCTATCTCAATGGAGTTGAATGCCAGCAATCGATTCGAACAAACGAAGGTCTGCGAGTGCAATCTGCACGGCTATCACAGGACAAAGAACGGTGAGAAACGGTTTGACAACCTCTGAATTAGTGATATATATAGAGACTATATGTGCATCGTATATGATATTTATAGCTACTATTAGACCGTATAAGATACCTACAATGAGGTTAGCGCATGATGCACGTTCATCGCCCTCTCGGGCGTAACTGGCCTGAGAGGGCATTCGCGTATTTGGGCGACAAGATCAGGGATGAGGGAGGAAGGTGAACAATGATGTCGCTCCTATGGACCATCTTAACTCCACAAGGCTTCGAGCCGCACGGCTACTGCTTTCTGTGGACACGCCCGTTGTTGTGGCTCTATATCGTCTCGGACTCGCTGATCACGCTCTCGTATTATTCTATCCCAATCGCGCTCATCTACTTCGTCCGCAAGAGGCGTGACCTCGCCTTCAAACGGGTGTTTCTGTTCTTTGCGGTGTTCATCATTGCGTGCGGGACCACCCACCTCATGGCGTTATGGACCATATGGAGTCCCCTGTATTGGCTCGATGCAGTCGTGAAGGCTGTGACGGCCACTGCATCAGTCGTGACTGCGGTGGCACTGTGGCCGTTGATCCCAAAGGCGCTGGCGCTACCCAGTCCAGCCCAACTGGAAGCCGCCAATCTCGCGCTCCAGGAAGAGGTCCGCGAACGCCACCGAGTGCAAGAGGCGTTGCACGCGGCGTACGACGAGATGGAGGGGCGCGTTCGCGAACGAACCAGGGAACTGACAAGTACTGCTGAAGCATTACAGGCTAAAATCGCCGAACACGAGCTGGCGGAGCAAGCTCTGCGGGAAAGCGAAGCGAAATATTGGGCGCTTGTGACCCAGATAAACGATGGGCTGTTTGTCGTGGACGTTCAGGGCGTTATCACCTTTGGAAACCAGGCGCTAGCCAAGATCCATGGTGTTGACAGTCCGGAGCAGCTCGTAGGCCGAAACCTCCTGGAATTTGTCGCTCCCGCCGAACTGAGTGCCGTGAAAGAGCGATTCGCCCGAGACGTAGAGACCGGGACGTCGGTTGAGGTGGTAGAGACACAGATTGTCCGCTCGGATGGAGAGACCGCATTCGTTGAGGTGAAGTCGGTGCCTATCCTGAAGGATGACCGTATTGTGGGCTTCCGTGGGGTCTTGCGCGATGTCACTGATCGGAAGCGATCGGAGCTGGCCTTGCGCGAGACGTACGATCTCCTGAAAGCGGTCGTCGACGCCTCAGCAGCGGGCATCACCATTTTAGATCGAGAGGGCAACGTCAGGCTGTGGAGCCCGGCGGCGGAACGCATGTTCGGCTGGCGGCAGGAAGAGGTCCTCGCACGTCCGCTGCCCACTGTTCCGTTCGACGGACGCGAAGAGTACCTGGCGCTTTGCGAGCGAGCGATGGCGGGCGAATTGATTGTCGGCCTCGAAGTTGTTCGCCAAAAGAAGGACGGTTCACTGATCGACGTCAGCCTCTCGACGGCACCGCTTCGGGATGAGAAGGGCGGCATTACCGGCGTCGTCGGGATCATGGTGGATATTACCGAGCGTAAGCGGACCGAGGGGCAGATCCGCCTTCAAGCAGCCGCGCTGGAAGCCGCTGCGAACGGCATTGTCATTACTGACCGCAACGGGACGATCAGGTGGGTCAACCCGGCCTTTACAAGGTTGACCGGTTACCCCGTCGAGGAGGCCGTCGGCCAGACCCCACGCTTACTCAGGTCGGGCCGACACGATCAGGCGTTCTACCGCAACCTGTGGGAGACCGTTCTGTCCGGTCGAGTGTGGCAAGGCGAAACAGTCAATCGTCGCAAGGACGGCAGCCTCTACACCGAAGATCAAACCATTGCGCCTGTACTGGACGAACAGGGCGCCGTGATCCATTTCATCGCCGTCAAACAGGATATCACCGAGCACAGACACCTCGAAGACCAGCTTCACCAGGCGCAGAAGCTGGAGGCGATCGGCCTCCTGGCCGGGGGGATCGCCCACGACTTCAACAATCTCCTGAACGGCATCATCGGCTTTGCGGAGCTCGCCTTAAGGGAGTTGTCGGAAGGCTCAAAAGGGGCCTTGTACCTCAGCCGGGTCCCGAGACTGGGCCGCCAGGCCGCCGGTCTGATCGGCCAACTGCTGACCTTCGCGCGCAAGGCCCCCCTGGAGCGAAAGCCGCTTGACCTCAACCCGCTGCTCAAGGAGAGTGGGAAGCTGTTGCAGCGAACATTCCCTGAGACGATTACGATCCAGGTCGAACCCGCTTTCGAGCCCCTTATTGCGAATGCAGATCTGGGCAACGTACAGCAGATTATCCTCAACCTTGCCACCAACGCTCGAGACGCCATGCCCCACGGGGGCACCCTCACTCTCCGGCTGGCTCCGGTAATCCTCACGGAGGCGAGCCTAGGCGATCGCCTGCATCGTCGGCCGGGTGCGTTCGCCTGCCTGACCGTGGCCGATACCGGAACCGGCATCCCGGCCGCCATTCGGGACCGAATCTTCGAACCCTTCTTCACAACCAAGGGGCCAGGGCATGGAACCGGCTTGGGCCTGGCCTCGGTCTACGGGATCGTTCACCAGCACGAGGGTTGGCTCGAAGTCGAGACGGCTGAAGGGCAGGGGAGCGCCTTCTACGTCTTTCTCCCTGCCGTGCCCATTCCGGCAGACGTCACGCCTTCGGCCAACGAGGCGATACCGCACGGGCACGAGACGCTCCTGTTTGTGGAGGATAATCCGGTCTCCCTGGAGATGGGAGAGATCCTCCTGAGCAACCTTGGATACACCGTCCTGACCGCTGCCGATGGCATCGAAGCGCTGGCCGTTTTCCGGACGCACCCGAACATTGCGATGGTGCTCACCGACGCGATCATGCCTCGGATGGGGGCGGCAGGCCTGATCCCGGCCCTCCGCGAGATCAACCTTGATATCAAGGTGTTGGTCGGCACCGGGTACGCGCCAGACGAGATCCGCCGGACCCTGGACCACCTGGGAGTCGGCGGCTATATCCGAAAACCGTTCAGCCAAGCCGACCTGGCAATCGCGGTCCGCGCCGCCATCGATGGGCCAATGCTTGGTGGGCGCTGACCGGAGGTTCAAACGCACAGCCCGTTCGATCAATGAATTGGGCTCCCATCCAGAACGTGTCACGATTCTGAGGATGCAGTTGCCGCGGAGGCATCCACCAGCACTAGCCTGGATTTCCACGGAACACTATTCACCCGTTCTTCACTTGCGCGGGGCCTTCTGCGGCTATTCCGATGCCAGGCGATAGCCC
Organism: Candidatus Methylomirabilis oxygeniifera; assembly: GCA_000091165.1. Lineage (NCBI taxonomy): Bacteria > Methylomirabilota (SeqCode) > Methylomirabilia (SeqCode) > Methylomirabilales (SeqCode) > Methylomirabilaceae (SeqCode) > Methylomirabilis (SeqCode) > Methylomirabilis oxygeniifera (SeqCode). The sequence goes on along the minus strand of FP565575.1, from coordinate 365,488 downwards.
ACACCGGGTTCGGTCAGCAGGTAGCACGGACGCGCCGGGTCGGTTTCGAGCTTCCGTCTGAGCTGGGCGACGTAGACCCGGAGGTAATGCGCCTGCTCGGTACACTGGGGCCCCCAGACCTCCTTCAGCAACTGCTGCTGGGTTACCACCTTTCCCGCATAGTGAATGAGGGTCGTCAGCAACCTGTACTCGATCGGGGTCAGGTGAACCTCTCTTCCGCCGACCACAACCCTTCTCACCGCCAAGTCCACATGGAGATCGCCCACCGCGAACGTGGGATCGGTATTCTCCGTGAGGTTACGCGCTGCGTGTCGCAGGACTACCCGCATGCGCGCCAGCAGCTCGCCGACTCCGAAGGGCTTGCTCACGTAGTCGTCCGCGCCCGCATCCAGCGCAGCGATCTTATCGCGTTCCTGTCCGCGCGCCGAGAGCACGATGATCGGTACGGCAGTCCACTCGCGGAGTCGCCGGATGACCTCGAGACCGTCGATGTCTGGCAAACCGAGATCGAGGATGACGACGTCGGGCGGGCGGGCGGCCGCCTCCGCCAAGCCCTCCTCACCCGTAGCCGCCTCAAAGAGCCGGTACCCCTGACTGACCAGGGTGGCGCGGAGAAAGCGCCGAATCGGTCGTTCATCCTCGATGAGGACCACGGCCGGGCCACGCGTGGGAGTATCTGGTCCCCCCTCCTGGGCCGCTGCCGTCAGTGCCGTCAGACTGTCCGAAACATCAGACATCGATCCCCTCCAGCTCCGGGGGTGTGCCGGTCAGAGGGATGGTAAAACGGAACGCCACGCCGCCCCCCGGTCGGTTCTCGGCCCGGATGCGGCCGCCATGCGCCTCCACGATGCCCCGGCAGATGGCCAGCCCAAGACCAGTGCCGCGCGATGTGAGACCATATCCCCGATAAAATTTCTCAAACACCCTCTCCTCGTCGCCTGGCGGCAGGCCTGGTCCCCGGTCGGCGACCTCCACGGTGACCATACTGTTGTGCGCCCGCACCGTAATCTCCAGAGGGCCGCCGTCAGGCGTATGCTTGATGGCATTGTCCAGCAGATTGATCAGGACCTGCTCAATCAGCACGTCGTCGATCGGAACGAGGGGCAGATCGGCCGGCAATGACGTGGTCACTGGGCGGTCGCACAAGAGCTTCGTCAGGCGGCCCAGCGCGGCGCCGACAACCTCCTCCAAGACATGCCACTCTTTGCGAACCTGGAGGGTCCCGGACTCCATCCGCGTCATCTCAAGCAGGTTGTTCACCAGGCGGTTGAGGCGCTCGGCCTCCTCGAGGAGCGATTCCAGCAGATCTTGCTGGGTCTGATCATCGAGGATTTTATCTCCTTCCAACAGGCTGCTCGCGGCGCCGGTGATAGTGGCGAGAGGTGTCCTGAGATCGTGAGACACCGAACTCAGGAGCGAACTGCGTAGTTTTTCGGCTTCCGCGCGTACCTGCGCCTCCTGCGCCGCCGCTGCAAGCTGCGTGCGCTCGAGCGCCAGCGCGGTCTGATTGGCAAATGTCTCGAGCTGATGGAGTTGCTCAGGCGCTTCGAGCGAGTGTGGGTCCGCCGGCAGCAGCCCCAACACGCCCAGGATACCCTGCGACGCGACCAAAGGCAGATACAAGACCTTAGCTCCCGGTAACGTTGACGTCCCACAACCGGCCGTCTGTCCATGCTCATACACCCACTGGGCCACCCCACGCTCCGAGGGAGTCACCTCAAACTGGGCGGACGGGCCTACCTGAAGGCCGAGGTGGCCGCTCGGGTCCGGGAGCAGCACCGCGACCTGGCCGCCGAAGACGTCAGCGATGTGTCGCCCGGCGGCCCGCAGCACGTGTTCTACGCCTCGCGCGCTCGCCAGTTCGCGACTCAGTGCGTACAGCGCGGCCGTTCGCCGCTCGCGCTGGCGTGCGGACTCCGCCTGGATGCGAATCCGCACCGTGAAGCCGCTGATCACGAGGGCCACAACGAGCATGACTGCAAAGGTCACGAGGTATTGTGCATCAGCCACCCGAAACGTAAAGTGCGGGACAACAAAAAAGAAATCGAAGACCGCCACACTAAGGATGGAGGCCAGGACGGAGGGGCCAGGTCCGGAGCGGGCGGCAACGCCGGTCACCCCGAGCAGATATACCATGATGAGATTGGAAAGCTCGAAATACGGGTACATCAGCCATGCCACCGCCGTGCAGAGCGCGACAACGGTCGCGGCACGGCCATAGGCTGACCAGTCCGGCTCGGGGGCTCGCTCCACCCTGGCAACCGGCGCGTGCGGGATCCCCGTTCCGCTGATAACGTAGATATCGATGTCACCACTGCCGCGCACAAGGGCGTCAACAATGGAACCGGCCACGATCCGCCTCCACAAGGAGCGGGTCGGTTTGCCCAGGATGATCTTGGTGACGTTACGTTCGTTGGCATACCGCAGGACTGCCGCACTCTCATTGGTCTGCGACCCGCTGAGGGTGACCACCTCCGCCCCGAGCTGCTCGGCCAGCCGGAGATTCTCGGCGACGCGCCTTCGGTCCGTCTCGGACAGCCGGGCGTACGCTTCCGTCTCGACATAGACCGCGATCCATTCCGCCCGAAGCGCTGCCGCCATCCGTTTGGCGCCTCGTACGGTCTGGGCAGAATGTGGACTTGGGCCGACCAAGACGATGAGGCGCTCCGTGACGGGCCAGGTCGTGGGGATGGCCTGGTCACTCATATAGGCGCGCATCTGCGCGTCCACGCGGTCGGCCGTGCGCCGGAGCGCCAGTTCCCGCAACGCGGTCAGATTGCCTTTCCGGAAGAAGTTGCCGATCGCCTCCTTCGCCAGCTCCGGGACGTAGATCTTGCCTTCCTTGAGACGCTGGAGCAGGTCGTCAGGGGGCAGGTCGATCAGCTCGATCTCATCGGCCTGTTCGAGGACCGAGTCGGGAATCGTTTCGCGCACGACTGTCCCGGTGATCCTGGTGACGATGTCGTTGAGGCTCTCGAGGTGTTGGACGTTCAGCGTGGTGTAGACGTGGATCCCGGCGCCGAGCAGTTCCATGACGTCCTGCCAGCGCTTCGTGTGTCGGCTGCCCGGCGCGTTGGTATGCGCCAGCTCATCGACCAGGATCACGGTGGGATGCCGGGTGAGCGCGGTATCGAGGTCGAACTCCTTAAGGGTTGTGCCGCGATACTCGAGGCGGTGAGAGGCGAGGATCTCGAGCCCCTGGAGCAGGGCCTCGGTCTCCGGTCGCCCATGGGTTTCTACCAAGCCGGCCACGACATCCACGCCCTCAGCGCGCTGTTCGCGAGCGGCTTCGAGCATGGCGTAGGTCTTGCCGACACCCGCGGCCGCGCCCAGGAAGACCTTCAGCTTGCCGCGCTTCTCACGCGCCGCTTCCTCCTTCACGCGAGCCAGAAGGGCCTCAGGATCGGGGCGATGTTCGGACATGACGGTCATGACTCAGAAAGCATCCTGCGAACCTCGTTCGGGCCGTGCTATCTCATCGCGTCCAGCGCCTCATTTAATTGTAGCACGTTGACTCGCGGCTCGCCCAGGATGCCGAGCTGGCGCCCTTCGATGTGCTGCTCGACGACGTGGCGCACCGTGGCGTCGTCCAGCCCGCGCGCTTGGGCGACCCGCCTGACCTGGTAGAGGGCGCCGGCCGGACTCACGTGCGGGTCCAGTCCGCTGGCTGACGCCGTGACCAGATCTACGGGGATAGGGGCCTGGTTGTTGGGGTCGGCCGCACGCAGGGCCTCGATGCGCGACCGGATGGCCTTGCGCAGCGTCTCGTTCGTTGGGCCGAGGTTAGATCCTGAGGAAGCCCCGGCATTGTACGGGAAGGGAGCGGTACCGGATGCCCTTCCCCAGAAATACTTCGCGTCGTCAAACGGCTGCCCGATGAGCGCAGAGCCGACCGCCTGGCCGTCCCGGACGATCGGGCTGCCATTGGCCTGCCTCGGGAAGAGCCGTTGGGCTACGCCCGTAACGATGAGCGGATAGATGAGTCCCGTAAGGATCGTGAAGAGCGCCAGCGAGACGATCGCCGGTCGGAGATGCGCACGCATATCATCCACTCCCCTGTCTGGTGACGCCGTTGACCCGACTTATGGAAAGGCCAGGAGCAAGAGATCGATGAGCTTGATTCCGATGAACGGCGCTACAAGCCCCCCGGCCCCGTAGATCCACAGGTGGCGCCGCAACAGCACGGCCGCGCCGACCGCCCGATAGCGGACCCCGCGAAGCGACAGCGGGATCAGCGCGATGATGATCAGCGCATTGAAGATGACGGCCGAAAGGATAGCGCTGGCCGGCGTAGCGAGCTGCATGATGTTCAGCGCGCCCAGGGCAGGGTAGGTGGTCGCAAAGGCCGCCGGGATGATCGCGAAATACTTGGCCACGTCGTTGGCGATGCTGAAGGTTGTCAGCGCGCCCCGCGTCATGAGCATCTGCTTACCCGTCTCGACCACTTCCAGGAGCTTCGTCGGGTTCGAATCGAGGTCTACCATGTTGCCGGCCTCTTTCGCCGCCTGCGTCCCGGTATTCATGGCCACCGCGACGTCCGCCTGGGCCAGCGCCGGGGCGTCGTTGGTCCCATCGCCGGTCATCGCCACCAGGCGACCCTGCGCCTGCAGCTCGCGGATCAGCGTGAGCTTGGCCTCCGGCGTCGCCTCAGCCAGGAACTCGTCCACGCCTGCCTCCGCCGCAATCGCGGCCGCGGTCAGCGGGTTGTCCCCGGTGATCATGATCGTCTTGATCCCCACTGCCCCTCAGCTCAAGGAACCGCTCTCTGATCCCTCCCTTGACGATATCTTTGAGCTGCACCGCGCCGAGCACTCTGGCGCCGTCGGCGACCACCAAGGGCGTCCCGCCGTGCTTGGCGATCATGTCCACCTTGGCGCGAACATCCGGCGGAAACTTCCCCCCGAGGCGTCGCACATATGATTCGATGGCATCCGCGGCGCCCTTACGGATCTCGCGGCCGTTCAGGCTGACCCCGCTCATCCGGGTCTGGGCGGTAAAAGGAACGAAGGTCGCTCCCAGGACGTGAAGGTCACGCTCGCGAAGGCCGTACCGCTCCTTGGCGAGGACGACGATCGAGCGGCCCTCCGGCGTCTCGTCGGAGAGCGAGGCGAGTTGGGCCGCATCCGCCAGTGCCTGCTCATCGACCCCTTGCGTCGGTATGAAGGCGGTGGCCTGGCGATTGCCGAGGGTAATGGTACCGGTCTTATCGAGCAGGAGGACGTCAACATCGCCGGCGGCCTCCACGGCGCGCCCTGACATGGCGATGACGTTTTTCTGGATCATCCTGTCCATCCCGGCGATGCCGATGGATGACAGCAGCCCGCCGATGGTCGTGGGGATCAGGCAGACGAGCAGCGCAACGAGGACCGTCACCGTCACGGGGCTGCCCTGCCCGGCGGCCTCAGCGCTGTAGATCGAAAACGGCGGCACGGTGGCGGTCGCAAGCAGGAAGATAATGGTCAACGCCGCCAACAGGATGTCGAGCGCGATCTCGTTGGGCGTCTTCTGACGTTTGGCCCCTTCAACCAGCGCAATCATCCGATCCAGGAAAGCTTCGCCCGGATTCGCCGCTATCCGCACGATCAGCCAGTCGGAGAGGACCTGGGTCCCGCCGGTTACCGCGCTGCGGTCGCCACCGCTCTCGCGGATGACCGGCGCGCTCTCGCCGGTGATGGCGGCCTCGTTCACCGAGGCGATCCCTTCGATCACCTCGCCGTCGGCCGGGATGGTGTCACCCGCCTCCACCAGCACCACGTCGCCCTTCCGCAACGCCGTGGCCGGGACCATCGTGTGCTCGCCGCTCCGCTCGGGACGCGTGAGAAGCTTGGCCTGGACGTCCCGTCGCGCCTTTCGCAGCGATGCCGCCTGCGCCTTGCCTCGCCCCTCGGCCATCGCCTCGACGAAATTGGCGAAGAGCACCGTGAACCAGAGCCAGACCGAGATTGCCAGGATGAACCCGGCCGGCGCCTCACCTCTGCCGAACAGCGCCTGGATGAATAGTCCCGTTGTCAGCATGGAGCCGATGTAGACCACGAACATGACCGGGTTGCGCACCTGGCGCTGCGGCGCAAGTTTGCGGAAGGCATCCACTACCGCCTGACGCACGATGGCGGGATCGAATAATGAGCGGGTCTTGCCTCGAGCGGCCATCAGCTCTCTCCCGGCTATGACGACATCATGATCAGATGCTCCACGATGGGTCCCAGGGCGAGCGCCGGAAAAAACGTCAGCGCCCCGACAATGACCACAACGCTGATGAGAAGCGCCACAAAGAGGGGGGTGTGGGTGGGGAGAGTCCCTGGGCCGGGCGGGACGGGCTTCTTGCCGGCGAGCGACCCCGCGATCGCCAGGGTCGGGATGGCCAGCCAGTAGCGAGCAAAGAACATCGCCACCCCCAGCGAGATGTTATAAAAGGGCGTGTTGGCGCCTAAGCCGGCAAAGGCGCTTCCGTTGTTGTTGCCGGCCGAGGAGAAGGCGTACAGGATTTCGCTGAAGCCGTGGGGGCCGGGGTTTGAGATCCCGGCCTTGCCGCCACTGGTGACAACGGCGACCGCTGTGCCAAGCAACACCAGGGCGGGAGGGATCAGGATCACCAGGGAGGCCATCTTCATTTCGTAGGCCTCGATCTTCTTCCCCAGATACTCGGGTGTGCGCCCCACCATCAAGCCCGCCACGAACACGGCAATGATGGCGAAGACCAGCATGCCGTACAGCCCCGAGCCGACGCCGCCGTAGACGACCTCCCCAAGCTGTATCAGCCATATCGGAGCCAGGCCGCCCAGCGGTGTGAAGGAGTCGTGCATCGCATTCACCGAGCCGTTGGAGGCCGCGGTCGTCGCCGTGGCCCACAGCGCCGAGTTGACGATGCCGAAGCGGACCTCCTTCCCTTCCATGTTGCCGCCCGCCTGCAGCTCGCCGGCGTGCTGATCGATCCCCAGTCCGGTCAGCAGGGGATTGCCGCCTTGCTCAGCGCCGACGCAGAGGGCGAGCAGGCCGACGAACATGATGGTCATGGCCGCGAGGATAGCCCAGCCCTGGCGCGTATCCTTGACCATGACCCCGAAGGTGTGACAGAGGGCCGCGGGAATCAACAGGATGGCCAGCAACTCGAGGAAGTTCGAGAGAGGTGTCGAGTTCTCATAGGGATGCGCCGAGTTCACGTTGAAGAAACCGCCGCCATTAGTCCCGAGCTGCTTAATGGCAACCTGGGACGCGACGGGGCCGAGCGCGATCACCTGCTCCGTCAACCTCGCCTTTTTCGTCACCGGCCGGCCCTTCTCGTCGAGCACAGGTGTCCCGTCTTTGTCCGTCACCGGTTCGTCGTAGGTGGTTGGTTGAACGACACTCGCCTTGGCGTATGGCCCAAACGTCTGCACGACCCCCTGCGACGCCAGCGCCAGGGCGAGGACGAGCGAGAGCGGCAGGAGGATATAGAGGGTGGTGCGGGTGAGGTCCACCCAGAAACTGCCGATGGTCTGGGCGGAGCGACGCGCCAGGCCGCGAATGAAGGCCACGAGAACCGCCATGCCGGTCGCCGCCGAGAGGAAGTTCTGGACCGTCAGCCCCAGCATCTGCGTCAGGTAGCTCATCGTGGTCTCGCCTCCGTACCCCTGCCAGTTGGTGTTTGTGGCGAAACTGACGGCGGTGTTGAACGCGGAGTCAGGCGACACCGGTCCGAGCGACTGCGGATTGAGCGGGAGCAGACCCTGCATCCGCTGGAGGGCATAGACCATTAGCACGCCTGTCAGGTTAAAGAGCAGCATCGCCCTTGCGTATGTCTGCCATCGCATCTCGTCGTCTGCGCGGATCCCCGAGAGGCGGTAGATCCACCGCTCGAACGGGCCAAGGAGTCGATCGAGGCCGAACGGTCGGCCCTCATAGACGCGGGCCATATAGGCGCCGAGCGGTTTGGCGAGGGCAAGCAGGACGACCATGTACAATCCCAACTGGGCATAGCCGTTCGCGGTCACGAGAAGACCTCCGGTTTGAGCAGCGCGACGACCAGATAGATTAACAGGCCGACGGCCACAATCCCGCCGAACCAGTAGAGTGAGATCATCAATACCTCCTAAAGGCGCTCACACAGTCTGATCAGCGCCCACGAAAGCGCGAAGCAGGCAATCGCCACGCCCACATAGACGAGATCCAGCACCTTGGTCCTCCTGACTCCCCGTGATTACTCGAGCTGGTAGGGGACGTTGGTCACCACAACCCCGCGTTTAAAGAGTAAGGCCATCCGCAACCACATGGCTGCTTGCGTATGCATAAGGTTATGCCACCGTCGGCGAGGCACGAACTGCGGCACAACAATGGTAATAGTCTCATTGGGTTGGCGCTGAGCCGCAATCTCCTCGATGTAGCCAACCAGAGGTTCGAGGAACAGCCGGTAGGGGGAATGGAGAACCATGAGGCGGACCCCCTCTCCCCACCATTCCCACTTGCTGCGCACCCGCTCGGCTTCAGCCGGATCCATGGAGACGTAGACCGCCGTGATGTCGTCGGAGAGTGATCGGGCGTAGCGAAGCGCGGCAACGGTCCCGCGATGGACGCCGCTGATGGGCATGATCACCCTGTGCCGCGACATACGCTGGGGCGGACCGAAGTCCTCCAACGACAGGTGCGCGGCCAGGTCTCGGTAGTGGTGGTGGATGGCCCAGAACACCACAACCATCGCGGGCACAAGGAGGGCGACAATCCACGCTCCGTCGCGGAACTTGGTGATGGTGAAGACCAGCATCACGACTGCCGTGCAGAACGAGCCGAACCCGTTGATTCCCATCTTCAGCGCCCAGCGTGGATCATAACGGAGCGTCGAGCCGCGCTCCTGCACCTCCTGGCCGGGCGCGAGGCGGCCGACCTTCCACCAGCGACGGGCCATGCCGGCCTGCGAGAGCGTAAAGGAGAGGAACACCCCGATGGCGTACAGTGGGATCAAGGCGGTCACGCTGGCCTGGAACAGCACGATCAGGAGAGAGGCAATGAGGGCAAGGGCGACAATGCCACGCGAGAAAACGAGCCGGCTGCCTCGGTAGGTGAGTTGGCGAGGCAAAAAGCCGTCACCGGCCTGCAGGGCGCTGAGTCGGGGGAAGTCCGCAAAGGCGGTGTTGGCGGCCATAACCAGGATGAGGGTCGTGCCCGCAATGGTGGCCAGGTAGAGCAGCCCCTGCCCCTGGAAGACTGTGCGAGCCAGTTGCGAGATCACGGTCTCTTGTTCCGAAGGGAGGGCGCCGACCTTGACCGCCAGGAAGGTGATGCCCAGGAACAGCGTGCCCAGGACGGCCGACATCCAGATCAGCGTCATCCCAGCATTGCGGCTCCTCGGCTCCTTAAATGCCGTAATGCCGTTGGAGATAGCCTCCACTCCCGTAACGGCAGTGGTACCGTTCGAAAAGGCATGGAGGATCAGGAAGAGCGACACCGAGGCCATCTCGGGGGCTCGCAGGGACGGCGGATTGACGACCGCGTCAAGGCTCCCTGTCATGTAGCGGTAGAAGCCGATCCCGACGGTCGAGAACATCATCGCGAGGAAGAAGTACGTAGGGATGGAGAAGGTGACGCCCGATTCCCTGACGCCGCGCAGGTTAATCAGCATGATGAAGAGGATGAACCCGACCGACAATACCACCCGATAGGGAATGAGGAACGGGTAGGCAGAGGTGAGCTGGGCCACACCCGACGCGACAGAGACGGATACCGTGAGGATGTAATCCGTGAGGAGCGCCGCACCCGCCGTTTGGGCCGGGAGCTCGCCCAGATTGTCACGAGCCACAATGTACGCGCCTCCGCCGCCCGGATAGGCGTGGATGGTCTGTTCATACGAGAGGGTGAGGATTGTGAGCAACGCGACAATGGCCAGCGAGATTGGAAGGGCATACGCGAAGGCCGCAATCCCTACCGCGGCCAGAACAAACAGAATTTCGTCCGTCGCATAGGCGGTAGACGAGAGCGCGTCAGAGGCGAATACAGCCAGGCCGACCGTCTTGCCGATGGTTTGATGCGGCGCATCTGCGCTCTGTAGCGGGCGGCCAAAGAGCCAGGTACGCCACGAGGGAGCGGGCTGGTACTCTGCGACCCGCTCAAATACGTTGAGCTCGGTCTCTTCGTCGATAATAGGCATGGCTAATTCTCAGTTCGTAGTCAACGTCCTTGAGGGTCGGTGGGCCTGCCGTGACCCCGCCTGGTGAGGCGACAGGTTGCGCAGCACGACCCTTCATAGTCAACGTACTATCGAGGTCTCGTCGCGTCAAATCAAAAGGCCGTTAAAATCGAGGCCTGAAGCGTCAAGGAGTTGTAAAGAGAAAGAGAATGATTGGTGAGATTGCCTGAGGTAGCCAAAGGCGGAAGCGTGGCTTGACCCGAGTTGGTGGGGTATGAAAGAATACGCCTGGGTTGCGACAATCCACAAACGCCGATAGAGAGGAACGAGCATGAAAACACTATCTCGCCTGACAGGAATGCTGTGGCTCGTGGCCGTGATGCTGATGGGTGGCCCTGCCTTCGCCGATGAGACCTGCCAGTCACCGTTCCTCCCAAAGGTGACCGGGCAGGAGGACTATGTCTATGTCTGGACGCTGGGAATCAAGGGGGTGGGCGACGGCAACGATAGCCTCGTCACCGTTGACGTACATCCCAAGTCCAAGACCTACGGGCAGATTATCCATCGGGTGTCTGTCCCTGGGCGGCATGAGGCCCACCATGCCGGATTTACCGACGATCGGCGGTATCTGTGGGCGGGAGGTCTGGACGACAGCCACATCTTCATCTTCGATGTTGCCTCAGATCCAGCCAGGCCCAAGCTGGTCAAAACGATTACAAGTTTTGTGAAAGACACGGGCGGTCTTGTCGGTCCCCACACCTTCTATGCCCTGCCGGGACGGATGTTGATTACAGCACTCTCGAACGCGAACGACAGTTCAGGCAGGACAGGGCTCGCGGAGTACTCCAACGAAGGGCGTTTTATCCGAACGATCTGGATGCCGAAGGAGGCGCCCTATGGCTATGATGTGCGGGTCAACATCAATCTGAACCGGATGCTGACCTCCTCCTTCACCGGCAAGAAAAACTTCATGCGGCCGCTCGGCGAGTTGATCAAAGACGCGGAGGCGATGAAGGAGTTCGGCGATACAGTCGTCGTGTGGGACTTCCATGCCCGCAAGCCGCTACAGGTCCTGCAAGTCCCCGGCGCACCGTTGGAGCTGCGCTGGGCACTCCAGCCGAACCACTATTACGCCTTTACAGCGACGGCGCTGGCCCACCAGCTTGTCCTCATCCACCAGCAGGAGGATGGTACCTGGGCCGCCAAGTCCGTCGCCGACCTCGGCGATACCCTCCCCGTCGATATCAGCATCGCACCGGACGACAGCAAGCTGTACGTGGCGTCGTTCATGGACGGGAGGCTGCGAGTCTATGATATCGCCAATCCCTTCAAACCGAAGCTGATCGAACAGGTGAAGGTGGGTGAGATGGCCAATATGGTCTCCGAATCGTGGGATGGCACACGCCTCTACGTCACCAACTCGCTCCTCTCGAAATGGGATAAGCCGGGGGACTACTGGCTGAAGGCCTATGCGTGGGAGAACGGGAAGCTCGCGCACAAGTTTACGACCGACTTCAACTCGGTGGGACGGGCTCACCTCATGAACTTCGGAAGTAAGGGGCTGCGCACCAAGGGTGAGTAGCCATGCGTTACCCGGAAAGTCTCTTGGGGTCATTGCGAGGGACCCAGAGCGAAGCAAAGGGGACCGAAGCAATCTGGCCCAAAGGGTCATCCCGAGTGCAAGGAGGGATCTCGCAGAAGATTGCTTCGGCTTTGCCTCGCAACGACACTGCGTGTCGGATTGCCGCGCTCCCTTCGGTCGCTCGCAATGACAGCAACCGGCGCAGGCGGTACTGGTTGATACCGACTGGTATCTGGGTTGCGGCAGCCATTCTCACGATGGATTTCCGCGCAGCCGACGGTCACCAAATCCTGGAATTGGAGGAGACGTATATTCAGGGCGTCTTCTCGCCCAACTTTACCCCGCCGCCCGCCGGTACTTACGATCTACCGATTATCATGCGCGTGCCGCCGGTCATCCTGATCGATACCGCCGGGCGGCGTGTCAACACGGCGTCCCTTATGCACGGCAAGGTGGCGGTCGTCAGCTTCATCTATACGGCCTGCTCCGACCGGCTCGGTTGCCCTCTGGCCGGCATGGCGCTTCGGGAGCTTCAGGCGCTGCTGCGACGCGAGGGTCTCCAGGACCAGGCCGTGCTTGTTTCTATCAGCCTGGATCCCGGGCAGGATACGCCAAAACAGCTTGCGAAATACGGACGGGTCTTCGGGGCGGAGCCATCGCTGTGGCATCTACTGACTGCGCCTTCAGAACAGGCGCTCCGGACAGTGCTGGAAAGTTACGGGCAGGATCGGGTGAAGGTCTACGATGAGAGCGGCCGTTTCACCGGCCGATACCGTCACGTCCTCAAGGTCTTCCTGCTGGACCAGGCTGGGAATGTGCGCAACATCTACAGCGCAGGGTCGCTGGTACCACAGATCATGGTGAACGACATCAAAACGGTGCTGGCCACCTCGACCGCCGACCGACCCAATTAACAAGAAGTCTTCGATCAACCTGCGGGTCGCTGGTCATGTGCTCCCTTCCAGGCACTGCCTGGCGATTGCCAGAAACTCTCTGGCCTGCTCGATCCGCATTGCGATGGACTCCCGATCGAACGAAACATCGGCATCGTAGTCACCATGGGTCCGGTCATCAAAGGCATCCAGCAGCCAACCGTGAAATTTTGGATCGAGTCGGCCAGTCTTGGCAAAGTGCTGCCCGAATGCTGCGTGTACGCTCGTGTGTTTGCGATACCTCAGGTCATGCTCTCGCAGCAAAGCCTGAGCCGCGTGCAACATTGCATAATAGGCTCGACCAGCCGCAAATTCGTAATCGTCATCGCGAAGAAGCGGAATGTGTCAATGATTTTGAGACACCTGGTGTCCGAATTTAGTGTCGCGCCTCATCGCTCGGTATCCATCGGCTTCGGTTTGTTAATCCACGCGGCCTCCGGAAGCGCCGGGGGAACCGGCACCTTGCGGACGAACCGCTCCGGATGGGTTTCATAGGCGGCCTGCAGGATCGCGGCGCGAGCCGCGCGGACCTCGTCCGCCAAGCCGTAGTGCAGGACCTCCGGTGTCAGGAGACCAATGCCCGTATGCCGATGCGCGGTGTTATACCAGGTGAAGAAGTCCTGACAGAAGCCCCGGGCATCCTCGATGCACCCGAACCGTTCCGGGAAGTCCGGTCGGTACTTGAGGGTCTTGAACTGACTTTCCGAGTACGGGTTGTCATCACTCGTATGCGGCCGGCTGTGGGTTTTGGTGACGCCCAGATCGGCCAACAGGAACGCCACGGGCTTGGAGGTCATGGAGGAGCCCCGGTCCGCATGGATCGTGAGCTGCCCTTTGTCGATCCCCTGTTTGGCGCAGGTCTCACGGATGAGTCGTTCGGCCAAGGCGGCCGATTCCGCCAAGGCGACCATCCAGCCGACGACGTACCGGCTGAAAATGTCCAGGATCACATAGAGGTAGAAGTAGGACCACGTCACCGGGCTGAGGAGCTTCGTAATGTCCCACGACCAGACCTGGTTCGGGGCCGTGGCCAGCAGTTCCGGTTTCTGATATACCGGATGGCGCAACTGGTTCCGGCGTTCTTTGACCTCGGTGTGGTCGTTGAGGAGTCGGTACATGGTGCGGATGGAGCAGCGGTAGTCGCCTTCGTCCAGGAGGGTCGCATAGACCTCATGGGGCGCCTGGTCGGCAAACCGGTCGGCGTGCAGCAGGTCGAGCACGCCCTGCCGTTCATCGGCGGACAGCGCCCGTGGAGGGCTGGGGCGCCTCGTTGGCTCCACCATCGGAGCGTGCGTTCGTGTCTGGGCGCGGTAGAAGCCGGCACGAGAAGTGCCGAACGCGTCGCAGGCCGGTTTGATCCCTACCTCGGAGGCCAGAGTCTGCGCGGCGCCCATCAGTCGCTGCCTCCTGCCTCGGAGGTCGCCAGGGGGATCCCCAGGATCTGCGAAACTTTTTTTTGAACATCAATGATGAGCTCGGCCTGTCGGAGCCGCCGCGTCAGCCGTTCGTTCTCCCGACGAAGCTGCTCATGCTCCTGGGCGAGTGGACTGCGGATCGACGGTTTGCGGCCCCGCTTCTGGGGCGTGAGGGCGGACAGGGTGCCCGCGTCCCGCTGTCGGCGCCAGGTGGTGAGGTTCGACGAGTACAGCCCCTCCTTGCGTAAGAGCGCCCCCAGGCTCCCCGACACCGTGCAGGCATCGGCGAGTCTCAAGATGCGGAGCTTCTCGGCTGCGGTGAACCGTCGTCGTGCCGGCTTTGTGGGCACCTCGGGATCGGGTGGGACTGCTGGGACCACCCGCTGCGGCTCGGCGGGGCGTGCGGTGCCAGGCCACGGACGTGCGGGGACTCGGCGGGCGACTGCGCTGCCCTGGGAAGCTGTGATCGGTCCAGTTCTCATGATGTGTGTTCCTCCCTACCCTCTACTCTAATTTACAGGGGGGCAGGTGTCTCACTATTATTGGCACAGAGGGAAGCGTCTCCGCAGCGTGCAAGGCGCGGTAACCCTTCTCAAGGAGTGTCCGGGCCTCTTCCTTCATACCGGGACGGCCTCTTCCCGGACATTCAAGAAGAACATCGTCTGATCTTCTAACCACCGCTGCTCAGTCGCGAAGACCCGGCTGATAGTGACCCCGTGCTCCAAGGAGAGGACCGAAACCATTTGGCCGGTCCGATCGATTTCCTGGGAATAGTTGTCTACGCGATCCAGGACGACCAGCACATCCACATCGGACTCTTCATCAGCCTCATGGCGAGCATAGGAGCCGAACAGATACAGGCCCTTCAGGCGATCGCCGTAGAGCGTCTGGAGCCCTTCCTTTAACTCCGCCATGAGTGATGTTAGATCGACCTTCATCGGCTCAGCTTCCTTAGACCAGGGGAGAGTCGCCACCCTTGGGCGCCTGGTAATACGGGTTGGTGCCGCCCGCATGGTCGGTCGTATCGAGGACCTGGTGGATCTCCGGGACCGCCTTCTGGATCTCCACAGCGACCCCCTGCTTCAGTGTCACATCGGCCATCCCGCAGCCGTGGCACCCGCCTCCGAACGTAATGTAGGCGATGCCATCCTTGACGTCCAGCAGTGTCACGTATCCGCCGTGAGCCGCCACGCCAGGATTGATCCGGGCGTCGATCACCCGCTGGACAGCCGCCGCGACAGGGTCCGTCCACCCGGAGTTCGGATTGTCGATCTTGAAACCGCTCTGGTTGACCCCCTCGATGAAGTCTACGGTAGCGCCCTGGAGTTTGGGCGCGCTCTCAGCATCGACGTAGACCTTGAAGCCGTCAGCGTCGATCACCGTATCGTCCGCCCCTTTGTCCTTTTCGGCCATAAACCCTAGTCCATAGCGAAAGCTTCCAGGGCCTCCCCCTGTCACCACGACACGCACCCCTATACCTGGCTGGCCCTCGGCCTCCATCAGCTCAAGGATCTTCTTTTTTGCCGATTCAGTAATCGTGAGCATGTATTCCTTTCTGTGGGGCTTTATACCCATGATGGTTCAATCTCTGGTCCAAGTCAAAGCTGGATCACCCTTATGGTAGACACAAAGGTCCCTTCACGTCAACCTGAAGCGTCCCCCCGAGAATGGATTCACAGCGCAACCCGCTCAGTGGCCTGTCATTATAAAAAGGATTCTGGTATAAACATCTGACCCGTCCTATAGTAAAGAGTTTTGTGCTCGTTGGATCTACTGGAGGTTCATTGTCCGCGGCTTGCCGCGAGTTCGTCATACCGGCAGACCCCGGATCGGAGTCCGGGGCGGGCGCCGGTATCCAGAAGGCCCGACTGGATTCCCCAGTATCCGGTACGGGGCAGGCGTGTCAGGCACGGAATGACGGGCCAGAACAGAAAAGGTGGGGGAACGAGTGGAGAACATCAGGCACACCGTAAAGCGCGTGTGGGGCTACGACGCGCTCCTTCCATTGCAGGAAGAGGCCATAGGGGCCGTACTGGCGCGGCGGGACTCCATCGTCATCCTACCGACGGGAGGCGGAAAGTCGCTCTGCTATCAGGCGCCTGCGGCGGCGATGGGGAAGCTGGCCGTGGTGGTGTCGCCCCTCATTGCCCTCATGAAGGACCAGGTGGACGGACTCACGACCGCCGGGGTACCGGCCGCCTTCCTGAACAGCAGCCTGACGCCGAACGAGCGACGGCTGGTGGAAGGGAACGTGGCCAACGGGCGGTATCACCTCCTGTACGTGGCCCCAGAGCGGCTGGTGTTTCCTCCCTGCCTGAGGTTGCTGAAGCAAGCCGGAGTGGCATTCTTCGCGATCGACGAGGCGCACTGTATCAGCCAGTGGGGGCACGACTTCCGGCCGGAGTATCGGCAGCTCAAGGTGGTACGAGAGGCCTTTCCGGATGTGGCCATCCATGCCTTCACCGCCACGGCCACGCCACGAGTGCGGGCGGACATCGCCACGGAGTTGGCGCTGCGGGAACCCGAGATCCTGGTTGGGAGTTTCGACCGCCCGAACCTGGTCTACCGCGTGCGCCGGCGCACGGATCGGCTGCAACAGGTCACGGAAGCGTTGGAGCGGCACCGGGGAACGGCCGGGATCATCTACTGCATCCGCCGGGCAGAGGTGGACCAGCTCACCGATGCGTTGCGACGGCGGGGATATCGGGCAGTGGCGTATCACGCCGGGTTGGCCGACGCCGAACGACGGCGCACCCAGGACGACTTCATTGCGGAACGGGCGGATGTCGTGGTGGCCACGGTGGCGTTCGGGATGGGCATTGACCGGTCCGACGTGCGCTACGTCATCCACGCCGGAATGCCCAAGTCCATCGAGCACTACCAGCAGGAGGCGGGCCGGGCCGGGCGCGACGGTCTGCCGTCGGAGTGCCTGCTGCTCTACTCCGGCGGCGACTTCGGCCTGTGGCGGTCCATCCTGATGGCGGAGGGGCTGCCGGCGCCTGGCGCCCTGCCGAAGCTCAGTGAGATGTACAACTACTGCCAGGGCGCCGCCTGTCGGCACCGCTTTCTCGTGAACTACTTCGGCCAGGCATACCGCACGGACACGTGCGGGGCCTGCGATATCTGCCTCGGCGAGGTAGCCGTTGAGGACGGCTCGGCGACGCTGGCGCGACAGATCCTCGCCTGCGTTACAGAGATGGGAGAGCGATTCGGCGCCGACTACGTGACGGACGTCCTGCGTGGGGCCGAAACCGCCCGGATCGCGAGGATGCGTCACAGTCGGCTGGATACCTACGGCGTGCTGCGACAGTATCCGAAGGCGACGGTGCGGAACTGGATTGAGCAACTCGAGGGACAGGAGTTTCTCGCACGTGGCGAGGGCGAGTACCCGACACTCGACGTAACCGCACAGGGTCATCGGGTCCTTCGGGGAGAAGATGAAGCGCCGCTTCTCCGGACGGTCGGCAGACCCTCGCGTGAGGCGCCGTCCAGGCTCGCGCGCCGGGCCGTGTCGCCGGGCCTGGACCGAACGAGCGATGAGGACCTGTTCGAGACGCTCCGCGTCCTCCGTCGAACCATGGCCCAAGAGCGGGGCATCCCACCCTACCTCATCTTCAGCGACGCCAGCCTGCGTGAGATGGCGCAAGAACGCCCCACCACCGAGGACGCCTTCCTGCAGATCAAGGGGGTCGGCCAGCGCAAACTCCAGGATCTCGGCCAGCGCTTTCTGGCCTGCATCCGTCAGCATGAAGCCGCCTCCACAGGCGGCACTTCGCCCGCGCCCCCCATCACCCGCTCGCCTACTACGCGGGACTGACTCATCCTTGAATCTTGACATTCCCAGCATGCGTGTCTATGCTCCCTGCTGTGCATAGCGTCGTCAGTCGCAATAACGAACGTCATTCCCGCAAAGCTCGTCTCCGCATGCTTGAAGCGGGAGTTTACAAAGGCACTGGATTTCGGGTCAACCCTTATCGGTTTGTCAGAGGAGGAGCAACCAATGGCTTACGAGGCAAGAAATTACGAGCAGTTGCTGGGAATCGAGGGATTGAGCGATCCGCTCATGAAAAATCATTTTACGCTCTACCAGGGGTATGTCGCCAATACGAATAAGCTGGCCGACGCGCTGTGTCAGATGCTGAAAGACGGCAAGACCGCCGCGCCGGAATACGCAGAGTTGAAGCGGCGATTCGGCTGGGAATTTAATGGAATGCGCTTGCATGAGTACTATTTTGGGAATATGGTGAAAGGCGGGAGAGGCTTGGATCCGGCCTCAGACCTCTGTCAGAAACTTACAGCAGACTTCGGCTCATACGACAATTGGCAGAAGGACTTCAAGGGATCGGGAGCCATGCGGGGGATCGGTTGGGTGGTCTTATACCTGGACCCGGTCGCCAATCGGATGTGCAATGCCTGGATCGGTGAACATGACACCGGGCACCTGTCCGGAGGCGTACCGTTGCTGATTATGGATGTGTTTGAACATGCCTTTATGATCGACTACGGGCTCAAGCGGGCCGATTACATCGAAGCCTTCTTTAAGGGCATCGATTGGTCGGCTGTGACGGCGCGGTACGCTAATGCACCACAAGTCAACTTGTAGAGATTCCTAAGGCTACTTCACGAAGGTGTCATTGCGAGGCGAAACCGAAGCAATCTCACAGTCCTTCAGGACAACGACGGTGAGATTGCCGCGCTCCCATTGGTCGCTCGCAATGACGAAAGAAATCGGTGAGGGAAGATGAGCCTCTTCTGGGACGACACGTACGAGATCGCGGCGGCCCTGATTCAGTCGCATCCTGAGCAGGATCCTCTGGAGGTGCCGTTCACCACTCTGCACAAGTGGATCACTGAGCTTGCGGAGTTCGACGACGACCCCAACAGCGCTTCGGAGGCCAAGTTGGAGGCGATTCAGATGGCCTGGTACGAGGAGGCGACAGGCTAAACGCTCACGTCGGAGTGGCGCCAAGATGCCTGCGCGATCATACGACACGCTCCAGGGAACGCTGGAGCGAATCACGTACGTCAACGAAGAGAACCACTATGTGGTGGCCAGGCTCCAGGTATCCGGACGCCGGGACCTGGCCACCATTGTAGGCAACCTGCCGACCGTCACGCCGGGCGAGACTCTCAAGCTGACCGGCGAGTGGATCCAGCACAACCGATACGGCGAACAGTTCAAGGTCGAAGCCTTCGAAACCATCTCCCCCGCCACGCTCACCGGTATCGAGAAGTATCTGGGCTCCGGCCTCATCAAGGGGATCGGCCCGATCTTTGCCAAAAGGCTGGTGGAGGTCTTCGGTATCGACACCCTGCGTATTATCGAGGAGGAGCCCTCCCGCCTGCTCACGGTGGATGGGATCGGCGAGGTTCGACTTCAGCGGATCCGGACCGCCTGGGAGGAGCAGAAAGAGATCCGGGAGGTGATGGTCTTTCTGCAGGGCCATGGCGTCTCCTCCGCCTATGCCGCCAAGATCTTCAAAGCCTACGGAAAATCCTCCATCGCTGTTGTCCAGGAAAACCCCTACCGGCTGGCCAAGGACATCTATGGGATCGGCTTCAAGACCGCCGACCGGATCGCCCAGGCGATCGGGATTGAGCCGCATTCGCCGCTGCGGGTGGAGGCCGGGGTCATCCATGTCCTGAACGAGCTGGCCGGGGAGGGCCACGTCTACTACCCCCTTGACGGCCTCACGAAAGCGAGCGCCGGTATTCTGGAGGTCGACGAGGAGCTGGTGACCCAGGCCGTTGAACGGCTTCGACGCGAGGAACGGGTGGTCTGCCTGCCTGTGCTTCGTACACAGACGGATGAGCCTGAACCGCAAGGGGTGGCGGCCTACCTCGCCTCGCTGTATGCGGCGGAGGAAGGGGTCGCCCGGCGCCTGCAGGTCCTGACTGAAGGGGGCGAGCTCCCCGCAGACATCGACATCGAACGCGCCATTCTCTGGGCGGAGCAGGTGAACAGGCTACACTTGGCGGAACAACAGAGGGAGGCGATCCGTGCGGCCCTCATACGCAAGCTGTTGGTCATCACCGGCGGCCCTGGTACCGGCAAGACGACCATCCTGCGGTGCATCCTGCAGATCCTGGAGAAAAAACACCGCCGGATGCTCCTCTGCTCTCCTACGGGGCGGGCAGCAAAGCGAATGAGCGAGGCCACGGGTCGGGAAGCCAAGACCATCCACCGCCTCCTGGAGTTCAGTCCTAAGGATGGTCGGTTCAAGCGAGACCAGCACAGACCGTTGGATGCCGATCTGGTGATCGTGGACGAGGCCTCGATGATCGACATCGTGCTGATGAACTCCCTTCTGAAGGCCATCCCGCCGGCTGCCGGTCTGATTCTGGTGGGTGATGTGGACCAGCTCCCATCGGTAGGGCCGGGCGCGGTGCTGCGCGACATCATTGCGTCGGGCCTTGTGCAGGTCATCCGACTATCCGAGATCTTCCGGCAGGCCAGGGAGAGCCAGATTGTGGTCAATGCCCACCGGATCAATCGGGGGGAGATGCCGTTCTGCACGGATTGGGAGGCGCAGGAGCACGGCGACTGTTACCTGCTCGCCAAACAAGACGCGCTGGAGGTCCAGGCGGCGATCCTGGAGCTGGCGGCGCGGGGGCTGCCTTCACGGCATCGCGTCGATACGCTGGAGGAGTTACAGATCCTGAGCCCGATGCAGAAAGGGCCGATCGGCGCCATGCAACTGAATCAGGCGCTGCAGGCGCTCCTAAACCCGTCAGGGCCGGAGCTGCTTCGCGCCGGTCGCCTCTACCGGCGTGGGGATCGCGTGATGCAGATCAGGAATAACTACGACAAGGACGTCTATAACGGCGACATCGGCCGGATCGTCACGCTCAACCTGGAAGACCGCGAGGTCACTGTCCGGTTTGACGATCGCCACGTCACCTACGACTTCAACGAGCTGGATGAACTGGTGCTCGCCTACGCTGTTACCATCCACAAGAGCCAGGGCAGTGAGTATCCGGTCGTCGTCATCCCGATGCACACGGCGCACTACGTCATGCTTCAGCGAAACCTCCTGTACACCGCCATTACGCGAGGCAGACGCCTGGTCGTCCTGGTAGGCACCAAAAAGGCGATCGCCATCGCCGTGAAGAATCAGAAGATCCAGCTTCGCTACACCGGCCTCGTAGCTCGACTGCAAAAGGGCCTGTCTGCGTGCAACGCAGAGACGGAAAGCCGGGAACTGTCACTCCAGCTTGCCGAATGAGGTCGTCGGTGGACCAGCGTAATCAGACAGAGACCGACTCAGAGGATAGAAGTTCGCAGCTCCTGGGGTTGCTGACCGAACGGCGTGAGCGACTGGCCGCGCGGATCCGTCAGGCGCTTCACGAGCGGCGTGAGGAGTCTCAGATGCGGGATGCGCCGGGCTCTCACGGCTGGGGCGCGGCGCCGGAGGGCAACATCAGCCTGGCCATGGTGGCGCAGCAGCAACAACAGCTTCAGGCGATCGAGGTGGCCATCCAGCGCCACAAGGCCGGGACGTACGGCCGCTGTGCCGGATGCGGCGACGAGATCCCGTTACCCCGCCTGCAGGCCCTACCCTTCGCCCAGCGGTGTGCGACCTGCCAAGAGGAGTGGGAAGCGGAAAAACGATAATGCGGGGACGAGTCCGATGAGACGGCTCTACCGACTGAGCCCTGCTGAACGCAGTGCTATTCGGGATCAGATTGCCGCCGAGTTACTACATTACACCGACGTACTTTTCGCCTACGTTTACGGCTCGTTTCTCAAATCTGAAGCATTTCACAACGTTGATATCGGCGTCTACCTGTCTACCAGCCACTTCAACAATGCCATGACTGCGAATCTGTCGGCCCATCTGAGCACCAAGGTCACACTTCCAGTCAATGTCCGCACCCTCAATACGGCGCCGATTTCCTTCCGCCTCTACGTCTTACGTGGTGAGTGTCTGTTCAGTCGCGACGACAACCTCCGTACCGGTATCATGGAGGACACCATGGGGCGCTATTTACACAACATCTCCCCGCGTCGCCACACCACCAAGGAAGCCTTCGGGGATGGCGAATCTGACGACTCGATCCAGGGCTCCCTGAGAACGGACGACAAGAGCCATGACTAAAGTCTATACAGGAACCTACGGTCACGAAGAGGAAAGTAGACTGGCCGGACGGATCGCCTTCTTCCCGAACCGCGCCTGGATACGATCCACGGCCTCCGTCAACCGGCGCTGCTTGGCGCCGGCAGGATCCAGCTCCAATGAGAGTTGCCGTCCCGATCCCTTGAGATCGGACAGCCTCGAGGCTGCCACCCCCAGGAGACGCACCTTGCGGCCCGAGGAGGGGAGCCGCTCCAGCAGCATCAGCGCCGTCCGGTAGAGGTCCTGAGATTGATCGGTGGGCTCTGAGAGCGAGACCGACCTGGTCTGGGTCCGGAAGGTCTCATCCCGCAGTTTCAGGGTGAGGGCACCGGCCTGCAGAGCATCCACCCGCAGGCGCCGAGCCACCCGCTCCGACAAGGCCAACAGCGTCTGACGGATTCGGGCGGGATCGGCCGTATCCTCTGCAAATGTGGTCTCCGCTCCCACCGATTGGGCAGGCTCGTCCGGGATCACCTCTCGGGTATCGATCCCCTGGGCCAACTCCCACAGATGCGCGCCTAACTGTCCGAAGTCGGTCGTCAGCTCCATCTGCGGGCGAGCCGCCACTTCGCCGATAGTCGTAAGCCCAATCCGGCGCAGTCGTCCTGCGGTCTTCGGCCCGACGCCCCAGAGCCGTTCGATCGGGAGGGGCTGGAGGAAGTCGGCCTCCTGCCCTGGCGGGACGACCACGAAGCCGTTCGGTTTTCGCAGGTCGGAGGCGACCTTGGCGACGAACTTGTTGGCGGCGATGCCGACAGAGGCCCCTAGCCCCGTCTCAGCCCTAATCTCCGCCTGGATCCGCCGTCCGATAATCTCTGCAGAACCGAAGAGCCGAAGACTCCCGGTCACGTCCAGGAAGGCCTCATCCAGACTGAGCGGCTCCACGAGGTCGGTGTATCGGGAAAAGATCTGGAAGATCTGAGTTGAAATCGCCTGATAGTGCGACATCCGGACGGGGAGGAACACCCCCTCCGGACACCGCCGGTAGGCTTGGCTGATCGGCATGGCCGAGTGGACGCCGAATGCGCGGGCTTCATACGAGGCGGCGGACACCACCCCGCGGCCCCTGCCGCCTTGGGGATCGGCCCCTACGATGACGGGGCGTCCGCGATAAGCCGGGTGATCGTGCTGCTCCACAGAAGCATAGAAGGCGTCCATGTCGACATGGATGATCCACCGGGCCTGCTCCCCTGATCGATCGCTACCCGTTTGCATAGACCTCACTGCTCTCCCCGATGGCAGAGCCCTTCGCGCAGCATCCCATCCCCATCACGGTCCAGAGCCCGGACCCTGCACTACATCAAACCATACCGCACCCCACTAAGCTACTTGCGCTGCTGAGACCCAGCCCTGCCGAAGACAGAAACCTACGTCCCCTAGCGCAGGGCAGAAGGCGTGGCAGTGATTCGGTTCACCTTGATCTTCGCAGCGTATCGTTCTGCCTGAGCAAGGTCATACTCCACCTGTAGACCAAGCCACACCTCTGGGCCGCTGCCGAAGGCCTTAGAAAGTCGGATCGCCATCTCTGGAGAGATCCCGGCCTTCTCGTTTACCAGGTTGTTAAGGGTCTGCCGCGTCACACCGAGGCGTTCCGCTGCGTCTGTAACAGTCACTCCGAGCGACTCGATACACTCCTGGCGGACAATCCTTCCGGGATGGGGGGGATTCTTCATGCGCATGCCGTATTCCCCTTTTTCCATACTAATCGATGTGACCTCCTTGAAGTCGATGAGCGCCATGCCAACGTGTAGCCGTCACGTCTAAACCGCGTGGTCAGTAGCCGTAAGGGGGACAGACAGATTGGTAGTAGCCGAAGACCCAGTTCCCATAGGGATCATAGTACCCAGGGATCCAGACTTGAGCGCATGGCGGGTAGGCCTGGTAGACCGGCCGGTGATGGACGCGCACCGGAGCGGGATGTGGATAGACCGGTGGGTAGTAAACCCGCGCCGGGGCCGGATAGGGATACACTGCGTGCGGCGCCAGCGGAACCCCGATGTTCAGCCCGAAGAAGAACTTTGTCTTCGCCAGCACGGGCTCGGCTTGAACGAGGAGTAGGCTGCTCAAGAGCAAGACGGCGATCAGTCCAGGAACGAACCGCTTCGTGAATCTCTTCATCTGACCCGCCTCCTTTGAGTGATAGATTGCAGATCGCGCGATACCATAATGGTTCGCGGCCATCTGGTCTCGATCGTTTGAGCAAGATACGTCTGCCTGAGGAAAAAGCAATCGCCATGCCAGCTTCCAGAGGTTTCACGGTTCAAGCGGCAACTCATTGATTTCCCGAGACTTGTTCGGGCCGTCGAGGGAGACGTGTGGGCAATGAGTGCACCGACATTTCTTCTTGCGCTACACGGTTTGCGTTAAACGAAAGCGCAACTGGTGCACTACCTCAAGAACCTGCTTGCACCGGAGCTATTCATGAAGGGACGGGACACCGCGCGCTACGTCTGAAATAACCCATCGCATAAGATGCCACCCCTTTTTCGTTGACGCTGTGGGCGGTTGCAATTACGATAAATACGAAATGTGCATGCGATTGGTTGTACCGGCTGCTACAAGATCATATGTCTTGAACATGACTATGCCACTGACCGATAGGGTGAAGCGATGGGCATGAATCTGGTGCAGAAGATTTTTGAGGCTCACCGGGTGGCCGGAGAGCTCACTCCGGGCAAAGAGGTCGCGATCCGGATTGACCAGACGCTGACCCAGGATGCGACCGGGACGATGGCCTATTTGCAGTTCGAGGCGATGGGTATCCCGCGTGTCAGGACGAAGCTATCGGTCAGCTATGTGGATCACAACATGCTGCAGACCGGTTTCGAGAACGCCGATGACCATCGGTTCCTGCAGAGCATCGCGGCCAAGTACGGCATCTACTTCTCGCGTCCCGGGAATGGGATTTGTCACCAGGTCCACCTGGAACGGTTCAGCGCGCCGGGACAAACGTTGCTCGGCTCCGACAGCCACACCCCGACCTGCGGCGGCGTCGGGATGATCGCCATCGGGGCGGGTGGCCTGGATGTCGCTGTCGCCATGGGGGGAGGGCCGTTCTACCTCCCAATGCCAAAGGTCCTGCTGGTCCGACTGAACGGACGGCTAGGCCCATGGGGGGCGGCCAAGGACATCATCCTGGAGGTCTTACGGCGACTTACCGTGAAGGGCGGCGTGGGGAAGATCCTGGAATATGGGGGCGACGGGGTGACGTGCCTCACCGTGCCGGAGCGGGCCACAATCACCAACATGGGGGCTGAGCTTGGCGCGACAACTTCCATCTTCCCCAGCGACGAGCAGACCCGCCGCTATCTCGCGGCGCAGGGACGTGAAGGCAGTTGGGTTGCGCTGGCGCCCGATCCCGATGCCACCTACGACGAACTGCTGGAGATCGACCTGGACCGACTCGAACCGATGGTGGCCCGGCCTTCGAGCCCGGACAATGTCTGTCCGGTCTCCGAGGTCGAGGGAACCAAGATCTCTCAGGTCTGCGTCGGAAGCTGTACCAACTCCTCGTTCCGGGACCTGATGACGGTCGCGACGATGTTGAAGGGAAAGACCGTCCACCCGGACATCAGCTTCACGGTTACGCCGGGCTCCAAGCAGGTCTATACCATGATCGCCGCCAATGGCGCACTGGCCGATCTGATTGCAGCGGGCGGAAGGATCCTGGAATCGGCCTGCGGCCCGTGCATCGGCATGGGTCAGGCTCCTGCCAGCGGGACGGCGTCACTCAGAAGCTTCAATCGCAACTTCGAGGGTAGGAGCGGCGCGCCCAACGACAAGGTCTATCTGTCGAGCCCGGAGGTCTGCGCGGCCTCCGCTCTGGCCGGTGAAATCGTCCATCCGAGGCGCGTCAGCCAACCGGTATCAGTGCTCCCGCCGGAGCAGTTCGTCCTCGACGATAACCTGATCGTCCCGCCATCGCCACATCCGGAACAGATCGAGGTGATGCGTGGCCCCAACATCAAGCCTGTCCCGATTCGGGGTGAACTCCCCTCAACCATCGAGGGTGAGGTCCTCCTGAAGATGGGTGACAACATCACCACCGACCATATCCTCCCGGCAGGCTCCAAGATCCTGCCGCTCCGCAGCAATATCCCGGCTATCTCGGAGTACGCCTTCAGCCGGGTCGATCCGGAGTTCGCCAGGCGTGCAAAGGAGAAGAGCGGCGGCTTCGTGATCGGGGGTAGCAACTATGGCCAGGGTTCGAGCAGAGAGCATGCGGCGCTCGCACCGATGTACTTGGGTCTCAAGGGAGCCATCGTCGCGTCGTTCGCCCGTATCCACCGCGCCAACCTGATCAACTTCGGGATCCTGCCGCTGATCTTTGCGGATGGGCGGGATTATGATAGCATTGGTCAGGGAGATCACCTGCGGATCGAGCGAGTGGCTGAGCAGATCCGAGGGGGACAGCAGGTTGTCGTCAGCAATGTCAGTAAAGGAACAGAGTTCGTGGCCAGGCATGATCTGACCGCTCGTGAGGTGGATATCGTCCTGGCCGGTGGGATGCTGAACTATACCATCAAGGCTACGGCCTAGGAGGTAAGCATGGAAAGTCTGCTGTGGCAGCTCGGAGGACTCGTACTCGTTGGAGTTCTCACGTACCTGATCGTCTTCCGCAAGCGAGGGTCAGGCTGAAAGCACTAGACGACCCGCGGCGCGGGTCTCAGATCTCATCCGCAATCCCGTCGTCGCATCCTCTGACCTACGCAAGGTCGGAGGATTGTTATTGACACACGCTAATGCCTTGAATAGAATTTGTTGCCTAAGGTCCTGCCACCGGGAGTTCCGCGGTCGTCCTCACAGATCGAGTCACCTGGAATCCCATTAATCGTCTGTATTCAGGAGGAACGCATGTTTGCAAGAAAGATCTGCGTAAAGCTTCGTCCGGGTAGCGCTGTAGCATTTTCTCGAACGCTACAGAGTACGATCATCCCGATCCTCAGGTCGCAGGACGGGTTTTGCGATGAAATCTCCTTCGTGTCCGGCGAGCGTAATGAGGCGATTGCCATCAGCCTGTGGGACAGGGCCGACAGTGCGGATGTGTATCATCGCGAAACGTACCCCCAGGTGCTGCAAGCGCTTGAAGGAGTGATCGACGGTGAGCCGCAGGTGCATGCCTTTGCGGTCTCCAACTCGACTATCCACAAGATTCCGAATCTGCCTCGGTAGGCGTCCAGGCAGAAAACAGCACCTCTTGGTTTGGCCTCTTCGCCTCTGGAGTCTGGATCTCCTTAACGGCATCGTTGATCGCGGGAAACGCCTTGGTGAACTCCGCGCGCACGGTCGCGGTGGATGGCAGTCCGATCTGATGCGCCAACATCAAGGCGTTCGCCGGGGCTTGGCCGCGTACGTGATTGTTGAAGAAGATCAGCACCTTGCTCTCTCCTGCCGCAACGATCTCTCGGACCTTTTCAGCGAACGGCTTTAGTTCCTCTTCTGAGTAGAGGTAATCGTACCGCTCCTCTGCCGTCTCATGCTGCCTCCACTTCTCGCGGTTCCTGCCGTGGAAGCGCAGGTACAGCAGCCGTTGCGGCTCCAATTCCTGCTTGATCGTGCCCTTCAACTGCGGCATGTCGATGTAGGCCCAGCCTGCGCCAGAGGCGACCAGCAGCGCCTTGGTGTCCCTTGCGCGATCACCCCAGGAGGCATGGCGCAGCTCGACCGCCACGGGGTAGTCCTTGAACTGCTGCAGGATCGTCGAGAGGGTAGCTTGGTGCTGAGGCGTGCTCGCAAACCACTCGGAGAACTGGATCAGCAGGCAGGCGAGTTTGCACTCCTCGGCAATCGGGTGGATGCCTCGCTTGAAATCGTCGTAATCCTGCTGCGTAATCTCAGGCTCGGCGCCCGTCGCCTTCTGAAACATCCCCGGATGCGTAAACTTCTGCCAGATCTTGATCGCGAATTCAAAATTCTTGGGCGTATTCGCGACCCACACCCGCGCCGTCTGCGGATCGATTAGCCGATAAAAGGTAGCGTTGACCTCCACGGTGTTGAAGACCTGGCTGTATAGCTCCAACTCGTTCTTGGGCTTCGGGGGATAGAAGATCCCGTTCCAGCGCCCCTCCCCCTTTGGATACGACCAGCCCGATGTGCCGATCCGAACGCACTTTTCAAGAGCCTCGTTCATTACTCTTATCCACCGTCACACAATCCTCTGTGGTCATTAAGTCCCCTGCGGGTCATTGCGAAGGAGCAGAGCGACTGGAGCAATCTCACAGTATCTGAGCCATGGTTGTGGGCCGGCCACAACAGCGAGTCCGATCCATTAGAGCCCATTGGTAGCCAGTTGCAACCTGAGACGTTACGTGTTACAATTTGTCCGTGGCGATCCTGAAGTTCAGGCATAAGGGCTTGGAGCGTTTCTTCCTCCGTGGAACGACCGCTGGCATCCAAGCCAAGCATGCCCGAAGACTACGCCTGATCCTCGGTCGGTTGAACGTCGCGAGAGAGCCCCGCGACATGGGCCTGCCGGGACTGGATCTCCACCTGCTGAAAGGCGAGCGAGAAGGAACATGGGCTGTGAGCGTGAGTGGGAACTGGCGTATCACGTTCGCGTTCTCAGGCCCTGATGTCGTCAATGTCGATTATGAGGATTACCACTGAGGTGTCTCTATGAAGATGCACAATCCGCCTCATCCAGGTGAGGTGCTCCGCGAGTTCTGCTTTCAGCCACTCGGTTTGACCGTGACCGAAGCGGCCAACGCGCTCGGGGTCAGTCGCAAGACGCTCTCGAGTATCCTGAACTGCCGCGCCGGCATTAGCCCGGAGATGGCGGTCCGTCTGTCGATCGCCTTCGGCACCACTGCGGAGAGCTGGCTCAGCCAGCAGCTCCAGTTCGATCTGGCAAAGGCAGAGACCAAGCGCCGGTCGCTTCGCGTCAAGAAGCTCGCGGCCGCTTGACCTCTGTCCGGCTGACGTTTGCGGTGAGCCGCTCTGTCGGTCTCAACCCAATGGTTAGCCGTTCTCATTCCAAGGGGGCAATCTTCTGGAGCTCCTCTCGCACCTGTGCCCGATCCCAATCGGCGAGAAGCTCCCGCTGATGAAGCGTTGCCCACTCGATCACAAGACCTGTGACGCGAGGCGGCAACCGCCCTGAAAACACGGCCAAGCTGCGGATATCGATCAGTGCAAGGTCACCGCCGTATTCCGCATGAAAGTGTGGGGGATTGTGATCGTCGAAGAACATCTTGATGACGATGCCGAAGAATCGGCTGATCTCAGGCATGGGTCGGCTGGTCGCGTAGCGCAGGAAACATGTCTTCCGGTGTCTTACCTGTCACCTTGAGGTAGAGCGCATCCGGGCACAGATCAATCCGGTCGTCCCAGACCAGTTCGCCGGATGACCCGATCCGAACCCGATCGAAGGCGAGCGGGTCGCACCACAGGGCGAATACACCTTTGCCGACAGCTTCGGAGAGGTCAACGGTCCCGGATACTCCGTCGTCAAATTCCAACTCCAGGCGATATCCTGGCAATACCTTGACCGTGACAATCCTTCTCATTGCTCGATTCCTCCACACGTCGATCATACCAGGAATCAAGGTGTCCGGAAAGCACGCCATGCGATGACGGCTTACGCCTTGGCGTTGAGTCGCCGTGTTGCCGGTACGGGGCATCGCGTCTGTCTCAGGGCGTGCGTTTCCTGGTCACAACGATACCGCTACGCGTATGGACTACGGCGATTTTGCGAACTCATATTGTCACATCAAGAAGTTACGCCGGTCCGACCCGCAGGACCCGCCGAACAACCACAAATCGCACACGGAGCAACACGGACCCTCGCAGAATAAAACGCGAGCACGGCGGCCACCCAACGCCTCGTTATGCATTCGGGGCCTGTTTCGCGGCTGCCGAGGAGCCTAGCAGAACCAGCGGGACCGACAGAGTTCGTGCGAGTGCTTGGCCCGGAATAAGCTGGTCGTGTATGCTGATCAAGTCTTCCAGGCAAGCAACGGCCATCCCTTTGGGATCTCCAAGACCAGAAGTAAACGCCAACTTCATGTCGCGAAACTTGGAAAGAAATTTGTTGACGAGAACGATTTCCTGGAACAGCGCCGCGAAAGGCTTGGCAGGTGTAACCTCGACAATCGCTCGAATGTTCTGCTCCCAAAATGGCAAATGCACGGAAAAGTCCTCTGGTTCTCCAAGATAGAGCAGCCTCCCGTAGCAGGCGACAACATGGCTAGGATTCCTCGACTCGGGCGTGACTCCCGTCTCATCTCTGAGTATCCAACGCATCTTGCGGTCAATTAGTTCTTTTGCCTCTGCCAGCTCTGCCCGGACCGCATTCTCAAAGCGGCGTCCGGTTGTATAGGATCGCACGAGGGAAGCCACCGCTTGCAGTAAGAATCCCAGCACAACGCCGAGCAGAGCTACAATACTTTTGTCCATGGAACGTTTACTTCGGCCCACTCACACTCGGCCGGCTCCATGAACGGCATATGCGCATCGAGGATGGATATGGTAGATTAAAATGCCACAAGGTGTAACCCATGTCCCAGGACTTTTTTGTTACCTATCTCTCCGACGGGTCACTGCACTACTGCAAGATCGATGTCTCGACGTGTTCGATACCACGAGGCGAAATCTGAACAGTACATGCATCGGCATCGTACTCGAGCAGTCTTTGTCTATGGGCCAGACGAAGCACATCCCGGCGAAAAACGGAGGCATTTGAGTGCTCTACCCAATCAATGAGATTTGCCTCCGCTACAGGGGCTGTACAGTGATAAAGCAGCACCAAAGCCTTATCTTTCATGCTCATTTGAGGTTCAAGGACCCGGAACTTCCCGCCAACCTCCCATACAATAGGAAGCGTTCGTTCTACTATTGCATCAACTGCGGCGGTCGCTTTTTCGGTCGACACGTCGTGAAAGATTCGAATCAGTTCACCAAGAATCCACTTGGACATTTCTAGGACGCATACGGCATCCATATGATTCGGATCAACGTCCCCACCAACATGACCAACGCCCCTGTTGTTACGGATTTCATACAAAGCAACGAGCATGCGCGGTATCTGAATTCGCACGGAACGTGAGGAAGAAGTGTAGTGCCCCCCTGAAAGTCAACAGGGCTTATGCCGCCTGGGGGAGTTGATAGAACTGTTCACGCCAGACCCGAGGGGTGAGATACCCCAGGGCCGAATGCTGTCGCTCGCTGTTGTAGCGGTCGATCCAGGCCATGATGATGGATTCGGCCTCCGCGAAGGACTCGAAATGGTGCAACCAGACACATTCTTGCTTCAGGGTGCGGAAGAAGCGTTCAATGACCCCGTTGTACTCCGGGGAGTATCGAGGGATAAACTCCTGGGTAATCGCAAGCTGCTGGGTGGTCCCAACGAACAGGCGGGCCAGGAAGATGGAACCGTTATCGTGCCGAAGCCGCAGGCCCTCGGGTACGTGGGCGAAACTTCCATAGCACTGGAGAATGCCTTGCTCCAGGGCATCGACCGCTTCGATCGCCCGACCCTGGCGGGCAAACCGAGCGCCGACGCACTCGCGGCTGCCAGCGTCGAGGACGCCGATAAGACTCGCCCAGCCATCCCGACCACACCAGATCTTCGTCGCATCGGTGGCCCAGAGCCGGTCCGGCTGCTGGACCGTCGAACACTTCTCCCACGTCGGCGTGGGCCGCAGGGCTGGACGGTGCCACACGCGGCATTGCCACCCTTTCCGTTGCATGATCCGATGGACCGTCTTGCGATTCACCCTGACGCCCTCCTGGAACCGCAGCCAGGCCCACACCCGCCGGTAGCCGAAGGTCTCCTCGCGGTCCAGGATGTTCCGGATCCGCTGGGCCAGGCGCTCGTCACACGGCGCCTGCTGCGGGGAAGTGGGCGCCGAGCCGCGCTGCCATTTGTAGAAGCCCGCGCGCGAGACACCCAGTGTCCGGCACGCCAGACTCAGCGGCGCACCCTGCGCCCTCAACTGGTCGACCTCCGCCCACGTTGGCGGATCAGCGCGTCGGTTTTTTTTAACAGCTCCTTCTCCAGGGTGAGCTGGCCCACCTTGCGCTCCAGCTCCCGCACGCGGCGCTCCCGCTCAGAGTCGATCTGTCCCCGGCGCGTCTTGAGCGCCGCCTGCCCGCCTTCCAGGAACCGATCCCGCCAGGCAAACAGTTGGGCTTGGCTGAGCCCATACCTGCGGGCCAGCTCCGCGGCCTCACCACCACGCAATAGTTCCAGCACCACAGCCGTCTTGCGGGTGATCGTCCAGCGATTCTGTGTCAGGGTCGACTCGGCCATTCGACACCTCCTTGTTGAGTCGCCCCAGTTTGTCACAAGCGCTGTCTACTTCTCAAGGGGGTCAGTATAGAAGTCGCCGGAGCCTGTTCAAGGCCGCAGCACGCGTCTACCATATTCTTGGGCTTAGAGGACTTCTTTGGGTATTTGCCATCCATGTACCCGCGAAGAATTGTATAAACAACCTCGCAAAGCTTCCCCCCGTTCAATTCGGCAGGCTCCCAGCGCCTCTCTCTAAAGTTTCTGAGAATTCGGCCATAGGCCGAAAGGAGTTCCTGACGAAGTCCCTCCGGAACAGCTTGTAGAAGTGTCCCTTCCAAAATTTCGTTTGAATCGGTCACTTCTTCTTAGACCCTTTTCCCTTTGGGAGATCGTGCTCCACTAGGTTCTCGCCCATGGTGGTCACTTTTATGTCATCCCGATTGCTCGTGTCGAGCCATCCGTATTGGCTGGCTGTGTAAGCGAGAGTGTTAAAAAGATCGGCTGGAATCCGCCACTTCATGTGTTTGAAGCACGTATAGATGTGATTTGCCGAAATAGCCGGAAGACTCAGCTCATGCCTAAGATAATAGGCGGCGACGGTAGATTTTTCGTAATGCGAAATCGGCTTCTTATCCTCAACGAATTCATCCAGGGACTTCTTGCCCTTGGGCTTCAAATTCAAATCTCTCACCATCGACAGTGATGCTTTGGATTTACCTCTGGCCCTGCCTTTTGCGTCGGAAGGCTTTTTCTTCGATCTCTTGTTGCCTGTCCTAGGCATCCTGGTCTTAGCGACATCGTCGGCCGGTGGCCGCGTCTCTGATGAGTATTTGTTCAATGCCCACGACAAGACTCGGCTCCGAGCATGGGGGTCTTCCAGAGCTGATAGTGCTTCGTCAATGGTTGTTAACGCGTCTATCTCGCCTACCTTCCCCATCTCGTCACCCTTTCTGAAAACTGTGCTGCCTAACGACTTCGAGTTCAGCGGCCGCCGTAGGCGGTCCCCTAGAACGAGGGGTTAGGCATCCGTAAAGTCTACATGCTTCGGTCCTGTATATGGATTGTCGCCTTGAGCAACTCAAGGTCCACGCGATCGCGAATGAGGTCCTTGCTCCGTGGATCGAGCTTAAATGGTGCACTCGCTTCGACCTTTGATACGGTTTTAGGGGTCAGTACGATAGCCTCCTTAAGACTTGGGATTCGGTTACCCGCCCAGGGCTGCACGTCTGCCAAAGTACTTCCGGTGGCCTGCGATAAAAGGCCGAGCCTTGCGGGGGAGCTTGAGAACTCCTTGCTTGTAAATACTTGACGATATGCATCTGCACTCGCTTGAATACCTTCGACTGTGGCGCTTACCGGTCCTCCAGCCGTCACATCGAGGACCTCTCCGTTTGAGGTGAGAAGTGTTCTAGCGACTGCGGTCATCTTGCTAATTGCAGCCGCCAAGACAACGGGATCGGAGAGGTCAATGGGTGGAGATTTCACAGGCACGACCTCAGAAGTCGGAACTGACGAACAGGTTGCCGGTAAATCGGGAGGGTTAGCACAAGTCTGCCGCATTACAACGCGTCTTTCTAGCTTCCATGATGGTCCGAACGCTGATACGGCCCAATGCATCAACTTAGCCTTCCACTTGGGTACTTGGGAGGTGCGCATTCCGTAGTAGAGGTTCCTGTGCGTATCGTGCGCGGTGCGTTCCATTGTGCGACAGTAGTAATCGTGAATGATGGAAGCGTTTATATACGGCCCCTCGAACGGCCCTCCGATAATTGACCAAAACAACTGTGGAATCGAAGCCCCATCAACCTCAGTGCCAGCAGGCGTCGACCATAGCAGGCCATTTGGGTCCTTAAAGCGGAAGTCGGTTTCGACCCTAAACAATGGCCTTGGTTGCGCTTCGACAATGAAAGCGCCTTTTGGCCTGTCCAAGAACTCCCCGAAGTACTCTTGGGCGGTAGCGACAGGCGAGATTAATGCGAAGGCGGCGGCAACTAGAGAGAGGCGAAGGAATCTTCGCATAGTGTTCTCCCTTTTGAGCTGAGACAGGGTGCCTAACTACGATTACGCTGGTCTGTATAGCACTAATCCCAATAATACTCACGATATGCGGGATTCTCCTGCTATTTCTTATACTTGTCAACGGAATTTCAGCAAGGCCTATAGCGGCAAAGACCGGCCGGCCTAATCCCGTTATGGCGCCCAGATGTAAACCAAGAACCAAGGTTCTGGAAAATGTTGCTCATACGATCACCGCGGTCTACGCATTTGAGGCGTACGTCTGGCTAACGGCGTTGCGGATCAGCGGCGCGCGGCAGTGCGTCCGCGTGGAGCCGCTGGTTCGGCCTTCCGCCGTCTCTTAATGATGGCGGCCAGCCCGCGTAGCGCTTCATTGACCGCGTCGTGGTCTGGGAAATACTCCGCCACGTCGGGATCAATGACGACCACGTTGGCGCCTTCAGCGTATCGTTTCGCGTACTTGCCTTGCACGCCGCCGCTAAAATCGTACTCTTCCAGCATGTCGGGATCATTCCTTACTCGCTTCATACATCACCCTTTCTTTGTTGGCTGCGAGCCGCGCGCTGATGAGTCGTATTCGGCCACCCCGTTCGGTATGTACCACGACCAAGAGGCGATTTCGATGGGAATGGCCAAGCAGCACGAAGCGCTCTTCATCTTCAGAATGCAGTGGATCGTCGATCGTCTTCGACAAGGGATCCTGGAATGCCGTGCTGGCCTCGTCGAAGGACACTCCGTGTATCGCGAGGTTCCTGCGAGCCTTCCTTGGATCCCATTCAAACACCAGGGCCATCGGATGTCAACTTTCCTTCACCCGCCAGGCCGAACGATCGAGCATGTTGACCGGCATAGCATTGTCCTTGGGTTGCCCACAGATTGCCGCCATTCTCTTCGGTTTCCAAGCACTTGTCAATGATGCTTCGGAACCCATAGTGGGCGAGAAACACAGATCAGGATAATTCCGGCTCTTCGGGGTTTAGTGTGGATGAAAAGGAATTAGGACTCTACTCCAATCCAGGGAGGGGCATTAGAGCGGGGGTTATTCGTAATGGGTCCACAGACGGATAACCTTGACAGTTTTGATGTCGTCCAGTACCTGATATACGAGCCGGTGTTGGATGGTAATCCTGCGGGATACGGCGCCGGCAAGGTCTCCGACAAGTCGCTCGTACGGCGGGGGATTTTGATAGGGATTCCGTGTCAGGATTTTGAGCAGGCGCTCCGCCTCCGATTTGAGTCCGGAATGCGCTAACTTCTTGGCGTCACGCCGAGCCTGACTGGTGTAGACGAACTTCCATCCTACCAATCAAGCTCCTCATGACACTTCTCGACGGGCGTTTTCAAGCCCTTGCGGATCGAGGCGCGCATTCCTGGGACGGCATTCAGGTACAGTGTTTCCTGGATAGCACGCCAGTCGACTTCCGATACGAGCACCGCCGAATGGCGCTTGCCAGCGATCTGGATAGGTTCATGAGAATCGGCCACATCGTCCAGAAGCGCGTACAGTCTTTTTCGAGCCTCAGTGGCTGTGATGCTGGTCATGTCATTCCCTCCAATGGCCTTCGATATCGTACGTCATACCGTACGATATATTCATCCGGTGGTCAAGCGTTATTCGGCGCCCAGCCGATCCGCTACACACCTAGCAGTTGGAGGTCCAATCGTCCGTCTTGCATGCCTGGACACCAGAAGTAGGCACCCGATATCGGACGGGTGAAGGTGAACAAGGCGTCTGTTATCCCGTCTTCTGCTCCGACCATTCGCTTCAAGAGGACCTCGAACGCGTCGAAGGACGCGCCGAACGCTACAAAGATCAGGCCTGCGTGCGAGCCGTCCGCCCACGGCATCGAGCGCCTCAACATGAATGCCGGGGGATCGAAGCTCTCCTGCGTCGCTCTTTTCACGTGCGCAGACGGCGGCGCATCCTCGATCTCGTCGTTGTCGCTCCGACGACGCCCGATCGTGTTGTCCTGCTCCTGGGTGGACTTGGCGTCGAAGCGATCGAGATCATGCACCCATTGCTGGACAGCGACGAAGCTCGATCCATCCAGCCCATCGCCTTGTCCCTGAATGAACGCGACTTCTGATGCGCGCTCGCCTTTCGGGTTCTCGGTCCCGTCTTCATACCCCGTCAAATCACGACCTGCGCCATACGTAAAAGCATCAATCACCTGTTCCAGGCAAAACGCCGGGGCCAGCGCCTCATGAATGCGCCTGGTTCGGTGCAGCAGTTCACCCCTGTCATCCCCCCTCAACCAACACCACAACGCAAACGGCGTAGACGGCACTTCATACCCGGCGCCGGCATAGCTCGGAGCAGTGCGGAGACCTGGTATGGTTGCCCCAAACGTAAGCACGAGCGATTGACCAAGTCCGATCACGGTCTGTCGACCGTCAGCTATGTTACTGAGTAATCGCAGGCTCCTACGAGCTTCGTCCTGATCGGTCAATGAGAAGATGAGATATCGGGCGACCGGAGGGGTCGACTCCAGGATTCCGGATTGGACATCGTTCATGGCAACCTCCGTGCGCAAGGTTCCGAGCGCCACAGTAGCCGATTATCTATCAGTCGGCTGGCTCGATCGTGATGGCTGTCAGTACCGAGTTGGCGATGATGCAACCGTGATGGGCCTGCTCGTGGAGTCTCGCGAGTTCGTCGTGGGATAGCGCCGAAGAGCCGCTGAATCGAACTCGCGGTCGGAGAACAACCCGCGTGACGGCCAGCTTACCGTCGGCGTTCTTCTCCATAAACCCTGTCGCGTGGTCTTCGTACGCATCGACGATCAGTCGCTTGCGCGACGCAACAGCCAGAAAGGTCAGCATGTGACACCCGGCCAGGGCCGCGACAAACGCCTCTTCGGGATCGACGCAGTCGGGGTCGCCGCGATAGGCAGGGGCGGCTGACGCGCGGACCTGGATGCCGGCGTCAAACGACCAGGCGTGATCGCGGTTATACGCCTCGTAGTCAAAACTCGCGGATGTGCGCCGCCACGTAACGGTTACGCCATGCTCTGACATGTTGGTCTCCTTCTAACCCGCACAACTGGTGACATGTCTCGTGTTGTCTATCGCGCTCATCGCGTGACCCAATGGGTGACCGGTTGGAGCAGGAACTCTTCTACCGGAATCCCGTCCCCGCCCACCAGCAGCGTCCGCGTCGGCAATTGCAACCTTATGGTTCGGCCGATTGTAAGGGGTTGTGCGCGTACAGGCGCTGGGAGATGGAAGACCCCGGCACTGTTCACGTCATTTCCCAGAGCGCACGCAACGGAACGGCATGCAGTCCTTCGCCGAAACTCGCGCTGGTCTCCCCATCGTAGAGGACAACGCCGGCGGCAAAACGTTTGCCCGCAGCGTCCCTCAGCTTGCGCAGGCCACTGAAATCGGCTGCAGTCACCGTGGCGGCCGCCTTTACCTCTACACCCGCTAGCACACGCGCACCGCGCTCGATGACGATGTCCACTTCTATACCGTCCTTATCCCGGTAATGAAAGAACACCAACGGCTCCTCATGCCAGCTCGCCTGACGTCGTAATTCCTGAAACACAAAGGTTTCGAGAAGCTGGCCCAACAGGGGTCGATCGGCAGCAACGGCGACCGCATCTACGCCGAGCAGCGCGCAGGCAAGTCCGGTATCGCCGACATGCAGCTTCGGCGTCTTGATAAGTCGGCTCAGGCGGTTGCTGTGCCATGGCGGCAACGTCTCCAGCAGGAACACCCGCTCAAGTAACGTGACGTAATCGCGGATCGTCGGCCGACTGAGCTGGAAGGGCGCAGCCAGATCCGACACGTTCAGCAGCCGCGCAGTCTGCGCCGCCGCCAGTGCGAGCAGCCTTGGAAGCGCGTCAAGTGAGCTGACGCGGGCCAGATCGCGCACGTCGCGCTGGACCAATGCGTCAAGATAATCGCGGTACCATGCGGCGCGCCGACGGACAGCGGCGCGCGTGAGCGCGGCCGGGTATCCGCCCGCCACGATCCGCTCCGCCAGCCGGTGAGCCAGCCGCTCGGTTCGCCGGATCTTGAACCGGCCCTCGAAGAGGACGTCGAGGAAACCCGATGCGCGCCGCTCCAGCTCGCACTGCGCCAGCGGGTACAACCGCAGGATCGCCATGCGACCTGCCAGCGAGTCGGCGAGGTTCGGCACCAGCAGCACGTTGGTCGAGCCGGTCAGCATGAAACGGCCGGCCTTACGGCTACGATCGACCGCCGTCTTCAATGCGGTGAAGAGCGTCGGTACCCGTTGCACTTCATCCAGGATCGCCCGGTCCGGCAGATCGGCGACGAAGCCCACCGGATCAGCCTCTGCGGCGCCGCGCGCGACGTCGTCATCGAAACTGACATAAGCGTATCCCCTGGGTTCCCCGACCACTCGGGCGAGGGTCGTCTTACCGACCTGGCGCGGGCCATGGATTAGCACCACGGGCGAATCGGCCAGCGCCTCGACGAGGCGAGGCTCAGCGTAACGTGGGTAGAGGGCGGTCTCCGGCATCGGCCAATTGTAACCTTATGGGTCGGCTAATTGCAAGGTTGTAGTTCGGCCAAATGAAAGGATCATGGACAGCCGACTGCAAGACCTGACGGGATCTTGCCGCCTCTATCGCCAGGAGCGGGTCAGAGCGAGGGCGTAGCCACTATGCGGTACGGCCAGCCCGCGAGTGCCCTCCAGCCGAGGTTCTCCAGGCAGGCGAAAGCTGCGTTTTCGACGATGGATTCAGCGAGTTGGGCGACGTTCAAGGTTGCACTTTCATGGTGCTCAGCCGCCCACGGTGTGATATAAAAAATCATGCGTAAAAAGCCTCTGATCGAAACGAACCCCTATTTGAAAGATCCTGCGCAAAGACAGTCGTTGCTTTGGACGGCGGTGTCGAGTTCATCAATTATTGAGGGCGCTCGTCTGGGTCTCACTCTGGCGTCTGTCGCGTCTAAAGCCATCGATACAGTCAACAGCCCTAAGAAACCCACAGCGTCCTCCGGATCACGCCGCTAAAAATCCTTTCCATCGGTCTGCAATCTCGGTCCAGGCCAGCCCGGAACGCTACGCTGTTTTACTTTGCCGCCATCGAACCAAGGGTGGCTTCTTCGGCGATGGAATCAGTAAAAGCGCCATTTGTCGCTATGTCGTCGGCTCAGCAGACACGCTTGAAGGTTGCGTCACCGATGGTGCGATTACAATCGAGTATGAATACAACTTCACCAACCCAGCGCCAGCGGGTTCACGGATTATCTCTACTTGGGTTCCTCCAAAACGTGAGAGTTGCCCAGCGTAAGGGCTCGGGCTGCGATCAAAATGAGGGTTGATGATGCGCATCCTCCGCTCTCTCGATTGGTTCAGCCATTGTGAGATATATTCGTTGACATGATCATCTCGAAAGGAATACCCCACCACAGTCAGAATATCGCTGCGCGACAACTCTTGTTGGAATGCGCGTAAGAGATCCAAAAATGGCCCTTCTGCCGTCAGTTTATTGCGTTGACCAAATATGACCCCCGGTCGAAACCCCGGCTTCTTGATTTCCTCAGCGTTTACCTGTCGAATGACACTATGAGGCATTGGACGGTCTTCTGACCTCTTGTCGCCTTCCAGCGCCCAATCAATCGAGCCGTGAAGTTTGATCAAAAAGATCCCATCGCTGCTCGGCATGAACGAACCGGTTTCAGACCACTTTTCAATGCCGGTTGCACATGGCAGGCCCGCTGATTGCGCGAGTAGTTCGACGCTGTTGTCATAATTCAGCGTAGCGACCGTAAGTCGCCCCTGTGCACCTACCAATGAAGCTAACGGCTCCATATAAGCGACGCGTTCCGCTTGGTCGATCCAGACGATATTGACCAAGACACGAATCATGGATTCTGCGGTCCCTGAAAAGATCTCGCCTTCACCAGGTCGATCTTTCACCTGCTCAATGACTTTTTGAAGTTCACGGTCGATGTCAAAGCCGCCTGATGAGCCCGAATATCTAACTCGACTCACCCAGTCTCTCATGAATTCCCTCGGGTTGGTCCGGTTATTGCCGGACGGTAGACTCCCCAGAGCGCTCTCCATTGCTCCGACAAGTCGGTCGTAAAATAACCAATAGAGTCTGCCGGATCCTGCATGCAAGCGTGCCCTGTCCAATTCCTGCACCATTGGGTGCCACGATTCAACAAATGGAGCAGCCTCCAGAGTATTACGCTCGGCCAGCAATTGGACTGCATTGAAAAGCTCTTCGACGTTCACACCCTCTTGTAGAGGATCTCGGCCCTTGATTCCATGTTGAAAAAGAAGGCCCCCGATCACGAATGAGATGACAGCCACATAACGTTGCATGAGGTAGTCTTTGCGGAACAACTCCATGATCTTACTGGTCATTCCGTACGTATCAGGCACACCCGCTTCGACAGATGCGCCTGCCCCAAGAAGGATCATCTCCCTCATCATTCGACCTCCAGCAGTTTTTCAGCCGTTCTCATCCGCAGTTCCTCCGAGAGCAGCTTCCGAAGCAGCGCGTCGCGTAGGGCAGCGACAGTGCGGGATTCGCGTTTCTCCAAAACGATGCGTTCATACGGTGGTTTCATTCTGAGTGGAGCCGCGATCGGTGAAGCGCAACTCTTGACCATCAGAGTTCCCCCTTGAATGCGCGGTCGCGGATGGCGGGCAGCAGCGCGTCGAGTTCGGCAGCGGTCTCCGCCTGGAGTGCTTTCAGCCGATCCACCTCTTTTTGCAAGGCTTCCAGCTCGGCAACGACGATCCGCCCGTCAGTGAAGGTCTTTTGCTCGCTGATCTGGTCGTCGGTCCAGCCGGCTGCGTAGAGCTTCGGCAAGACGTACTTCCTGCAGGTGTCAGCTTCAGTGATCATGCCACGTTACGCCGCGTAGCGCACAATCTCCAGCTCCGCCGAGGCATCAATGCGGTCGAGCATTTCCTCCACCCGCGCCATGACGGGGTCTTCAATCAGGTATTCCCCGCACTGCCCGCATTGGAGCACCGGAAGATTCTTGAAGATGACAATCCGGTTTGCTTCGAGTTTAAACGGCATGTCGGATGTCGCTACCTTGACTTCACCGCCGCAGATATGACATTTCATGGCTTTTTCCTCCGCAGAAAATCGGCGTCCCACTCTGCGGGATCCGGCCGATATACAGTGATGACTCGTACGGTATCACCTTCCCTGTCGAGGGCGAACAGGATATGAATCATCTCTCCGTGATGCTCCGCACGCACTAGACAACTCGGCAAGTAACGAGAGGTGTGGCTTCGTGGATACTGCTCAATAATCCGGTAACTGTCCACACTTTCCGTCACCAGGGAGCGGGACACACGCCGTTGTCGTAAACGCATGTTAACATGGTAGGTCCATAGGAGCCGACCTTCATGGACACAACGTCGGATCAACGCCAAGTCCGATTCAGACATTTCGATCAGTCCTATCCACCATATCCCAACCCTTTCAGGCTGCGAAATGATACCCTCAAAAAGGCCACGTTATAGCTACCATGCAAAACTCTTTACTGTCTAGGGGAATTGTGAGATGCGGAATACCGGCGTAATCCGGCCAGTGGTCTCTCATCGCTCCAAGGTCCCCCTCACCCGCTCCCTCTCCCCCAAAAGGGGGCGAGGGGTGATGGTCTGAACCTACTGAGAGAGGCGCTCCTCGCTCCCAGAGGCGCGTGGGTCCTGATCGGGGCCGGAGGAGGCGGTTGAGCTGCGCTCCCACATGAACAGGCCAAAGGCGATCATGCCGAGCAGCACCAACGAGGCGTAGCCGTACTCGCGGGAACTAAAGAGGATCAGATCGTCGAACCGGCCGATGAGCAGCGACATGCGGGCCATAACCGTATAGCCAAAGCCGGCGCCGAAGTTGATCATGAGGAAGTAGATGCCGATCCGCGCCGCGACCCGGATCGGTCCTTTGTGCTCGATGGAGAAGAAGAAATAGATTAGCACCGTCACAACGCCGATCAGGATCAGTAATGCGTTGAACTGGGTCATGCCGAAGAGAGATTGACCGGCATTTCCGAGGAGCGGCTTTAACGTCCCCTGTACCTGCTGAAGGATATTCGAGGAGATGATGCGGGGGATAGCAACGCCGGAACCGAAACCCACGATGACGGCAAATGAGATCCGGCTAAGCCAGCTTATCTTCGGGATGAAGCGGGTCAGAACCAGGAGACCCAGGATGGCCGCGATCAGGAACCACCATTTCCCTTCCTGCATAACCGGGGTGTAGAGGCTTTTGACCATCACATCGTAATAGATCCGGACGATGGTGTACCCCATCGAGATACCGACGTAGAGGTGCTCCCCGAATCGGAAGAAGGGGTTGTCCTTGTACAGGAAGCTGAACATACACAGGGTGAGGCCGGCCGCCACCCAGACGCCGAGCAGAACAGACGGGGTCATCACCGTCCCGCCTCTCGCGGCGAGCCCGGTTTGTCCTGAGCGCTACTAAAGGATCGGAGCCTCGTGCCGGGCGTCAGGAAGTAAAAGAGATTGCAGAGCACAATCAGGCCGATAATAATAAAATGCGTCGCCGATTGCGCGTCCATCCCGGCCACCGCCTTCCCCTTCATCCCGATCAGCGTTTCGTACTCGGCTGCCCCACGCAATCCGCCGATCAGGCCGTTGATCTGCCCGGTATCGAGGAAGGGATAGAGGCCGGGCGCGATTACGGCTGTCACGCCACCGCCCAACTCGAAACCGTACTTCTCTTTACCGTACACGTACCAGCTTTCGACGCCGGGCGTACCCGCAGCCAGACTCACCACGTAGTTGACCTGCCTCAGCGATGTGACCCCCTGCATAACCGGAAGGTCTGCAGTTCGCGCACCGTAATGGTCGGTCGGAAAGGCGGCAGCCAGGTCCTGCCCCATATTGATGATAACGTTGCTCCCGCCCGGCGAGTATCCAAGAAAGGTATAGTCTACTCCTCGTTGCTTCCCGTACTCGCTCGCGATTCCACTCACAACCTTCTCAGCCATTCCAGTCCCTGTCACCCAGAGCGTCATCCCGACGACCCGCAGGTCTCGCTTGAAGGCGTGATTGAGCAGTGCCACCGCCATCGGATAGAGTTCCGGTTTTGAGGCCGGGTCGAAGTCCAGCGACAGCAAAAACACCGATCCTGCCGGAAGCGACTCGATATGGTCGTAGATCCGCTTAACCTCCGGCGAGATCCGGATCGGAAAGCCGATCGGACGCAAGAGCGGGATCAGTGTCGCCAGCGCGATCAGAACGAAGATCACCCGACGGTCCATGCGCAGCAGCTTACCGGCCAGTTCCCTCAATCTCTGCCCCCCAGGTACGACCGCTCGATCCCAAGGATGATCTTGATCGAGGTCGCAATCCCGCCAAGGCTGATCCCGATGATGATCCCACGCCTGGCGGCCGTGTTGAGGACGTTCAGGAGCCAGCCGGCTATGGGTCCTGCAGCGGGCACCAGATACTCGCCCAACGGCACACGCCCAAACATCATCAGGACCGCCGCCACCAGCAATACGGCCGCCTCCTTGCTCCTGGCCCGAAAGGCGCGGAATGCAGCAGAGGCCACGAAGAACCCGAGCATGGAAAACATCGTCCCCTGAAGCGCAAGCAGCGCATACGTATAGATCCAGCCGAAGCCTGTCCCCTCCTCCTGTCCCCGCGACCACAACCCTACCACGACCGTAGCCAGCATCGAGACATAGACCACCAGGCTGTATCCCCACCCTGCCGCCCGTATCCGGATCTTCGCATAATGGACGTGGCAGAGGCTGGCGATCCCCAGGATCATGGCAAATCCAAGGATGATCCGAAGCCAGACCGAGACCTCAGTGAGCGCCGCTTCGGAGACAGGGTGGGGGATGTAATACTGGAGGGCGCCCGCTACACCAAACAGAAAGGTCAGAATCAGCGGGAACGTCCGCCGCAAGAATAGAACCATCAATCCACCTCAAAGACAGGGTGGAGGGGGTAAGGGGTAAGGGCTCTTTCGTGATCCTGCTGGTACCCTATACCCCATCCCCTACACCCTATACCCTGTTACTTAAAGTCCCGGAACAGTTGCAGCAACGGTACGAACGCCTGAGTCCCGACAAGTCCG
Organism: Candidatus Methylomirabilis oxygeniifera; assembly: GCA_000091165.1. NCBI lineage: Bacteria > Methylomirabilota (SeqCode) > Methylomirabilia (SeqCode) > Methylomirabilales (SeqCode) > Methylomirabilaceae (SeqCode) > Methylomirabilis (SeqCode) > Methylomirabilis oxygeniifera (SeqCode). The sequence goes on along the minus strand of FP565575.1, from coordinate 321,047 downwards.
CCGATGGTGGCAAGGATGGTCCCGATCACCATGGAGAACAGGAGAAACGCTTTCCCGAGATCCTGCCCCCGCAGGGTCCCAACCAGCACCGGCTCACGCGAGAGATATGCGCTTGCAGCGTACAGCTCCTCGCCGATCAGCGTGTAATCGCACGTCGTAATGAAGAAGGGCAGTTGCAGGTCGGCATCGGTCCCGGCGATCTGGATTGCACCGGTCCCGGCGCCGGTCTCTGCCAGCAACAGCGCCTCGGCATAGTAAAAACCCATGAAAAAGTTGGCTGCCGGTCGCTCTCGAAGCATAATGCCGTTCACCGCAGCGGTATAGCTGAACTGATCGTTGGTGATGAAGAAGTTCGCGTCATCACGATAAGCATCAGGTCGTCCGGCTTCCAGGTACGACTCCTTGACGATCTCCTGGCAGATAGCCATCACGATCGGGTCCCGGTGCGGCACCTGAAGCTGTGTATCGTACGCCGCCGTCTTTTTCGCAACCTGTCCAAGAATGACCGTCGCCGCAATCGTCGACAGGCTCGACATATCATCGGAGCCGGTAAGGTAGAGAATCGGCCGTCCCATCTCGGTCGCCCGGCCGATCGCCTCCTCCACCGCATCGAGGCCTGGAATTCGGCGCAGGAAGATGGTCGGATGCCGCTTTGCCTGGGCAATCGCAAACAGGACAAGCGCAGAGAAGAAGAACATCAACAGAAAGTTGTTGGCCTTTGCCATGTTGAAGAAATTCGGCGCCGGAACGGCCGATTGAACCGGCCCCTCACTGGTCAGCAGCCCATCGGTTGCCGTCACCTTGAAGAAGTAGGATCGGTCGTTCTCGATACGGAGGGTCGGCGTCGATTTGACCTGATAAAAGTGATGGGCCTTGCTCCGATCCCAGCTCCACCATGGGCGATCAACATCGCTCTTGTAGTGGGTATCGGCGGGAAACTCGGCAACTCGCGTGAAAGGTCCGTGCGCCTGATCCGCGACGTAGACCTGATAGCGCACAGTCGGTCCGTCAGAGGGAGCCGCTTGCCACGACAGTCCGATGCTACCTCCGCCATCGCCGGGCATATCGAAGGCTTCGAATTGCTCAGGAGGGGAAAGGGAAGAGGCAAGGATATAGGATATAGGATATAGGGTAAAGACAGCAAGAATAAGGATTGTGGTAAGAACGCGCACGGAAAACAGGTTGCGGGTTGCGGGTTGCGGGTTGCGGGCCTTCAACTCAACACTCGACACTCGACACTCGAACCTGAGCGTCATTACGCCTCCAGCAGCTCTACATTGGCGCGAGGGACAACGACCTGCTGCCCATCGTCAAACTCTGCCTCCAAAACGCGGACCTTACTTCCCGTAGCCAGGAGCCGAAGGTCCGCCGGAAGCGCGGATACCCGGCAAATTCGGCCAAAATACGGCTCCCGAATAATCCGGATTTGATCACCGACCCGCAGTCCGCCTCCGACTCCTGCGGTGTCCCCTGCTGAATGCTGATCACTGACTGCTGACTGCTCCCCCATCGGAACAATCACCTCCGGCCTGATCACGCCGGCCCGGATCTGCGTTGCCCCGGAGCAGGACGCGCGACGTCCAGTCTTGGAGACCAGAAGATCGAAGGTTCGCTTCGCCATGGCAATTCGACCGAACCCCTCAGTGATGATCAGTGTCGGACCGATCTGTTCGGTACCGGTGATGGCGACGCCAAGATCCCGTCCGAGGAGCAGCTTCAGATCAAGCGCGTGGATACCGCCGACAACGACAGCGGCAACTCCGGCCTGCTTGGCCCTCGCGAAGCCGTCACGATCGATCAACGAGCCGCCCACAACGATCATCCCTCGGTGCGCGTCGGTAATCCGCTCCGGCGTCAGTTCGTCTTCGCGATTGTCGACGGCAACTGCGATCGTACCCACAGCCTCGCCGCCGATGCCGAAAATCCCCTGTACGAGACTGCACACCGTCTCCACTGTGGCCCCCTGATCGGGAATGGTCTCAACGACTTGGCCGTCGAGATAGGCGGTCAGGGCCAGTGGTCTTGGCGGCTCTCTCAGAAATACCTGTCCGGTCACCTCCGACACGGTCTCGATCGTTCCGGTGATCGAGGCAGGGACCTGGGTCTTCAACCATTTGAAAACGGGCCGGTTTTCGGCCAACGGCTCGCCGGCCTTGACCGCATCACCCTCCCGTTTGAGCATATAGCGACGGATCTCCTGCGGGACGATCCCCAGCAGATTGACCACATTGATCGCATGGACCTTACCGGGCAGCTCGGTCTGAGCGATCACCGTCGTCGCAGTGACCACCTGCCCAGTATGGACAAGCACCTGCCCGGAAATCGGTAAGATCCGCCGCTTCCGAACCACGGTCTGTGCCGCCGTACGTAATCCCGGTGTATAGGAATGAGCCATTGGGGGGCAGTGTTTAGTGTTAAGTTTACAGTGGTCAGTGGAACGTTATGTCTGATACAGATCGACCGCGTCGGCCCAGGCGCGCAATTGGACGATCCGCTCCGACTCGTCCTCTGCCAGGTAGAGCGGCCGTCCTCTCGCATCCAGGATCAGCCCGACTACACCGCCTTTCACCTTCAGCGTGACCGGTTTTCCTTTGCCGGCACCCAGATCAAAGCTCTTCGACGGCTCCACCTGCAACTCGGCTTCGGCTCCGGACTGCAGATCGAGGCGAACGATCTCCCCGAAGCGAAGGGCACCCTGCGCTTGCCGACCATCTGTAGATCGGATGGTATACGCAAAACATGGCTCGCCGCGCTTCGCCCTCCCCTCGGCAGCCAGGCAACTGCCCAGTGGAACCAGACAGTCTTTCAGGAACACCTCGGTGGCGGCTCGCTCATTGACCTGAGACAACACACCGAGGTGGGGCATCATGAAGATGCTGTCCACCGCTAATTGCGTCAGTCCAAGCGGCTGGTAGGCATCGATCATCATCATCATCGCCTGGACGCGGCGTGGCGCATGGGAGAGGATCCCGCCACTCCCGATGATGAGGTCGATCCTGTACAGATCAATCAGGCTCTTCCCACCCTCCTCCTGCTCGAAGGCATCCGCGATAGTCCGTTCTTGCTGAACGCCCTTCAGGCTCACTGCCAATGCCTTGTGCTGATCAAAGGCAAGACGAAGCGCCTCTCTCGCAATCGCCTGCTCCAGGGCCAGGTCCGCGAGTGTCTGAGGGATCGTGGTGGGCCGGATCATCTTGTTCTTGATCCGATTCCGCAACTCCTGCTCTGCAATCGGCTCGGCCAGCCATCGCTCGATCTTTTCAATACCGGCCTCCGCCAGGACATTACTTACACTGTAACTCATTCCCAGATTGGCGCTGACTGTCCGGGTGAATTGTCCGTCCACCACTGAGAACACATCGGTAGTGGCGCCCCCGATGTCTACACCCAGCAGGTTCAATCCCTGCGCTTTCGCCGCCCTCTCCATAATGTACCCGACAGCAGCAGGCGTCGGCATGATCGGCGCGCCTGTCCACCCCATAAGCGTTCCATATCCCGGCGCCTGAGCCATGACATGTTCGAGAAAGAGGTCGTGGATCGTGTGGCGGGCCGGTCCGAGATTCTCCCGCTCAAGAATGGGTCGAATGTTGTCGGTCATGACGAGAGCCGTCCGGTCGCCCAGAATCTCCTGAACCCGGTTTCGCGCATCTTTGTTCCCGGCGAAGATAACCGGCAGCTTAAAGCTCCCACCGAGCCTGGGTCTTGGATCGGCCGCCCGGATATACTCCGCCAGTTCCACCACGTGTGAGATCGTTCCGCCATCGGTCCCGCCGGACAGCAAGATCATATCGGGTCTCAGAACCCGGATTCGCTCGATCTTCTCGTGGGCCGCCCTCCCATCGTTGCCGGCCAGTACGTCCATGACAATGGCGCCGGCACCGAGGGCGCACCGTTGGGCGCTTTCGGCGGTCATGGCCATCACGACGCCTGCCACCATCATCTGGAGACCGCCGCCGGCGCTGCTCGTCGAGACATAGAGGTCAACCCCGCGACCCCCCTCGGCAGGCGTCACGATCCTCTCTCCATCCAGAAGCTTCCGCCCGGACAGTTCCTCCACCTCCTGGACGGCGTTCAGCACGCCGCGGGTCACATCGTCGAACGGCGCCTCGACGGTGGTCGGAGACTCGCCGCGGAAGGTCTGGCGATACTCCTCCCCTACCTTTTCGATCAGGATCGCTTTGGTCGTCGTGCTCCCGCAGTCGGTAGCCAGAATCGCCGTCATCTCACGACTCATAACGTTGTTCCTCCTCTATGAGTCGGAGCCTGTCGATAAAGACGGCCGGAGCGTCTCGGCGCTCCAGCACACGTGCGAGCCGTTCGACATCATCGAGGGAGGCAACCATTCCCATGATCGGTGTCAGGGCATGAACCAGTTGACCGGCGAGGAAACCGAGCGGGACGAGCGACTCCACCAGGAATATCGCAGGGGTCACAAGACCGCGGTCGGCGAGCAAGCGGGCACAACGATCCAACAAGGCAAGATCTTCCGCTTCGAGCCGACTATCTTGCCCGCTCAGTGCAAACGCGTGTGCAAGGGCGCTGCGCAAGCGGGACATGCGTTCTTGTTACTTAGCGGCTGAAGGGACCTGCGCTGGCGGCGTCTGTCCGGCCGGAGACGTTGGCGGCGCCGGGGCATCAGCCGGAGGAGATGCGGGAGCTGGGGCGGTCTGCCCGACCCGTTCCTCTGTAATCACTGAGGAACTACCCCTACGCTCTGACCAAATAGTCAGTATAATGGATGAGACCATAAAGAGAACGGCCGCTGCCAGAGTCAGCTTGCTCAGGAAGGTCGCAGCGCCGCGCCCACCAAAGACGGTCTGACTCGAGCCGCCGCCAAAGGCGGCACCGATGTCGGCCCCCTTGCCGCTCTGGAGGAGCACAATCACAATAAGAACCAGCGCAATAAGCAGATGTATAACGGAAAGTGCGATAACCATTCATACCTCCTTAAAAACTAGGGTATAGGGTGTCGGGGAAACAACTGAAGAATCTCTCTTCTTTATTCTACCCCCTACCCCCTCCACCCAACACCCTCTATTTATTTGCGGCTGCTGCGATCGCTGCAAATGACTCGGGCTGCAGGCTTGCCCCGCCAATCAGTGCACCGTCGATCTCAGCTCGCTCCAGCAGCTCCTTGGCATTATCCGGCTTGACGCTTCCTCCGTAGAGGATGCGGATACCGTAAGCCATCTCGGCATCGAACAGCATAGCGATGGTCTTGCGGATATATGCGTGCATCTCCTCGGCCTGGCTCGGGGTGGCCGTTTTTCCTGTACCGATAGCCCAGACCGGCTCATACGCGAGGATAAGCCGTCGAACCTGCTCGGGCACAAGACCCGACAGCGCCCCTTTGAGCTGAGTCTCTACAACAGCATCGGCGCGTCCCGCCTCTCGCTCGGTGAGGGTCTCGCCGACACAGACGATCGGGATCAGGTTGCTCGCCAAGGCCGCCCGACTCTTCTTATTCACACACTCATCGGTCTCTCCGAAGTACTGCCGCCGCTCGGAGTGGCCGATGATGACATAGCGGCATCCGATATCCCTGAGCATGTCAGCCGACACCTCTCCGGTGTAGGCCCCCTCCTTTGCCCAATGCAGGTCCTGACCGCCAAGGCCTATTCGAGATCCGGCAACGACCTGACCAACGGCAGCAAGCGCCGTGAATGGAGGACACACTACCAACTCCGGCCCATTGAGCGACGACAAAGCTCTTACCACTCCCTCCGCCAGTACGATGGCCTCGGAAGGAGTTTTGTACATCTTCCAGTTACCGGCAATGACTGGGATCCGCATGTCAAATCCTAGGGTACAGGGTAGAGGGTGTGGGGTTTAGGGTTTAGGGTAAATGCTTTCAAAGACCCTGCGACTATACCCTAAACGCTATACCCTATTACCCTAGTTCTTATCTGTGAGCGCGGCGATGCCCGGCAGTTCCTTCCCTTCCAGAAACTCCAGGGATGCGCCGCCACCCGTAGAAATATGAGTCATCTGGTCAGCAACTCCGGCTTGGACGACAGCGGCGGCTGTATCGCCGCCCCCGATCACTGAATGCGCACCGGAGGTTGCGACCGCCTTGGCCAGGGCAAACGTCCCTTCCCGGAAAGGCAACAGCTCGAAGACGCCCATCGGCCCGTTCCACAGAATCGTTTTGGCGCGTCTCACCTCCTGAGTGAACCGGCTGATCGTCGCGGGACCGATGTCAAGACCCATCGAACCGACAGGAATGCTCCCATCCACCTGCCTGGTCGGTGCGTCTGCATCGATTCGCTCGGCAATCACATGGTCACTGGGCAGATGAATGCCTACACTCGAACGGCCGGCCTGCTCCATCGTCTCCTGTGCGATCCTCAGTCCGTCGGCCTCCACCCGAGAGCTCCCCACCTCCTGCCCTTGAGCCTTCAAGAATGTATAGGCCATGCCCCCGCCGATCAGAAAACTGTCCACCTTCGGAAGTAGATTGGCGAGAACCCCGATCTTATCCGACACCTTGGCGCCGCCGAGGATGGCGATAAAAGGACGCTTCGGCGAGTCAAGTAACGCTCCGAGCTGCTTGAGCTCCGTCTGCATGAGAAAACCGCATGCCGACTGTTTGACGAATCGTGTCACACCGACCGTAGAGGCGTGGGCGCGGTGTGCCGTACCGAAGGCGTCGTTGACATATAGATCGCATAGCCCCGCCAGCGCTCCGGAGAACACTTCGTCATTCTTTTCTTCCTCCGGATGAAAGCGGCAGTTCTCCAGCATCAGCACGTCCCCTGGTCCCATCCTGTCGATCCTGGCCTTCACCTCCGCCCCTACGCAATCCTCCGCCATCTGGACCCGGACCCCCCAGCAATGCAGCCAGCCGCCCGGCTACCGGTCTGAGGCTGAACTTCGGGTTGGGTCCGCCCTTTGGCCGGCCAAGGTGCGAGATGAGTAAGACCTTTGCGCCATGCCGGATCGCATAGCTGATCGTTGGGAGGGCAGCGCGGACCCGCGTATCGTCGGTGATCGTCCCTTGCTCGTCGATCGGGACGTTGAAATCGACGCGAATCAGAAGCCGTTTCCCTGAGAGCTCCAGGTCATCGATACATAGTTTGGCCATGATTCTTCCTTACACAGTACGAGGAAAAGTATACGCGACGCGCATCGGACATCAAATGTACGGGCGGGATTTAACCCGCCCGTACGTCGAATGAACGATTATCGCGTGGCGATAAACTTGATCAGGTCGCGAACTCGGCAGGAATAGCCCCACTCGTTGTCGTACCAGGACAGAACCTTGACGAGGGTGCCATCGACGACCGAGGTCGACAGGCTGTCAACAATCGACGAAAGCGGATTACCGTTGAAATCGGAGGAAACCAACGGCTCCTCGCAGTACCCGAGGATCCCCTTCAACTCTCCCTCCGCCGCCTTCTGAAGGGCTGCATTCACCTCTGCAACGGTGACGACCCGCTCCGTCTCCGCCACAAGATCGACCAGCGACACATTCGGCGTCGGAACGCGGATGGCAAGCCCATGCATCTTGCCCTGTAGCGCAGGGAGTACCAGACCGACCGCTTTGGCCGCCCCGGTGCTGGTCGGAATCTGGGAGAGAGCGGCAGCCCTCGCCCGGCGGAGATCGGAATGGGGCAGATCCAGGATCTGCTGATCATTCGTATAGGAATGGATGGTGGTGACGAGACCGTGACGAATCCCAAAGTTCTCCATGACGACCTTCGCGATCGGCGCCAGGCAGTTGGTGGTACAGGACGCATTACTGATGACTGCGTGCTTCGCCGGATCGTACATGGCCTCATTGACACCCAGCACCATTGTAATATCCGGATCCTTCGCCGGCGCCGAGATGATGACCTTCTGGGCCCCAGCCTGCAAATGCTTGCTCGCGCCGGCCTTGTCGGTAAAGCGTCCGGTCGATTCGACGACGACCTGTACACCCAACTCTTTCCAGGGAAGCGCTGCCGGGTCTCTCTGAGCAAACACCTTGATCTCGCGGCCGTCCACGACGATCACGTTCTCTTTTGCCTGAACCTCCGCATCGAGCGTCCCATGGACAGAATCGTACTTCAACAGATGTGCGAGGGTCTTGGCATCGGTGATGTCATTGACCGCAACGAACTCCAACTCCTGATCTCCCAGCGCCGCCCTAAACGCGTTTCGACCGATGCGACCGAATCCGTTGATCGCAGCCTTAATCGCCATTCCTCTCTTCTCCTTCTCAAGATGATATAACGACAACGGTTATTCCGATGGACGCGGAAATGAGCACAAGGTACCCCCTAGAAGGCAAATCAGCCCCTTTTTATAGCGCCCCTGCTCCGAAATGTCAATCCCTTAAGGTCAACCTCTTAGAATTTTTTGTCCGCTCGTCGCTCACTCCTTCAATCCATCGAATAACCGGTCGACTCAACTCGCCACCCGGTCGGACTGCGCTGGGATCAATAGCCCCCTCGACGCGGGGAGTGTTTCAGACCGGCAGGCTTCGTCGCATCCTGACACTTGGCATATTGGTTCGGATCGTTCTTGACACTTGCGCAAGGATCTTGAGTAGCGGGCGCAGCAGCCGTCGTCGTCCCTTTCACCTGATCGCCTGCTTGTCCAGGAACCCGGTTAATGTTGCTCTTCGATGAATTCAAGTTAGTGGCAGCCCACGAGATCGAGGTCCCCGACACAAGCAGACCGACCATCACCCCGGCAGTGAGCAGTCGTTTCATGGGAATGTCCTCCTTTCTTCGGACATGCGCGCGACAATTCTCGTGTGTTCGGTTCAAAAGCCGATGCGCGGATGGTGTCTTACCCGACCCTCACGGCCACACCACCTCCCCTCTCGCCTGCAGGCACCAACGCCTTTTTCGCGTTTCAAGGTGGACTATTTAAGACATATTGTTCGGCTTCTGGCAAGTCCTATTAAGTGTGTGAACAGGCGGGGGTGGAGAAGGCCTGGGCGCTGTTATTCGACCCTGGCGAGGGTGTAAACCCCGACGTCTGCGGCACCTGCGGCGAGGAGGGTCCTGGCGCACTCGGCGGCGGTCGCGCCGGTCGTAAAGACATCGTCAATCAGCAGAAGCTTTTTGCCCTTCACGCCATCGGGCCGTATAACGACAAACGCTCCCTTGACGTTCTCCTCTCGCTCTCGTCGACCCCCACTTTGAGCCTCCGTCGCCCGGATCCGCCCAAGCACACGCTTACCAACATCAAGACCGAAACCGCGCCCGACCTCCCTCGCCAACAGTGCGGCTTGGTTAAAGCCTCGCGCGCGCTGTCGTCCGGGATGGAGCGGAACAGGAATCAGCGCCTCAAACTCACGGGGATCAAAGAGTCGTCCGGCCGCCTCGACCATCAGACGACCCAGATGGCGGGCGAACAGAGGACGACCACCATACTTGAACAGGAGGATGGCCTGGCGCATTGTCCCGCCGGCTTCGTATAACGAGGCAGCCCTTGCCATGGAATACGGCGGAAACCGTTCCCGACAGGAACCGCACAGGTGTTCAGGACTTTCTTTGAGGGCAATCGGCGAAGCAAACGGCCTGCCGCAGCGGGAACAGAACGGTTCAGAAACGAGTCGAATCTTAAGCCAGCAGCGGCCACAGATGAGAGAACGGCGAGCAGCATCCAGGGGTTGATGGCACGCTCGGCAAGGGGAGGGAAAGATAAGATGAAAAAAGGCCGCCAGTAGTTCCTTTAGCTCCGTTCCTCTTCCTCCTGGCAGGCAATACAAAATCGGGCGAACGGCAATGCATCGAGCCGCTTCTCGCTGATCGGCTCACCGCATCGTTCGCATTCGCCGTACTTCTTCAGCCGCATCTTGTCCAGGGCGGCATCTACCTGCTTCAGTAACTGGCGTTCAGTATCGCTGATGGAGAGCAGAAACTCCTTCGTGTAGGCTGTTGTGGCTTGATCGGCAATGTCCTGCGTGCCATCGCTACCGCCCTCCAGATTGTCTGCGCGCTTCTCCCGCACTGTGTTAATCAACGCGCGTCGTTTCTCCAACAGCTTTTCCTTTAGTCGTTCCAGGATCGCTGCCCTCAACGGCATCCCGTCACCTCCCTGCCTGTGTATGGCCGCACGCAGACAGGCCATTCCAGCGATAAGAAAGGCACAAGCTGTCAGTCATCCGCCGTCGGCCTCAGACCAACGTAATGTGAGCGTTCTATAAGACCACCACAGTGTGTACTCATGCAGCCACTGCAAGCTGACCGTTGACGACTGAGCGCTGATAAAAAAAGCGGGGCTCATATGCCCTCCGCTTCACGGGTACGACTCCATTGTCACAACTTAGCTCAGGGAAACCGATGATCCGCCCTGAACCAGCTCCCGTTTCGGCGCGTCAGCCCACAACCCCTCCAGATCATAGTACTGTCGCATTTCTTCGTCGAAAATATGAATGATTACATCACTGTAGTCAAGAAGAATCCAACGGGCCTCGAGGTCGCCCTCCCGATGGGACAACCGAATGTGTACTTCCCGAAGCTGCTCCTCAATCCGTTCGGCAATGGCCCGGACCTGCCGGGCCGATGGGGCGCTCACAATAAGAAAATGGTCGGTGAAGGAGCAGAGACCCCGGAGGTCAAGGTGGACCAGCGAGGTTGGCTTTACCTCGAAGGCTGCCGCGACTGCAAGTTGCAACAGCGCGTCGGTATCGATCCGCCCGCTCGTGTCGGCAGACAATACGGGTCGTCGTTCGGGTGAACTCACGTCGAAGTCTCGCATCAGTCTATGGACCTTTTTGTTCCGGTTGATACAGACGATTTTTGCCTATGTATGCGGCCACCGTATCGGTCACCAGATGTCGAATGCTCCTCCCCTCCCTCACCAGTTGCCGGATCTCGCTGGAGGAGATATCCAACGAAACCACTTCAACCAATAGAACCGGGCGGGGTTCACTGTGTACCGTTACGGTTTCCCGCGTGATCTCAGAAATCTTCATATACTTGAATCCGGGATTCCCTAAGAGATGCCGCTGCTCAGGCGTCATCGAGCGTTCTACTTCATCAAGCCGCCAGCCGGGACGGGCAGTCACGATAACCTGCGCCAGTGCCAGCAACTCCCGCACGTCCTTCCATGTGGCGATGTCAAGGAACGCATCGACCCCCATGATGAAGTAGATGGTACTCTCATCCCCATAGAGCTTCCGAAACTCTCGGAGCGTCTCAACTGAGTAAGATCGACCCGGTCGGCTCAGCTCAATCGGGGAGACACTGAAGTATGGCGTGTAGACAGTCGCCAGCGAGACCATCTCGTATCGGTGCTGGGCTGAGGCCTCGAACTCCTCCTCTTTGTGAGGAGGCCTGGCAGCAGGCACAAAGATGATCCTCTCCAACTCAAAGGCCCAGTAGATCTCCTCGGCGGCCCGCAGGTGACCGAGGTGTATCGGGTCGAATGTCCCCCCCATCACGCCGATATGCATGGTAGACCTAAAATCCCCCCGCACCCCCATTTTCAAAAGGGGGACTGGGGGGATTTCGCATTTCGTGGTTCGCGCTTTACTCATCATTTGGTCGAGTCTCGTACCTGACCTTCGCCGAAAATGATGAACTTCTCGCAGGTCAGCTCCGTCAGGCCGACCGGGCCACGGGCGTGGAGCTTCTGTGTACTGATCCCCATCTCGGCTCCCATCCCGAACTCCCAGCCGTCAGTAAAACGAGTAGACGCGTTGACGAAGACGGCGCCGGCATCGACCTCCCGAAGGAAGCGCATAGCCCGGCCATGATCCGCCGTGACGATTGCCTCGGCCAGGCCGGAGCCGTGCGCGGCGATGTGCGCCACCGCTTCGTCAAACGAGCCGACGACCTTGACCGACAGGATGAGGTCGAGATACTCGGTATCCCAGTCTGCCTCGGTGGCAGGCGCAATACCCTGAACCAAGGCCATCGTTCGATGACACCCCCGAACCTCAACCCCTGCCTCCTGTAACCGCCCGACGATCCGTGGCAGAATGAGCGCGGCCACCCGCTCATGCACCAGCAGGCTCTCCATAGCATTGCACACACCCGGTCGTTCGACCTTGGCGTTAAAAGCGATCTCCTCGGCCATCTGCAGGTCGGCGCCTTCATCGACGTAGGTGTGACAGAGTCCTTTGTCGTGGGCCAACACCGGAACCGTTGAGGTCCGCTGCACCGCCCGAATCAGCTCCTCGCCTCCTCGAGGGATGATCAGGTCCACAAGCCCCGTCAGTTGCAGCAGGTGATGCACCGCCTCCCGATCAACCGAATCGATGAACGCCACACAGCCTTTGGGCAGACCGTGTGATATGGCGGCGTCCGCGAGCAGATTACTGATAACCCGGTTGCTGTGGATCGCCTCCCGACCCCCTTTCAGTATGACGGCATTCCCGGACTTCAAACAGAGGGCCGCCGCGTCGGCAGTGACCCCCGGTCTGGCCTCATAGATGACGCCGATGACCCCGATCGGTACCCGCATCCGGCCGACAAGCAGACCGTTTGGGCGGCGCCACATTCCGGTGATCTCACCGACAGGATCGGGAAGCGCCGCCACCTGTCGTACGCCGGCCGCCATCTTCTCAATCCGTCGTTCGTCGAGAGCCAGTCGGTCCAGCAACGCAGACGGATGGTGCGCTGACTTAGCTTCCGCCAGATCGAGCGCGTTCGCTGAGAGGATCGCCGTCCGGCCGCTCCACAGCGCATCCGCCATGGCCGCCACCGCACGGTTCTTCACCTCCGGCACCACCATGGCGAGGGCCCGAGCCGCAAGCCGCGCTGCCGTTCCAAGCTCCCGCACCATCTCTGCCGTCATATGGGGTCCCTCACGGTCAAGTTCCCAAGTTCCAAATTTTCAGTTTTCAGTATCGGTTTTCGAGTCCCCAGTTCAAAACTCGCAACTGACAACTCAACACTGAACACTATTCTTATACCAGTATCACAAGGTTGTCCCGATGCACTACTTCATCGAACGGCTTGGCGCCAAGCACATCCTCGATCTGGTCGGTTCTGATACCCTTGATCCGTTCCATCTGTTCGGCGTCATAGTTTGCCACGCCCCTCGCGAACTCTGCGCCGTCGATGTCACAGAGGCTCACCACCTCGCCCCCCTCAAATCCGCCATCGACCGAGACGACCCCGGAGGGTAAAAGGCTCTTGCCGTTACGGATCAGCGCCTCCCTGGCCCCGGCATCCACAGTAATCCGTCCCCGACGCGCTGTCGCAAACGCCAACCAACGCTTGCGGCCCCGCATCCTGGACGCTGACGCCTGAAAAAGAGTGCCGACCGCCTCGCCATGGACAATCCGCTCCAGGTTCCCCTCCACAAGCCCGTTCGCAATGATGGTAGGGACGCCGGCAGCCGCCGCCGCGCGAGCCGCTTTCACCTTTGTGACCATCCCACCCGTTCCGAGCCCGGTCCCCGACTCGTCGGCCCAGAAGTGGAGCGACGCAGACCGTCTGGGCACCTCACGGACGAGCCTCGCGTCAGGATCTTTCCGCGGATCAGCCGTATACAGCCCGTCCAGATCGGTCAGAATGACAAGCAGGTCCGCCCCGAGCAGCGTCGCCACCAACGCCGAAAGATGATCATTATCCCCAAACCTGATCTCGTCCACGGCCACCGTATCGTTCTCGTTGATAACCGGAAGCACGCCCAGATGGAGCAGCGTGAATAATGTATTGCGCGCATTAAGGTACCGGTGTCGCGAACGAAAGTCGTCCTGGGTCAGCAACAACTGTCCCAGTTTCTGGCCATACGGCGCGAAGATCTCCTCATAACGACGCATGAGCAGGCTCTGGCCGACAGCGGCAGCAGCTTGTTTCAATGGGATGCTTCCTGGCCGCTCGGTCAGCCCAAGCCGATCCATCCCTGCCAGAATGGCGCCGGAGGAGACCAGAACGACCTGGCATCCTTTCTTCCTGAGCCAGACGAGCTCACGGGCGATCCGCTCCAACGTGGCCTGGTGCAAGGCGCTATCGCCCTTGGACAGGACGGCAGAACCGACCTTCACAACCAGTCGTCTTGCCTCACGCGCGGCGGCCCGAGCATCCGGTGAGGATCTTTCTTCGCGACTCATGGGACAGCTCGCCAGGGTTTAAAAGGCGGGGTATAGAGTCAAGAACATGGTTTGTCTATACCCCCCCTCAATTGGATCTCTGGTTCTACGCCTGGAGCATCGCGCCTCGTATTCCCGTGGAGCCGATCGGCCAGGTGTCCGACGAGTTGTTGAACCCCCTCGGCCGTCATGGCTGACAGCGGAAAAAGCGGAAGACCACGCTCTGCGCAGAGCGCGCGCAACACAGAGAGATGCCTGTCATGAGGAAGATCGATCTTGTTGGCGGCAATGATGCGAGGGCGCTCCAGCAGTTCTGGATTGAACGCCCGGAGTTCTTCTTCGATCACCGATAACGCTTCCAGAGGATCCCTTGCAGTGTCGGAGACATCAATGACATGCGCTAACAAGCGGGTCCGCTCGATGTGCCGCAGAAAACGGATTCCAAGACCTGCGCCTGAGGACGCTCCCTCGATCAAACCAGGGATGTCGGCCACCACGAAGGCGCCCAGTGAATCGATTTCGACGGTTCCAAGGTGCGGGGTCAGCGTGGTGAAGGGATACTCGGCCACCTTCGACTGAGCAGCCGAAATACAGCACAGCAGAGCCGATTTTCCGGCATTGGGCAGGCCGATCAGACCGACATCGGCCAGCAGCTTCAAGGTCAGGTGAAGTCGGCGCTTCTGCCCGGATTCACCGGGCTGGGCGTAACGAGGCGCCTGTCGCGTCGGGGTGGCAAAGCGAGCATTGCCTCGACCGCCTTTCCCGCCTCTGGCAACCAGCAGTTGCACGCCGTCTTCAACCAAGTCACCCAGCAGTTCTCCCGTCTCGTCATCAACAACCACCGTACCAAGCGGAACTGAGACGATCAGCGTAGCGCCGCGCCGACCGTGCATGGTCTTGCCGCGTCCGTGCACGCCATTCTGGGCTCGATAGTGCCGCTGGTACGTCTGGTCGTCCAATGTCCGATAGGAACGACTGGCAACAACGTACACGCTCCCGCCGTCGCCGCCGTCGCCGCCGTCCGGCCCGCCTCGAGGAACATACGCCTCGCGCCGGAAGCTGACGCAACCCCGGCCGCCGTCGCCTGCCTCCACACGAATGCGGGCCTCATCGACGAACATCACAATACGAGAGAATAGGGTATAGGGGGTAGGGTATAGTAAGGACCTATCCCTGACACCTCCACACTATCCCTCTACACCCTATCCATTAGCCGCCGATGACGCTGAGGAAACGACCTTGTCCTCCGCGGTGCTCGACCGTGACGACTCCGGACACTTTGGCAAACAGTGTATCGTCAGAGCCGATCCCGACATTCTTACCCGGTTTGAAGCGAGTACCACGCTGGCGGATTAGAATACTGCCGGCCGGTACGGTCTGCCCTGCAGCAGCCTTCATGCCCAGTCGCTGACTTTGGCTATCCCGGCCATTCCGGGAGCTTCCCATCCCTTTTTTATGTGCCATTGCTCCTCCAAAATACAGGGTGGAGGGTCTAGCGTGTAGGGTATAGAAAAAATCCTTTAGCCTGACCCTTAGACCCTATACCTTTTACCCTATCCCTTAATCTCTGTGATTCGCAACGTGGTCTGCGCCTGGCGATGGCCCTGCGTGCGCCGATAGCGCTTTCGCCGTTTGAACTTGAAGATCATAACCTTGGGTCCACGCCCCTGCCGGACGATCTCACTGACGACGGCAGCGCCTTGTACATAGGGGGCGCCGATCTTCACCTGGTCGCCGTCAGCCACCATCAGAACGTTCGACAGCTCGACTTGTTTCCCCGCCTCACCCTCAATCTTTTCGAGGGTCACAAGCGCGCCGGGGCTGACGCGGCGTTGCTTGCCTCCCGACTCAATAATTGCATACACGATTCAGTCCTCCTCAATCGACGCCACTAAACAGAGCAAGGAGGCCGACGGCCTCCCTCGCGAAGTTAGGGATATTAACCCGTACGGTACTATAAACGGCCTGCACCCTCCTGTCAAGTAGAAGCGCCTGGCGCCCTTGAAGCCTTCCACCGACTGGCGGTATCCAATATTTCCTGAGCATGGTGCAGGGGAGCGTCTGATCGCCCCTTGGCGCCAAGCATCCTGGCAATTTCGCGGACCCGTTCTTCACCATCCAGCACCTGGACGGCAATTTCCGTGCGGGGCCCGTCGGTGCGTTTGACAATCGAAAAATGGCGATCGGCCAGGGCCGCAATCTGCGGCAGGTGCGTGATGGAGAGGACCTGCCGCTCTGCTGCGATAGCCAAGAGCTTCTGGCCTACCACTGCGGCCATCCCACCGCCGATCCCCACGTCCACCTCATCAAAGATCAGCGTCGGAATCTGATCTGAGGCCGCCAGGATTGCCTTGACGGCCAGCATCACCCGTGACAGTTCACCGCCGGAGGCGATACGGCCCAGCGGCTTCAATGCTTCACCGGGATTCGGAGTGATCAGGAACTCCACCTCGTCCGCTCCGTACGCTTGCAGAGCGAAGCCATCGGACCCAGGGTGAGGCCTGACCTGGACGGCAAATACCGCCTTCTCCATCTTCAGGGCCTGCAACTCCTCCTGTACCGCTATGGCCAGCCGCTCGGCCGCCGCCTTCCGGCGCGCGGTGAGGTCGGCCGCGCGCTGCGCGAGCGTCTCGTCCAGTGTCGCCAGTTCCCGTTCAACCCGCTGACCCCGCTCCTCTGAACTCGTGAGACGCTGCAACTCCTCGTCAATCGAGGTCGCATAGGCGAGAATCTCGGCAATCGAGCTACCGTATTTCCGCTTCAGTTTACCGATCTCATGCAAACGGCCCTCCACCTGCTCCAGCCGCTCAGGGTCAAAGGCTACATCCTCTCTATAGTCTCTGAGTTGGGCGGCGGCATCCTCAATGGACGCGACGGCCGCCTCGCACGCATCAACTACCCCTTGCAGCCTCGGATCGATACGCTGCGCATCCTTCAGCTTGGACACGATCGCCGCCAGCCGACCCGCCACTGCGCCTTGCTCGCCATACAGTCCCTCGTAGCCCAGGTGCGCCGCTGCGTGCAGTCGCTCGGCGTGTAGGAGAATCGTCCGCTCCTGAACGAGCGCTTCCTCCTCCCCATCGATGAGTCGTGCGGCAGCGATCTCTCCCCGCTGATACTGGAGCTGGTCAAGACGCTGCACCTTCTCCCGCTCGCCCGCGCGGAGTGCGTCCAGTTCCGCCCTCAGAGTCTGCCGCCTGTTATACACCGTGCGGAAGGCCGCCACATCGCCTATCAGACCGGCGTAGGCGTCGAGGAGCAGCCGCTGGCGGGACGGCTGACTCAGCGCAACCCCCTGGTGCTGGCCATGGACGTCGACCAGGAGGTCGCCGAGACTCCGAAGCCACGCCGATGACGAGAGCCTGCCGTTCAAGTAGGCCTTACTCTTGCCCTCTCGCAGGAGTACGCGCCGCACGATCAGGAACTCATCCGGCGGACACTCAATCCCGCTTTCGGCGAGCAGCCCGCGAGCCGCCTCATCGCAGCCATCGAACGCCGCTTCCACCGTCGCCCCGTCGGTCCCGGTGCGGATCTGCTCCGCCTCGCCCCGCATTCCCAGCGCAAGCCCCAACGCATCGATGATGATCGACTTCCCCGCGCCGGTCTCGCCGGTGAGCACGTTCAAGCCGGGACCGAACTCCACACGGAGTTCGTCGATCAAGGCGAAATTCGTAATACACAGCTCACGGAGCACGGCCTACCGCTCGCCCCATTTCAGCTTTGTGCGAAGGATCTGGAAGTAGTCTTTCCCGGGCGCCTTAAGCAACGTGATGGTGTGATCTGAGCGAACGACCTTGATCACGTCGCGGTGGCGAAGAGTAAATCCGACCTGGCCGTCCATGGTCAGACAGGTGTTCTCGTCCGTCGAACTCTGGACGATCTCGATCTTCGCAGTGTCCGGGATAACAATTGGACGGAGGGTAAGCGTATGAGGGCAGATCGGGGTCACGACGAGGGCGCGAAGGGTCGGATAGACGATCGGCCCACCGGCGGCCAGGCAGTAGGCGGTGGAGCCGGTCGGAGTAGAAAGAATAAGACCGTCGGCGCGGAAGGTCGTCACATATTGCCCGTCGATGTAGGTCTCCAACTCGATCATTCGGGCCAGTACACCCTTGTTAATAACCGCGTCATTGAGGGCGACATACTCGGCGATCCGCTCTCCCTGCCGGTAGACCGTCGCGGTCAGCAGGATCCGCTGAGTCACCTCATAGGTGCCCTGCAACACAGCCTCCAGGGTTGAGTAGATCTCCTCCAGTGTGACCTCGGTCAAAAACCCGAGGCCGCCGAGATTGACTCCCAGGATCGGCACGTCACGCGTCCCTGCCAGACGCGCGACCGACAGGAGCGTTCCGTCGCCTCCCAGGACCAGCAGAAGATCTACCAGCCCGGGCAGATCAGGCTTCGGCTGAGCGCCGGCCATCCCGGCTAATTTGGCCGTCTCTTCATCCGGTACCGCTTCCACACCCCTGGCCGTAAGCCACGGCAGCAACTCCTGAAGAATAGCTCGGGCCTCCGGCTTATGGAGCTTGGCGATGATGCCGATCCGTTTCATAGGCCCCCTCAGGGTATAGGGTTTAGGGTGTGGGGTTTGGGGTATAGGGTGGATGAGCACCCAGACAGGTTCTTACGGCCTGTTCGGCCGCTTCCTCCGGCGTGACACCGGTCCCAATCTTGCTGAGGTGAATGAAAAACTCGCGGTTACCCTTGGGCCCGAGCAGGCAGGAAGGGGCGGCTCCAAGGATCCGGAGCCCCAATTCGACGGCTCGTCTGCCGACCTTCGTCATGACCAGCCGATGCGCCTGTGGGTCGCGAACGACACCCCCCTTCCCGACATGACCTTTGCCGACCTCAAATTGCGGTTTAATCAGCGCCAGGATGTCACCGGAATCAGCAAGCAGCGAGGGGAGAACCGGAAGAATCGAGGTCAGAGAAATAAACGAAAGGTCTACGGTTGCGAAATCCGGCCGATCCGGAAAGTTGGTCGGTAGAAGGGTAAGCGCATGAGTTCGTTCCATGACGGTGACCCGTGGATCAGCCCTGAGTTTCACGTCGAGTTGCCCGCGTCCGACATCGACGGCATAGACGCGAGCGGCACCATGCTGAAGCAGGCAGTCGGTAAATCCCCCCGTCGATGCGCCCAGGTCGAGGCAGACGCGACCGGTTACGGAGATGACGAACTGCTCCAGCGCGCCGTGAAGCTTGACGCCCCCGCGCCCCACGTACGGATGTTCGGGGGTCTTGAGCGCAATCCGCGCGTCTTCCGCTACCAGGGTCCCCGCCTTGTCCACCATGCGGTCATCGACCAGCACCTGGCCGGCAAGAATAAGCGCCCTGGCCCGCTCGCGGCTTGCCGTCAGACCTTGTGTCTGCACGGCAAGGTCCAGTCGGACCCGCTTGACTCTTCTACCTGCTGGGCAGTCAACAACCGATGGGGCCATCTGAACCGATCCTTCGACCATGCTGAGGACAGGGTTCGTGATGTTCCATCACCCCCGGCGCATGACAACGAACTCGGCAATCGCCTGCAGCGCCACCCCGCGGTCGCCAAAGACGGCCACGGCCTCCTGCGCTTCCGATACCAATCGATGAGCCCATCGCCGCGACTCCTCGATCCCAAGCAGCGCCGGAAAGGTCGCCTTCTTCTTGCGGAGATCGCTTCCGGCCTGTTTGCCCAAGACCTCCAGGCTCCCTTCCAGATCCAGGATATCGTCTACGATCTGAAAGGCGAGTCCGATCCGCTCGCCATAGCGGGTGAGGGCCTCCATCTGCTCCGATCCGGCCGACGCAAGAATGCCTCCCACGCGCAGGCACACCCGGATCAGGGCGCCGGTCTTGTGCTCGTGCAGATACGTGAGCGTCGGCAGATCGATCTCCCGATCCTCTTGCAGCATATCCACGACTTGGCCGCCGACCATCCCCTTGCTGCCCGCAGCCTCGGCGATTTCCCGGATCACCATGAGGCGGGCCTCCGAATCATACACCCCCTTCAAATCCCCCCACCCCCCCTTTGCTAAAGGGGGGCACGGGGGGTTTTCTGCCGACAGAAGGATGAACGCTTGCGTCAGCAACGCATCGCCCGCCAGAATGGCCATCGCCTCACCGTAGACCTTATGACAGGTCAATCGCCCACGGCGATAGTCATCGTCATCCATAGCCGGAAGGTCGTCGTGAATCAGGGAGTAGGTGTGAATCATCTCGATGGCTGCCGCCGCACCCAGCGCCTGTTCCATCTGTCCGCCCGCCGCCTCTGTCGCCGCCAGGATCAGAATCGGTCGCAGCCGTTTACCCCCTGCAAAGACACTATAGCGAACCGCCTCATGGATCTCCTTCGGAGGGTCGCTCGCCTGAGGAAGATACTGCTCCAGAGCCTCGTCGACCAGCAGCCGCCGCTCGTCCAGGTATCGTCTCAACTCTTCCGGCGTCAAGGATTCCTCCTCACAACTCTTCCTCGCCCTCCTCCTCAAACGGCTGTTCTTCAAATCTGCTGGAGGAGGATTCGGCGCTGCGGACCAGGATATTGACCCGCTGCTCGGCTTCGCTCAGCCGGGCCGAGCAGAACTTGGTTAACCGGACCCCTTCCTCGAAGATCGATAACGCCTCCTCAAGCGGAAGGTCTCCGACCTCGAGCCGTGAGACAATGGCATCGAGCTGCTTGAGAGCCTCTTCAAATGGTACCTCGTCCGCCATATCTGCATCCACCGACAGGTTAGGGTGTAGGGTGTAGGGTGTAGGGTGTAGGGGCCTGGACCTCACGGACGTCGCACCGCAACCGGCCACGATGGAGGCGAACCTCAACGAGATCACCCGCAACGACCGTCGAGCTGTCTTTCACAATCTCATGGTCGGGAAGCCGAAGGCAGATACTGTAGCCTCGATGGAGGATCGCCAGCGGGCTCAACGCATCCAGCTTGCCGACGGCTGCCTTCAGCTCGCCGTGGAGCATCGTCAATCGCCGATCGGCGAGAGCCGTCAGGGCCTTCCAACGCTCCGTCAGGGAACGCCGCTGCATTCGAATCTGTTCAATCGGATTGAGCAGTCGCAGGTGCCGTTCCAGCCCGCTTATCCGAACCCCTAAACCGTGCAGCCTTGACCGAATGACGCCGGCCATCCGTGACCCCAGGTCGTCAAGCCGCTGCAGAAGCTCGTCCTGCCGGGCAATGACCAACTCTGCGGCCGCAGACGGTGTCGGAGCGCGAAGGTCGGCTACAAAATCAGCAATCGTGTAATCGATCTCATGGCCGATAGCCGAGATGACCGGGATCCTGGAGGCCGCGATCGCTCTGGCGACGCTCTCCTCATTAAAGGCCTGCAGGTCCTCAATCGAACCGCCCCCCCTGGCCACAATCACGACGTCCAGTCCCCCCCGCCGATTCAATTCGCCGAGCGCCTCGACGATCTCCGGGGCCGCCTGATCGCCCTGCACCGCTACGGGGCAAATCAACACATCGACGCCGGCAAAACGCCGTCGGAGCACATGAAGGATATCGCGGACGGCAGCCCCTGTCGGTGACGTCACAACTCCGATCCGCCTCGGTAACAACGGGATCGGCCGCTTGCGGGCGTCGTCAAACAGCCCCTCCGCCTGCAGCCTCTGCTTGAGCTGTTCAAACGCGAGCTGCAGGGCCCCCAGGCCCTTCGGTTCCATATACTCTGCGACAAGCTGATATTCACCACGGCGCTCATACACGCTCAGCTCGCCGTACACCAGCAGGACCAGTCCGTCCTTCGGCTGGAACCTGAGCTGCCGGTTGGCCGTCCGAAACATCACGACCCGGATTTGGCTCCCCTCGTCCTTAAGGCTGAAATACATGTGCCCCGACGAGTGCCGGTGAAAATTGGACAGCTCCCCCTCGACCCAGATTCCGGCAAACGAGCCTTCAAGGGTCGCGCGAATCTCCGTGGTCAGGTCGCTGACGGTGTAGATCTTCGGTGGTTGAAGGGCAGCCATGTGGGTCTCTTAACATACGCCCACCTTGTTGTCAAACGCATTCCCCGCGAAAAAGGTGAGCGGCTCCAGCGTCATCTCCCCGTTCAGTAGCGATTCGACAAGCTTCTGCTCGGCTATAGGTCCAAGGTGGGCCGTCAACAGAGGCACCTTTATTGCGCATTACTACCATCCATCCCGCCAGAAGCGCCGACCGGACTGCCGAAAGGTCGTCACGTCGATAGTGTTGCCGTCACTCGATACGGTCACTGCGCCGTTCAGGTCGGTTCTGTACAGATGAATGCCATTTGCGCGGTATCGATCCAGCGTCTCCGGATGCGGGTGCCGGAAGCGGTTGCGGTAGCCGGCGGAGACCACCGCTACCTTCGGATAGACGCGGGCAAGGAACGGCTCGCTGCTGCTGGTTCGTCCGCCGTGGTGCGGCACCTTCAGGACTTGTGCCTGCAGATCCGTTCCCTGTTCAAGCAGCAGGCGTTCTGCCTCTTCTTCAATGTCGCCGGGCAAGAGCAGCGTCACCTTGCCGTACTTCACGCTCAAGACCAGCGAGTTGCTGTTCACATCAGAGAAACGGCCGCGTTTAGAGCCTTGCAGCATCGGGCTCGAAGGATGCAGTACCGCGATTTGCACCGGCGCAAACTCGGACGTCCGATAGCCGTCCTGCAGGATCTTGTGGGGGATCCGCTTGTCGCGCAGCACCTCTTCAAACCACAGATAGGTCGGCATACCGGTCCGTTGGCCGCTATCCCAGACCTGACCGATCGGGATATGGCGCAGGACGGCCTGCAGGCCGTTCAGGTGGTCCGGATGCGGATGCGACAGGATCACCGCATCCAGGTGACCGATCCAGCGGGATAGCAGGAACGGAACGACCACCTGCTCGCCGATATCAAACCGATCATCGAACAGGCCGCCGCCGTCGATGAGAATGGTCCGCTTTCCGGGAAGTTCCAGGACAATTGCGTCGCCTTGTCCGACATCGAGCACGGTCATCCGTAGCGGGCCGTTCTGAAAAATGGGCAACAGGCGGACGCCGATCAGGACGACACAAGCCGCGGCGGCTGCGAGCGCGGTATAGCGGAGCCACCGGCGTCCCATGGCCGCTATTGCCGTTCCCAGGGTCACGTAGTAACAGATCACCATCGGTATGGACGGCGAAAAAAGCTGGACCGAAGCACAAGGCAGCCGCGCAAACCAGCCGACAAGGCCCACCAGCAGATCGATCAGCCATCCGATGAGTACTGTAAACCACCCGAGGAAATGAGGAACGACCGTCGCCAATACGGCAAACAGCATCCCTGCCCCTGTCAACAGACCGCTCAAAGGCACAATCGGGAGGTTGGCCAGAATGCCGATAAGCGAGAGCCGATGGAAGGTCGAGACGAGGATCGGAGCGGTCCCAAGGAAGGCTGCAATCGACAATACCAGCGGCGTGACAGCCCATCGCCACGGCACCGGCAGCGAAGCCGACGGCAGCCGATTGACCGCCACCACGATCGCTCCGGTCGCCACAAAGGTAAGCTGAAACCCGACGTCGAACAGATACAGAGGTTGCCAGAGGAGAAGCCCGAGAGCTGAGAGGGCGAGGGTATTGAGCGAATCGGCCTCCCGATCAAGGACCAGTCCCAGCAGATACACGTCGGCCATGACGGCCGCCCTGACCACTGATGCGCTCCCGCCGGCAAGGACTGCATAAAAGGTGATGAGACCCATTGAGAGCAGCGCGCTCACGCGCAACGGGACACGGACGGCCCTCAGAAGAAAAAACAGTGCGCCGGCGAGGAGGCTGACGTTTAAACCGGAAATGGCCAGAATGTGATAGGTGCCGGACGTTGTAAACGCCTCGGTGATCCGCCGCGGAATGCCGGACCGCTCGCCGAGCGTCATAGCGACCAGCAGGGAGGCCTGCTCGGGTGGAAGCAGGCTGTGCACAGCATGAATCATTCGATTGCGGAGCATATAGGCCAAGGTAAGCGGCCTGCTCCCTTCGCCTGTTCCTCGCCGCTCGATGGGATCGCCTTTACCCGCCCATCCTTCAAGTGCGACGCCCTGACTTCTGAGATAGAGCGGGTAGTCGAACCCACCGGGGTTGCGGTATCCTCGAGGCCGCCGAAGCTTGAACTGCCCGCGAAGACGTTCCCCATAGGCAGGAACAATCTCGGGGTTCAGAAGGGTGAGACGCGCACGCCCGGCGACACTGATCTCTCGTCCGGCCGGCCATATGGTGCGCAGGTCGAGAAGGACCCGGACTCGCTTCCCGTCGTTTTCGACTCCCCCGATATCGACCGCCGGGGGATCGCTTGACGAGGCCACAACCCCTTCGATCAGGAGCGGCTGTTCTAACACCTCTTCGGGCAGACGATCAATATGATGCGGGAGGAGGAGAGAGGACTCGACTCCGAGGCGACCCGCGCCCAGGGAAAAGAATACGAGCAGCAGAAAGGCGCCGGCAGCGAGAAGTCGGCTATACGCCGCGCTCAACAGGGCGAGGCCGGCCGCTGCGAGTCCGGCGAGCAGCCAGACGACAGCCGGAAGCTGCAGAAGGTGTGTAGCCACAATGCCCAGGAGAAACGCAATGACCAGCGGTACGAGCGGACGTCGTACGCCGTCAATCTCCGGGCGCCGTTCGGTGTCTTGCGCCTCTAATGCGGTGATCGGTCCCGTTTCACCCACGCTTCCCCTTAGCCTGGTCTTTCCTTCCGAGAACGGCAGAAATGTGCGAGAGAAACAGTATCTTAGCACACGACATGATGATCAAGTGACGGGAAGTCCGGACCCGGCGGATTTGACTTCACAACCCAAACACTTTAGCCTTAGGGGAAGGAAAGGGATTCGCACAACTGCGACAGCGAAGAGTAGAGTGATGTAAAATGATAGGACTTCTCCTCCTCGTAACATTAGCCTCGACCGAGCTGACAATCGATCTGGATCGCCCCCTCCCGTCTGCTTTTCGGTGCGTTCAGGCGGTCGTCACCGCTCAAGGGGAATCGATCATCCGTGTTGACGAAGAACAGGGCATGATTACGACAGGGTTACGGCCGATCGATCTGGAAACACTCCACCGGATCGCCGTCACCGACCGTGCGGGAGCGGCAATCCGGTGGACGAAGGGAATCTACCAGCTTTCTATCGCCCTTTCCCCGGGCGAGCAAGGCGGAACCCGGGTTCGAGCTGCAGCCAGAATCCTTGGATACGGCGAGAGCGATCTGCGCCTTATGCGGCCTTCGCCATGGTGGCCGCTTGCCTCAACCGGCCACCATGAAGCCGGTATCCTCGCGGCCGTCCTCGCCTCCTGTCGAGCGAACCCCTAAAATTTCCCAGCCTTGATATCGGGGTTACCGAGGGAGTTATCCCCCCAGGCGCCGATAAAACCGCTGTTCGTTTTAGTGAAATCACTGGCCAGGCCGTCGTAGTCCCCCATGTATCTGGAATTCAGCAACAGATCCTGGCTCGGAACCGCCGGAAAATTCTTCTTTGTCATCTTCTTATTTTTCCAACTGATCCCAGCATCCTTAGAGGAGGCGCATTCCCAGTCGATCAGAAAATTACTGGGGTCCCGGCGTCGATCATAGAAACAGACGCCGATCTTTCCCGCTTTGTCCACGGCGATCCCCGGCTGATACTGGTCGGTTCCGAGACCGGACGACAATGGTTCGGGGTTGTTATTGACCCGAACAGGAGCCAACCAGGTCGCGCCGCCGTCCGTTGAGCGGCTGAACAGGATGTCAGTATACCCATACGCCCCTACCCAAAAATCCGGCACCGTCAGATTTCGACCGTCATTCCAGGCGATATAGACGTAGCCGTTCGTCGAGGTACCCGATCGGTCTACGGCCAGTGTGGGGAATTCAGATGAGCGAAAGTTACCCTGGAGACGCGCGCAACTTCCCGCACAGATCGCATCGTTCACCTTCACCAAAGGCCCGAACGTCGACCCATTATCCGTGGACTTCCGGATGTCGATCTCGCTCGCCCCTGAGGCCGCGAACGCTTCCCAGGCGACATAGACCTCGCCGGCGGGGCCGACCGCTACCTGTGAGCCCTGAACGCCGTCAGGATCGCAGACCTCACGGACCACCACGGGAGGGCCCCAGCTTACCCCTCCATCTGTCGAGCGGACCAGTTCGATGGCGGTTCTCAAGATGGGGTCACCGCCGTCAAATCCGCACATCGCGCCCGAGGAGTCAAAGTCTGTATAGGTGACGAAGAGTCGGTTTGGACTTGTGGGGTCTACAGCCATCCACGGTTTGTCCGGAAAATGTGTGAGAGAACTTTTACTGACCGCCGAGATCGGATTACCAAAGGTCGCCCCTCCGTCAGTCGACTTTGAGACTGAGATGTCGCTGGTTGCCGCCCTGGCGAAGAGCGACGCGTAGTAGAAGGTGTTCGGATCGCTGCACGCAATAACCGGGTCTCCCCCGAGAAAGTCGGTGAACACCGGCCCGGGGTTCAGGTGGCCCAAGTCGGCAAACGACCCCCCCTTATTGGTTGAGCGGGCAACCCCATTAAAGCTCAATCCTCCGGATGAAAAGTATGTCTCCACATAACTCCCAGAGTCGTTAAAACCGACTACCACATTGTTCCCGCACCAGGCGGTCGAGGTTTCACTCTGGGTAAACCCGGTAAAGCGAGAGGACGATACGTCTATAGCCGGGTTCGAGACCTGTTTGGGTGCCAGGATCCGATTCGCCAAAGCCTCTTCCACGTCGGGGGGCACGGTCGGTTGATCCGAGGGGCGAGACGCCGGTCGCGCTTGTCGCAGGTGCGGTGTAATCTGATCCCACCGCTCCGCCAGATTAATCAGGTTGAGAGCGCCACTTGAGAGCATATTTCGCGCAGATTCGGGCATGCGTTCTGCGAAGGCTTTAACCCGTTCCGCCGTCTGCTTCATGGCTGTCGACCGTTCCGGAGCAACCTGGGCCCATGTAACCTTCTCACTCAGGATCACGAGACTACCCATTAAAACGACGATCCCTATCCCTCGCCGATTCATTATGTCTGGCTCCTTTCCCTCTTCGAGGTTCAGATCTGCCACTGAACAATATTGGGAACCATCGCTCACTCGCCTTTTCTTCCCTCGCGAATCACCCTCCCCCCGGCAACCGCCTCACGTCCTGCAAGCACCGGTCGCTCATTTCCCGCCCCTCAGAAAGAGGACCCACATCGCGTCTACCATGGCGTGGACCGTTGCAGATGCGATGACAGAGTTGGTCTTCCAGAATACAAATCCATAGCCTAACCCGGCAATAGCGGCTACCCCGGCGTATGGCCAGTTCGGCACGTCAAATCCTAGCGCTCTCTTATTCACATGCGCCAGCCCAAACACGATAGAGGCAACGACCAGCGCACAGATCGGCCCAAGACGATGCCGAAGAAGATTCTGAATCGCGTCGCGAAACAGTATTTCTTCAACCACTCCGATACTCATAAAGATCATCGGAACGGCGATGAATACCGCGACCGGCACGGCGATAATCAGGGGAACCCCAAGCGGATTCAGCCTCACCACCTTGGCGATTCCCACCGTGGTCAGCCCGGTAGAAAGCGTAATCAACAACAGCGTGATGGCTAAAATTCCGAAGGTTGCCGCCGTCGGGAGCACGTCGGACCTTTTCACGGAAAGATCGCACTTCAGATCAAATCTTCTCCACCCGGAAAGAACAACAAGCGCATAAATGATAGCCGCATAGACGCCCAACGGTAGTGCAGTCGACTTGGCTCCGCCGAACTGCACGCGAAGCCAATTTGTATTCACAATCTTCAACTCAATCAGTAACCAGATCCACAACACCACGGCAAAATTAATGGCCAGGTCTCGCCCGGTCAGTGCAGTGCCGGATTTTGGTCCGGTCAAGTAGAGCAGCAATGTCGGTAATCCAAAATAGACCGCTAACAGCGTAAAGGCATTGAAGCTCCACTGGCTGACCGCCGCACTGACCATACTGTAAAGCATAAGCAGCAGACACGGAAGCCACCAGATACGGAGAGGCTTTTCCACAAGCCAGGCGCCTACGCCTTCTCGAGTAGATTTTTTCATCACCGCAATAAAGGTCACCGCCAGCATGACGGCGCCGATCATAACCACCACAATCCCCATTCACGAACCTCCGCAGCCTCAATACGTTCCGACACGCGCCTTTATAACAACCCGGCCGACGCCATATTAAGCGAATTCTATTTACTTGGCGAGGTCTCTTCACTACAATTTACAAAATGCAGCATTCGCACCGCGTACCACGCACGTCGCACCCCACCCCTCCTATCGACGGGACGACCGTTTTCACCGGATGGCTGCGTCCTTTCTGTCTGATCGATCGACATCTGCTGCGAGAGATGGCGGCCTCATTCGCGCTCGGACTCGGGACCTTTACCTTCGTACTGTTGATGGACCAGATGATGCGCTTGATGGATCTGATCATCAATAAAGGAGCGCCCGTTGGAGTCGTCCTCCGTCTCATCTCGTACATTCTTCCCTTTTCTTTTACGGTGACGATTCCGATGTCCGTGCTGTTAGCCGTCCTGGCGACGTATGGCCGAGTCTCGTCCGAGGGGGAGGCGATCGTGCTCAAAACAAGCGGCCTCAGTTTGTACCGCCTCATGGCGCCAGGCGTCCTCTTCGGCGTCGTAGCCACGTTCGCCACCCTGTGGATCAGTACCCTGGTGCAACCCAGCAGCACGAAGGCCTTCAAAACGTTGACACATCAGCTCTATCACACTCACGTGCTCACGGCCCTCGAGAACGGCATATTCAACACCGAATACCCAGGACTTGCGATCTACGTGGATCGCTCGGAAAAAACGGACGGGACACTTCACGGCATCCTGGTCATCGATCAAAGAAACCAGGCCGATCAGCGCCTGATCATCGCTCAAGAAGGTAAACTGCTCAATAAGGATGATGAGACGGAGGCGCCGATCGGACTCCAATTATCAAGGGGAACGCTCCAGATCAGTTCTCGCGATCATCCGGACCGCTATCGAAATCTCGATTTCGAAACGTACGATCTTCAGATCCTGACCGGTGGCACCGTTGCTGAAACGGTGGCGCGGGTCCGGCAGAGTAAAGAGATGAATATCGGGGAGCTGCGGACGGAGATTGCGCGACTCAATAAAGACGGAGGTAAGGCGTGGCCGCTGCAGGTAGAACTGCATAAAAAATTTTCACTCCCGATTGCGTGCCTCATCTTAAGCATGATAGGCGCGCCGCTTGCCATGCGCATCAAGAAAGCCGGCCGCGGTGTCAGCCTGGCCCTCAGCGTGGCCTTTGCCGTGTTCTACTATATCCTGCTCGCAACCGGCGAGAGCCTCGGTTCTCGCGGGCGAATCGATCCTGCCCTCGGTGTATGGTTCCCGAATCTCACCCTGGGCATGATCGCAATCGGCTTAGTTCTTACGGAGGACCGCGAGGCCTTTCTACCGGCCAGGCTTCAATCGCTGATATGGAGAGCTATCAGCGTCCGGCGATCAGCTTTCAGCAGGAAAAGGTCTTGCTGAGCGCTGAATGCTGACCGTTCCCATGCGAATCCTGGATCGGTATCTTGCGAAAGAGTTTCTCAGAATCTGTGCCTTCTCACTGGTGATCTTCCTCGCGCTCTCCGTCATCGTAGACCTATTCGATCGCCTCTCCCGCTTCCTTGACGTATCCGGCGTGGTGGTGATCCAGTATTACATCTACAGGCTGCCATGGTTCGGGTTCCAGGTCATGCCGGTGGCAGTACTCCTCGCCGCCCTGTTCAGCCTTGGGAAAATGGCGAGGCACAATGAACTGCTTGCCATGAAAATGGGTCATCTGAGCATCTTCCGCATCGTTGTTCCGCCATTGGTTCTTGGCCTCGTCGTCAGCTTTGCCGCCTTAATTCTCGGCGAGTCGATTGTTCCTCGAATGAACGAGCGTGCGCTGGATGCCTATCGGGTGAAGGTGCAGAAGGTCTCCCCCTTCCAGCGCACCAAAAACAACGATATCTGGTACCGGGCCAAAGGTAACCGGTTTTTGCATATCTCGCTGCTGGAGGCGGCATCGGGCAGCATCCGAGGATTGACCGTCTTTGAACTCTCACCGGATTTCAGACTGGCGAGAAGGATCGATGCAAAGGAGGCCAGATGGCAAGACGGACAGTGGCGGCTTCAGAACGGCGAAATATCCCGGACCAAGCCTGATGGGACCTTCCGGGTTGATCCGTTCACACACCTCACGCTCTACCTCGAAGAAAAACCCGAGGATCTCGCCCATGTGGTGCGTGAGGCCGAAGAGATGACCTCGTCTGAGCTTCGGGAGTATATTGAGAGACTGGCCAAAGCCGGGGTGAGCTCTGTCCGGTATCAGGTGGACCTGGCCGCAAAGGGCTCTACGGCCTTCACGAATCTCGTCATGGCCTTCATTGGGATCGCCTTCGCCCTTCGCACCGGTAAGCGAGGCGTGATGGCCTGGACGGGCGCCTGCGTGGTAGCAGCCGTCTGCTACTCGATCCTCAACTCCTTCAGTATTTCTCTGGGACGGGGCGACGTCCTGCCCCCGCTGGTCGCGGCCTGGCTGCCTAACGTCCTGTTCACCACTGCCGGTCTCGCCTCCGTACTCAGGATCAAAACCTAGCGACCGGCCGGCCAGACCAGGAGCGCGACGAAAGCGGAGGACACGTCCCACCTCAACCGCATCGACCCGGTAAGACGTCATCGGCCGCTCATGCGCCCGGTCCTGATCCGCCAGAGATCGGCGATCATCTGTGCGGGGTGGCGACTCAGGGTCACCCTACTCGCCGGATCATTGCTCCAGTGTACCGGCATCTCGCGTACGGTATATCCCAACTGCATCGCGATGAGGATAACCTCGACGTCGAAGGCAAAGCCGTCGATACGTGCGCGCTGGAAGATCGCATGCGCCGCCTCGCGCCGAAACAGCTTGAATCCGCACTGCGTATCTCGAAACGGGATCCGAAGGAGGACCCGGATAAGGCGATTGAACAGTCGTCCCATCGACTCGCGCAACGGATGCTGACGCACCAGAATCAGCGATCCAGGCAGCGCGCGCGAGCCGATCACGACATCTCCGCCGTCCGCCAGCAGCCTTAACGCGCCCTCCACATCCTCGATCGGTGTGGAGAGGTCCGCATCCGAGAACAGCACGGCCTTCCCTGTGGCCGCTATCATGCCGGCCCGAACGGCGGCGCCCTTGCCTCGGTTCCGTGAGAAGCGGACCAGTCGCAACTCCGGCGCGCGCATCCCGAATTGTTCCACAACGGCGACCGTGCTGTCGCGCGATCCGTCATCCACCACAATCATCTCGAATCCGCCCGCCCCGTATCGGGACCGCAAATAGTCCCACACCCGGTGGAGCGACGGGCCGATCCGGTTCGCCTCATTGTATGTGGGAATCGCCACGCTGAGTTGAATCTGCTCATCATCCATGTCGGTAGAACGGCCTCTCAAGAGGGACACCATTAGCTTATGTGAAACCTCTTCGCCAAAGGAATATACAAAACATCCGATAAACGCGTATTGTTTCCCGATAGATCACTGCACAAATTTGTTATCAATAGCGTAGCATCCGGAATGCGTTCTCGTCCGAAATACCACGTTTTCTTCTTATATGAAATCTCCTCTATCGGCACCAGTCTGGCGTTCCCGCTCTTTTTTATGGTGTTGCTCAAGTTCAATCTCTCAAGGTAAGGAAGAACGTTTCTACTCACGCGCTGCTTATCGGCAAACTGCTCTTGCTCTATGATAAACGAGGTGACCGATCTGCCGGATCTGCACTTGAGACTTACCGCTAACTCTTCTCCGCTCTGCAAGAGTCCGAATTCCGGTTTCTGATCGGTCAACGCTGCCAAAAAAAGATCCGATCTCTTTTTTATAGACTGTGTAATATCGATAATTTCGTGTGGTGTTATTTCATACACGCCATCGAAATCTTGTAATATGTCCGGATAAAATGCCAGCAGTTCAAAGGGATAGAACGTAGGGAGGGCTTCGACTCCCAGGACCCTCTGATATGCGTTTTGCATCGAATATATATACCCGGAATGAGTATACGGGCTGTCCGGAAACATCATCACTGCGTTGCGGTATCTCTCATCAAGCATAGATTGTGACGTCTTATAGGCTATAGACGATTCACGTTGAAACAAGACCGTGATTTCCTCGTTTATTTTCGAGCTGTGAATGAAGAACGGAATGACTGCCGCCAGGATGTACAATCCCCTAAGCAGAGGGTTTTTGATGACAGCCGAGCCAAACCCCATCATAAAGGAAAACAGAACTGCGGCAATGAACCAATAGCGATAGGTGTCTGCCGAAGGATATACAGACATACCAAGAAAAGACACAGCGAGGGTCGCTACCCACAAGAGAACCAATCGCATACACTTGTCGGGCTGTAACAAGAACGGCAACAACAAAACAGCTACCAACCACTGAGATCCAAATAAAATCTCTGAGGTGGTGAAGATGGATGTAAAGACCGTTTTCAGGTAAACCAAAGGGTTGTAAGTAACTCCTAAATATCCCCCCATACTTCCCAACACATACCATCGAAGCAAAAAATGCAGGGCAAGCAAGAGAAAGTAAGGATATGTCTTGAGACATCTGTTCTTAAAGTTCTCTTTCGAGAGGACCAAAAGGACAAAAGGCAAAGTCATAAATTGTTCTTTGCCCATAAAGCTTAATTCACTCAGAACCAGTATGGTAAGGAACACGTACGTGTCGCGTTTCGGATCGGGTGTGTATTTTATGTAGAGATAGATCGCGATTAAAGAAAAGAGCATGGGGTACAGATATTGCCTGAGCGTTATCCAAATCACACAGATAAACGAGGGGGTTGCACATAGAACAATCATCGCAGAGACGGCAGATGAGAATTTATCCGTATACTGCCTGAGTATCTGGTAGACCACAAAAGCTATCGAGACGAGAATCATGAGATTGTGAATACGGTACGGTAATGGTTGGATCCCAAAAAAGAGAACGTCAGGCTTAAAGATAAGCGCTAACAACGGCGCATAAAACCCATATACATATGCGTCATTGGAGAAAAATATATCGTTCAAGGATTTCGTCGAATAGACGATAGCAGCGGGATCATCGTAAAGAAACCAATAGTGCAGCACATGAAACGAACAAGAGAGTGCAATCGCAAACAATGCTCCCAATACAATGCACTTCTCAAGCAAGACGTGTGTCGGAAAAGAAGAGAATATTGACCGCACGCGCAGCCTCCGGTGAGCCTTCATCGCCCGTCGATCCCTCTCCTCCAACACAGCCGTTCCTGAAGCCACAGCACAAACAGGCTGCCGAAGCGATAGAAGCCCTCGTGGATGAGGTTGAAACGACTCTTTCTCCGATCGTCGCACCAGACCGGAATCTCAGCAATGGCGACGCCGTCGCGATGCCCCCAGGCGATCAGTTGCAGGATATAGGCGCTCTGATCGGCAAGATGGGGGAGATATGGCCGTATAGAGGCGGTCCGAAACGCCTTGGCGCCGATCGAGTAGTCCGTAAACGTGAGGTGAAGTAACCGGCGCGTGCAGACGATAAACGCCGCGCTTGCCAGCCGTCGGATCCACGAGCGCTGCTGCCCCCCGGTCTGCTTGGAACCGATGACGATGTCCGCCGTGTCGAGTCCTTCCGCCGCAGCCGTAATGAAGTCGAGATCGATGGTAAGATCCAGATCGAGGCACACTACCCGGTCATAATGCGCGCGCGCCATCCCGGCCTTGAATGCGCGGCCCACGCCGCGCCGCGGCAACTCAATGACCGTGAGGTCCACGCGGCCTGCTGCGCTTGCCCTGGCGATCTCGACGGTCCGGTCGGTCGAGCCGTTGCTGACCAGGAGCATTTCATACGTCGTAATCTCCCGGTCTTTCAGGTAGCACCTGAGCCGGTCGACGTTGGCGGCAACGATGGCTTCTTCGTTATAGGCCGGGATAATGAACGTCAGTGGAACCCGGGGCCGGCGAGTGCCAAGCGGGTCTTGGGGCATGACGGAAAGAGCCTAGGTCAAGGCTGGTCGCACGTAGTGCCAGAACAGTGCGGCCTGCCTGCGCCAAAGACGAACGTCCACCCTACGCACCCTGGACCAGAGCATTGCCGGCCGCAGGTAAAACTCACGAAAGGCCCGGTTGGCGATCGCCTGAAGGATGAGGGGGTCGTGCTCCTTGCTCAGCACTTCAGGGAACAGCTCCGAGGAGCCGCTCATCTCATACAGCTTCGTGCCCATGTAGGGGGTCACGGCATGAAATGACGCATAGGTGGGGCTCAGCCGCTTGGCGAACGCGATCGTCGCCTCCATATCCCCGGCGGTTTCACCCGGGAAGCCGAACATGAAGAAACACAGTTGATCGATCCCTGACTGCTTCGTCTCCGCAATTCCGCGTTCGATCTGCTCAAGGGTAATCCGCTTATTCGTTGCAGCCAGGATACGGGGCGAGCCGCTTTCAACGCCAAAGTGGATCAGCCGACAGCCGGCGCGCTTCATCAGCTTCAGAAGCGGCCCGTCCACATAATCGGCCCTGGTCTGGCACGCCCACTCGAAGGGCAACCCGGCCGACACCAGTCGCTCACACAGATCCCGGACGTCGTCACGGACCGCGGTGAACTCCAGATCGATGAAGTATCCTGTCTTGGCTCCCGCTTCTCGAACCAGATGTGTGACCTCATGAACAACCTGCTCGGGGTCTTTCTTGCGGTAGCCTTTGCCGTACATCTTGAGAAGGCAGAAATGGCACCGGTGGTGACAGCCGCGCGTCGTCTCAAGCAGGGCAAATCTTCCGCCGAGAATTTCGTACCGGTAGTTGCGAAGGTCGAGGAGATGAAAGGCGGGCATCGGCAGGGTCGTCAGATCCACGGGGTTCCCTTCCGGATTATGGATAGTTGTGCCCTCTTGCAGATAGGTCACACCCGGGACCTCAGAAGGGTCTTTGCCCTCACAAAGCGCTCGGACCGCCGGCTCAGGCTCGCCACGGACGATGGCTCGCGCCTGCGTCATATGAAGCAGCTCTCCAGGCGCAACGGTCCCATGCGTCCCCATTACGTACAGCTTGTCGGGTTCCACCAGGTGTGTAACGGCCAGGAATGGGCCCAGATCGAGGTTGGGGCATTGCCACCGGTCGATCGGCGACGAGGTCACGAAGACCAGATCGTGTCGCGCTGCGGCGTCTCGAATCGTCTCCGGCGTGGTGGGCACGGCGCGGGCATCGATGAGGCCGACGCTCAGCCCGTCCTGCTCCAGCAGCGCCGCGCAATTCAGGAGATCAAGGGGAGGCCAGGTGCGATTAAACCGGCGTCCCTTTCGGCTTACCAGCCCATCCCAGCTCGGATTGACGAGCAGAACCTTTCGTGTCACCGTTGCCGCCATCGCGTACCAGCTCCCGGCTGACGCAGTCGTCTACACCACCGTCGCTCAGACTATACCCTTCTTGTAGAGCAAAAGGCAATCCGTGTCGCCAATAGCTCGGGGTCCGTTCTTATAGCGAGGGACACCACACAGACTCAGACAGATCGCGCGCGACGGCCCTCTCCCTCAAGCGCCCACCACGCTGAAGACGGAGCCGCGAGCAGCAGCCACAAGAACGGACCGGAGGCAAGGGCGAGGTAATCCGAAAGCGCCTCGACCGCCGGGACCACCGGAGGAGCGATCCGACCCAGGAGAACCAGTCCGACCACCTCCATGGCATGGAGCCCGAACTGGATCGTCAGACCGAGACCTCCCAGCCCAATCCGCCGCGTCCAGGGGATGGGCGAGGCGCCGATCAAGGCGATCAACGGAGCGAGGGCCAGGCTGCGGCCGCCCATCTCGATGCGGAAACCGCCGTCCGGCAATTGAAAGTCGAGGAGGCGTTTGAAGCCGTCCTCCACCACCCCGGTCCCGACAATCGGCATCCCGACGAGGCCGCTCAGGGCCGCCTTGATCACCACCGACAGCCCGACCGCATACGGGTCAAGCAGCAGCCACCAAAGCCCGATTGCCAGAGGCAGCGCGAGGGACACGTCTCTGGCGAAGCGCCAGGGATACGCCGACAGCGCGCCCAGGTCCTTGTAGAACCAGAAGCCCCACAGCCCGATCAGGGCCAGCGGCGCAACCGCCCCCATGAGAATCGCATGCGCAAACTGAAAGGCTGAGACAGATACGGTGATGAGGATCCCGAGCGCCGACAGTCGAATCGCATTCCCAAGAACCAGCAACGGCAGGTCGCGCCGGATCCCGCGCCAGCGCGTCGTCCAGTCGGCCGGTACGGCGAGGAGGCCGGAGAGATAGCCGGTCACCGCGATCAGGCCCAGACAGCTTGCCGAGACCGGCTGACTCAGCGCGCCGGCGTGGAGCACCAGCCCGTCAAGCCTCGCCGGCACACCCAACAGATGCAGACCAACCAGCACGCCCTGCGCCAGGCGATCGGTGAGGATGGCGACAAACGTACCCCGCTCGAGCCCCCATTGCACCAACATGAGCCCGAGCCCATACAGCAACGCCTTCCCAATGGGCTTCCACAGCCCATTGGGAAGGCGTTCGCGAGTTGCAGGTGTGTGAGGACGAGCGGACAATCCGGAGCGCCCGATACGACTACTCGTGACCGTCCACCGCCAACTCCGCCCATGCTTGTATCGGATGCACACCCAGAAGCAGCGGGGACGTCGCCATCTCGAACAGCCACCCGGCATTGCCTTTATTGGTGCCGGAGGAGTCAGCGACGAGATTGAGAGTGCCCCCATCCGTCACGGTGGCGCCATTCGGGTAGGAGGCGGAGAAACCCGGGTGAAGGCTCGGGAGAGACGAGGCCAGCATGCAGGAAGTGGTGGCGCTCGTATTCAGTGTCTCCGCACCCGCCAAGGTCTTGAAGGAGAGACCGATCCCGCTGGTAGAGGCGACCGGGGCCGTCCCAGGCACACTGGAGACCGGAACCACCACCAGACGATCGCTGATGTTAAACGGCCCCCCTGTGGCCCAAAAGTCGACGGATTGAAGGTGCGGCGCCCACGTCCGCGCGTCGGTGTTATCGGCGATGACCCCGCCCTGAGGGTCGCTCGACCGATTCGCGTCGGAGAACATGGCGGCCGCCTGAGAGATCGCCACAGTCGTGGAGGACCCTCCAAAATCGAGTACCGTGAACTTCCCGGTCAGGTAATCCCATCGGATCGGCGTGCCTCCCGAATTGACCGCATACAGATCCACCCACCCTTCCGGGAACGGGGTCGCCGAGACATGATCCGAGACATTGATCCGAAGGCTCTGATTTCCGGGCAGATCGAAGGTCACCGGACCAAAGCCGGCGCAGGTCGAGCCGTTGAAGATCTTCATCTGCACCTTGGTTGCATCGCTCGAATTGTTCTTCACGGCCAGGATCGTAGCACCCGTGCCGCTCCCGGCCCCCGGGTTCACGAGGGAACGCTGACTGTAGTAATAGATGAGTCGGGACCCCCCGGACACAAATCCGGCCCAGCTCTTCTCGGCGCTCACGATGACGCCAAGGCTCACCACCAAACAGATCAGAACAGTTCGGACGGTCGATCTCATAGCCACCTCCTCCCCTATCATGTAGGGCGTGTCACGCGGTTAACAGACACCCTGGTTCCGCGAATGCTGCGAAATCCCTCGTACTGTAGGCACGATCAAAAACCTTGTCAAGCGATTTGTCGGAGCCCACACGGCTAGAGACTCCATTGAGGTGGCGCATACCCCGGACATAAGCTTCGATACGCAATGGGCGAAACCTATGCGCCTGTCCTGCACACCCCTGCTCGTGCGGTTCGCCCTTACTCACAACGGCTTCAGCGGACCCGGCGCGAACGGACCGATATTCCTGCGTTCGATACCCATATCGTTCACCCTGAGCCTGTCAAAGCGTAAATAAGAGTTTACAGGACAGGTTCGTATACAATAATCTAGTCGGGACTATGTGTGAATGCAAGACCTGATTCTTTGTATATGACAATGAGCATACGCCGCGCTTTTATATCGGACCGGATTGACTGTCGTGTTTCCAACGATGCTGTCACCTACAACAGCTCTTGCGTCGTGGTCCTTCTTCTGCTGATCCCAATCCTCTTCAATGCCGTGACACTGCTGCCTGAGCTCTCGCGCCCAATCCCCAGCCTGAACGATAATGCCGTGCATTTTCTGCTCATTCAAGGTATCAGCCGGGCGTGGGCGACGGGGGACAATCTCATCGATCACTGGAACCCTGAGCTTGAGCTTGGGTTCCCGATTGCCAGCACCTATCAGCATCTGCCGCATCTGACCGTCGTGCTGCTGCACCGCATCCTCCTGGGGCAATTCGAACTGCTGACTCTTTTCAATCTCATCCGATATCTGCTCCTGGTCGGGTTTCCGCTGTCCGTCTACTGGTCGATGCGTCGGATCGGATTCTCGTCGATCGCAGCAGGGGTCGCCGCAGCAAGCGCCACATTGATCTCAGCCGATCATCATTACGGGTTCGAATATGACAGCTACATCTGGCGCGGCTTCGGGATGTACAGTCAACTGTGGGCGATGCATCTGTCGTTTCTGAGCCTCGGTTGTCTGATCCATGTTATGAGAACGGGTCAAGGCTACCTCGGTGCGATCGTTGCCGCATCCACACTGGTTCTATCGCATCTGCTGTATAGCTTTATCATGGGGCTGACGATGGTCGCCTCCCTTCTGGTCGGCATACGGCGGGACAACGTCCGATTGCGCATCATGCGATTACTGATCGTCGCGGGAGTCTCGGCCGTCATCACGTCGTACTTCTGGCTCCCCTTCGTACTGTTCAATCCGTTCCTGGGTTTCAGCCCGTACCTTCAGCGTTGGAAGTACGACTCCTTCGGGGCTCACGCCATTCTGGGCTGGTTGATCAACGGGGACCTGCTGGATTTCGACCGCCTTCCGGTCCTGACGGCGCTCCTGGCGCTTGGAATCGCCTCCGCCGTCGCGCGTCGAGGCCGGCACGGAGCGCTCGGCCTGTCGATCTTCGGGATGTGGCTGTTGCTGTTTTTTGGACGGGTCACGTGGGGAGCGCTGGCCGACCTCATCCCCATGCATAAAGGCATGCTGTATCATCGCTTCATCGGCGGCGTGAATATCGGGGCGATCATGCTGATCGGACTGGGAGGAGAGTGGTTGTGGCATCTGCTCAGCCCTGCCGTCACCCGTTGGCGCGGGGCCGTCGGCGTATGTGCCGTTGTCGTTCTGTTGATCCCGCCGTTAGCAGAGAGACGACACTTTTACGCGCTGAATGCACAGTGGATGGAACGTACACAGCGTGCCGTCGACGCCGACGCCGACGCCAGAACGATCTTAGCGGCGCTCAAAGATCTGCCGCCAGGACGAACCTATGTCGGCCTGCGGGCCAACTGGGGGAAGACGGTACAGTTTGGAGACCTGCACTTCTACGACCTGCTGACCTTTTACCGGATCCCCGCGGTATCGCCCCCGTATTCGGGTTTCTCCCTCAACTCCGACATGATCTGGCATTTTGACGATCGCGATCCGGCCCACTACAATGTCTTTAATGCGCGCTACGTGGTCGCACCGGCCGGTCTCGCCATGCCGGAGTTCCTGCGACCGCTGGAAAGGACCGGCCGTTACACGCTCTACGAGGCAAAGACCGATGGATACGCCGGGTTTGTCAATATCGTCAGGGGGATTCGCACCGATTCTCAGGCGACCCTGCTCGACGAGAATCGCCGGTGGCTCGAGGGCCCTGATCCTGCGGCCGGGCGGTTCATTCGATACGAGTACCCCTCACCAGACGAGGGATACTTCGACGCGTCCGGCCCGGGATGCCCGGACGGCGGGAGAATCACAGAGGAGCAGATCCTGCCCGGCAGGCTCGATCTGCAGGTGGAGTGCGCCCACGCCGCGACCATCGCCATCAAGACGACCTACCATCCGAACTGGCACGTCACCATTGATGGACGCGACGCGCGCCCGTTCATGGTGTCACCGAGCTTCATCGGGGTCGAGGTGTCGGCAGGTCCGCATCGCCTCACGGCAATCTACCGACCGCCATGGTACAAGACCGGACTGCTCTGGCTGGGAGCGGTGACCTTGCTGCTGACCGTTCTTGTCGGATCTCGATTCGCCGGACTGGACGCGCGCATGGCCGGCCCGTCCAGGTCTGCCGGTCAGGGGTAACGCGCGTGGCAACAACTGAAGGGCTGCGGGTCGCCGTCATCATCCCCGCCTACCATGCCCGCGACACCATCGAGCAGGTGTTGAACGGCATCCCGGAGTGGGTTGATGCCGTCTACGTCGTGGACGACGGCAGCGGCGACGGGACGTCGGCCCTGGTCCAGGCACGCCGCGACCCGCGGGTTGCGCTCCTGAGCCATCCGGTGAATCGGGGCGTCGGCGCGGCGATGGTGACGGGATACAGTGAGGCGCTCCGACATGGGATCGACATTTGCGTCAAGATGGACGCCGACGACCAGATGGACCCGGCGTATCTCACCGACCTGATCCGGCCGCTCCTGGAGCGGCGGGCCGACTATGTCAAAGGCAACCGCTTCCACGACGCGACGGCGCTTCGGCGGATGCCGTTCCTGCGAAAGGTCGGCAATGCCGGGCTCTCCTTCCTGATCAAGGCGGCCAGCGGTCAGTGGCACATCTTCGATCCCACCAACGGTTACACCGCGATCCACCGCGCCGTCCTGGAGATGCTCGATCTGAAGCGGCTTCACCCGCGCTACTTCTTCGAGAGCTCGATCCTGATCATGCTGGGCGCCCTCGGGGCGGTTGTCGGGGATATCGCCATCCCCGCGCGTTACGGCAGCGAGCGGAGCCATCTGAGCATCGGCCACACCTTGCTGGTCTTCCCGTGGCTGTGTCTGCGCGACGGCGTCCGACGGGTACTGTGGCGCTACTTCATTGCGGATTTCAATGCGGTCTCGCTCTTCCTGCTCTGCGGCGTTCCGCTCACGACCTTCGGCATCGCGTTCGGCGCCTACCACTGGATCAGGAGCGCCATGGAGGGGGCCCTCACGCCGACCGGCACGGTCATGCTATCGGTGCTGCCGCTGATTATCGGCTTCCAACTCCTGCTGCAGGCCCTGGTCCTGGATGTGCAACAGGCGCCCACACGACCCCTCCAGACCGATACCCATCGGTAGCGATCCAACCCTTCCTCATACGTGTCCGACATATTAAGGGGAGCACTCAATAGATGGCACTCTTGCATAACATCTCAAGCAACCTCCCCCTTTGAAAAAGGGGGATTGAGGGGGTTTTCAGATCATTCAAATCTCCCCTCGCCCCTCTTTTCCAAAGAGGGGTATTCACCATATTTCCCCCTTTGAGAAAGGGGGATGAAGGGGGTTTTGACAGGGTTTTGACAGCAGTGATTTCCTACCGCTTCTGACCGGGGAGGAGGCCCGTCACGCCTTTCAGCGCCTCCTGGACGCCCTTTGAGTCGCCCTGTTGGCGAGCCAGCTTGGCGAGGGTGAGATGGGCCATCTGCAGATCCGGATTCAGCGCTATCGCCTTCTCCAGTGATCGCCTGGCCTCGGCGACACGTTGCTGCTTCAGGTAGGCGTGTCCCAGATAGTAGTGGGTATCGGCGCGCTTCTGGTCTTCCTGCAATGCGGCTGTCAGCCACGTAATCGCCTGATCCGGCCGGTCCATTTCGAGTAGCGTCACCCCCAAGTTGAAGAGCGCCATCGGGTGACGGGGTGAGAGTGTCAGGGCTTGGCGGGATGCCTCCGCCGCCTCTTGAAACTTGCGCTGCCGATAGAGCGCAACCCCGAGATTGATCCATGCATCCAGATGGCGCGGATCGGCCCTCAGCACCGCCTCGTATTCCCACTGGGCCTTGGCCGGCTGTCCCTGGACGGTATAGATCTGTCCCAGGTTGTAATGGGCGACAGGGTGTCCGGGGTCCTGCGCCAGCACGCGATGGTACCACTCCACTGCCTGCTCGTACTGCCGGGCATTGTGGGCCTGAATGCCCTGCTCAAGAATGGATGAGACCGATTCAAGGCCTGCGGTCGCGCCGATCGGCATCGTCGGCCTGCTCTTCAGCCAGAAGGCCCCTCCGACCAGGGCAACCAGGACACCCGCGAGCAGAATCTGACTCCAGGATGGAAGCTTGTTACCGTCCGTCATCTACACCGTCTCCATGATATACGAGCCGCCGGTGCTGACCGCCGGAAGACTTTCACCGTACCGAACGGTGTTCGCAGCCTGACGGCCTGCGCGCAACACCGCCGGTCGCCACGCATCTCGGATCGGCAGATACCACGACCTCTATCAGACTGTCAACAGCAAAGTCGATGTCATGGAGTCGTTGGGGAAGAGCGGAGAATCGAATCCAGCAACTCTCGCGCCTCCGCCAGGTCGCCCTTCAGGCTCAGCGCCTTTCTCAGAGAGGCCACGGCCCGATCCTGCTGCCCCTGCATATGATAGACCTCCCCAAGCAGGTGATGAAGCGTCGGGTCTGCGGCCTTATACCGGACGGCCTCCTCCAGCTCCGCAATCCCCGCTTGCATCTGCCCTTTCTCGAGATAGGCCAATCCCAGGTTTCGCCTGGCATCGGCATCGCCGGGCGCAAGCGCGACCGCCTCTTTGAAGGCCTGCTCGGCCTCAGCCGACCGCCCCTGCGTGGCGCGCACCATGCCCAGGTTGTTCAGCGCCTGCGCCCGCTGCGACGGCGGCAGTTGCGACGACGCCAGGGCCGCGAGAAAGTACGCCTCGGCCTGCGCCGTCCGCCCGCGCCTGAGGGAGACGATTCCCAGGTTGATCCTGACATCAAGCGGCAGGGTGTTCAGGCGAAGCGCTCCGGTGAAGGCCTGTTCCGCCCCGTCGAGGTTCCCCAGCTCAAGCAGCATCGCGCCCAGGTTGTTCCAGGTCGGCGCATCGTTCGGCGCGATCCGGAGGGCCTCCCGGAACTCCTGGGCGGCCTCCTGATGACGCCCCCGAATCATATACAGCCGACCCAGGTTTCGGCGCGCCCTCGCGGATGCCGGGGCGGTCTCGACCGTCCTGGTCCAAAGTGTCAGGTCGTCCTTCCAATCGCGGGTGCGGATGACCGTCCTGAATCCGAGCAGAACCACCACGAGCCCGAAGACTGCCGTGACAGCCCGGCGCTGCCGGATACGCTCTGGCAGCCCCTCCGCCAGCATGGCGGCTGCCAGACAGACGCCGATCGACGGCAGGTACAGATAGTGCTCGGCCACGATCTCATCATGGGGGATGATCTGGGCGACCGGCAGCAGTGTCGTAAAGAACCAGAGACCCCCGAATGCCGCCCACCGATGGTTCGCCAGGCCCCTCCAGATCGCCCACCAGCTCCCGCCCACCGCGGCAATCGCCATCAGGACCCGGCCGTCCAGGAGGGTCTCCGGCACCGGAAAGGCGTTGAACGAGTAATCCACGTTCAGGGTCACGGGCCAGAGCAGCAGTGTCAGATAGTGGCCCATGATCGTGACGCTGGTCAGCACGGTCGGCCACAGTCCGTCGCCCCACAGATCAAACCGTTGCGTGACGCGAAAGAGCGCCACAAAGTAATAGGCCGTCGCGGAAAAGATCGCCCCGATGACCAGGTACAGACGACGATGATCCCGCCAGAGCCGCAGCCCCGCCTCCCTGAGGGCCCGCCACGATCGCCGGTCTCCCTCCCCGCCCTCGGGCATCGAACGGACCAGATCGTACGCAAGACAGAGGAGCGGGAGGGTAATCGCCATCTCCTTCGAAAGAAGGCCGAGATAGTACGAGATCCCCGTCAGGTACAGCCACCGTCCCCTGCCGGTCGCCCGGTATCGGACGAATCCATAGAACCCTGTCAGATAGAACAGGGTGAACAGGATGTCCCGCCGGCCGGATATGTAGGCGACCGACTCGGTCTGGACAGGATGGACGATGAAGAGCAGCGCCGTGAGAAAGGCGGGGCGGGTCACCCCCAGGATCGTCCGCAGCACGGTGAAGACCAGGACCCCGTTCAGGGCGTGGTAGAGGATGTTGAACGCCCGGAAACCGGAGGGATTGAGCCCGAACAGGGCATAGTCGATCGCGTACGAGGCGGTGCGGATTGGGCGATACGTCAGCCACCCGCCGGACCTGAATAACTGCGTAAGCCCCTCGATCGAGCGAAACTGGAGATTGGTCTCGACCAGGAGATGGTCGTCGAAGGCAAAGCCGTTGAGCAGCGAACCGGCGTACAGAAGTCCGGCCAGCCCCACGATCGCCAGACAGACCGCCACCGGGTGCGATCGGAATGACAACAGACGATCAGACACAGGCGGACAAAAAACCCCCCTGGTCAGGCGACCAGGGGGGTTGTGTGTGTAGAGATGGTTATAGCTACGGCGTCACCGTATACAGCAGAGACCATGATCCTGGTGACAGGGCGGCCCCAAAGGCTGAGTGCTCTACCGCCAGCCTCTCCAAACTAGTAAAGGCCTGAGACCCTGCGAGAATCGAACAGTCAGTTCCA
Source organism: Candidatus Methylomirabilis oxygeniifera (assembly GCA_000091165.1). NCBI lineage: Bacteria > Methylomirabilota (SeqCode) > Methylomirabilia (SeqCode) > Methylomirabilales (SeqCode) > Methylomirabilaceae (SeqCode) > Methylomirabilis (SeqCode) > Methylomirabilis oxygeniifera (SeqCode). The sequence continues at coordinate 276,733 of FP565575.1, read as the reverse complement.
GTATCAGCGATCGTACAGGTGAGCGCACTGGTATTCCCACTACGCAAGACGGTGAACTTACGCGAATTCCCGGCCCCAGGGGCAGTTTTCAGCTTGACACGTAAGGCGCTTGCAGTGCCCGCAGGCATAGGGACCTCAACATTAGTCAGTGTCGCATTATCTCGCCCGTTTCCCGGACCCATATATGACTTAGCACCAGGAATGGCAAGATCCTCTCCAGCCGATCCGCCGGTCAGGACACTCGCCACGCTCGGCCCTGCCGCACCTGTCGCGCCGGTCGCTCCGGTCGGACCCGCCGCGCCTGTCGCGCCGGTCGCGCCTGCCGAGCCTGCCGGTCCGGTCGGACCTGTCGCGCCTCCTGATGCCCCGGTCGCGCCGGTCGCCCCGGTCGCGCCTGCCGCGCCGGCGGGTCCGGTCGCGCCGGCGGGTCCGGTCGGTCCGGTCGGACCGGTCGGTCCGGCAGCGAGGTTCAGATTCTCGCTCACCGCCACCCCGGCCAGGATCAGGTCACCGGTGAAGGCCCCAACGAATGGCAGGAGACGGGCCGGGCTCCCCTGCAGGGCGACTTGCCCCCAAATGTTGATATCTCCTGCAATCGTCGTCGTCATGCGTCCGGTGCTGTCCACCGAGTACGTGCCGCTGACGCTGAAGAGGGTCTCCACCCCGCCGACCGATTTGTAGGACCCCACGATCGCCACTGTGCCCGGAACGCTGCACGAGCTGCCCGTGGTAAAGGTCATCGTCCCGAGGGCCTGGGTCGCGCTCCCGGGATCGGCGAAGGTGCTGAAGGGATACACGCCGGAGAGACTGCAGGTATCGGCTGCCCGGCCGGGTGTGGGCAGGATCAGAACGGCCGCGGTGAGCAGACCGGCAAGGCCCATGCCTCGGTATCGTGCGCGCATACTCGATCCTCCTTGTCGTCCCACGGTTTGGCGACCCTTTCTTCGCGAGGGCGGCAACAACCGAGGACCGTGAAACTACGCCTTCGATCTATCAGCCAAAAAGACCCCGCCTGGTCCGACGACCAGGGGGTTGAACGTGTAGAGATATTTATGGCACCGCATACAGCAGGGACCAGGATCCTGGTGACGGGGCAGGAGCACTGGTGGAGGCTGAGTGCTCTACTGCCAGCATATCATCAGAGCTGAACGCCTGAGACCCTGCGGCCGAACATGTCGTGCCGGTACCAGCGATCGTACAGGTGAGTGTAGGAGTCGCACTCCTCAAAACGGTGAACTTACGCGACGTCCCGGCACCAGGGGGAGTTTTTAGATTCACACTGAAGCCGCTTGCCGAGCCCAGAGGCATAGGAACCTCGACGTTCGCACGTGTCGCACTATCTGTCCCATTTCTCGGACCCATATACGACAGAGCAAGAAAATTGGCAAGCCCAGCGTTCCCGCCGGTCAGGACGCTCGACCTGACCGGCCCTGCCGCGCCGGTCGCGCCGGTCGGCCCGGTCGCGCCTGCCGCACCTGCCGTTCCCGCAGCGCCCGTTGCGCCTGCCGGTCCTGTCGGGCCGGTCGCGCCTCCTCCCGGTCCTGTCGGTCCGGTCGCGCCTCTCGCCCCCGCCGCGCCTGCCGTTCCCGCAGCGCCCGTTGCGCCTGCCGGTCCTGTCGCGCCTGCCGCGCCTGCCGGTCCGGTCGCGAGTTCCAGGTTCTCTCTTACCGCCACCCCGGCTAGGATCAGGTTACCGGTGAAGGCGCCTACGAATGGGAAGCTGCGGGCCGGGGGGCTCCCCTGCAGGGCGACTTGCCCCCAGATGTTGATATCCCCCGCAATCGTCGTCGTCATGCGTCCGGTGCTGTCCACCGAGTACGTGCCGCTGACGCTGAAGAGGGTCTCCACCCCGCCGACCGATTTGTAGGACCCCACGATCGCCACTGTGCCCGGAACGCTGCACGAGCTGCCCGTGGTAAAGGTCATCGTCCCGAGGGCCTGGGTCGCGCTCCCGGGATCGGCGAAGGTGCTGAAGGGATACACGCCGGAGAGACTGCAGGTATCGGCTGCCAGGCCGGGTGTGGGCAGGATCAGAACGGCCGTCGCGAGTAGGCCGGCGAGGACCATGCCCCGGTATCGTGCGCGCATACAAGCCCCTCCCTTCTGCCCACGGGTCGGCAGCCCCTTCCTGAGGGCGGCCACAACCGGGGGCCGTGACGCTGCGTCTACAATCTGTCAGCCAAAGATAAAGATCCTGATCATGAGAACATCTTCACCGTAACCGCGACGCTGCCAATGTGCGGCAGAACGCGAATCGACAATCTACAATTCAACAGTCAATATCACAGTCCATCTTCCGGTGTCAAGAGAAATAGGGGAATAGGAAAGAGACGAGATGACGTGGTTCTTCCGGAATTAGCGCGGCTGAACCTGTCTGCGACAGATATGCACACTCTTTCTCCTGCGTTGCCGAAGGGAAAACCCCCCTAGCCCCCCTTTTCCAAAGGGGGGGACCATACGCTGGATCTCCTCCCTCTTTGGCAAAAGCTACCTCCACACCTTCTCCCTCTTTGGCAAAAGCTACCTCCACACCTTCTCCCACTTTGGCAAAGGCCACCTCTTCTCCTCCCCCTTTCGTAAAGGGGGATACAAGGGGGTTTTCTCTCCCCTCCCCCCTTGAGCAAGCCAGGGGGACGACACGCATGTGCCGCTTTCGTCTCCCTATTTAGCGAAGGGGGGGACCACATGTCCGGCTAACCCCTGACTGGATTCAGCGGCGTCGCGGGGCTGCCGTCCTTGCCTCTGCGAGCAGCCACAGCAGACCCAACGCCGTCGCAATCCAACCAAGCGTATCGGGCCAACGGTCGCCGAACGCCAGCCTGACCTGCTTGTCCGCAGGATAGACCACCATAAAGGCCGGCGACGTCAGGTAAATCCGATCGGCGCCCTCCGCCCTCCACTTGGGATGATAGGACACCTTGACCAGATGCGGCCGGCCCGGGCAATCGGTCTGGAAGCGAATCTCCTGCTCAAGGACCGTCTCCTCAACATGGCAGGCATCGGCCAACGGGACTTTGACCGGTCCCTGCTCCAGCCCATGGAAGGCAACCGCATCCGTGGGTGGCGGCTCATCGCCTTGTGGGAAAATCAGTGGAACTTCCGCCCATTCCGGTCGCTGGAACCAGTCATAGGCCAGACGTTTCCAGTCCTTCGCACCGGAGACGGTCGGCTGGAACGAGAGCGGGACGACATACCGCCCATTACCTGGAAGAACCTCATAGATCGCGTACGGCTCAACATTCAATGCCCGCCGGAAGGCCGGATGGGCATCCAGGGCCGCCTTGACCTCCGACGAGACGGCGATGAACCCCTTCACGTTGAAGAGGACCAGATGGCGAACAGCCCGATCGGGATCGAAACGGCTGCACCGATACTGCGGAAAGGGGCACGATGGCGTCGGCGTCAGCTCTGACTGGAGATCAAAGATGAACGGCGCGCTCAGCGAGGACTGCATGTACGCCCCTTCGAGCGTGGACCGGCCGGAAAACAGCGGGAGGGCCTCGAAGGCGCGGACGGTACCGGCGCCTTCGTGCTTCCCGGAATGCTCATACATGATCCGCGGATCCTGGGGCCCTCCCTTCAGCACCTCGTTCAGAACCCGGTATTGCTTCCACAGCGGAGCCGACTCCATCCCGCGATAGTTTGAGACAATCCAGTCACGGCTGTAGGATTGCTGAGAGAGCGCCCACAGGATAGTGATGAGGGCGAGGACTACCAGGGCGATCGCCCGGAGACGGGGCGCGAGACGCGGCCAGGCTTTTCCGAATCCGGCGGCCGCGACCAGCGTGATGAAGAACTGGGCGATCGAAAGGAATCGGATGTCTACCAGATTGAGGCGGGCGGCCAACGAAAACAGCAGGATCCCAAGCGCGACCGGAAAGCTCAGGTAATGGACCTTGCTCATCCATTCCTGGCCCTGGTTCGACGCGGGACGCTTCGGTCGCCGGAACGCGGCGGCGATCGTGACAATCGCGGCGGCGACGATCGGCCAAAGGATGATCGGGAGCGGCTCAAGCAACGAGGTAAATTGCCAACTGATGGGCCATCCGGAGGTGTAGGGCAAAGACATGACCAGCGGCAGGATCCAGAAACCCAGCAGCAGCCCCCCGATCCCATAGACCCGCAAGAGGTACCAGAGCGTCGCCCACATATCGCGATTGAACACGAGGAAGAACAGCCCCGCCCCCGCCGCCATGACCAGGGTGTAACCGTGGCTGAAACCCACCAGCGCGAGCAGTCCCGCGCCCAACCATGCGTGCCGCCGCTTCTCCACGCCCCGGTACAGGGCGCCGAGGAAGAGGACCAGCAGGGGAAGGGAGAAGCTGTAAGCGAACTCTCCCGCCAGTGTGCTGGGGATATTGCCGCCCCACATGGTGTTGCTCTCGATGAAGAGGAAACAGAGCGTGAATAGCGCTCCGATAGCAGGCGTCGGGTAAGCCAGACCGATCCAGCGGAGGGCCACGTACGAAGCCAACGGAAGCGCGAAGGTCCCGGCAACGGTCCCCAGTTTAAACGCAACCGGGAATGGAGCGATAAGGCTCAGCCCGCAAACGGCGAGGAAGGCCAGCGGAAAGTAAAAGAGGAACAGCGGAAAACCGGCCAGATTACCGGGCATCCAGCCCACAATCCGGCCATGCGCCAACAGATGATCCCTGAGGTAGGCAGCCGTCACATAGTGAAAGAGTGTGTCGCCGCCGGCTGTGATCGTCGGCAGCAGGAGAAGCGAGGGCGGGAACTGCCAAAGGAGTACTCCGTAGATCAGGGCGAGGACAACAGCGGTACTGATAACCTCGATCCGTCCACGGCGTGTGTCCATCTCCGGTTCATCGGTTGACGCTACCATAGGCGGAATGGGACTGTGGAGATCAAGAACGGTTGACAAAGAAAAAGCGGGGCGTATCGCCCCGCTTTTTCATACCGATCGAATAGTCCGTTGCGATGGCTACTTAATCGACCGCCTGGCTTGGGTCATCCAGGCCATAAATCCGAGCAGCGCCGCCCCGAAAATCATCATCCCCCACTCTCCAGTCGTTGGAATCGTCGGCGGGGGGATTGTCGTCGTCGTGGTGGTCGTGGTGGTCGTCGTCGTAGTCGTCGTCGTCGTAGTCGTCGTCGTGGTGGTGGTGGGAAGGAACTTCGCCACAGTATCCGTCTTCCCGGTCGTCAACTGCACGGTCCCGGTAATGAAGTTATCCATGAATCCGGCAGACGCGCCTGCACCGGTCAGCGTGGTCCCCGGGGTGAGCAAAGATGCACTATTGAGGACGTAGATCACGCATTCACCGGTGTTCAGCGTAAACCCGTCAGAAGGGGTTGGGGCACCCTTTGCGATAGAGGTCGTTGGGGTGGCAGTGTTGAATCCGAACTGATTCACTCCGGTTTGAGCGGATGGAACCCCACCCAAGTTGTTGGAGAGATCGGTCAGGTTTGGCACATCACTAAAGCCGTTGATCACAGATCCACCCACATTCCACGATCCATTCCCTGAATTAGCGGACGGATCGAACGTTCCCGGAATGGTGCACGCAAAGATTCCGGTCCGCCGCACATTGCCAAGCGCAAACAACGGATTCACCGTTCCGCTGGCGGTCAGCGTCCCATCCTGCGCCAGCGCTGCGCTCGTATTGATCGCGCCGGTGCTGGCCCCAAGACCGACGGTGGTCACCCGCACCTTCCCGGAAGAACCGTCGTTGCGCTGCGCCCAATACACGGTTCCATTGTCCGAGATGTGGATATCCGACTGCATCACCGCCGTACCCGGTCGCACCATGACCGTGAGGAGCAAAGACGCTGTAAGGCACCCTTGTAGGAACCACCGTTTCGCGCCCTTATAACGGATCATACTCGTCCTCCTCTCCCCGGCAGCCATAGCCTCTCATGCAGCATCGCCAATGCACATACCGTCTCAGTGCCCTACAGCAGCCTGCACGCCACTTTCTTAGTAGCGTTTTCCTATCATGGCATTTCACACCTGTCAAGTGATTTTTTTACTTCTCGATGGATATACGGTCCTGTCCGGATCGCATATCCATCGCATGATCGCCTCGTCCCCGACCCGCGCCGCCCCACGAATCGTCCTGCGTTTCCGGTAGAGGCCTGGCAGGGACATCATAAGCGATCGCGCGACCCGGGCTCTCACGCCGACGTCCTGCCACAGGGGGGTCACCCGGCGACCGCCGCCCCGAGCGCAATGCGCGGAGAGCTTCATTCCCTGTATCAGAAGGGAAAGCAGAAATTGTCTCCATTCCCTCGCCGCCATCCCGGCAGGGGCGTCTTTCAGCAGCATGGCCAGTCGATTGCGGAGCACGTGGAAGGTAAAGAGGGGCGACCATTCGATGCTGGACCCACAATGGACGTGGCGCACCACCGCACCCGGGGCATACATAATCTTCCACCCCCTGAGCCGGGCTCGCCATGCCAGATCGGTGTCCTCATAGTACATGAAGAACTCGTCATCAAGCAGCCCGACGTCGTCCAGCATCGTCCGCCGCAGGAGGACCGCAGCCCCACACAGCGCAAAGACCTCCTCCGTCCGATCGTACTGGCCGTGGTTCTCTTCAAAGCTCTGCTGTCCGTTCCTGACCAGGGCACCCCGATCACGACCTGAACCATCCGGGAGCAGGAGAGAACCGGCATTCTGGATGACCTGTCGCGCCTGGCGCAGGATCGCCTCTGCAAGCGGAACCTCATAGGTCCGCGGCTCGAACGCGGCGTCGAACTGCGCGATCCGCTCCTCACCGACCCACAGGGACACCGGGGCGGTCGGCGCACCCGACGGACGGGGGTTCGAGACGGACAGTACGAGGCTCAACGCCCGGTCGTCCGGAGAGATGGGAAGACCGAGGATCGCTCGACCGCTCGACCACCGGTAACGCCGCTCCCCGACCAGCTCCTCCCCGTAGAACCCCTCGACGAAGTCCACCGGCCTTGCCGCATCGCCGCTGCGCACTGCGGCCTGCTCTACGATGACGCCCAGCTCACGCGAGTCTGCAGACACGCCAAGACCGCTTGGTGTGAAGGCATCGGTCTCGAGACGAAGCCGCAGCCGATCCTTCATCAGCAGGATCTTGGATGTGCAGGCCCCCACGAGCGGATCGGCCTCACAGACCTCGACGAGGGCGGCGAGCCAGTCCCGATCGACCCGCGTGTCGTTGTTGAGGAGGGCAAGGTACGCGCCTTTGGCCGCCCGGATGCCCGCATTGTTGCCTCCTGCAAAGCCGAGGTTCGCTGCGTTCCGAACGATCGTCACCCACGGAAATTGCGTTCGCACATAGGGGATCGATCCGTCGCTCGAGGCATTGTCGACCAGGATCACCTCGTACCGCTCTCGCGGATAATGAAGCCGCTCCAGAGAGGTCAGGCACGGGCCGAGAAAATGCAGGCCGTTGTAGTTTACGATAACGACCGACACCAGAGGGGGCTTGAGGGTCTGCATCATCGCGTCTCCGCGCTGACTGCCTCCGACGGATCCGGGGGGATCGATACGGCTCGGCGCATCAGGGAAGTCGAAACCCCGCGTCTCCGGCGGCGACCTTCACGGCCTCGAATACGAGCCCGTTCTGACCCGGGAGGCCACGCAACGGCTTTCGCAGCCGATACAGATTCGTCCTGAACCCGATCTGATCCAGCTTCAGCAGCATCTCCAACGCGAAGATCGTGTAGACCAGGGCTGTCCGGCCCGGCCGGATCGGATCATGGTGATAGAGCGGCTCTCTGACGAAGAGAGGGGCCCCGTCCTCGCCGACCGTCACCCGGGTCTCATCGGAGAACTCAGTCTGGTAGAACGGGACGGTGAATATATGGCGTCCGCCCTCTCGCAACACCCGGTAGACCTCGCGATGAGCCGCGTACGGATGCGGGATATGTCCGAACACGTCCGACGAGAGGACCAGATCGATGCTGCCGTCGGGATACGGCAGCCGCGCCGGATCCTGATGCACCACCCCATTCACGATGGCGCCGATTTGATACTCCGGACCGATATACTCGCCGCACAGGTAGCGTCTGGCCCCGGATAAGGCGACATGAACCGGACCGCCGGCCTTCATATTGTAGATCACAATCTCGTCATCGGAGGCAAGCTGCCTCAGCGACGTGATCTTATACCCCAGAACCGTCGAGAGACTTGCGCAGGCCACGTGCGCAAGCTGGCGTTGCCGGTTGACCGCTCCGCAGCGGGAACACCGGACAGTTTCGCGGAGATTGTCGTGTTCGACGGTCAGCGTCCCATACCTGCCGCATACAGGGCAGAAAGCGATCCCCCCGCGTCGGCACCTGACCATGAGCGACTCCATCCAGGAGGAGGGCGCCGGTATCAGCGGGTAGATCCGGGATCGCTGAAGGCGATGATCCCCCGCTCTTTCCTTCTTCTTCCGTTGAGTAGACGACGATGACTCCGCCCCCACCCATCGGAGCACGGTATTCCTCATGAATCCCGGGAGGCGCGTCGAAAAACTCTCCAGGATCAACGGATCGAAATGAGAGGCGTGTTTCCAGAGATTCGGGAAAGGGCACTGTTCGCAGATCAAATTCAATCCGCTTGAGACGCCGATTCGCATAAACGTACGGGCGGCACGGTAGCTTTCACCGTTCCACAGCGTCCGAAATCCTCCCGCGCCGATCCGGCCGAAATCGTGGCGCTCCTCCCAGATGCCGCAACAGGGGGACACCGATTCGTTGGCATTGACCGCCGCCGACATCCAGAGCCAGTCGCAGGCATCGGAGGCCGGGTTTGGCTGAGCGGGGGGAGCAGGCTCCGTCTGAACCCCGGACGTCACCGAGGGGTAGAGGTTGAACTGAGGAATGGTTGAGATCCAGTCGCGGTACGACTCCTGCGCAATCGCCACGTACGGGGCGCCCAGCTCAAGCTCGACCCCCATCTCCTCGGCCATGCTTCTGGCCTGTTCGATCTCATGCTCGTTGTGGCGGAAGACGAGGAACCTCCAGACGATCCTTGGGACGGCCGACCCAACCCGCTGCTTCGCCGCCGCAATCATCTTCATGTTGCCCAGGACCCGCTCGAGGTGTCCGCCGACCCGATACCGTTCGTATGCCTCCTGCGAGACCCCGTCCGCCGAGACGATGAGCGTCGATAAACCGCTCGCCACAAGCTGTTCGATCAACTCCTCAGAGAGCGGAAAATCAAGATTGGTGCTGATAACCGACGCGATCCGGTAGCGCGCCATATACTCGAGCATCGGAATAAGGTCGCGGTTGAGAAAGGGTTCGCCCCAATTGTACAGTTCCACCCAGAACAGGTACGGACCCAGCTCGTCCATCAGGCGCTTGAAGCGATCGAGGGGAAGGTGCGCGGAGGAACGCAGGTGATTTCGCTGGCCGGTGGGACAGAAGGGGCAGCGAAGATTACAGTAGCTCGAGGGATCCAGGGTCAATGCATAGGGGCGGCCATACACTCGTGTGCTCTTCCGGCTGCGCTGAAATCTCACGAGAAGAAAGTTGGCATACGCCCTCCACCCCTTACCCTCCCAGGTCATCATCAGACTGCCCCCCCCAGATCCGCGCGGCGGAGGCTCACGCCGGCTTGGAGAGGGTTCGCTCAACCGTTTTCAACACGTTCGCGACAAAGACGTCCCGACTGAAGTCGCGACTTCGCGTGACGGCGCCCTCGGCAAGACGCCGTCTCAGGCGTTCATCGCGGATCAGTGTGAGGGAATGCCGCTTCAGGTCATCCAGCGTATTCCAGAGAAAACCGCTTCGGCCGTCCTCGATGATCTCGATCTGCCCGGCCTTTCCGATCACTACCGGCACGCACCCCGCCGCCATCGCCTCGACCGTGGCCATGCCGAAATGCTCAAGCCGCTCAGGGACCCTCGATTCATCCTCGTCATAACCGGTGGCATGCCAGTACAGCGCGCTCGTGGCATACAGCTCCTTGATCGTGACGAAAGGGATATCGGTGAGGATCGAGATGGGATATCCCACGCAGGCCTGCTTCAGCCGCTCAAGGTAGGTCTGGTGGATCTCCTCCCCGTGGGTCCCGCCGACCAGGATCAGCTCCCATCCCCTGAGCCCGGCATCGCACATCTCCTGAAATGCCTTGACCATCTCAAAGTGCTTCTTGTTGTGATGCCCGTCAAAGAAACGACCGACGCTCAAGATGACGTTCCGCTTCGCGCGCGTCTCGCCGGACGCGCCGTCGACGGGCGGATAGAGCAGGTCGCTCTCCCGCCTCCAGTACCGCTCGATCCAGCGCTGAGTGTACCGTGAGACGGCGCAGATGGTTTGGTAGCGCTCCAGGTGCAGTTGGCCGGAGAGAAGTTCGACCTGATTCTGAAGTCGCATGTCAACGTCCGGAATGAGCTTCGAGAGGAGCCAGTGAAGAGGCTCAAAGCCGTTTGTCGATCGCGCCCACCCCAGCATGACACCAAGCTCCCGCACATCAGTCGAAGATCCCTCGGTGGCCGGGCAAAAGGTATCCGCAAAGATTTCGGCCTCGATGCACTCCTGCTGCGTCCCGTGCCTCGGGATCGGGATGCGGATGCGACTGAAGTCGTGAGGCGAGAGCGCAGGCAGCGCCTCTGAGACCTCCTCACCGCAGATTCTCAGGCGGATCCGAGCCGGTGAGGCGTGGGCGGTTCGATAGCCGCGAATCGTCAGCTCAAGGGCAAGCGGATGAGAGGACTTCGGCAGCGGCACCCGGAGATTGGCGTACGGTCCTGTCCACCATAAGACCGTTCCCTGAGCCCGGTCTGCAGGATAGAGCCCTTCGAGAGGATGTCCATACCGAAACCGGCGGAACAGGAACGCTTTGAGTGTCCGCTTGAGCAGCGATCCGCCGACCAGTCTGATCGGAAAGTACACATAGAGGATATTCCGCTTGCACATGGTCGGCAGAATGGCCCCGTGTGTGGCATTGATGAACAGATCGTACTCTTTGGTGAAGGACGGCGTCCGCTCCATGATGTTGATGACCTTGACATCAACCTTGCCCAGATCCACGTTGATGCGATCTTCGATCTGCGATCTCGGGACCCGCTCCGGACCAATAAGGTCTACCTGATAATGATGACTGAGCGCTTCAGCCATCGCCGCAGTCACCTTCTCGCCTCCACCCAGCGTGGACAGCCAGTGATTATAAATGCCGATCCTCATCGCCGATCACCACCCATTACCATTTACCGGTCCTTCCCGCCGATCCGCCTCACCACACCCTTAAGCTTGGCATCCAGCGATCCCAGTATCGACTGCCGTGCCTCCAGAAGCAGGCGATCGGACTCTTCCGCCTCACGCCGCAGACCGTCAGCCTCTTGCGTTCGGGCTGCCAAGCTCGCCTGCAGTTCGAGGAGGAGCCCGTCTTGCGCCACTGTCTGCGCGTGCAGTTCGGCCGCCTCCCGGTTCCTGGCCTCCAGCGCGGCCCGCGCTGCCTCGGTCTCGGCGACTCTCACGTCAAGATCCGTGCGCGCGGCGGCGAGGAGTCGCTCCAGATCGGCCAGTCCGACCTGTAATCGCTCCGCCTCCTCATGTTGGACATGGAGACTCTCATTCCGTGCGGCGAGATCGGCCATGAGCTCCTCGATGTGTCGTTGCTGCTCGGAGAGCCGCTGCTCCCGATCGGCCATGAGCTCCTCGATGTGTCGTTGCTGCTCGGAGAGCCGCTGCTCCCGATCGGCCATGAGCTCCTCGATGTGTCGTTGCTGCTCGGAGAGCCGCTGCTCCCGATCGGCCAGTTGCTGCTCCCGATGCGTAAGCAGCACCCGGTATGTGGCCGCCTCATCGGAGGATGGAGGCTTCAACACTGAGGTCTCGCGATAGATCTTCTCCAGGTCTCGCGCGTGCGCATCCATCGTCACAACCCCTCCACTGGGCAGGCTATGGCGCATCTCCTCGAGCCGGTGCGGCTCCTGAAGAAGGAATCGGAGTCGCTGCGCCAGGTCGTGGGGATCGCCCGCCCGGAAGGTCATACCTCGCCCTCCGATACGGTCGGCCGGCGCCCCACGATCCGGTACGAGCACCGGCAGTCCAAGCTGGAAGGCCTCATCGAGGACAAACGAGTATGTTTCATAGCACAGCGACGGAAACACGGCAACATCGAAATCCAGAGCGGCGACGTCGCTGTGGAGGTACGGGCCGTGAAAGGTGACCGGAAGCCCTTCCGCCAACGTCCGGAGCTTTTCATCGTACATCGAGTCGGTGGAACTCCCGAGGAGATGCCACTCGAAGCGACTGTCGGATTCCCCAGCCAGCACGCGAGCAGCTTCCAGGAGCGTATGGACCCCCTTCAGGGGCGCAAGATATCCCCAGTAGCCGATTCTGAGGGGACCCTCCCCATCCGGCCGCCGCTCCTCTACAGCCCCTTGAGGCCACTCGACGGGTGAGCCCAACGGCACGACCTGAAGGCGATCCGGCGGGATATCGGCGATCCGGCTCAGGAATCGCCGCTGGGCCTCGGAGGGGACGAGGAGACATCCGGCCAGTCTGAGTTCCTCTGCAAGGAGGCGCGCACGCACGTCCTGTTCCCGGTCGATCTCCTGATCGGTCTGCCACGGGTCGCGATCGATGCAGGCAATACAGGGAACAACCTGCTCCGCGCAGAATGTGCCATCCGGCCGGACCCGGTGAAACCTCGGGCAGGCAAGCCACTGGTCATGCAGGGTGACGACGGCCGGGATCCCGGCCTGCGCGCATATCGCCACCAGATTCCCCGTCAGCCGGTACCAATGCTGGAGATGGACCAGATCCGGTCGCCAGAGGTCAAGAACGGTCCTGATCAGGCCGTCAGCCGCGGCATTGTAGCTATCAACCCGGAATCCGGATCCCTGCCGAACCCCAACGAGCCGAGCTACAGTGAGGCTATCTTGACCTCTGACCAGTACCCCAGGCTCTGAGGCGCTCTCGGTCGATCCGGCAAGCACGAGACACTCGTGGCCCCTCGCTACAAGCCCTCGCGCCAGGGCCTGCGTATAGCGCTCTGTCCCCGCAGACTGTTCAGGAGGAAACAGGTGGACGACTTGTAGAATCCGCATGTTGAGCCTACCAATGGTACCTACTCGCCCTCTCGCGAGGAGAGAGCATACGGCCGCAATAGATGTCCCAGAATAGCACATTCATTAGAGATGAGAGGCGCGAAATCGTAGCGCCTGAACGGATCGCCATCTTCCTCTGAAGATCGATCTCGGTCACGATGACGTTCGCGCCCATCCCGCGGGCTCGCATGGCTACACCCCACATTTTGGGGCCAATATTGCCTTGACCGCAAGTCCGTTGCTGCTTATACTTCCCCCGTCAGAAGCAATACCTTATCAAAAAATGAAATTCCCCTCGCCGCGTTCCGCGCGACCGGTGAGGACTAAAATAGGGGCGCCTCGCACTCTTTATAAAAAGGACATGAACATGCAGACGTTAACAGAAAAAAACGTATCCTCTTTGCCTGATTTCAAAGTGGCGGATTTGTCCTTGGCCGATTTTGGTCGCAAAGAGATTGAAATCGCCGAAAAAGAAATGCCCGGCCTGATGGCGGTGCGTGAAAAGTACGGGAAATTGAAATCCCTCAAAGGCGTCCGGATCACCGGTTCGCTGCATATGACCATTCAAACAGCCGTATTGATCGAAACCCTGGTCGACCTGGGTGCGGATGTTCGCTGGGCCTCTTGCAATATCTTTTCAACCCAAGACCATGCGGCGGCAGCCATTGCTGTGGCTGGAGTTCCCGTATTCGCCTGGAAAGGTGAAACCCTGGAAGAATATTGGGACTGTACTTTTAGAGCGCTGGTTCACCCCGGCAAACACGGTGAGGTCCTGGGACCCCAGCTTATTGTGGATGATGGTGGCGATGCTACTCTGCTCATTCATTGGGGAGTCAAAGCCGAAAAAGACGCGTCTTTCCTGGATCGAACGCCGGAAAGCGAAGAGGAAGGCTGTATTCTCAACTTGTTGAGAAAAACCCTGAAGTCCCATCCTGGTCTTTGGACCCGTATAAGCAAAGAGTGGAAAGGCGTGTCGGAGGAAACCACCACCGGCGTCCATCGTTTATATCAGATGATGGACAAAGGGGAGCTGTTGGTGCCGGCCATTAATGTGAACGACAGTGTCACCAAGAGCAAGTTCGATAATCTGTACGGATGCCGTGAATCATTGGCCGACGGTATCAAACGCGCCACCGATGTGATGATCGCAGGTAAAGTGGTGGTCGTAGCCGGCTACGGAGACGTCGGGAAGGGGTGCGCGCATAGCATGCGCAGTTACGGGGCGCGCGTGATCGTGACGGAGATTGATCCCATCAACGCTTTACAAGCGGCGATGGAAGGCTTTGAAGTCACCGTAATGGAAGATGCCGCCAGGGTGGGAAATATTTTTGTCACCGCCACCGGTAACGTGGATGTCATTACCGTCGATCACATGATGATGATGAAAGATGAAAGTATCATTTGCAATATCGGGCATTTCGACAGCGAAATCGATGTGGCCGGATTGAAATCCCTTCCGGGTGTGCAACACGTCAACATCAAGCCCCAGGTTGATAAATATGTACTCCCCAATGGGAAGACCCTCTATCTTCTGGCTCAAGGACGTCTTGTCAATCTGGGTTGTGCCACAGGTCATCCCAGTTTCGTCATGTCGAATTCATTTACCAACCAGACCTTGGCCCAGATCGATCTGTGGAACAATCCGCGACCCATAGGTGTGTATACCTTACCGAAAAAGCTGGATGAGGAAGTCGCTCGACTGCATTTGGAAAAACTGGGAATCAAGCTGACCCGGTTGAGTCCCAAGCAGGCTCAATATATCGGAATCTCTCCGGATGGTCCCTATAAGCCGGATCATTATCGTTATTAATCGGCAATTAGATTGCCTATAGGATCCTATCCCTTTGAATCCTATCTCTTTTCGGGGATAGGATTTTTTGTTGGTGCCAGTGAGCCGTCCGGCTCCCCTCGACCCGTCGCCTGCGTCCACACTCTGTCCATGCTCGGTCCATACATGATTCAGCAGTGCTTCTTTTGAGGATGCGTATCCCGATCAAATCCACCACCCATTCCAATCGATGATCGCCGGTTGCCTCGCAAGCAGGATACCGGTCCAAGACACCTCGATGAAGGGTAGTAAACCGAGCGTAGGGGAAATAGGGCACTGCGACCAAGGCGAGAGGCTCAAGATTACGGGGGTGTAATCCACACCTCACTCGGTGGCGGGCGCGTGAGTATCACCAATTTTCCACTCTGGCGCCTCACGTGCGGCTCCCAAGAGGCCTCCCGTTGATCTCTTTGATAATCCCACCGAGATCAACGGGTCCTAGCCTTCACCCCCGACGTGGGCGAGGGTCCGAATCACGTACAAAGCGGCCTACTACCGCCAACCGCAAAATTGGCCCATCGTGAAAAGCGCGGCAGCTGATTTTGACGGTCGGCGTTCTTATCGTTTCTCATTTTAATAGTCGCTGTCCCTATTGTCCTTCGTTTCGCCTCGTCTGCCGGCCTCTAAGCATGGATGTGCGCGTCTTTCCGGCCTGCCGGTTTGGGCGTCGGATCGTCTTCGGCGATGCCGGACAGGGCGACCGGCGGGCGGTCAGGGAATTCCGCGACAAGAGACAGCGTCCCGCCCATCGCCTGGACAGTCTTCCGTAGCGTGGACAGCAGGAGGTCGCTGCGCTTTTCAAGGCGCGACACGCTGTCCTGGGTAATACCGAGTTCTTTAGCCACTCTGACCTGCGTCAGCTTACGGGCGCGCCGCAGTTCCTGTAAGGTCATGTGCTCCTTCACCAGCTCTGCTGTACGCGCTTCGATGCCTTTCCCCGAGCGGGGCTGAGGTCCTTCATTTTGTCTTTCAGTGTGATCGCCATGGCTAAGCCCTTCCCTTCCTGATGCGTGAGAGATGATGATCAAATCTCCGGTCGGCCTTCTCTAAAAGCTGCCGGTAAAATCGTTTTTCGCTGACACCTGATTTGTCCCCAGCAGCCAGAAGAACGGCCTTGCGTCTGGGATCGAAGGCGAAGGCGACGCGCCAGACACCGTCAGACGCATCGACCCTCAGTTCCTTCATATTCGCGTAACGAGAACCGTTGAGCGTATCGACGCGGGGCCTACCGAGCAGGGGACCTATTGCTTCGAGTGCACCGGCAAGGGCACGGATTTCGTCCTGCACGTCTTCGGGCAGCGCGTCAAACTCGGGATCGAAGTCCTGATGGAACTCAATGTCCCACTTCATTCAGATATTATGTACTTACAGTCATATGATGTCAACCACATATAGTCATCGGACACATTTGGCTGGCCCCGGGGCATGACTAGCATGGGCTGTGATGGACCAGGCGCGTGCCCTCTCAAGGCGCATCTATCCTAGCCCAACATGGAACTTTGGCACCTATTCCACCAGCAGATGCGCCTCAGTGGCTATTTCGGGCCAAATGTACTACAAACTCCGGTCGATGATCGCCGGTTGCCTCGTAAGCAGGATGCCGGTCCAAAACGCTGCGATTGAGGGTAGCGAACCAAGCGTGGGGGGGAGACAGGGCACTGTGACCAATGCAGCAGACTCAAGATTACGGGGGTGTGATCTGCATAACGACGAAGTTCTTTGACTTTTGCACTGAATCGAATAAGGTTAGAGTAACTTCCGAGAGGAGGGAACGCTGTGAAAGATGCTGCCCGATGAAGCTCACCCGCCACACCTACCTCCTGACTTTGAATGATAGAAAGCGGCATGAGCACGTTACTGAGCAGGGGGCCGTGAAGCAATTTACGGTGCAGTATGAGACCTTCATTGAGGGGAACTGGTGCCCGGTTATTCGCTACGATACAGCCCATGGCTTTCCGCATATGGACAGGATCCGCCCCGATGATACCGTGGAGAAAATCCCCCTGCTCACCAAAGACCTGGGAGAGGCGTTGACGTTTGCTGATCAGGACATCGACGAGAACTGGGCACGGTACAAAGAGGCGTACCTGAAAAGGAAGAGAGCATGACAGACCAAGAGCTGTTCACAAAAAATCTGAAACTGTCAACGGAGTTCGATCTCTACCTCCTTGAGCATCCCGAGGTTGCCGGACAGATCCCGGAAAACGCCCTAGTCGTCCTCCTACCAGAGGATGACCAAGAACTATGCGAGAGAAACCTTGCGTTGGCAAGAGCTCGCCGGGAGTCTGGGCAGGCAGTGGTGCATGTCAGGATCGAGAAGGTCGCCCCACCCCGATCACGACTGGTAAAACCAAGGGTAGAGGTGGCGGCTTAAAGTGCGCCGTTAGATGGAGATCCTGTAGGGTTTCGCGAGGATTCTGCCTGGCTGTCGGATTAACTCCTAGCATCTACAATTTGAAGGTGACCTGCGACTACGCCCAGGCCGTCCTCGACGCACTGGTTGAGGGCGGAGTAATCGCGGTCTTCAATTTCGCCCCCGCCCAACTGACAGCCCCAGATTCGGTCAAGGTCCAAAACGTTGACCTGTCAGCTCTTCTGAAAACCCTGAGCTGCCATATCGCCCGGACGGAGCGCCCGCGATCCTGCACACCTTGATACCCTCGCTTATTTGTTTCGACTATCCGGATTGAACTGTTGAACTGTCCGCTCTAATCTCCTCGGTTCTTACAAGTAGCCCACCCATGAGATCCCGGCCCAACCTGTAATTCGAGATTACGTACCTCCATGGAGTCGAAACCGGAAATGGTTTCGAGCGGGTGCAGGTTACGGGAGTATAATCTATACTCACTCGACGGCGAACGCGGTTCTCTTGGGTACCACTAACCGACACTCCGGCGCCTCGCGCCAGGGTCTCAGTGGGCTTCGAGCGCTGGCCTCCTTCGTCTCTGGTGGGCTCAACGTACTGCTCACCGGCGGCACCGCAGACCATCGCGAGCCACGCTCAGAGGTACCTAGCCGGCGTCTGGTGGAGCAGGTCGTTCGTCAAGATGTACCCTTAGTCGATAACCTCTGCAAGGTACTTGTCCGTGAGAATCAGTTTGTTGACCACCGTCGAGATATCGGTCTTCTTCTTCCGGGCAATGCGCTGTACAAAGGCCATCGCTTCTTGATCAAGGTACACGGGAAGGCTGATCTTTAGGCCCGGCCTGTAAAACTTGCCCCGAACACCCTTCGAAAAGTCGTATCTTTTCTCATCTCCTCACTTGCCATACTGCCCCCTCTCGCGCCTGGTGGCTTTCCGACACATGATGATCCGCGCTCGGCACCGTCTCTCGTCGATCTCACGCGTTCGCCATCATTGCTCTGTCCCGCATCGATCTCGATCGGTCTACTTTTCAAGTCGAACCATTGCGTATGCTGATCGGTCTATCTCGACCAGCCGTTCTTGGAGCTGGCCAAAACTCTATAATCTTTTCTGGCACTTAACAAGACATTTGTATGAAGGCAGGCGACGGCAAACGCTGCACCTATGTCAGCCTATCCGGTCTCCGACAGCGAGCCGCCCGAACCAAATCCGAGTCAATCAACTGTGCTTTGGACTCCCCTGCTGCCTCGGTTGCTACGATCTGTTTTCTGGTCTCCCGATGCTCTGGAATCCGGCGACCGGGCAGTTCGACGCCCTCTTGACATCACGGTACAGATTACAACTACTAACCTGCACCAGCATCGGAACGCCTGGCCGAGATTAATCGGAAGAGGTGGGCGGTTTCCGACCGGAATGGGTGGCGCAGTGGGCGTACGCGTCTTGTCGAGACAGAGGTTGACGAGCCGTACGAACTACATGGCCAGAACAGGAGATGCTTGCACGTATGGTGGCGCATGCGGGCGCGGATGTCTGGCTCGGAAGGCGGGGTGAAGCGACTAGATTGACGCGGCGCAGCTCTCAGGTACGTTACTTCACGATCTCCAGCAGTTCCACGTCGAAGACCAGCGTGGCGCCCGGCTTAATTTTCGGGGGCGCCCCCCGGACGCCGTAGGCCGCGTCGGCAGGGCAGACCAGCTTCGCCTTACCGCCGACCTTCATGGTGACGACGCCTTCGGTCCAGCATTTGATCACGCCGTTGAGGGGGAAGGTGGCCGGTTGTCCACGCTGCACGGAGCTGTCGAAGACGGTGCCGTCGATCAGGGTGCCCGTGTAGTGCACCTTCACCGTGTCGCCGGCCGCGGGGGAGGGTCCGGTGCCGGACTTGAGCGTGGTGACGATCACGCCAGAGGCCGTCTTGGTTACCCCCTTCTCGGCGGCGGCCTTGTCGAGGAACGACTGGCCCTGCTTCTTCTCGACGGCAGCGGCGGCGGCCTGACGCGACGTCTGCAACTCCTGGACCTTGCTCATGTACGCGGGCAGCTCGACCTTCCGCGTCCGATTCAGGACCCCGTCGGCGAGACCTGACTTCACCAACTCCAGCTCGGCCTCGCTAAGATTGAACAAGCCGAGACTCTGGCTGAGCGCGAGCCCTAGGGCGTAAAACGTCTTCTGCTCCTCAGTCTTCAGCTCCTGGCCCCTGACGACCCCTGCCGCGCCGATGGTCAGGAGTGCGACGATGCACGCAACGATTCGATGCATGGGGGAATTATGCTCCCAGCCTGCCTGCTTCTTGTCTCAGCGCCTCAGCCTTGTCGGTCCGTTCCCACGTAAAGTCAGGTTCCGTGCGGCCGAAATGGCCATAGGCGGCGGTCTGCTTGAAGATCGGGCGTCGAAGATCGAGTGCCTTGATCATCCCGGCCGGGGTCAACTCGAAGTGTGTAGGAACCATTTTGATCATCTCCTCATCCGGAATGGTCCCTGTCCCCTTGCTGTCTACCAGCACCGACACCGGGTCCGCAACACCGATCGCATAGGCCAGTTGAACCTCACATTTCTTCGCCAGGCCGGCCGCAACAAAGTTCTTCGCAATATATCTGGCATTGTACGACGCGGATCGGTCCACCTTTGTCGGGTCCTTCCCGGAGAAGGCGCCGCCCCCGTGGCTTCCAACCCCGCCATAGGTGTCTGCGATCAGCTTCCGACCGGTCAGTCCCGTGTCGCCATGAGGACCGCCGATCACAAAGCGGCCTGTCGGGTTGATATGATAATGAATCCGCTCCAAGTCCACCAGCTCAGGTGGAAGAACCGGCAGGACAATCTGCTCAACGATATCTTCCCGGATCTGTTTGAGCGACACCTCCGGGCTGTGCTGGGTCGAGATCACCACCGTATCGATGCGACTCGGCCTTCCATTGACGTATTCGACCGTCACCTGCGATTTGCCGTCCGGTCGGAGATAATCCAGGATCTCCGCGCGCCGGACCTCAGCCAACCGCCTCACCAACTTGTGGGCCAGCATGATCGGCATCGGCATCAGCTCGGGCGTCTCATCGCTGGCATAGCCGAACATGAGCCCCTGATCGCCCGCTCCCTGGATATCAACCCCCAAGGCGATATCGGCCGACTGTTCCTGAATGGAGGTGATCACGGCGCACGTTTCATGATCAAAGCCGTACTTGGCCCTTGTATAGCCGACGTCTCTGATCGTTTCGCGAACGACCTTCGGGATATCCACATAACACTTGGTGCTGATCTCCCCGGCCACGAAGGCCAAACCGGTCGTGACCAGCGTTTCGCACGCCACGCGGCCGTAAGGGTCTTGCGCAAAGATGGCGTCAAGTATGGCATCAGAGATCTGATCGGCGATCTTGTCGGGGTGACCTTCCGTCACCGATTCCGACGTGAACAGATACGACTTCGGCATGAATCGGTCCTCCTCCCCTTCTATACAATCCGCTCCGTTACTTCGACGGCGAGCCGGCATACGATGCCGCCCCGCCTCAGACGGGTCACTGTAACATACCTCGTCCGCTTGTCAAGAAAAAGCCGCCGGCCGGCCGGCCCTCCTCCGACGCCGATCCTCGCTCTTCGAGGAACTCCTCCCATCGGCCCTGGGCCTTCAGGATCAGATCGATCACCTCCCGGACCGCGCCGCGGCCTCCGAGCTGCGTCGTCACATACGCAACCCGCGTTGTCACCTCCGGATCGGCATCAGCCGGCGCCACGGAAAGCCCGACCCGACCGAGCACCGACAGGTCGTTCAGGTCGTCGCCGACATACGCCACCGCCTCATCGGTCAGGCCATACCGCTGAAGGAGCATCTCATACACCTCGATCTTATTCGTCGCCCCCTGGTGGATTTCAGTAATGCCCAATTCATTCGCGCGGTGGGTCACCGCCGCCGATATACGCCCCGTCACGATCGCCGTCAGCAATCCCGCCTGCCGGGCCATGCGAAGACCATAGCCGTCTCTCACAAAGAAGGCCTGGCTCTGCACGCCTTCAGCATTGTAGAAGATACGTCCATCAGTCAGGACGCCGTCTACGTCCATTATGAGCAGACGTATCACCTTCGCTATTTCCTGTAGTCTGGAGTCGATGGACATGGGAATTCCTCACAAAATAGCGGTCAGCCGTCAGCTTCGGACAAACCCCCCTGACCCCCCTTTCATAAAGGGGGGGACTACTGATACGCTTCCTTGCCTCCCCCTTTCATAAAGGGGGATCGAGGGGGTTTTCGTGCGCCGTGGTGCGGCCGGCGCCGCATGGGCTGCTCTTCCCTTTATAACCGCGCCCGATTCTTCACCAGGACAAAGTCCCGCTGGCGATATGAATGATCCGCGAGACGCATAATCGGCAGTTTACCCTGGCGCTCAAGCTCCTCAAAGCTGCTCTTGCTCAGAAGACCGAAGACCTGCTGGCGGGTCTCAAAGGCCGCGTAGATCTCGTCAGGGGTCTGGAGTTCCGGCACCGGCGACGGTCGATCCAGATAATACAGGATATCCTCACCTAACGACCGGCCCGGATGATAAATCACCAGAGGGGAGTCGCCCACAACCGCGCGGACCTGCTGGGCAATCGCCTTGGCAGATTCGTATCTGGCAAGCGCGGGATAAAAGTACTGAACAAGACCGACGGTCATGACGACGGCGACCGCCGTCACACTCGAAAAGATAGCAGGCGGGCGGCACCTGTAGGCGGCGTACAGCACAGCGATACACCCGATGCCCATAAGCAACGCCAGGGGTACCGGCCAGACATCGCCGGCCATAAGGAATCGCTGACGCAGAATCCATGGTCCAATAAACACGCCCAGCACGCCGACGAGACCCAGAAAGAAGGTCGCGAACTTGAGCACGCGACGTTCCGCTGACGTCACGGTATCGGTATGCTGAAACAGATAATCCCAGTATCGGGCCATCAAGAGAGCCAAGGGCGGGATGAGATAGACAAGAAATCGCTCAGCCTTCCCCGCCGGTAGACTTAAGAGCACAAAAAAGCCGGTGCACCAGATGCGGAGCAGCAGATCCGCTTCGCCAAGAGCACGAGAACGCGACCTCCAGAGGTACAGACCGACACACGGGAGAAAGAGGCTCCAGGGGAGAAACCCTGCAAAGATCATGACGAGATAGAGAAACGGTGAGTTGGGCGCATGGAAGACGCGGGTCAGATTCTCCTCGATAAAAAAGTGTCGGTTGAACGTTTCACCCAAGCTTACATAGTAGGGTACGGTGACGAGGAGAAATATGACCAGACCGCCCAGCAGGTACGGGATTTCGATACATACCTTGGATCGCCGCGTCATTACCACAAAGGCAAGGGCCGTCACGCCCGGCAGGATGGCGCCTACAGGACCCTTCAGCATCACTCCCACGGCGATCGACAGAAAGGCACAACAGAGATAGCCGACACGTCGCTCACCTCCGCGGTACGCCAGATAAAAGAAGAAGAACCCAAGATTCATCCAAAAGGCAAGCTCCACATCGAATCTCGCTTGATGGGCGTGCCAGACAGCGGTAAGCGTGGAGGTCGTGATGATCGCTGCGATCACGCCAAGCCGTCGATCGAACAGCATCCGGCCGCTGACGTACGCAAGACAGACCATACCGATCCCAAAGGTCGCCGACGGAAATCGAACGGCAAACTCACTCGGCCCCCACAATACAAGGGACAGCGCCATAAGCCAGAAATGCAGGGGGGGTTTATTCATGTAAGGCCGCCCCTCGTACACAAGGTGCAACCAGTCCCCGGTCCGAACCATTCTTCGCGCAATGGCCGCATACATCCCCTCGTCACCTCTGAGGGGTATGCCCAGATGCGAGTAGTAGACAAAAAGTGTCCAGATGAGTAGAACGCACAAAACCAACCACTCTTTTTCAAGTAATCCCCCCATCCCAAATCCCCCCGCACCCCCCTTTGCAAAAGGGGGGATGTCAGGGGCTGAAGGAGAATATCCTTCGCACGTCGCACGTCTCACGTCGCACCCTTTTTTCATACCACCCCAGCTCGCAGCAGGTCGTGCAGATGGATAACCCCCTCCGGGTTCCCCTTGGGATCCACGATCAGCAGCGAGGTAATCGCGTGCCGCTCCATGACCTCCAGCGCTTTGGCAGCAAGGGCATCCCTGTCGATGGTCTTGGGGTGTGGCGTCATACAGTCCCTGGCCTGCCGCTGCAACAGATCGACCCCTTGTGAGAGCGCCCGACGCAGGTCGCCATCGGTAATGATCCCGATAACGATCCCGGTCTCGTCCACCACAGCGGTCATCCCAAGCCGCTTTCGCGAAATCTCAGCAAGCGCCTCACTCATGAGCGCATCCTGTCTGATGATGGGAAGTTGCTCGCCGACACGCATGAGGTCTTGCACCCGCCACAACAATCGCCGCCCCAGGCTGCCGGCCGGATGCAGGAGGGCGAAGTCGGCCTCGGTGAAACCGCGTTGCTCGAGCAGGGCCACCGCAAGGGCATCGCCCATAGCCAGGGCGGCGGTGGTGCTGGCGGTAGGCGCCAACGCCAGCGGACAGGCCTCTTTCGCGACGCCGACATCGATGGCGACGTCACTCTGTCTGGCCAGGGTGGAAGCGGGATCACCGACCAGCGCGATCAGCATGAGGCCAAGCCGTTTGATCGCGGGAAGCAGGCCGACGAGTTCATCCGTCTCACCACTGTTCGACACCGCAATCACCACATCGCCACGGACCAGCATCCCCAGGTCGCCATGCCCCCCCTCGGCGGGATGGAGAAAGAACGCAGGGGTTCCGGTGCTGGCCATGGTAGAGGCGATCTTCTGAGCCACCGATCCGGATTTGCCCATACCGGTCAGCACGACCCGGCCCCGGCAATCCCGGAGGATCTCGACGACCCGATCGAACCGCTCGTCGAGTTTCGGAATCAAGGCCAGAATCGCCTCAGCCTCGATCTGGAGCACTTGTCGCCCTCGATCGGCAATCATAGAACCTCCGTCCGCGCCGGCGCCTGTCTGCTGTCGCACAGGCAGGGCTGTCTGAGCATCCGCTCCACAACAGAAATCACCTCGTCAAGCGCGATCAATCGCATACAGTTCTGCTCTCCACGCCGGCACCCACCTGGGAAGCAGGGCCGGCAATCCACCCCTTTGTAGAGTACGGCATGCCCCTCACCGGCCGGTCCCCAGACCCTTGGATCGGCAGGACCAAACAGACCGACCACGGGCGTCCCCATCGCAGCCGCGATATGCATCGGTCCGTTATCGTTGCCGACAAGGAGGGTCGCCTGTCGAAGCAGCCCGGCCAGCTCAAGGAGCGTCAGTCGCCCCACCAGCGAACGGCAGCCGGTTTCTACCTCGTCCAGGATCGCCTCTGCGGTCTGTTGATCTGCAACTGAACCGAGCAGCACCACCTTGATCCCGAGCTTCCCCTGGATATAGTCGATAAGACTCGCAAATCGCGCAGCAGGCCAGCTCTTGAACCACCATCGGGCGCCGGGATGCACAGCCACGAAGCGCTCACCGGGCGAGATCTCGATAGCGCCGAGGGCAGCGCAGGCCGCCGCCTCATCGGTCGCTCGAATCCTGAGCGCAGGCAATGAGTCAATAGGCGGAATCCCCAGTATCTCCAGGGCCATCAGGTGCTGACGGACCATCGGCATCGGCTGCTCCTGCACCGGAACCAGATGCGTGTACAGTCGCCCACGCCAGCGACCTTCTCGACTGAACCCGACCCTGATGGCAGCCCCGGTCAGTCGACTCAGGATCGCCGCTCGATCTCCATCGGTCAGATCAACCACGAGATCAAAGCGGCGCCGACGGAGCGCGGCGACGAATTCCAATTGACGCAGCGGCGACCCTGCCCGCTCCGCGATCAGCACCTCGTCCAGATGAGGATTAGTGGCGATCATCGCCTCGGTGCCGGGATTGACGAGCATTGAGAGGCCGGCCTTCGGAAATGTCGTCCGAAGAGCGGCCAGGACGGGCGTGCTCAGCAATACATCGCCCAGATACCGGAGCTTGATCACAAGGATCCTCCCCGGTTCCCCGATCCCTGCCTTCTGCCTTGCTTGACCCGCATCGACACCGACCGCTAAGGCCATCAGCGCCCAGAAGAGGTGGGCCATGCCTCCCGCAAAGATGTGATCGAACAGGTTGCTGACAATGACCCCCACAACTGCCGTTCCCACGCCGAGTAGAACCGCGCGTCCGAACGGATCGGCAGCCGCGGCCATCCCCCTCCACATCGCCCTGAGTGCGGCAAACAACACCCACAGCAGCAGAATCAGGCCCGGAATCCCGGTCCCAAGCGCAACTTCAACGTACAGATTGTGAGGGTGGTTGGCTTCTTTCACTTCCGGGGCATCCGCATAGACCTTGGCCATGGTCTTCCCGCCATAACCGATCCCCATCAGCGGATGTTTCGAGACCTCCTGGACAGCCAGGCCGGCAGTCTTTATCCGCGTCATCAACGTGTAAGGATTCAACGTGTCGGCGCTCGGGCCGAAAGCCATGGTGCCGTTTTTTGATACGAGCAACAGCAGACCGACCAACACCGCGAGGATGGTCCCCCCGGCCAGGATGACGTATGACCGCTTTCGCCTGGCCCACCCATACACGGCCAGTTCGACCAGAAGGGCCACCCACGCCCCCCTGGTGTACGTGAGAAAAAGCGCGCCGCACGAAAGCGCGCACGTGATCCAGAGAAACAGTCTGGATCGCCGATCGTCCTGTATCATCGCAAGGCACAGCACGACCGGGATGGTCAAAATCAGATAGGTGCTCAGCCAGTGGTAATCAGGAGTCAACGAATTGGCCCTGACGGCCCTGTCGGTAAGGCTCCCTTGCTGAATCAGGAAGAACTTGAAGATGCCGTAGCTGCTGACCGCGAACGTGGTCAGTGCGACGGCGGAAAGGAGCCTTCGCGCCGCGTGCCTGTCTCGCACCTGATTGACGACGAGGTAGAATACAAGCACACTCACCATGAGCTTCAGCAACTCTCCCAGGCTGTACACTACATGAGTGGCCGTGATGAGAGTGACGGCAATCCAGCCGATGTACGCCATGAGCGGCGCATCCAACGGCGTCCTCCGCAGAGCAACATCCCGTACAACCAGCATGCGTACAATCCAGATGACGATCAGGCCGATCAGGAGAACGCCCTTCACGGATCGCAGTGAGGCCGACGGCAGCAGGACGATCAGCGCAACGAGGCCGTATTGAAGCGCTGTCTCCGAATACGCCACGTACCGATCCTTCCACACCGCACGCTGTCCGCCCCGTGCGTCCGCCATCTCTTCCTTGCTCACTCACGCAGCCTTTCACGGCGCAACAGCAGTTCCCATGCCTTCACATGCCGAACAAAGATATGGAAACTCATCAATGTTGCGTCAACCAGCCCGCGCAACCCATTGCGACAGGCCTGCCGATACAGATACACCTTCGCAAAGGTCAAGAAGGGTTGAACGGCGACATCGATCCAGCCGACATCGCCGAGGTGTTCCACCGCCTCGGCGCCGGCCTGGGTCTCGGCGTCAAGCCGCCAGAGCTGCCCATGGATGCTCGACCCGGCGAGGCCGTCGGTCGGAGCCTCTTTCACGATTCGATCGCGGGTACACCCCGCCTCCCATACCTTGGCATACTTAAAAATATTGAAGTAGGACGCACCCGCTGCGACAATCCACCCATGCATCCCATCCAGAAATCCCCGCTTGAGTAGATACACCTGTACAAACTTCAGCATCGCCCGCAGCAGCAGTTCTATCTGTGTGATCGAATCGGACCGCCGCCCCCACTTGACCCGTTCCGATGCCGAGATCCCTGAGTACCAGTCCTGCTTTTGGAGATATTGCGAGAGGTCTTGATAGGTGTAATGGATCAGATCGCTGTCAATGAAGCCTACGGAGCCTTCAGGAATGACGAAGTAGGCGTGGGGATTCACGCCCCCGAACCGCCCTGTGCGTCGATCAAACAGGCGAAGCACTCGATCGGGATACCACCCCCCATGTCGTATCCACCGTCCCAGGAAGTAGTTCCTGCGCGCAATCCGATACCCGTCGTGGCGGGGCGCCGACAGCTCCCGCTCAATGGCCAGACGAAGCTCTTCGGGCACTCGTTCGTCGGCGTCAAGGTTCAGAATCCAATCATACGTGGCAAGGGAGACGGCAAAATTCTTCTGCTCGATGAATCCGGCCCATGGATGATGCACAATCTTATCGGTGTAGCCCCGGCAGATCTCCAGGGTGCGGTCCGAACTGCCGGAGTCCACTATCACGATCTCCTTCGCCCACGTCACGCTCTCCAGGCACGCCTGGATAGTCTTTTCCTCGTTATGGGTGATGATCGTCGCAGTCAGATCGGCCATCGTTGCCTCAGGCGTGAGCACGCTGTGTATTGTACAGTCGGCAATAGACCCCGCCTAGCGCCATCAGCTCCGGGTGCGTCCCTTGCTCGACGCAGCTTCCGGCGTCCAGCACCAGAATCTTGTCGGCCCGAATCACGGTGGACAGCCGGTGCGCGATCACAAAGGTGGTCCGATTCTGCATCAGCCGATCCAGCGCCTCCTGCACCAGCCGCTCCGACTCTGCGTCGAGGGCCGATGTCGCTTCATCCAGGATCAGGATAGGCGGGTTCTTCAGGATCGCCCTCGCGATGGCGATCCGCTGCTTCTCTCCGCCGGACAGCCGGACACCCCGCTCGCCGATCCTGGTCTCGTACCGCTCCGGGAGGGCCTCGATGAACTCGTCGGCGTTGGCAATCCTGGCGGCCTCTACGACGAGATCCGACGCGACGTCACGCTGCCCGTAGGCGATATTGTTCAGGATGGTGTCGTCGAATAAGATCGTGTCCTGGGTCACGATCCCCATCTGTGCGCGCAACGACGACAGGGTTGCCCGCGCGATATCGACCCCATCGATTGTAATGACGCCCTCCGTCGGATCGTAGAAGCGCGGGATGAGGTTGACCATGGTGCTCTTCCCGGCCCCGCTGCTGCCGACGACCGCAACGATCTCACCCAGCTTGGCTCCGAAACTGATGCCGCGCAGCACGGTCCGTTCCGATCCATAGGCGAAGGACACGTTGTGGAACCGTATCCCTTCCTGCATCCGCCCGAGCGTCGCGGCACCAGGCTGCTCCACCAGATCGGGACGGAGGTCCATGATCTCAAATACCCGCGCGGCGCCGGCCATTCCGCGCTGAATATTGTTATTGATCTGGCTGATCCGCTTGACCGGTTGATAGAGGGACGCGAGCGCTCCGAGGAACGCCATGAACGCTCCAGGGGTCAAACTTTTTGAAAATACCAGATAGCCGCCGACCCAGATCGCGACAACAATACCTACGGACCCGAGAACCTCAAGGACCGGCGAGGTCAGCGCATCAACCTTGGCGATCCGCATCACGGCTTTGAAAAGCTGCTCACTGGCATGGCGGTACCGTCTCCGCTCATACTCTTCCATGCCGAAGGCCTTGACGATCCTGACGCCGGAAATCGTTTCCTGCAGGATCGTATTCAATTCGGCGCGCCCCTCTTGGACCAGGGTTCCCCTGCGACGGATCTTGGAACCGAACTTCACAATCGGCAGGAGCGCCACCGGCAGGACGAGCAACGACAGGATCGCGAGCTGCCACTTGATCAGAAAGAGCAATACGATGAGCCCGACAATATTGAACGGCTCCCTCAGGGCGTTACGGAAGAGTTCGGTCGAAGCGTCGCCAAGGCTTTCGACGTCAGAGCTGAGGCGGGACATGATCTCGCCTGTCGAGCGTCGCGTAAAAAAGCCGAGGGACAGCGCGTGCAGATGCGTGTACAGATCGTTTCGGATATCCCGCTGAATCCCCTCCGCCACATACCGTAGTTGCAGTTGTTGGATGTAAATAAGCGCGCCTTTCGCCACAAAGACGAAGAAGAGGGCCCCGCCGATAAAGGTGAGGGTGCTGATCCGATGAGCCTGGAGGAACGCCTGAAACCGGACCAGCCGATGTCCGAGCAGGGTCATGATCGGATCAGGCAGACTGATCCCTGATCCGATGCCCTCCGCGGCGAAGAGACCGTCAAAGATCGGCTGGAGCGAACCGATAGACACCGCATTGAGGACGGCGATGAGGATCAGGGAAACGACGGCAAGAATGACCCGCGCCCGGTAGGGAGCGGCGCAGCGAAGCACGCGAAGGAATTGTTGCAGGGGAGTTTGCATCTTTCAGTGCCGGGTGCGGGGTGTCGGGTAGCAACACGCATAGATCGTTGGAGAACTTCGTTTCTCTTCCACCCTACACCCTACACCCTACCCCCTGTACCCTATACCCTGTCATCCGTTGACGTATGGTGTGACCACACGCTCAATTGCGGTCAACTGATTCAGCAGTCCCGGAAGCGCATCGAGCCGGAGCATGGTAGGGCCGTCGCTCGGCGCATTGGCGGGATCGGGATGGACCTCCATAAAGAGCCCATCGACCCCTGCCGCCACAGCGGCGCGCGCAACATAGGGGACAAATTCCGGCTGTCCTCCCGAGGCATCGCCCGCCCCGCCAGGCAGTTGTACGCTGTGGGTGACATCGAACAGGACCGGATAGCCGAAACTGCGCATGATCGGGAGCGAACGGATGTCCACCACCAGGTTGTTGTAGCCGAAACTGCTTCCCCGCTCCGTCAGAATGATCGCCTCAGAACCGGCGGATCGGAGCTTCTCCACAATATTGCCGGCATCCCATGGCGATAGAAACTGTCCCTTCTTCACATTGACCGGTTTACCTGACCTTGCGGCGGCGACAAGCAGGTCGGTCTGCCGACACAAGAACGCCGGGATCTGAAGAATATCCAGCACCTGAGCCGCGGCCGATATCTGCTGTATGTCGTGGACGTCGGAGATCACGGGCACATCCAGCTTCGCCTTGACCCGCTCCAGGATGCGAAGCCCCTCCTCTAGACCCGGACCGCGGAACGAACGGCCTGACGACCGATTCGCCTTATCATAAGAGGCCTTCAGGATGAAGGGAACTCGGCATGTCTCACAGACCGTCCTGATCGCCTCACCGACCCTGAGCAGGTGATCCTCGCTCTCAATGACACATGGGCCGGCCACCAGGAGAAGCGGCGCTCCACCGCCCAGCGTGAGTTTACCGATCTGAACCTGTCTTGTGAGTGCCATTGGGCGAAGGGTTTAGGGTTTAGAGTTTAGGGAATTCCTTCCTAGACCCTCTCCCCTAGACCCTAGTCTCCTGCCGTTGCAGCGAAGCCTTGATGAACTCACGGAACAGCGGGTGAGGTCGCTTGGGACACGATTTGAACTCGGGATGGAATTGTCCGCCAACGAACCACGGATGATCGGGAAGCTCGATCATCTCTACCAGCATATTGTCCGGCGAAAACCCGCTCAATCGCATGCCATGACGCTCCAGAATGTCCCGATAGTCATTGTTCACCTCATAACGATGGCGATGGCGTTCGCTGATCTCAGTGGTCCCGTAGGCCTGGTGGGCGATAGACGGTACGACGATACGGCACGGGTACGCGCCCAGTCGCATCGTCCCTCCCAAGCTGGTAATCCCTCGCTGTTCAGGCATGAGATCGATGACCGGGTGAGGAGAGTTCGGGTCAAACTCGCGGCTGTTGGCGCCCTGTAAGCCGCATACGTGTCTGGCAAATTCGATAACCGCGCACTGCATCCCCAGGCAGATTCCGAAGAACGGGATGTGCTCTTCGCGGGCAAAGGCGATCGCCGCAATCTTCCCCTCAACCCCACGATTTCCAAAGCCCCCAGGAACTAAGATACCGGCAACATCGTGTAGATGCTCCTTTGGACCGTCGCGCGCCACCGTCTCTGCGTCTATCGCCTTGATATGAACTCGACAATCGTTGGCGATGCCGCCGTGGATGATGGCCTCGGTCAGGCTTTTGTACGAATCTTTCAGCTCAAGGTATTTCCCGACCACTGCGATCGTCACGCCGGTCGTGGGTTCCTTGACCTTTCGAACGATGGCCTCCCAGGCACTCAGGTCGGCCTCGGCATCCGGCAGGCCGAGCATCTGGACAATAATGGCATCCAGCCCTTCACTGCGCAGGACCAGCGGCACCTCATAGATATTGTTCACATCCTTCGCGGTGATCACCGCCTTTTCGGAGACGTTGCAGAACAGCGCAACCTTGGCCTTTAGGTCTTTTGGAAGGAGCCGATCCGTCCGGCACAGCAGGATATCAGGCTGAATCCCGATCTGAAGCAGCTCCTTCACGCTGTGCTGAGTCGGTTTCGACTTCAGTTCGCCGGCCGGCGCGATATACGGCACCAACGTCAGATGGATATACAGCACGTTCTCGCGCCCGACGTCGTTCCTGAACTGCCGAATCGCCTCAAGGAAGGGCAGACTCTCGATATCGCCGACCGTCCCGCCGACCTCAACAATGACAACATCCACACCCGCTGCCACCCGGTGAATCGCGCGCTTGATTTCGTCGGTGATATGCGGGATCACCTGAACGGTCGCGCCCAAGTAGTCCCCACGCCGCTCTTTGGTGATGACCGAATGATAGATTTGCCCGGCGGTCACATTGTTGGCCTTGGTCATCACATGGTCGGTAAACCGCTCATAATGGCCCAGGTCAAGATCGGTCTCTGCGCCATCATCGGTGACAAACACCTCCCCGTGCTGGAACGGGTTCATGGTCCCGGGATCTATGTTGATGTAGGGATCGCATTTCAGTATGGTCACCTTAAAGCCGCGGCTTTCCAACAAACAACCGATGGAAGCGGAGGCCAACCCCTTCCCGAGCGATGACAATACGCCGCCGGTCACAAAGATGAACTTGGTCGCCATAGTATTCCTCGGAAAATAGCTGTCAGCCGTCAGCACTCAGCCGTCAGCTTCAGACAAAAACCGGCGACGTTTCAGAAGAGCTGACTGCTGATCACTGAAAGCTGATCGCTTATCCAGACCCGTATTTTAATGCGTCCAGCAGCTCTTCACGACTGATCGTTGCCGTTCCGGCTCTCCCCACGACGACACCGGCGGCATGATTGGCAATGACGGCCGCCTCTCGCAGGAAGGCACCCGATGCCATAGCCAGGGCAAAGGCTGCCAGAACAGTGTCTCCCGCCCCTGTGACATCATAGACCTCCTTCGCCACTGCCGGAATATGCGTCACCCGTCCATCCTCGAAGAGCGACATCCCGGCCTCTCCCCGCGTGATCAATATGGCCTTGACTTCGAGTTTTCGAAGTAACTCCCTTCCCGCAACAGCCAGGAGATCTTCTTGTCCCCATGCGGGAAGATGGGCGAAGGCTAAGGCCTCGTGATGATTGGGGGTAATGACGGTCGCCCCCTTGTAGAGGGGAAAGTGGTGGACTTTCGGATCGACGATGACGATTTTCCGATGACGCCGCGCCAGAGAGAGGATCTGTCTGGCAACCCGCTTACTGATCACTCCCTTCGCGTAATCCGAGATAAGCACGGCATCCGCCTCAGCAAGCCGGCTCGTCACCACCTCAAGCAGCCGATCCGCCGCCTCTTTCGAGAGATCCGACATACTCTCCCGATCGAACCGAACGATCTGTTGGCTCCCCGCAACCACTCGGGTTTTGATGGTGGTCGGGCGCGCGCGGTCTACCACCACCCCATCGCTTTTGATCCCGGCAGCCTCAATCTCCTGAATCAGTCGCTCCCCAGGCAGATCATTGCCGACGACCCCTGCCAGGATCGCTCGTCCGCCTAAGGATTGAATGTTGGCCGCTACATTGCCCGCGCCCCCCAGACGAAAACTCTCGGCCTTTACCTCCACGACCGGAACCGGGGCCTCCGGAGATAGCCGCGACACGCTCCCCCAGATATACTCGTCCACCATGATATCACCCAGGACGAGAAGCTGCTTCCGGGGAAAACGGGTCACAATCTGTGGATATCGAATAGTGATACTCCCTGTCGAAGCCTTTTTGACTAATGCCGATTATGGGTCAGGGTAGCTGAAATCGTGAGAAAATTCAACGTCTTTCTCCCCTGCCACGGAGTGCACTTACCCACGATAAAACGCAACGGTTCTGGCCATTCCCTCCTCAAGGGACATGGCCGGCTCCCAGCCCAGCTCTGTCTTGGCTAAGGAGGCGTCCAGGCAGATTCTATCGATCTCTCCGGGTCGTTTGGTTGCCAGAATCGGCTCCAGCGTGGCGCCAACCGCGCTCCGTACCAACTCGAAGATCTGCCAATCGCTGACCTCGCGCCCCAGACCTATATTATAGCTTCGACCTGAGGCCCCCTTCCCCGTCATGGCTAAGAGGTTCGCCGCAACAACATCACCAACGTAAACGTAGTCCCTGGTCTTGGTACCGTCGCCGAAAATCGTCGGACGCTCGCCGGCGAGCATCTGCCGACTGAAGATCGCTACGACACCGGCCTCGCCGGTGGGATCCTGCCGCGGACCGTACACATTCGCGTACCGCAGGATCGTATAATCCAACCCGGACCCATCGAAGAGACGCAGGTACTGCTCTACAGTGTATTTACTGAGCCCGTACGCGGACATCGGACAGGTCGGATGACGTTCATCGACAGGCAGCCGCTGGGGTTCGCCATAGACCGCCCCCCCCGACGAGATGAACACGAACTTCCTCACCGTGCAGGCGAGGGCCAGCTCGAACAGATTCAGCGAGCCGACGATATTGACGGAGGCGTCAAACGACGGTTCAGTCATCGACCGGCGCAGGTTACCCTGGGCCGCATGATGATTGACGACCTCTGGACGCTCGGCACGAAAGACCTCCTCGAGGACCTGACGATTACGAATATCTACCTGGTAAAAGCGTGCCGAAGGATGTACCTGTTCTCGCTTCCCCTTCGAGAGGTCATCGACCACAGCAACGTCATGGCCCTCTTTCGCCAGGGCATCTACAACATGAGACCCGATGAATCCCGCGCCACCCGTCACCAGTACTTTCATGAGACCTCCCGAGCAAACACGGTTTGCAGTGTTGAGTGTTGAGTGCAGAGTCTTGAGGTGCGGGTATTCAACTCAACACTTGACACTAGACACTATCAGATCGCATTCTTATGAATGAACCCTTTCCAGAAACTCAGCCAGAGAATCCTTAGATCGAAAAATATTGACCAGTTCTCAATATAGAACAGGTCACACTCGATCCGTTTCTCGATTGAGGTATCGCCCCTCCACCCGTTGATCTGAGCCCACCCGGTGATGCCCGCCTTCACCTTATGTCGAAGCATATACCGGGGGATCCGCTTTCGAAACTCCTCTATAAAGACCGGCCGCTCCGGCCGGGGACCAACCAGACTCATCTCCCCCTTCAACACATTGACCAGTTGCGGCAGTTCATCCAGCGAGGTTCGACGAAGTAAGGCGCCGACCCCCGTTCGACGCTCGTCGTCGCGCGCGGCCCACACCGGGCCGGTCTCCTCTTCAGCCTCGTCCCGCATCGACCGGAACTTCAACATATGGAAGGTTCTGCCGTCGAGACCCATGCGCTCCTGACGGTACAGGACCGGGCCCGGCGATGTGAACTTGATGATGGCCGCAACGAGGAGCAACAGCGGTCCGATGACCAGGAGAGTGACGCTCGACAACACCAGATCTATCGCCCGTTTGCCGACCAGGCTCCACCCGTAATGGGGCGAGTCCTGCAGGCTGATAAGGGGCAGGCCGTCAAACTCCTCCACCCCGCCACGCAAGGTCATGAACTGATGAAGATCCGGCACGGCGTGGACGGCGGCAGTCCCATTCTCCAGACCTCGGAGGATCCCCTCCATTCGTCCGTAGGCCTCCAGTGGAATGGCGATAAAGACCCTATCGATCGACAGCTCTTCCGCCAGCTCTCCCGCCTGCTCATAGGTGCCGAGCGCGCTCAGCTCGTCAACCTGTCGTCCGACCATCCCCGGATCTCCAACCAGGAGTCCCCTGATACGTAACCCCAATTCCGGGCGTACGCGGATCCTTTCTACGACCTGTCGCGCCAACACCCCGTCGCCGACAATCAGAACATGCCGGAGATTGTATCCTTTACGTCTCGTCATGCGGAGCACCTCGCGGAAGCTGCTCCTGACAAGGCTGGCCGACACGATACTGAAGATCCAAAAATAGAGAATCACAACCCGCGAGAACTCGAACTGCTTCAGAAAGAAGGTGGCCGCAATCAGGATCAACACCGCGAGCGTACAGGCCTTCGCGATATCCCTCACCTCAGCAAGCCGTGAGGAGATGCGCTTGGGACGATACAACCCGAAGGCTTTAAACGCGATCCCCCAAACGATGATGATGAGACCGAGCAGGAGGAGGTACGGACGGACGTCAGGAATGTCGCGATAGACTTGAACCGGCCCCCAATAGAAGCGGAAATAGTACGACCCGAGCCAACTGGCGCTGATCACCAGCAGATCGGCAATCAGCATGAGACTTTCGATAAACTGGCTATGGCGTTTCAGCATGGCCGACGACGGCGCCCCCCACGTGTCCATTCCTCAAGACGTTCATCGATATAGCTTGCGATCCGCTTCTCGAAGATCGAACGGTCGAACGTGAGGGCGTGCGCGCGAAGCGCCTCCGGATCGAAACGATCGGATGAGCGCTCAAAAAGATCAATCGCATCAACCAGCGCCTCGACGGTCTGTTCATAGAAGAACACGCCGGTGGGAGGTTGAGGTCCGAGGCTGAAGGCTGAAGGCTGAAGGCTGAAGGCGTTCTGCAACCCAGAACGTTGAACGCTGAACGCTGAACGCTCCAGCGGAATCACGGTTTCCGTCACGCCGCCCCTCCCATACGCAATGACCGGCCGTCCACAGGCCATCGCTTCTACAGGGAGAATGCCGAAGTCTTCTTCACCCGGAAAGACCAGCGCACGGCAGCGGCTGAGAAGGTCGGCGACCTCGCGATCGGATCGCCACCCGAGAAACTCGATAGTAGGACCTGCCATGTGCCGCAGGCGACTCCCCTCCTGTCCCTCACCCACGATCACCAGGCGTCGCCGCAAGCGGTTAAAGGCCTCGATCGCCAGGTCGATCCGCTTATAGGGGGCGAAGGCGCCGACCGCCAGGTAGTAGTCATCCGTCCGCTCGGCGATATGAAACCGGGCGGTCTCGACCGGAGGATAGATGACGATAGCCTCCCGACCGTAATGGCGGCGGACCCGATCCGCTACATAATATGAGATAGCAATAAAGTGATCAACCCTGGTGTTGACCGCGATATCCCACCGCCGTAACCGTCCGGCGATGGCGGGCAGCATCAGTCTGGACACCGGACCCATCCGACCGGAGGCGACGTAGGCATCCTGCATATCCCAGATGTATCGCATCGGGGTGTACAGATACGCGATGTGCAGCGCTTGTGGCGGAGGCTTGATCCCTTTCGCCACACAGTGGCTGCTGGAGAGGATCAGATCGTATCCATCGAGCTTGAATTGCTCGATGGCCCACGGAAAGAGGGGCAGATAGTAGCGATAGTGGGTCGCGGCAAACGGCAACGTCTGAATGACCGACGTCCGGATCCGCCGCTGTTCGATGGTCTTCGATACGCTTCCCTGTACGTGCAGCAGGGTAAAGATATCCGCTGTCGGAAGGAGCTCGCAGAGCGCTTCCAGGCATCGCTCTCCTCCGCGCATCCCCGTCAGCCAGTCGTGAATCAGCGCAACGTTCGCCTCAGCCGACATCATGCGCCTATACGAACCAGCGGCCCATCCGGTCCGCTGAGGCGCGGCGGCGAGCCATGATGATACCTCGCTTGTGACGAGCCCTCGGCCAATATCGCTTCAGATCCAACACCGACTTCCACAGAGCAGGTTCCGCGAGGGTCACATAGGCCATGGCGCACGTCCCCAGCCAGAGAATCGGCAGCAAATCCCGCCGCAACAGGGCCGGAAGTTCATTCTTGATCATCATCAACGCATGATTCTTAAAGGAATGGTATTTCCGGAGCCAGGGGACGCGCCGCCGATTGTCGCCGCGCTTCCATCCCCTCAGATGATAGGCGGTCGCCGCCGGGTGGTAGAGAGCGGTCCATCCAAGCAACTGAGCCCGCCAGCAGATATCGACGTCCTCCTTGTAGGCAAAAAAGTCCTCGTCGAAACACTCCCCATCGATCCTGGCATCCTCGAGCATCGACCGGCGGTAGAGGACCGCCGCCCCGCAGACGCTAAAGATCTCCTCGGGTCTGTCATACTGGCCCACATCCGATTCACCGTGGCCCCGATCGATAATCCGCCGAGTTCTGAAGATCAGGTGGCCTGTGGTGTCAAGGAGACGCGGTGCATCATCCCGCGGTCCACCAACGACTTGGGAATCGCCCAACATGAGCTTGCCGCCCGCAGCGCCGGCGCCGGGATTCGATTGCATCGCCCGGACCAGTTCCTCCAGGTGCCGCTGATCGAGCACCACATCGGGGTTGAGCAGGAAGATATCCTCGTCTTCATTCGCCTCCCGGATGATGCGATTCGCTCCGCCGCTGTACCCCAGGTTCTCCCTCATCGACAGAATCTGCGCCTCCGGGTAGGCCCTGCCGATGCGGCCGATCTCATCGGCGCGACTCTGGTTGTCGAGCAGGATGATCCGTGCGGGAGAAAGCGACTGCCGCTTGATACTGTCCAGACAGGCGGGAAGATGGCGATAGTCGCCGTAATTGATGATCCCCACCGCCACCCGTGGATCAGTCACAACGTCTTCCCCCTCACAACAACACCTTAACCCGTCCCGAACAGATCCGCCGGTGTAACAACCTTCAAATCGGCAATTCGACGGAAGTGGCTGACATTCCGGGTAACTAGGGCGAGATCGTGCGTCAGGCAGATCCCGGCGATCAGATTATCGCCGGGATTGATCGGCCCGCCACGCCGCCTGAGCGACAGATCGATGGCCCCGGCGCGTCTCGCCGACTGCGTATCCAGAGGAAAAATCGTGAGCGTCGTTAGGAAGGCATCGAGCCACTCCCGTTCACTCGCACGTGAAGCGCCGGAATAGAGCTCATAGGCTGTGACGGCTGTTGTACCCGCCAGCTCCATCTCCAACAGGTTCGGAATGACCGAGCCGGCCGGCTCCTGCCCGGCGAACAGATCGATCATGACATCGCTGTCCAGAACGAATCTTATCGCCACCGCTTCCACAGCTCCGCGATCCGTTGTCGCATCCGTTCGGCCTCATTCTCCGAAAGCGTGCCCCGCACCTTCCGCGCAGCCCTGGCCGCTGCCCTCGCCCGCCCCCCGTTCGGCGTCTCTTCGAGGTACCGTTCGAGGGCTTCGTGAATCAAGACCGAGTAACCACGAAGCCGTCGTTTCGCTGCCAGCGCAAGAAGTCTTGCCCGCTGGTCGTCGGTCAGCTCAATTGTTGTCCTCATGATAGCATCACCTCATCGCACACTCTAATACTCAAGTATGCGACTGTCAAGCAACGTGAACCAGCTGGTCTCAGACCGCTTGCAACCGCCCGCGTTCAGTCAGATACTCTGAAAGGGCGTCGCGCCAGTGCCGCAGATCATCGAGACCGAGCGAGCGAAGATTCGCGTTCTCCAGGACCGAATAGGCCGGCCTGACGGCGCGCGCGCCGAAGGCGGCGCTGGTTGTTTCATGTAGATGGGCCTGGACACCGGACAGTTCAAACACTGCCCCGGCAAACTGATACCAGGAGCATTCGCCGTTGTTGGTAATGTGATAGAGCCCGTAGGCGTCGGTTTCTACTAACCGTCGGACCTTATGCGCCAATTCCTTGGCGCTTGTCGGGGTAACAATCTGATCTCCCACCACATCGATCTTACGCCCGGCCGCTGCCAGTCGAAGCATCGTTTCGACAAAATTTCCCGTCTTGTTGCAGCGGCCTGCCACGCCGTATAGCCCGCAGGTTCGGATAAGGTAATACCGCTCAAGGATTGCCTGGACGAAGTACTCGCCGGCACGCTTCGAGGTCGCGTAGACGCTCAGCGGCCGAGGCTGGTCCGCTTCCCGGTACGGGGTGCGCATTCGTCCGTCAAAGACGTAGTCAGTGCTGAAGTGAACGAGCGTCGCCCCAATCTCCTTCGTGGCGATGGCGAGATTCCTCACCGCAATCGCGTTGACGGCAAATGCGCGCTCAGGGAAGTCCTCGCACTCATCGACACGATGATAGGCGGCGGTATTGAGGATGAGGTGTGGACTATACTTGCGCAACATATCCCACACCTGCGTCCGGTCAGCCAGTTCGAACTCGGCATGCGTCAGCGGCACCAGATCACCATCGCTGAACGCCTGCCGCAACTCGCTTCCCAACTGTCCATTGGCACCGATCAGGAGCGTCGTCATGCTACCCTCCAGGGTTGGAGCCGAAGGTTGGGGAATGGAACTCCTGATGTCGGGAAGCCACGACCGGGATGCCTTGCCGGCGGCCTTTGCTGATCAGTCGCCAACGAGTCCACCAAATGACCGCAGTCGCTTCATATACCCTGTCTTCCAGAAGGCTTGCCGATATCGATCGACTAGACTTCGAGGATTGATCAACGCCGTCAGCGCTCCGGGAGGCTTGGCGATATATCGCTGTTGATAGACATTCCCAAATCCTTCCGCATGCTCCAGATCACCTAACCTCACGGCCTCCGTCACGGTCGGATCCCGCAAAACCTCCATCAACGGCTGCAGCGCCAGATCAGGCGACATGTTCAGAAAGCGAAACTGCTGCCAGACCGCTCCAAATTCCTTGACGAAATCCAACGCGCCTCGCTGCACAGCGCAGGACTTTGCCATCTTTGGTTTTTCGAGGTCGTTCTCTTCCAGTACCGGCGCCACATGTCCGTTACGACGAGCAAACCGGAGCACGCTCCCATGCGGTGCAAGATGGAGAAACTCGAACAGCTCAACGCACAGTTTGATCATCGCATGGCGAGACTCCGGCTCACCATACTCACACAGGTACGCGGCCATCTCCTGCCCTCGTTCACACATGGCCCTCGCCGGACTGAAGGTTCCCAGATAATATCCCCTGATTTCCGCCTTTCGCCCTGACAGACTGAGGAGCGTGCTGATCGAGTTTTGCAAGGTCCCGTGCCAACCGATATCCACAATGCCGATTCGCTTTTTCTCAAGGATTCCTACATGACGGAAATAGTCGAGGAGGATGGATCGCTCCCCCACCGCAACGTGCCTGATCTCGTCGGCGATCGATCTGAAGAGGGTCCGCAATCTCACATAATCGGTCCCTGTCCGCACTCGCTGGTCCAGGCCCGAGAAACCGGCTTCTCGAACAGCCCCTGTGAAGAGGCTTGGGTCAAGTCCGAGTCGCTCCAAGAACTGGGTCACTCTCAGAATACTGGTTCCGCTGACCAGGAAATCCAGTGTCCGCTCATCGAGTTCGGTGATCGCGGGTACATTGAGGGCTCTTCGAGAGGCATACAGGTATTCCGAGGGAGGAGCATGCTCAACCCACGGCGACACGTAATCGTACACCCGCTTGAGGATCTGTCCATCCCGCGACAGGAAATAGAGCGTCTCCACCCGATCCTCAACGGCACGGGCGAGCAGCCAACCGATAAAGCCGAAAAAGAGAGGACCCGCAGAGATGTAGCCGAACTCGTACCAAAACGGATCGTCCGATCCCTCATGCCGGATCGACCCGTTCACCAGCAGGCGGCGGAGGACCGTCGCCACATAGATCGATGCCTCGACACACCCCTCCCCCTCGCTGAGCGACGCACACCGCTCCAGACGATGGCGTCTGTGATGATCAAGCTGCCGCACCCTTTCCCCGCACTTCTCATAACGGTATGTCGCCAGGCCGTGTCGCCGGGCCATGGTGACGTCCGAATCGTCATGATCTCCGATATGGAGGATTGCTTGAGGGTGACAGCCGAGTTCTTTCAGGATGTGTTCGTATAGGCTCCCTGAGGCCTTAGTCGCCCCGAGGGCCGACGAGACAAACAGATACTGAAACCGCTCATAGCCGCACCGATGCAGGATCTGTCGGACTACCTCGCATGGCAGATACATATCTGAGACGAACAGAACGGGTCTCATCGTATCAAGGCAATAGCGATAGATCGCATAGATCTCGTCGTTCCTCGTGCATCCCTTGAGCTCCGCCGCCACCTCGAGATCCTTGAGCGTCACAGCCGTCTCATGCGCCACACCGAACCCCTCTTCCATACATTGGTAGATGTCGTCCAGCGTAATCTCGGTGCGGCTGCTCCGCGTCCACGCCCGCTCTCTCGCCAACCTTTCCGATTCGACCCGTACCGCTCTGAAGCGAGACGTGAGAGGACCAACCGTGGCCCTATACCACCCCTCAACGAGATCGAACAGATCGGCCGGTTCTTTGACGATCCGGAGTACCGCCGTATCAAAGACATCGAAGGAGACATGCCCGGCCTGCTCTACGAGTGAACGGATATTTTCATTCATCGCTTAGAGCCTTCCCCGGCGATCCCGAATCGGCAGGTGACGTTGACACAACAGCCCGAAGGCGGATCCGGGACTCACGCTACCTGAGCCCCTTCTTCAGAAGTCGCTTGAGCCACTGGATTCTCCTCAGACGATCCATCACATCAGTGATCGACGATAACTGACCATAAAGGAGTTCAAAGCTCTTACTGATGTTCGTGAGATATCCGATTCCGATCCGGTTATTATCGAGATCCTCACGAAGCAGCTCATTCCGTAACAGGGTATCGTAGATCAGATGTTTGTCGTTAGCTCCAATCACCGAGTTGCTGAAGACACCGCTTGTTGCATCAAGTCGATGATGATAGAAGGCCAATACCTCAGGGATCAGGAAGATATCGTACCGCCTCATGAACCTCAGATTGAACTCCCAATCACCCAGAACCGGCAGATCTTCCCGGTAGTGGCCGATCTGCTCAAGCACCCGCCTCTCGTACATAAAGGAGATCGGCGGAAAGATATTTCCTGCCGCCATTCGATAGATCGTCACCGATTTACACCATGTATTGAATGGCTCTTTCCCCTCAACGATGACCCGATCATGTTTGATCCGCTCCAGCACTCGATGTGTGTGGGTGATGACTCCCGCTATACGAGGATAAGCATTCGTGCCAAGGAATCCGATGCATCGCTCCAGAAACATCGGGTGCCACGAATCATCGTCATCATGGATGACGACATAGCGGCTTTCCGATCCCTTGAGACCGATGTTCGATGCGGCCTCCATCCCAAGAGACGTTTCGTTATGGATCACGCGGGACCGACCCCTGAAGCGATCCTGCTGCGCCTCAACCAATTCATCTACAGGCACTCTCACCCCGCCGTCATTCACGATTACCATGATCCAGTCCTGAAAGGTTTGAGACAGGACGCTTTCGATGGCACGCCGCAAAAGCACCGTCCTGTCTTTCGTCCTCGTAATGATGGCTACGGCCGGATGGATCATGTTGTCCCCTGCTCCTCTCCTGCGTTCCCGCGCTGATTCCCATCGGTGGGACCCCTATGTCCCATCATGCCTGCTGCCGAACAGCTGTCTCGCAGGTCGCAAGGCCGCATCGAGATCACGCCTGCCCTATGCCTCGCACGCGGCGCACGACCGAGCGCACCCTGTTCAGTTTTTGGAGCCACTTCCATTGCTGGGACGCAAGAACCTCGTTGAGAACGGCCTCTTTGGCCCGAAGCTCCTCGATGCGCGCATGCTGTTCTCGACTTCGCGCCTCAAGCTCCGCTAGAGCGGTGTCGCGCTGTTCGAGCGCGCATCGTAGCTCTTCCGCTGATTCTCGGCTCCGCTTATCGAACTCCGCGACGGCGATCTCGCGCTGTTCGAGAGCGTGCCGTAATTCCTCCGCCCTTGCCCACCAGTGCTCCGTCTGCCCCTGCTGCCACCTGAGGGTCTCCTTGACGGTACAAAGGTCGCGTGTGTGTGTCAAACTGTCTATACAGGCCTCTCTAAACGGATTCTGTTGATCGGCTGCAAATACCTCCCAGAATTTGCCCTGCCAATTTCCCTTGAAGCCCAATACAAGCAACAGTATGATGATCCGATCGGTTTCATACGTTCGCACCGAGTTGTAGAGTTTAGCGAGCCTTTGAAACCGCCGTGGTCCCTCTCCCAACATCTTGCCCACGTCGTAGGTCAGGAAGAAATCCGCAAGAACCATGCCCGTTTCAAACTGCGAGGCTGCGGCGTCCTCGCTCAGCGTGTTGGACTGATGGAAACGATACCTGAGCAACGGGGTCTGAATCATGGCGACTCTGGACCGCGCGCAGAGTCGCAAGCAAAACTCATAATCATGCGTATAGCGGAGATTCGCGAAGAGACCGATTCGATCAAATACCTCCCTTCGGCAGATCAGATTCGAGGTGGTATGAAGGAAGTTCCCCGCCAGCAGATCAAGTACGGTATCGTGCTCCTCTCGAAACGAGCTCTCAGCGCTTTGCCCGGACCAGTTGTCCTCGGCGCCTCGTTTGACCCCTAACGACTCACCCTGCGCGTTAATCAGCTCAATGTAGGTGAAGACTGCTGAGACCTCAGGATCACGCTCCAAGATATTCAGCGCGTCCGCAATTCGTCCCGGGTAATAGAGATCATCCGAGTTGAGGATGGCAATATAGCCCCCCGGGCCCAAGCCGATGCCCCTGTTTAACGCATCATGAGCCCCTCGATTCTC
This sequence comes from Candidatus Methylomirabilis oxygeniifera, assembly GCA_000091165.1. Taxonomy (NCBI): domain Bacteria; phylum Methylomirabilota (SeqCode); class Methylomirabilia (SeqCode); order Methylomirabilales (SeqCode); family Methylomirabilaceae (SeqCode); genus Methylomirabilis (SeqCode); species Methylomirabilis oxygeniifera (SeqCode). The sequence goes on along the minus strand of FP565575.1, from coordinate 233,039 downwards.
CTGCCTATAGTATCGTATGCGCCGATCATCGATGCGTTCGACAACAGCCTCGGAGCCGTCCGTTGAGCCGTCATTGACGATGACGAGCTCAAGATCCCGGAAGGACTGTTCCAGGACGGAACGGAGTGCTTCCTCTACATACAACTCGTGATTATAGAGCGGAACAATCACGCTGACTTTGGGAGCAGATTGTATCATCATTCTCAACGGTCACCCGCTGACCCGTCTTCAACCAAGCGGAACCGTACCGCGTCCACAATAGTGATCATCCAGGACGAGACCCGATATCATCTCCCGTTCCGCCCCTGACATGTGCTCGACAAACTCCCCGAACAGCATTTCGGGGAGACGCGACGACAACCTGAGGTCCGGATAGACGTTGCGCTGCAGCGCAAGGAAGTCGTCGACAAACGAGGAGACGCCACGACGAATCTTGCGCCGTATGTCCGAAGACCCTTGTTCGCCGGGCAACAGGCTTTGGTGCGCCGCATGAGGTTGGCCCTCGGTGCCCAGATCATAACAGATGACTTGGGGGTCGTCGGAGCTCAAAAAGGTCTCCAGCTCAAAGCTCCTTCGCCAGAGAGGGGATATGTTGGGATCGCCGCCGGCGATCCGACTCCCGTAGTAGCCGTGCGCGAACACGCCGTACCGTTCGCAGACCTCCCGCGACGCTGCGGATGTGAGCATGTAGAAGCCGTGAATCGGTTTATGCAGGAACCCGGACAGCATACCCTGGATGGTCGCCGAATAGCCGACGTCGACAACCGCCACCGCCGACGTCGTATGGAGTCCGACACGGTTCAAATAGGCGATTAGGCTGGGACGCTCTGCGCGGCTGCGGGCCGTAATCTTCTCCATGAGTGCTTCCAGCACCGGCTTCAGGTGGCGAATATCGCCTTTCACCTCCACCAAACGTCCAGTCTGCCAGAGCCCCTTCCGACAGAGTTCATGGACATCGTGATCATCCAACAGCACCCCATATCGGTACCTGAAGAATGCCTTCAGGTCGTTCGGAAAGTACTCGGAGGCTTTGGCGATCCTGCAAATGTCGTCGAACGACTCGATCATCGGCACCGTGACGGCGCGCCTGGATAACACAAGGTACTCGGAGGGGATGGCATCCTCGCGGTGCATCGCGACCCGATCGTAGATCTCTTTGAGCAACTGGCCCTCGCGGGCGAGGAAATACAGTTTTTCGATGCCGTCCGCTTTTGCCCGGTCCATCAACCATACACAGAAACTCAGGGCGACTGGACCGACGACGCCATAGCCAATATCCTCCGGCTCACCGGGAATCAGACGGGCAGGATCAAATTGCTCATAAAAGACCGGCTGAAACAGTCGTTTGATCACCAGACCCAATACCAACTGTTCGTCCAGACCTCCTTCCGTTCGAGTCCATTCGATCATCCCGGAGAATCTCGGCAATGCCCTGGCAACTTCGATCGGCCGCAACACGTGGCATACTTGAATTCCGACATTCATCGGGACCTGCACATCAGAGTGTTCGTTATCGCCCACCATCAGGAGTTCGTCCGGGGCAATCCGTTCCCGTTCCAGCATTAACCGGTACAACTCTCCGGTATCCTTGCGAACACCGATATCCGAGGACACATAGAGCGCATGATATCCCGCGATCCCGTTCTCCGAGAGCATTTTCTCAATAATAGGACGAGGCAAAAACATGTCACTCGCAAGAACGACACGTTTGCCGCTACGTATCGCATGGTTGAACATATCTATACACTCAGGTCGAGGAGAAACCAGGTGTCGTTCTATTTCCTCCTCCAGGGTCCGGAGATACCCAACCTCATCGACCTGCTTGCCTGTCAGTGACGCAAACTCAGCATAAATGTCTTCAAGCCCCACGTCTCGCCCCACACGCGAGCGCGCCAGTGCTTCCGCCTTCGCCCGTAGCCCGGCAAAATCGGTCCCGGCCATTTCCCGGTTGCGGTGGCCAATGATCGTCTTTGCGGTTTCGGGATGGAGAACCGGACGAACAAGCAGTGTATCGAAAATATCGAAGGCGATCACTTTGATATCTTTTGCTTCCAACGCTGTTTTAACATAATCACGCGTTCTGGCCATATAGCGGTCGAATCTCCACTTTGACCAGCTTGGTGACAAGGGATCGGCAAGAATAAACGGCTTATATCCGGCGTGTCTGGCCACAAGAACCAGCAACCGCTCAATGCAGTGCGCCAGTGAGCCATCCGTCTGACCAGCCTCTTCGGGAAAGTCCGTCAGTCTGATATCGGCCGAGAAAAGATTGCGAATGGCCTCGCTTCGAGCCCAGAACATTGACCCTGCAGGGTAGTCGAAATACCCTTCCGGCACATCTGTGATTCCCATCTGCCGGCACATTTGGGCGCCCAGCGCTTTATTGGATAGCCAGGTATTGCCCCAGTAGGGCAGATACTCGTAATTTTGAGGGTAAATAATCCCGGCTCTTGGATCGCTTTGAAACATGGAAAAAATCCGCCTAACCTGATCCTCGCTTCCCATCAACTGGCGCAGAAGATACTCCAGCCAACCATCCATTTTTCCCTGCGCATACATCGATTTCTTCGTGTGCAGATGGCAGATGTAGTCGTATGTTGCCAGTCGACCGCCAAAATGGCATACCATCGGCGCAATGTCTCGGCCGCGATTTGCCACAACGTCCACAATGACTCGACGAGCCTGTGGCAGCCCTGCAAATGCCTGACGACAGACATCGCGCGCCTCATCATTCGAGACCGAAACGAACAGGTCAAACGCGAAGGGCATATTCTTCAGATACGACGCGAGTTCTTTTGTCAAATCAGGGTAGTACGCATGGGCGTGGACGGCAATCCGGCTGGAAATATCTCCGGGCATGGGGTAGATATCGTGGATATTCAATAACTCAGACGAGCACAGAGCAGGACCCCTGGCTTTGGTGTGAAGGGAGCGCAACTCGACGATAATTCTGCGCACTGTCGCCCGAAGACCTATTTTTCGGTGGTAGAAATAGGCCTTTCTGAGCGTGACTTTCAGGTGTGCGAAATCTATCGCGAATCGATCTTTGCCGGGTAAGGCGCGGATGGGGTGGCGCAACCATCGGATCGGCGCCGTGAGCTTCCACACCGTGGATGACACAATAGCTTCCAGCGATTCACGATAATGGCGGGCCTCTGCATCAAGACGCTCGACGGTCCGTTGAACCTGTTGTAGGTCTGTGTCCTTTTGCTGTATGGCCTGCTCGGCTCGTGCGAGTTCAGCGTGAGCTGCCGATAACGCCGCGTCGCGCTCGGCGTGAGCTGCCGATAACGCCGCGTCGCGCTCCTGGATCTGTTGCCTTGCATTGGCAAGCAACTTCAAATAAGGGGTGGACGTTTTTAATCGGGGAACGTTCAAGCAAACAGCATCCTCATAGATCTTCTCCAACCCGGCGACATGGGCCTCCATTGATAAGAGCGTATCGAGCCGGATGTCCAGGCGCATCGCCTCCAGCGCCTCCGGCGCGTCCAGGATCCTCTGGAGGCACCTGGCCAGATCCTCCGCATCCTCAGCCCGAAAGGTCAGGCCTGCCTTCCCGATCCGCTCCGAGAGGGCACCACGGTCCGAGACGAGGACCGGCAGCCCTAACCACAACGCTTCATCAATGGTAAACGAATAGGATTCACTGGTGATGGAAGGGAAGACGGCGAGATCAAGGTCAAACGTCCGCAGGTCGGCGGGCTGATAGGCGCCATGGAATTGTACCGAAAGCCCGCGCGCAAGATCGCGAAGTCGTTCCCCATATGCCGACTCCAAGGCCGTTCCGATCAAATGAACCTGAACGGCAGACGGATCGTCCAGACGATGCAGCGCCTCCAGGAGCAGGTGCGTACCTTTATGATACAGGAAATAACCCCAATGCCCGATCTGGAGCGGTCGATTTCGGAACGCTGATGGTTGCTTCCGCCTATCCTGCGCGATGATGGTCTGGGAACTCCCATGCGGAAGAACAATCAAGCGGTTCTCCGGAAGCTCAAGCAGCTCACGCAGCAATGAACGATGCGCCTCTGACGGTACGATGAGAGCCGAGGCCAGCGAAAGCTCCGCCTCCACCATCTGTTGACGTAATGCCAGTGCAGCAACGACCTCCTGATCCGTCTGCCATTGAGTTCGCTCGACACAGTGTAGACACGGTGCGGTCAGAAGGGGCTCTTTGCAGAACACTCCCTCCCGGTGGATCCGATGGATACGTGGGCAAGTAGTCCAGACATCGTGCAACGTCACCACCACGGGGATGCCCAGGTCCGTACAGATCGTCACCAGGTTGTTGGTCAGCCGGTGCCAATGGTGGAGGTGCACGAGGTCCGGCCGGTCACGCGAGAGCAGATCTCGGATAAGCGCCTCGGCTTCAGGGTCGTATTCGTCTCTCCAGGTCTGAGCCTGTCCCTCGGTTCTCAGATAACGGGCCACCCGCAGCCCGTTCTGTACTTCGACAGCCAGGATAGCCTTTGCTGTGCGCCGGCCGGAACCGGTCAGCACCTCGCACTGATGCCCTCGCGCCAGAAGATACCTACTTAAGGTCTCGCAATAGGTCTCGGTCCCGGCGACCGACTCCGGCGGAAAGCCGTGCACGATCTGGAGGGTTCGCATGAGGCTCTACCCTATCTGAAACGCTTCCACGTACCGAGCCCATGGGGCAAAGATGGTTCGATACGCATTCAGACCGGCCATCATATAGAGAAGGTCATTGTAGCGGAGCTGGCTTTCATACTGCTCAACGGCTTGGCGTTTTACATCCCAGATAGGTGTGATGTCTATGGCGTGGGTTGGCTGCACCGTCGCCCAAATCTCATAACAGAAGTCTCCACATATCGGCCTATACTCCTGGAGGGCCGCTTCAACGCCGACTCCGAGAGCCCGGTGATCAGGATGCACCTCCAACGTGGAAGGACGGTAGAGAACATCCGGTCGATCCGCCGCAAGCAATGCCGTGATACGCGTCATCAGATCGGACACTTCAGCAAGCTTCCCATCGGGGTAGTCCCAAAACTCGATCTCATCGATTCCGAGAATCGATGCGGCCCGCCTCGCCTCGTTACGACGCAACTCCCGATAATTGCAGCCCCGGTAATGACCCAGCGGGTCGCCGGCCGCCCCATCGGTGGCAACGACCACTTTCACCCGATCGCCCTGTCGATGGTGGAGCGCAATGGCTCCCCCGCAGCCTAAACTCTCGTCGTCGGCATGCGGCGCCAAAACCAACACCGACCCTCTTGGCGGCCCGGCTACGATCTGGGGATACTTCGGCGACCCCTTCACCCTGCGCTCCGCATCTCACGCCTCACATGGCACTCAAAAGATATCCGAATCTCCCATTGTGTAGTACCAGCGATCCCTGACCCGCTCGAGGTCGGCCATGGGATCGGTGGCCAAGGCCACCAGGTGGTATATGGTGGGCTCCACCCGATACCCATGCTCGCAGAGAAAGCGATACGGCCAGGCATGTTGAGGAAACCAGGCGCTGAGCCGTTCCATGCCGGCCTCTCGAGCCAACGCCTCACAATGAGCCAGCAGTCTCTCGGCCGTCGACGTCGCGTCAGGCGGAACAAGCCAATCCGCCAGACACGCAATCGGCTGATCCGCCCATCCCATTCGGAGAACTGCCGCCCCTGACAGGATACCGCTCCACGGCTGTCCGGCCGCAACCATCGTGTATGCAACATCAGGGCAGTCGGCATATCGCCAGTTCAGATATTCCGCATCACGTATGACCGCAATGTCAAAGGAGGAGGCGCATCGCCGCCACAACATCTCTACATTATCTCCAAAACGCGCAACTCTCTCGCACCTCACGGACCATGGCCGGAAGGAGCGGGGCCTGCTCGCAACGGTGAGGTCTTTTACCAGCCGCTGAATCGGATGCAGGGGATGATACCCGACAGCGCGCGCGCCGATCCGCAACGCCTCCGGTGTCGGGAACCCGTAGCCGATCAACGCCAGCCCGCCGCGGAGGAATGCCATCACCGACTGTTCGGCCAGAACCGAAAACAGCCCGGGACGCTTTAATCCCATCCGATAGTGCGGATCGACCATCACATCGATGACCTGGATAAAGGTGACCGTCTCATGACCCCATCGGGTTCGGACGGGCAATAGGGCATATTGCCCCACAAGCCTACCGTCCTGCGTCTCAGCCACGCGCAGCACGTATGAACCGGCGGGATTATCCCGAAATTTCCAGCGCCAGTGCTCACACGATCGCTCTACCCCGAACACGCGCCGGAACAGATCGAGGATCCGGAGTTCGTCACCGGCCTGATATGGGCGGATAGTAAAGCGTCCGGCAGGATCTTTGTATACGCACACCTCACCGCCCCCAGATGAACACGCTCCCTCAGAGTAAGGAGGCGTCAACAATGAATTTATATCTACCAAAGCAACAAACCCCCTTCATCCTCCTTTCAAAAGGGGGAAAGAGGGGATTTGTGCATTTTTCGGATCATGAATATGTGCATGTTATCCTTTGACGATGCCTAACGCATTGTTTATCTGCTTGTTGCCGGCGTGATCGTCAGAGCCCCACTTGCCGTTCGCCTCATGCGGGACCTCCACGTCCCAACGGTGTTCCAGGAAGCTCAGACCCAGGGCCTGCACATTCTGAGTCACCTGGAACTTGAACTCGCGCTCCTTTTCATCGTAGACGTGAATTCCGTGCTCATCAAGAAGGAACACTGAAATCGCGTATTGACCGGATAGAAGCGGAAGTGCCGGAAAACGTATCCTTGAACTGCTCGAACGGGGTGGGAGTTTGACGCCTGAGACGTGGGTGCCGGTGCCGAATACCTGCACCGAATCGTTCCTGACAATGACGACACCCACATGAACAACCCTTGGCGGATCAGGCACCTCGTACGCGACCGTCACGACCAGTTCGTCTCCTGTTACGAACTCATCCCGATCCCCCTCCTCGTCACCACAGCTCAGCCGTACACCTGAGACCCAGGGAAAGGTCCTTGGTCCGACCTCAACCGTGGCGGGAGAAGCCTTTGGCATCTCCCTCTCCCGCATATAGTTCTGATACGCTCCAATAACCCTGGAGGCCTCTCCGGCCATGGCGACCTCACCATCCTTCAGCCAGACGGCCTCGTCGCAGATCAATCTGATCTGGTACAGATTGTGAGAGCAAAACAGTATGCTCTTACCGGACTTCCTGAAACCTTCGATCCGATCTATGCAGCGCTTCTGAAAGTACTGATCCCCGACAGAGAGGGCCTCATCGACTATCAGTATGTCGGGGTCCACGCTGGTCGCAACAGCAAACGCAAGGCGGACGTACATGCCGCTGGAATACAGCTTTACAGGCCGTTCAATAAAATCCCCAATTTCTGCAAACGCGGCAATCTCCGGGAATCGCCGCTCCATTTCCTGCTGTGGTATCCCCATGATTGATCCTGTCATAAAGACATTCTCTCGACCTGTAAACTCCGGATTGAACCCCGCACCCAGTTCCAGGATTGTGGAGACGCGGCCATTCAACGTCACGCTGCCGGATGTGGGCCGCAGAGTGCCGGCCACCAGTTGAAGCAGCGTGCTCTTACCGGCCCCGTTGTCGCCGACAAGGCCTAACGTCGAGCCATGTGCAACCCTGAAACTCACATTTCTTAAGGCCCAGAACGCCTGGTGGTAGGTCCGCCTGCCCCGGAAGAGATACTCCTTGAGGCGGTCCTTCGGATTCGAGTAGAGCCGATAGACCTTAGAAAGGTCATGGACCTCAATCGCGTACATCAGATCACATCAGCGAACGCGGGTTGCATCCTAGTAAAAATCCGATGGCCGACAACAAAGGTAATGACAGCCGTGAGAAAAAGGTAAATCAGGCTGCTCGGATCAGGCAACTGCCCTTTCAGGATAATAGACCTGTACGACTCAACAACGGCATACATCGGGTTCAACCCTAGAAAAGGCCGCCATCCCTCAGGAACAAGATTAGCCGTGTAAAATATCGGGGTCAGGAAAAGCCACAGGGTCGTGATCATTCCGATCACCTGAGCAATATCGCGCAAAAAGACAGTGGCTCCGGCTATAATCCAGGCTAATCCAACGGTAAAAGTAATCTGGAGAAGGAGAAGCGCCGGCAGGAATGCAATCAGCATACTGAACCGATGTCCGTTCGCAAGCAGGACGAGGAAAAGGATGGCCAGACCTATCAGTTGATTGATTATACTTGAAATGACAATATATAAAGGAAGGATCTCGACCGGAAATACCATTCGCTTGATAAGATTGGTATGCTCAAACACGATCCCCGTGGACCGTCCAAGGGGCTCGGCAAAGGCGTTCCATGGCAGCAGACCGCAGAACAGGTAGACGGCAAAACTGCCGGTACCCTCCTGAACACCCACCCGAACCTTCAGGATCGTGGAGAAGACAAAGGTATAAAGGATCAGCATAATGAGAGGATTGACGATCGACCAGAGCATTCCGAAGGTCGAACCCTTGTAGCGAGCCGCCAGATCCCGCTTCACAAAGCTGAATGTCACCTCTCTGTATCGATAGATCGCTCGTATCGCCTTCATCCTACTCCTCTCTTATAGCAACTATGCGGTAAATCAGTATAATGGCTTTGGACTTGAACCGTCAAGGTAAGGCATCTATACCGACTGAAGAACGATTGCAACATCTCCTGGGTCGTGATACTGATATGGCGGTTATGATGGTATCGCCTTCACTGTGGGGCACAAGGAGGCCCGACATGCATCCATCCCCACTGCCTTCCAGAATCGCCTGCGATCTGTCGCTGATACTTGCGGTGAGTCTTCTCGTGTACGCCCCATCCCTGTACGGCTACTTCCTATCCGACGACTTCAACGTCGTCACCATCCTCAGCGGCGACAGGAATTCAGTCGACTGGCAGAACGTACTGTCCGACTTCTACACGGTCTATCGCGGCGACCTGAGCTACAGCTATTACCGTCCGATGGTAACGCTCTCCGGCGGGATCGATATAAGCCTTTGGGGAGTCAACCCGGTGGGTCCGCACCTGACCAACATGCTTTTGAACGCCTTCAACGGTCTCCTTGTGTACGGTATCGCTGCCCTGCGGCCCATTGCCTCACCGGCTATCGGATTGACGGCAGGCCTCTTGTTTGCGCTCCACCCCCTGCACCCTGAAGCCGTCTACTGGCTCGTCGGCCGTACAGAACTGATCATGGCCTTCTTTGCGCTCCTGGCGATCCTGCTGTATCTTGCCTTTTCCGGCCTCAAACAGCCGTTGCTCTATCCGGGATCGTTGCTTGCCTTCGTCCTTGCTCTTGCTTCAAAGGAAACTGCCGTCATCGTTCCTATTGTCCTGACCTTTCATTGGGTGATGGTTCGGTATCCGAACCGTGACCGATCCGCCCCTCCCACGGCCATGTCGCTGCTGCCGTATTATATCGTGCTGGGGGCCTACTTCATCCTTCGCAAGGTACTCACCGGGCATCTCATCGGTCAGTATGGCCCCATGGACACCAACCCCTCCGACCCCTCCCTGATGCCGCTCGGGCTCGTTCATCTGTTTCTCTATCAACTGTTGCCGGGGGGATCGCTGCTCACGTCTGCGGGTGATCCGGTGATCGGTATCATGGCAAGGCGAGCTATCGGCATCTTCCAGTGGCTCTCGGCCGCTGTGGTCGCGGTCGTTGCCGTCACGGGGAGCATGCGTCGACAGGCGCTCTATTGCCTCGGCCTGATGATCATCCTGGCGCTCCCGGTACTCAGCCTCCTGTCGGCAAGGGGCGCGCCGGATGATTTTGCCAGACTCCATTATCTATCATCGGCAGGGTTCTGCCTCCTTCTCGGTGTCCTTCTCAATCAGAGTCGAACACGCATCCGTCGTATATGGACATCGGCCGTCGTGCTGTCATCCGTTATGCTGTTATCCGTCAACAGCCTCCCATGGATCCAGGCAGGTCGGATCAACCGGACAATCCTTGCGGTGATCGAACAAGCCGCGAACAGATCCGACGTGCGCGCCGTCCTCATGATCGGTAATCCTGACCTCCACTTCGGCGCACAGCTCTTCGGGCAGGGGAGTTGGGCGCTGCCGATCGCTGCGGCAGCCCCGTTTACGCGCATTCCACAGGAGGTCCGTCTCCTGCATCACCCTGGGGACCCGTGTCCCCTCCTCCACGCCGGTGCGCTCCAGGACAGCGACAAGACCGTCATTCTCGAATGGCGCCATAGGGAGCAGCGCATTGCTCCGCTGACGTGGGATCAGATCGCAGCCGTCTGTCGGTCTACCGCTTTACCCACGACCAGTATGCCATCGGCCGAAGGGTCTTTGGATCGACGGCCCTGGCGAAATAACGTCCGGGCATCAGACGTTCCCACACAATCCGGTTAAAGTCGAATCCGTTCCCGACACGCAGGGCTCCGGCCGAGGGCGCAAATCCGGAATCCGGACCAACCTGCCATAGCAGCTCCCTCTCGGGCACGACAGCGCCTGGGACGCTCAATCGGGGTGGCCGCTCCAGCGCGCCGAGATCTATCACGTCCGGCCTGTTCACCGGCTGTCGACCCCGTCCTGAACGCCTACCTATGTCTTGAGCGATCCGGTATATCAGGGCACCGGTGCGACCGTAATGGATCCTGACAAAGCGAAGCTCGGAGGCCATGGCGTGACACCAGGCTCCTGCCGGGTCCGTCTTTGCGCTCTGATTATAATAATGGACGACCTGAGCGGCAGGCACGACCACCAGGCGATAACCTTGCCCACGAATGCGACGACACAGATCGGAGTCCTCATAGTACAGGAAGAAGCCGGAATCGAACCGGCCGACATGCTCGATAACATGCCGCGATGCCATCAGGCAGGCGCCGGAGAGCATGGTAGTGTCCATCGGAGCCTCAGCCCGCCAGAACCGAACAGCAGATCGGAGCCACCGCCTTTGCCGCCACAGACTGAACCTCGGAGAGACCCCGCCCATAGCCCGGCTCAACAGAAACAACAGAGAGGGCGGATCACCGGGCGGCAGACGCAGCACCCCCTCATCGTCGGCCCAGATCATGGGCCCTACCATTCCAACCCCGGGGTGCTCATACAGATACTGAAGCATCGCCTGGAGCGATCCCTCTCGAAGCCTCGTATCGGGATTCAAGAAACAGAGGTATCGGCCCTGCGCCCGTACAATCCCCTGATTGTTGGCAGCCGCGAATCCAAGATTCGTTGAGTTCTTTATGACGGTGACGGAGGCGGGCAGGCGATCCAGTATGGCTGCATCGGCGGGATGTGACGCATTATCGATGACCAGCATCTCAAGACGACCGGGACGCCCTTCAGGCCCAACAAACCGCTGTGCCGCGACCGAACCTATCGCATCCAGGACGAATCGGCCCACATTATAGTTGACGATCAGGACGGACAGATCAACCGGATCGACGTCGATCACTCTTGAGGTTTGCATAAGTAATGCACGACGTAAATGTCCTTGCTCTGCTCATGGTGAGCCTGTCGAACCATGCGCGGAGCAGCCTTCGACAAGCTCAGGCCGAACGGACGGTTGTGCAGTTCCTTTTCCATGACTGGTTCTTCCGGAATAAGCGTGGGTAAACCCGTCTGCGCACAGATACGCACAGGCAGGGAGGAATCGGAAGTCACCTCCCCTGACCTTGTCTCCCCCTTTGGCAAAAAGAAACCCCCCTCTGCCCCCCTTTTCCAAAGGGGGGTACCACGCTTGTACATCTACCTTTTCTCCCCCTTTGGCAAAGGGGGATCGAAGGGGGTTTCTCCTTGGTCCTTCTCACGACCCTCCGAAGTACAATGTTGTCCTCCATCAAGATAAAACCCTCGCCCCCTTTTTCAAGGGGGGTGTCCCCGTGTCCAGCGCTGAAGACTCGGCCTCTACCCGCGCTCAGTCCGGAAGAACCCCATCGCTTAGGCAAGACTCACTATCTTGGCGCCGCCAGGTAGAGATACTGTGCGACGCTCGCCTCATCGACGAGGGTGGAGACGTCGAGTAAAAGGCCCCGGCAGGCCTCGACCAATGCCGCAAGATCCGGCGGCCCGGCCGACCGGATCGGTTCAGTCCCGATCACACATAACCCGGCCGACTCGATAAGGGCCTGGCCGCTCCTCCTGGTGAAGAAGCGTAGATGTGTGCGATCCAGAATACCGGCAGGCAGATAGGTCCACTCGCCCTCCAGGAGCCCCCGCACCACCGACCAGTGCCGGACATTGGGCAGACTGGCAATCAGGCGGCCCTCGGATGACAGAAGCGGCGAAAGTCTCGCAAGCAGGCCCCATGGATCACGCAGGTGCTCCAGGATGTCCGCCATGATGATCGCGTCGAAGCTCCCTGCAGGATACGGCAATACCAGCGTCTCTACGTCGGCACGATGCACTCGATCCAGCACACGGCCGGCCGCCTCCGCCGCTGTCGGATCCATCTCGACACCGATAACCTCAATCCGGCGCTCCGTCTTCAGTCGGCCTCCAAGCGTCCCTGTTCCGCAGCCGACATCCAGAATGCGGGACGCAGTCGCCGGAATCATGGCAACCACCTCCGGACGGGCCTGGGCATAGTAGGAGGCGAAGGAGTGAACGTAGGTGTCCAAGGCAACCGCCAGGCAGAGGCCGGCATCATGCACAAATGCCGGCAGGTCATTGGGCGCAGCATCTAACCCGATCCCGGTAAGCCTGTCGCGGGAATAGAGAACACAACAGGGATCCAGAGCCTCAACCGACTGGGTCCGGCCGGCCCGGTCTTGAGCGATCCGGTCGGCGAAGTCCAAAAACCCGGAGATGTCCTGATAGTCGCCTGCCTGGTGTTGCGCCCCGTCGGCGCCATTGGTCAGGGGGCCGATCGCCGCCGCCCCCGATCGGATCAGGCTCGCTATCATACGTCCGGCCCACCCCGGACACACCGCAACGGTCTCGTCAATAAATGCCACAAACGGGGTGCTGATCCGGGTCCAGACACCACCAGGGCGGGTGTCGTCCGGCATCTCGATGATCTGTTCCAGCTCCGGGGTACAGTTGACCAGGCTGTCCCGACAGACCTGCGCGAAGCGGCCATCCGCTCCCTGACGAATCACGACGGTCAGGCTGCCCATGGCGTATCGGATCTCCTCAGGCGCTACGGCCCGGATGCCGGATCGGCCCAGAGGCGGATCGCCATGCCCATGCCGGACCCATCTCCGGCAATCGTCTGGATGTACAGACCCACCATGCCGATCGGTGTGCCGACCTCATCGACAGCCTGATTGGTCACCGAGAGCCAGCCGAACCTCGGCGTAGGAAATGTCCCCGCGGCCTGACCGATGGGAAGAAGAAGCTGATGGCCGGTCGAGGTCGCCGTCGGCAGCCCCTCCTCCGCTTTCTCACCAATCGTCGTCAACTGAAACGCCGGTTCCTGATCGAGAAAGACTCGGATTGTCGACTGTAATGACAGATCGGGCAGTTCACCGCCTGGCTGGGTCGGGTGAGGCGCGGCCACTACCAGCAGCCCATCGCTCAGCCTCCCGTCACCCACGCTCCCCTGAGTAAGGAAGGCCGGCAGAAACAGTCGTGATGGGTAGGGCTCAAATGGGAGAGGACCACCCGACAACCGCCTGGCTGAGGCGCCATGATAGACGATCCCCCAATCCTCCGGCCCATTCACGATGATCGCCGTTCCGAGCAGGGCATCCCCCGCAAAGGTCACCACGTCCACAAACCCTTGCCGGAACAGCCCGTCTGCCTGAGGCTGCAGGATGGCACCGATATCCAGCAGGTCGGCATCGCCTGCCGAGAGGTCCAGGCTGCTGTCTCGCCGCAGACAGCTCGCATCGTAGAATTCCAGGTGAAGGGTCGCCGAACCGAGACCGACATTCGTCAAGCTCAGAAAAGTCGAGATGCCTTCGCGGAGATCGTAGTATGGGAAGACAATCCTCGATCCAGGGATCAGCTCGCTGTTCGTCGCGGCCAGAGCCTGGGCAGGCTGATGAAGGCAGACGGACAACACCCACACGATCATGAGAAGAGGCGCGGCCCATGCCGCCCGTCTGCGCCTGCCCATCCGGAAGACAGGCGCGCCGTAAGGCCGGACATGTGATGGGAGCCGACAGTGCTGCATCATACGCAAGGTGAGGACGAACGCCGGTGGACCGGCATCCGCGAGAGGATCAGGGACTGGTTGTACGGCCGGATTGACTCGCCGCCTCCTGCTGTCTGATCCATTCGATCATTTCCCCCGTGACGTCAACCGGATTGTCCGGGGCGCCGGAAAAGCCCTCTCGGAGGAACATCGGTTTGCCGGTCTGTTGATTCGTAATGATGTCAAACCCTTGCGCCTGGCCATACTCCTGAATACGGCTGCGCAGCGATTCGACCAGAATATCAGGCGAACGGTACTTCGCAACATCTCTGAGGTCCTGAGTGGTCTTGCCGTACAGAACCTGTAAGGCGTCTGTCTTCTGGCGCAGTACGTCTCGAGCGGCGGCCAGGGCCTCCGGATTGCCTTTCACCCTGGCTTTGGCATAGGCGCGCTTGGCGGCATCAAGCTCTTCCTCCGCCCGCCCCCGTTCCTCCCGCCCCGGCCCTAACGGCGTCTTCGGATCAAAGGCCGGACTGGCCATCAGTTGTTCATAGAACTTGATCAGTTCCGCACTGTCCACAATCCCGGACTTCCCCTCCCCGAACGCCAATATCGCCGGCAGGCCGACAAGCAGGCTGAACAGCAAAACGGCAGCCATCCTCCCCCGGATACTCGGGGATCCTGCTCCCCGCTTTCGCGTTGTACCGCAACCGATCAGATACATTCCAACCCCCTCGCCCAAGCCGTTCGACATTTCGTCTATCCGGTGTATGTGGTCATTCCCCATCTCCCCCCCCCTCCCCCTTTGGCAAAGGGGGATTAAAGGGGGTATGTCCCCGTACCCGGCGCTGACGACTGACCTCAACATACTACGAAAGCGTAAGAGGGAAGTCAAGTGTGACCTATCTACGTAACCATTCAGTTACGGGTGGAAAATCTCCCCTAACCCCTCTTTTCCAAAGAGGGGGACTAACCGTTTCCCCCTTTGAAAAAGGGGGATTTTATAATGAACCCCCAGTGGATTCAATGATTTTCCCCCCTCTCACTGATTGATTACCTATCTGCCTATCTTTGGATTGACCGCGGCTCCCTGGCGGGGGTATACTGAACAGATTAGTAACTACAAGGTAGATAGACTGAAGGCTTTAAGGGAGGGGTATTCATGGGCAGTAGGAGGTTTGATCGGGCACGTATATGGGGAACGCTGTCTCTTGTCGCACTCACGGGCTGCGCCGGTATCGGTCATGCTCCCGGGCCCGCTGCGAACGCCGCCTATCTTGCCACCATAGCAGAACGCCAGGTCTCCGGCAACACAGGGACAGTTGTTGGTCGCCTCTACCTCGCCCAGCCTGCAATCCCCACACCATTGACGGGCTGGACGGTGACCCTCCTGCCGCTTTCCCCCACGCAGGAATCTGCGCTGAATCAGGCCCGCTCCCCGTATCTCGACGGAGGCCGCGAACCCCTCTCGCCTGAGCGATTTGACGCAGCACGCAGCTTCCTGAATCGCCTTCAGGCTGCCGCGGGGGGGGATCAGCACGGCCCCAGTCTTGTTCGATCAGCCACCACCAATCATGTCGACGCCGGATTTACATTCCAGGATGTCCCGGATGGCCGCTGGATCCTCCTTGCCGAGCTGCCCGGAAAGGTCTCCACACTGCTCTGGGCCTCTCCGATAACAGTGATGGCAACCAAGACAACCGTCGTCATACTGAACGATTCGGCAATCTGGCTGGAAGGGCTCAAACCACCGGCTGAGTGACACGACGTAGGGGAATAGCCAGAGCTTTACAAGAGTTCCGCATATAGGTCCCGCCACTGTGGATTCGTCTTCTCGATCAATTCGAGCTTCCATTGATCCTGACACTGGACCCCGGCGTGCGCCGGGGTAACGATCCGGCATGACGAACTGCAGGGAATGAACCCAAGGCGGTAGCTTGGGGTGTGGATACACCGGGGGCGGCTCCCTCTCGAAAGCCTGTCCATCCCGCGGCTGTATGTCGGAGTGGACCGGCAGTATCACCTCGTCAACCGGACGCGGACCCGCGATAAACGCAACGTCGCCCTCACAGCGGTCGGCAGCCACCCCTGCTCCATGCCGGCGTGCCACGCGACCCCGCGTCCGCCCTCCAGAAATCACATCGCCTCCGCATGGCACTTGTGGTATACATAGTCATAGGTTGCCAGCCCTACTGAGGAGCGATCATGTCACCTCCCCATACGGACGTTGACCCTGTCCTTCACACGTTTGCGTCGACATTACGCGCGCGACTCGGGAACCACATCCGGCACATCGTACTGTTCGGCTCACGAGCCAGAGGTGAGGCCCGCGAGGACTCCGACTACGACGTACTGGTCATCGTGGATCAACGCAGTCCGGATGTTCGCTCGATCATCCTTGAGATTGAAGCCGACCTGATGGACCGCTACGGCGCGTTGGTCGCCAGCATTCTTCGCACCGACGCTGAGTGGCGCGTCGCCCAAGGCTTGCCACTGGCACGCAATATCGCCCTCGAAGGAGTGCCCTTGTGACCACCAACACTCCGGCCATCCTGCTTGCCCACGCCGAAGAGAAACTACGGGCAGCCACATTACTCCTGCATGGCCGCGCATGGGGAGATGCCTCATCCAGAGCCTATTACGCGGCGTTCCACGCGATCAGCGCGGCCCTATTATCACAAGACGAGACCTATTCTAGCCACGCCCAAGTACTGGGCCGATTCAATAAAGCGTTCGTCCACCAAGGGCTGTTCCCACGCGAGTTCACCATCCTACTTACCAGGCTCTACGAAAATCGGCAAGCTGGGGACTATGAGGCCATGCTCAGCATCACAGAAGAGGACGCGAGGCGGGACGTCGCGGATGCTCAGCGCATTCTGGAAGCCGTGCGGCGATTCCTGTCATCGTAACGATCTCACCGCCTCGCTTTGCAGGCCAAGTCCCACCTTCCGTATTACCCTCTTATGAGTTATACATGCCATCACGAAAGCGCTCATTTTGGCGATGTAGAAAGATCTCGCTTTGGTCAAGAAAAAATGGATCTTCCGGAATTAGCGTGGGCAGGGGCCGAGTCTTCAGCGCTGGACACGGGGACACCCCCTTTACCAAAGGGGCCATGGGGAGAAAAACCCCCTTGTATCCCCCTTTACGAAAGGGGGAAAAGAAGTAGAAGTGCAAGCATGCGGTCCCCCCTTCCCTGCTAAAGGGGGAGATGCGGTCCCCCCCTTGAAAAAGGGGGGTTAGGGGGGTTTATGTTTGGCAAAGAGGAGAAAGGGTGTGCGTATCTGTACGCAGACAGGTTCACCCACGCTAATTCCGGAAGAACCGAAAAAATATCTTCCGCAAGCACACAAGGCTTCTAACCATAGACAGTTAGAAGCCTTGTGTGATCTTACTATGCCCCCTATCGACACCCTACGCGACCAGCCTGGGAATGAACCCTGGTGGATTCAAGTCATTCTCGGTTCCCACCTCTAAACACCTTCAGTCGGTCACCTGAAAAAGCAAGGGGGTCCAGCGAAAGCTGGACCCCCTTTTCAAGCAGCAGGACAGCGAGGACTATTGCTCGCTGATGGAGTTAGAGCTGGTAAGCGTACCGGTCTGGTCGATATCGACGTGTCTGACCAGGTCGACCAGCGAGTAGCGGCAGGCGACACCATTGTAGCAGGTGGCAGTATCGCCTGAAGCCGGGGAGACGCCCCACGGTGACGCATCACCCCACAGCCGCGTCACGTCACCCAGGTTCACTGAAGAGCTGACCACGTTGCTGACGTTGATGCCGGCCATACCGCGCGCCTGGCCGGTACCCGTGCCGGCGCCGGTGCCGGTGCCGACGGGACAACCAGCCGTGCCGTTAGCCGTATTGTCACAGGCCTTGGCCGAGTTGATGATATCGATCCAGCCCAGCGCCTGACCGGACAGCTCGTCGCGGCTGGCGAAAGCGGCCGGACAACTGGTCGGCACGGCCGTCTTCCAGGTGCTCCTGTTGGTGGTCGTCCCAAACAGGGCAGCATAGGTGTTGTTCAGGAAGTGTGAGCTGTAGTTGAATGAGGTGTTCTGCTCGCAGCCGTCCCAGACGATCAGGTTCAGCGTCAGGTTCGGTGGGCCGGCAAGGCCCTTACCGGTTGACTGTCCTGGAGCTTCACCGTCATCAGAACGATCCCAGTTGCCATCCGGCGGTCCGGCCACAACCAGGAATGAGTTGAAGGTCTCGCCGCTGCCGCTCTCGGTTCCGTCAGCGAAGTAGATCGGCACGAAAACTCGGTGGGGCAGCGGCTCATAGCGGCCGAACCAGGCCGTTGCGGTGCCCGTTGCATTCCGCTGCACAATCTTGCCGCCGATGAAGCCGGGGTTACCGCCACTGGTAGATGTACCAATCATCGACGCCATCGGATAGGCGAAGGCGAAGTCAGACCCGAAATCGGAGATGATCGCCGTTCCAAGCAGGACGTTCGCCTGGATGCTGGTGCTGCCGGTGAGGGTCCCGGACCCGTACCGGATATCGATATCGGTCCAGCCGCGACCGGCCACGCCGCTCTGGGTGGCGCTGGGGGTCACCGCTCCGAGTGCCTGTCCGGAACCGGTCGTCGTGCGGGCTACGGAGTTCACCAGGAGGTCGAACTGATCGATGTCGCCGGGGGTCAGGCCCGTGCTCTCGTCAACCCTGTCGCAGCTCTGACCATAGTGCTCGAGGTGGACGCCCCACGGACCGAGATCTACGGTACCGGAGATGGGATAGGCGACCTTATTGAGGTTCACGTTCTGGCTGACGTTCACCAGCATATAAAAGGTGTCACGACCGGAGCTGATGTCGAGAAACGGGGCAACCAGGCGGCTGGCAGGCACCAGTTCGGTGTTCGCCAGGGCGGGGGCAACCGTACCGCCGATCAACGCGACCGCGGCAGCCCCTGCGAGGATTCCACGAATTCTAGATTGCTTCATCTGCTGTCCTCCTAACATAAGTGTGTGGAACGATACAACGGTTGAACAAACTGAAGCGTTCTGTGACCTCGGATCTTTGTTCGGAGTCCACCTCCTTTCGCCTGTTCCCCCGTTTGTCGTGTCGATTCGTCGTGTCAACCGGAAGACTGCCGCATGAGATCCTGTCAGCCCCACCCTCGCGATCCCACGCCGGACACAGAAAAACCACTCCGGGTGTTTATACTCCTACCGTCTCATGATGTCAAGCAAAAAATCGCGCGCGCCACGGCAGGCAGTCTCAGCCCGCGTCACCGCGCCGGTTCCGCCGGGGTCTGGCCCTGGGTTGCAGCAGGCGGCGGTCCGACGGCCGCGTCGTCGCCGGTCACCTTACCGGTCTCGCGCGGGTCCCACCAAGCCTGGTCGGGATAGGGATCGCCCATCGGAAAGCGGAAGCGGCGATACCACTCGCCATCCACCCACCGCCATTGCTCTTCAATATCCCGCCAGCGCGGCTCGACCGGCTTGGCCAGCATCGGGTGCGTCACGGTATAGTTGACCTTGGTGGTTACAAACCCCTTGTCCCCCTCGATCCGGACGGCGGCGATCTCGTAATCGAAGACCGTGGACACCCCACGGCCCTGCGAAAAGGCGGTCAGCGTCACCTTCTTCCGAAAGTTCGGCTCGTGCAATCGATAGGTTTCGACCAGATCGCCCGCCACCCTGGCCTCCCAGTATACGGCGGCCCGCTCTTTCAGCCGTGCCTCCCGGTCGATCGTCCTGGCCGTAAACGGCCCG
The DNA here is from genome assembly GCA_000091165.1 of Candidatus Methylomirabilis oxygeniifera. Classification (NCBI taxonomy): domain Bacteria; phylum Methylomirabilota (SeqCode); class Methylomirabilia (SeqCode); order Methylomirabilales (SeqCode); family Methylomirabilaceae (SeqCode); genus Methylomirabilis (SeqCode); species Methylomirabilis oxygeniifera (SeqCode). The sequence goes on along the minus strand of FP565575.1, from coordinate 213,309 downwards.
GCACATCCGACGCCGACGGCCGCCACAGCGAGCAGCCATCCTGCCATCCGCACGATCCGTTGCCTGCTACTGTTCTTGAATCCCATGCTCTCCTCTTCTCGATCCCTCAAAAGGGCAGTTCCCTAAGAAAATCTCCCCTCGCCCCTCTTTTCCAAAGAGGGGTATTCGCCATATTTTCCCCCTTTGAGAAAGGGGGATGGAGGGGGATTTTACAGTGATCAATACAATCCATTACTTCCCTTGTTCCCGTAAGGATGTAGTGTGAATATTGTAAACAGCAGTGATCTCCAATCATGAATCGACATCGATTGAGAACATCTCCCCTCGCCCCTCTTTTCCAAAGAGGGGTATCCTCTATCATCACCGCCCTAGGCCTGGTTGAGGCCGGGCGTCATCCGGATACCGTGATAGGCATGGCAGGAGTCCCCGATCAGCAGGTGGAACAGGCGGCGACTGGCCTTGCGCACCTCGAACAGGTCCACTCCTTTTATACCCGTCGCCGCCCCCGCTAGTCTTGTCCCGGCCCGCTCGATCGCCTGTGACTGAGTGGAGGTCGGCTTAAACAGTTTGTGCTGCACGGCATAACTGAGTATCTCGAATGTGTGGCCGTAGAACTTGATCTTGGCGTCATTGTGGTGCAGAGCGTGAACCGCCTGCCATCCGCTCGGATTCCCCGGGGGGGGAGCAGCATTGCGATAGAACCGATCGATCAGGCGGTCATCGGCCTCGAGACGCCAGGCCATCAGATCCAGGTGCGTCTTGAGACGTTGCGGAAACCCGTGGTCACGATACCCATTGCCGACACATGTCGTCAGGCCGTAGACCAAGTGGGTCCCACCGCAGGTAAAATTGACGACCTTGTCGTTGGCATCCGGCATGACCCCTTTCGCCTTCGCCTGCCTGAACTGCGCCGTCGTCTCATCAAGGGTATCGAAGGCAAAACGGACCACGTCAGAGAAGCGGATCCGCTGCCCGGCCGCATTCGTCCAGGTGTCCTTATCCGGAGGGATGATCCGGGAGAGGGCGATCAACGTCCAGGCCAGGTCGTCCGGATTGGCGGTCTTCGGATCAAATGCAAAGAGGGCCTTCGCCCCCTCGGCGATGTCGCCGACGGTGTAGCGCCTGCCTTCCAATGCAAAGCGATGATCAAGTCCTATGCCGGCCTCGATGAGGGTCTTGAGGAACGTATTGGTATGGCCCTGATTGTCGAGGGACATCTGAGGATAGCTCTTTCCATTCACCGCCTGAGGCGTCAGGAACCGGGCGCAGAGAAAATCAACCGCCCGTTCTCCCTTTACCGAAAAGGACGATCCTAAGGCCCTCACTCCGTGCATCAGGACCCATGGGTCGTCTTCTACGGACGCATAGGTCGTAATGATCTCCTTCAGCAGGGCATCTGTTCGACCCAACGTCTTTGGAACGGGAACAGGGGTAGGGGCGGCCTCGGCCGGCCTCGGCAGCCACGACGGCGCTATAGCGGCCAGCGTCATTGCCGCGCTCAGAAACTGCCGCCTGGTCAAATGGATACAACACCCCATACCAACCTCCACCGTCACTACTGAGGCGTTCAGGCTGAAGGCGATACGTTCTCACGCATCGTCACCGCTTTACCCCTCACAGCCTTCAGCCTTCAGTTGCTATCCACCTGAGTAGCGCCCGTAGGTTTGTAACATGAAGCCATGCCGCTGTCAAGGCGCCCGGCATAGCGGAGCTGCTCAGGTATTTAAGCGAAAGACTAAAGGTTGAAGAATGAAAATTGCTTGACTGACAATTCAGGATCACCGTAAAATCCACCTATGCAAACCTCAGAGGTTGAATCACCATCTCCTCGCGCCCAGATCCGACGCAGCGCACTGCTGTTTGGCCTGTATATCCTGGGCCTGTTCGGCCTGCTGTACGGTCTGGACCGACAGCTTGTCGATCCTTTTACCAGGGGAATCGCTCAACTCGCGCGAACCATTCTGCTGCTCGGCGGGACGGAGGCCACGGTGCATGACAAGGTGGTCACAACCCCCCTCTTCTCGGTGGCGATTCAGAACAATTGCAACGCCATCTACGAGACGGCCCTGTTCGTGTCGGCAATACTCGCTTATCCGGCGACCTGGCGACAACGTCTCTGGGGCGTGCTCCTGGGCAGCGGCGCGCTGTATATTCTGAACCTGATGCGGGTGCTCAGCCTGATCTATGTCGGAAGCCACTTTCGCCCGTACTTTGACACCGCGCATATCTATGTCTGGCAGTCGCTCTTCATCGTCTTCGCCCTGGGCCTCTGGCTATTCTGGGCAGGGGCCCTTGCTCGCCACCCTCAGAGCTAGAATCGGCCGTTTCACCGCATGGTTTACCATTGCGCTGTTGCTGCTGCTCGCCGTCTGGCGTTTCCTCTCCCCTTTGTACGCTCAGGGAATGGCTACGGTCGGGCAGACCATTCTGCATGCGACGGGGATGCTTCCGCCGGACAGTCATCTCGAAGCTAGGGATCGGCGGGTCTGGATCGTCAGACCAGTGACCAAGTCGGATGGGTCTGCCGGCATGGCCACCGTCAATGTGCTCGACGACGCCACCTACGTCAACATGATCCTGCTCGTCTCCCTGACCATTGCCACGCCGCTGCTTGGCCTGGCAACGAAAGCCAAGATCTGCCTGGCCGGTGGGGCGGGGCTGTCGATGCTGCATCTTGCCGACCTGTACATCAAGCTACGCTGGACCGCCGTCTATCCAGGGCTGCAGGCGCACGGCATGATGCCTGAGGCCGCTTCTTCGTTTACAGTCAAGCTGTACGAGTGGGGCTACGCCTTCTTTTCCGTCAACGGGTTCGGTCTCTTCCCGATCCTGCTCTGGTTTGCGGCGACAGCCTTCTGGTGGCCGCAGCACGCCCAAACAGCGGAGGTCAAGCCCAGCCGCCGAAAGCGTGCAAAGGGGGCTGCCACACACAAGCGATGAGCGTTATTTCGGGACTCTTCCGGAACTCGTGTGGGTTGCTTTGTCCTTCTCTCTCCCTCCGAGAGCTGACCATGTCCCATAACCTGGGTTGCTGGACACGGGAGTTCTACATCTACTCTGTCTCCCCCTTTCGTAAAGGGGGATTGAGGGGGTTTCGCTTCTTTCCCTCAGAGATGTTGCCAGATCTCTTCTAGTACGCCTTCAAGATTTGTCAGCACGTCCCGATCGGAAAACCTCAACACTGTCAACCCACGCGCCGCCAGGTCAGCATCGCGCCATCGGTCCTGCTCACGACCCTCCGGCGTATAATGTTGTCCTCCATCAAGTTCGATGACGAGTGCGGCTGAGGCGCAGTAAAAATCCACAATGTAATTGTCAATCGTCTTTTGACGTGAAAAGAGACGGCCTTTCGCTTGCTTTCGCCTGATCAGGGACCACAGTGTTCGCTCGGCGTCGGTCATATTCTTCCGCAGGGAGCGGGCATAACCTTTGAGGTCCTTATTGTAGGGCAGGATCAATGAGAAACCCCCCTAGCCCCCCTTTTCCAAAGGGGGGGGACCAGACGCTTGCATATCCTTCTTTTCTCCCCCGTTACCAAAGGGGGTGTCCCCGTGTCCAGCGCTGAAGACTCGGTCTCTACCCATGCTCATTTCGGAAGAGCCAGCGTTAGGAGGCGTCAACAATTAACATTTACATCTACCAAAGCAACAAACCCCCTTCATCCCCCTTTCGAAAGGGGAAGAGGGGGTTTGCGCATTTTTCGGATCATGAATATGTACATGTTATTCTTTGACTCTGCGTTATTTGAGGACCAGATCGATGGGGGGATCGCTTTCCCGCGTGGAGCCGTAGACGATCATCTCTGCCAACAGCCCAAACGACACAAGCTGCAGGCCGCCAATGACCATCAGCGTTCCCAGAATGAAAAGGGGGCGGCCACCTATCCACTGGCCGAACAGCCATCCGATCGAGAGATACCCGATAATCCCAAACCCGATCAAGCCGACCAGCACCCCGACCAAGCCGAAAAAGTGCAGGGGGCGTGTCGTATACCGCGTCAGCATCAGCACGGTCAGCAGGTCGAAGAACCCTCTGGGTATCCGCTCTATCCCATACCTGGACAGACCGTAGCGCCGCGCGCGGTGGGCGACCTCGATCTCACCGATCCTGAAACCCCGCCAGCTTGCCAGCACCGGAATAAAGCGGTGCAACTCCCCGTACAGGCGCAATTCGCCTATGACTGCTCGCCGGTAGGCCTTATAACCGCAGTTGAAATCGTGCAGCCTGACACCGGTAAACCGTGAGGTTATCCGGTTGAAGATAGCGGAAAGAAACCGGCGGAACCACGGATCGTAGCGCTTCACCTTCCAGCCGGATACAAGATCGAACCCTTCTTCAAGCTTCTGAAGAAACCTTGGAATCTCTTTTGGATCATCCTGCAGATCGGCATCAAGCGTGACAATGATTTGCCCTTCGGCCTCCCTGAAACCGGCCTGCAATGCCGTCGACTTGCCCTGGTTGACACGTAACCGAACGATCTTGACCCGCGCATCCGTTTCCCGGATCGCCTGGAGTCTTTCACACGACCCATCACGACTGCCATCGTCGACGAATATCATTTCACATCGATCTGAGTGCGGCCTCAGCGCCTCGGCCAGCTCGGAATAGAGTTCCGGCACGCTTTCCGCTTCGTTGTAGAGAGGGACGATTACGGATATCAGCGGCTTGACCTGCTCTGTCACGGCGTGCCCGCCATCCCTGGTCCGACCGGAGGAATGCCTGAGCCGTCGATCCGAGATAAGCGCGCCAGATTATCCCTGGCCTCGGTCAGCTCCGGCATCAGCCGCAACGCCTCACGGAAAAGCGACTCAGCCTCAGCAAGCCGACCGGTCCGGACAAACAGCACTCCCATGTTGTTGTACGCATACGCTCCGTACGGGAATGTGTCCATCGTCGTTCGAAACTGGGCTTCGGCTGCGGCGATCTCACCCTTACGGGCCTGGACGACGCCCAGCCATAAACGCGGTATCGCGTCGCGCTGCTTCAGTATCAATGCGGTATTCAGTTCACGTTCGGCCATATCAAGATCTCCACGGTCCATATACAGCTTCCCCATGTTGGCCCTGGCCGAGGCGAAGTCGGGCCTGATGCGCAGGGCGGCCTCGAGGTGCGTCTCGGCCAATGTCGGTTGACCGGACCGAAGATATGCCCCACCCAGATTGTTCCGCGCCCTCGCCGAATCCGGCGCGGTCTGCACAGTCTTCCGCCACAGCGTCAACTCGTCCCGCCAATCGAAGTTCCGCCATACCGTCCTGACTGAAAGCAGCATGAGTACAAGCAGGCCTGCCGGGTACAGGACCCGGCGGCGGAGAGGATCATCCAGCAAGGGATCGAACAGCCCCGCCACGGCCACGGCAAACCCGACCGATGGAACGTACACGTAGTGCTCAGCCACCATCTCGTGATGCGGAATAATCTGCGACACCGGCAGCAACGCTAGAAAAAACCAGGCGCCCCCAAACGCGGCTACCGGCCTGATTCTGGCGCAGACCAGGATCGCGTACCACAGGCCGGCGAGAAACAGCACAGCCAGTCCTGCGCTCGGGTCAGCCCACGAGGTGGTGACAGGAAAGGCATTGTAGGAGTAGTCGGCATTCAGATTTACGGGAAGAATGAGAAGCCTGAGATAATACGAGAAGACCCTCGCCATCGTCAGCAGCGTAAACCACAGGCTTCCGCCGTGATAATCCTGTTGCCAGGTTCCGCGCACCAGCAGCAGGACGTATGCCGCAAGGCCGCCCCCGATGGCAGCCATCGGCAGGTACAGCCACCTGGACTCCCACACGGCCCCCCTGATCGCCGCCCACACGTTTCCGAACGGCGCCGGCTTCTGCCCTGTCCATACCTTAGAAAAGTCTATTAGCCAAATCCCCCCCCGTGGCCCCCCTTTGCGAAAGGGGGGTTAGGGGGGTTTCGTACGCCGTAGGCCGCCTCCGCCTCATGGTGTTCCTCCCGAGTCAGATGTCTGAAGACATCGTACGCCACGCAGAGGGCCGGCAGGATGATCCCGCTCTCCTTGGAAAAGAAGCCCAGCACATATACCGGAAGTACGGCCGCAAGATACCAGATACGGCCTGTTGTCCGATATCGCACGTAAAGATAGAAACCGGCCAGAACGAACAGGCCGGAGAGGACATCGCGGCGGCCGGACATGTAGGTTACAGCATCCGTCTGGATGGGGTGGATCGCGAACAGCAGGGCCGTCAGGAGCGCCGGGCGGACCCGGCCAAACACAGACCTGGCCGTCAGGTACACGAATACCGCCGTCAGCGTGTGGTAGACGATATTGGTCAGATGATACCCCCACGGCTCAAGCCCTGAAAGGGCATAGTCGAACGCATAGGAGGCGGTTCTGACGGGTCGATACGACGGCCGACCACGCAGTAGCTCTACGACGTCGGCGAAGGCCCCCTTCCCTCCTCCTTGCTGGAGTTCCACAATGGTCTGAAGATCATCGAAGAGAAACTCATTCTGAAAGGCATTGGCATACACTATGCCCGTCACTACGACGATGACAAGAACCGGCCACCACTCGCGATCATGGAATCCTCGGTTCGACAGCGCGGCCGCAGGCTTGTGGCGGCGGGTTTTCGGATCGGTCTGACCGGCCTTCACGGTTCTCGCTTGGTGACCTGCACCTCTCGGGTCAGCCATGTCCTGCCAAAATCGGTTGAACGATTCACAAAGATCTCGCTCGGAAGCTTCGGCCCGATGTCCCAGGCCACATACAGGTGTGATCCTCTCGTCTCAAAGGCCACATCATGGGCGCCGGGGTCGGTCTGCGGCAGGGTGGCCAGGCGGATCGGCGCCTTCGACCACGTCATCCCCCCATCAGTCGATTGCATAAAGAACAGATCCCAGGCAAAACCCGCCATCTGCCAGAGAAGGTAGACACGGCCGTTCTCGCCGCTCTTCAGATGGAACCGCGCGTGGATGGCGGGGAAGGGTTTGATCTCACGCAGGGATCGAGGTTCAGAGATCCACGTCGCCCCATAGTCCGTGGACCCTTGGAAGACCAGCCGTTCCACTCTGGGAAAACCGACCTCCTCTCGCCATGCGACATAGATCCGGCCCTTCCCATCATTGGCTACCTCAACGTGGGTCGCCACGTGGCGGAGAGCTTCCGGTCCCGTTCGACTCAGTCGAATCGGCTGTGCGAGCCAGGTTCGCCCTCCATCCATCGATCGCGTAAAGTAGACCGACTGCGGGTGCTGTCCCTCACCAAGAGCGGCGTTACCGGGGTCCCATGCCTCCACCCACGCCACGAAGAGATGACCGTCCGCATCGACACTGATCTGAGGACGATAGGCCCCGGAGGAGTCGGCTTCTCCCGCGCTTAATTGAACGGCCTCAGGCAGCCATGCCCCGTGCGCGTTCGCCGACTCGAGCCTGTTGTAATAGATTCGTTCTCTTTGTCCGCGCCCACGCTCCTGCCAGACGACATGGAGCCGGCCATTACGGTCGGCAACGATCTGTGACGATCGAATCCCGAATTGAGAATCCGTCCCGAGTGTACCGTTCAGTGTTGGGAGCTGTTCCCAGATCTTTCCGCCATCGACCGAACGGAAGAACACCAGCCTCCAATTCGATTCCGGGCCCTCCGGAATGATGCTGACATACTCCCCGTTCGGTCCGGTGATGAGACTGGGAACATGGATCTCGCCCTTATAGAGACCTTGAGGCGGAGTCCAATTGGCGCCATGATCTTCCGAGCGCGCCGCCACCACATCGATGTTGCCTGTCCGCAGCCCGGCCCCCCAGAAGGCCATGACATTCCCGTTCCGATCGGCCACAATCTGTCTTCCCCCTGTATTACGCGTCGGATCCGCCTTGAGGGATTTGTGCGCATCCCATGTCAGCCCATCGTCTACGGATCGGGAGAAATGGATATCGTTCTGCTTCTTATACAGCGTGCCCGACGCCCACATCAGATAGAGTTCATTATCCCCCCCAAAGGTCAGCAGCGGCGAAAAGAAACCCGGCGCCTGCGGCTCCTGGGGTGTTGCAGGACGCGGCCTTCGAACAGTCCCTGCAGAGGGGGCCGGCGATGGTTCCCTGATCATGGCGCAAGCGGTCAGACCTCCAAGAAGCGCAAGAGCGATCAGCCGCCAACACCAGCCACGGTGGATCCTCATGTAGGCATTACCTCCATTTCAGTTATTGTGTATTGTCGATGACTCGTCACGACTCAGGTGTTTAGGCTAAATATTGAAGGCTATAAATTATGGTTCTTCTGGAATTAGCGTGAATGAACCTGTCTGCGTTACAGATACGCACAAGCAGGTAGGAATCGGAAATCCCCTCCCCCTACCCTTTCTCCCTCTTCAGCAAAGGGAAAACCCCCCTAGCCCCCCTTTTCCAAAGGGGGGGACCACCTGCTACCTCTTCTCCCCCTTTGGCAGGCAAGGGGGGACCACATGCTTGCACATCTACTTCTTCTCCCCCTTTTGCAAAGGGGGATTGAGGGGGTTTTTCTGATCGTTCAAATCCCCCCTTACCCCCCCTTTGCGAAAGGGGGAAATATGGTGAATACCCCTCTTTGGAAAAGAGGGGCGAGGGGAGATTTTAACAATGTTGTCCACATCCGGTCCTTCAAGAATCTTATGTTGGATAAGTATGATCCAACGGCACACATTCACGAGATCACTTACGGCGTCACGCTGAAATTGATCGTTGAGGCAGCCAGTCGATTCGCTTCTATTGTCGGATCGCTGCCCGCCACAGCCAGGATCGCCTGGAGGTCATAGGTCCCCTGCGGATCGGAGGCGTCAAATACCCGCTCAAAGATCAACCCGGAGAAATCGGCTACTTGAAAATTCGTTCCGAACGGAACCGGCGCCGGGCCGTAATTCACGCCTATCCCCTGCTCAGACCACACCAGCGACACAAAGTTTACGTCACCAGGAATACCGGCAAAGAGATAGGCATCTCCAGAATTGGACGACACCCCTTGACGCAGCGAGACCCTGATTTCCAGCGCCTGCCCGGGTTGATAGGTCTGGCGATCGGCGCAGACCCTCACCGAGGGCGCAGCCAACAGTCCGGCCGGTGCGGCCACGGTCAGCGAGACCGGGATCGACTGCGGGCTGTTGCTTGCCTGGCCCGAGGCTACGCTGATCGTTCCAAGATAGGTTCCGGCTGCAAGCCCGCAGGTACCCGCCGAGATCTGTACGGAACCGGTCGGAGGGGCTGTGCCTGCGAGCAGATCGGCCTTCAGCCAGGATCCGGCGCCAGGGTCCTGTCCGGTTGCGGCCAGACTCCATGATAGGGCCGTCATTCCACTGGCGCCCACCTGGACCGCTTGCGCGGCCGGATCGCCGAGGCCCTGCTCTCCGGTAAAGGTAAGGCTGGCGGGAGTTACCGAGAGGGTCTGGGGGTCGCCCCCGCCCCCGCCCCCGCCGGAGGCGAGCGGCGATACTGCTACGCCGAGCGGACCGTTACCGACGGTCAATGTGCCGGTCAGCGCGGGTGGATTGGACGTCAGGTCGATGACGGAGACCGAATTGGACCCGTGGCTTACATACAGGCGCGTGCCGTCCGGGGTGACATCGAGATAGGAGGGTTTCGTTGGCAGCGCCACACGGACAGGAACCGCCGGAAGGCCGCTGACCTGGTCAATGGCGAAGATGCTGACAGTCTTGTTGTTGGAGTTGGCCGTGAAGGCGAATCCTCCGTCCGCGGATACTGCCACGCTGTTCGGGCCACCAAGAGCACAGCCTAATGGGCCGGGACCCATGGCACACCCTCCGCCAACGCGAATATTATCGGAGAGCCGAACAACCTGCATGGCCCCATCCTGGGGCGTTGTGACGTAGACAAACTGCCCATCGGGGCGGATGGCGAGAGTCACTGGGTAGCTTCCGCCTATCGCCCCGATCGACACCCCGTTCGCGCACTCCGTACTGGTTATAACCGCCCCAGTCGTCAGATTGATGGGGTAGACCGAACAGATATTCTGATTCTTATCAACGACATAGGCGAACGTCCCATCCGGCGATAGAGCCACATCAACCGGCACCCCGATAGGAAGCGAATACGCCCTGACGGGTGCATCCGTGGCAACGTGAAACTGTTTCAACATACTGTCTGCGATGACGAACACGGACAATCCGTCCGCGCTGATCGCCACTCCCTTCGGCAGGGCGCCGACCGAGATCGTGGCTACAGCACTGTTGCTCGCCGCGCTGATCTTCGACATGGTCCCGCTATTTTCATTCGTGACATACACGAACGCCCCATCCGGTGTCACCGCGATCCGCGAAGGCAGGGCCCCAACAGGGATCTCGGCGATCAGGGCATGATCCGGGGTGCTCAGGACCGAGACCGTCCCGGAGCCGCTATTCGCCACATACACCTGGGCGTCAGCGAAGGCAGGGTGCCACACCAGCGCAAGAACAGCAAAGATGACAGTCGGGAATAGATGCGACATGAAACGCTTACACTTTCCCGATCTGCGCAGAGGCGGTATACTTCCCGTACCATGAAAATATTCGTGATCGGTCCGGCGCCCCCCCTCAGGGGCGGGATTGCCCACTACAATACCCAGCTTTGTCATGAATTGAGCAAGACTCATCAGATAACTCCGCTCTCCTTTTGTCGCCAGTATCCGTCTTTCATCTTCCCTGGCCGGACTCAGTTTGATCCGGATCCACCTGCGCCTCTGTGCCAGGATGAGGTTCGGCGGCTCCCGATCCCTATGTTGGACTCCATCAACCCCTTCAACTGGTTACAGGTTGCCGGATATATCAGTCATGAGACACCGGACCTCGTGGTTGTCCACTGGTGGCATCCCTTCTTTGCCCCCTGCCTCGGGACGACAATTCGCATGGTCAGGCGGCGATCCCGCAATACGCGGGTCGTGTTTATCTGTCACAACGTCTTGCCACACGAGCCGTTCCCGGCGGCAACGGCGCTCACCCGCCTGGCGCTGAGTCAAGGACAGGCTTGGGTCGTCCATTCTGAAACTGACAGGCAGCGCCTGACGGAACTCGGCCTTGACGGACCGGTCTATCTGATCCCCCAGCCCCCCGCCCAAGGATATGGAACTCCGCTCAACAGGGAGGAGGCCAAATCCAGCCTTGGCTTTTCAGGCAACCTTCTTCTCTTTTTCGGTCTCATACGACAGTACAAAGGGCTTCCGTCCCTCATCCAAGCCCTCCCCCTGGTTCTGAAGGAGATGGAATGCACCCTGTTGGTGGTAGGGGAGTTTTACGAGGGAAAGGACCAGTGCCTCAAGCTCATTTCTGAACTCGGTCTCCAATCCAGGGTCAGAATTATAGATCAGTTCGTCCCTGCCGGCAAGGTCAGCCTCTACTTCTCCGCAGCCGATTTAGTCGTCCTCCCCTACGAATCAGCAACACAGAGCGCCATCGTCCCGATTGCCTTTGCCTTCGAGCGACCGGTGCTGGCCACTGCCGTGGGCGGGCTGCCGGAGGCTGTCCGTGACGGCGAAACCGGTCTTCTGGTCGAGCCGCGCAACCCAACCGCGCTGGCGAAGGCGATTATTCGCTTCTACACGGAAGACTTAGGGAGTACATTTCGCCGACACATCCTACAACGGCAGCACTTTTCCTGGGGGGAGCTGGCCGCCACGTTAGAGGCTGCAGCGATCGACCGCACTTCATAGTGACGCACGCGAGTCGGCACGGGCGAGAAGGCGATTACAAAGCCTCCACGACCTCGAAGGTTTGGATCGGTGTGATAAAGTAGTTCCCGAAGGTGTCATGGAACTCCATCAGCCACTTGTACACACCCGGCGGAGTCGTTCCGGCATCCTTTTGAAGATAGAAAGCTGTCCTGTCCGATGGGGCGCTTTCATCAAAATAATACCCAACGGTTAACAATTGGCCCCTTATATCGAAAAGGTACACCCAGAACTCAATGCTGGTCCCTGCTATCCCTGTATCAAACAGAATCCCGTCGAACTCGATCGTCTCTGCCGTCGAGAAGGTATTGCGTCCGGCCAGTATAGCGTCCTCAATGCTGTCACCCATGGGTATGGCGGTAAATCCCCCTATGACCCCCTCACCAGGGGCAAGAAAGAAGCTTGATGTCTTCGACTGGCTGCGAGGTGACCCGTTCTTGTCAACGGGTCGCGTCCCCCCGCTGCCCTTCCATGCGGGCATGTCTTTCGCGAACACCGGGGCGGCCACAACCATCGAGGTCATCACGATCAGCAGCACGAGTCCAATGACGCCATCGAGTTTCAGTCGAACAGTCATCACCCTTCCTCCTCTCCCCAGGTTACCCCTGCCATTGGCAATATTGCCGGTTTTCCCCACATGATACACGAATGAAGCATCAAGGACAGGCCTCCGCCTGCGCGAGATGCGGCTCGCTGGTGAGTATATCCTGATCGCAATCACCAGTGGTAGCATTTTTCGCCGAACCGGTCGATCGATATGTCGCACACTTCGTTGATGTCGCCGACAGCATCTTCGCCATTGCCGACCTCATTGTCGGGGTGCTACTCTGATTGCGATGATTTTCTGTCGGGAATACTCAGGACACGTGTGACGCGGTCGTTCAGCCTTCACGGCGCCGGCAATCGCCGTCGTGTCGTAAGGGGAAAGGACACACGATGACATCGCGCATCCCGCATCTGAAGGATCGCATCGCGCGGCGAAACTATACGGTGGGCGTCATCGGCCTGGGCTATGTCGGGCTGCCCGCCGTCGTGCGCTTTGGGGAGGTCGGTTTCCGGGTGCTGGGGTTCGACATCGACCCCCACAAGGTCAAACGGCTTGCCGCCGGCGAGAGCTATATCCGGCATCTCCCGGCAGATCGGATCGCCTCCCTGTCCAGGTCGAGCCGGTTTGAAGCCACCTCTGACTTCACCCGCCTTGGGGAGGCCGACGCGCTGGTCATCTGTGTCCCGACGCCGTTGACGCGTCATCGAAATCCTGACCTTCGGTACGTCACGCAGACGGCGGACGCCATTGCCCAAACCCTGCGGGTCGGTCAGCTCATCTGTCTGGAGAGCACCACCTACCCGGGCACTACTGAGGAGCTTCTCCTGCCGCGCTTTGAGGCGAGAGGACTGAAGGCGGGGGAGGATTTCTTTCTGGTCTTCTCACCGGAGCGTGAGGATCCGGGCAATACGCAGTTCGGGTTGGCCACCATGCCCAAGGTTCTCGGCGGGGTATCGGACGCCTGCGGCGAACTGGGAGAGGCGCTCTACACCACGATTGTGCCCACGGTGGTCCGGGTCACCTCGCCCAAGGCGGCCGAAATGACCAAGCTTCTGGAGAATATCTACCGGGCAGTCAACATCGCGTTGGTGAATGAGCTGAAGATGCTCTCGGACCGCATGGGGATCGACATCTGGGAAGTGATCGCCGCCGCAGCGACGAAGCCCTTTGGCTTTCAGGCCTTCTATCCCGGACCGGGCCTTGGCGGGCACTGTATCCCCATCGATCCCTTCTATCTGACCTGGAAGGCCCGCGAGTACGGCATGGCCACCCGCTTTATCGAGCTGGCCGGCGAGATCAATCACGCTATGCCTACCTGGGTGGTGGGAAAGGTTGTGGAAGCGCTGAACAAGAGAGGCAAGTCGCTGAACGGCGCCAAGGTTCTGGTCCTGGGGGTGGCATACAAGCCGAATATTGATGATCAACGAGAGAGCCCCGCCCTGGAGATCCTGACGTTGCTTCGGCAACAGGGCGCTCAGGTGAATTACTCAGATCCCCACGTCCCACGGTGCTACGGTCATCGTCACTATCCTGATCTCGATCTGACCGCCATCCCCCTGACGGCTGAGACCCTCCAGGCGCAGGATCTGGTCATCCTGGCAACACACCACTCGGCATTTGACCTTGAGTTGATCGGTCGCCACGCCCGGCTCATTGTGGATACGCGAAACGCCTTCAAGGGATTCCCCCCAGACAAGGTCATTAAGGCGTAAGCCGGAACTATCGCGGGCGTTGCGCTGCCCACCTCGTAACCCCGCCCTGAAGCAGGACAAGATCGGCTCGCTATTCGGGACGATCGACTACGATCCCGCATACGATTACAAAAAGCAGCGCGCGCACCGATGAAGGCGCTGGCGGACACCAGCGTGTGGTCTCTGGCGCTCCACCGCACGAGTCAGAGTGCATCCGCACCGGCCGTTCGCTCTGAGTCAGGATTCTGCCTGTCTCGGAGGCGCGGTCAAGGTCTCCCAGATATTGTCAACAAGAAGCGGATTGAAAATGCGGACGCCTCGGACATTGAACTCCTGCTCGCCGTTATAGAGGACCGCGCCTGCGGACACACCCGTCATGCCCAGCGCTCGAAAACGCTCGACCCCTTTGACGAAATCCACGGAAAACGTCCCGGCGGACTTGATCTCGACCGGCGTCATCACGCCTTTTTCTCGGATGAGCAAGTCAACCTCGTTCCCGTGAGAGTCGCGGAAAAAATAGATCTCCGGCCTGATCCCTTTGTTGAGAGCGCCCTTCACAATGTCCGCAATGATGAGGTTCTCATAGAGGCTTCCGCGCAAGGGATCGCGAAATGCCTGTTGTTCGGTATGGATACCCAGCAGAAAGGTTGCGAGACCCACATCTGTAAAAAATATTTTAGGGGATTTGATCACACGCTTTCGGATGTTCTCGAAGAACGGTGGTAATTCGAATACGACATACGACGCTTTCAGAACGGAGAGCCAATTCCTGATGGTCGTGGTCGATACGCCGACATCGTTGGAGAGCGAAGCAAGATTGACGACCTGTCCCACCCGGCCCGCCAACAACGTGAGGAACCGCTGAAACGGCGACAGGTCGCGCAACTGAATCAATGCGCGCACATCGCGCTCGACGTAGGTCTGCAGGTAGCCGTTGAAGAACCTACGCGGCTCGAGACCCTCTTCGTGAAGCCGCGGAAAGCATCCGCGTACGATCAGGCCGAAGGGGTCCCGCGCGGACTTGTAACGACCGAGCTCGTGAAGCGAGAACGGCCACAGGGTTAGCACGGCAGTTCGGCCTGCCAGCGACTGACTGATTGCCTCATGCAGTTGCGGCTGATGACTGCCGGTCAGGATAAACCGGCCACGCTGTTTGGTCTTATCGACTATTCCCTGGACATAGGACAGGAGCGCCGGGACACGCTGCACCTCATCCAGGATGCCGCCGCCCTCCATCTGGCTGAGGAACCCTCGCGGATCGGCCTCGGCTGCGATCCGGACATCCGGGTCTTCCAGGGAAAAGTACGGTGTGTCCGGAAACGTCATCCGGGCCAGCGTGGTCTTGCCTGATTGGCGAGGACCCAGGATGGTTACTACAGGATACTCCGCGGCGGATCGGACAAGTTCTTCTGAGATGTCTCGAGCGATCATGGTGAGATGATGCTCCACGTTTGTGCAAAAAGCAAGTTATAAGTCTGATTTACACACTCTTTTCAATACCCCTCCCGTTCGCCCTGAGCATGTCGAAGGGTGAACGGGGTTTACGGGACAGGTTCTACGGGTAGTTTTTCCGCCAGGGTGATGTAGTTCCTTCTCGTACGTCGGCGCATCGGCCGATCCCTCCCTGTTGTTCAACTCAGCCTTATTCTCAGAACTCGCTGATATGAAAGCCTCCGCGACCATCCTTCGCTAGACGACTGATCCTCTGATATCTCCGATCCCAGTGGGACGCGATCGCGGACAGGGTCGTCGATGCTGAACGGTCCGGGGGCTGACACTTGGGCCACCCTTGCCGGCCCAGGATCTGCTACGACTTACAAACCGGAAGCTTGACATGGCGGGTCGGCCTAAGCACGCCCGCATCCACGCGCCTCGGCATCTCCAGGGCTACACACCCAATACCCGAGTCCTACACTGAAGCCGGCAGGCATTGACAGTCAGATCGATGTGCTGTATGATTTATTTATACACAGAGGAGGGCGGTGATATGGACCACAAACGCGTAGCCTTGACAGTTTCCATGCCCCCTGATCTTGCCCGAAAATTCGACAGGCTAGCCAAAGCCGAGGCCAAAAACAAAAGCCAGCTTTTCCGCGACATGTTCCAGGCCTATCAACAACGCCGTTCGGAGTTAGAGTTCTTTGAGCTTCAGCGGTACGGCGCCAGGCAGGCCAGGAAGAAAGGAGTCCTCACTGAAGCCGACGTCGAAGCCCTGGTCTTCCAGGACCGCTGAACGTGCGGGTCGTCTTCGATACGAATATCTTCATCTCGGCCTTTGTCATTCCTGGGGGCAATGCGGAAGAGGCATACCTCCACGTCGTGCGAAGAACATTCGAGTTATTCACTTCCCTCGCCATCCTCACCGAAACCGCCAATATCCTCCGAACCAAATTCGAATGGTCGGATGAGAAGGTCGAGCGTCTCCTTGAATCTATCAGCAAGGCGGCCGCGGTCATGAGGACTCAGCCTCATCTACACATTCTTTACGATGAGCCGGATAACCGGATCCTCGAATGTGCCCTCCTCGCCGAGGCCGATATCATTGTCTCGGGTGACCGGCGCCTCCTTTCGCTTACACGCTATGGGGACATCCGCATTGTCAAGCTTGCCGACTTCCTGGATCTCCTGAATTAACCTTATCTCTGAGTAAGGCTGCACCGGAACCACTGCCGTTACTCTTTTCAATGCCCTTCCCGTTCGTTCTGAGCATGTCAACGGTGAACGGGGGTTTTTACGAGTAATTTGTTCGCCCGAGCAATGTAGTTCCTTCCCGTACGTCGGCGCATCAGCCGATCCCTCAGTCCTGTTCAGTCCAGCCTTCATCTCACAACTCATTGACACAAAAGCCTCTGTCGCCATCCCCAGTTGGACGCCCGGCCCTCGAACAACCCTGGTACAGCACTTGCGTAGTCATCCACTGGCGCCCCTCAGCACCGCCGACACCTCTTGTCACCTCGGTGACACTTTTTTTCACCGGAAAGCTACTCCGTCGTCCTTAAAGAGGCGTGAGATCGGCCAGTCAGACTCCAGCGTTCTGCGGTTGTTTCCTAACGTATTGAAATTGCTGGGCACACAAATGAGTGCGCTAAATGGATCTTCAGACACGTGCTGGCACGAATCTCGCACTGTTTTAGTGGCGTAGAAGGTTCCTTTCCGATAAAGGCAAACCAGTCGCGAGGCTGGGACGCAAAGCCACCGGTCAGCAAACGGGCTGACAGCGGGGTTACCGAAGAAAGGAAGGGCGGCACCACCCACCGCTCCTCTCGGAAAGCGACCTTCCGACAAGGAGCGGTGTTCATGAAAACTACAGTTGCTGTCGCCTTGGCTCTCACGCTGAGCTTC
Organism: Candidatus Methylomirabilis oxygeniifera; assembly: GCA_000091165.1. Taxonomy (NCBI): domain Bacteria; phylum Methylomirabilota (SeqCode); class Methylomirabilia (SeqCode); order Methylomirabilales (SeqCode); family Methylomirabilaceae (SeqCode); genus Methylomirabilis (SeqCode); species Methylomirabilis oxygeniifera (SeqCode). The sequence goes on along the minus strand of FP565575.1, from coordinate 196,085 downwards.
ACGGGGATCGTTGGAAATCACGCCGAAGCCGCCAAGGCCAGGCCTGATCTGATCGTTGCCGCCGTCAGCGCCCCATCTTCAACCTCTCCCAACACCATTATCGTCGTGTCCGGCACCATTAAGAATCAAGGCAGGGCAAGTTCCAAGGCCTTCAACGTTGCGGCGTATCTCTCTGCGGACCCCTCGAATACCATCGGCGCGACTCTCCTCGGCACCCAGAACGTATCCGGTCTCGCCGCCGGAGCCAGCGTGGCCCTCAGCAATTCATTTACTGTTCCCGCCTCAACCGCAAGCGGCACATTTTACGTAGTGGCGGTCGCCGATTCGACCAAGGTCGTCAGCGAGAGCAACGAAAGCAACAATACCCGCGCCTCCGGCGGCATAGCGGTTCAGGCGCCAATATCAACTCCGACGGCCGCACAAATAACAGCGTGGGTCACCGACTCCCTCGCCCGCATCCAACCCACCGACCCCGCCGGAATCAGCACCGAGGCCACCATTAAGGCCGCGCGTAATGAGTACGAGGGCTTCCAAGTTATCGTTAAAGCCCCATCTGACACTGCTCTCAGCAACGTCACGGCCACCGCATCTGATCTTACCGGACCTACCGGCGTAATCGCTTCGAGTAATATCACCCTCTACCGCGAGGCATATATTTTGGTCACAACGTCCAGCCCTGCCTCACCGTACCCCACAGGCTGGTGGCCTGATCCCCTGATCCCCTTCAAGCATCCGGAAACGGGAGCGAATCTTGGCCAGCCGTTCACTGTAGATGCAGGCCGGAATGTGCCGATTTATGTCGAGGTCTACGTACCGGCCGGCACGCCGGCGGGGACCTACACCGGCGGCATTCAGGTGAGCGTATCCGGCGGGGCGTCCATACCGATCCCCATCTCGCTGACAGTTTGGAATTTTAGCCTTCCGACCACACCTGCACTACGAACTAACTTCGGCCATTTCCGCTCGCAGCAGTTTGCCGCAGCATTCGGAACGAGCCGATATACGGATATCCACAACACGCTAATGGACAAATTCGATCATGAACTGCTCCGCCACCGCCTCTCCCCGGCCCGGCCAAGCGGCACCGAGCCGTCCTATAATGCCGCCACAGGGACGATCGACTCGTCGAACGTTCAGGCGCGCATGGCTCACTTCATCAGTTTGGGCCTCACGAGCTACGACCTTCCTCTGTTCGACGACTGGCCGTGGGCCGACCCATTCGGGGCAGATCGAGATAAGGCCCAGCGTTACCTTTCGGGTATTCTTGACTGGCTGGGTGCCAATGACTGGCTTACCCTAGCCTACCATGACGGGATCGACGAACCTGAAGAGGCTTCCGGATATCAGGCCGTACGTGACGAGGCAACCAACTGGCATGGACTTGATCCGCGAGCAAAAATGCTGATCACCGAACAAACCAGACCATGGGATCCGACGTGGGGAACGCTTTACGGCAGCGTAGACATCTGGACACCGTATTTTTCCCGCTTCGATCCGGTCACATGGGCAGAGCGACGCGCCGTTGGCGAACAGTCATGGATGTACGGGGCCTGGGGCGATAACGGAACACCGGGAGACCTGCTCGACCGACCCATCTACGAGATCAGGGTACCTGCCTGGATCGGCTTCCAGTACGGGATCACCGGTCTACTCAAATGGAATACCGTGTACTGGGATCAAGTAACTGATCCATGGACGAACCCGGCGACCTATACCCTTTCTGGGGATATCTTCAACGGAGATGGTGCCTTCTTCTACCCAGGAACAAAGGTCGGATACGAGGGTCCCATCGCGTCTCTAAGGTTGAAAACCTTCCGTGATGCCGTAGACGACTACGACTACCTGACCCAACTCGCAGTCACAGATCCCGCCTCCGCCCAAGCGATCGCCCAGAGGGTCGGTACTACGTTCACGGATTGGACGAAAGACTCTACGCCGATTGCTCAAGCACGCTTGGAACTTGGTCGCCGCCTTGGAGAGCTATAACTTCGAGTGATACAGTTGACTTGACCCTTGGTCTCTTTCCAGGCATACACTACGATCGGTCGAGAGGTGGGTAGGCGTCACTTGTTGGGACGAGGGTAATTTGGTAATGTTACGTCTTGCGGAGCGTGTCATATGGTGCATTAAAGAATCATGCGAGCGACTTCGCGTCACATTCCTCACCATTGCAGGGAAGAGAGGGAAGGAGCCATTCGTAGATGCAGCAGGCTTCATACCGCATCCTTCGCCAGTTCCCACCGCCAGAAATAGAACGTGCCTGGCGGCGATTTCTCGAAGCGATCGATTTACCCTCACACTATGTCACCCCTGAGTACTTCCTCGAACCATCAATACAATCTGCTCGACCATTTGTCCTTGTAGCAGAGTCGGCCGGAGCGATAACGGGTATCCTCACCGGACGATATCTCGGAAGAAACCTCATATCCGGGATGCCACATCGCCCTCAACTCGTCCTCGCCAAAGGCGATGGACGTCTACCTGCGGAAAAAGCGCTTATCCAGGGATTGCTTCAGGAAGGTAGATCGTGCAGGCTCATTACTGTGTACGCCTGGGAACCGCTTGAGGGTTTCTCGGCAGCCGGTTTTGAAACGACTGAAACAGCAGGAACGTTCTTGTTGTACCTCTCTGGATCCGCTGAAAATCTATTTCAGGGAATATCGGCCCGCAAGCGAACGTACATTCACCAAGTAAAGCGTAAGGGAGTGGACATTAAGGATAGTTACGACATCCAGGACATTGACGAATTACTCGATGTCTTCAATGAAACTCACCGCAGACATCGACTTCCACTGAGAACACGAACTGAGCTGGAGGCACTTCTCAAACTCGACTGCAACCGAAAGCTCTTTATTGCCAGAGCCGAGGGTCGCGTGATCGCTGCAACAATTATCCGTTTCGTTCGTGGCGGGCTGGCCGAATATTCGGAAAACGTTTCCCTCGAACGGATGCGTCATTATCACCCCAACGAGGCGCTTCTGTGGGAGACAATACAGTGGAGTTACGCCCAAGGCTGTCGCGCGTTCAGCTTCGGCGGCGCCAACGAGTTCAAATCCGGCTTTAGCAGTAATATCGCTCCTATCTATCGACTACGACGCGACCAGAGCGTCTTCCATATTATCGATCGCCGCGATCGATTACTGCGCATCGCCCGCCCCGTCGCCAAGTCTGTTCTTGTGCGTTGCAAAAAGCTCTTCACAAAGGATGGTTGAACTGTGAATAGAGAGCGGATCGCGTCATCGCTTTTTGGCCAGATACTTTTAGTAAGACGCCGCGAATCTTCAAACCATGGCATCCCGGCGTCGCGCGTCGCCAACTGCTTTCCTGCCGTTCTTTTTTGCAAACGACACTTGATGGGGATTCGACGAGAAGAATCCAACGCTCCCGGTCGACATTCTTAGTTTTGTAAGAGTCTGAAGGGTCGCTCACCGACCGCCGCTACATCTGCTTTCTGATACACGTCCACCCAATCGCTTCGCATCCCCAACCAGCCGAGAAGACCATGTATCGTCAGACTGCGGTAGACGGCGCTCAGCATCAGCTTCAATATCTTTACCGCGATTCGCGAAAGCGGTCTTGTCCGCCAACTCAGCGCCATGATCCATCGGTACGCCCGCCGGTTTTTGGCAAGCACTCGCGCCCGCTCCTCTTCCCGTTCAAAACACCTATCCAGCGTTTCAATTTTCTCATAGATTTGATAAATGGGATCGGTATCGATTCGATTAAGTCTGATCTCGACACGGTCGATCAGACGGAACGGGGCCGCCTGGCGGATCGGCGTATCGGTTAAGAAGTAGCCGTTCTCACCCAATATCCCGTCGAACCCGGCGAGTGTTTCAACCAACTCCGTCTTCTCCAAATAGTACAGGCACTGGAAGGCCGTTATGCAGTCGTACCGGGATCCCACGATCTCAGCCGGTATTTCCGGAAGCGTCCCCGCGATCGCCTTGATATGCGGATACCGGACACGAACATGCTCCACGAAGTGCTCGTTGGTATCGATCGCAATTTTTTTACGAGCAAATCGGAACTCGTCAAGCAGCGCTCCCTTGTACGAACCGAAGTCCACAACCCACTCAAACATCTTCCCATCGAAATATGCGTTCAGCTTCCGCGCAATCTCCTTATTCCTCAGCAGGTAGGCGGGTCTGGAGTCCATGCCGCGCACATCTTCATCGGCGCCATTTCTCTGATATTCCAACGTCTCCCGATTCATTGCTCATCCTGCATCACCCACCCCGACTCCGATCACACCTCTCACATCCGACGTCAACCGCCGGCCGATACGGCACTCCGACGGACCCCATACCGGCCAGAGACCAATTTTACAGGGGGGTCACCTTGCGCCCATTGCGCGCAGTCCGTAGGTCAACTCTTTCGCAAACATTTACCAGTGGAAGTGATGGAGACCCCAATTTCGCGGAGCAGCGTCTCGTAACACTCCGCAATCCGCCGAACCATCATTTCAGGATGAAATTCCCGACCGACAATCTTCCTGGCGTTCTCGCCCATGACGCGCGCCTCACCCGGGTGCGACAAGAGATAGAGTATCTTCTCAGCCATCATTTCCGGCCGTCTTGCCGCCACGAGAAAGCCCGTCTCTCCGTCGATTACCAGCTCTGGAATTCCTCCGACCGCATTTGCTACTACCGGCTTCCCCGAAGCCATGGCCTCCGTCATTGCCCGCCCCATCCCTTCGTAGAGAGAAGGAACAGCATAGATATCGATCCCTGCCAGGATCCGAGGCAGATCTGTCCGGTGTCCGGAAAAAATAATCTTTTTCGAAATCCCAAGCGCTTGCGCTCGCTCGATAAGCGCGTCATATTCAGGGCCTTCCCCCACAACAAGAAAGGTGGTGGCCGGGTGCTCACGGAGAACCACCTCGGCCGCAACGAGCAGATCCACGATATTCTTTTTTTTATCGAGGCGCCCCACACTCGCGACGACCGAATCCTCCGCAGGAATACCGAACCACGCCTTGACCGCTGCCTCGCAGGAAACGTCCGCGATTGCATCCAGATCGATGGCGCTGTAAATTACCTCCGTATCCTCGATGTTGCAGATACGCCGAGCAACCGCGTCTTCGGCAAGTAGCCGTGATACAAACAGCATCTTCTTGCACAAACGGCCGCATAGACGTTCAATCCAAACCCAGAGCCATTTGGATATTGATTGGGTAAGATCATGGAATGCAAATCCATGCACACTGTGGATAATAATCGGAACTCCCGCGCAGGCAGCCGCAACGCGCCCTAACACGCCGGCTTTCGAACTATGCGTATGTACGATCGTGAACCGCTCTCGCCTGAAGAGCCTCAACAGTTGTATCAGCATGATGCAATCGTGAAGGGGTGAGACGGATGGTCTCATATGCGGGAGCACTATCGTACGAATACCAGCACGTTCAGCGTCCGCGTACAACTCCCCCCCAGGACTACCGCCCATGGTCACGTCGAATCCAAGTCGCTTGAGACCAATCGCGGTCAGCAAGGTATTTGCACCTGCCCCACCGTCCAACTTAGTAATGAGGTGTATAACCCTGATGCAACGATCAGTGGACATAGCGTTTGACCCACTCACGGTAGACCCTATAGGAGCCCTTATAAAACAGCCTCTCCGACGCGTCCCTCAAGACGAAGCGCTACTTCACGCAAGGTCCGGCAGAATTGTCGCTCGGCCGAAACAATGTAGCGGTAGCCATGATGGTCTAGCGCGGACGGAGGACCACCCCAAAACCCGATACGCAGAGCTCGCCATCCGACAAACACCTGAACTCTGGCGACAACTTGGCCCTCGATATCGGCAACGTGTCCCACCGAGACGCGTCGCTCACGTGGACGTCAAAGCCGGTCTGCTCAAAGAGTCGCAACATTTCCGAATACCGAATCCGATTCGTATAAAACCTCGACCGAATCATGAAATCGGACTCCCACAGCTCCTTTCGGAATCTTAAGCTATTCAGATTGCCGCCCAGGAAGTCCCGGAGATCTATTTGGTGGGAACACACGCCGTCGCTACGAATTATTCGGCGTAGCTCCTTCAACGTATCCACGAACTCGCTCCGTCTGACGGATTGAAGGACGGCATGCGACCAGATGAAATGAATCGATTGATCGGGAATAGTTCTTAACGAAGCCAGCCCCTGGGTCAAGTATTGCGCCCCACAGACTGCAAGTAGATCATTCAGACACCTCGCGTGCGATAGATCCGGCGCCTCCAGGCCCTCCTGAGAGAGAAAGCCGGCCATTGAATGGTAGAAACCTAAGTCATCTTGCGCATACGATCCCACATCTACAAGATAGGTCGCAGACGCCCCGAACGCATATCCGATCATCGCAGAACACAGCGAATCTCCAGGCCCCAGCTCCAATTGGGTGAACCCTGTGTTTCGCCTGGAGACACCCGCCCGCTCAAAGTGGCATTTGAAGACTTCATAGCCATATTTCGGGCGGTCCATTTTTCCGTGGCGAAATAGGCCCAGTCGCCGCCACATACCGTAGCGCAGCGGTATGGCGGAGAGGACGAGCTTCGCCGCAACCTTGACTTGCCAAGGGATTCCGGACTTCCGGCTCAACGGCACCTCAACCAAAATGGAAGATTATGCCTATTCGAGTGGACGCCGGGAGCGAATATGAACTGCATCATCGCGTGGAAAAGTAGAGCTGACTGTTCACAGCCGATCCATCATCTTCAGTCAATAATCTCTTGAGTCAGCCCGGCGACAACGTCACGCATATTTAAGCTTTGCATACCATACCCATGGCGCAATACTTGAAAATGTTCGAGTACACTCCTTAAAAAAGCCAGATTCCGATCGATATCTTTTCCAAAATTGTGAGGATGCCAAAACAGGTGATAGACTTGTTTATTTTTGGCGGCATAACTCAGATCCGACTTTATGCGGTGCAGTCGAAGCGGTTCTAGCGCCCTGAACCTTGGCGAGTATGGTCGAACAAACCGACTGCCCGGGATATTGCAAGGACAACCTGCGGCGATCTCCGCCGATGAATAGCAGGTGTGCCCGGAGAGATTGATGTACGCGTCTATTAAGCGAAGTAATCTTGCCCAACGAGATTCCTCTTCTTGATTCCTCGCCGCGTAGGTCCAAGAGCGTGGTCTTCCCCTGAACGCCTTGATTCCATTAGCTCTGCACACGGGTATGTAGTCATCATTCACCTGGTTCCTGGGAAACACCATGCTGTCGAGGGATAGCCCATAAGGTTTCGCTGCCTGAATGGCGGCTTGCAGATCGGATTCGAACATTTCAATGGTCTGTCCGGATTCGAGACAATAATAATGTGAAAATGAATGACTACCGATCTCCTGATTAGGTCGGGAAGCAATCAGCGTGATCAGTGAGGATGCATAATGGAATGGATCGTCCTGCTCATCGATACCGATAGCATCAAGGTCATCATATGGAGACAACCTCCTGTCGGTGTACTGCGGTATCGTGGTCGGTAACCCCCGCATGAGCTCACATCGATTGCGAAAGAATAGGAATCCTACGATTGCCCACGTCGCGTGGATGTCGTACTGGGTAAACAGCTCCAACAGCCGCGGTATCACTGTGCGCGCACCAAGAAGGTTCCCGCGGTAATCCTCGACCCTCCTCTTATCGCGGACGCCCCAATGGAGTTCAAAATCCAGGGAGATGACGAGTATGCCGCTTTCGTGAATCATAGACCGTCACAACACATCAAATGATCACTGAGGGTTCCCGGTCTCACACTTGAAGAAGAAGGATACTTTCCTCGATAACCTAACCTTTGATCCTCGCGCGATGTACCCCGTTGAAGTGCAGTGTGAAGGTCGAGAACGTGCTTCATGACTGTGGTACGGAACCCGTCAATCTCTTCCGACGACATCCGCCCGTACGGTCGATACGAATCGGAGGCGTGCATCCGCAGATCCCAGTGCAGATGACTAAGGATTCGCGCCACGGCGGCCTCTGCCTCCTTGCGTGCCGCCGCAATTGCGCCGTTCATTCCCGACGAGCGCCGCATCAAGCGCTGAAGCGTGGTGAGCAGTCGCAGATCTGTTATTCCTTGACGGATAGCCTCAGAATTCAAAGTTGGGACCGGCCCGTCCTTTGCCGGATAAACGAGAAAAAATTGCCTGTAGGGGCGACTCACCTGCTGGCCCCTATCAGGTTCGGTGGAATCCCCGCTGTTGTATGGGGACGTAGAACTGACTCTTCCAAAGATCCAAGGAAAGACCCCATCAAGACCGGTTTTCCAAAGATAGAAACCGTGAAAAATCCGGTTGATATCGGGCTTCTCTACCCACACCTGCCAGTAGAACAATTCTGCAGTAGAAAGGCGTGTTGTCTTTCCATCGTGCAGTGCCTGCACGTATTCCCAAAAGTCTTCTCTGTCCTGATCGTAGTTGATCATGTCGAGCGGCTCATTCCAGCCACCCGGATCGGCGAGCGAAAGGGCGCCTGTCCGGGTAATCGCCGTTGCAACTTTTCCACCCTTCGCGTGGATTTTTCTGGATTCCCGAATGTGTTCTTCCAGTCGACCGTGAGTGTCCGGCTCGTCAACGCCATAGAAGTATGGTGTGTAGCCCAACGACTTGGCTACAGAGAGACCATCTTCAATAAAGGCGCCCTGCACAATGGGACCTAAAAATCCAACCGAGCGGATCGTTCCTAACGCCTTAGCCAGATGAGCTCGATCCCGGTAATTGCCGAGTCGTAGCCCGGCATACCCGAGATCCCGAATGTACCGCATCTCACGTAGAAATCGGTTATCTATTTCCACGTCAGTCCCGGTCGAAGATTCAGGCGTCCCATCATAGTAAATGAGAAGCGTGTGCTGTGGAACGTCCAGGGTGATGTCGGCTACCCGCAGATCGATCCTCAACGCTGAAGCGTCAGCACCATCGCGAATGATCAACACCTTACCAGAATAACGGCCCGAGTGAGCCTTGATCGGAACGGAAACCGTGACGAGAAACCGCTTGAACGCGCCAGCTTCAACCGATGTCGTGACGGGGCCTTCCAGTCGGATACGAGGAGGAAGGTATCGACCGGCGCGATCATATGAATCAGAGAACTCCAATCCGATATCAGTCTTCAGCAACAACTCCGGAACGATGACCGCCTTGTCAACGTAAACCGACCGACCCGCTTGAAGCCACGGATGCACAAGCCAGATCTGCACGTTTTGCGCATCGATTTTACGGCGTCCTCCCGCGAGGTCTGTTGCCAACACCCTGAGGTTCGAGATCTTCACATCGGATTCCACCAGGAAAGAGAACGCTTCAGTTTGTGTTTTAGCCGCCGTGAGTGCAACACGATCAGTGCGAAGGTTGAGAAGGTGGAGCCCTGAGAATGCGGCGGTCTTCAGATCCGTCAATGCCCGATGAGCGGCAATACGATCATTCGGGCTCAGTCGGTCCTCTAATCTCATGACGCCTCGTCCATTTGGCGGCGGCGGCGACAGCGAAAAGGCTAGGTGTTCCCAACCAAGCTCAAAGGCAGGGACTCGAAACACCCTAAGCGCAGCGGACGCCTGCCGATCATATCTCGGCGTACTGTGAGCGTGCACATTCGACGTCAGAACGGCCATCCCGACAACGGCAGCAAAGACAAGCGCAGGACGAACCTCTTCAATCACATGATTCTCGCTTCCGTGGAAAGAAGGCCTTCGTACACCTTCTCGAGATCCCGGATCTTGTCGGTAAGTCCAAAATGACGCTTGACAACGGATCGCCCGGCCTCACCGAAGGCTGCTCGCAAACGCGGTGCATCAAGCAACTTGGTTAATGCCTCGGCCAGAGCGCTTGGGTTGCGCGGCGGCACCAGTAATCCTGTTTCCCCATCGCAAACCAGCTCGGGAACGCCGCCGACGGTGGTTGCGACAACCGGGAGGGCGCTTGACATCGCCTCCATCACACACGTGGGGAGTCCTTCCCATAGAGAAGCCAAGCAAAAGATATCACTTTCGGAGAGAATGTCTGAAACATCCTCCCGGATGCCAAGCAGCGTCACAGTCCGGTCGAGGCGCAGGTCTCTGATTTGATGTTGAATGGCTTGCCGAAGAGGTCCGTCTCCAACCAGCCACACATGAAATTCTTTACCGGCAAACCGGAGTCTGGCCACCGCCTCCAACAGATATGCGTGACCCTTGGCGTCGCGAAGCTCGCCTACGCAAACAATTACAGGCACATCGGGCGACAGCCCAAGCGTCCGCCTGAGTAAACCGGTCGAAGAGGACGCACTGAATTGAGACCAGTCGATACCATTATGAATGACGAGGATTTTCTCTGGCGATATCCGCTCTCTGGCACGCAGGATCTCGACGCCGGCGTAGGAATTGGAAATATAAACACTCACGAAGGGAGAGGTCACATAATCCGCCAAGGTATGTCTTCTCTTCCGCCACGCGTCGATATTCCGCTGTCCTGTAACAATGTACCGAACTCCACAAATACGGCCCACGATCCGTCCAATGAGATTTGCGCGTAGCCCAAAGATATGGAGGATGTCATAATGCCTACAACGCAAGATCCTAGCTAATCTGAGACATGAGCTTATCTGGAGCTTACCGCCTGCAAACAGGTGAAACACCCTGAACCCAAGATCCCTGTAGAGCGGCGTCAATGGACCCTCATTATCGAGGAAGCAGATATCTACCTCAAAGCGGTCGCGATCCATCCCTGAGATAATTCGATAGTTATTCAGCTCGGTCCCGCCAAGCATGTCTCCACTCTGAAAGGAAAGCAGCCGGATCTTTTTCGATACCATTTCTTCACTCATATCAGCCGCGATCTGATTGCTATCTGCTCTTTCTAACGTCTTCACGGCATAGGCCCATACGGCGATGTACCTGGGGATCCACATACACTTGAGATCGCATGAGGCATTCGAGCTGCCGGATCACTGAAAACCGTCGCTTACATACGGAGAACTTCATGGTATATTTTGGTTGTATCCGACACCATACGCGCAAGCGAGAAGTCCTCGCACATGCGCTCTCTGGCTTTCCTTGCCATCACCCAAGCCACGTCCGGTTGTTGGAGAAGGCGCAGTACGGCATTAGCCACGGCTTCGGGGTCGCCGGGTGGAACCAGCAATCCGTCAATCTCGTGCCTCACCAACTCCGGTACGCCGCCTACCGTCGTAGCCACGATAGGCCGTTCCATCGCCATAGCCTCCATCAAGGCATTCGGAAGTCCCTCGGTATGCGATGTCAAGACGAACACATTCATGCAATGCAATAGCGGGCGTACGTCTGCAGCCAGTCCAGGCAGGACAACCGAGGAACTCAATGGTGACTGTTCGAGTCGCTTCATGACCTGGGCCTTGCAGGCGACTTGGTCGGGTTGAGCGGGATCAGCATCCCCAACCAATAGGAACTGCACATCGTCCCGTTGTCTTAGAAGTAGTTCACAAGCGTCCAAAAATATTTCGATCCCCTTTCGCGGATCGAAGCGGCACACCATTCCTACAACCGGCCGATGGGGCGCCAACCCCAAGGCTGACTTAGACGAACCGAGCGGCAGGATGCCATGGGCCGCAAGCCAGCTACCGGACCAATCGGTATCGACTCCGTTGTGGACTACGGTCAGCTTACCAGGGTCCATCTTCTCCCCCTCTGCCAGATATCCCTTGATCTCCCACGTATTACAGACGATTCGATCGGTAACATGAGCAAGCAATCGGTCGACCAGGACGTACGAAATTCCGCGATCGGCTTCGAGGGAAAGGACCGTTGCAATAATACCCCGTATCCCAGAAATCCGTGCGGCGAGCCGGCCCCACATATTGGCGGTAAAAAGCTGACAATGTACTATGTCCGGCCGATACGATTTAAAGATCCGAATTAACTTCCAGAGAACCGTGACGTCGAGCTTGTGTCGTTTCCCGATGACCCGGACCTCAACCTCGGCTTCTCGGAGATCCTCGGCAAGCGGCCCACCCCTGGTGACACAACACACCATCACCTCGTACTTGTACCGTCTTAACAACTTGGCAAGATGGCACAACTGGACCTGGGCCCCGCCATAGTTTAACGTAGCGATCACCAGCGCCACTCGTATCCGTGGAGTACCCACAGTTGCGTCGTTTCCCCTTAACCGCCGAATCGCTCAGTCGCCCACTCGGAAAAGTTAGGCCCGATTCCTCTGATCAATTCGTGGTACAGCAACTCGTAGTGTTTTGCAACTTGTCCAATATCAAAACGCCGCCTTACGATCTCCCGGCCTTGTTCCCCCATCTGTGTCCGGAGCATGGGATCTGAGGCGAGCCGAATGATGCTATCAGACAGCGCGTCCAGGTCGCCCGGTCGAACCAACAAGCCGCTCTGACGGTCCACGATGGCCTCGGGTATTCCGCCCACCGCGGTCGCAACGACCGGCTTTCCGGCTCGCATATATTCGAGCACTGCGGTCGGCAGTCCTTCGGACAACGACGGCTGTACACAGATATCGGAACAGGCAATGATCTCACTCGGATCCGCGCTGTAGCCGGCCAGACGAAGGGCGCGCTCGATGCCAAGCTCTTGTCTCATGCGCTCAAGCACTGCACGCTCCGGTCCTTCCCCCACGATAACAAATCGAACACGCGGAAGGTGTCGAAGCACTCGAGGAATCGTCTTCACCAGACCGTCAAGTCCTTTCACCGCCACGAGCCTCGCCACACACCCCACTACGATATCGTCCGGCGACAATTCGAGACGCCGTCGTTCGGCATTAGCCGATAGAGGTGTAACGACGACATCCATCGGAATTCCGGAGTATACAACCGCAATCTTCCGCTCCGGGCAGTACCCCCCCCGCACCAACGATTCCTTAATGGCCCGTGCATTTGTGATGACATGCGTCGAAAAATATCGCATTTGCAACTTCAGCAGCAGTCGCCTTGCTCCCGTGTCAACGCGATACCCCATCTCGCGCTGATTGCAGATCACTACAGGTACCCGCGCCACGTAGGCCGCCAGCGCGCCATAGAACGATGTCATCCCCATCATGGTCTCAACGATAGTGACGTGCTCTCGCCGCATAAATCGGGCTAACTCGATCACTCTCCGAATTCGTCCCGACGTGGTGTGCGGAGTCGAAAACTCGATGATGGATACACCAAGCTTCTTGAAATCCGGCAATAGCGGGCCTTGCCGACGCAAACATGCGAAGGAGTATTCCAATGCGTTCGTCGGCAGGTGCGAAAGTAACCTCAGCAAGTGCTGCTCAGTCCCGCCCTCCCCAAGCCTGGGAACGACGTACAGGATCTTGGGTCGCGTCATGCCGGACCACCCTTCTCGGTATAAATGATGTAGGTTGGCTTGCCGTTGAGGCCCTCAATTCCCTTCTTCCTCAATAACCATACACACTCCGAGAGAGTCTGAGGAAGCGCTCGCCGATGTGGGATTTCGCCAATTGCCGCACGCAACACAATTCTGATTTCCAATTTCCGGCACATCACATCAATCGTCCGAGGAGGAAAACTGAACATTTGGCTCGGCAGCAAAAGGAGCAACTGTCCTCTGTTCCTGACGAAACAGGTCAGGCCCACAAGCCAATAGTTCCGCTCCCGCAAATATGCCACCTTCATGATGAGCAACCCTCTCTCTTTCAGGAGACCTACAGCGCTAGTACAAATAGCCATGGGGTCAGAGGACATTGTATGAGGTGGGCCGATTGGCGGTCGTAATGGAAGAAGACGCGGCAGTCACGTTGGAGTCACCTCCACTGTCGAAGCGCTCTTCGCAAATCCCGCCTTAACTGGAAAATCGGTTCTATCCCGGGAAGTCGATTGATCCGGCGACGAAAGAAATCGCCGCCGGAGATCACCAACCAGAAGGCCCACATGGGCATCTCCGTATTCGCTGGCAGACGACCAAGCGTAAAGAGATCGTCAAACGATACCTCACAGGTCGATGTGGGAGCGGTGACACATGCGCCCCGATACCCCGCCGCCCGGACCGTCTCCCGGACAGCCATGCTCCAGTCTCCGAAGGGATAGCAAAACGTACTAATCGGTCCTCCCAAACTGGCGGCCAACTGCTCGCTCGACCGATAAATCTCTCGTTCGGCCTCGGAGAGTGGAATTCCCGTGAGAAAAGGATGGGTGAGCCCGTGCGAGCCGATCTCTTGTCCGGCATGATGCATCTTCACGACTTCATCCCAACTTAGATGGCAGAACTTCCTGGGAGCCGAGTCCCCTCGCTTTGAACACTGTCCAGGAACCTCATCGAACCACACGCGGGATTTGGTATCCCCGTACTTGATCATCCACTTAGTTGTCCCAATAAGATCAGGACTCACGAAGAAGGTCCCCACCAAACCAAACTCTTCCAGGGTAGGGAACACGTTTCGATAATGATCCGCCGTGCCGTCATCAAACGTCAGTACGACGGTTTTTGCCGCTATGGTTCTTCCCTCCCTGACCTGCGATACGAGATCCGCGAAAACGATCGTTCGGTAACCAAATCGACTGAGCAGTCGCATCTGAACACGGAACCGTTCCCGCGCCGGATCCTCCACGTTATGATACATTAGAATCGGAACACGCCTACTGCCCAAGATCATACCCCCTGCTCACCCTTTTTTGCCAAACGGGCCAGCACAGCGTTCCGAATGACAACAGATTCTCGCAAACTTACCAAGCGCCCCATCGCCAGATATACTCCAGCACCCATACATGCCAAAATCCCAAGAGCCAACACGCCTCTCAATCCACTCACTTCACCAGCAACGGTCACTAATAGCTTATACGCTAATAAGACAATGGCGGCCATAGCTAAGGCCGCTCCTATTGCCTTTAGGACAAACCATACGCCTTGCATATCCGGACGGACGTCCAGCCGTCGATGGAGGAACCGCAGATGGAAAAAGCAGTTGACGGCGTTCCCTAGTGAGAGGCTGGCGGCAAGTCCGGGGCCGGCGAAATAGGGCAGAAGTAGTATCCCGGTACCGAGTGCGATCACGACCCCGGAACCGGAAAACAGTACCTGCCGCCAAGCGTCCCGTGTTGCATACAGGGCACTCCCCAATGCGTCATTGGCGCCGCGAAACGGCAGACCTATGGCATAAAACATGACAACAAGCATCGTAAGGTGGACGGCTCTGCTGTCGAAGGCGCCTCGTTGGAATACCGCCTGAATAATCGGACCTCCCAAAATTATGATTCCGATGGCGGCCGGGATAGTTAAAAATAGCCCCGTCCGTAATACCGCCATGACTGCATTCATGAATTCTCGCTTAGCATGCTCAGACCACAGCTTCGACAATGTCGGCAGGACTGCAGACCCAAACGTTGACACGACGATCCCCAGCGGAAGGTCTGCCAATTGTATGCCCAGTGAGAACGCTGTAAGCGCTCCAGATCCAGCCATGGTAGCCAGCGACTTTACGGCCGTTTCTCGTACCGTCAGGAGGATCGATAACAGTAAGATCGGAACGAATAGACCTCCTATCGCATTCGACGAGCGCAACCTAAACCGAGCAGAAGGATAATATCGAAACCCCGAGTAGTGAATTGCGAGACCCATCACCAGGACCCGAACCAGAGCACCAACCGAGACGGCCCAGCCGAGGGCGTATACCCCAAGATGGCCGACGAGCCCAACGGCGATTCCGGTGCTGCACAACCCACTAATTGCATTCGCAATGACACGACTTGCAAATTTATTCAGTGAGTTTAGGCTCGCCGCAAAGAAGGATGCGATCGGAAGGAGTAGGATTGTCGGTACCAACAACCGGGTTAACCTCGCGGTAGTCGTACGTGTGGTCACGTCAAGTGTCGGTCCCAGGAACGCAATAACCGTATCGGCCCATAACAGCATGACAGCGGCAAGAAAGAGCGTAATCACCAGTAAGAGGTTAAGCAGGGAGCTCCATTGCCGGTTTCGCTCGGCGGCAACGAGACTCTGGAACTGTTGCGTCGCAAAAGCCGGAACCATGGACCCCATAAGGCAGCCTTCGAGGATACCGGTCAGAAAGGCGCACGCAGTCATGGAGAGGTAGTAAGCATCGCTTGAGCCTGTAGCCCCGAAGTTCCACACAATGACCAATGTAAAAACATAGCCGAGCGCCATGGTCAACAGGTTACCGATGCTCAATATCATCGACGCCCCGATGACGCTCTGATGTGATACGAGTAATCGTCTAAACACTACCACCCATCCTTGCGTAGCTACCCGCTACCGTACTCCGCACTACCCGCCCGGGCAACGCCTTCATGGCTTGCCTTCGCACCCAGGACTCCAGCGAAGGCGAGTGGGTGGTAGAGCCAGCCGTACAGGAAGAAATCGTGCGTCAGGAACCACACGAGGGTAGATACCATGAGGCATAGCGACGAAAGGGCGATAGCCCTTGCCCATTCATCCTGTTCCAGCACAAATCGGCGCCAGAAGAACTGGCAGATTCGTATATAGAACCAGACCCCTGCAGCGAATCCGGCGATCCCCAATTCAACCAACCAGGAGAGAAATTGGTTGTGCACGTTCATGCCGACGGTTCTTTCAAAATTCTGATAGCCGATTCCCCACAGGAAGTTGGTCTTGACGAGGGCAAGTGCTGCAGGCCACAGGTAATCCTTCCGATTGGAAAATGACGGATCGAAACCAATGGTTCCGCCCCGCTGAATCCCATAAGTGGACTCCGCCCGTGTCAGAATCTGAGGTGCAAACCAGAACGCAATAAGCATCACAGCAGCAAGCGGTACGAGCCACGGAATCGCTCGCAATTGCTTCAATAGGATGACCATAACGATCATCGCTACAATCAGCGCAGCGGTCCCGGCCCTGTACAGAAAGGCCATGTTCGTGATCGCAAAAATCCCAATACCGACAACCGCCGCAGCTCGTCGGGACCAGCTACCCTGCGTTTGGATCACGTAATAGGTCAGCAGGAGAACCGCCAGCACGCAGGTCATATAAAAGGTCTCACCGAGCGCCTCACCGCGATTGATCCGCTGATCATTCCAGTATGTTATGGTAAAGTCGCTCATGACCTGCCGGTATTTCCAGAGAGCGTGAACTGTACCGATTACACTGATGAGCATAAATCCGATCAGATACACCCTGGGTCTTCGACCCGACCCGACCGAGGCGGAGTTTAAGATGATCCAGTAGAGAATAGGAAATGCGAGTATATTTTTGGCAGCGCGCAGGCTTTCCCAGAGGTCGGGGTACTGGGGGCCGATACTCCAGAAACTGTACACTACATAGACACCAAATAACACAAAGAGGGGCCTATTGAGTGGCGACGACACGATAATACGCTTGTTCCACGCAATCTTCGCAGCTACCGCTATGAGCAAGACCCCAAGTAACACATTTTGGAGAATAAGCCCTTTGTATTCGAATTTCTCTAGTTCAGGAATGTTGATTTCTGAAGCGGCGACAAGCAGATAGCCGATAATTGCGACGTCAACTCTCATAAAACAGAGCGCCGTATACACTCCAACGAACGCGAGCCCGGCCGTCAAGAGGTAGTTTCCAACGGCGACGGTATAACAGAGGGGTGCTCCCAATAAGAAAGCTAAGCCACACACCAACAGCCGGTTGGACCTTTCTCGGATCACCACAGTCGTCATAACTCACAATCCTCGACGGCTATCAGCTGCTTGACATCCAGACAGTAGTTACCCATTCATCCGCGACGTCTGCGTCATGAAACCGCACCGGTCATATCCGCCTGCGTATAAGAGCACCGCACCCTTTGTAAACATCGTGGCTGGGAGTACAGTATACAAGAGGACGGAATAATCGTGAGGCTTAGCGGCCGCTTCCACCGAGGACGACCCATAATGTCCTAGCAAGAATGGTAACATCAAGGAAAAATGATTGATTCTTGATGTAGTACAAATCGTACGCAAACTTTTCCCAGCTCTCTTCTACCGATGCCGCGTAATTGCCGTTGACCTGAGCCCAGCCGGTGATACCCGGTTTGACCGCAAATCGTAATGAATAAAGTGGAATCGTTTCCTGCCAGCCGGTTTGAACCGCCGTGCCGATCGGATCCCTTTTTCGTCTTCCTTCTCGATATACCGGTATGCGATCTTGAAACTGCCTGATGAACGGCTCTCGTTCAGGGCGTGGTCCCACCAGGCTCATCTCTCCCGAGAAGACATTAATAAGTTGGGGGATCTCATCAAGGCGAGAGCGCCTTAAAAAACGGCCGAACCTTGTGATTCGCTGATCATTCTCGGAAGTCCACACGGGGCCCGTATTCTGCTCCGCATTTTCAACCATCGTCCGGAACTTCAGCAGTTTGAACTTCCGGCCACCGACACCAAGTCGCTCCTGCACATAAAAAATACTGCCAGGCGAAGTACACGCGATCCCGACCGCGATGAGTACAGCAATCGGAGAGCACAGGATCAGTGCAAGGAGCGCCGCCGATCTATCGATTAACTCTTTCACTCTCTTTGCGTAAATTGGCGATCGGATGATGCCCATGTGCGCCACATGATCCGACACATAGTGAATCGGCACCTTACCCGTCATCTGTTCATACAGATTGGAAATGTGGACGACTTCTATTCCATGGCGTTGTTGAACAAAAAGTTCCTGACAGACGTCCTGTCGAGACAAACAGCCATTTGATGTGATCAATAGATCGGGCGCTTGTTCGGTCAGGACTGTCCCCAGCCGATCCATGCCTCCCAGTACGGCAATCCCGTTTTTCTTACTCTCACGGTGAGAAAGCGACTCATCAACCAACGCTCCGATATACTGAATCCCCGAGGTCTTTATCTCGCTCAGTTCGTGGAGTAATTGCTCCTCTTCCTTGCCCAATCCCAAAATAAGCACTCGCTTTTGAAAAGATGAACGAACAATCAGGCGGCTGTAAAGTCTTCTCCAGAGGGAAATACCCAACGTAACCAGGATCGCGTTCAGCAGATAGACTCCTCGCCCAATCCTCAGCGACCAATCGACGTAAAAAAAGATCGTCGACAGCATGAACGCCCCTGTAGACACATACAGTAGGGTAAGGAATTCGGAGAGCGAGCGATAATCTTTTCGTGCGTCGTACTGATTGCCGATGAATAACAGCACAAGATAGGTCACCCCACTGACAACAAACGACATCGCGTGAATACCAAGGTACTCAAGTCCGGGTTCGATTCCTAATCGCAAACATGTCGAACCAACAATCGAACCGATGATAATGGCGATATCGATGCCGGCCAACAACAATCCTCGCATTCCAAGCATCATGGTACCTTAATCAAGTCTTCGGAGAGATATCCGGTCAATCCAGGCGGTCCCTCCGATGAGATTGTCGAGCTTTTGACTCGTATCTCGCCGAATCTTAAGAATGATGGCCTGAGCCTCAGGAGGGGTTTCAAACGGTACACGCACCTCAGACCACGGATGGTCGCCGACGTAGCTCTCACTCGCGGCATAACGCCTGTCATCGAGAAAGTTTTTTACCTCTAGGTAGATGCCGCTCGTGGTTGTGATCCCTGCAGTGGCGATCGACCCGCTCAGCAAATAACGCGTCCTCGGCATTACAGGAATTATCTGAAATGCAGCGATCAGACCCGGATTGTGTGTACCATCAAAAGCAATCTTGAGCGCTCGCGTCCCCTCCGAAGAGTTCGTCGAACTGACCCCCACCTCTGCCCCGGCGCCCCGCCCAATCCGCCAATCGAATCCGCCCCCCCCTGTGTCGTCGCGCTCGAATCCGCCGTTCCACACCAGGTTGCCCAGGCTATCCGCTGTCCTGCGAATCCCCCGTAACCGCAACAGTAGGTTCCAGGAAGATATGGCCTCCGATAGGTCCTTGTGCTCGAGCATCATATCCACATACGATAGGGCTATACTCGGATTAAGCTGAGAAGGGTTAAGGCCGGTCAGCCGCCGCCATACCACCCTCCCGCTCTCTACCTCTTCCTGCCTGACCAGGTAGTCCAGATAGTCCGATAAGACCCCCGGCTCAGCGGGTAAGGTCGTATCGATGAAATCCGCCGGCCGCATGAGGGTGTGGATAAGGGTGAAATAGGTCTGGCGCTGACGTGGTTCGGTTATCATCAGATGTCGCAGGTTGGCAATCGCGCCCTCGTAGTCCTCGAGCTGGATCTGGAATAGGGCAGCCTCCCAACGCAGTCTTGAACTGCTGGAGTTGAACCGCAACGCAAGCCCCAGGGCGTCCCTGGCCTCTTTGACCTGC
Source organism: Candidatus Methylomirabilis oxygeniifera (assembly GCA_000091165.1). Classification (NCBI taxonomy): domain Bacteria; phylum Methylomirabilota (SeqCode); class Methylomirabilia (SeqCode); order Methylomirabilales (SeqCode); family Methylomirabilaceae (SeqCode); genus Methylomirabilis (SeqCode); species Methylomirabilis oxygeniifera (SeqCode). The sequence goes on along the minus strand of FP565575.1, from coordinate 175,958 downwards.
CCCAGCCACCAGTGGACCCTTGCTGAATCGAACCACGTCCGACTTGAGAGGGGGTTCTCTCGAAGTGCCATTCGATACTGCTTCGAGGCCTCCTGGTAGTCCTGGAGGCCGACGCTATATTGGCGGATCCTCCCCATGTACTGGTGCCGATACTGACGGTGTTCGGGGTGAGACCGCCAGGCGCGCAGCAGGTCAGGGTCGTGGGCAAGCGGGGGAATTGCGAAGCCGGCCACCCAGGGACGAAGAATCATCCAGGCGGCCAGGATGATAAGGCAAGCCAGAAAGACAAGGGAGATCACCCTCCCTGAAGAGGTTCTAACCGCCAGAACCATGAGATCACATCTCCCTCTTAGTGGGAATCACGGTGAGACATCACCGAGTCGCGCCGCTCGGATTTCCGGTGATAATAGTCGTGATAGTCCTGATAGTACGAATACCCGTTGCCATGCAGTTCCAGGCTGTTCAGGACGACACCCAAGAGTTTCGCATTCACTGCGTTGAGCGTTCTCACCGCCCTGAGGGCGGCATCGCGGACCGTTTTACCTGCACGGATAACAAGCAAGGTGCCGTCGGCGAATGTAGACAGCAGGACACTATCAGTAAATCCCAGTATCGGCGGCGAGTCGATGATCACATGCTTGAACTGTCTGCAGAGCAGCTCCAGAGCATCCCTCATCCGCTCGGAACCAAGCAGCTCCGCCGGGTTCAATGGCGATTGCCCCGCCGGCAGCAGATAGAGGTTGGGGATGGTCGTCGGTTTGATTGCGGCGCTGAGCTCTGCGTCCCCCACAAGAAAGTTCGACAGCCCTGGCGTCCGATCCTGCTCCAACAGTCGGTGACAATCCGGATAGCGCATATCCGCATCGATGAGCAAAATGTCACTGCCCAGTTGTGACAGCGCAACAGAAAGATTGATCGATACGCCGGTTTTGCCGTCGCCCGGCTCTGCGCTCGTCACAAGAAGCAGCTTAGGCGGATTGTCCGGAAGGGAGAAGAGGAGCGAGGTCCGGATGTTCCGAATGGCCTCACTGACCAAGGATGACTGATCCTGGTGCATCATCAGTTCAAACGACTTCGCGCCTTGGCCGTTGGTCGCTCCTTTCAGCCGCTTCCTTCGTTCGGCGGAGGCCAAGGCCGGCACGGCCCCAAGAATCGGCAATGCGAACGTCGATTCGACCTCTTCGATCTTATTGACCGTGTTGTCGAGGTAGTCGGCGAAGAAGGCCAAGCCGATCCCCAGGCTCAAACCAAGAACGATCCCGAGCGCCAGGTTAAGCAACTTCTTAGGACGATCGGGAAAGAGAGGAACCTTGGCCCGGTCAGCGATCTGGATATTCGTCGAATCGAGTCCTGCAGAAACGGCCGTCTCTTTCATGCGCTGCAACAGGCCGGCATACAGTTCGCGATTGATGTCGACCTCTCGCTTCAGGATGTTGTACTGAATCGAATCTTCATTCGTCTTCAGCGTCACCTGTTTCTGCTTGTCCACCGACGATTGGAGCAGATGTTCCGATTTTACGGCCGCCTCATAGCTCGACCGGAGCCCATCGATAATCTTTTGGACCTCACCATCGAGCCGGCTCTTCACCTCCTCAATATTGCTCTTCAGCGCCACCATCCTGGGATAGTCCGGTAGAAACGTCTCAGACAACTTCCTGTATTCCGCTTGCAGGCGGAAATACTCTTTCTTCAAGTCAACGATCAGCGCATTTTCCAGCACCGACGGGATTGACTGGAAATCCTGTCCCTGGGTCTGTCGATGCAGCGCCTCTTTCGCCAGCCGATCGCTGCGCGCCTTCATCAGGGCATCGGTGAGCAGTGAAAGCTGTTTGGTCGTCTGCTCCTGTTTTTCATCGAGCACAAGGTATTGTTTTTGCCTGGCAAACTTCTGGAGCAGCTCATCAGAGCTCTCAAGCTTGATCCTCACGTCTTGAATCTGTTTCGCCAGAAAGTCGCCGGCATATTTCGTCGCACCCACCTTTTGCTCGATACTCTGTTCGATAAAGTTCTCTGCCATCGCATTAGCCACCTGGGCGGACAGCTCCGGCGAGGTGCTGAGGAAGGCAATTTTCACCAGGCGGGTATTCTTCACGGGTTCGATCTCCAGCTTTTTCAGGAAGCTTTGTACTATGGGGGATTCGGTGGTTGACGTCTCACCGGAAGCCGCCTGCATAGATGACCGAGGACGTACGAGGTTCACAAGGTTAGTGAACCGGGTCCATGTTGGGGAGGCCGAACCCGGTGCATCCGTTCCCGTAAATTCCGGATTGACGTCGAGTCTGAGCAACCTGACCACTCTCTCCGCCAGGGAATAGCTCATCAGTAGTTTGTATTGTGTTTGATAATAGTCGTCGGTCTCTTTGTTGGCAGCCGGCGAGACCTCTTCAAACTTCAGGACATTCGGTGCCGCTTTGTCGATCTGAATAGTCGCGGTCGCCTTATAGACCGACTGCTGCACGAATGTCGCTGTCGCAACCGTGATCACCGTGACAAGGAAACAGGTGAGGACGATCCAGCGATGCTTATGCAGCACCTGCCAGTAATCCCTGAGATGCGGGTCTTTCTTTTGCTCAGGAAACGCCTGAACAGGCCATAGTTGAGGTTTCGCCAGGCTCTCGCTATTATCCTTCGCCTTTACGAGCGCATTATCGGGGTCCATATCTCCTTATCCTTTTTGAATCTACCAAGGGTTCATTCTCCGCGGCTTACCGCGAGTCCGTCATACCGGCGGAAGCCGGTATCCAAGGGCCCGACTGGATTCCCCCGTATCAAGTATGGGGCAGGCTTATCAAGCCCGGAATGACAAGCCGCTTGAGACATATGTCTTCATGCATAATCAGAAAGATGCCCCAACTCCGAATCGGATAAATTCGAGGAAACCGAACCAGAACGACTTGACTCCATGGCTACTCACCAAAATGACGTCGTTCTTCATCACAAGGGGGCCTTTCTGGCCCTGCTCAATCTCGTTGAGATTGACCTCAATGATCTGCTTCTGTTGTCCTTTCAGCTCGCGAAATATCTTGACGCCTTCAAAATCCGCGACCTTCGTGACACCGCCGGCTTCGATGATCGCCTGATCAACCGTGACGTCCCTGCCCTTCAAGAGATACGAACCAGGCTTCAGGACCGCTCCCCCCACAAAGAAGCTGCCCGCCTTTGGAACGTGGACGACATCTCCGGACTGAAGTGGGGCGTTCAACTCCTCCTTCCCACTGACCAGCATCTCCTCCAGGTTGATTTCGAGCACCGCTTCCTGAGTGGATTTCCCATTGGACCCGCTCTGGGGTTGCGCACCAAGTGGGTCCGGCACGACCGGCGACTTTGCTACCTTACGGATCAGATAGACGATCTGATCGGATTGCTCAGTCAGCCCCTCAGCCATCGCCAGCATATCGACCACCGAGCGCGGCCCGCTGACCTCAAATACGCCGGGTTTCTTGACAGCCCCAAGGACGCTGATCCGGTGACTATGATGCTCGAGCACGAAGACGCTGATCTGAGGATCCCGGATATACTTGGAGCCAAGCGCCGCCTTTACGGCCTCCTCAAGCTCCATAGCCGTCTTTCCGCCGGCCGACACGGTTCCCGCCAGTGGGAGCGTAATCAATCCCTCCGCACCGACTCGGGCTTTGATCTTGCTGAGCTCGGCGATATCGAAGACAGAAATCTCCAGCAGATCGCCTGTCCCCAATCGATAATCGCCGGACAGGCTATCCGGACTGGCCATAGCAAGTATCCTACTGTTCAGGGCCAAATTGTCACGACTCTCGTCGCGTGTCGCGTTGGCGATCAAGGCTTCGGTCTTTGAGATTCCGGAACTTGTCGCGCAACCGAAGGTGAAGAGCACACATACGACCCCGAACAACAGGATCAGGATATGGTCGGCTATTTCCCTACCAGGCATAACCCTCTGCTCTAACATCTCTCGATCTTCCACCTTTTCCCATTACGTTCGCGCACAGATCGCCTGCACATCCCTTCGTCCCGAGAACGGGACAGACGGATGTCGGCTATTTTATTTAGGGGACACGTCACTGGCAATGGGTTCGTCCCCATGACCAGTCACCGTTCCCGGTACGACACCTATGGCCCCTACTGTCGCACCGCCGATTACCAATCCCGCAATCCCACCTCCCGCCGGGGCAAAGAACGCCGCAGCCAGACCGCATTCTTCAACAACGACCCATCGTTTTTCAGGTTCTTCTTCCCAGGCCCAGCTAAAGCCTCGATACAGCTCCTGTTCCGGCCGAGGTGGATCATCAGGTGGAGAACCAAGTTGCACCTCCTGCCACCCACCCCATACCTGTGGCGAGTTCGACGGGTGCCATGCCCATACATGCTCGGCCTTTGGTGCCTGGGATGGCGGGTCGACCGGCGGCGGAAGCTTGGCCGAGTCCTCATTGGACTCCCGACGGAACATCGCAAATTGACCGCACTCTCGTTTGGCAATCACCCACTGATCTTTCCACGCCCACGCAAAACCTTCGCGTACCTCCTGCGAAGGTGGAGGAGGTGCTGTCGGCGGCATGTCCAACCTCATCTCCTGCCATCCGCCCTGAACCTGCTGAGGGTGAGAGGGATGCCATGTCCAGACATGCTCAGCCGTTGGCGCCTGACTTGGAGGATCAGTCGGCGGAGGGGTCTGCTGTCCGCCGGGCTGAGCGGCTGCATACTGTTTGAATGGAACCATCCCGGACGATTGAGCGAGTAAGGTTCGCGCCTGCCCTTCTCGCAGCCGTTCTGTGACGGCGCCGTTCTGCGAGACCAGCACCACCACACCAGCCAGTACGCGAACTCGAGGCAGCCCCACCTTCTGAGCGGTAATCACACCCAGCGCGTCTCGCTGAGTCTGTGTACCCGTGCTGACGCGGGCCGCTGTCATCTGATCGGCACGGCTCATGCCGCCGGCGGCACTGTGAACCACTCCTCCCGGCATCGACAGCCGAGTAGACGAGGCGGGCCGTAATCTAAACAGCACATTACCCTCTACCACGCGCGCGATCGTGGAAGGTCCCATTGCGGTAATCGCCAGCTCTGTCGTAGGGCCCGCTTCCAGTTGGCTTCCGTCGGACAGGCTCACAGTCACGACCCCGGATCTGGCCCTGATCAGCATCTTATCGAACACAGGAAGCGTCCCTGCGCCCAACGAGATCCAGTTCTTCCCGTCGAAGGAGACCTGCGCGAGCGCCGTCCCGCGAACCTCGCCAAGCGGCCGATTAAACAGGGGTGTTCCTGCGATAGCCTCCGACGTGATCGCCGCCAAGGCGACCAGAAGGAGCGCAGTCACTGCACAACGTATACGACTTCCGCGATCTACCCCTGAGGCACACATTGCCGTACCCTCCCCTCTAACTATCGACGATTCAGATAATACGGTTTAATACAACACAACTCGTACAGGCACGGCTTGCCTTTCCGTTTCCTGGAACGTACCCATGGCTAGACCAATCAACCGATCGAGTACGCGAGCCACGACTCGCCGCCTGGCCCACACCTCCCCGCTCTGTACGACTCGAATTGCCTTTACCACGTCGGTCCCATCACCCTTGACAATGTATCCCTTCGCTCCAAGTTCGAGCGCTTCCACGATTGTTGCCTCCTCATTGTGGCCCGAGAGAATGATCACCTTTGTCGTCGGGCTGCACCATCTGATGACAGGGAGGATCTCCAACCCACTGATGTCAGGCAAGTCTATGTCCAAGGTCAAGATATCCGGGTTTAGGCGTCCTACGGCAGCGATCGCCTCCCGCCCGCTGCGCGCGGCTCCGACGACCTCCAAGTCCGGTGCAATGCTGAGCCGTTCATGGTATAACTCGGACAGTTCTAAGCTATCCTCAGCAATAACAACATGGATGACAGATGTCATATGGTCACCCGCCGCCGGCCTATCGGCTCTTTAAAAGGCTTGACCCAACGCCATGATCCATCGTCAACTATCCTCATCTCTAAGTCTTTATTTAAGCAACAGTTATGCCACATCATGCCCCATCTCGACCGCCACACTCTTACAGTTCTCGCAGGCATTTCCTTATAGTTACACTTAATGGTTACACTTACACTCAAAAGTAAGTCGTCATTTGACTATTTCTTGTAGATAAGATACGTTCACGTGACGCTTTTCGTCAATCGGCCGGTTGGCGTATTGTAACAAAAAAATAGACGTAGGACTTTGGGTAGAGTGTAGGAGGTAATAAGGGCAGGCAACAGGTCAGTCCGACTGTCCTACGATCTGGTGCAGAGCGAGTTCTAATCGTCGACTAATCTTCAACTTACTGAAAATATTGCTTAGATGCGCCTTAACCGTCTTATCGCTGATCTCAAGTCGGGCGGCGATCTCTTTATTGGTCATCCCTTGGATGACCCATCCTACGATTTCCTGCTCCCGATCCGTCAGAGCCTCTTGCGTCTCCGAGAAGGAGCGATTCGTCTCGTGTGTCTTGTGACGCAAGCTTTCCAGTACTCCGGCCAGGACTTTGCGTCCCGCCCAGATCTCTCCGGCATGAACGACCCGGATGGCTTTTACGAGATCCTTATGACTGAGCATTTTCGACACATACCCTTTGGCCCCCAGTTGCAGGGCAGCGCTCATAAGCTCATCATCAGGACATCCGGAGAGAATCAACACATCGGTTCGGGGAGATTTCTTGCGAATCAGGGAAAGCGCATTGAGAGCACTCAACTCCTGGATATTCACAGCTAAAAGCACAATATCCGGCTGCAGGGCTTCTGCCATACTGATCGCCTGATCGCTATCAGCCGCTCCGACCACGGAGATGGTCGGCTCTTGCGCTAACAGCAGTCGAAGCCCTTCTCGAGAGAGCGTATGGTCGTCAGCAATGATGACCGATATAAGGTCCATTGGCCGATTCCCCCACGTCGTACTGTATAAAATCTCCTGTTACCGGCCAAAAACAGTCAAAATGGCGAGCTTTCAAAATTATGGTAGACTGATTCTTACAGTTGTCAAGAACTTTTCCCCTCTTATCACAACCTGCTCAGCGCTACAGATACGTCGGTAGAGGTGACAGATATTGTTGCGCCTCCACCGTAATACGCATAGGGGTGACCCGGATGTGGTAGGAATGTGAATACGAGAATATCCTCCGCACTGATGTCGGCTTTGTTTACCATTTTTTACCATCCTTGCGTATGATTGGGCTGAGGTTGCATGTGCCCAATGAACCCCAGTGGATGCAACCGGAGACTTCTACCATTGAGAAAGTTTAAATCGACGCTGATCGTCCTGCTGCTAGGACTGACGACAGCGGTTGTCGTTGGTCTGCTTGTGATCACGCTCTTTCTCCCTCTCCTCCTCCGGAGATTCGCCTGCGCACCATACGGGATTCGCTGCACCATCGGGCAGGCCAACATCCGTCCCCGCCCAAATCTGACCGTAGACCTTGTGATTGATCATCTCATTCTGTCCGATCCTGATGGCCGAGGTGTGGCGCTGCGGGTGAAGCGTCTTGCCGCTACGCTGGACATTCCTGGGCTGATTCTCACGCGTCAGGTTATGCCGACCGACGTGCAAGTAGGGAGCCCCGAACTGTTCTTCAGACAGCTTGACGACGGTCGGTGGAATCTTCAGGCGTTGGCTCAGGAGGTGCAGCGACATCTGCGGCCGGCCGCCCGACCCTCCCGATTGCAGTTCCCTCGAGCTTCTCTCACTAACGGCACACTTCAGATTCGCGACCATCGGGTGACTGATATACGCGTGGCGCTTGAGCCGAAATCGTTTCCCATGCTGCTTGAAATGCAGGCGCAAGCCGCCGTCAGTGGACGATCGGTTCGGGTCAGCGGCGCCTTACAGAATACGCTTGAAGGGCAGATCCTGGCGCAGGTTCAAGAGGTTGCGCAACCCGGCATACCACGCCCATTGACCGCTCAGGCGGCCTTGCGGTTTCGTGTCAATCCTCAAGCTCACGTCGTGACTATTCCCGACTGGTCGTTCGAAACGGAAGGGGCGCTGGCTCGAGGGACAGCGGATGTTCGATATGTCGCTTGGCCGCCGGCTTATACGCTGACCGTCGCCGAGTGGCGAGCGGATCTCGACATATTGGCACATCAGTTCCCTCTCCCCTGGCTTTCCGGTCTTACGGGGATCATGGAAGGCGAGCCGACCACACTGCAGGGCAACTGGCCCGATCCGCCCGTTGGACAGGTTGCGGCTATGTTCAAGAACGGCAGGCTGAAACTCCCCGCGCAGCAGTTTGGCGTGATCGGGCTCACCGGGGACCTCAATCTTCAGCATGAAGGGAATAGGCTGCGCCTACAGGCGGGGCTACACGGTAAGGCGCTTGAGCTGCTGGGACAGCGATACGGCAACCCCTCGCTCCTAGCCTCCTTCAGCATCGATACGGCAACCGGTGGTGTCACCGCCGAGTCGCTGCGTGCAGCGATTACGGGCATGCATATCGACGCGAGGGGAACCGGACAGCGATGGGGACGCGACAGTCTCGATCTCATGACGACCGAGCTGCAGATCGAGCCGACCCTTCTCACCCGGCTCTCCCAGGCGGCCAACAAAGGCGTATCGATCGCGAGACTTGTCGATCCCTCAATCCACGTCTGGTGGCCGGGCGTAGGTCGTCCGTGGAAGGCGGAGATCATGAGCCGATCGATACAACTTCACGCTGTCGCTATGAACAGCGCAGCAACACTGCAGCACGCTCAGATCGCCATCCAAGGGATCGGGATGTCGGGGCGTCATCTTGAAGGCGCGCTCGCCGTCGGACAGGCCGACCTCGCCGGCCGACGCCTGCGCGCGCTCCGGGCCAGGTTCGAGCTTGGCCCCGATTATGTTCGAGTTCCCGAACTTCACGTTGTCGCCGGTGATGGAGATGTTCAAGGCCACGCCTCATTTTTGCGGACCACGCCCATGCGGGAGATACGCATGGCGCTTTCGGTGCGCGGCCTTCGCCCCCAGTTCCTGTCTGCCTCCACCGACAAGACGGCCCAAGGACGTGGAGTGACAGTCGATGCCGAGCTCTCGGCCGACGCCACATTGAGCGGATCGCAACCCTCCTCGGCCGCCGGCAGGGTCACGATTCGAAATCTCTCGCTCAACCTGGCGCGGGCAAAGACTCAGTCGGCGTCGCCTATCATGAGATTGCGGGGCTCAATCCCCTTTGCTCTCAACAATGGCCTGCTGACGATTCCCAAGACGGCCCTTCACGAGGATGGAGGACTCACACTCATCCTCACAGGCAGTCTGCCGCTCGACCACAAGAGTCCTAACGCCGCTCGCGTTCACCTGTCCGTCCCGTGGACAGAGGTCTCAGCGCTTCGCCCAATGCTTACCGCCCTAACGGAAGGTCCGCCTGACGCGGCTCATTTCATCGGTCGGCTTCAGGCCGATCTGGAATTTATCGGCCAAAGCTATCACGGGTCACTCGCCCTGCAGAACGTCAGCGTAAGATCGAACTTCTTCCGTCTGGAAGCCGCAACCGGCGTGATCCCGCTGCACGGCCAGATCGGTCAGAGTTCGATTGCCTCCGATGATCGAGCGTCGCCCTCGGAGCAGATTGGCGAGCGTCACCTTTCAGAACAGGCATATCAGGCGGCAGTAGAGCGGTTATCGAAGATGCCGTCCAAGATCCCCGCCTCACTGACCATCAACTCGCTCCGCTACGATCCGATCGAACTCCGCAACATCACTGTCGCGCTCGCCCAATCCGACAACCAGGTCGCCATACGGCAGTTTTCCTTTGACGCCTGGGGTGGACGATGGAGCGGCTGGGGAACGGTCGAGCCACTGGGAGGGGGAATCGAGTTGACCGTGCTCACTGAAGGACTCAGTCTGCGCGCGATTTGTGATGCCTTTCGACCCTTTCAGGGGTATATTAGCGGTCGGATCAACGGGCTGCTCGATCTTCGGATTCCGCAATTTGCCATCAACCGGGCACACGGGAACGCGCGGTATTGGACCGTGGGCTCCCTACAAGAGGGACGAAAGATCAGCCGCGCCCTGATCGAGCAGATAGCGGGGCAGCAAATCCGCTATTTCAGCCCGTTTGGAGTGGCTCGTCGCTATGACCGCGGGGTACTGGATGTGACCTTGCAAGCCGGCGATCTGGTCTTTCATGAACTTGAAATCTCCCATACAACCCTGGGGTGGAGAGATCTGGACGTTCGTGTCTCGCCGACCTTTAACAAGATCGGGTTGACACACCTGATCGAGACTATCCGCGAGACAATCGAGCGGGTGAGAGGATCAGCCGCATCGAATCACTGAACGTAACTATTCAGGTGGACAGACTGTAGGCTTTTAGACTGTAGGAATGCGTCGGAAACCTACAGCCTACAGCCCGTAGCCTACAGCCTAAAACAAAGGAGGACGTGGATGCGCAGAAATAGAAAACCATTCGTGATGCTTGCCCTGAGCGCTCTACTCAGCTTCGCTGCCTGCGCGAACATTACGGTCAACGTCTATTTTCCGGAAAAGGACGTGAAGTCGGCCTACAAGTCGCTTGAAGACGAGCTGCTGCAACAGACTCCGAAGAAAGAAAAGGAAGCGGCGCCGGCTCAGTCGCCAACATCCCGCCTGTGGCAAGGGCGGCAGTCGCTGCTAACCGTAGTCCGCGCTTCGCGAATAACGCTGGTGGCCGAAGCGTGGGCCCAGGACGATCTCTCGCGGCGAATTACGCAGGAGATCAAGAGCTATCCCGAGGTGATCGCCGCCTATAAAGGGATCGGCCAGCGACTCGCCCGGCTGAATCAGCTTCGAGATCAAGGATTGGTGGGTGAGGCGAAAGATGGGAAGGCGGCTCTACGCGCGAATCCTCCCCAGGTAGGCGAGGCGGAGACTGCGTTGCTGCGGGAGGAGAATCAGGACCGCGAGGTGGTAATCAACGGGATGGCCAAGGCGATCCTCAAGCTCACTCAGCAAGACGGAAGACCTGCGAATCCGGCAGAGGCCAAAGCGCAGGCCGCCGACACCTTTGCGTCGATCCGCCGCGAAGGGGCTCGCCCAGGCTGGTGGGTCCAGCTCCCAAACGGCACCTGGACGCGTAAGTAATCCCACGCTGTTTTATCGGATAGTGAGCGCTACTGCTCGCCGTATTTGGCCTTGAGCTCGGCCACTACATTGGCGTCCGCCAGTGTAGTGGTATCGCCCAATGCCCGGCCTTCGGCAATGTCGCGAAGCAGGCGGCGCATGATCTTGCCGCTGCGGGTTTTGGGCAGTTCGGCCGTAAAGATCAGGTCGTCCGGCCTGGCGAAGGCGCCGATCTTCTTGACCACATGAGCTTTGATCGCCGTCTCGAGCTCCGGCGTCGGCCTGGTGCCGTCCCGGATGGTCACAAAGGCGGCAACGGCCTGCCCCTTAATCTCGTGTGTGCGCCCGATGACAGCCGCCTCGGCCACGCACGGGTGATCCACAAGGGCCGACTCCACCTCCACCGTCGAGACACGATGTCCGGAGACGTTCATCACGTCATCGACGCGCCCCAGCAGCCAGAAATCGCCATCGTTGTCCCGGCTGGCCCCATCACCGGTGAAGTAGATGCCTTTATAATTCGACCAGTACTGCTTCACATAGCGGTCAGGGTCGCCCCAGATCCCGCGAAGCATACCGGGCCAAGGCTGACGAATCACGAGATAGCCGGTCGCAGCGGGCCTGCCGCTCTCATCCACCACCTCCGCATCGATCCCCGGAAAGGGTTGGGCAGCCGAGCCCGGCTTGAGCGTCGTAATTCCTGGAAGCGGCGTGATGAGGATATGGCCGGTCTCGGTCTGCCACCAGGTGTCCACCACCGGACAGCGGCCGCCGCCGATCACCTTCCAGTACCAGACCCACGCCTCGGGATTGATCGGTTCACCAACGCTGCCGAGCAACCGGAGGCTGGAGAGGTCGCAGCGTTTTGGATACTCCTCGCCCCACTTCATAAAGGTGCGGATGGCCGTGGGGGCCGTATAGCAGATCGTAATTCCATGCCTCTCGATGATGCGCCAAAAGCGATCCTTATCCGGGTAATCCGGGGTCCCCTCGTACATGACGGTGGTGGCCCCGTTGGCCAGCGGTCCATAGACGACGTAGGAATGACCCGTGACCCAGCCCACGTCGGCGGTACACCAGTAGACATCGTTGTCTTGGATATCGAAGACCCAGTTGTGTGTGGCCACCACTCCGGTCAGATAGCCGCCTGTAGTATGAATGATCCCTTTCGGTTTCCCGGTCGAACCGGAGGTATAGAGGAGAAACAGCATATCCTCGGCGTCCATGATCGCGGGGGCGCACCTGGCCGGCGCGTCCTTGATGAAATCGGTCCACCAGACGTCCCGGCCCGGCTGCATCTCTACCACCTGCCCGGTCCGCTTGACTACAATGACGGTTTTCACGCCGGGGCACGCCTTAAGCGCTTCGTCGGTGTTCTGTTTGAGCGAGACCACCCCGCCACGACGGTAGCCGCCGTCAGCCGTAATCACGAGAGCCGAGTCGGCGTCGAGGATCCGATCCCGGACCGCCTCCGGCGAGAACCCGCCGAAGATCACGCTGTGGGGCGCACCGATGCGCGCACACGCCAGCATCGCAATAGCGACCTCCGGGATCATCGGCATATAGATGGTGATCCGATCTCCTTTTTTGACGCCGTGCCGCTTGAGGGCCGCCGCAAAGCGGTTGACCTCACGATAGAGGTCCCAGTAGGTGAATGTCCGCGTCTCGCCCGGTTCCCCCTCCCAGATGAGGGCCGCCTTGGTGCGCAAGGGACCGTTCACATGGCGGTCGAGGCAGTTATAGGCCACGTTCAGCTTGCCGCCGGCAAACCACTTGGCATGCGGTGCTTTCCATTGCAGCACCCGCTTCCATGGCTTGAACCAGTGAAGAGCCTTAGCCTGGCGCTCCCAGAATGCAGTCGGATCTTTCGATGCCGCCCGGTAAACGGAAGCCTTATTGACAACCGCCCGCTTGACAAACGTCGCGGGCGGCTTGAATTTTCGTCGCTCCCTGAGAGGCGCTGAAATTGGGGTATCGTCTCGACTCCTAGTCTGGGTCATAGAATCCTCCGTCGCTCACGCCGTCCATGACATTCCGTACCCCGTTCACGGACCCGTATTTTACCGGTATCCGGTCAGACTGACAAACGTTATGTTTTTCTTTGCTTAGGTACGAACCGTATTTGACAGAAGAAAATAATATAATGGTAGTATGGCTAAACCAGATTTATCTTGACCTATGGTTTATTTCTAAGATAGATAATGACTTTTAATTACACGGTAACCCGTGAGACCGCATCGAACGTCTCATTGAAGTGACGGTTTGGAATGAGCACAGCGCGTTCCTGTGAGTGAGCCGATCCTAACGAAGCAAGCTGAAAGGCTGAAAGCAAGACACCGCCAACCGTACGTGGGCCACATAGCCACATTACGGTATTACCAAACCGTCATGGTACTCACCATCGCGGTCTATCTGTATTATCTCACCTACCGGCTGTTGTATACGATCAATTGGGATGCGACAACATTCTCCCTGATCTTTTATTACGCAGAATTCCACGGATGCCTTTCCCTCGCTCTCTACTTCTTCCAGATGTGGCATCCGCTCCATCGAAACCCGCCTCCTGCGCCGCCCGGCTTGCGGGTAGACGTCTATATCCCCACCTACAAGGAGGACGTCAGTCTCGTCAGGAAAACGGTGTTAGGCTGCATTAACATGGCCTATCCCCATACGACCTACATTCTGGACGACGGAAATCGGCCTGAATTTGCCGCGCTCGCAGCGGAACTGGGATGCGCATATGTGGCGCGGAGGGAGCGAGCCCATGCGAAGGCCGGCAACCTGAACCACGCCCTGTCGATCTCCGATGGGGACTTTATCGTGGTCTTTGACGCGGACTATGTCCCTCAACCCGATTTCCTCGACAAGACGCTCGGGTACTTCACGGACGAGAAGGTGGCTTTCGTCCAAACACCGCAAAATTACTACAACGTCGAGTCATTCTCATTCCGATTCAAATTTGAGAAGAGAGAAAAATGGAACGAAGGGGATATGTTCTATCGCCTCATGATGCCAGCACGGGACTACTGGAACGCCGCCTTCTTCGCCGGAACAGGGGCGGTATTCCGAAAGAGAGCCCTCGATGAGATCGGCGGGTTTGCGACAGAAACGATCACGGAAGATCTCCACACCAGCGTTCGCCTGTACAAGGCAGGGTGGAAGGGCGTGTATCACAATGAACTGTTATCAAGTGGGCTCGCTGCCACCGATCTCAAGAACTATCACATACAGAAACTCCGATGGGCCGAAGGGAATATCAGTCTCCTCTTTGCCGATAACCCGCTGTGGACCAAAGGCTTGACCTTGCCGCAGCGGATCTGTTTCTTTGCCACGGTATTCGGCTGGTTCATCGGGCTGCCAAAGCTCATTTACTTTGTGACGCCGGCGATCATGCTGCTAACCGGGTGGTATCCCATCTTTCCCTTTGACCGGCCGTTCATGTGGCGGTACGCGATATTCCTGGCGGTAGTCATTGTAAGCATCAAGATTGTCAGTCGTGGGCAAGGCCGAATCCGTGATGATGAGATCTACAACATGATGAACTTCTTTGTACTGTCTAAGGCCGTGGTCAAGGCTCTGTTGCGGTTGAAGGCTCGGTTCATCGTGACGGCAAAAGGGGCCGGCGAGGCGGTCAGCCTGTCGGCGCTCCTCCCCCAGTTGACGATTATCCTCTTGTGCGTTACTGCCATCGAGTGGGGGGCGCTCAAATGGGCCTATGGCGTGTCACACAACCGGTTGGGACTGGGCATCGGCATGTTCTGGAGCGGGGTCAACGGCTACCTGGCATGTCTGGTCGTGGCAACGGTGACCGCTTCTCTGCACCGCCGAAAGGAGTCTCGGTTCCTTGGCGGTCTGCCTGTCTGGTACGAGGCCGGCGAGAATAAGCGCCTGGCGAGCGGCTTGGGCACAGCCACGGATCTGAATGAGGATGGTATGGCGCTGACGACATTCTCCGCTCTTCCTGTCGGGGAACAGGTGGGATTGAGGCTGTACCTGGGCTCCCGGGTTATGACGTGCAACGGAGTCGTCCTGTATATCAACCGAAGCACGACAACGGAAGGGGTCTTCCGATATGGTGTGAAATTCACTGACCTGAGCAGGGAGGACAAGGATGCGATTACGGAGTTCTGTTTCAGCCAAATGTTGCCCGCCTTCATGCACCGATTCGACGTCAGGCCGTCGTCGCTGACCAGGTTTATTCTGGCCTATTATGACCGGCGGCAGATCAAGCGGAGGACGAAACGCATGGCGATCAGTCTGCCGATGATCCTGCGCGGCGAGCCGCCACACTACACGGTGACGGAGGATGTCAGCTTAGGCGGTCTGGCATTCATGGTCGGCTCCCCGATGGCAACTGGTACGCATGCCTCGATCACGCTGGTCACGCCGTTCGGAAGGCTTGATGCCGAGATCGAGATTCGCAATTGTCGGGGGGTGGCGGCCGGACGGTCATACCGGGTCGGCGCCACGTTTGCAGAGCCGCTTAGCCCCTCCCGTAAGATCCTAACGCAACTCTGCGAGACAGGCCGATGACACCGAAACGCATGAACGGTATGCAACTGATCCGAAACGGATGGTTCATCGGCGCGGTCGGATTGCTGTGGGGGGGTGCGGTCTGGGGTGACTTTCAATGGCTCTATACGGCTGAGATCGAGCTCGAGCGGCTGGCGAGGGCGGTGGAGGCGCCAGATCCGGTAAAGGCAATACGCGTGTATGAGCAGATTGCACATTCGCGAGCGAGGCGGGATGATCTCGATACCTTTGTGACGCTCGGACAGGTGCTTGAGCGGTCAGGGCGGGCGGACGAAGCGATTGAGGTCTGGCGGCGAGTCGTTGTCGCGATCCCCGAGGACGAAGGGCTGAGGTTGCGACTCGCGCTAACGCTGCACAACGCAGGCCGATATGGGGAAGCAGAGCCGCACTTCGCCGCGCTGCTGAGGGAGGGACCGGAATAGGGATGACCAGACACATGACGCGGTGGACAGCAATCCTGCTGACGGTAGCGCTGATAGGTATAGCCTACACCGCACCGGCTCAGGAGCGACAGGCACAAATCGACGAGAACTTCCTCCTGCTGATGGGAGCAAGGAACGCAGCGAAGGCCGGCAAGCACGACACGTCGGTGCGGCGCTACCGGACGCTGCTGGCAAGGGACTCGCGACTCAACGACGCACGAAGGGAGCTGGGGTGGGTGCTGATCGCAGCCGGCAAGGTTGCAGAAGCGCAAGAGGAGTTTCGGGTCGCCCTGCACGCAAACCCCAAGGACACAGAGGCCTGGAAGGGGATCCTCGAGGTACTGCGGAAGACCGATCAGAAGGACGAGTTTCTGAAGGTGTTAGATCGACTGGTTGAGCTTGAGCCCACGCGGAAGGACCTGAGGATGCAGCTTGCGCTCGAGCTGCACAACCGCGGCCGGTTCGCAGAGGCCGAAAAGCATATTGTTGTACTGCTGGGAGAGTAGTCGGGGTCCAGGATGCGCCGCCGACTCACTATCCAGGTCCTGATCTGGGGCGTATTCATTGCTTGGGCCGCGACCATCGCGGGGGCCCAAGAGCCTAGCGAGCGAGAGGTGTTGATGTTGGGCGCGAGGAACGCCTGGAAGAGCGGGGCCTATGAGAAGGCAATCTCCAGGTATAGGTCGGCGATTACGCTCGACCCAACACAGTGGGATGCCGCTACTGAGCTCGGATGGCTGTTGCTTGATGCGGGACGCCCTTTTGAGGCTCTCACACAATTCGAGGCCGCCGCAACGCTCGCACCTGATGATCTCACAATATGGCGAAACAAAGCCAGGGCGTACGGTTGGACATTCCAGTATGAGCGCGCCTTAGCCGAATTTGACGCGATCCTCAAACGGTTTCCGGATGATGCGGCCACGGCGCTGGAACGTGACGGGAGGGAAGCATTGTGGCTGGGGCGACTGAGACGGGCCAAGACTGCTTTCGAACAACTCGTCGAGCTTACGACGCAGAACAGCGACGCGCTGTTCGATCTTGGGCAGATCGCGACGCTGGGCGGAAGACCATCGGAGGCGCAGGCGCTATACCGCCAATTGATGTTTGTCGCGCCGGGACATCGACAGGCCGAGCGCGCACTGGATCTCAGCGAGCTATCCCAACGGCCGCTTCTCACGCTGGGCTACGACTATATCGATCAGAAGGGCTATAATGGTAGTCGGTCAATCAGGTACGGACTGGCCGCTGCGGAGGGACGTGTGCAGATGTCGAACGAGGTGTCGGCCCGCGTCAGGTACGAGAATGTGCGATTCGATTTCGGACGCAACCATCTGTTGACCAATGTGGAAACCGTGGGGTTGCGCTACAGTCCGAACGGTTATTTCCACATGGATGGATTCGCGAGCGAACTCCACTACAACGAGATCGGACGGGACCGCCTGAATGTCGGCGTTGGCGTATCATACGAGATGCCGTCCGGAGCGAGGGTGCGGGTTGACTTCGAGCGGAAGGACCTGTGGGAGAACCAGACAACCGTCCTGGATGGGATTACCGTCAATAGACTCTTGGCGAGTGTGAGCGGAACGCTCGACCGTCGCGTCGACTGGACGATACAAGGCAACTACGCGAACTATTCCGATCACAATACCAGGATCGGGGGCGAGTTTCTCGCGTTGTATCGGCTACTCTGGTTTCCGAAGACGCTTCGCCTCATCTACCGTGTAAACGCCTACGGGTTTCAGCGGGAGCGATCGTATTTCTCGCCGGGCACATACGCCACGAACACGGTCGCCGTGGAATTTCAACGCTGGTTGGGCTATCCGACGAAAGAGGACTATCTGGCGGAGGCGCCGCGCAACCACTATACCGCCTATTACGGGATCTCCGTGGACAGTAACGGGAAGTTGTTTCACGAGTGGCAAGGAAAGCTCGCCTATGCGCTGGCGCGCCAACTCGATGCCGGCCTGTCGGCAAAGGCGATTCGGTCAAGTGTATATGATGAATGGAACGCGGGGGTACTGATCGACTACAGGTTCTGACCTTGACGATGTGACGATATGACGAGCGGCATGTGGATCATCAGGGTAGTCGGGGTCATAAGCGTACTCGTGGTCACCTGTACGGCGTCGGCCTACGGTCCAAGGAGTGAGATCGATCCGGTGGTCGATCTGATCGTCAAGGCCTGGAGCGGGTACAGCAAGCGGTTCATCCTCCAGGATGGGCGCGTCCAGCGCCCTCGGAACAGCGGGGATACGGTCTCCGAAGGACAGGCGTACGCGCTCCTCATCGCGTCGCTGCTCGACGACCGAAAGACATTCGACAAGGTCCTGGACTGGACCGAAGCGCACCTCTCGCGGAAGGGTCGCACCGGCGACCATCTGCTTGCCTGGCATTGGGAACCAGGTAAGGGGGTCACTGACTGGAACAGCGCGTCCGATGCCGACCTCGATTATGCCCTCGCGCTGATTACCGCCTCCACACGCTGGCGCGATGAACGCTATGCCCGGAAGGCGCGATTGGTCATGAACGACCTGCTCGACCTGGAAACAGAGATGATCAACGGGCGGAGGTATCTCCTGCCGGGGAGCTGGAGAAAAGGGCGCGACGCCTACATGATCAACCCCTCCTATCTGTCGCCGGCTCACTTCCGGATATTCTTTGCATGTACCGGAGACCCACGTTGGAACGACCTGATCGAGGGAAGCTATCACCTCATCGAGACGGCTTCGAAGCGCTTCGCCGGGACCACAGGCGTGGGCTTGGTGCCGGATTGGCTGCTTCTCACAGCGGACGGAGTCCTGACGCACGCCACGGGATTTTCGGATCGGTTTAGCTGGGATGCTATTCGAACCCCGTGGCGACTCGGAATGGATGCGCTGTGGTTCGGGGAGGATCGGGCTAGGCGCTACCTTGATGGTATGAGGGATTTCTACACACAGGAGTGGGAGAGGCGCGGCGGTCGATTCTTTGCCGAGTACACGTATGATGGCAGACCGGCCGGGCAATACGAACACGTAGCCGCTTATGCCATGAGCCTGTCGGCATTGGCGAGGTCGAACGGCCCTGTCCTGACCGGCGTTCTCGGGAAGCTACGCAACGCCTTCAATAAGGACGCGCACCTCTTCGAAGACAGCAATGACTACTACGCGAACAGTCTCGTACTGCTTGCGCTGATCTTCTATCGCGAGGGGAGACTGCCGACCCTTGATCCCAGGAATGTCGTTTGCCGATGAGGCAAGGGGCAGACGCTCTCCGCTCAGTAATGCCGGGCCACTGCAGAGGCTGCCGGCTGATTACCGCTTGCCTGGTCCCGGGCGGTAATACTGCGATGCCTCGGGAAGCCAGGCTTCGATTTGCTGAATGCGGGTCGCCTCCGCCGGGTGGGTGGAGAGAAACTCCGGGGGGCGGTCATGGCCTTTGGACGCCTCAGCCATGCGGATCCAGAGGTCGCGCGCTGCGCTGGGGTTGTACCCCGCCTTCGCCATATAAATGAGCCCTAAGTGATCGGCCTCAGATTCCTGGCTGCGACTCCAGGGCAGCACCAGCCCCACGGCCGCACCGGCACCCAGCAGCGCGCCGACCGACTGTCGTGTCTTCGGATCGCCCTTGGAAAAGGCGGCCATCGTGCCGGCCAATCCTACTTGCACAAGAAGGTTCTGACTCACGCGTTCGGCTCCGTGCCGCGCAACGGCATGGGCGATCTCATGCCCAAGGACCGCCGCCAGTCCGGTCTCATCCCGCGTGATGGGAAGAATACCGGTATAGACCGCCACCTTCCCGCCTGGCAGCGCAAACGCATTGGCCTGCGGATCCTCGATGACCGTAAACTCCCACTGGAAATCGGTCCGCCCGGTAGCCGCCGCAATGCGCGTCCCGACGCGCTTCACCATCTCATTAGTCGCGGGATCTTTCGAAAGCTTGGATTTTTTCACGACCTCCTGATACGATTGGATTCCCATCTGCATCTCATCCGCTTCCGAGAGTAACAGGAGTTGGGATCGGCCCGTAATGGGAACAGTCTGGCAAGCCGTCACGCCGACGCAGGCAAGGACGGCAATACAGCAGGCGAGCAGCCATTTTAATCGAATGGCCATGGTCCTCCGCGGCCTACCCCTACAGTAAGAAAATCCCCCCTAACCCCCCTTTAGCAAAGGGGGGCACGGAGGGTTTCAGTCGTAGGCGATTTTCTGAGGAACAATAGTCACGCCGAGTCTGCAATCTCATCACGTATGGATTTACAACCACCTCTCACGCGCCGCCGAGAGCGGTCCGAAACCGGGCTATGGTGGCCGCGTAGTCCGGGGTTCCGAAGACAGCGGAGCCTGCCACAAAGGTGTCAGCCCCGGCGTCCGCAACGCGGCGTACGTTCTCCACCTTCACGCCGCCGTCCACCTCCAGATCGATCGCTTTTCCGATCGCGTCGATGCGCCGACGAATGACCGTGATCTTCGGCAGCACATAGTCGATAAAGCTCTGACCGCCGAATCCCGGGTTCACACTCATCACCAGCACCAAGTCCAGTTGCTCCAGCACATGATCCATCCAAGCGATTGGACTTGCCGGATTGAGAGAGACACCTGCCCGACAGCCGAGACCCTTGATGAGCTGGATGGTACGATCGAGATGGCGAGTCGCCTCCGGGTGTACCGTAATAATGTCGGCCCCGCTTTTCGCGAAGTCGGGAATGATCGGGTCAACAGGCTCGATCATCAGGTGGACATCCAGCGGTTTTGCCGTGTGGGGTCTGATCGCGGCAACCACGGCCGGCCCGATGGTAAGATTGGGCACGAAGTGATTGTCCATCACATCGACGTGAATGTAGTCGGCGCCGGCCGCATCCACAGCGCGCACCTCTTCGCCCAGCCGGGCGAAGTCGGCAGAAAGAATCGAAGGGGCAATCTTATACGTGGCCACGGGCTAGTGAACGCGCGGGTCGAGCTCGCCCTTGAGGTAGCGGTGAGCCATATCGTCCAGGGAGATCGCACGGATCTTGCTCGCATTGCCGGCGCTCCCCAACTGTTCATAGCGCTGTTTGCAGATCTGCCGCATCGCCTTCGTCGCCGCCGTCAGGAACTTACGCGGGTCAAAGTTCTTTTTGTTTTGCGCCAAGTCCTGCCGAATAGCTCCGGTTGCCGCCAGGCGCAGATCGGTATCGATGTTCACCTTCCGTACGCCATGCTTGATCCCAAGCTGAATCTCTTCGATCGGGACCCCGTAGGTCTGCGGCATGTCGCCGCCGAATTCCCTAATGATCTTCAGCCACTCCTGGGGCACGCTTGAGGAGCCGTGCATGACCAGATGGGTATCCGGAATGCGTGCATGGATCTCTTTGACCCGCTCCATCACGAGGACATCGCCCTCGGGTTTCTTGGAGAATTTATAGGCGCCGTGGCTGGTGCCGATGGCAATGGCGAGCGCATCCACTTTGGTAGCCTTGACGAACTGAGCAGCCTGCTCCGGGTCGGTCAGAAGCTGATCCCGTGAGAGCGTCCCCTCGGCGCCATGGCTGTCTTCCTTCTCGCCCGTCCCGGTTTCAAGGGAACCCAGGCAACCCAGCTCCCCCTCCACCGACACGCCGATCGCGTGGGCAACCTCAGCAATATGAGCCGTTGTCGCGACATTATAGTCATACGACGACGGGGTCTTGCCGTCCGCCAACAGCGAGCCGTCCATCATGACGCTGCTGAAACCTGAGCGGATGGAGGCGATACACACCGCCGGAGACGCGCCGTGATCCTGGTGGACAACGACCGGAATGTCAGGATACATCTCTGACGCCGCCAGAAACAGATGGCGGAGGAACGGTTCACCGGCATACTTGCGGGCGCCGGCGGAAGCCTGCATGATCACGGGGCTGTCCGTCTCATGGGCGGCCTCCATGATGGCCTGAATCTGTTCCATATTGTTCACGTTAAAAGCGGGAACGCCATACCCATACTCGGCGGCGTGATCGAGCAACTGTCGCATCGAAACCAGTGCCATACCGTCCTCCTATCTCACTGTAGGTCCTATGTCCGTTCTAAATCTGGTGACACAACCTAATCGTCTTGACCTCATCCGGGCAGTGTTCTGCCTGAATCGTACGTCTCGTCCGGCTCTTGCCACGCATAACGATCGAATGAGTCGTCGAACCACTATCGGCATATCGTACGCCTTGCATCAACAAGCCGTCGGTAATACCGGTCGCCGCAAAAAATACGTCATTGCTGGACACGAGATCGCGCTCGGTCAGCACTCTGTCGATATCGAGACCCGCATCGAGTAACGCCTCGCGTTCGCCGGGTTTCTGAGGGGCCAGTTGACCCAACATCGCCCCGCCCAATGCACGGACAGCGCAGGCGGCAATGACGCCTTCCGGCGTCCCGCCGATACCCATCAGCATGTCTACTCCGGAGTCCGGTGTCGCAGCCATCAGCGCGCCGGCTACGTCGCCGTCGGTGCGTGTCAGCACACGCGCGCCGGCGGCGCGAAGCGCGCTGATCAGTTCAGCATGTCTGGGCTTATCGAGTACGAATACCGTGAGATCCGCTACGGCCTTATGTTTCGCCTCACCGATAGCGGCAAGCGTGTCGGCTACCGGTGCGGTGAAACTCGATAGGGAGACGGCGTCCCGCGCCTCTCGTCCGACGACCAGCTTGTTCATGTAGAAGCCTGGTCCGGGTGACCACATGGCGCCGCGAGGCGCCACGCCGATGACGGCGATCGAATCAGGTCGGCCATGGGCCAGCAGGCTGGTCCCCTCCACCGGGTCCACTGCCACGTCTACAGCAGGTCCGTCACCGGTTCCAACCGCCTCGCCATTGAACAGCATGGGCGCCTCATCTTTTTCGCCTTCGCCGATGACGACCACACCGTTGATTTCGACCGTTCTGAGCATCGCCCGCATCGCATGGACGGCCGCCCCATCACCCGCATCCTTCTGCCCGCGCCCCATCCATCGCCCTGCGGCCAACGCAGCAGCCTCGGTCACGCGGACCAGTTCAAGTCCAAGGTTACGGCTCAGGCACTCATTCATCGTCGACATATTGCTCATAGGCGTCCCTTCTTATGATGTGAGAATTCGTTATTAAAACAAAAACGCCGTTAGAGGTCAAGAGACCTCACACCTCACCCCTTATGATCTTTCGAGGCGCACTATTTACCGGTGGCCGCATCTCTGTAATGCGCGTCCACCCAATAGCGTGGCAACGATTCGCCGGAAGGAAAGATCAGATCGGCCTTATCAAAGCCGGCGGGATCCTGCATCTCTTCGCCGGCATGGATTCGACCCATCACAACCGACTGAAGCGGATCAAACAGCGCGGAAAGGTCAAGGATTTCTATCAGACGATCGGTTTGCTTTTCTTTTAGGAACATTTCAGCTCCTCCTTACATCATGAGTACCATCCGTTGTCGCAGCTAAAAGGGAGATAGGCCTAGCAGCATGACCAACCAGGCGACGGCGCAGAACACAATGACAAACAGCGAGATCACGATCACAGACAGGATAGGTCCGCTGAGCTGGTGGCTCAATGTCCCGACCGAAGCCGAACTGACATACTGAAGGCGAACCTCCTGGCCAGGCGCAATGCGGCCTTGAAGCGCCTTCACGAACTCCTCGGCCTGTCCGCGTTGCCACGGCCAGCCCTTCATCACCTCGCGTTTCCCATCCGTCGTGTTCACGATAACAGTTGGCGTGCCCTTGAGGAGGCAGTAGCCGAACAGGATAAAGATCACGCCGACAAGCACCAGTATCGTCGGCACCCCCATGACAATAAGCAGGATCCCATTGCTGAGGCTGCGGGATATTTCGAATTCGACCGACGCGATATGGCTGAGGGGCGCATCCTCCTCGCCCCCTTCCGTCAACCACCCTCTATTCGGGTGGTAAACAACCCGTTGATCTGTCACGATTCCGAATATATTGTCAACGTAGGTTATTTCCGCTGCCGTCTCGGACATGCATCAATCTCCCTTTACCAGTCAGGAACTATACCAGGCTGAGTGAGTACCGGATCGTGTAATAATCGCGGCGATTTTCCAACCTCTCAGCGGAGTTGTCAAGGTTTAGAAAACAGCGAACAGCAGTCAGCTATCAGCCTCAGGCGGAAGGCCGAAGGTGAATAGACTGAAGGTAGGAGACCTGAAGAATCCTTCAGCCTTCAGCCTACGCCCCTGACCGCTGATCGCTTCATCCTTCGGCGGTTGTGGGGTCGATCATCGATCTGATCTCCGACACCCGGTTCGCCGGGAAGCCGCCATTGCGGGCATGCTCCAGGACCATGTCGGCATTTGGTGCAATGTAGACACAGTACACCTTCTCGTCAGTCACGTAGCTGTGGACCCACTGAATCTGCGGCCCCAGCTTTCCGAGCACGCCGCACGACTTTTGCGAAATGACCTGAAGCTCCTGAGACGACAGCTTGCCCGCCCCCGGGATATCACGCTCGATCAGATACTTTGGCATGGACGATCTCCTTAGAAAAAGCGTTCAGCGGTCAGCGTTCAAGTGCAGACTGAAGACTAAAGGTCGATAGGCTGAAGGCGGAGGATCAGGATCCTTCAGTCGTCAGTCTTCGGTCTATCTACCTACTGTCATTACTGTGGAATGGCGACGCCAAACGGTATCTTGCCGACCGGAACCGTGGCGATGACTTTCCCGGCTGCGACATCAATCACCGACACCGCGTCGCTGCGACCACAGGCGACATAGAGACGTTGCTCGTCCGGCGTAAAGGCCAGGTACCAGGCCCGCTGGCCCACCGGGATCTGTTTGGTGACGGTCAAGGTGCGGGCATCGACGACATAGACGGCATTACTCCGGCCGTGCGCCACATAAAGGGTGCGACCGTCCCGTGACACCACCACTCCAACCGGCCGTTCGCCGACCGGGATGCTCTTGATCACCTTATGGCGAGCCACCTCGATCACCGACAGCACGCCGGGCTCGACCTGCTCGCTGGTCACGTAGGCATACTTGCCGTCAGGGCTGAAGGCGATCCCACGCGGGTTCTTCGCAACCGGGATAGCCGTTAGTACCTTGAGGGTCGCCGTATCGATAACCGAAATCGTATTCGATGTTTCGTTGGAGACGTAGGCAACCTGTCCATCGGGACTGACGGCAATCGACTCCGGCTCTACCTGGACCTCGATGGTGGCAATCACTGTGCCGGTCTTGGTGTTGATCACCGTGACCGTTCCGCCATTCTCGTTCACTGCGTACAGACGGGTCCCGTCAGGACTCAGCGCCACCCCCTCGGGGTCGACCCCTGCAGGCCATGTTTCCACGACCTTCCCAACCTCGGCATCGATGATACTAATGTCATCGGAATTGCCGTTGGCAATGTACACGTGACGTCGGTCCGGCGAGATCGCCACGCCTCTCGGCCGCTTACCCACCGCGATCGTGCGGATCACTGTATTCGTTGAAGTGTCGATGACCGACACATCATCGGATTTTTCATTCGCCACATAGGCCATCGGTCCGGCCGCAGCGGCCGACGAAACATGAGCGAACCACCACAGAAGCGCGATTACGAGGCATCGGCAGCTTCGATGACTTGTTTTCGGCATCATCCTCGCTCTCCCTTCGGTTATTGTATTGTGTTATGCGTTAACGGAGGCCCTTCTGTAGGGACCCGCTACAACGATTTCCTATCATAGATCAAGAGAGATGTCCATCACGAAGGCAGGCCGGCAAGCGGCCGGATCAGTGATTGGTAGTGACTTATTCTTCCGTCTACTGCTATATTCCATCGCTATAAGCCTGTGTATTATTAGTACAATGTTCTCATCGTAATCTATGGCTCTTCGTGAGAACGGCGAGTCAGACATTAGAATTATCAGGAAAAGTGGATCGTATACGCCAAAAGGCGTATTGACGGTACGTACCCCATGGAGTTATGTCTGACCACGCTCAATAACTTCATTTTTCAGGAGAATGCGATCCTTACGTACCCGAAACCCGGAAGAGCCACATTGTTGGGGACCGGCCGAGGACCCCCGATCCTGCGCCCTTACTAGGGATCGCCGGTCCGCAGGTGAAAGGGACACATTCGTAGCGGGGTCACTCAACTTTGCGCAGAGATGCCGTACTGATAGGTATGGCGCACGATCTCTCCGAAACAACTCCATCGATTCACGCGCGACGAGGCGAACTATTTCCGGATAGCCGAACAGTCAACTACTTACACTCACGAGGAGGGCCGAACGGAATGAAACGGAATCGATTTGTCGGGGCAATGGTATTGGGCGGGATGATGGTAGCGGCGGTACCGGCAATGGCGGATACCTGCTCGCAATTGGCCAGCCAAGGGCTGACTCATGACACACTGCAGACCACCTTGCGGGCTGTTGTTCCGTCAGGTAATGGGAACGCTGATGGAGCCCCTAGCGGCGGTCTCGACTTCCCTATGTGGCTTACTCTGGTGGATGACAGCGGAAAGGTATGTGAGGTCGTTAACTCGTTAACCGGTTCCCAGAGCGCCGTGCGCGATATCTGGCTGGGCAGTCGCGTCATCTCGGCCCAGAAGGCCAATACGGCGAACGCCTTCAGTACCGGCCTGCTCGCCTTGTCTACCGCTAATCTGCACAAGGCAGTGCAACCGGGCGGGAGCCTGTACGGGCTCCAACACAGCAATCCGGTCGATCCGACAGCCGCCTATGATGGAGACTCCGGCAAGTTCGGCACCACCAAGGATCCGCTCGAAAAGGAGCGGGTCGGCGGCATCAACGTATTCGGTGGCGGTCTCGCCCTATACAACAGCAGCCACGTAAAGGTCGGCGCGATCGGCGTCTCCGGCGATACCTCCTGCACCGACCATGTCGTGGCCTGGAAGGTCCGCGAGGCGGTGGCGGGCGGAGCTTTTCATGTCGCAAATCTTCCCGGAGGGGTCTCCTCCGCGAGTAACGATGCCCTCATTCAGGGGGAGGCAGCCGGCGCATTCCCCGGCGCCTTCAATCACCCTACCTGCCTCAACAATCCCACCGATTCCAATGATGGCAACTCCATCGAGGGCAACTGATCGACAACGCCGTAGCGGGTTGGGGCATACTACCCCAACCCGCTACGGTATAATCATTGAGGCTCTCGCAACAACCGAGACATCACGAAGATTCCCCCTCCAGTCTGATCAATGAAGAGCACACCGCAGCACGCCCTTACGTCCCATGTTTCCCTTGACCTCTCCTACCGCTTCTGGTACGTTCCCTCACTATACAGGCCGAGATGCGCCTCCTTGATACGACTGACCGTGACAGGAGTGTGGCGTCGAATCCGGTACGAGACACTCACGTGAACTGAGAAAAAGGGAGGAACCGATGAAGGCGGTGAAGTTTCTAGCGGTTGTGGCGCTGGCTGCGATCACGTGGCCAGCGCTGACGCAGGCGCAAAGCACGCCACGCATCGACCAGCGGCAGGAGAATCAGGAACGCCGGATCGATCAGGGGGTAGCGTCCGGCCAGTTGAACGAGCGGGAGGCCGCGCGGCTCGAGAAGGGCCAGGCGCACGTGCAGCAGATGGAAGACCGGGCGCTCGCCGACGGGACGGTGACGAAGCGGGAGCGCGCCAGAATCGAGCGCACGCAAGACAGGCAGAGCCGCCGGATCGCCCGTCAGAAGCACGACCGACAGCACAAGTAGAAGCCGGTAGTTCAATCCGCGAAATCACAACCCACACACATGGAGGAGCAATGAGCGTACTCGTAGGCAAGTCCGCACCTGATTTTACTGCAACCGCCGTGATGGCGGACGGCAGCTTTAACAACAATTTCAAGTTATCCGACTACTGGGGTAAGTATGTTGTGCTCTTCTTCTATCCCCTCGATTTTACCTTCGTCTGTCCTTCAGAGATTATCGCCTTTGATCATCGTGTCGCCGAGTTCGAGAAGCGCGGCGTCCAGGTGATCGGGTGCTCCGTCGATTCGCATTTCACCCATTGCGCATGGCGCGGCACCGCTGTCAACAAGGGCGGCATCGGCCCGGTAGGCTATCCACTGGTGGCCGACCTGACAAAGGCGATCGCCAGAGAATACGACGTCCTGCTGCCTGGCGGAGTGACCCTGCGCGGCTCCTTCCTGATCGACAAATGCGGCATCGTGCAACACCAGGTCGTCAACAACCTGCCACTCGGACGTAATGTGGATGAGATGCTTCGCATGGTGGATGCGCTCCAGTTTACTGAGACGCATGGAGAGGTCTGCCCTGCTGGTTGGACACATGGGGCCAAGGGGATGCGGCCTGACGCCGACGGTGTCGCGAGCTACCTGGCCAGCGAGGCACAGAAACTGTAAGGATCATGGTAAACGGGGTGGTCGCACTATGCGGGCTATGGTGACCGTCTGTGCCGACCACCCCAGGCTTCCTCATGCGACGATATAAGCCTACCTTTCCTCATTATTCGATCGCCACCCACCAGTAAGGTAAGCCTCAAAGTGAAGCGCTATGCCGAGTTCCACCCCGGCTTTATCTGGACATCGTTGACCACAGCGATTGCCGGAGGCTTTGCGTTCGGCGCATACCTCGCCGTCGTCATCGCCTACGGCCTTCCCGCAGGGCAGGGTTTCTACGCGCTGATCCAAACGCACGGACATCTGCAACTCGTCGGCTGGGCAGGCGTATTCATTATGGGCATCAGCCTGCATTTCATTCCACGACTGGCCAGCTTCCCCCTGCCTCATCCGGAACGAATGAACTACATTCTTTGGCTGATGGTGCCGGGGCTGCTGTTTCGGGCGGTGGGCGGTACGGTTCTGGCGTCCTTTGAAGAGAGCCCGCTGTTTGTTCCTCTCAGTTGGCTGGTAGGCGCCTCCGGACTGCTGGAAGCAGGGGCAATCGTCCTGTACGTGTCGCTCCTGATTGGGACCATGCGCGGCAGTAATCAAGCCAGAAAGCTTCCGGCGATCGGTGCGGTCAAGCCGTTTTTTGGCATGATGGCGGCCGGCTGGATCCTCTACGCGTGTCTCAACCTGTTCTTGCTGCTTCATATGGCACTGACCGGCAATGTCGCCGTAAATTCCGGTTGGAATGAATTTGCTGTTCACGCCTTCATCAGTCTTGTCCTGTTGCCTGTCGCCTTTGCGCTATCGGTTCGCCTCTTTCCGCTGTATCTGGCTCTACCGGCTCCTGATTGGCCGGTGTACAGGATCGGATGTGCGTATCTGCTGTCCGTCGTGCTGCAACTGGTCCCCGCGGCGCCTCCCATGGCGGGGTTCGCGCCTGGCGTTATCAGATTGATCATCGCGCTGGGAACGCTGCTGAAGGGGGGTATCATCCTCTGGTTCGTGTGGCAACTTGATCTGCTGACCCGCCGCCGACCCTTAGGGCGTCATGCGCGCTTTCTTGACACCGGGCCGGACCGCCCGCCCACGCGACCGGGCTTACCGGATTATGGCGAGTTTGGCCGATTCGAACGCCCGGTCTACGCCGCCTATACGTGGCTTGTTCTTGGCGCGTTCATGGAACTCCTTGGCGGCGCGACCGTCCTGCTCGGCTATTCGATTCCGATCGCAGCGGACGCCATCCGCCATATGTATCTCCTTGGCTTTATCACCCACCTCATTTTCGGCGCGTCGGTTCGGATGCTGCCCGGCTTCATACGGAGAAAACGAGTAGCCAGTGCCACATTAGTCGATGCCACCTTTTGGCTAGGCAGTGCGGCGGCGGTCTGTCGTGTTGTCCCGTTACTTTCACCAGGTTGGTTATCCGATCGACTGCCGGCAGTCGATCTGCTTGTTCAAACGATCTTTGCGATCTCAGGGATACTCGGGTGGGGGGCCGTCGCGTGTCTGGCGGTCAATCTGTGGCAAACGGCAAATGCGCCAATTCAACACGTCTCAGAAAGTCGCTGGACAATGTCCATGGCTCATCTTCGATCCGAAAAACATCCTGAATAGCAGTGGGTTGAGGAGCGCTGAGTGCTGAATGCTATTTTCCAGAGAAAGGAGACGAGGAGAAGAATGAGACTAACGCGGCTCGGAATCTGTGCGGGTGTAGTGGGGGCCATCGTCCTTGGGTGCCTCGGTTACTCGGCTGCCGTTGAACCCCACGAATCGTCGGTCGATACGCGGCAACGCGTGGTCCTTGCCCATGCGCAGCGAGATATGATGCTGACGGAGATGCGCGTCATGCTCGCGTCTGTAAGCGGGATCATCCAGGGCGTAGCGACCGGCGATCTCCCTGCGGCGGAAAAGGCAGCCCGCGCGTCGGGCATCGGGAAAGCCGCCGACGTCAATCCGCATATCAAGACACGGCTTCCTCGGCAGTTCCTGGAGTTGGCAATGCACACCCATCGGGGGTTCGATATGCTGGCCGACCAGATTCAGGCAGGCGGCAGCCAAGCCGACATCCTCCGTGGGCTTGCAACGCTGACCGGCAACTGCGTGGCCTGCCATGCGGTATACCGGCTCGACGAAGCGCGCTGATCATCTCTACGTTTGCCGTTGACCTCCCTTGCCGCTTCAGCTATATTTTTTGATAGGTAGGATAGAAGCGTGTTGCCTCTTTGCGCCCCAACGTCCTGATCTGACTGGACAGATTCTGCACGATGAGCCGCTCAATGGCCGCACATCAGTTTACGAGCATAACAACGGTTGATGATGTCGTGCACGCCGATCCGGCCCTCAGTCGGGTTTTAAATGCGCACGGGATCGACACCTGCTGCGGCGGCAGCGCAACGCTCGCTGAGGCCGCACATGTTCGCGGTATCGATCTCGGCGAGTTGCTGACGGCTTTGAACCGAGCGGGCGCGCCGCGTGAACGGTCCGCCGTCGTTGCGACAGAGCCTGTCCGCCCTTGCGCCTCACCCGCCTGCGAGGTAGCGGCGTCGCCCGCGCCGGCGGCGTCGCCGGCGGTCGTCGTGCCCGCCGCTCCCCGACCGACACCCTACGTCCGGTTCTTTGCCGCCAGCTTGCTCTTTGCGCTTACCTTCGGCAGTACGCTCGGCGCGCTGACCCTTGCCACGCTCACACTTCCCTGGAATTTCCTTGGCGGACTGTCGACGGACGTCGCCAAACTGGCGCATGGGTACACGCAGGTCTTCGGCTTCGCCGCCCTCTTCATTATGGGTGTCGCCTACCACGTGATCCCCCGCTTCAAAGGGGCGCCGCTTGCCGCACCGGGCGTGGCCTCGGCATCGTTCTGGCTGCAAACAGGCGGCGTACTGGCCGTCGCCGTCGGCCTGCTCGTCGGACCGCCGGTCGTTGGGCCGGCACAGTGTATAGGCGTCCTTGCGCTGCTTGCGGCGGCGGCAAGTTTCGGATGGGTCATCCATTGCAGCCTGGCTGCCGGCCCGCCCACGCCGGAGGGCTTCGAGCGCTATCTTCGCGCAGGCTGTGCATGGCTGACAGTTGCGGCCGCTCTGGCCGTCGCGGCGACTGCCGGCGCCGATTCGCTCCAACCGGTCGTGTGGGAAGCGGCGCTGTGGGGCTTCGCGGGCTCGTGGATTCTCGGCATGAGTTTACGCATCGTGCCGGTCTTCCTGGGCCTGCCGCCGTTATCTCAACAGACGAGCAGTGCCCTGTTTGGCGGCTATCAACTGGCTGTATCGGCATGGGTGGCCGTCGCCGTCATCGACACATGGATAGTGCTTCCAGGCGCGCGCGCACTGACCGGGGTAGCGCTGTCATTGATGGTAGGCGGGTTTGTATGGCGACTTG
This sequence comes from Candidatus Methylomirabilis oxygeniifera, assembly GCA_000091165.1. Lineage (NCBI taxonomy): Bacteria > Methylomirabilota (SeqCode) > Methylomirabilia (SeqCode) > Methylomirabilales (SeqCode) > Methylomirabilaceae (SeqCode) > Methylomirabilis (SeqCode) > Methylomirabilis oxygeniifera (SeqCode). The sequence goes on along the minus strand of FP565575.1, from coordinate 144,372 downwards.
GCATCCTGGGGTCGCGGGAGAATCAGACCCAAGTAGGCGATCGTGGCTACGAAAAGTTTTTGGTCGCCGCCTATGTATGGTTGCTTGGCGCGCTGGTGTTCACGCCTATCTGGAGCGCAGCGTCGGCGATGACAGGTGACCCCATGCCGACGCTGGTCCTGGACTTCGGTCGCCATGCGTTCACCCTCGGCTTTCTCACGCAGATTATCGTCGGCGTTGCCGCGCGCCTCATCCCGGTATTTGCCGGGACGCCGTTGTGGAGCACGGGATGGCGCGACGCGACCTTCTACCTGCTCAACGCGACGATCGCCACACGCGGCCTCGAACTGCTGGTTGAGGTGGCCGGTCTGGCCGACGTGTGGCCGTATATCTCCATTTCCGGTCTGTTGGGCGTCGGAGCCTTTGCTGCCTTTGCCGGCAACGTATTCATGACCGTACGCGCGCGACCGCTGACCGTAGTACCCGCCTCATCAGAGGCGGATCCACTGGCGGATAACCTCGTCGCCGATCTGCTGACCATCCCTGGCGCCCTCGAACTCCTCGTGAGTCGCGGCTTGCGTCCGCTCCAGAACCCGGCCATGCGCGAGGCGATGGCCCCCACCGTCACGTTACGACAGGCGTGCCGAATTCACAGTATCGAACTTGAACCGTTGCTGGCCGAGCTGGGCAAGCTGGCGGCAATATCGCGTCAAGCGTAAAAGGAGGATACAACCGCTATGAGCACGGAGAAGGCGACACCACGTGAACAACTTGGGCTCTCGTTGCGAGTACATCCCGAACCGATTGTGGTTCGCGACCCTTTTCTCGAATTTCTGGGACTGGTCGCTCCAGGGGAGCCGATTGCGGTCAGCTTTGACGAGCTAGTGAAAGCGGCGGGTCATATGTGTCCGACCGTCGCCGGCGCATACCTTGTCCTGCGACACGGACTGAAAGCGTTGTACGGCGATGAGCCGGCTGTTCGCGGCAACGTCCGGGTGACGGCATACGGCGGCCCGACCGATTTCGGATATGGGCCGATCTCACAACTGGTCAACGTCGCTATCGGCGCCGCGCCTGAAACCGGTTTTGGAGGACTGGGCGCCGGACGCTTTCGCCGGCGCGATCTGTTCGTCTTTCGAACCGATGATCTGCGTCACAGCGAGTTCGACTTTGAGCGCCTCGACACCGGGCGTACCGTCCATGTCACCTACGAGCCGAACGTGGTGCCGACCTCCAAAGACCTGCCGGCATCTATCGGCCCCGCGCTCTCCAATGGCGATCCCGCCTCGGTCGCTCGTTTCCGCTCCCTCTGGAACGCACGCGTTGAAGATATCCTCGAGGCCGACGCGCGCGTCGTTCGCATACAAGCAGCCGCCGGGTAACAGTTAGGAGTTTAGACTGAAGGCTGAAGGTTTTTTGGTATAGCTCGTTCCTCCCTTCAGTCTTCAGTCTATCTACCTATCTACCTGTCTTTCCTTGCGAGCTGACCGCTGTGAAGGCTGATCGCTTCAGGTGTTGCTAAAAGAACGCCTGGAGCGTGAACGTCGCGTCGTTGTCACGATCCCTGTGATGATACTCAAGCCGCAGTGCCCAGTTTCGCGACAGTGTGTAGCGTGATCCGATAAACCAACGAATGTCGTCGGACGTCTCACCCAACGCATATTTCAGATAGGTCCCCGTAGCCATGAGCTTCCAATGCGCGGTCAGGTCGGCCAGTATCCCGACCGTCCCGCCGCCGCCGACTCGATGCCGCTCTTCGTATGCACGACTGTAATTTCCTTCCGCTTCCGCCAACGCGAACAGGACCTCCCGACCCAGCAATCGAGATTCGACGGCTCCCCCGATGCCGCCATTCATGACCCCATTGCGGCACAGTTCACAGCCATGGTGCCTGATCGTCTGCATACCGGCATTGATTTTCCACGATGGGGCATGTGAGACCGAGTCAACCGGCGAGAGGGATAAGATATTGGCGAACATCGCCCGTTCAATCCGCGTTCGATCTGCCCGATTGTAGTGGCGAGCTGTAATGGACGCGATTTCGATCTGGGCATCGGGGGTATAACCGACCTCCCGATCCAACAGATCATGATAACCCGCTCGTACCGTCACTTCCTCAAACGTATCGTGATTCCGCCGGCCGACCCCCACGCTGATGCGAGAGGTCTTGTGCCCCAACTCCGGCTGTTTCGCGAACGGTGCCACCATAAAATCCTCAGATGGAATCCTGAGTCGGCTGCGGGCCGTCAAGAGCGCCCGGTTTCGCTCTTTCAGGTCAGACGATGGCTCGTCGGCTGTATCGATTTGATATCGTAAGTGGTCCGAAGCCAGATCGAGTAGAAACGCTTGGCGTGGAGGACCCAACCGGGCAAAAGCCGATGACGTAAGCTCGCTCAGATCCTTGGTAATCCGCAGAGTCAGTGTGCGATCGTCCGGCGATAGAGATTCGCGTTTGCGCCGGATCAGGTTACTGCGGGCGGGACGATAGGTGACGTCCGCGACTAACCCCGGCTTCGATGCAATAAGTCGGACCGTGTCGGCCGGGACGGTCCAGAAAACAAACTCATCCGTAAGATGCAACGTTGGGTCCGCGTAATCGAGCAGCGTCAGAAGATGATAGGAGCAGTTTTCTTTGAAGAAAAAGTAATCGAACGAGGCATTTCCCAATTCCCAGGCATGCATTAGGAGGCGCTCGACTTGCCGTTCAGTGAGATTCAGACGATATTCCCAGATATCACGATCTTCGATGTCGCGATACTCCTGCACTTTCAAGTAGTACGGAATAGTCGAGAAATATCCCTTATAGAGTCCGAAGATACCGCGAATCGGATAGGCGATACCTGCGTCCGGCGGTACGTCCGCCGCATAATTGATGGTGTAGGCAAGGATCCGCGTCTGATCGGTCTGGTCCTTCTGATCGACCCGCAGCAAGGTATGTCCGAACATTGATGCCGGATTATTCATAAAGGCCGAAGGAAAAATCAGCGTAATAGACCGGGCCTCAAAATCTGCAAACCACCGGTCGTACCGTTCGCACGCCATCTTCGGCAAGCGCGACTCGTCGAATTGCAGTATTCGCCTTAGCCAGTGGTAGCGCGCAATGAACGCGCATTGCGCCGGCTGCCTGGATCGCCCAACCAACTCAGACGAGAAGAATTGCGCCAGCGTCGCATCCAGCTCCGCTTGAGGATCGGTCTTCCCTGTCGACGAGAGAAAAAACCCGGGGTCGTCCTGTTCGCTTTCATATCTACCGAAAAGACGGGGACGATAATGAAGGAGCAGATGCCACTCGCGGTCATCCGCAAGTTGACGTGCGCGCACCTTGGCCTGCAGTTCGGACAGATATACGTCAGCGGTGATGGGCTCTGCGCCAGCCGGCAGAGACGCGAGGCACACGGCAGAAAAAACGATAGAACTCGATAGAAGTAATACCCGAACGGAAAAACAGAACGGGCTCTGACCGGAAGGCCAGAGCCCGTTCATAACGTTATCGAGAAGAGATCTTGGCAAGCACCGGATGACCGGCAATGGCTTCATTGATCGCCTTCACCATGGCCACCGGAGAGGTTTCGCCCGCCTCGACCAGTGAGGTGTAGCGTTCCTGGGTCATCGCGAAAAAGGCGCCGTGCTGATCGGCCGGTATGCCCATCAAGGTCGCCAGCGAGGCGAGGTGTTCCCCCTGACCACGGGCCATCTCCTGAGAGAGATTCTCAAAGTTCAACTCAGCGAACATGACCGTCTTACTGTCGCCCATGATCTTACCGTCATTGGTGCAGCCGGAGGTCCCAGAGCTGATACCGAACGTAGTGCTACCAAAGGTCCCGTTGGTCGTAGCCATCATAACCTGTGGGGCGATGTCCTTCTGCCTCTGGTAGTCGGACCAGGCAAGCTTGCCCAAGCCGCATCCTGGTCCCGTATCGGGATTTGGTGCCGCCATCGCAAGACCTGCCTGCATTCCAAACAGTACCGCAACCGACAACATGGCCGCTTTTTTCACCATAGGTCCTCCTTTTGTGAATGTACAACGACTCGCCGTCCATTCCACGCGCCACGCGCATTATAGCCGAAACGACTCGTGATGTTGAGAACAATTATCTACGGTTCTTCCGGGTATTCCGCGGGGTAACCGCTGTCCGTCATTCCTTCGAAAATCGTATTCAGCCGCCAGCTTCAGACAAACCCCCCTGACCCCCCTTTTAAAAAAAGGGGGGATACTTTCTACGTTTTCCTACCTCCCCCTTTTGTAAAAGGGGGAGGTTCGTCCGCCGTGGTGCGGGCGCGGCCGCATGGGGTGTGACTCAAAAGATCGTGAAATTCGCATCGCTCGCATCGATAATTGAGGAATCCGAGACCGCGGTGATCCTGAGTCGCCCCTGAGTGGTTCGCAAGCGCGGTACCTTCCACTGTTGTGCCCCATCATTGGGGGTGCCCGCGATGATCGTCCTCCATGACAAGCCGCCGTCCGTCGACAACTCAATCCTCACCTTTCCAGAGAAGCCGCCGGACCGCCAGCGTATCGTCATCTTCCTGCCCACCTTCCATCGTTCGCCGCCGTTCGGCTCCTGGACCGTCACCCACTGAGGTGCTGGCGAAAACACCGCCGTTGCCTGCCGGTCAGCGCTCATTATCAGACTGCATGTCGGCGCAGACCCAACGCAATCGCCCATCCAACGGTCCAACACGTATCCGGCCCCGGCAGTCGCCGTCACCTCGACAGTGGTTCCCGTCGGGAAATCTTCGAGGCAATCGCCCGGGCACCCAACCCCTCCCGGTACGCTTGTCACCGAACCGTTCCCCGCCGTGCCCACGCTCAGACGCTTCAAGTCCGACCCGTCCGTCCGCACCTGCCCGGAGTTCGGATCGAGCATGAGTGAGGAGACATCGACAGCCTCGAAGTCGTCGCCATGGACCTGCCGCAGTTCGCCGACAAGCGCGTCGTCATTCCAGCCCGAGTCGGGTACACCGGAGATGTACCAGGATGAGCCGTTGTCGGCGAGGATCATTCCGTACTTCTTCAGGGCCCGCAAAATAACCTGCACCTGCGGCGAAAAGCCGGAGATATCGACACCGGCCTTCAGACGGAAGCGTTGGCCCATTGGGGGAAGAGCGGGATTTGTCGAGCTGGATGCGTAGTGCCTGGCCGGCCAGATATACGCCCGGCGCGTGCTGGGCGCGGTAAAACGAAGGGCGTGAGTAATCTCGCCGGCGGCCACTTCGTCATAGCGCGCCAGTCCCGGCAGCATCGGCAGTCCGGCCGCGTCTGCCGAGGTCCAACCCTCGGGCCGCAGGGTATATGAGTACAGGTTGTAGATCGCTCCCGAGCCGCAACTCCAACTCCCGCTCTGTTGCGGCCAGGCGTCGTAGATCTCATAGAGCATGCAGCGATCCCGATCGAGGACCAGCACGTGGCGATCGCCGTTGCTGTCGCTGCCCCCCTCAATCGGTGCATCCAGCGGAATAGGATACGGCCCTGCGTCACTTTCATCCGCGTAATAGCAGGCGACCGGTGCCATCGGCTGCGTCCCTGGCACAGTCACGAAGGGGATACCGATCGGCGCCCCCTCCCACATTCCCGACCCGAAATCCGGATGTACGCCGGCATTTCTCCCGATCGAGTTGATATAGCTGTCCGAGTTCGGGTCCGGCGGCAGCGTATCGACGGGCGTATTCCAGATGTTGTCTGCTGGAAAAATAGGGCAGCCGGCGATCGACGGTGCCCCTTGGGCCACGGCTGACCCGGACAGAAAAGTTCCCGAAAAAACGAACAATGCACATAGAGACAAGACAAGAGTTCTCATCATCACCTCCGTCGAATAGTTGGTAAACAGTAATTGAAATGCAAATCCAGTGCCACAGGATAGACGGAGTGATATCTTTGCGATTCAAGGGGTTTGTGCTCGAAGGTCAATCGACAGTAGACAAAAAGTGGCAAGGCAAAGCGATCAGCCGTCAGTAATTTGGTGGGATTCAGAAAGAAATGTACTCGATGGTAGCATGTACTTGCCTACTGTTGCGGACGGCGTTAACGCTAGGCGAAGATCTCGGCGAGGGAAATGACACAATCGGGCAGCAGCGGAGTCGCGATCGTGTCGCCTGATTCATGGGCCGGCTCAGAAGCGCGAACGTATCCGCCTTGGGCGGAGCGAATGTTTCCGCTTAGGCCAGATCCGGTGGGGGACGTAAGGCGACCGGGACCTCGATGACCGTTAGCCGATTTCGCGTAAGCGCCTTCTCGACGACCTCACCGATTTGCTCTAGCGAATCGACCCGCTCCGCATCGGCGCCAAATGACTTCGCCAAGGCGATGAAGTCCGGGTTTACAAGCGCTTCGTCGCCAAACAGTTGGCCCGCCTTTCGCTCGGCATAGTCCACGACACCAAAGGCGTTGTTATTAAAGAGTAGGATGACGATGGCGGCCCGATATTTGACCGCAGTCGCCAGTTCCTGACAGGAGTAAAGAAACCCGCCGTCGCCGCACAGCGCCAGAACCTGACAATCCGGCTTGGCGAGCTTGGCACCGATGGCAGCCGGTAGCCCGAACCCGATTGTCCCGCTCCCCATCGCCCAGAGAAATGTTCTGGGCTCGTGAACCTCAAAGTACCGACGCGCCCAGTATGTCGCCATGGCCGAATCGTTGGCCACAATGGCGTCGTGTTTCATTGCCTGCCTGATATCTTCAAGCAGTTTTACCTCGGCAGGATATTTCACTCTCACGCTTTCCAGGACCTGTCGTTTGGCCTCGATGACCTCTGACCGCTCAAAGCCTTGCGGACGTGACGGCTGCTTTTCAAGCCTTTCGAGAATAGCCTCTACGGTTATGCGGGCATCGCCTACCAGCTCAACGACATGGCTGCCCTGGATGCTCGGATGGGTCTTGGCGAACTGTTGCTCGTCTATATCAACCCTGACCCATTGCGACGGGAGCCTCAATGACCATTTACCGGTCGATCGGTTGCTGAACCGTGTGCCGACCACGATGCCAAGATCGGCCTTTTCGAGTAACAACCGAACAGGCTCCTCAGTCCCAAGATTGCCAAGGGATAGATCATGAGCCTCTGAGAATACCCCTTTCCCTTTGATACTGGTAAGCACCGGGGCGTTGAGCCGCTCGGCCAGTCGTCCAATCGCTTGGCCTACCCCTGAGGCGATCGAGCCGCCTCCGGCATAGATGATAGGCCGCCTCGCGCCTGCAATCAGCTCAACCGCGTCTTCCAGCCTCGTTTCATCAGGCAGCTTTGGCGTACGCACTGCCTGCTGATACGAGAAAGGGGCGACAAGCTCCGCGTTCAGGACATCCACCGGAACCTCGAGGCCGTAGGGTCGCGGTCGTTCATTTTCCATCCTGAAAAAGATCGTCTGGAAGCTTTGAGGAATGTCTGCGGGTGCCGTCACGTCATAGCACGCCTCGGCCACATTCGAAATCAGACCGTGCTGATCCTTCACCTCGTGGACATCGCCCCAGCCTTTGCGCAGATGCGCCCGCTCAATCTGGCTGGAAAGGAGCAGCACCGGCGAGGAGCTGCAATAGGCTTCCTGAATGCCGACCATCGTGGCGGCAGTGCCGGCGCCTGTCCCGGCCAGCACAACCCCGACCTGCCCGGTCACCCTGGCATAGGCATCGGCCATGAAGGCTGCGGACTGCTCGTTGCGGACCTCAATGAATCGAATGCCTTGTCGTTTGGCGGCAGTGGCCACAGGCGTGATGTGCAGGCCGCGTATCCCGAAGACCAGTTCAACTCCTTGAGCCTTCAGGCATTCGGCAACCGCTTCTGCGCCAGTCATCACTATCCTCCATCACCATGAAAGTCCGGACCCGGCACCACGGCATACAAAACCCCCCAACCCCCCTTTAGCAAAGGGGGGATACGGGGGGATTTGACAAATAGGATTTTCTGGGAAAGGTTAGAACCCATCCTATTGCCTTCGCGAACGGCCTCGGGTATGGCCACCACCTACTTGATCTGCCTGATGGCGGCATCCAGGATCATAATGGCCTGATCCACGTCCTGTCGGGTGATAATCAGGGGCGGCATAAACCGGATTGTCTGCGGCGGGATCGGGTTCACCAGCAGGCCCCGTTCGCAGCAGGCCTGAGCCATTGCCAGCGCGATCGGCTTCGTGAACTCCATCGCCAGGAGCAGGCCGCGGCCCCGAACCTCCTTCACGAGATCCCACTCCTCTTGTAAGCCCAGGAGCCGCTCCCGGAAGTAGCTTCCCACCCGTACCGCGTTACCCGGCAGATCTTCCTTCATGATAAACCGCAACACCGCACCGGCGACTGCAGAGCAGAGCGGATTGCCGCCATAGGTGGAGCCGTGATCTCCCGGACCAAAACAGGCGGCCCGTTCGTTGGCCAGAAACGCAGCGATAGGAACCCCGCCGCCCAACCCCTTGCCTATCGTCATGATGTCCGGCCTGATACCGAAACCCTCGTGTGCCCACAGGGTCCCGGTTCGACCGCAGCCCGTCTGGACCTCGTCCAGAATGAGCAAAAGGCCCCGCTCGTCGCAGAGCGTGCGGACCTCCTTCAGATAGTGCTCAGGCGGAACGTTCACCCCGCCCTCGCCCTGGATCGGCTCCAGCAGGATTGCACAGGTCCGCTCACCGACAGCGGCCCGCAGGGCTGCGATATCGTTGTATGGGACGTTTCTGAATCCTTCAGGGAGCGGAGTAAAGGGCGCCTGATACTCCGGCTTACCCGTCGCGGCCACCATCGCCAATGTCCGACCATGGAAGCTCTTCAGGGCCGAGATAACCTCATAAGCGCCATTCAGGTGCAACTTCCCATGCTTCCTGGCCAGCTTAACAGCGCCCTCGTTTGCCTCTGCTCCGCTATTGCAGAAGAAGATCTTGGCCAAACCGCTCAAGGAGATGAGTAGCTCAGCCAACTCGATCTGGGGAATCGTATAGACATCCAGGCTCGCCAGGATAAGGCGCTTTGACTGTTCCCGAAGGGCCTCCTGGATAATAGGATGGCAGTGGCCGAGGCTACAGGCAGCCCATCCGGCAATGAAGTCAAGATATTCTTTCCCGGCATCATCCCAGACCCTCGCCCCCTCCCCGCGCACGAGCGTCACCCCGAGACGCCGGTGACCGGTATCCATGAAGTACCGCTTATCCAACTCGATCCAATGACTCATAATCCATCCCGTTCAAGAAAGAGGGTCAGGCACTTGGGCCCGCCTCCGGCCTTAAGAAACTCCGTCGTCTCGACCTCGTGAACCTGATACCCGGCCTCGCTGAGCGTCCGAGCCAGATGGGGGCAGCCGGCATTGAGGATCACCGACTGTCCGATGACCAGCGCATTGCAGGCCAACCGTTTGGCCTCTGCCGCCGTCACCGGGAAGAGCTCTGGGGTCGTCTCTTTCAAAAGCCGCTGCGAGGCTGGGCTGAACGCCTCCGGATAGTACGCTGCCCGGCCTGGCTGGAGCGGACAGAAACAGGTATCCAGGTGGTAAAACCATGGATCGGTCAGCTCCAGGGAATAAACGTGCAGCCCAAAAAGCTCCGCGAGCAGGTGATGGGCCTGCAGCTCCGAACGAAAGCGATACCCGGAGAACAGGTCATTCCCGCAAAACAGCGCATCCCCCTCCCCCTCAAAGAAGACGGGTTCAGGAAGACATGCGACCCTGTAATTCCGCTCTGCAAACCACTGTGTAACATGAGGAACTTCCGCCTCACGCTCATGATATCGGAAACGACTGCTCACGAACAGGCTGCTCATCAGAAGTCCGGCGTTCGCGGTAAAGCAAAGATCAGGCAGCCCAGGAACAGACGGCAGCAACTCCACCCGGACCCCTAATGTTTCAGTGAGCAGTCGATACAACGCCTCCCACTGCCGTATGGCAACTGCCCGGTCCGCCTGGCGCCTTCGATCCATCCAGGGGTTGATCTCGTAGTAAATCCCGTAATAGTCGGGATGACACATCAGCAGCCGGGTCATGGCTACACCTCGGTGCTCAGACCTTGCGCCATCCTGATCTCGCGACCATGATTGACCGTCCATGCCACCTTGTGCGTCACGAGATCCAGCAAAGGCCAGGACGCCGGAACACCCGTCCCGCTCTTCTTCAGTCCGCCGAACGGCAGGTGTACCTCGGCGCCGATGGTGGGCAGATTCCAATACCCAACACCGAACTCGCATTCCTCCCGAAGACGACGGGCGATCCGATAATCTTCGGTGATCACGGAGCAGGCCAGGCCATACTCCACACCGTTGTGGATGGCCACGGCCTCGTCCAGCGTTTGGAAGGGGATCAGAGCCACGTGGGGTCCAAAGACCTCCTCGTGGAGTACCCGGGCATCTTTCCGATGCGCCATGCGATAGATGAAGGGGCTGAAGAAGTAGCCGTCCCGATAGGCCCCTTCCTCCAGGCGCCCGCCATCCAGGAGCACCTCAGCCCCTTCCTGCTTCGCCAGCAGATTATAAGAGCCGACCTTCTTCATCGCCGCCTCGTTAATGAGCGGGCCCATGAAGACCTGAGGATCGAGGGGATCGCCAATGACAATCCGCCGTGCCATAGCGACAAAGGCCTTCGCGAACTCCTCCATCCGACTCTCATGGATGATGAGGCGAGAGGCCGAGGTACAGCGCTGGCCGGTCGTCTTAAAGGCGCTGAGAATCGCGGCCCGGACGGCCAGATCAAGGTCGGCGTCCTGGCAGACGATCATCGCATTCTTCCCGCCCATCTCGCAGGCATACATCTTCCGATAGTCCTTGACGCACGCCTCCTTGATCCGTGATCCTACCTCATATGAGCCGGTAAAGAGGACGACCTCGACGTCGGGATGGGTCACCAGAGGCCACCCAGCATCCCCTCCGGTGCCCTGGACGAGGTTCAGAACACCAGGCGGAAGCTCGGCCCGTTCAAAGCACTCAACGATCTTCTCCCCCACCAACGGGGTGTTCCCGGACGGTTTGAAAACCACCGTATTCCCTTCGAGCAAGGCCGGGGTGATCAGCCAGATGGGAATCGCGAAGGGGAAATTCCAGGGACTGATCACCGTCACCACCCCTTTCGGCTTGCGGAACATATACGCGTCCTTCTCGGCAAGCTCCGAGGGAAGGGCCTGACCGGAAGGGAGCCGCGCGTGGCCGAACATATACTGCGCCATATGGATCCCTTCAACGACATCGGCTTTGGCCTCGTTATACGCCTTGCCGGCCTCCGATGCCACAAAGCTTGTGATCTCGTCGACCTGGACCTTGATCGCATCGATGAATCGATCGAGATACTCCCCCCTTTTTATTCGCGACAGCGCACGCCAGCCGGCAAAAGCCGTCTTCGCGGCCACAACCGCCTGCTCCGCATCCTCCCGATTCGACAAGGCCACAGTCCCGAGCACCTGACCAAATCTGGCGGGATTACGACTTTCAAATCTGGCTCCTCCGACCGCCTCTACCCATCTCCCTGCGATATAGTTCTTCCCGTCCATCGGCCTACCTCCTCAAAACAATAAGAGCAGGTCGCCTCACGGCTTCCTGCTCTTGGTATTGTATTGGGTTTCTCACCCCCACCACTACTGACTAAGCCCTTACGCCGCCCACCACCCGATGCCGCCCCCAGTCACAGTCAAGATCCGGCATGCACACTCATAATTTAGCGCGAAGGGCAACCGGGGGCAAGCTGTTTTCCCGCGACCAGAGTGGTGATGGAGCGCCTTCGCGGCCGATGGGCTTTTACCTTCGATAAGCACTTCACGCAATCTGGATTCAAACGACTTTTACCCTAAGACTACCTCAATGAGACGAACTATGGCGGGCCAATTGCCCACGCGCACCGATGACCTTGATGGGTAGCACGGTCGGGGGACAGCCGTAACCGCGCGTTGGGCGACCAGACGTTAAAGGTTTTTCCGCTGCGCGGAGGTTACGCGACTACGTTCAGTAGCTACGCTGCGCATGACCGGCGCCCGCGTGCGTAATAGCGCGCGCTTCACCGGCTGTGGAAAATCGACGAGCACGAAATACCGGGCCGGATACAAGTAATCCTCGCCTTCGTTATCAATGACCCGAATGTAGTCCGATTTGGCCGCGCTCTCGTCCGGCAAGACTTGATAAACCATCCGGGGTGTCAACAAATCCGCGTCGTCGGTGTTGATGCAGATGGCGAATCGCTGCCGTGGCTTTTGAAGTTTAGTGGTCATAGCTCAGTCCAAGAAACGCTTGATGCGCATTTTCCGTTTGCCGATACCATGTGCTTCAAACCAATGCACTTCGGCCAGCCGCATTGTTCGATCGGTCAGGCGAACCGTGGCAATGCCTTTCAGTTTTCTCCAGTGGCCTGAACCGTATTGCTTGCGGAGCACTGGCAGTATGCGGACGCTGCCGCCTGCCGCGATTGTTTCGACGTCGGTGATCGAGCCAATGATCTCGAAGTGCATCGACCAACATTATCCCATAGAGGATAACCGCGGACAAGTCGCCGCCGAACTATAAGTGAGCCGCTTTAGAAGCCGACAAAGACCGGCGGCCTATCGCCCAAGACGGCTCCACTTCTCAACGACGAATTTGTTCGCTATATCCCACACGTACCCCAAGCGGTCAAGACTATTCTGGCCGACAAACGCTGCCAGCTTTGGCGGCCTATCCTGGTCGCCCTATAGCCGATCAACCGGGCTATTGACTCCCGTTCGCCCAGATTCAATACGTGGGTGTAGATCATCGTCGTGTCAGAGAGCATAGCTCCTTGACGTACTGATGGGAACAGATTAGATTACAAGTAGTTATAACACAGCCGTTTATAATATCTTATCCTGATCCTTGGTGGGCTCCTCATCACCGCCATTGATCTCCTCATGTCGGAGAAGGCGCCATGCAGAGCGGTGGCCGACACAAGCGATTTGATGCCTTTTGGAAGAAGGTCGAACTGAAGATTCATCGGCATCAAGCGATCAGGAACAACAGGTTCTGTGCCTGGTTCAGCCGCGGGAAAGCCAATACCGATCAAGTCATCCATTTCCTTGAACAGTTCGCAGTCTTTTCCAAGCATTTCGTCCCGATACAAGCCAAGCGAGTCGCCCGCGCAACCAACCTTGAAAGCGAAAAGCTGGCGCGCCACATCCTGGTGAACGAATGCGGCGTGAGACTTGGCCCGGATAAGAGCCCGGAGAACCAGCCGTTCAGAACGGAGTGGGCCCATATCGAGTGGTTGCGCGAGACGTGCGCGCCACTGAAACTGGATCCGGAACGGCTCGGCAACTGGAGAACCGCCACCCCACCGACACGGCGCTTTCTGGTTGAACTTGAGAAGGCGTATGGAAGCCTCGACTGGCGGCTTGCCGGCGGCGCCAGTTACGGAATCGAGACGTGGGCGGCGTGGGGAATCGGGAAAGGCGAGGAAGCGGAGTCCAGAAATTTCTGGAAGCAGCTCATTATCGGACTGAAGGGCTACAATGAAACACAGCGTCTGGCATATGGCCTGGAGCCGGTCCCTCTCGGCTTTTTCGAGCATCACTTCGAGCTTGAAACGGGGCATGGGGAGAACGTGTACGGCGAGCTTCGGGAGACCTTCTCTCACCCCAAGTTCGATGAAGACAAGTTCATAGAGGGCGGGCGACGAGCGCTTGATGCCCTCTATATTTTCTGGGACGGGCTCAACTCGGCCAGAAAGGCGCTCGCTTGACGGACACTGGGGATTCTTCGATGAGGATCGCTGAAGGTGTGACGCTCGTATCGCCGACCTTTGATGCAGAGCGAACGAGCAGGATCATCAAGGAGGCAAATCCGTTCTCCACCGGACAGCATCTGGCGTACCCCTCTGATTATGATGGACCACAGGTGCATCTCGAAGCCTACTTCTCCACCGAGGCGATCGTTCAGTTCCCGGAATTTGCTTCATGGCTCGTCGAAGATGTCGCGCGATGGATGACGGCGAAGGGCCTTCGGCCTCACGTCATTTTCGCTCCGGGGACTGATCCGGTCCGGCGCTTCGTCGAGAAGCTGTCGAGAGCTGTCGATGCCAGGCCGGTCTACCTCGAGACCAAGCCCAGCGGGCGATTCGGCGACACCATCGAGGGAAACTTTCCTGCCGAAGCAACGGTGTTGACGTTCAATCTGACCAGTTTGACCGGCGGTCGGTGTATCGGATTTCGCCTGCCGGACGCGGCCGCTCAGAGCGGCGGCAAGGTCATCGGCACAGCCGCGATCGCCCTTGGGACCTCGTCACTCAACGAGGAGCTTCGACGCAAATTTCCCGACAACCTGTACATCGCGTTCCACGTCGCCGTCACGAATCACAGCCCGGATGCCTGCCCCGCGAATGCGCCCCGACTGCGTCCCTGGCAAGAGGCGAGCGCGGAGATCATCGCTCGCCTGAGTGGGGGACGAGCATGACCACCGCTGCCTCGATCAAGGACTATCTCACCTATCCGGTCCGGTTCCTGGACGGCGTCTCCGATGCCAGACACATCATCGGCATGGGTAGGAGTTCGGGACGCAGCGAGGAAGAGATTCAAAAAAGTCTTGAGCTCCGCAGGGTACGGTGGGCGTATTACGCGCTCGCCCTTGGCCGGCACGAGATCCACGACTCCGGTGAGAAGGTGTGCATCCCACGCTCGATTCGAAAACCGGACTATGAGTTCGAAGTCGCGCTCCTGCTCGATCAGGGAACACAAGAAGGATGGACTGAAGCAGAGGCGGAGAAGTTTCTGCAGGCGCATGGCCGCGTGACCATCCTCAACGATCTGTCCTGTCGGTGTCTTCAGGCCGAGGACGTTCAACTCGGGCTTGGCCCCGCGCGGAGTAAGTCGATCCTCGGGAAGGTGCTGGGTCCACGGTTTGTACCGTATGCGGAGTTCGCGAAGCGAAACCCTTACATCGTCCTACGGGTAAACGGCGAGGTTCGTCTGGAAGCCCAGGCGTGTACCGACTCGACGTTGTGGACCTTTCCGAAAATCTGCGCCTACCTCTCCCAACAACCCTTAATTCTCGAAGCCGGAACACTCGTCGGGTCCGGGACGTTCGCCGGCGGCTCCATCGCCGAGACCTTGAGGCAGTACCCTTGGCTTGTCGATGGCGATACGGTAGACACCATAGAGATGGAGGTCGAGGGGATCGGAATCCTGAAGAACAGCTTTACCCGAAGGAGTTAGACGAATGGATAAAGCGCAGCGCGGGCCAGGCGGCTTGAGCGAGGCGGAACGGGATCTCCTCCTGGCAGAACTGTGGGGCGCATTCACGTTGAAGCTCGATCATGCGGCGCTCGCGACACAGAGCCTCCGGGAGACCGCCTATCTGTTCATGCGCGCACTCCAGGGAGGTCAGGTGACCTACAAGAGCCACGATGTCAATGATCCAGCAGCCCCTTCCAGCATGAAGACGGTCGCTATCCAGCTCGGTGAGATGCCGGGAGCCGGCTATATCGCCCCGGTGGAGGGCATCGACCGGGGGGGCGAGTCGCAGGTCTCACACATCATCAAGTGCTGTGGGGAAGGGATCCAGCACATCGCACTCCGTATCGAGGGAGGATCGATCGAAGCGTATCGTCGGATTACGGAGCGGTTGGGGGTCCGTTATACCACGCCCATCCTGTATGATGATCGGAGCCGGCTCCTGCAGATGTTCACAGGCTCGCTCTTCCGCTCGCCGAACCCGGCGGCCGGCCCCTTCCTCGAGCTCAATCAACGCCTCGACCTGTTTGAACGCGATCCTACTCATTTCCACCATGCCACAGTCCAGGCGCTGTATCGGTGCCTGGAGGAACTCCAGGAGGCCGGCAAATCGATCTGGATCCTCGACTTCGACGCCATTCCGCCGGACTGGGACCCGTTCACAGAATGAGATGCGTGTGCGGAGAGGATAGACGACGATGGAGTACGTTCCAAAGCTTATGAACCTGACACGGACCGAGCGACGGATCCGGTCTGACTACCAGACGGCTCTTGCAGACTGGCACGGGAGCGGCCGCCCTCCGAGAGACCTTTCGAGCTACAAGCTTGAGTTCGGTACGGAACTCCTGATGGAACGCCCTCCAACCGCCGTCGTCGAAAGCGCGACGATTCCCGCTGACCACCCCTTATTCAAAGCGCACGTCGAACGGCCAATGGGGGAGGATCGTCCTCTCCAGAGGCGAGCCTTCCACGTCGCAGAGATGGCCACGTTCGGCTCCTTCGTCCCTGTCCTCTCGAGCAGCGATGTCACCATTCGGGTCTGTAATGGGGATTTCGGAGAAGCCGGGAAGTGGCAACCGGCCGCTCGTCATGCGGACTGCCATGAGCTCTATTTTGTGCATCTGGCCGAACACCCCTTGAGGCTCATTACCGATTTCGGGCTGATCGAGGAGATTCGGGAGGGCGATTTCGTGTTCCTCCCGCGAGGCACCACCTATTCGTTTCTCTTGACCGGAAGGGTGTCCATCCTCCTCTATGAAATTCCGAAACGGCTGTGTCGCCCCTATGACTACTGGATGGGGGATCAGCAGCCCTGGCCCTTTTCGCCGGCCGCGCCGATTCCACCGGAACCGACGCCTCTTGCCGCCCTCCATCCGCCGCTCGGCAACGATGAGGCCACACAGGTTGTCGTCAAAAGACGGCGGGGCAGCCTCACGTTGCTCACATACGCAGCGCCGGTCTTTGATGCCGTGGCGTGGGAGGGAGAGGTGTGGCCGTTCATCCTGCGCCTCGACGATCTGGTGGCGCTGTCCTCGCCACACGTTCACCTCGATCCGAAGAAGCTTACGGTCTTCGTGAGCGAGGATGAAGGGATGGCGATGCAGGTTTTCCTCCCCCGGTGGATCCACAGCCTGCCGTATCACCATCTCAATTGGGTCGATGAGGCCCTCTTCAACCACAAGGCGTACGGCGTGCGGCCCGAGATCACGGACGGATTCATGACATTTCACCCGGCCGGTCTGGCCCACGGTCCGGATCTGAGGCTCCTGGCCGATATTGCTCGGGAGGAGGCTTCTCGTCCGAAGGACCTGCCATTCCGAGACGAGATCGCTGTGATGGTGGAATCCAGGTCGCCCTTCGATATCCTGAAGGATACGGAGAAGGTGGAGTTGAAGGGGTACGACCAATCCTGGTACCGGCAGTCGATGGAGAATACGTGAAGGCCCCGCTATCGGACGATTGGTCAGGCTCACCATCCCACCATCTGAAACCCTATGCTCGCCACCGAAACGAGCTCAGGAGACCAGGCTTGTACAACGTATTGACGTCCGCTTCCGCCTATTGAGCCTTGCCTAAGTATGTAGGCAGCGAATGTCTTCGTTCCGTTCATGGTGAGCCTGTCGAACCATGGCGGATCAGCCTTCGACAAGCTCAGGCCGAACGGATAGGTATGTAGTTTATGTGCCATTACTTATGCAAGGCTCAATAATACTGCCCAGACCTGCCTGTGCAACTCGTCACGCAGGCATAAAATGGGAAATTGTTATTGCAAATAGCAGAAGTGTAGTGCAATGATGTTTTGATTTATTGCAGTAGTCGACTATTCCTTACAGTCACATGTAGATCTCAGTGGGCTTAAAAGAAGTAAGGCTGGCCAGGACGAACGTTGTATGGTTTTCTTGAATGTACTTGCGAGGTTGGTGGTGGCGGGATTCGCGGCGCTGCTGATCGGCGCAGGGGGGACGAGTATGGAACTGAAGAGTCAGGCGTTTCAGGCTGATAAGATGATTCCGGCCAAGTACACGTGTGATGGACAAGACATCTCTCCGCCGCTGAGCTGGTCTGACCCTCCAGCCACCACCATGAGCTTCGCCCTCATCTCTGACGATCCGGATGCACCGATGGGAACATGGGTCCACTGGGTGCTCTGGAACATCCCCGTGAGCGCCCGTACTCTCGAAGAGAATCTTGCCAAGACGGCTTCACTTGCGAATGGGGCCAAGCAGGGTACGACCGACTTCCACCGGGTCGGGTATGGCGGTCCCTGCCCGCCATCCGGCACTCACCGGTATTACTTTAAGTTATACGCGCTCGATACTACGCTGGATCTGCCGTCTAGTACGACGAAGAAGGATCTGGAGAAGGCGATGCAGGGTCACATCCTGGCGCAGACTGAGCTGATGGGCACCTATCGCCGGGGGTAAAAATGACCGTAGAGAAGCCCGTCCTGCACTATCTCGTACGACATGGCGAATCACAATCCGAGCGTGAGGACCCGGCGAAGCCGCTCAGCGACCACGGGCGCGAGGAAATCATGCGAGTCGCCAGGTACGCGGCGTCCATTGGAGTTGAGGTCGCTGAGATTCGTCACTCGGACAGGCTCCGAGCCCGGCAGACCGCAGAGATTCTCGCCGAATACCTGCTACCACAGCTCGGACTTCGGGAGGTGGAGGGTCTCTCGCCAGGAGCAGATCCAGAGAGAGTCCACGCAGAGCTGGATGCCGCTGAAGAGCCGCTGATGTTGGTAGGCCATCTTCCACACCTGGGCCGCCTCGTTTCAGCTCTAGTGCTGGGCAATAGCGGGACGGAGATCATTCGACCGGAGACGGGGACAATGATCTGTCTCGCCAAGACCGAAAGAGGCTTCCGACTGCTGTGGGTCCTTACCCCTGACCTTGTTCAAGCATAGAGGACCAGGACAGGATGGGTATTAAGATAAAAAGATTGAGATCAGCAATGGGAGGACAATGAGAGCGTTACTCATTATGACGCTGGGTGGGTGGATCGTCGGCACCGTGCTGATGGCGTTTGTGGCAACGCAGAATTTCCGCACGGTCGATCGTCTGCTGTCGGCGCCAACGCCGAAGTTCTCACATGCTCTCACACCAATCGGGCACGATGAGGCCCGCGTTGTCCTGCGCTATCTCGTGTCGGAGCTGAATCGGCTATATTTCAGCGCCTGGGGACTCACCCAACTTGCGCTCGGCGTGGCCGTTGTCATTGCCGCTATCGGGCTCAGGCCTCTGGACCGCACAATGATCGCTGTCACTGCAACGATCTTGGCTATCGTGATTGTGTCGCTGCTGCTCAGTCAGTCGATCGTATCGCTTGGCCGAAGCCTGGACTTCGTTCCACGAGTCATGGTGTCAGAGCAGGCGGCACGTTTCCGGACACTCCACCTGGCCTACACCGCGCTCGACCTGCTCAAACTGAGCCTCTGCGTCTGGCTACTGATTCGCGCCACTCGCCAGACGTACACAGCCGTCATGAAGCGCTAGGCCGAAAACGGTCGGTGCTGAAACCCATCCACAAAGAAAACGACCTCCCGGAGGGTTCTCCGGGAGGTCGCAACGGTTCAAAGCAGACCTAAGACGGGGCTATGCTGCTCTGGTCACGTTGGCAGCTTGCTTGCCCTTTGGCCCATCTACGACGTCAAACTCCACAGCCTGCCCTTCATTGAGCGACCGGAAGCCGGATCCGGAAATCGCAGAATAATGTACGAATACGTCGTCGCCATCTTCTCGCGCGATAAAACCGTAACCTTTTGCATCGTTGAACCACTTCACAGTACCTGTAACTCGCATCAAACTCTCACCCCCTTCCATCTGAACTCTCGAGGCTGCGCCTCGATAAACAAAAACCGCGAAAGCCTTATCCAGCAGCTTTCGCGGTTCTCGGAATTTCACAACAAAAGCGTGCTACGAAGACAATTGCACAATAGCGTCAACTCATCGCGATGTCAAGAACTTTTTACGACTTCCCTGTCCAGAAAATCAAACTATCACGCAGTGTTGGTGAATACTACCCACATAACGGCAGCCGAACAAAAGATCATGATACGTCATATCTACGGACGAGCAAAGTTCCTGGACAGTTCAACCTTAGCAACTTTCCTCCCAAGCTCACTGCTGATATTGACGTTGAACTGATCCGTAAGGTCCCTCCTGAATAGGATGAGGGTATTCAGAAGCTTTCCAGAATCGATCTCAGAGATTTGCGCATTCCTGCCCACCTTCTCCTGATAGAATTTGACGACCTGCTTGTACGGTGCGTTGACCGTAAAGTGGACCTTGACCCATCGTGTTCCTTCCCCTTCTCCGGACTGACGAGTAATGGTCGAAAGAATCGCCTTTGGATGAATTGGAAGACCGACATCGTCATCCTGAGCAACAGCCTGCAAGGCAAGAAGGGGCGTAATGATAAACATAAGCACTAACAGCAAAACCGTCCATCTGACCCATGCGATGCGGCTGATCGTCTGACTAAAGAATATCACCGACTTGCCTTACCACACGATCCTCTCCGGATCCCCTTTATAGATCGACCGGATCCAGGCAATAATTTTCCATGTCTCCTCATCTGTCAGGGTAGCCCCGAAGACCGCCGGCATGGTCTGTCCTGGATAGGTCCCCTTGATCACTTTGAAGTAGGTGTCGTCGTCACCAGCAAATTTCCAAGTATCACGTATGAATGCCGTGGCGCCGGCCATCGCCCCACCACCACCCGAACCATGGCAGCCTGGACAGCCTTTCTCCAGATACAATTGCCGTCCCGCTTTGATCGCGTCTGCGTTCCCGGTAAAGGGATTGAGCTTTTTGGGCTTCTGCTGATCGGCAGGTGCGGGGGTCTCCGGTCCTTTCGGTTGTTCACCAGATTGCGCTTGAGCGTATTCTGTTGTCTTCGCCGGAGCTTGCTGGGTCTGAGCCGTGAGACTCTGGACACATCCCAACATCACAAGGCCTAGAACTGAAACGACGAGAAGTGTCTTTTTCTGTAGCATGGTCACTGGTCCTCGTTCTTCTTAGGTGATGGTTGCCCCTTTTGCTCTGCGTTAATAAGAGGGAAGGGGGTCCTCTCGATCGAAACTGCGGTAGAAGATCACTCCAGGCTTTTCTTCTACTTTTGGAAACTGCTCGCGCGCCAGCAGCGGCAGAATGGGCACACCATACTCTTCCAGGATTTTTCCGATTTCGGCGCGCCGCTTACTGATCGCCTGTTCCAGCTCAGCTTTGAGTGCCGTATTACCCTCCTTCACTCCCATGGAGAACTCGAAGGTGAAGGGACTCCCTGGCTCCCCACCCTGAAGAAGGACTACCTCAAGAGGTTGTGATCCACTATTCACCCGTTTCACAAAATAGCCGACCATTGGTCCCCAATCCAGTACGACATCAATCTCACCGGCAATCAAATCCTGGAGAATTTTATCCCGGCGTTCGGTCAAGGAATCATAATAGGGGCTATAGCCGACAACGTTTGTCGTGATACCTCTATTCGCTAACGCCTCTGCCGGTGGGGAATTGATATAGACCCCGATCTTGAGGCGCTTCAGGATCGGGTCGTCAAGCGATCTGATCTGAAATCCTCGATCCTTGGGGTACACAAGGGTATACGCCGAGCGGTAATAAGGCTTGGTCCAGAGAACCCGATCCCAACCCTGAGGGATCGAGATCATGACATCACAGAGTCCCGGTTTCAACGCTCTCCGAACTAACCCATGCTGATGCGGCCACCAGAAGTAAGTCAGCTCCGTCCCAAGCTCTTTCGCGATCACTTCAGCGATCTTATTCTCAAATCCTTCTGATTGCTTGTTGGAGAACGGCAGGTTGTTCGGATCGCCACAGACACGGAGCGGGTTGACATGCCCCCCCCAGGCCTGCCAGGCAAAGGGAAACAGGAACATCACAACAACCAATCCACCAACAACTGCAAGTCTTCGACTCATACCCATTCTTCCTTGCTCAGGGGTTCATACTGAAGGCTTTTAGGATTAGATCCTTGACTCTTCAGCTTTTGGTCTATCTCCGCCTTCAGTCTCGCACGCCCGGTGTTGATCGCTACATGCTGACTGGTTGTAGCATAGCATAAAAAACCGGCGCCGAAGATACAATCCTTCGGCGCCGGTATCAGACATACTCGCTTACAGGCCAAACACGTAAAGTGTCCCGCCCTTAGTCGTTGCCATGGGCAAACCGGACTTGTAGGCAGCATTCACGCCGCCCAATGCAGCCGTCGGATCGTCCGGCGGCAAGTCGAGCGACACAGTAGCGCCAAACCACCCGCCGACACCGGAGTACACGGCAACATACTGCTTGCCGTCAGGCCCCTTGTAGGTGATCGGATTACCGATAATCCCGGAACCGACCTTGTGCTTCCACAAGAGCTTTCCATCTCGCGCATCGACCGCCTTGAACCAGCCGTCCATCGTGCCGTAGAAGACCACATTTGTAGAAGTCACTACGGGCCCGCTCCATGGGGGCTGACTCTCTTTAATGGCCCACGCCCTTTTTCCTTTGACGACATCCCAGGCAATGAAGTCGCCCCAATAGCCGACGTCTTTACCTTCGTGGCCTTCATACATCAGAACGGTGGCGCCCACGTACGGAGCCCCCGCCGTATACTGAACCTGAACGCCTTCATAGCTCATACACATGTTGTTGACGGACGCGTAGAAGAGGTTCGTCAGCGGGGAGTATGCAACCGGCAAATAGTTCTTACCACCCATTGCGCAGGGGCAGATATTCTTGGTGTCTTCACCCTGCTTGGTGAGCTTCTCCGGATTCAAGATCGGCCGCCCCGTCTTCAGGTCGATCCCCTTCGCCCAGTTGACATAGACGAAGGCATCAGCGGCCAGCAAGGTTCCATCCGCTCGATCCAGTGTGTAGACGAACCCATTGCGGTCAAAGTGCGTGAGCACCTTCCGCTTCTTGCCACCGAATGTCTGCTCGGTCAAAACGGATTCATCGATCCCATCGTAGTCCCAGTTATCCCACGGGGTCATCTGATAGGCCCACTTGGCCACCCCAGTGTCGGGATTGCGAGCCCAGATAGTCATCGACCACTTGTTATCGCCGCCTTTCCGAGGGGCGGGATTCCAGGTCCCTGGGTTGCCGCTACCGTAGTAAAGCAGGTTCAGCTCAGGATCGTACGCATAATAGCCCCAGGTCGTACCGCCGCCCTGTTTCCACATCTCGCCGGGCCAACTCTTGGTCCCCTCGCCGAATCGTCCGTAATGCGGGTTGGCGGCATTGAAATCAGGGGCAAGCTTGATCTCTTCATCGGGCCCCATGCTGCGGGCCTTCCAGACCTGCTTGCCGGTATTGATGTCGTAGGCCGCCACCCAGCCGCGCACCCCGAACTCGCCCCCGGCGACACCGGCGATATACTTATCTTTAATCACCAGGCCGGCGGCAGTGCTCGTCTCACCCTTGGAGGGGTCGGCGTTCCGAGTCTTCCAGAGCTCCTTGCCGGTCTTGGCATCAAGAGCGATCACCATTCCATCAAGCGTCTGGTACAGGATCTTGCCGTTCGCATACTGTAGGCCCTTATGAACTAAGTCGCAGCAGGCGACGGGAGGTGCCTTTTGGTCATACTTCGCATTATACCGCCACTTGATCGGCGCTCCTTCCTTGGATAGGTCGAGCGCAAAGATGTTGTGCGAGTGACCTGTAGGGCCTCCAGCGTATGAGCTATGGGCATACATTGTGTCGCCGACAACCAGCGGGCCGCCCTGCTGGCCGTTTAGCGTCCCCAAGGAGAACGACCAGGCGACTTTGAGATTTTTTGCGTTTTCGGGCGTAATCTGGTTCAGGGTGCTGTAGCGGGTCCCTGAATAGTTCTTGCTCTGGACTACCCACTGGCCATCATCTTTTTGAAGCTTCAACACATCATCATTAGCTGAGACGATAGGCGCCGATATCGCAAGGCTGCCGGCCAAAACCAGCAGACCTCCGATCAGTGACATACGACGTTTCACACTCATTGAATGCCTCCCTCTTTATTCGGTCTTGTTGCTACCCAGGAAATCGTCTCGCACTTTTCTCGATCACACTCTATTACCGCTGCTGCACGTACACCGGCCCTCAGGCATTGTCATCCACGCACTGATTCGAGCATAACACAATTCCGTCTTTCACCCCTCCTTTCTTATGCTTGTTTCTTCCCCAACTGGGTAGATCGATCAACGCCCTGCAATGCAACACCCTAGCGGATGAAGGAAAATACACTGATAATGCCACGCGTTCCATCCTGCATATAAGCGATCAGACCCTTTTCTTTAATCGCCGATAGTACAATGAGATCTTTCCTGCCGGCGCCGTTCAGATCGACCAACGCTACGTCGCGTACCCTCCCTTCAAGGGGGATCGTCTCCCACCCTCGCGCGAAGGTTCCTTCCTGACGGTCAAACGCCACGACCTGACTCGGAGGGAAGGATGACTCAGTCCGAAGCGCCCCAATCTTTTTCGGATTCGTAAAGGTCAGAAGCTCTGTCGTGGCATTGCCCCATTGAGGCGACGCCTCCACCAGGACTCGCCGCGGCAGGATCTGCTCAACTGCATGCTCTTCTGGTGTAATCGGGGTCCCGGAATTTAGCCCCTCCTTCGCCAGAAGAGCCCGGTACGTGGGAATATGAGAAAAGGCGAGGTGATCGACGTCGCCCAGATCATCTTTGGCTTCCCATGACGGCTTGCTCTCGCTCCCGTAGATCTTCACTCGCTTCTCACTGATGACCGCAACCTCTGATATCTGGTCACCCACGGCCTTGATCGGCGTAAATTCGTAGAGATTCTTCACCTGGGCCGGAAGCGTAAGCGGCTGCCCTTCGACGTATCGCTCGCCATTCCACGTCAGCCGAACGATCGGCCTCTCAAATGCAGTGAGTTCTCCCATCCGCTGCCCGGCCAGGATTGGCGTCTCAATGCCGGGACCCATCACTACACGAAGAAAATAGCCCAACTTCTCGGCGACCCGAACGAGCCGGCCCCCTTGAAGTTCCAGAATAAACGACTGAAGCTCGTTTCGCCCACCGGATAGGGCCGTCACGACAATCTGGACGTGACCGCGTCCGTTCACGTCTCCGACGTCAAGATGCAGGTGACGAACAAGCCGAGGGCTGCTGGCTCTGGCAATCGATACTAATCGTTGATTCTGCCACCGATAGGCGATCACCTCCGAGGACGTGATCCCAACGATCTCAGGCCGCTGATCCCCATCCAGATCTCCCGCTACCAGTGCAAGAAGCGGATCGGACAACTCGAATGTTACAGACTCTTGCGCCTTCTCGGCAGGACGCGTCGTCACGTTCTCACCCGTACCTGGAAACGAACGGGACCCTTTCGGTTGCTCGCCGATCCTTGGAGGCTCTGCGATCTGGCGCTCAGTTTGAATAAAAGAGGGTCTCGGCGCGGCGGAGGGGGTTGGTTCTAAGCCGGACCGAGGGGCCGGCCTCGACGACGGCGATGGGGCGGCCACGACCATCGGCCCTCGCTCCTTCACCTCGACGCTTGCAACAGTCAACGGCGCTCCGGTAAAAACCGATATCACCTGCATGTTTAAAAACAATCCCTGGGAGCCAGGGCTGAGTTTACCGAGGATGAGAAACTGAACGTGCGTCTTCTCTGACAGTAGCTTTAGCGTTGAAGGATCGCCAAGCGATTCCATGCGCGACGTATGCTCCCCGGTCAGGGCTGCCTTAAGGAGAGGATCCTCAATCACCATAAAGTGGCCCGTCTTGGCTAGCGCAATAGCCAGATCTTTCGTGACCGAATGGACATTCGCTTCCTTCACTCCGCCGGCATCGATAAGAGGGAGGCCAACCACCAGCCGGTCCGAACTGACCCGAACTAGGTCCTTGGCCCTCATGGTGGCCCCTTCCTCTCTGGAGACAATGGCGGCCTCCGAGAACCTCTCTTTCACCTCAACGACCCTGAGGAGACCCAGCCTTTTATCTCGCCTTCCAAGAACTTCGCCGGTCACCGGATGTTTAACCTCATCTCCTTCTCGGTAGACCTGTAATTCCATCCCCTGATACACCTGTTTGGCGCCCAAGTCGATCAGGATCCGATCCCTCTCGACTCCGGTCACCGATCCTTGAACGGTCGGGAAGGCTTCGGCCAGCTTAGCGGCGGCCTCCTCAGCGGCTTGGCCAAAGGCCGGTTCCAGAGCGCGGGCTTGAGAAGCAATCAGAGGAATGCAAAGAGCGACAGCAAGAGAAAAAGCGGCCAACCCGCGCGAGCCACAGGAAGGGGCGACTCTTCCCATTTTTGTATTCGTGACACAATGAGTGGAACCCTTCATACCCTTAAACGCAATCGGCGCCAACTCACGAGTAACTGGGAGAGGCCATGCGCGTCTCTCGCGCTCCGGTGAGTCGACCCGCGTAGAGACGCCGTTTAATGCGGTGGAGATATAGCTTACTCGCTCGCGACCTGTCAAGCAATTTTTCCATCGAATGCGCGCTGTTTTGTGAAGCGGAGCATTATGGGATCTTGGGTATCAGCAGGCGCGGTGGGCCGTCCGCTCGCTCTTCGCGTACCACTTCCTTCTTCACAACTTTTCCCCCGGTAAAACGAAACCGCACTTGAGCTCGGCCGGTGTAATCGGTATCCTCTTCCTGAAATACCTTTTCGCCGGCCTCATTGTAGGCAACCCAGACGTCCGACCGGCCGTCTGCGTTGGTGTCGTACTCTTCTCTGGCAAGGCGCCCATTCTCAAAGAAGCGAACCAGGTCGTACCGTCCCTCGTATTTGGTATCAACCTCTTGTCGTTGGATAGCTCCATTCAGAAGGTGGGTCACCAGATCTATCTTCCCCTGCCGTCTGGTATCCTGCTGCCGTTTGACCGGCTTGTCGTTCTCGTACCAGTCGATCAGGTCCGGGCGGCCGGTCCCCTGCGTATCCTCTTCTCGCCGGAACAGAGCGCCTGCCTGGAAGAAGTAGGCGACGTTCGGCCGACCTTGGCCCAGCGTATCTTCCTCTTGCTTGACGATCTGTCCGTTCTCATAGTAGGCCCACGTGTCCGGCCGTCCCGATCCTTTTCGAGCGGCCTCACGCTTCATCAGACGCTCATCCTTATCGTAATACGACCAGCGGTCGATCCGTCCTGATCCTTTCGTGTCCTCTTCGCGCCTCGAGAGCTTCCCCTCCTGATAATACGAAAAAAGCGTCGGCCGACCGACTCCTTTTGCGTCCTCCTCATCCCGGACGAGCACGCCGGCATCGTCATAAAACGACCACAGGGTGATCTTTCCATTACGTTTCAGCGATTCCTCAGCCCGGACCGCCTTCCCCTTTTCGTAGAAGATGAACCGATCGGCTCGCCCATCAATATTCAGATCCTGTTCCGCCTTGATAGGACTTCCCTGGTGGTATCTAATCCAGATATCGGACTTGCCATCGCCGTCGCCGTCTTTTTCCGTCCTCTCTACCCGACGATCTGCAGACAGGTGGTGCCAGGTATCAGGTTTACTGTCCTTATTCGTGTCCAGGGCCTGCAGAATCGGGACGCCATCCTGATAGGTGACCCATGTATCGATCCGCCCTGAACCGGTGCTATCGACCTCTTCCCGGATAACCTGTCCGTTTTCGTCATAGAACGGCTTACTGACCGGCTTACCCCCCCATGCAGGAGAAACGAATAGGTTGAGCAAAGAGACGATGAAAAGAAGGACTACAATTGTGGAGAGCGATCTCGAGGTCTGCGAAAAAGCGGTCACACTCTACCTCAGAAAAAAGTAATCAGCAGTCAGTCTTAGACAAAGCAGGGGCCAGATCAAAAGAGCTGACCGCTGAAGGCTGATGGCTTCCCGCCTCAGTTAAGCGCAAACTTTACCGGTAGCAACACCCAGCTTTGTACCGACTTCCCACCCTTTTTGGCAGGAAAGAACGCCCACTCTTTGACCGAGTCTACCGCCGCTCGGTCCAGGATCTCATATCCGGAGGATCGATCGACAGCCAGCCGCTCTACACGACCATCCGCGCGGACCAGAACCCGCAGGTAGACCGTTCCTTCGTACCCTTTTTCCCGGGCCAAGAGAGGGTACTTGGGAAGCGGATTGATTCCGTAGTTCGGCGCAGATGACCGCCCTCCGGCGCCTCCATTGCTTGACCAGCCCGTTCCGCCCCCTCCCGCGCCCTGAGCGGAGCCGACCGTGACCGATGGTGTCGACGGTGCAATCAACGCCGTATCAAGGCGGCCCGCTCCGCCTCGACCGGCCGGGCCTGAGCCGACTTCGCCATCTCCGTCAGACCCGAGCAGAACAGGTCCCTTCGACGCGCCACCCATCGCTAAAGCCGTTGCTGCGCCCATGCTCGCCGCATGTGATCCACCGGCAGACACGCCGACAGCCTTAGGCTCGGCAACCCGATCATCCGACGCCGTTGATTCCGTCGCCTGAGCCGTGAGATCAGGCGACGGTGGTGAGACGCGAGGTTGGGCTGTCACTTTCGAATTGACGGCTTGCGTCGCCGGCCCCGGCGCGGCCGGCTGTCGAGTGTGGGTGCGATCAGGTCGTCCCGACGCGGCAGGCGCCTCAGCGCTGTCACTTCCAATAATGGTGACAACAAGAGGCTTCGGAGCCGATGGGACCTTGGGCAGTCCAACGCTGATGATAATCCAAGCGAAGATCAGGTGAAAACCGGTAGAGCTTAGAAGAAATCGGCCCAGCGAACGCGGTCCGGCCTGCGATCCAACCCGCAATGTCATGACAGAATGGACCTCATCGTGGACCCGGTCGACCTCGGCATGGCCTCCTTGACGTCCAAGCGTAAAGGCATCCTTTGGAGTCATGCACTAATTATAACGGATACGCCCAAAACAAGAGAAGAGTTTTTTCCTTAAGCATGCCTCAGTAATCTTAGAATCGGTAACCGGCACCGACCGGAACATTGATCGGCTGGGTGGGATTGACGAATTGCTATAAGCCCCCAAGTATCGTCATTGCTCGATCGCGGATGGGGTCCTGGAGTGTGCGAGGACCTGTCTGAGCGCACCATACAACATCGCCGTTCTACGCAGGGAAGCCTTGGACCGGAGGAGAACGGCGATTCGAACTATCCACGAGTTCCGCAGCACGCGGCAGGACCCCATCCGCGATCGATGGAATGTCAGGCGTCAGAAGCGTAACTTGACACCGACCCAGCCGGCAACGGGCGATCCCGGGGCGACGAATCGCTCAACGGCGATGGGGCTGCCGAAGGCATTAAAATTGAGCGTGCCTGCCGTCTCGTAGTCGGTATCGGTCACGTTGTCGATGCGCGTCCAGATCTCCAGGTTCTTGATCGGCACGTAGCGGGCGTGAAGATTCAGTATCGCGTAGGCATCCGTCTTGCTTTGGTTGTTGCCGTCGTCGCCGCGGAGATAGTTGCCGGACACGGCGATCACGTTGCCGCCGATCCAGAGATTGTCCAGCAGGGCATACTCTGCCCCAACCTTGGCATTGTGCTTTGGGATGCCGGGAATCACATCGCCATCCTTGACCCGCACGCCGCCGGGGTCCGTCACGCTCGCAAGCGTCACGTCGGACTGGTAGGTGGCATCAACGTACGCGTAGTTTCCAAAGTATTTCAATCGCTTCCACCGACCCTGTACACCGACCTCGACGCCCTGGCGGCGCGTCGCGTCAACATTCTGGAAAAAGCCGGCCCCGCCGGTTTCAACGACGGTAAACAGGATGTCGTTGCTTAAGTCGGTGCGGAAGAAGCCGGCGTTCCACCGCACCCCATTTCCGATCGGCAGACGGCCGCGCGCGCCGAACTCGTACGTGCGGGCGACGACCTTGTTGAGCGGCGGATCGGCGACAAACGCATTCGGCAGATTGCACGGATCGTTCTCATCGGCGCACGTCAGTTCCGCCGGAGTGGGGGCGCGAAAGCCCTCGCTATAGGAGAAGAAGAGCGTGGCGTTCTTCAGCGCTTGAAACGTCAATCCTACGGCAGGACTGAAGCGCTCGAATGTATGGTGGCCGTTAAGATCGTCGTTCTCGCCAGACCGGTCGCGTATGTTGATGTCCACATGCTGATACCGCCCGGACAACGTCAGCGCCAGACGCTCGGCGAGATCGAAGGTGTTGGTAATATAGAAACCGGCATTATCCTGCCGGGTGCCGACGTTGACCTCCGTCTCGAAGGGTCCCTCGCGTTCCGTGCCCACACTGTTGCCGTCCGGCACCAGCTCGGATTCGGCCTCGCGCTGGTTATAATGGCTTTGGTGGCGATCGAAGGCAAATCCAACCGTCAGCCGGTTGGTACGGCCCATGATGGCGCCGCTATGCGAGAGTTGGAACGTTCCGCCAAAGTCATGGGTGCGGGTTCTCGTCGTCCGGTCCTCACCCTCGGCTTCGCGCTCCAGTGCTCCGGCCAGCGGATTGCCATCCTCATCAAAGAATCCGACGGCCGAACCCTCGCACAGCCCAAGGTGCAGCGGACGGCCGCCGGCGTCGACGACCCCCGCCCCGGTGGCGTCATCCACACAGCCGACCTCGGCATCCCCATTCAGGGTCTTACGCTTGTAGTAGCGATAGAACCCGTTCCCAGAGAGCAGCAGGGCATCCGTGATCCGACGACTCCCGCGCAGGTTGAGCAGGTGCATACGATTCCCGGTCCGATCAGGGAAGGTATGGACGGCATCACGGTCTCTCGCCAGTGTACTCTCCGGGACGAAGCCGTTGCCGATGAGATCGTTGTCGGCCCAGATGTAGTTGAGGTTGAGGTCAGTGCGCTCCGTTTTCCACCCGATTCTACTGAATAATTGTCGCAACTCACTCGGCGAGTGCTCGCGCCAGCCGCTTTCGTCCAGGGTGTTGAATGTCAGATACAAGTCAAACGGACCGTGCACAGCGCCGTGCTCCGCCTCCACAGCCCAGCGTCCGAAGGATCCTCCAGACGCTTCGACTTCCGTACCCTGCAAATCGAAGCCGCGCTTGGTGCGGATGTTAAGCGCGCCACCGAGAGTATTCAAACCGAAGACAGGGTTGGAACCGGGAATCACGTCGATTTCCGCGATGGCGGACTGGGGAGTCAGGTCCCAGTTCATCGTTTCCCCGAATCCGTCGTTGAAGCGCATGCCGTCCAGATACACGGACAGCCCGATGGGGCTGCCGGTCAGGGGCGAGGCGAGAAAACCACGGTAGGTCACATCATTCTGCCAAGGGTTGTTCTGAGCAGCATTGATATTGACCGAGCTGAGGTTCCGGTAGAACATTTCCGAGATATCAAGCGGGTTCTGACTCTCGATCTCCTCAGACGTGATCTCCTGCACGTTCCCCGGGTATTTCCCGATGGGAATACCGAGAGCCGACAGAGGGGTATGCTCGATCACCTCCACCGCCGGGAGCTCAAAGGCCTTGAGGGGACTTTCCCCCGGTTCCGACTGATCCGTTTCCGCCCACGCGCGCGGCATCATCCCAGCCACGAGCCAGATCAACCCTATCGCCACGTACCAGAGCACCCTCACTCTCATTGTGCACCCTCCATACATGCGGACCGGTGGTTTACCTGACCGCCACGCCCCAGGGCTTCGTCCCTGCCGGTATGGTTGTAAGCAGCCGGTCGTGAGTGGTGTCGATGACCGCCACGCGGCCGCCACCGTGGACCGTGACGTACAGCTCCCTTCCATCCGGGGTCAACGCGACCCACCATGACCGCTCCTGCGTCGGGATCTTGGTCAGCACCTGATGGGTCCTCGTATCCAGGACCCACACCTCATACGACCGACCGTGGGCCACATAGACCTTTTTCCCGTCGTGGCTCACGACCGTCCCCACCGGACGCTCCCCTACCGGGATGGTGGCGATCACCCGGCGGGCAGCCGTGTCGATCACGGAGACCGTCCCGTCGCGCTCGCATCCCACATAGGCCCGCTTCCCATCGGGCGTAAAACTCACCCCACGGGGGTTGGCGCCCACCTTGATCTTGGCGATGACACGATCGGCGGAAGTGTCGATGACGTGGACATCGTGGGAGGTTTCATTGGTGACGTAGACCCATCGCCCATCGGGACTCACGGCAACCGTTTCCGGCTCCACCCCTACCGTTACTGTCGCAACGAGCTGATGGGTGGCCGTATCGATCACGGAGACGGTGCCGGGATTTTCGTTGACGACGTAGAGTTGCTTTCCATCCGGGGTCACGGCGATCCCTTCCGGATCGCCCTCCGGTTCGATCCCAGCCGGAACCGTCGCCTTCACCGTGAGGGTAGCCGTATCGATGACCGTCAGGTTGTTGGAGTTCGCGTTCGCGATATAGACGCGGCTGCCATCCGGGGACACGGCTACGCCTCGAGGTCGATCCCCAACCTTGATGGTGGCGACCACCCGTCGGGAGGCAGTATCGATGACGGACAGATCGTTGGACGCTTCGTTGGTCACATACGCCCGAGACTCGGCCGATGCCGAAGCTCCTCGCGTAACCAGATAAGCGAACACGACAACACACAGCGCCGTCTTCTTCATGAGGATCACCAGTTCTTGCGCGACGGATCGCCACGATAGGTGGTGCGGATAAAGGCGATCATCTTCCACAGTTCATCCTCAGTTTTGATCAGTTGACCATAGGGCAACATCGGAGCGACGACTCCCTCGCGGCTCTTACGCGCGTACCCAAGCTTTTGCAACTCGACGCTCCCGATCGCCGTCAACCGGAACAGCGTGTCGTCATCGCTGCCGTAGACCCAGACCTCGTTGGACAACGGTGGCCCCATACCGCCCCCGCCTCCGCCGCCGTGGCAGCCGTTGCAGCCATAGGCCAGGTACCGTTCACGGCCCTGCGCGATGATCTCTTCAGTCGCATTGGCATACGGATTCTTGAGTGAGCCTGGCGTGCTGGCATTGGTGCGGTCGATGGGCCGACCGTCGAGACCGGCGGGCACGGCAGGGGCGGTGATCGTCTGTACCGCCGATGTCGATCCGACCGCCGCAGGTTCGGCCGGCGTGGGCGGAGCAGGCTGCTGCGTCCGATCCGGCGCGGCGACCGGTTGCGCCGTTGTGCCGGCGGTCCCGCAGGCGGAGAGGAAGGCGATGCTCATTACGGCGATGCTGCCAACATTGCGAAACGTCACGGTTCGACTCCTTCCTTAGAAAATAGCGTTCAACTTCAGACAAACCCCCCTGACCCCCCTTTCGTAAAGGGGGGGATATTCCTGATACGCCTCAATGCCTCCCCCTTTCGTAAAGGGGGATTAAGGGGGTTTTCATGCGCCGTGGTGTACCGGTGACACATGGGCTATGCTCAGAAAATCGTCCCAGGTTTCCAGACTCGCTACTGCGCAGCAGGCTTCGCCGCACTGCCTACGGCCGACCTTCCCGTGAGCAGGCTGACGACAGTGGCGGCATCGCGCTCTCGCGCCAGCGCCAGCGCGGTCCTCCCCTCTGCGTCCTTGAGTGCGGCATCCGCGCCTGCGCCGAGCAACAGCGCAACCATCTCTGGCCGATTAGAGGCCGCGGCGATCATCAACGCCGTCAGACCGCCGCCGTTACGGGCGTTGACCTGCGCGCCATATCGCAACAGTGCCTGTGCGACAGGCTGCGTGCCGGAGAACACCGAAATCATCAGCGGCGTGTAGCGCGCCGTCCCGATCGCACTGTCAACCTTTGCCCCGCTTTCCAGCAGGGCGGCTGCCGCTAGGCTCTTGCCGTGCAGCGCCGCCATGGTGAGCGCGCTCATGCCGTTCCGATTGATCGCTTCGGGGTCGGCGCCATGTGCGGCCAGCAGGCGCACCATGGTAGGGTCGTCGCGCTGGACGGCGCGCATCAGGGCGGTCCAGCCGTCGTTGTCCGCCCTGTTCGGATCGGCCTTGCGGTTCAGCAAGAGAGCGACTACCGGTTCGTGACCGTGCATGACCGCCGTCATCAGCGGCGTCTGGTTCTGCGCATCCCGGCCGTTAACATCGGCACCACGCGCGATCAGGTAGTCGGCCCGCTTGGGCTGACTGGCCAGGATTGCGTAGTGCAACTCCTCATCGAGCGTCCCGCCGCCGGCCAGCGCGGCGTCGGTCTGCAAGGCCACCTGCGTCATGTCGGGCGCCGCCGCCGGTGGGGACGTTGCCGTAACGGGCGCGGGCGGCGTGTAAGGCCCATGCGAAGGCAGCGTGCCCGACACCAGACACCGCGCGCATTCGACCAGCGGCACCCCGTACTCCTCCAATGTCCGGCGGATACGCGCCTGCTCGCGCACCAGTGCCTGTTCGATCCTGGTCTTCAACTCCTCGGCGCCCCTCCGCATGCCCACGCTCAACTCAAACTCCAATGGCGTGGCATCATCCATGAGGTTCATTGGCAGGATCGTCAGCGGCGCGCCTTCGACGGCCTTGTACCAGCCGGCCATCGGCCCCCAGATGGCAGCTACATCCAGTCGGCCGTCGATCACCTGTCGGATCTGCCGTGACGGCTGCCGTTCGGGGTTGACATCGGTATCGTAGCTGACGGCATGCACAATGGTGTTGCCGCGTGCGAGGCCGCGCTCCTGCAATACCTGCCGCGCCGCGGAATGCTGGAAGACGCCGACCTTGAGGTCGTTGAGTAATCTGGGGTCGTCCAGACCCTTGAAGGCGTATCCTTTGTCGTTGCGGTAGACCAGCACAAAGGTACTGCGATAGACCGGCTTGGTGGTCAGCAGACGTTCCTCGCCCGACGGTATATCCATCAGCATGTCACACCGATCGGCATCCACGGTTTGGCTGGTGAGGCCTCGCTCCAGATACGGTCGGTAGTAATACGTAAGCTGCGCGCCCATCGCCTGCGCGAGGATCTCTGCGATCTTGTTCTGGAAGCCTTCTCCCTTATTATTCGACAGCGGCATATTTCCGGGATCGGCGCACACCCGCAGCAACGCGCTGCCCTCGGTTGCAGAGGCAGGCGCAACGTTGACGCTGGGCGCGCCCCCATCATGCCCGATGTCGGCGATTACAAACGCAGGCGCGACCGTGACGCTGAGCGCGCAGGCGAGGAGTACGGTTCCGCACTGCTTCAACAACGACATACGAATCGACCTCACATACGACGGCACCGGCGGGTGGACTGATGCCACCCGCCGGCAACCATCAGATCGACAGCGCATTCGGGATCGTGACACGATCAATCGATACGGAAGGTGTAGAGCACGCCACCCTGCGGAATCTTATCGAGCCCGGTCAGCTTGGCCATAGCGGTGGCGCCGATGGCTCCATACTTGTCGTCAAAGTCGAGCTCGGCCGTCACCGGCAGACCGATCCAGCCGCCGATACCGGCCAATACCGACACGTACTGCTTGCCCTTGATCTTGTACGTGATCGGGTTGCCGATGATGCCGGAGCCCAGTTTACGGCTCCACAGGACCTTGCCGGACTTCCGATCGACCGCGCGAAAATCTCCGCTCAGGCTGCCGTAGAACAGTAGGTCGCCATCGGTCGTCAGCATGCCGCCCCAGTCCGGATAGGCATCCGGAATAGCCCACTCGGTCTCGCCGGTCAGCACGTTGAACTTCTGCACCTTGCTCGCGACACCCTTCTCGATCGGATACGTGAAGACGTTCGCAAAGACATAGAGCATGCCCTGCTGGGTGTGGGTGCGCTCTTGCGGCTCGTATTCCATGCACCACCAGTTGGTCGCCACATAGGCGATGTGCGGTTCTTTGGGATCGATCGCAATCGGTTGTTGGTTCTTGGCGCCAAGCGAAGACGGGCAGACCTGCGTGCTGACATGACGAGCGAAGGGCGAATGCTCCTTGATCTTCACCGGACGGCCGGTCTTGAGGTCGACCTTCTCGGCCCAGTTGAGGGGGAAAAACTTATGCGCGCGCAACAGAGTCCCATCGGCACGGTCAAGCACATAGGCAAACCCGTTACGGTCGAAGTGGACCAGCGTCTTGCGCATTTTGCCGTCGACCTTCATGTCCACCAGGACGGGTTCGTTGACGCCGTCGTAGTCCCACTGGTCGAAGGTGGTCATCTGGTACGCCCATACCGCCTCGCCGGTATCGATCTTTCTGGCGAAGATCGTCATCGCCCACTTGTTGTCCCATCTGCCGCTGCGCAACTCGGGGTCGTATTGGTTACACTTTTCGTGAGTCAGGTTTGCGCCGGTTTCACCGCACCGATAGGATGGACTCCAGTGCCCGGGGTTGCCCGTCGGCACGTACACGAGCCTCAACTCCGGGTCATAGGTAAACCATTCCCAGGGCGCGCCACCGCCGATCTTCCACTCGTCATTGGGATAGGTGATCATGCCGAGGTTCTTGCCGTACGTCCCGTAATGCGGATTGGCCTTGTTGGTCTCCGGGGTCAGGCACACATCCTTGTCGGACCCGGTGCTGTGGCAGTTCCACACCTGCTTGCCGGTCTTCAGGTCATACGCGGTCACCCGGCCGCGCGCGGCGAACTCGTCGCCGCCGAACCCGATGATGACCTTATTCTCGGCGATCAGCGTCGGGCCGGTAATCGTTTCACCCTTATCCGACCAGGCATGCTTGACCGTCCAAATCTCTTTGCCGGTCTTGGCGTCCAGCGCGATGACATATCCGTCGAGGGTATGAAAGACCACCTTGCCGTCGGCATAGTTCAGGCCCCGGTTAATCGTATCGCAACACGCGCGAGTCACCGCCAACTCATCACGGTCGGTTTTCTTCTTGTAGTTCCACACCTGCTTCGGATGATCAGGATCGGACAGGTCCAACGCCTGCACGATATTCGGCCAGGGACTCACAAAAAACATCATCGGCGTTCCAGCCACCTCGACCACGATCGGCTGACCCTGATGGCCACGCAACGCACCGGTGGATTGCGACCACATCATCTGCAGCTTCCCGACGTTGGCGGTATTGATGTCTTTGAGCGGGCTATGACGCGTCATGGCCAGATCCCGGCCCGGCGCGGGCCACAGATCAGGATTTTTGCTCGCCCGAACGATCTCTTCATTGGCGAGCGCACTGCCAGAAGCGATAGCCAGCATGAGCGCGCCGGCGATCATGCCTGCCATCGTAGAACCGGATAACGGCTTCCCCATGATCTGCACTCCCTCCTCTGTGTGTTGAACCGCTTACTGAAAACTATCGCCCCGATCTGTCCTTCCACTCCCTTCCCCAAAGTAGGCGAGACGAGTATCCGGACTGTCACAAGCGACTGGGTATCAGCAAGCGGGATGCCACACCCTCGATGGCCATCAATGCAGTTGCAGGAGCGCAGGCAAAGTCTTGTCGCGGCTGGGGAAACTGACGATCGACACGTTGAGCGCACAACCGTGCGTGTGGCTGGGCGATGGAGTGAATGGGCGAAATTTCGCACACCTCGACCGTAGGCCTGTGGATTATCACGCAGACAGGCTCTCCTAAGTTTGCTAATTAAGCAATGACTATGCCAACTGCTGCGGCAGGCTCCGATCATCAGGTTATTCAAGCACTTACAGCCCATTCGATGTCGGGATACCGCTTGAGGAACGTCGGGGTGTGTGTGGAATTACACCTGCCTCATGCAATAGCCCCCACCACCGATCCCATGCGTCGCGTCCACTCTATCGATTACGCACGATAAATGACCCAAAGGCGCGGCACCCCTTTCCAGCCTTGACTCGCGTTCGCTCCTTCAGTGTGCTGAGATCGATAATGGAAATCGAGTCATCGAACCAGTTTGCGATCAGTGCATGGCTGCCGTCACCGGTGATATCCACCCCGTCGGGATGGCGACCGACACGGATGTTGCCGACCGTACGCAGCGACAAGGCATCCACTATCGTGATGTTGTGGTCCTGCTGGTTGGCAACGACGACGCGCGCGCCGTCAGGCGTAACGGCGATGCCGTAAGGAAAGCGGCCGACCTTGACCGTTGCAACCACATCGAGCGCTTTCGCGTCAATCACGGTCAGTTCCCCGCTCTGCACATTGCCGACGTACACGCGCTCCCCGTTGGGCACCAGCGCCACAGCGAAAGGCGCCCGGCCTGTCGGTATGTCCGCATACCTGCGCGGCACATCCGCATCCAGCACCGTGAGCGTATTGCTCTCGCGGTTAGCGACAAATACGCGCCGCGCCCTTCGGTCGAGGGCGATCCCGGCGGGCGACTTTCCAGCATGGATCAGATCGATCACCACTCCTCTCACCGGGTCTACAGTCATAACGGCGTTGCGGCTCCAATCAGTGACAAAGAGTAACCGGCGGGTCTGCGCGTTGTTGCCGGCGACCGGGGCGGTGTCGTCAACCGCAATACCAAATGGCTGCCCCCCGGTGTCGATGGTCTTTACTACCGTTCGTGTCACGGTATCGATTTCCGAGATGAGTCCCGCCTCGGGGTGCGTGATGTACAGATGCGTACCGTCCGGTGTGGTCGCCACACCCACAGGCGCATCGGCTACCGCGATGGTCGCGATGACTTCCCCTTTCTCGATATTCACGACTGAGACGCTGTCGTCGCCCTGGTTGGTAATGTAGGCATACTCGGCCCGTACCGATGCCGTGGTGCCGACGCCAAACAGAAGCGCCGCCGATGCAAGACGGAACAGACGTGAACGCCGACACATGAGTCACTTCTCTGTTTCGATGCGCTTCTTGAGATTCTCGAGACCCGACTGAGCAAACTCCGTCATCGCTTTGATCGCCGCCTCATCACTGTATTCGGGGGGAGGAGAGTTGCCGGTATCGGCGCGATAAAATCGCGACAACCATTCCACGTCACTGCCCCCATTGGCCCGCCTCACCTCAATCGAGACGGTATAAAAGCTGACCGGGAACGCTTCCTTGTTCTCCTTCAGCAGACGCCAGGCCATGTAGCGTCGTCCCTCATCGTACTCATCCAGACCTTCGGTGATCGTACCGCCGCTCGGCAACGTCACCACCCGTTCCGCCCGGCCTGCGGTATTGCCGCCGTGAGCCGTGGTCTGCTTCAGCATCGGATGCCAGGTTGCCGGCGCACCGAATTCTTTGACCGCAGCCCACACCTGCTCGGGTGGTCCCTGGATAGAAATGTGCTCCTCGAGCTTCTGCGGCGTCGGTCCGTGCGCATAGGCAACCGAGGTCGTGCAGAGCGCGATGCCGATTATGGAGTACAGCAGTGTCTTCATTCTTGTTTTCTCCTCATGAGGTTGTAAGGCGTTTGGGCGAACCGGGGGCAGCGGCCA
Organism: Candidatus Methylomirabilis oxygeniifera; assembly: GCA_000091165.1. Lineage (NCBI taxonomy): Bacteria > Methylomirabilota (SeqCode) > Methylomirabilia (SeqCode) > Methylomirabilales (SeqCode) > Methylomirabilaceae (SeqCode) > Methylomirabilis (SeqCode) > Methylomirabilis oxygeniifera (SeqCode). The sequence goes on along the minus strand of FP565575.1, from coordinate 105,710 downwards.
CAGGTGTCGTTCTTCACCTGTTGCGGAAGGGGCCGCAAGTAATCGGAATGTTGGGATGATCGTATAGCCGATCAGGATGAGGACAAGCGCGCCAAAGGCGAAGATCCGGCGCATATCGACCCTGACGGCCTCCGTACGCGCGAGGGGCGGGGCGAGCAGGCGAGACCGAAGCTCATTCGGCGTGTTGAGCCTGATATACTGAAGACCTGTTGTCCTCGCGAGTTCCATCAGGTAGGTCTCATGGAGCCAGGAGAGGTGAGTCGGCAAGCCCTCACTTGGGCGTTGCGGCGCATTACGAAGGAGGGCTCCATCCGATCCCGTCTCGCCTGCCGTGCCCATCTCTGCGACTGAGAGCGTCGGGGTCCCGACACTGGGGAAACGGCCGGTATCGTCGGCGGTCCAGTGGCCGATCAGCCGGCCCTCCTCGTCGAATTTCGGAATCTCGGCAGGGGTCTGCCCGCCGATCCCGATGATCAATCCATTCACCTCCCCCGGCTTTCCTTCGAAGCGGGGCTCAAATCCCGGCATGATCGGGGGCGCCTCCTGTCCGTCAGTGAAAAACAGGAGCCTCGGCTGTGATGCAAGCCGCGTCACCTGCGTGACCGCATCGTAGACGCCCGCCGCGATGCGGCTGTCGGCCGCCCAGGCCATTCGCCAGTCGATCGCGGACACGGCGGAGAGCAGGAGAGCCCTCTGTTCGCAGACCTCGAGCGGCTCAAACAGAAGGACGACCCGCCGCTCCGTGAAGACGGCGAGTCCCACCTCTGATCGGCATGGCAGCCATCGGATGGTGTCCTGAACGGTACGCTTCGTAAAAGTGAGGCGATCGACCGGACTACCATGAAGAGCCGCATCCCTGGTATTCATACTCTGCGTGATATCGATGACAAAGACGGCACGAATGACGCGTTGGGGCATAAATCGTGTGGGATGGATGTACACGACGCCCAGCACGAGAAACGCCAGAACAAGACACCGCAAACGTAGATCGCCACGCCCTCTTCGATCGTCGCGCGCGGGAGTCATCCGATCCTTCCGGGCGCGTTCATCATGGCATTCCTTCGGGAAGACCTGGAATAGAGGTCCAATCGCCTTTTTCCTCCTTCGCCGGCTCGTCGCGCGCGCGATCGCTCCGTTCCAACTCCGGAAGTAAACGGAGCGCCAGTTCCAGATTGTATTTGGCCTCCCGATCGCGACTGTCGTGGCGCAACACCTCTCGAAGCGCTTCCTTGGCGATCTCAATCAGTGGAGCAACCTTTGTGACGGCCGATTGCCCTTGTGCTTCCAGGAGGTCGGTGGCCTGTCGGAGCAGGAGCGCCCCGATCTGATACTTCGCTTGCGCCCGGAGGACCGGATCTCGGCTCTGTCCGAGAGCCTCGTACAGCATGAGGGCCTGCTGCTCCCGACCGCTCTGACTGAGCATCCAGGCCCTTGCAAAGGTCGCCTCAGGAATCTCCGCAGTTGCCGGAAGGGTGAGAATGGACCCGTTCCGGATCGCCCGCTGATACACCTGCAAATGCCGCAAATGCTGAGCCTCTCGCACAGTGAAGATCACCAGGACGAGGCAGACCGCTCCCAGGATCCAGGGAAGACGCTTGCGGCCTACCCCGGCCATCGTCGCACCTCACAACAGGTGACGGCCACGAGACCTAGAATGAGGGTTGAAGCAACGGCATAGCAGAGACCTGAGAGATCTCCGCCAGGGATCTGCTCCTGATAGCGGATCGGCTGGTTTGCAAGGAGCACTACATCGCGGATCGCCCGATCAAGCGCCTCGGCGCTTTCGGCCTGGTAGGCATGGTACGGCACCCCGAGCGTCTGGAAGTAGCGGTGCAGCGCGTACTCAGGCACCGTATCGACCTCTAAATGGTCCTTCGGCTCATCAAAGATGCCTGGACCGCCTTCAGTCCGGAGGAAGATCCAGAGGAGGTTAACCCGGTGCTGCTGAAATAGCGTCCTGAGATGCTGCTGCGTCCTGTCGTCGATCCTGGCGGCTCCGTCCGAGACCAACAACAGGATTCTGCCGCCGGTCTGCGGAAGATCCTTGAAACCGTCGAGGGCTAATCCGAGTGCCCTGCCCACGTTGGTAAAGGCGAGTCCGGGGCTCTCTGCCGCGCGGATCGCGGCCTGGATCGCCTCAGCGGAGTGATTAAACGGCAGGACCAGGATGGGGGCTGTGCTGAAGACTACCATACTAAAGAGGTCAGTGGGACGTCGGGACACGAACGCTGCCAGAAGACGTCGCGCGGCCCGCCCCTTCGATTCCTGGCCGCTGCCGGTGGCGGAGCGTCCTGCAAAGGTCTGATCCATGCTGCTGCTCTTGTCCAGAACCAGTACGATCTGGGTCCCCTGTCCGATCCGCTCGATCGTTTCTCCTTCGAGATGCAGACCGGCTATCCCAAGCGTCAGGGCCAGAATACCGAGCGCCGCCATAATCCGGATCCCGATCCCGATGACCGTGGAGATCGGATCCGGTGGGATCACAGAAAGCCAGGGGTAAGAGAGCCGCCGATGGCCGTGGAGCCAGAGCGGCAGGAGGGCCAACAGGGCCAGAGAGAGCAGGTATGGGGAATCGACCGAGAGGTTCACCAGATCCCCCGTTCGGCGTCCCGGCACAGACGGCACAGCGTGATCAGGCGGGAAAGAGGATAGCGGCCCGCCGCGGCCTGCGGGTGGACGTCGAAAAAGAGTTGGCGGGAGTGGGCGAAGAAGATCTCGATCTCATCGCGCAGACCCTTGAAGGCAGGATGCCGTTCTGTGAATTCCCGGAGCCCTTCAATGAAGAGGACACGCCCATTCGCCTCGTTGAGGGCGCGATGCAGGCAGCGGAACGCCTCCCGGTACTGCTCGGGATCGGCGTCGGTACGGTGCAGCCGTTTGAGGTGTTTGAGACAGCGGGCAAAAGGACCCCGCCCGCGCGGCAGAAACGAGGCCATCCCAAGACTGTAGGCGAGCGTGAGCAGCGAGAGGCCGGAACCGACCGCGAGGGCGCTCAGACGAATCGAGTAAGCGGTCAGGTCAAGCTCTTCAGGCTTACGCTCGGGAAGAGGACGGATCCCTCGATCCGTCCTCCCGAGGAGGATCGGAAGAATCGGCGAGGCGGTAAAGCGCCACTCGGGGATCGAAAAGGTGATCGTCTCGTTGCCGGCCTGAAACCTGAGCGGGATGGGTGGTATGGCAAGCGGCCTGACCTCCATGACGCCTCGAAAGACCTGGTACGACACCGACAGGGAATAGAGGATGTCGGCCCCCGTTCGTTGTTCGTGAACGGTCAGGTCCCTCAGATCGAGCCAACGGGCCAGGGGCCCTTTGATCGGGAGCGAACTCCGTTGCAGTTGAAAAGGTTGCCTTACCTCGATGCGGGCGGTATGGGTGACGATGTCGCCGATCATGATTCCGAAAGGGTGAAAGGTATCAAACTCCAAACGGACGATCGGACCGTTCTGCGGAGAGGGGTCTGAGTGTGCGACGGAGGTGAACGGCAGCGCGAGCATGAGCATCGGCGAGAACAGGAGGATAACGAAAGGCACCTTGATCATGCGTCTTATCCATACATCCGAACGGCTATGAGGTTTCGAGAAAATAACGCGTCAGGTCATCCGGATCGAAACGATCGTACACAAAGAACGGAGGTCTGCCGTAGCGGAGGAAGGTGCGCCTCAGGGCCTCCCGCCGGTGCTCCAGCGCCTCCCGACAGGCGTCGCGCAACACCGGTCGCATCCAGAGCAGACGCTCGCGCCCGTTCTCGAGATCGCGAACCCTGACCAGACCGCGCGGTGGCAGGTTCTCGAGCTCGCTGCGATCCCACAGCACGACCGGAACCATGTCGTGGCGGGCCAGCGGTGAGAGGGTCCTGTCGAGCTCATGCAGGGACACATGGAAATCGGAGACCAGGAAGACAAGCGAACGGGCGCGAGGGAGAAACTCTCCCGCCTCGCACAGTCCCTGGATTCCGGCGCCGCCACCACGGTATTCCAGCAGGCGCCGAATCAGGGTCTCCGACGCCGTGCCCGCATAACCGGCAGGGAGAAGCAGGTCGCGTCTGACCCTCGTGTCCCATCCGATAAAACCGAACAGATCGCCGGTTCGACGGCAGGAATGGGCCACCGAGGCGCAGAAACCGATAAGGTTGAGCCACTTGTCTAAACCGCCGCGAAACCGCATGGAGGTGGTGAGATCGGCAACGACGTAGACCGGGATGGCGCTCCTTTGCTGGAAGATCCGAACCAGCAGTTCATGATGAGGGTCCCGCAGCGTTGCACGGACATCGAGACGTCTCGGGTCGGGGTGGTGCAGGATGGACGCGTGGCCGCGAAACTCAACACCTCCGCCGGGTTGCCGGCTTGGATGACAGCCCGGGCGGGCGCCTCGAGTACGCCACCGAAGCCGATAGTGAAACTCTCCGATCTCGATCGGCGGCGTCGAGGCTGGGCCGGACGTCATCGGTTTCATGGAGCTGCAATCGTCCGGATGATCTTCGAGAGCAGTTCGCGTGCAAGTTGTGATCGCCGGATCTCATAGATCGGCTGAAAACAGAGGCGGTGGGCCACGGTTTCGATGAAGACTTCCTGTATATCCTCCGGCACCACCATCGAACGGTCGAAAAGCCAGGCCATCACGCGGGCTGCGCGCAGCATCATGCTCATCCCGCGCGGGCTTGCGCCCGCGAGCAGCAGCCGGTCCATCTCGACCCCCTCAAGCCTGATCCCGTATGCGCCCGGATCGCGTGTCGCACACCACAGCTCAAGCGCATAGCGCTCGAGGTCGGGACTGACATGAATGGTCCGCTGGATCACGGCAGAGACTTCGTAAAGCTGTCGGAACGGGACGATGGCCGGCGGGATTGCTTCAATGAGAGTCTCGATATCGTGGAATCTCGGCTCGATCATGAGTGATCGCAGGATAGATGGATCCTCCGGGATCTCGATCGACAGCTCCATCAAGAAACGATCCCGCGCGGCCGAAGGGATCTCGAACGTCTCCTCCTTTTCCAGCCGATTCCGGTCGGCAAAGACCAGCAGGTGAGGGAACCGATACTCTCGATTGAAAGCGGTCACCGAACGCTCGGCCATGATCCGAAGCAGCAGAGAGTGAACCTGTGGTCGCGCTCGGTTGACCTCGTTGAAAAAGAAGATCGAGAGCTCTTCACCGTGCTTCAGGAGACATCCTGGATCGATGCGGGGTCGGCCATCCCAGTCGACATGGCTGTAGTAGATGAGATCGGTGGGCATCAGGTCGATGGTGCCTTCGATCCGCTCGAAGGCACCGCCAAGACCCCTCGCCACGGCGCGGAGCAGCGTCGTCTTCCCCACGCCGACATCACCCTCCAGCATAACATGGCCCCGCGCAAAGACCGCTGCCAGGATCAGCCTGATCGGACGATCCAATCCCAGAATGCATCGGTGCAGTGCCGCCTCGAGATTCCTGGCATATCCCGCCCAGTCAGCCAGTAGCGTTTCGTCTGACATCGCATATCCACGTCAAAGTGAAAGAGGGATGGGGAACACGGCCGTACCCCATCCCTCAAATCAACCTCTTTGCAGTCGAGCTACTTCACATCGTACTTCCAGACACCCGTCTCTTGAAAATGCTTCCAGCGTTTCTCGTTCCTTTCATCCATCGCCTTGTGGGCCAGTTCCTGTTTCGCCACCTCCTTGGGATCATGCTTGGGATCATACTTGCTTCCGGCAACCCTCGCCGGATAGCCCGGCTTGGGCTCCCAGCATGCTCCGGGCTCTTTGCATTTTGTCCCATCGTAGGCAACAGCCGATGATGCAGCGGCCAAAAGGCTGAGCCCGATCGAAAGACGCAAACCGATTCGTTGTGCTGCCATGAAAGTTCTCCTATGATAAGGGTTGTTGTGTGGCCTCAATGGTTCCATTCCGCCTTTGCTGGGTCTCCTTTATAGTTACTCCTGATCCAGGCCATGAGTTGAAGGATCTCATCCTGTGTCAGGCGCCCCTTGGACGGACCCATCATTCCTTGAAGCCCGGCGTAGGTACTCGAAAAGAGCCCGATATCGGTCGTATTCATCGGGTAGGTCCAATAATCGTCAATAAGAGCGGGTGCAATTTTGCCCTCCGCATGGTGACCGTGGCAGGCCGAGCAGGCGGTCAGGTATACCGCGCCCCCCTTAGCGATGGCCTCACGATCAGTGTTATACGGATTCTTGCCGGTGGCTTTGAATTGTTTGACCGCCGGTGTCTCAGTCTCATTGAGTCCCGAGAACTCGAGCGGCTCGCCGGTAATATTGTTTCGCATGATCGGCGGCTCTGCCACAGCCACGGCCGTCGTCCCTGAACACCCCGTCAGGCTGAACAGAATCAGCGCGACGAGAATGCGCGAGACAGCTGACGAAATCAGGCGGCTCATCGTTGCGCTACTCCTCCCTCGGCGGCGGTAAGGCGATTCGACGTCAGCGGCAACGCCGGAATCCCTTCTGCCTTGAGGATCGTCTCAATCTCGCCACGGCGCCGAACAAGGGCGTCATTCAGTTGGTTGAGCAACCCCTGATCCTCCTTTCTGACGCCGAGCGATGTATCATAATGATGAGGAACCGGCTCACCATCGGTTCTGGTCGCACGATCAGGAATCATTACCATCTCGAGCGGGATAGAGGACTGCCTGACATACCTGGCGGCCGAAGGGCCCCAGAGGACCGCCACATCGGCTCGTCCCGAGATGACCTCCTGTACGAGCCGGGCAGGATCGTACTTCACATACTGGTTACGCCGTGATTTGTAGTCGACAAGGGACATCAGGTAGTTAAAAAGCTCGTAATATCGATCGATCTGCTTCAACATCGTTTCTGCTGGGGTTCCGGGAACAACCGCAATGGTGGCGGTCTTCAGGATTGGGCTGTTCCAGTCGGAGATCGATATCCCTTTGTCCTTGCGGTAGATGAAAACATAGCCGGAGCGGTAGTACGGCTGACTGCTCAATACTCGTGGATTTCCCGCATCGATCCCTATAGTGATGTCACAGGCGCCAGCTTCGAGCAGATCACGGATGTAAAACCGCGGATCCTTCCACCAGACATGCTCGATAGGACGTCGCAACTCCTCCCCGATGACGACTGCGATCCGGTTCTCAAACCCCTCGAGCTTCTCGTTGGAGTAGGGCAGCTCATCAGCCGCGGAGCAGACCTTGAGCGGCGCCGAGATCGCGGTCGTTTGATCGGCCCCTGCGGGCGGCGATGAGGCGAGCCAACCCGCAGGGCCGACCGTAATGGTCGCGAATAGGAGCGCTAATCCTCGCCTCATCAACGACCCTCTGGAAGCGCAAAGACCATGAGTCCACCGCCCATCTTGGTGTATTTTGCCAACTCCTTGAAGGCGCCGACTGAGCCGAGGCCGGCGGTGGGGTCATTCAGGTCAAAGACAAGCCCGACGCCAGGCCAGCCGCCAACCCCATACAAGATGGCGACATACTGCTTACCGTTGTGCTCATACGTGATCGGATGGCCGATAACACCGGAGGGCAACTTGAATTTCCACAGCTCCTCACCGCTACCGGAATCGAGCGCCTTAAACCACCCGTCAAGCGTGCCGTAGAAGACGAGATTGCCGGCGGTGGCCATGGTGCCGCCCCAGACGGAGAACTTCTCAGCCTTCTCCCACTTCATGGAGTTGGTCTTGACATCATAGGCCTTGACCTCCCCCAGATACCCCTTAGGCCCGGGGTACATGCTCAGCGTCGCGCCGACGAAGAACTGCCCTGCCCGATATGGAAGCATGAACGGCTCCCAGTCCATGCAGATGTGATTGACGCCCATGAAGAAGATCTCTGAGCGCGGATCGTAGGAGTCGAGACCCTGGTTGTGATATCCCATAGCAGAGGGGCAGATGCCGCGCGCCTTATGATCCATCCGGGTGCTGAATTCAGGGTCCCGGATCGCTATGCCCGTCTTCAGATCGACCTTTCTCGTCCAGTTCACGCTGGGATCGATCTTGTCAGCGGCCACCAGGCTTCCAGTCTCCCGGTTTAGGGTATAGATGATCCCGTTGCGATCCGGGTGAGTGACAAGGGGGGTCATCTTGCCATTAATGACCTGATCCGTCAGCATCATGTAGTTGATACCGGCGTAGTCCCACTCATCGTGTGGGGTCTTCTGATAGCCATACTTGGCCAGGCCGGTGTCCGGATTGCGACCCCACATGGTCATCGTCCACTTATTGTCGCCAGGGCGCATCGTTTCATTCCACGGGGCCGGATTGCCGGAGCCGTAATAGATCAGATCGAGTTTCGGATCATAGGCATACCACCCCCAGTTAGTCCCGCCGCCGATCTTCCAGGCATCTCCCTCCCAGGTCTTGAGACCAAGACCGAATCGGCCGTAATGGGGATTCTGCTTGTTGAAATCCTTGTCGAGGAGGATGTCCTTGTCCGGACCGGTGGCGAAGGCCCGCCATACCTTCTTGCCGTCCTTGAGGTTGAAGGCGGTAACGTAGCCGCGCACGCCGAGTTCGGCGCCGGCGGAGCCGATAATCACCTTATCCTTGACGACAAAGGGGGCCTGCGTTTGCGTCTGGCCGACGGAGACATCTGCCGTCTCGACATTCCAGATCACTTTGCCGGTCTTGGCGTCCATAGCGATGAGCTGGCCATCCAGGGTGCTCAGGATGAGCTTGCCGTCACCGTACGCCAGTCCCCGGTTGACCAGATCGCAGCACGCGACCGCCCTAGCCGCCGGGTTCTGCTTCGGCCGATACTCCCACATGATCTTTTCCGGATGCTCCAGATCGATCGCGTAGACGTTGTTAGGGTATGCGCTATGGACATACATGATCCCGTTGACGACGAGCGGACCCCCCTCGTGGCCGTGGAGGACGCCGGTGGAGAAAGACCAGGCCGGCTGCAAGTTTTTGACGTTGCTCGTATCGATCTGGTCCAGCTTACTGAATCGTTGGACGGTGTAGTCCTTCGTCTGCATCACCCAGTTGCGTTCATCCTTGGCAAGTCGGATGAGCTCTTCGTTGGCAGAGGCCACGGACGATGTCATAGTTAAGTGGAGAAGCATACCACCGACAAGCAGCATGCCTCTCGCGCCCCTCATGTGCAATCGCATTACTCCTCCCCCTTTCCTGTTGTGGTCACCTTGACGTGCTTCCCTGCTTACACTCCCCAATACGATCTGCCTGCACCGATCGCGCAGCGCCGATGCTGCAAACTGTTCCATTAAACCTCCTCCGCTACACGTGGAACAGCGCTGAACTCAACGCCGACGAGGTATGATTAGCAAGCGGGATGCCACGCCTTTGACGGCTATCGTCGTAGTCGCAGAAGCGCTCGTAAACCCTTGTCTCAGCTGAGAAAACGAACGATCGGCACGATGCTGATGGAACCGTGCGTGTGACCTTACGAGGAGTGAATGGGCGAACTTTCGCATACACGACGAGAGTCGTGTGGATTATCACGCAGACGGGCGCTTTCTCAGACTTTCAACCAGAATATTGCAGTTGAACTCACACCGTCGCCTCTGTCGGCGGCACAGCATGGCAGGTGGACCCTCGCGGGAGCAGCCGTAGGTCAGGTTAGCGCAGCGTAACCCGACATCTCGGGCACCACTCTCCCTCAGCCAGCATTTTCATCCGCCGTGGTGCGGCGTCGCCGCATGGGGTATTGCTCAGAAAGTCCCCCGTGTCATTGCGAGGCGACGCCGAAGCAATCTCACAGTCGTTCGGGGCAACTACGATGAGATTGCCGCACTCCCTTCGGTCGCTCGCAATGACGACCGCAGCGCGCGGGGGTCTGGCCTCTGGCCTTCATGCCCATGGGCGCGCCCACGGCACATGCGGTATTCCCGCGACCTACACGGTTTCTGGGAAGGTGGGAAAGCTGATAGAGTCGCAGAGTTCCAGAGCTGCTTACCAGTAGATAGGTCGATAACGGGTCATAGCGAACATTGAATTATTCATAGCGTCGTAAGTCGTAACAACGGACGTCATTCCCGCGAAAGCGGGAATCTAGAAATGTACTGGATTCCGGAACCTTCCCCGGACCCGATCCGGGGTCAAGCCCGGAATGACAAATTGCCTGAGACTAATGTCGTTATGTAGAACAGGTCATGAGAAAGGCGGGAGAATTGGCGCGGATATTGAGGATTCGGCACTGAGGAGAGGCTCATCGATCTATGCAGTCGTTGGCCCGGAAGAAGAGTGCGCTGAGGAGATGCTCGGACGGTTGCTTTGCGGCTCAATCCTCCTTTCACCAACCCCGATTCTTGTCTTGATGCTTGGGAGTACCTCACAAGACGCTGGTTGTCACCCGTTGTGAGCTTCGAACGTCAGGGTCGAACTATTGGGTAGATTGGCCAGCTTATTTCCACTGGTTGGTTTTGCGATTGCTACAAATCCTACAAGCTTTTTCCATACTTAACAAGAAATTGTCAGCTATTCCGGCAGACTCCAATGGTCTCTTCAGTTTGCAGCCGAGTCGACCAGCGGGGCTATTGACCTCCCGTCCGCCCCGGTTCAACACGTGCGTGTAGATCATCGTCGTGCTCACATCCCGATGGCCCAGCAACTCTTGAATCCACCTGGGGTTCATTCCCCGTGGCTTGCCGCGGGGGCTGCCACTTCAGATCCATCTACCTGGAGCAATCGCCACGCCAGATCTGAGATGTTCCATGGTTCACCCACCAACTCGTTGATTGTGTGGCTTACGTGGGCCGTCGAGGGAGATGACGGACAATGGGCGCATCTCCGCTCCCCTCTTGCGCTATACGGTTGGTATTGGGAGAAAGCCCACGTGGCGTACTGCCTCAGGGCCCTTCCTCCGACAGCCAGGCGGCAGGCTCAAGTCCCGACAAACCAGACCGAAGAAACTTGACATAGCATAAAGATCGGTCTAGTTTTATGCATACAGGAGGTTCCACAATGAGAACAACGCTAGAGATCGACAACACGCTCCTCAAGCAGGCGCAGGTGCTTACCAAGGCCAAGACGAAGAAGGAGGTGATCCACCGCTCTCTGGAGGCCCTTATCCGCCAGCAGCGGATCGAGCGTCTCCTTGGAAAACTTGGCCACTTTCCTCTGGACTTAACTCCGAGGAAACTCGCCAAGCTTCGCGCCGATGGCTGATGGATGGGTTCTGATCGATACCTCAGCCTGGATTCATGCCCTGCGGCCCTCTGGAGATCCCGCTGTTCGACAAGAAGTCCGTCGCTTGTTGACTGAGGGGCGGGTAGCCACGTGTGAAATGATCATTCTGGAGCTCGCCGCCGGCACACGGACGGAGGCGGAGTACCGAGAGTTGCGCGAGGACTTGGAAGCACTACAACGATTCCCGATTACTGAGTCAGTCTGGAGATCAGCCTACGGGATTGCTCATACAATTCGACGAGAGGGTTTGTCCGTCCCATCGACGGATCATCTTATTGCCGCTGTCGCCTTGAGCTACCGGTGCCACCTTCTTCACTGCGATAAGCACTTTGACCTCATGACGCGCCATATCGGGCTCTCTGTCTGGACGGTATAGCGCACAGCCCGCCCAGATCCAGAACTCCTGTTATTTCCTGGATTCCGGCTCGCGCCCGCTATGCGGGCTTGGCCGAAATGACATCAGTCACTATACAGCGAATATTTTCAGGACGCTAGCCTCGATCATGCCACCTCAGATCCGTCAACCTGAGGAATGAGCAATCGCCACGCCAGCCCTGAGATGCTCCACGGTTCACCCGCCAATTCGTTGATTGTGTGTAAATGGGTCAGGCGTGACGTATTGACAAGTGACATGGCATGGCGGACATGATCGACATGGCGAGGAAGCCCCGCATCCATGATCCGGGCGCCAGCTCCCACGTGGTCAGCCGTGGCAATCAGGGCCGGCCGATCTTTCGCGATGCGGCCGATTGTCAACACTATCTGCCGTTGCTCCAGGCGGGAGTCGGGCGAGAAGTGGGCGACCTGACGATGCACGCGATGGCCGGGATGTTGGGGCACGATCCGGGGGGATTGAGTCGGGGACTGCAGCGGTTGGTTGAGGAGATGACGCGAGATCCGGATCTTTAGACGACGGTGCAGTAGCTCTGTGAGGCCGCGCGAAAGGGATGGCGATTGACAACATCAACACGTCATACCTGACCCCTGATCGAGTCGGAGTTTTTAGTGGGAAGACGAGAGGCCGCGGTACTTCTCGATGCGGTATCGGAGGATATCCCGCGTAATGCCGAGCAGCCTGGCCGCTTGAGAAATGTTGCCGTCGGTGTGCCGCAGGGCCTTCTCGATCAGGCGTTTCTCCATCTCATGGAGATTCCAGTGATGATGCTCATTGTCCTCTTCGCCGGAGGCATCCGCCACCTGCACTGCAACGCCGGTCCGCACAAACGGAAAATCCTCCGGGTGCAACGTCTCCCCTGCCGCCCACAGAACCGCTTGCTCGACGGCGTGTGACAGCTCACGAACATTACCGGGCCAGTGATAGCGGCGTAGCGCCTCGGCGGCCTCTTCGCCGATCGTGGGTTCCGGTTTGCCATAGGTCTTACTCGCGGTCCGCGCGAAATACCGTGCCAGCAACAGGATGTCGTCCCCGCGGTCACGGAGCGGCGGAAGTGGAATCGTCATGCCGGAAATTCGGTAAAAGAGGTCGGCCCGGAAGGTGCCGTCTTTGATGCACGCGTCGAGATCCCGATTGGTCGCCGTGATGATCCAGACATCGACCTTCCGATCGATCACGCTTCCGATCCGCCGGATGATCTTTTTTTCGATCGCCGCCAGCAGCTTACCCTGCAGGGGTAAAGGGAGATCGCCGATCTCATCAAGGAAGAGGGTCCCTCCCTCGGCCGCTTCAAACAGACCGATTCTGGACGTCTTCGCATCGGTAAAGGCTCCGCGCTCGTATCCGAACAGTTCCGCCTCGATCAAGGTCGGCGGAAGCGCCAGGGAATTGACCTCAACAAAGGGCTTGTCGCGACGGTCGCTCCGTTCATGGAGCAGGCGAGCGACTACGCCCTTCCCCGTGCCGGTCTCGCCCAACAGGAGGATGGTGGGCATTGAGGCGGTTCGTCCCAGGGTGGCGAGCTGGTCAAATTTCTCGAACACCCTCTGGATCGTCGGCGACTGACCCACAAGGATCGGCCTCTCTCGCTCCCGGTAGTAGGCGATTTCTTGCCGGAGACGAAAGTGCTCTTCGGCTCGCTCCAGGATCATCTGCAGCCGCTCCATATCGACCGGCTTCTCCAGATAGTCGAAGGCGCCGAGTTTCATTGCCTCTACCGCGTCATTGACGGTGCCATAGGCGGTGGTCATCATCACCACGGTCGCCGGATTCATCTGTCGGACCTTTCGAAGGAGATCGATACCGGCCATCCTTGGCAGTCGCGAGTCGAGGATGACAAACTGCGGGTCGAGCTGCTGCGCCTGCTGCCAACCCTGTTCCCCATCCTCGGCCGTCGCCACACTGTGCCCCTTTCTGGTCAAAAAAGTCGCGATCGATTTCGCAAGACTCCGTTCATCCTCCACAATCAGCACGCTCAACGCCATGGCCTACATCCTCTCGCCGGGTTCGTGGAGTGGAAAGGTCAGGCGCACGCAAGCTCCCGCACCAGGATGGCTTTCGACCGCCACCGTTCCGCCTTGCTGCTCGACAAGCCGTCGGACAATCGACAGGCCGAGCCCCGTTCCGTCCGCACGGGTGGTGTAGAACGGTTCGAATACGTGCGGCAACGCCTCGACAGCGATGCCGCGACCCGTATCGGCTACCTCCAGTATCAGTATGGGCCGCCCCTCCGGCCCCTCACCCCTTTTCGTTGCCACGCGGACGTCGCCGCCGTCCGGCATCGCCTCAAGGGCGTTCAGGACGATTTCTCGAAGCACCTCCTTCATGTGCACCGTATCGAGTTGCACGGAAGGCAATCCGGGGTCAAGGTGGAGGGCGAAGACGACCTGCTGCGGCTTGATCTGCTGGAAATCGGCGACGACGCGCTCAATCACGTCATTGAGATCTGCCGACACGGGGTGCAACCGGGCAGGGACCGCAAAGGTCAGCAGATGGCTGATGCGCGCATTCAGCCGATCGACCTCAGCAATGATCTCGTGAAGGCTCTCATTGACAGCCGGGAACGATTCATGCTCAACAAGAGCGACTTGTGCCAAGGCTCGAACGCTTGCAAGGGGGTTCCGCAGCCCATGGGCCACCGCGACCGCCGTGGCGCCGATGGACGCCATCTGTTCGGTCTCGACGATTTGGGTTTGAAAATGCTTGATCCGCTGCACCATACCTGAGAATGCAGACGCGAGCTCGCCAATCTCGTCACGTGAGACCGGCAGGCCTTGGATGTCGAGATTCCCCTGTCCGACTTCACGGGTCGCCTCCACCAGCGCATTGATCGGACGGACCAATCCGCGGGACAGCCATAGGAAGATCAAGAGCCCGGCCCCAAAGGTGGTCAGTACGGCGAGGAGACTCACCATCTGGGCCGTTCGTTCGAACGACTGAGCCTGCGCCATAACACGCTCGAAGGACGAGGCATACAGCGCCCGATGAAGGGACGCGACGGCCTGATCGAGCGCGGGGAGCGCAATGTTCTCCACATCATGCTCCATCAGGCCAAGGGCGCGTCGGTACTGTTTGCTGTCATAGGCTCGGAAGATGCGATCCGCTAAACGGGCATGCGCGGCGTAGGCCCGCCGGAGATCCCCAAGGTAGCGCGCCTGTACGGGCGTACCGGCTAACCTGTCGCTCTCGTGAAATCGCATCGCAATCTGCGCCGCATAACTCCGAAATTCCTCTTTGGCATCGGGATCGTGTCCGGTCAGGTAGTCCGGGATCTCTTTCGCCTGTCGGTAGATCAACACCTTCAGATCATCAAGGAGCAGAACATCAGAAAACGCCTGACGCAATTCGCCAAGCGCGGATTTTGTGTGGATGAACATCCACAATCCTTGCCCTGCGGTGAGAAGCAGCAGGCATAGAATCACGCCAAAGGCGAGTTCGATCTTCCGTCTGATCTGCATGAGTGGTGAGGGTCCCCGCTCCCCTTCGCGCCTAAGTGCCAGGACTCAAGCCGCTGGGGGGAGCGGGGATGAGCGTGAAACAGGTGGTAAGGTGTGCAAGGACTATTCCAGCCGCTGCCCAATCTGCCAATCGTCTGGTTATTCAAGCATTTGCGGCCGATTCGATGCCGGGAAACCATCAGAGGCACGTCGGTGTGTGTGAAATTACACCCACCTCACGTAACAGCCCCCACCACCGATACCGTGCGCCGCCCCCACAGAAGGCAGAAGGTCGATAGGCTGAAGGCTGTTAGGTGGTTCTCCTTCAGTCTTCAGTCGAAAGGCCTAACTGCTGCACACTATTTTTTCCGCAATGTGATGAGCAGATCAAGGATACCTACACGTCTAGAATCGGTAACTGGCGCCGACTAACACATTGATCGGTTGGGCGGGGTTCAGGAAGCGTTCGATTGGGTCTCCGGCAACCTTGGCGTTAGGCGCAAAGGTCCCAAAAGTCTCATACTTGTTGTTCCCCAAATTGTTGATCTTCACAAAGCCTTTGAGGTGCTTCCAGTGCAAGTCGATTCCAGCGTTTATGACGACGTACGAGTTCAATTTCGACTGAGTATTCGCTTCGTCGCCGCGCAGGTACTGCGAACCGACATAGTGCAAGTCGAGGGAAAGCGCCAGCCACTTATACAGATGGTAACGAATGCCCGCATTCACCCGATGGTTCGGGGTCGAGGGAATGGTATCCCCTGCTTTTACGTGCTGGGTAATACCAGGCGTCCTGGGAGAGGCCAGTTCGACTTCATCCCGAAACGTCGCGCGGGTCAACGTATAATTGACGTAGGTCTCCACAAGGTTCTGATAGATCCCGCGCAGGCCGACTTCGAGCCCCTGCCGTCGGGTATTGCCGATGTTCTGGAAAAAGACAGTGAGCTCGCCCGAATCAGAAACAGAGAAGATGTCATCCCGGACATCGGTCCGGTAGAGGGAGAAGTTTCCCTCTAACCATGACACGGGACGAGTCCTGAAACCCAATTCGTAGTTGTGGACTCTGACAGGGCTGAGCTTCCTGAAGCCGGTGTCCGGCGCCACGCCGGCTTGCAGACCCACGCAAGGCGACTCAGGGTCGGCGCAGGTCAGTTCCAGAAAGGCGGGCGTCCGAAATCCTTGTGAGTAGGAGAAGTAGAGCCCGTGGTTATCAGAGAGGTTATAATTGATCCCCGCCCGTGGGAGTACTCGTCGATAGGACGCCTTCCCTGATGCTTCACCCGGATCCTCCGGACTCCGATCTGTAATCTTGTGCTGCACAAAGTCGAACCTGGCGGCTCCCGTCAGATGGAGGCTATCGCCCAGCACAAGAAGACCTCGCCCCAGTTCGGCCGTGTCCTGAATGTAGGCTCCGACAGTATCCTGCTTATCAATGAGGACGTCCTCAAGTGAAGAACGAGGACATGCCTCGACCGGATCTTCCCCTGCGGCAATCGCCGCGTCGGTACATTTCTTGAGACTCCGTTCATTATGCTCCTCGGAGACCCGGATATCGACATCGTAGCGGTTATATTCGATCCCTGCAGTCAGCAGGTTCTTACGCCCCCAGAAGCGCCCCTCGTGAACCAGTTGGAGCGTTCCACCCCCCGACATGGTATCGTTGAACAGACGGGTGTTTTCACTGATCAGGCTGACGTTGTACTGCTCGGTTTCGAAACTCCTGACGTAGCCGTTCAGGGCCAGGGAGAAACCGCCGCCCAAGCGCTGGTGAGCGTTCAGGATCGCCTGATGGAGATTCGGATTGAAAAAATCTCCCCCGGTGAAGTTTTGGGCCCGATCCTTCATCAGGACGCTTTCCGGTAAGGTTCCGGCCTGTAAGATCCTGTTATTCTGAAACTGGTAAGAGACACTGATGTCGGTCCCGTCCTGACGGAAACCGAGCTTCGCAAACGCCTGGGCCAGACGGCTGTCGGATTGCTCCCGCCAGCCGGTCTCATCGAACTGACTTCCGGCCACGTAGTAGTCGAGCGCTCCGACGGTGCCACTCATGGAGCCTCCGCCCTTCCGACGGCCGAAACTACCCCCTTCCATCTCCAACTCAACTCGCCGTTCCGGACCGCCCCGCTTCGTGATGATGTTCAGAGAGCCGGCCAGCGTGTTCCTCCCAAAGATGGCAGAAGGGCCGCGGATCAGTTCAATCCGCTCCACCTGGTCAAGCGGCAGCAGGTCGAAGTTGATCTCTTCCACGGCAGGTTCATTTACCCGAACCCCGTCCACAAAGACGCTGATCCCCTGGGGGATGCCGGTCACGGGGCTCCCGGTGAAACCGCGGAAGGACATGTCGAACTGATAGGAGTTGCCCTGTTGGTCATTGAGGTGTACGCCGGGCAACTGCTTCATGACATCCTGAAGCGTCAGCGCCTCTGAGCGGGCGATCTCCTCCCCCGTAATCACCTGAACGGAGGCGGGGATCTCAGCCGGCGAAAGAGGAATATCGGGCAGACGAGATGGCGCCGTCACCAGAATCTCCGGAAGCGGGACGATGTCCGGCGGCGCTCCAGTCTCCTGGGCATGTGAATGTGGAACACCAAGGCCGACAATTAATCCGACCAGCACGTAAGCAGCCTTCCCCCGATTCCACGCCATTGGCTATCTCCTCTGGGTCCAAGCAGCACGTTGTGTACCCCTCCACTCGGAACTGCGCTACTCGTGCCTAGCAATGGGCGTGCCGGGTAGCTGTAGAACCACGAAACGGCTAAGCGCTTGAAATGACGGGGGTGAGTCTGATGCTGCAAGCAAATTCTGAGTAACGGGAGCTGGTTGAATTCAACCGGTGGTTGATTTCAACCGACCAATTGCAGGCTGTCTTGCTTCGCTCGACTCACGAGACAGGACGAATGATCCCGTACTTCTGGATGCGATAGCGGAGCGCCTCGCGGCCGATGTGCAGTTTTCGGGCGGCTTCCGTGACATTGCCATCTGTCAGATCAAGCGCTCGCCTGATTAATTGTTGCTCGATCTCCTCCAGATCGATACCCCGCTCGGGAAACTGTATCTCCAGCGCCTCATCGGCGCCGGCAGGACTGTTTTGTCTTCGACTCGCAATAACAGGGAAGGAGGTATCGAGACCAAGAGCCGAGGGACCAATCTCTTCTTCATCGCAGACCAAAAGCACCCGCTCGACCACGTGCGCCAGTTCGCGAACATTGCCGGGCCAGCGGTACTTTCTAAGAGCTTGGAGGGCGGAACCTGAAAATCGCCTTGCGCAGAGCGAATACTTGTGGGTCAGTCGCTCCAGAAAGTAGTTGGCCAACAGGATCACGTCATCATCGCGTTCCCGCAAAGGCGGCAACTTCACGGTAAGAACTTTCAGACGGTAGTACAGATCCTGGCGAAATGCGCCGGTCCCGACTTCCGCCTCGAGGTTGCGGTTGGTAGCCGCAATGATGCGGACATTGATCTTCCGCTCTCTGAGACTCCCCAGCCGTCGGACCTGCCTTCGTTCGATCGCCTTCAGCAGTTTCGACTGAAGATCCAGGCTCAGTTCCCCGATCTCGTCCAGAAAGAGCGTCCCGCCGTCCGCCGCCTCGATCAAACCTGGCTTCGCAACCGCGGCACCCGTGAAGGCGCCCTTCTCGTACCCGAACAGCTCCGCCTCTGCGAGATCCTTCGGAATCGATGTACAGTCAATCTCGACGAACGGCTGTCCGGCGAGGCTGCCTCGACGATGAATTGCCCGCGCCGCAAGATCCTTTCCTGTCCCGGTCTCTCCCAG
The DNA here is from genome assembly GCA_000091165.1 of Candidatus Methylomirabilis oxygeniifera. NCBI lineage: Bacteria > Methylomirabilota (SeqCode) > Methylomirabilia (SeqCode) > Methylomirabilales (SeqCode) > Methylomirabilaceae (SeqCode) > Methylomirabilis (SeqCode) > Methylomirabilis oxygeniifera (SeqCode). The sequence goes on along the minus strand of FP565575.1, from coordinate 87,005 downwards.
TAGGAGTACTGTGGGCAGCTCGCCCGCAGGCCTAGGCTCGAACTGTGCGATCCGCTCGATCAACTCGATGGCCTGCTTCATCTTTGGGGAGACACCGATGATCTCGCACTGGTGGGCCTGCTGAATCTCTTTACGTTGAAAGTACGAGAGACGTTCCTTCAGGCGACGGGTCTCCAGCGCCTTTTCGATCACAAAGGTGAGCTCATCGTGATCGATCGGCTTCTGGATATAGTCGTATGCGCCATCCTTCATGGCGGCTACGGCGCTCTCGACACTGCTATAGGCGGTCATAATGATGACGACGATGCTTCCGTCGAGGTTCACGATCCTCCTCAGCGCCTCCAGCCCACTCATGCCGGCCAGCCTGATGTCCAGCAGGATCAGATCGGGCCGCTCCTCCTCAAGGGATGCGATCCCCTCCTCGGCGCTCGAAAGACTTCTGCACTCGTAGCCATGTCTGCCGAGGGTGTGCGCCACGGAACGAGCAAATACGACCTCGTCGTCAATGATCAGGATTCTAGCCATCGCGTTCGGCGGCTTGAGAATGGGGCAGCGGAAGGAGGATCCGGACGACGGCCCCACCCTCCTGTCGGTTCGACACGGTGAGGCTCCCGCCGTGAGCGCTGGCAACCTTCTGGGCCATGGTCAGGCCAAGTCCCACGCCGTCACTCTTCGTCGTAAAGTATGGAGTCAAGACCTTCTCGATCATCTCAGGGGGGATTCCTGCGCCATTGTCGGTCAGCTCAACAGCCACACCTGTCGGCCGCTCCCCGTCGCAAATCAATCTGGAGGCGATTTCAATCCGCCCCTCCTGGGACGTCGCCTCGCAGGCATTGGTCAGCAGGGCAATGAGGGCTTGTTCAAAGTACCCTTCGTCAAGCGGGACGAGCGGCAGCGATTCGGCAAGGCTCAACCCTACGCTGATCCGCTTCCCTTCGATGGTCGGGCGGACAACATCCAGTGCCTGTGCCACCACCCGGTTTAAATCGGCCGAGGCAAGAGTCGGCGTAATCGGTTTTAAGGCGAAGAGAAAATGACGTACCCATTGGTTCAGGCGATCCACACTCTCCACAACGCCCTGCAGCGTGAGCCGAATCGCTGCGGACTGGTCCGATCCTGTGAGGGCTGCCTGAGCAGTAGACCGGATACTCGCCAATGGGTTACGGATATTGTGTGCAACGTAGGCAGAGAGTTCACCGGCCGCCGCTAATCGTTCGGCTTGAAGCACGCGCTCCTGAATTCCCTTCAGCGACTGGGCCATGCGATTGATCGAGTTCGCCAGATCACCCAACTCATCCTGTGAGCTGACATGAAGGCGATGAGTCAGTTCCCCGGTGCTGATGATCGCGGTCGCACGACCGATAGCTTGCAAAGGCTTGACTAACCATAGTTGCGTTCCAAACAGCAACCCGGCTCCCCACGCGAGTGCAAGCAGCACGACAACACCGGCCAGTAGTTCCCCCTGAGTCGCGACGGCGCGGGTCCGTTGCATCGACTGCTGTGCGGCTGCGTCGTAGTAGGCCCGTAACCGATCAATCTGTTCGTCCTGGCGTGTAAACGCAACCTGTTCCAGCTCCCGTTCGACCCGCTGGATGGCCTGCTCACGAGCCCCGTTCTCGAGGAGTTCAAAAATCTCTCTCACGAGCTTCGTGACCTGCCGGTGCGCCGCCTCGAGTTCCCGAATCCGATCCTGCTCGGCTTTCAACTGGGAGTACCGTTGAAGGTCCGCCAACTCCCCCTCCACCATCACTCCCAGGCTCTCGAACTCCCCTCGAGCCGATCGATCCCCACTCACGAACCGATCGAGGATCTCCTTGATCTGCCGATACAAATCGCCTCGCAGCCGCTCGGCCCTCAGGCCTTGCGCATGGGAGACGGTCAGATCCTGTACCGCCGCCTCCCAGCTCCGAAGCGCCCACACCATGACAAGCCCGATGCAGACCACCAGGGTAAAAATGACCAGATACCCGATGTGGAGTTTTGTGCGGATCAACATGGAATGGGACTAGCTTTCGGCTCTCAGCCAAAACGCTCCTACTGAAAGCTGAACGCTGAGAGCTTCCTTCAAAACCGTACCCTTACGCCGCCGTGGACCAGCACAGGGGTGCCGGTGGTAACGATGCCGTCGGCCGTCTTGGCAACCTCGTACGTCCGGTCGAAGAGGTTCTCTACCGCAAAGAAGATTTCTCCTGCAGACACCTTCGGGAGGGGGATCGGCCGCCACACCATAAGGTCCACTACGAAGTAGTCGCCGAGCTTCAGCGTGTTGAGGTCATCCTCGAACTGATCCTCGATAAACCGCCCCTGAATGGAAAAGTTCACGAGGGACGGATTGGTGTAGCCCAACTTCAAAGTGAACTGATGTCTCGGGACCTGAGCAATCCATTTTCCCTCTAATTCCGGTTGGTTCTTGGCGCTCAAGACCTCAGTATGGTTATACAGATAACTGCCTGAAACGGCCCAGCGCGGCAGCGGATGATATTCGAGTTCGGCCTCGATCCCCCTGATCCGCGTCCGGTCCAGGTTGTCCCGCTGGCGACAGACACCGCCGACCGGGACAAAGCCACAAGGCTCCATGACGGCTCCTTGACCGATCCCCTTGGTGACATTGACAATAGGGTCCTTGACCTCGTTCCAAAAGGCGGTAAATCGACCGAGAAGGTTACGCATCATGGTATAGTCGAACCCGACCTCCCCTCCAATCAGCCGTTCCGGATCAAGCTTTTCGTTGGCTTCAGTAATGTCGTTCCGGACTCTGAATGGCCGAAACTGCTCATTGATGGTCGGCGCTCGAAACCCTTTGTAGAACGAGCTTCGCAGCGAGAGTTGATCGGTGGCATGGTACAAGAGCGCCACCTTGGGACTGAAGGCAAATTCGTCCCGATCGTCAAACTGACTATTCCGAGTGATCGCCCCGGTTTGTTTGTTCCGCTGAACGCGTGAAGCATTGAAACTCTGCCACGAGTCGAACCGGCCGGCAACAGTAATCTGCCATCCGGGCGCAGGGGTGAAAATATCCTGAATGTAGGCGCCTGCCAAGAACTGCTCCCCTCCAGCCTTCCGTCGTCCGGTAAAATCTTTTAAGGTTTGATTGAATGTGAAGTATTCGTTCGTTTCTCCGTCGATCCATCTCACATCGGTTCCCGCCGTGAGCAGATGTGACTGGAGGATCCGCTTCGACCACTGCAGGTTGGCCCCGGCATCCGTTGAGGGGACGTCGAACTGATCAAGTGCGGGGGTTTCCGAGTTCCGATCGGCAGACGCAGAGGTGAAGGTACTGTTAAACGTCTGCAGGTGAGAGAAGGCCGTGAGTTGCCAGTCGCTGCCATCGGCGGTCTTCATCCGGCCTCCGGTTGCTACATAGCCGGTCTCGGTCTCATTGTTTTGAAGCGGGGTCCCGTTGCCGCGATCCTCCCGAAAGAAGGTACCGGCGAGAAAGAGCGATGAGGTCGGGGAAGGCGTGTATTCCAGTCGACCATTAAAGGTCTTATGACTGGAGTCGGCATCGACATCGATCGTCCCCCGCTGACTCTTCTTGACGATCTTATAGCCGTCAGTATCAAAGAAGCTGCCTTCAAGAGAGATACCCCAGGGTCCGGTCACGTGACTCACCAGCAGGTCGGTATCGACGGTATTGCGCGTGCCGCCATCAACCTTGAGTTGGGCAACCCGCGCCTCCGGCCGCTTAGTGATAATGTTGATGACGCCACCCAGCGCATAGTTGCCCCAGACGCCGGACCCGCCGCCACGCGCCACCTCAATCTGCTCGACACTTTCCAGCGGCACCTTGCTCCAGTAGACCCAGCCGCCGAACGGATCGTTGAGCGGAACTCCATCCAGCAATACCAGCGTCCGACTCACGCCGCTTGGCCCGATCCCGCGAAGCGACACCCCCTGCGTCGTTGGATGGGTGACCAGGCTGCTGCTGCGACGAAACAGACTGAACCCGGGGATCTGCCGCAGCAGATCGTCTACCGTCCTGGCCGGCGATTGCGCGATCTCCTCTCGGGTGATGACCGTCACATTGGCCGGGACGTCCCGTAGCCGCTGCTCAATCCGGCCGGCAGAGACGACCACCGGATCGAGACGAACCGCCTCCTCGGAAATAGTGGGCGGTGGCGAGTCGGCGTCGGCCCCCCACGCAACTGCAGCGAATCGTCCGATGGCACCGATAATGACAAGCCAGACAACAGCAATAATGATTCTACGTAACCCAAGTTCAGCTCTGCCTGCCAACGTCATTCCTCCTCCAATGGGGACTATTCCGACTCCTGTAAGGATACAGAACTATCGTGAAAAGGGGATGAAGTGTGCACATTCAGTGCCAACCGCTCTCGGAGCTAAACAATGTAACTCATTGTATTTGTTGGGTGAGCAGGGTATGAATGTGGGGTACTGCCAGACCAACTCACTGCGACAAGGTGGGGAATGGGGGCATAACACCCTGACGTGGGTGATTTGCCCCATAACGTCAAAAATCGGACGCTTTCGGATCTTGTGTAGGCGATCGATCGGCCCATGGATGTTCAGGTACGACAGAAGTCGTCACGCTTCCGCCTCTCGGCGCGACCATCCCTGCTACCTTATCTCATGAATTGCTCTTCAACGGATCGCTTCTTAAACAACCAACGCCACTCACCCTTGTCGACCAGGATCGCATTGGGGATCGGCTCTCCAAAGTTCTGGGCCATAGAAAAGGTGTAGGCTCCGGCGTTGAACACCGCGAGCAGATCGCCAGGCCTCATCACCCCGCCGACTACCGAGAGCGGAACAGGCTCCGACGGCACACAGAGAAAATCGCCGACATGATACACGGTTCGCCCCGGTGAAGCCTGACACGGCATGACAACATATTCGGCGTTCTCTCGAGGCGGTAAGATATGCCGACCCGTATCCACCAGGACCCAGCGTCTGTGAACTGTCCGCTTGCACGTCAATACGCTCGTCAGGCATGCGGCAGTGTCGTTGACCAGATATCGCCCGGGCTCAATGATGACCTGCCGGTCGCCAGGCAGGCCGGCAAGCGGATCCAACATCTCACGCATGAACTGCTGGAACGTCCACCCGTGCGCCTCCATGAGATAGCGACTGCCGAATCCGCCTCCGAAGTCGAGGACGGGAATCCGGATTCCAAGATCGGCTTCCACTCCCCGAAGAAACTTCACGACTGCGGCCACCTGGGCCCGATGCGCATCCGGCCTGTATTGCCTGGTGTAGCCGTGGCAATGCACCGCCTGAAGCGAGAGGGATCGTGATCGTGCAATCCGCTTGACCGCCGCCGCCGCCTCACCGCTTGGCACATCAAAGCCGAATTTTGATCCGGGAGGGGTAAACGGACCCCGGAGGCGCTGCGACAGGAGAGGGTTGATCCTGATGCCCACCTCAATGATCCTCCCAAGCCGTTGGCCCAGTCCCTGGAGAAACGTCATCTCCGACAGCGACTCGACATTGATTAGCGCCACCCCATCGATGACTGCGCGCTCCAGAAATTCCGGTCGCTTTGCCGGACCGTTGACGATCACCTGGTTCGGCGAAAAACCGATCCGTCTCGCCAGCACGTATTCATATTCGGACATCACTTCGACATTCAACCCGGCCTGCTGCAGGAGCGACACCACTCCGGCCAGATAGCATGCCTTCAGGGCAAAGTGGATGCGGACCGGCCATGGGGACGCTTCGGCGGCGGCGGCAACCGCTGCGATATTGTCGCGCACGCGCGCCGACGAATAAATCAGGAGCGGCGTACCGAGCGGCTTGGCCATTTCCCGGCAGGACAGGCCTTCGATCCACATCTCTCCACCCTTCATATGAAGCGGGCCGTCCTGTCTGAGAAAACGGCGGGTAACCGATGATGCGAAAAGGCGCTGGTCGTTGGTCGTCTGTTTTGTCATACCGTTATCGTAGCGTCCGAACGTCCTTGCTCTATTTCGGCGGCGGCACAGGTGAGCTGATTGTAGCATGCCGATCGGCTTTGTCCACGCGAGAAGACGGTACAAATCGGCTTCCCCTGCGCGATCTGCCCCCCTTCGAGCGGCACATCTCGAGCACCCCGATCGAACCACCGCCGTGGATCATGGAAGATCAGGGCTCGCGACGCAAAACAAATGGCCTTACCGAAGTAACCTGCGTCGAGGTATGCGGTGAGGTCAAAGTCGGGAAGTCTCCCCCGGCAGGCGTCGAGATGTGTCTTAAAGATATTCACACCGTAGGCTCGTTCGACCAGCTCCATCGAGGCGGTGTAACGGGGGTTGACCTCAATCGGATAGACAGCCTTCTCCTTGAAGATAAAATCGATTCCATTGACGCCGACAAGATGAAACTCTCGGGTAATGGCGCGAACAATCTGTCTTATGCGCTCGACGAGGTCGATCCATTCAACCCGACCCACCTCTATAGGTCCGAGAATACTCCCGCAGTAGTGAAAGCCGTCCGTCCCCAACGCTTTCGTACCGATAAGTTGCTCGGAGACACCCAGCAGACACGCATCCCAGCCATCCGCCGCGAACACCGCGCCACATGGCAGGCCGTCCAGGTACTCCTGCAGGAAACAATCCGGGGCAAGGCGATCCTCAGGCAGGTGAACGGCGATTCCATGGCCACCCCCGCTTCGAAGCGGTTTGCGCAACCAGAGGGTGTCGGAATGGAGGTTGAGGGGTTGAGAATCAAAGGCGATCTTCGGTGCAGGAATGCCGGCTTGCCTAAGGAACTCGAAGAATCTGGCGGGGTCTCTCACCGATGACAGGACCGCTGGGCCATTACCCAGGATCGGCTTCCCTCCGGCTATTGTCTCAATCACTGATGGAAAGTTTTCCAGGTTGGCGGCATAGGCAAGGGCGTCCCACGTCAGGCCGGACGATGCGGTAATCAGGCGGTGGGGATCGTACGGAAGGTTCAGGTCGGTCTTAATCGAGCGGTGGGAGCAGAGCAGTCCCAGATCGAAATCTCCGAAGTAGTCGACCGCAACGATCCGATGCCGCAATCCGCTCCGAACCGCCGACTCCGCCAAGCCGCGCGCACTGACTCCCACGATCAGAATATCCACCGATTCCTCTTTCTACCGAGGCGGGAGTAAACAACAGCAGGTTATGCGGCGTGCGGGTGCTGTCTCATCCTGGGATAGGTATGCGTGCAGGATCCGGTTATCTGCGACGACGGTTGCTCACGTCTTAATTCTTGAGCGCCTGCACCATCTTTGTGACCGTCTGCTTCGCGTCTCCGAACACCATCATGGTATTGGGCAGCCCGAAGAGCTCATTGTCGATGCCTGCAAAGCCGGCGCCCATGCTGCGTTTGAGTACAATGACCGTACGCGCCTCCTCCACATTCAGGACCGGCATCCCGTAAATCGGACTTGACGGGTTCGTCTTCGCAGCAGGATTGACGACGTCGTTCGCGCCGATGACAATCACCGCGTCTGTCTTAGGAAACTCGTCATTGATGTCCTCAAGGTCGAAGATCTGGTCGTACGGCACGTTCGCCTCAGCCAGGAGCACATTCATATGGCCCGGCATGCGGCCCGCCACCGGGTGAATCGCGTACTTCACTGTAGTGCCGTCCGAGTCCAGCAGGTCGGCCAACTCTCGCAGGGCGTGCTGGGCCTGGGATACCGCCATTCCGTAGCCTGGAACGACGATGACCCGTTGCGCGTTTCGTAGGACGGTCACCGAATCGTCGATCGTGCCCTCATTGACACTGCCGCCGGCGGTCGCAGCAGCCCCTGGGGCTGTCTCAGCCACTGAGCCGAAGGCTCCGAAGAGCACATTCGAGAAGGAACGGTTCATCGCCTTGCTCATCATAATCGACAGGATGAGACCGGAGGCTCCATCAAGGGAGCCGGCAATAATCAAGATGTTGTTCGACAGGACGAATCCTGTGGCCGACGCAGCCAGGCCGGCATACGAGTTCAACAGGCAGATGACAACCGGCATATCCGCCCCGCCGATTGGAAGCACCATGAGCACGCCAATCAGGAAGGCCAGCCCCAGCATGATGTAAAATAAAATGGGATAGGCTGGAGTAAACAGCCATGCGATGTAGAGCGCCAGTACAATGCCAAACAGGGAGAGATTCGATTGGTTCTGAAACTTATACGTCACTGGAACCTGGGTCACCCACCCCGACAGCTTCCCAAAGGCCATCAGACTACCCGTGAAGGTCAAGGCCCCGAAGATGACCTCAAAACCGACAGGCACGGTGTGGATGAGTTCCATCTCTGCGCCCTGGCGGTAATATTCGGACACCCCGACAAACGCAGCGGCCAATCCGCCGAATGCATGGGAGAGCGCAATCCGCTCGGGCATGGCTGTCATGGGCATGAAGATCGCCATCACTGCCCCGATCGCCGATCCGATGATCATCCCGATGATAATCCATTCGTAACTGATAATATCCTGGTGAACAAGCGTCCCCACGATAGCCAGAAACATTCCCGCCGCAGCAAGGATATTGCCTCGTCGAGCCGTTTCCGGAGAGCCTAGGGCCTTCAACCCCAGGATAAACAGTGCGGACGCGGCGAAGTAGGTAAGCTGTATCAGCGTGGCGCTCACGGCTTCTTCCCGTCCTTCTTCTTGAACATCTTCAGCATCCGATCCGTAATCATGAAGCCGCCGACGACATTAATTGTGGCAGCAGTCACCGCAATGAACCCCAAGGCCGTGCTGACCGGATTGTAATGGGCGCCTGCCGCCACCAGCGAGCCGACCAGCGAAATACCAGAGATCGCGTTCGTCGCAGACATCAGGGGCGTATGAAGCAACGGCGGGACCTTGGAGATGACCTGCAATCCAAGAAACGCGGCCAGCATGAAGATGTAGAAGCCAAATAGGATCTCAGCTTGCATGGGATTCCCCTTTCCGAGCCAGGAGCTCCTTGACCTTCGGCTGCACGACCTCTCCCCCCATAGTGATCACACACCCTTGGGTGATCTCCTCCTGAAGATTGAGCTTCAGTCCACCATCTTTATCCGTCAGGTGCAGAAGGAGCTTCTCCATATTACGCGAGTACATCTGGCTCGCGTGGACCGCCAGGCGACTCGGAAGATTCAAGCGGCCGATAACCGTGACCCCATGCTTCACCGTTTCATTTCCGGGTTCGGTCAGGGCGCAGTTGCCGCCCTGCTCCGCCGCAAGGTCCACAATCACCGATCCCGGCCTCATGGCCTGCACCATCTCTTCAGTAATCAGGATAGGAGCGCGCTGGCCGGGAATAAGGGCTGTCGTAATACAGACATCAGATTTCGCAATATGCCGATGTAGAAGCTCCGCCTGTCGTCGCTTGTATTCGTCAGAAAGTTCCTTCGCATAGCCGCTCGATGTCTGCGCGTCCTCAGCCATGTCCACCTCAACGAACCGCGCTCCCAGGCTTTCTACCTGCTGCCGCACGACCTTTCGCGTATCGAACGCCTCCACCGTCGCACCGAGCCGCCTTGCGGTGGCGATGGCCTGAAGCCCCGCGACGCCGGCGCCTAAGATCAGCACCTTGGCCGGCGCAATCGTCCCCGCTGCAGTCATCAACATCGGAAAGAATTTCGGAAGCGCATACGCAGCCATGATCACCGCGTAGTATCCCGAAATCGTGGCCTGCGAGCTGAGGACGTCCATCATCTGGGCCAGCGTAGTTCGAGGAATGCTGTCCACCGCAATCGCGGTAATCTTACGGGACGCAAGGGTCTGGACGAGGTCCTGGTTGACCATCGGATACAGCAAGCTGATGATCGTAGTGCCTTCGCGAATCTTCAGCAATTCCACCGGAGCGGGGCGCTGAATCTTGACGATGACATCCGTGGCGGCAAGCAGCGCTTCCGCCGAAGGCTCTATTACGGCGCCGGCCTCCTCGTACTCCCCATTCCGGAAGCACGACCCTTCACCCGCACCGGACTCCACGGACACCTCGACCCCCTTTTTTATCAGTCGCTTAACTGTTTCCGGGATAATTGCGACACGCCTTTCTCCAGACTCAATCTCCTTTGGAACTGCAACCCTCATCTATCGACTCTCTCGAATATGGTTAGACTGTCGTCTCGCACGCGATCTCGTTCCGATAATAGTCGTAGCTCTCAGGAACTTCCGAATGCAACAGATGCAATGGACTTAGATAGATAACTTGTGACTGGAGGTGGCTGTTCAGCAAACCGATTGGGTCTCATGCGCGTTCGCGCCGCCCATGGCGGGAGAGTGTACTAAAACGCAACACCTCGGGTCAAGCACAAAAATTCTCGCAGGATCCCACAATTTCGCACAAAATAACCCCATGAAAAATAAGGCTGGAGCATAGCCCGCACCCCTCCTGCTGCGTGGATTATCGTCCAACCCCGTAATACGTGAATCCTAATACGCGTGCGCGCTCCGGTTCATAGACATTGCGCAGGTCCACTAAGATCGGGCGGCGCATCAGCCCCCTGATCTTCTCCAGGTCAAGATTACGAAACAGATTCCATTCTGTGGCCAGGACCAACACATCCGCCCCCTCTGCTGCGCTGTACGCATCTGTCCGATAATCGACCCCAGGCAATATGCGCCGCGCCTGCTCCATCGCCGCAGGATCATAGGCCTGCACCCTGGCTCCCAGTCGCTCCAGTTCGCCTATAATTACGAGGGAAGGCGCCTGCCTGACATCGTCTGTGTTCGGTTTGAAGGCTAAACCGAGTACCCCGATAGTGATCCCCTCCAGAGAGTCGGGATCTGAAGAGGCCCCCAAGGCGCTGAGAATCTTCTGTACCATCCGAAGCCTCTGCTGTTCGTTCACTTCAATGACGGTCTCAACCACGCGGGCTCGGCATCCATGCTCCCTCGCAATATTGACAAGCGCGCACGTGTCCTTGGGGAAACAGGAGCCGCCATATCCCGGACCTGGATGCAAGAACTTTGAACCAATCCGCTGATCGAGTCCCATCCCCTTAGCAACAACGTGAATATCCGCCCCCAACGCCTCACAGAGGTTGGCCATCTCGTTCATAAAAGTCACTTTTGTGGCCAAGAAACTGTTTGAGGCGTACTTAATCAGTTCGGCGGTCTCAATCGTCGTGATCACAAAGGGGACCTCGATGAGATACAGGGGGCGATACAGATCCTGGAGGATGGCGACGGCTTGCGGACTATCTGCTCCAATAACGACTCGGTTGGGTCGCAAGAAGTCCTCAATCGCCGAGCCTTCGCGCAGAAATTCCGGGTTGGAGGCGACATCGAACACTCCCTGCGGTCCGGTTCCATTCTCGTCGTGGATAATACTCTGGATTCTCCGTCCGGTCCCAACCGGGACCGTGCTCTTGGTCACGATCACTTTATAGCCGTTCAGGTTCCTGGCTACTGTTCTGGCGACTTCCTCGACGTATTGGAGGTCCGCAGAACCATCCTCCTTAGAGGGGGTGCCTACAGCGATAAAGAGAACGAGCGAGTCTCTCACTGCACGCGCCGTATCGGTCGTAAATTGAATGCGCCCTTGTTGCAGATTCCTGCGCAGCATTTCGCCTAACTGCGGCTCGTAAATCAGGACCTCTCCTTGGGTTAACCGAGCGATACGCTCCTCATCCGTATCTACGGCGGTCACATGCAAACCAAACTCCGCAAAGCATACCCCGGTCACAAGACCCACATATCCTGTTCCGATTACGGCAATATTCATCAAACTCCTCGGCTCGTCGTAGAGCGCGTTACGCCTTTCCCTTATCGGATCGCTTATCCTCGTCTTTCTCTTTCTTCGGCGTCACATCGATGGCATCCTTCCCCGCCAAAGAATCCTTGAAGCCTCGAATGGCTTTGCCCACGCCGCTACCGAGCTCCGGTAGCCGGCTGGCGCCGAAAAGGAGCATCACGATGACGAGAATAATCAATAACTCTTGAATCCCCAACCCGAACATACGCCTTCCTCCCTTGGGGCCTCTTACCCGTAGAGGACCCGCTCATCATTATGTCGACGGGTCAACTTGGCGCCGTCGAAATGCTCCAGAAAGGGGATGGCGAACTTCCGACTCACCCCGAGGAGCTCCTTGAACTGCTGGACCGTGATGGCAGCATGGAGCCTGAAGTGGTTGAGGAGCATCTCCTTCGCGTGACTATAATGGTCGCGGTGCAGATAGAGGTTGTCTTTGATTTTGATGACCGTGCCCTCATCGGAAAGGCGACGAAAAATCGTGATCCCGGTTTTGCTGTTCGCTCCAGCCTGGGCAAGCGCCAGCTCCAAGTCCGGCGGCTGAAAGCCCGCCTTCTGGTAGATCGCGGCTAATCGTTCTTTGATGAGTTGTTCCGGCGCCGAGAGGGTGGGGCGGTGCAGGAAAAGCCGCACCTTCTCTCGGTCGATAGCGATTCGCTGTGTCTCCGCAAGTCCCTGCAGCAGGCGAGCGAATAGGACCGGCCCAACCTGACGGAGCTTAGACCGCAGCTCTTCCTTCGGCAGTCCATCCTTGAGAGGTTCTTGCCTGTGGAACTCTTCCAGGCGGGACAGGATCTCCCCTTCCAGGCGATCATAGCTCAGTCGGTGAACGTATCCGAGATCGCCTTTCGTGCCTAACGCCACGGCGACGCCGCCCTCTACAAGGCGCGTGATCTCTCGCCGCAGCGTGGTCTCATCCAGGCTGGCCGAGGCCCTGAGCGTATCCAACGTGATCGGACACGGACCGGCCTGCAGCAGCAGGCGCTCGACCTGCTGACCCGATGTGCCGGTCTGCAGGACCTTGAGATGTTCGAGCAACGACGCCTTAGCCCTCCGCCGCACAAGAGGATTCGGGTCGAGGATGCTCCCGCCCCCGATCGTCAGGGCAGGCGAGTAGCTTCGGATCACATACCGGTCGCCGGCCATGGCGCCGGACATTGCCTCCAGTCGCACGTGGGCGAACGTCTCTTCGCCGGGATTCAGCTCCTCGCGATCGAGCAGCACGACCCGAGCCAGGATCTCGCTCGTCCCCAAGTGGAACCGGACCCTCGCCCGGTTCCGTAACGCGCGGGGAGCATCCTTCAGTAAAGCTAACGATACGTCGAAGGTCATGGTAGGTTTCAGCGTGCCCGGAAAGGTCAGAAGATCGCCTCGACTGAGTTGATCCACTTCGAGGCCTGGCAGGTTGACGGCGATCCGCTGTCCGGCCCAGGCCTGTTCCACGGTTTGACCGTGAACCTGAAGCCGCCGAACCCGCGAACGCAACTCGGCAGGCAGGACGACGACCTCGTCTCCGGCTTGTACTGACCCGGACCACAGGGTCCCGGTCACGACGGTCCCGAACCCCTTGATCGTAAAGATCCGATCGATCGGCAGACGAAATATCCCGTCATGACGCTTCGGCTCGATCGTCTCCGCCGCCTCGCGGAGAACCGCTTTCAACTGCGGGAGCCCTTGTCCGGTGATGGCGGACACGGCAACGACCGGTGCGCCCTCAAGAAAACTCCCGGCCAGGAACCCTTTCAGATCGGCCTGGATCATCTCCAGCCAATCGGACTCGACGAGATCAGCCTTTGTCAGCGCGACGACGCCACGCTTGACCTGAAGCAACTCACAGATATGGAGGTGTTCCCGCGTCTGCGGCATCACCCCCTCGTCGGCGCCGATCACCAGCACGACCAGATCGATCCCGCCGACGCCCGCGAGCATCGTCTTGACGAACCGTTCGTGCCCCGGAACGTCGACGATCCCGAGCTGGAGGTCATCGGACAGGGCCAGGTTGGCAAAACCCAGCTCGATGGAGATCCCCCGCTCCTTCTCCTCCTTCAACCGGTCGGTGTCGATCCCGGTCAAGGCCTTGACGAGCGCGGTTTTCCCATGATCGATGTGGCCCGCAGTTCCAACGATGACATGCTTCGTCGTCACGCCGCCATCGTAACACACGGCGCTTCGCGCCAGCAAGGCTGAACGCCCATCAAGAGTGGGAGGTGTGTTAGGGAACGAGGACCTCGACGGTCTCGGAGGCGACGCTTTCGTTGCGTCTCGAAGAGACGTCAACAGCCGTCACCGTGTAGAGGTATCGACCGCCCATCCTGACCGACCGGTCGGTCAGGATGGGCGATTTGAGCGGAACTTCTGTCAGTCGGTGGGGGGGGCGCTCCGTCGCATCGCTTCGATAGACGAGATAGCCGAGCAGGTCCGGTTCGCGGTTCAGCTCCCAACTCAGTGAGACTGCCGGACCAGGCCCAACAACCGCGCGTACACCTTGTGGAGGCGCCGGAGGCGTCAGATCGACCGGCGCGACGCTGACCTCGCCGGACGGCAATCCCTCCTGCCAGGGCGGCTCCTGACTCTCCACCGCCGCTACGCGATAGTAGTAGGTCTGATCGTTGACCAGATTCGTATCCTGAAACCGCGTATTCCGGACGGGCTCCCGATTAATCGGGGACGGATCGTATCGGCCTGGGTTGGCGCCCCGGTAGATGTTATACCGTGGGACCACTCCCAGCGGACTTGCATCGGCTCGCCTGGTCGGTGCATCCCAAAAGAGGCGGACCGCACGTTCGCCGGCCTCTGCCCGTAGATTGGAGGGAGCCTCAATCTCGACTGTCACAAGGGCAATCGCTTCTGTTGTTGGCGGCCCAATAATCCCTCGCCGACTCACCGCCTCGATGGTGTATGTATATTTGGCGCCCACAACCACATTCTTGTCGGTAAACGCATACCGATTACCTGACACGACCGCGTTCTCCGGTTTCTCGACCTTCACGGTGGCAATGACCGATGGGGCAGAGGACTGAGGAGCCGTTTGCGCCCGGGAGATTCGGAACGCAGCCAGGTATTTCAGCGCAGTGCCGTCGATATTAGTCGTCGGCCTGGTCCACGCGAGGATCACCGCACGGCTCCGTACGAGCGCCGTCAGATCGGGAGGCGGCGCCGGCTCCGCCAGGATCGGAACGACAGGCGGACCACTTCGTCCGCACCCAGCCAGCGCAAGAAGACCGAGAGACATTGTCACGATAATCCGTCGAATTCGCATCTTATCGACTCCGAAGTTTGACCTTCGCCGCTTTGATCGCCTTCTTCACCGCGCCCGTTGCCGTCCCGCCGGCGGCCTTCCGCCGCTCGATGCAGGCCTCGAGCGCAATGTAGGCAAAGACATCTTTCTCGAACAGGGGGGAGGCGGCCTGCAACTCCTTCAGCGAAAGCTCCTCGATTCGACATCGCTTGGCAAGCGCGCGTCGGACGAGCAGGCCGACAACCTCGTGGGCTTGTCGGAATGGCATCTCCTTACACACCAGATAATCGGCCAGATCAGTGGCGTTGAGAAATCCGTCCTCTGTCGCCTGCCGCATCCTATCCGCACAGAACGTCAGTCTGCTCACCATCGAGGCCATGACGAGGAGGGTCGCCTTAACAGACTCCACGCTGTCGAAAAGAGGCTCCTTATCCTCCTGCAGATCTCGGTTGTAGCTGAGAGGCAGGCCCTTCACGATGGTCAGCAACGCGACCAGCGCACCAAAGGCCCGGCCGGTCTTCCCTCGCGCCAGTTCTGCTACATCCGGGTTTTTTTTCTGAGGCATCATACTGGAACCGGTGGCGAAGGCATCCGGCAGCTCGATGAATCCGAACTCCGCCGATGCCCACAGCACAATCTCTTCCGCCAGGCGGGACAGATGCGCCATCAGGAGCGCACAGGCGAACAGCGGTTCGATGACAAAGTCGCGATCTGAGACTGCGTCCAGCGAGTTGGCCGACAGCTCACGAAACCCAAGCTCCTTGGCGACGAAACGGCGATCTATCGGTAGGCCGACTCCGGCCAGGGCGCCTGAGCCAAGCGGAAGCACTTCTACCCTGCGAAGCGCATCATGAAGCCTGGCACGATCCCGCTCCAGCATCTCGACATACGCCATTAAGTGGTGCGCCAGGAGGACCGGCTGGGCCCGTTGCATGTGGGTGTAGCCCGGCATAATCACGTCAAGGTGAGCTTCGGCCTGCGCAATCAGAGCCCGCTCAAGTCCTGCGATCAGATGGCGAATCTCTCCGATCTCATCCCGCAGATACAGTCGTAGATCGAGTGCCACCTGGTCATTCCGGCTCCGGCCGGTATGAAGCTTGGCCCCCGCCTCCCCCACCTTCTCGGTCAACCGGGTCTCGATCGCCATGTGAATATCTTCCAACGAGGGGTCGAAACGGAACTCGCCGCGATCGATCTCGCCCTCAATCTCCTCAAGCCCTGATACGATCTTGTCCGCCTCGGCCCTCGTCAACAGGCCGCACTTCGCCAGCATCCGCGCATGTGCAACACTGCCGGCAATGTCGTACTTGTAGAGACGACGGTCAAAGTGGATAGAGGCGGTGTACGCTTCTACTCGCGGATCGGTCGCCTGCTTGAATCGTCCGCCCCAGGGCTTTCGAGTCTTCGATCCCGCTTTCATCGTTCCGACCGCTTCCCTTTCGGACGAGCTGACCGCTGTCTTAGCGCCCGAATCCTGAGCCGCAGCGCGTTCAGGCGAATGAACCCCTCGGCATCAGACTGCCGATACACCTGGTCCGCCTCAAATGTCGCGAAGGCCGGATCGTACAGCGAAACGGCCGACTTCCGCCCAACGACCTCGCAGTTGCCCTTATAGAGTTTCACCCGTGCCGTACCGGTCACCCCCTGCTGCGACGCCTCGATCGTCTGCATCAGCAGTTCCATCTCCGGGGAGAACCAGTAGCCGTAGTAGACCAGCTCCGAGAAACGGGGAATAAGGGAATCGCGCAGGTGCATCACCTCGCGATCCATGGTGAGCGATTCTACGGCGCGATGAGCGGCCTGAAGAATCGTCCCGCCAGGCGTCTCGTACACCCCTCGCGACTTCATCCCGACATAGCGGTTTTCGACGATATCGACCCGGCCGATCCCGTGTTCGCCGCCGATCTTATTCACGCGCTGCAGCAGTCTGGCCGGCGAGAGGCGTTTCCCGTCCAGCGCAATAGGCTGACCATCCTGAAACTCCACCTCGACATAGGTCGCACGGTCCGGCGCCTGCTCCGGCGAAACGCTCAAGACAAACATCTCTGCTGGCGGCTCCTGCCATGGGTCCTCCAACACTCCGCCCTCGAAGCTGATATGAAACAGGTTGCGATCGGTACTATAGGGCCGCGCCTTCGTAATCGGCACTGGAATGTCGTGCCTCCGCGCATAGGCAATCAGATCGGACCGCGAATTGAGATCCCATTCGCGCCATGGCGAGATGATCCGGATATGCGGATCGATGGCATAGCAGGCGAGCTCGAAACGGACCTGATCGTTCCCCTTGCCGGTTGCGCCGTGCGCCACTGCATCCGCGCCCTCCTTTTTCGCCACCGCCATCTGATGTTTCGCGATCAGCGGCCTCGCCATCGATGTGCCGAGCAGATAGCGTCCCTCATAGACGGCATTCGCCTTCACACAGGGAAAGACGAAATCCCTGACAAACTCTTCCCGCAGGTCTTTGATGTAGACCTTGCTGGCGCCCGTCTTAAGCGCTTTCTCGCGAACCGGGTCCAGCTCCTCTCCCTGTCCCAGGTCGGCGCAGAACGCAATCACCTCGGCCTGGTAGGTCTCGATCAGCCAGCGCAGGATCACCGACGTGTCAAGGCCGCCGGAGTACGCCAGTACGATCTTCTTCACCTTTTGCATGCTCTCTTCCTCAATCCGCTGTTCACGCGAGGAGGCATTAGGCCATGTAGTCCATCGCCGCTTACCGATCAGCTTTTGGGGATACTGTCGGTCTCCATGACAAAAACGGTATTTTAGTATATCATTCCGTATATTGCAGCTAAAAAAGGCTGAGCCGAAGAACCGAAAGAGATAGAGGAGTATCTTGTGGAACCCAGGCAGGACATCATCAGCCATTTAGAGAATTTTTTTAGAAACAACGCGGGGCGCTATGGGATAGAGATGGCCTTCTTGTACGGCTCGTGGGCCAAAGGGTCTCCAAGACCGGATTCTGATATCGATATTGCCGTGGTGTTTTCACAACAGCACCCTGGTGCAGAAGAGATGTTCGAGCATATCACCGACATTGCATTACGACTGTCCAAGGAGCTTCATTCAGAGGTCAACGTGGTTGCAATTGATCGAGCGTTCGGCAAACCGATGCTGCACTACAACGCGATCGTTGCAGGTATCCCCGTATTTTTTAGAGATTTTAGTCAATATGTTGATCTGAAAAACGAGGCCGTGTTTCAGATGGAAGATTTCAGTCTCTTTGGCCGCGACTGGCAGCTTGCTATTGCGAAGCACAATCTGGAGGCGTTGCAGCGTGCCTGAATACCAACTCCAGCCTTGTAAGACCTACAACAGACCTACCGCCTTAAAGCTAAACGGAGCACCATCACCGATGACCAGGTGGTCGAGGAAGCGCACACCAACGGTCGCCGCGGCGGTCTTCAACGCCTGGGTGATCTCCCGGTCCTGGGGAGACGGCGTGGGGTCACCGCTGGGGTGATTATGGGCCAGAAGAAAACCGCTGGCCTTATGCACCAAGGCGCGCTCGATCACCTTCCTAACGTACACAACTGACTGATCGACCGTCCCGCGCTGCAGGCACTCGGTGGCCGTCACCGCGTTTTTCGAATTCACGAACGCGACATGGACTTCCTCTTCCGGCAGACCTTTCAGCTTGGCCTGAAAATAGGCCTCCGCGTCGCCAGTGGATCTGAGGAGGATCTTTGGCGCTGGCGCTTCCGTCAGGAACCGCGTGGCGAGTGGCCGGATCAAGGAGATGAGAGTCGCCGCTTGTGGCCCCATCCCGTCTATTGCTTCCAGGGCTGCCGGCTCAGCTTCAACGACGCGGGCAAGCGTGCCGAATCGTTCCAGGAGCCTCTTGGCGAGCAGCTTGGTGTCGCGTCTGGGAATAGCATAGGTCAGGAGGAGTTCCAAGAGCTCGTAATCCTGGAGCGCAACCTCGCCGCTCAGCCGGTAGCGAGCCCGCAGCCGCTCCCGATGCCCTGCTACATAGTTCTTGGCCTCCCGCGCCTGCTGCATCCTTTCCTTTCCAGCCATCACGTCATCCGAGTCGCGAAATCATCCTGCACCGGCCATGCGATGCCCGCCCCATCGAGTCCGTAAGAACGTCACATCATGTCCTGACCCCACCCAGGAACGCCGTCTCAAGGGGAACCGCCAGGCGGCGCGGTCCAAGCCCCAGCACCTGCTCGCCTCGATACAGCACGACCGAGAAGCGGACCCGATCCCCGAGAGCCCGCTCACACGCCTCGATCCCAGCCAGGTCGCCCCGTTCTACTTTGGTGGTTGCTTTGACTTCGATGGCAACAATCTCTTCTCCTCGTACCAGAAGGAAATCCACCTCCTGACCCGTGTGTGTGCGCCAGAAGTAGAGCCGGTAGTCATCCTCCTGGCAGGCGATCCACTTGTCCAGCTCGTTGGCCACCCAGGTCTCCACCAAAGCCCCTACGCGCCCCTGTCGCTCCAACGTGACCCAATCTCTCGTCCCGCTCAGGTGGCACGCCAGTCCGGTATCGGTGACGTAAAGCTTGGGTGTCTTCACCAGGCGCAGGCCCACATTGACGTGGTAGGCAGGGACCATGGACACCTGGTAAGTCAGGACCAAGAGGTCAAGGTACCGTTTGAGGGTCATCTGGGAGAGGCCAAGCTCCCGAGAAAAAGCCGCCATGTTGATCGTCTGGCCGGTACGGATCGCAGTAAGGATCAACAGGCGGCCGAAGTCCGTCAGGTATTGGATGTTCGCCAGGTCCCGGAGGTCGCGTTCCAGATAGGTCTGCCGATAGCTATCGAACCATCGGCGGCGGCTTGCTGCGGATCGCATGAGGCTCGCTGGGGGATAGCCGCCCCACAGGATGGCATCCACGAGATCCGTAGCCGGCCGATCGCGTCTCCGCCACCTCTTCAGCAGGACCCTGGCGTCGTCCACCTCGAACAGCTCACCCAGAAAGGGCGACACTCCGCGGCCGAGCCGTTCAGCCCAGGAGAAGGGAAAGAGATGGTGCAGCGCGACCCGTCCCGCCAGCGACTCGCTGACAGTTCGGAGGGTCATCAGGTTGGCCGAGCCGGTCAACAGGAACTGGCCGCTCTTCCGTTCGCGATCCACCCACCGCTTGATGGCCCGGAGGAGATCGGGGGCTCGCTGCACCTCATCAATGACCAGCGGAGTGGGATTCGCCACCAGAAAGCCCTCAGGATCGTTCAGGGCGGCGTCCAGTACCGTCCGGTCGTCCAAGGTCAGGTAGGCAGCCCGCCAGTCTTGGGTGATGAGGGCCTGAGCAAGCGTGGACTTGCCCACCTGGCGGGCCCCGGTGATGAGCACCACCGGGAAGTCAGCCAGGGACCGCTCTACCATTTGCTGGAGATGCCGCCTCAGCATGGTAGATATTCTACCATCCAATGGTGAATTTTCAAGACATTTCCATACATTGTTGAGGCTGGCTCAACGTCAGGCTCCCTCGTCCTTTCGGCTGTACAAACGCCCCGCTTTGCCGAGAGACCCCGCGGGTGATCATCGCCCTTGCGACTCGTCCTGCCACCGGGAGAGGGAGCCGATCCAAATCGTGCTCCGCTCTGGGCTTGAGCCGAACAGTATAAGCCATCACCTCCTCGGCCCGGCCCTTTCTTGCTCTTTCCGCTCACGATCCTTGATATACTCTCGAAGGGGTCTGGAGGGTTTGCCCCGTTCCTCCTTGATGGCGAGCTGGTCTATAATATCCTCAAGCAGTCGACGGAGCTTCCGATCCTCCGCGACTCGGCTGAGGATGACCTCCTGCTCCTGCTTGGAGAGCGCCTTGAACGCTGTCAGGAAGCCTCTGCCGTAGCCCGCTGGACGGTCATGCCACCTCCCTTCATCTGCCCGCTACTCATGGTACCCTCAGTGCCTCGAAGGGATTCGCCCGGAGCTTAACCTCTTTCAATTGCAGATCGCTAAGCCTGTTATCTTCCGTCCGCTCTTTGGCGACTGCCTCGCAGACCACTGCACGGTTTACTCGCGTCATTTGTAGCTGTGGCCTGAAAATAGGGATTATTTGTTCAACCTCCTGCCCGACTCGATATCGTTTGGGCTCCTCCGGAACCCATAGTTTTTCGGTCTCTAGCTCTATCTCTAAGCGCACCTCGAAGGTGATAAGAACAGTGACGATGCCTTGTTCACCGGAGTCCTCTTGGATGGTCGTGACTTTGGCAATGTCCTTAAGCACAATGTTCCCGACGCGGCGAATCGTCCCGAGGTATGGCGCACCAGAGAACAGCCCACCAGACAGGAACGCCTCCTCGAACTCAGCATTCTCCTGAATAAAGCGCTTAATTTCGTCTGTGTGCTCGCGCAGAAAGGCGCGGACTCGTTCTGCTTGTTTCCGCTTCATTCCCTGGATTAATTGATCGCGCAGAGTGTCTAAAAAAGTTGTGAAGGTATCGACTGACTCATACACAGCGAGATCGACACCGTACTCTGCCGCTAGAACGCCGATGCTTTCTTCCTTGAAGACTTTATCCTCTGATACCAGGAATACCGGACCCTGCTTAGGCTGTCGAGTGTGCTCCAGGAGGCAGAAAAGAATGAGAGCATCTCGAAAACCACGCTCTCCCTTTTGTTGGAAAGGAGCAATGCGTTTGATAGCCATGTCGAGGAGGCGCTCTACGGGTACCTTGCTGAGAGGAACTACTGTGATCGATTTCTCAGCGCACTGGTGGGTTAAGAGATTGTGGAAGTAGTCATCAAGGTTACCTGGAACGGCATCCCCTTTTCCCTCGTCAACTGAGAATCCGAGTTTCGCCAAAGATTTCTTTAACTCATTCTGTTTTCGGCGGCACTCCGATGCTTCATCCGCATAATTCTGCACTAGCTCACGGAGGACTACCTCAGGCAGAAAGATCTTAAGCTTGAAGTCCTGAACGTACTTGAAGAACTTGCGGGCTTCAGCAGTGTTTAACCGCAGATTCCATCGGCGAACAACATTAGTATCGAGCCAAGTCTCAAACATTGGACACTACTGATGTAGGGTTACAAATCACAACAATAATCGTTACTTCTGAAAAGGCGGGAATTTAGAAAGACACTGGATTCCGCGTCAAGCCCGGAATGACAAACTGTTTGAGATTTGTGTTGTCGTGTAGAGTTGCTACTCTGCTACTCGACCGACATCTTCCTACCGTCTGTTTTGGTCTGACGGTCTACGGAAGCTCACTCGTCAGCTTCATAGGCCGGTTCGTGAACCCTGAGACGGCCAGGTTCGACAATCCAGAGACGACCTGTTGGCGTATTCCACGTAAGGGCGTTGGCCAAGGTATGGACGAGAATCCGCACGGTGTGGAAGAGATCGTTAGGACCGCGGAGAACCACCAAGCCGGGAGTTCGTTCGGGAGGGAAGCGGAGCACATCGGAAAAATCCAGATCAAGAGTCACCAGGATATGGTCCTCCAACGTGCAGTGCTCGTAGAGCGCAGTGTCGGCTGCCCCGAGAAGCCCTTGATCCCGAACCGTCGTGGTTTCGTGACCCGCCTGGCGCAGGAACTCGGCGTGGCGGGCATCCACGCATTCATCAAGTTTGATTTTCACGCGAGTTTCACGCGGTTTGTTTAATTGGGATGTCCACGTACCGCTCTCTCGCCATTTCGGCGGCGTAGGCAAGCGCGGCCCTGATATCTTCTCTTGTCAGCGACGGGTATGCTTCAAAGATCTCTTCTTCGCTTGAACCGAACGCCAAGTTATCCACGATCAAGGACACCCAAATTCTGGTTCCCTTAATGCAGGGTTTCCCGTGGCAGACGTTAGGATCTATCGAAATGCGTTCTTTCCAATCCGTCACCTTCACCCCTCCCCTCCACCCCCTCCCGCAGAAGAAGGGTGATCAAACCAATCTCTGTGCCGGTCTCCCGGGAGCCGCACTCGACACCTCAAACCGTGGACCGGTGACCCAACAGCGTCACCAGGATAGCCTTCTGTACATGCAGTCGGTTCTCAGCCTCGTCGTAGACGATGGAATGCGGGCCGTCGAGGACCTCGTCGGTAATCTCTTCGCCGCGGTGGGCCGGCAGGCAATGCATGACCAGGACGTCGGGTTTGGCCAGTCGGACCAGTGCTGCATTGACCTGAAATCCTCGGAAGTCATGCCGCCGCTTCGCCGTCTCTGTCTCCTGGCCCATGCTGGTCCAGACATCGGTATACAGGACATCAGCCCTCTCCGCCGCAGCCCTCGCATCGTTCAGCAAGGTAATGCGCCCACCGGCGGCTTCAGCCTCCTGCCGAGAGGCAGCCACGATACCAGCGTCCGGCTCGTACCCTTTGGGGCAGGCCACGTGCAGCTCGATGCCGGTCCTCGCCGCGCCGTACAGCCATGAATGACAGACGTTATTGCCGTCACCGATGTAGGCGACCTTCACGCCGTGCAGCGTGCCGCACTTTTCCTGAAGGGTAAAGAGATCCGCAAGAATCTGGCATGGGTGAGTCAGGTCGCTCAGCCCGTTGATGACCGGGACCGCCGCATGAGCGGCCAGTTCCTCCACGGTCCGGTGGGCGAAGGTTCGCGCGATAATCCCATCAACCCATCGCTCGAGATTCTTCGCCACATCCTTGACGGTCTCCCGTACCCCAAGCTGGATCTCGGCGGGCGCCAAATAGATGGCGCGGCCGCCCAACTGGGCCATCCCGACCTCAAAGGTGACTCGAGTCCTGAGTGATGGCTTCTCGAAGATCATGCCCAGTGTCTTACCGGGCAACAGTGGGTGGGCCACCCCTTTGCGCTGCTGCGCCTTCAGATCAGCGGCCAGGAAAAATAGTGAGTCGATCTCGGAGACCGTCAGGTCACTGATCGACAGAAGATCCTTTTTCATGACGATTTCTCCGTCAGAGCCAGATCGAGAATACGTATCGCCTCATCGACCTCAACCTCGCCGATAATCAGCGGCGGCACGAAACGCAGGACCTGGTCTCCCGCAACCAGAATCAGCAGGCCGCGCTCAAGGCAGCGTTCGACGATCGGTTTCGCGGGTACCGTCAGCTCCAATGCGAGCATCAGTCCCCTGCCGCGCGCCTCTTTCACAATAGGGCATCGCGTAGCCAGTTGCTGCAGGCGTTCGAGGAAATAGGCGCCGATCTTTGCCGCGTGCCCCGGCAACTGCGCGTCGAGGATCTCAGTCAGAACAGCCACGGCCACGGTCGCCACAAACGGGTTACCGCCGAAGGTCGACGCGTGACTGCCCGGTACAAAGGCATCAGCAACGGTCTCCTTTGCGATCATGGCGCCGATCGGCAGTCCCCCGCCCAACCCCTTGGCGAGCGTCATGACGTCGGGTTCGATTCCGGAGTGCTCATAGGCGAAGAGGCGCCCGGTCCGCCCCATCCCTGTCTGGACCTCATCCAGCATCAGGAGGACCTCCCGCTCCGAACAGAGTTGTCGAAGGCCAGGCAGGTAGTCGTCGTCCGGGACTCTCACGCCCCCCTCGCCCTGAATCGGCTCTACCAGCACAGCACAGGTCCGGGAGTCGATCGCCCGCTCCGCCGCCGGCAGATCGTTGAACGGGATATGCTTGAAGCCCGGCAGGAGCGGCTCAAAACCCTGGCTGTACTTGGCCTGACCGGTGGCGGTCACTGTGGCCATCGTCCGGCCATGGAACGAGTCCCGCATGCAGACGATCTCGTATCGGTCGGAACTCCACCGCGCCTTGGCATAGCGGCGAGCCAGTTTGATGGCCGCCTCATTCGCCTCCGCCCCGCTATTGCAGAAGAAGACCTTGCCGCCAAACGACTGTTCGCTCAGCGCGCGGGCCAATCGAACCTGCGGCTCAATATAGTAGAGGTTCGAGACGTGCAGCAGCGTCTCGGCCTGCACCCTGATAGCTTCCACCACCTTGGGGTGGCAGTGACCCAGGACATCCACGGCGATACCGGCTGCGAAGTCGAGATACGCCTTGCCCTCAGCGTCCCAGACCCGCACACCGCTGCCCTTCACCAGCGCCACCGGAAAGCGGGCATAAGTGTTGGCCAGCCAGCGAGCCGCCTGCGCCATTAATTCATCGGTCGCCGACATCTACGCCACGATCTCCGTACCGACCCCCTCCGATGTGAAAAACTCCAGCAGAAGGGCATGGGGAATGGTGCCGTTGACGATATGCGTCTTCTCAACCCCTTTGTCCAACGCCGTCAGACAGGCCTGAACCTTTGGCAGCATCCCCCCCGAGATGACGCCATCGGCGATAAGTTGCTCCACCCTGTGCCTGTTCAGCGTAGGAATAAGGGCGTCATCCTTGTCCAGAATACCGTCGGTGTCGGTCAGGAAGATGAGCTTTTCCGCTTGCAGGGCCGACGCGATTGCGCCGGCCGCCAGATCGGCATTGATGTTGTATGTCACGCCCGCCTCATCGACGCCGGTTGGGGCCACCACCGGCGTGAATCCGTCGCGCTCCAGGGCAAGTAGAACCCGTTCGTCAACAGCAACAATCTCGCCAACAAACCCCAGATCGATCTGCGGCTCGGCCGCACCAGTTGGAGGCTCAGCGGCCGCAGCCGGACCGGCCTTCTTCGCCCGGATCAACCCGCCGTCCTTGCCTGAAAGGCCGACGGCCGACCCGCCGCTGCTGTTGATAAGCGCCACCAGTTCCTGATTGATCTGGCCCACCATCACCATCTCAACGATCTTCATCGTCTCCCGGTCGGTCACCCGAAATCCGGAGATAAAGGTCGGCTTCAGTCCTGCCCGCTCCATCGCCCTGCTGATCTCAGGGCCGCCGCCGTGGACAACAACCGGTTGCATCCCGACGTATCGCATGAGAATGACGTCCAGCGCCACCGACCGCTTGAGCGCCTCATCCGTCATCGCCGCGCCGCCGTACTTGATGACGACCGTCTTCCCGGCAAATGTCTTGATGTACGGCAGCGCCTCGATCAGGACATTTGCCTTATCGATTCCGCGCCGGACCTCTAACGTCTTCCGCTGCCCCACCATCCACTCCACTGGTTGCAACGATTTCACCTGGTAGCTGATTGCTGATCGCTGCCTTACAGAATATAACGGCTCAGGTCCTCGCTCTTGACGATCTCCTGAAGCCGCTCACGAACATACGCAGCATTGATCGTCACCTGGGCTCCTTGCATGGCAGGCGCCTCAAACGAGATTTCATCCAGCAGCCGCTCCAGAATGGTGTACAAGCGGCGGGCACCGATATTCTCAGTCGCCTGATTGACGGCGCATGCGGTAGCCGCAAGCTCCTGAATGGCATCTTCGGTAAAGTCCAGCGTGACCTCCTCTGTCTCCAGAAGCGCGGTATACTGCTTGATCAGGGCATTTTGCGGCTCTGTAAGGATCCTGACGAAGTCATCTTGTGTAAGACTGGCCAGTTCTACACGTAGCGGGAAGCGCCCCTGCAACTCCGGAATCAGGTCCGACGGTTTGGAGACATGGAACGCGCCGGCTGCAATAAACAGGATGTGATCGGTCCGTACCAGGCCATACTTGGTGTTGACCGTGCACCCCTCGACAATCGGTAAAAGGTCGCGTTGCACACCCTGGCGCGAAACATCCGGGCCGTGACCCGAATCGCGACCGGCGATCTTATCGATCTCATCCAGGAAGACGATTCCGGAGTCCTCGACGCGGCGAACCGCTTCCGACCTTACCTCGTCCACATCGATCAGCTTATCGGCCTCTTCCTGGGCAAGAATCCGCTGGGCTTCCCGAATCTTGACCTTGCGTCGCTTGGTCCGCTGGGGCAACAGGCTCCCCAGCATCTCCTTCATATTGATGTCCATCCCCTCCATGCCGGCGCCGCTGAAAATCTCCACCATCGGCATCGCGCGATCCTTGACCTCTAACTCTACAGTGCGGTCGTCCAGCTTCCCCTCGTGCAGCCGCTTCCTGAGTTTTTCGCGAGTCTCTGCCGCCGAGGTGACTGTGCTCGCGTCCAAGGTTTGCTCGACGCCGGGGGTTGTCGGCATCCTGCTGACGGGCAACAGCAGATCCAGGAGCCGCTCTTCTGCCAGCTCCCTCGCCCGCTCCTGGACCCCCTTGATTCTTTCCGCCTTCACCATATCCACCGCCAGTTCGGTCAGATCCCGCACCATCGATTCGACGTCGCGTCCGACGTAGCCTACTTCGGTGTACTTGCTGGCCTCCACCTTGATAAACGGGGCATCAACCAGTTTGGCAAGACGGCGGGCAATCTCGGTCTTACCCACTCCTGTCGGGCCGATCATAATAATGTTCTTCGGCGCCACCTCATCCCGCAGCTCCGCCGGAAGCTTCTGCCGCCGCCACCGATTGCGCAGCGCAATCGCAACGGCCCGTTTTGCTTCCTTCTGACCGATAATATATTTATCCAGCTCGGCCACAATCTGTCGCGGTGTCAACTGTTCCATGAGTACCTCACCATACCTCATATCGGGCGCGCACCGTGCGCCCGATACACTGCCATCGGGGTGGACGGCGGGTGACGACGCGTCGTCGATGGCAGGCGAAGCATGGGCAGCGCAGCCTGCCGGCGCCGATTCGAGCCGTACACGGACGTACGGCGAGATTAAGCAGAGTCACCCGTCGCCCGCCCCTTGTACCTTAGTACGCTGTTATAGCTCTTCAATCGTAATCGTATCGTTCGTATAGACGCAGATAGAGGCGGCGATCTTCATCGCCTCCTCGGCAATCCTTCTCGCATCAAGCTCTGAGAAGCCGATAAGGGCTCGAGCTGCGGCAACCGCGTACTGCCCACCGGAGCCGATGCCGACCACCCCGTCGTCTGGCTCGATCACGTCCCCCGTCCCCGAAATGACCAGCGAATGCTCCCTGTCGACCGCCACCAACAACGCCTCTAATCGGCGGAGGGCCCGGTCGGTGCGCCAATCCTTCGCCAACTCAACCGCAGCGCGCGGTAGGTTGCCGCTGAACGCCTCGAGTTTCGCCTCAAACCTCGATTGGAGGGCAAACGCATCGGCCGCAGCGCCGGCAAAACCGGCGATCACCCGATCGTTCCACAGCCGACGGACCTTGCGGGCAGTCTGCTTCATCACGGTCTCGCCAAAGGAGACCTGTCCGTCCCCGGCCACCACCACTTTCCCCTTATGCCGCACTGCCAGGATCGTTGTACTCCGAACTCTTTGCACCCTACCCCCTATACCCTCCACCCTAACTCCTATACCCTAGCTCTTAGGCTCTCGGATGCGCCTTATCGTAAACCGCCATCAGGTGATCCAGATTCAGGTGGGTATACCGCTGGGTCGTCGAGAGCCGTGAATGCCCCAGCAGTTCCTGAATTGCGCGGAGATCGGCTCCAGCCTGAAGCAGGTGCGTGGCATAGCTGTGACGCAGCCCATGAGGCGTGATCTTCGGCCCCACACCGCTCTGATTCAGGTGTTTTAAGACGATTCGAGCAATGCTCCGCTGGCTCAAGCGGCCGCCTTGTCGGTTGAGGAACAACGCGACAGACTCGGGGGCTACTCGCTTCGATTCATGGATCAGATCGCTCCGCCTATCGAGATAGCGCCTCAGAGCAACGATCGCCTTCGACCCTACTGGAACGATCCGCTCCTTACCCCCCTTACCTTTTACCCGAACAAGACCCTCTCGGATATCTACATCCCGTACATCTAATCCCGTCAGCTCGCTCAATCTGATGCCCGAGGCATAAAAGAGTTCCAGAATCGCCAAATCGCGGGCGCCAGGGAGATCCTGTTCGCCAGGCGACGCCAAGAGCCGATCAACCTCGTCCACGGTCAGATAGGCCGGAAGCCGCTTCGGCAGCTTCGGGGTGGATACCAGCTTCGCCGGATTCGCAGCAACAACACCCTCCCGGCACAGGTATCGGAAGAACGATCGCAGGGTCGCAAGCTTCCGCGCGATGCTGCTTCGCGCGATCCCCCTTCTATGTAGATCCGCCACGAAGGCCCTGATCGCCAGCACGTCGATCTCACCCGGCTTGATCTGCCGGTGCAGGGCATCCCCTCGTCCTGTATCTCTGACAACAGGTCGTTCGACCGCGCTTACGGTAGGTTCCAACTGCGATGACTCGCCGGCCCTAAGAAACGTCCGGAACTGCTGCAAGTCGATCGCATAGTTCTTCAGCGTATGCGGGGACGCTGCTCGCTCCGCCTGAAGATACAACAGGTACGCCTCGATCTGTTCCAGCATCTGCTCAACCCGCGTCTGCGCCTGTTCGGTACGATACGAGGAATAGGTCGAAAGATCAAGGCAAAACATGAACTCGAAGAAGGCATAGCGCCGGCCGCAAAACCACAGACGCCGACGGCAATACGCATGGCCAAGGAGCAGGCGCTCAAGGTCTGAGAAGGAAGTCGTGGAAGAGCCGGACGCTGACGCGGGTGAAGGGGACAACTACGGGTTCGTGCAGGATGTTCAGGGGCAGGAAGCCAGCCACCGTATTAGGTGTTGACGACGCTATCGTCATTTGGCATCATATATGACTATGACGACGACACATGACAACCCACCCAAAATAGCACGCATCCTGGATCTTCCTGCTCTGCTGGAGAACAAATCCTATTTCCTTCTAGGGCCACGGCAGACGGGAAAGACATTTTTGATTCGTCACGCCTTGCAAGGTACGCGGGTCTACGATCTGCTGGACAGCTCAATCTATCTGGCGCTCAGTCGCAGACCCGAGCGCATCGCACAGGAACTCACCCCGCACGACCGCGTGGTCGTCATCGATGAGATTCAACGCCTGCCTGAACTGCTGAACGAGGTGCACCGCCTCATCGAAGAGCGCGGCATACGTTTTTTGCTCACCGGCTCCAGCGCGCGCAAGCTCCGTCGCGGCGGCGTCAACCTCTTGGGAGGGCGCGCGCGCACAACGCACCTTCATCCGCTCACATACCGGGAACTGGGCCGACGGTTCGATCTGATCCGCGCCGTTGAACGCGGGCTGCTCCCATCGATCTACTTTTCGGACGATCCGCGCGCCGATCTCCAAGCCTATGCGGGATCGTATCTTCAGCAAGAGATCGTCGCCGAAGGAATGACCCGTAACGTTCCAGCCTTCAGCCGTTTTCTCCGAGTGGCCGCCCTGTGTAATGGAACGATCGTAAACTTTACGAATGTCGCCAATGATGCCCAAGTGGCACGTACAACAGTGTACGAATACTTCGAGATTCTTCAGGATACGCTGGTGCTCCACGAACTGCCCGCGTGGCGCCGGTCAAAGAAAAGAAAGCCTGTGGCGTCCTCGAAGTATTACTTTTTCGACATCGGGGTGGTCGCAGCGCTGCAAGGTCGCGAGTATCGACCCGGCACCCCTGAGTTCGGCGAGGCGTTCGAGACCTACGTCATGCACGAACTGCTCAGTTATCGTGACTATGTCTTCGGAGAGCCGCTCAGCTACTGGCGATCCACGTCGGGATTTGAGGTAGATTTTATCATCGGCGATCATACGGCGGTGGAGGTGAAGGCAAAAGAACACCTGTCGCCACAGGACCTGAAATCGCTGCTGGCACTGGCGGAGGAAAAGAACTTAAAGCGCTATCTCTGTGTGAGTCTTGAGCCGCGTCCACGAACCATCGGACAAGTGACTGCGCTTCCGTTCAGGGAGTTCCTGGAGCAACTGTGGAGTGGAGCGTATACTTAAGTTGAAAGCGGCGACGACGGCTGATGAAGGGGACAAGCAGGACGTCGCAACGTAGGTCGGGTGAGGCCGTTCAGGCCGTCACCTGGTGGCTCGAAGGCGAATGTCGGGTTACGCGACGCTAACCCGACGTACGTGACTTCGGTCTTCAGCCTTTAGCCTGTCTTCGTATCGCCAGCAGGCCGCCGCCGACCAGCAGGGCGGCCATGTCGAGCTGCGCCCATTCGGAGAGGGTGGGGATGGCGGCCGGATCGGCACTGCACACATACGTCTCCGTGTGCGTATTCGTGTTGTAATTGACGGAGCCCGCTATGATCTCGAAGGGGAATCCCGGGCTGCAGTTCGGGTAGATCTTATCCCCTCCATCATCGCCGATGCAGATCCACGCGGGTCCGAACGCCGCGGTGGTTGTTACGGTCTCCTCGGTCTGCGGCGCGCAGCCCTCGGCGGTGCTGTAGGTCGTATGGTGTGAGGTGGAGGTGGTATATAGGTGGTGGTGTCGCCACCGAACATGCAATCCCAGCACGTCATCGTACCGTTTCCCTTGCGTAGTGCGCCGGTCCCTGACTCGCGGTGGTGTGAACTACGTCCCTCCCGGACCTGTCAAGCGAAAAAGCTTGCAGCTATCAGCGGCCAGGAGGCAAAATGGAAAGATCCGCATCATAAACGATTGCGATCAAGTGGAGTATTGGTTGGGTGGCATTTTTGGATCGGAATCGATGGCAATATTCAAATCGGAATCAGTGGCAAGATTAATCGGAATACGCACGGTCTTGCAAGTGAAATTTCTTGACGATCTTCTGTATTATGGTTCTATTCTACCACACCTTTCTGTCGACGAGCCAGCTCTGCAACCGAACGCAGAATGAACCGACCGAGGGCCCGCGCCAGAGGCACCGAGGTCGGATTGAATGACCGCCACCAACGTCCCGCCTCCCCCCTTGCTTACCCTCCGCAGCATCGCTTAGCCTTCAGCCCGCTCCCACAGGGGCAGGGCGCGTTCCTTCCGACCGTAGCGTCGAGTATCCGGTCCTCCGGGCGGCCCCAGACCAGGGTAATCGCTCCGAAGTACAGCAACAGCGCAAAGAAGCCGCGGCCCATAAACTCTGAGAAGGCATACAGCCAATCGAACAGAATCATCTTCGCCTTCGAGTAATCGGTCGAGACGACGAGGCCGACGGCGGTCTTCTGTGGCCACAGCTTCGTGTACTCGATATTGATGAGGAACGAGAGGAATTGGGTCAGGATGAGCAGGCCCACAGTCACAGCCAAGACCCGGCCCCGTCGCGTGAGCGACCAGCCTGGTGTCGCAAGCACGAGCGCGGCCAGCAGCGCGATGGGATAGTCGGCGGAGGTCTCATGCAGGGGCGTACGGCTCGTCGTCACATTCGTGATCGTTTGCCGCATGAGCGGACGCTGTGCGATGATCCGGGTCCCCTCCACGAGGTAGCGGGTACCAGGCGAGGATTCGATCGAGGGGATCAGGGGACGGGCGAACGCGGCCAAGAGCTGCGTATACAGAGACGCAAGCACTATCCACAGCAGGGCCAGGATGAGAAACGCACCCCCCGCCCGCAGGAGCACGCCTCGCCAGTAGCCCTAAGCGTGGCGATGAAACCGACTAAGCCAGATAAGCCAACACCCGCCGACAAGAGCATGGAAGAGTCGGGCAATCAGGCGAGTGAAGGGCACAACCGATCATGCCACTGACTAGGATCCTCCCGTTCCGTGGGATCCGTGAAGGTTCGATCGTAGAGGCAGATAAAATCATCGAGCAATTTCTGGCAACGATGATCGCGCAGATCGATCAATCTCGCGTCGCCTGCATCCATGGGCCGGTCCAATTCGTTCTTCAGTCCGTAGGCAGGTGGTCCAGACCGCTCCAGTCTATCGGTGCGCCGGCGGCTCGATCGGGACTGGGAGCGGATGCTGACCTTCTACCAGCTTTCCAAGGAGCACTGGGTGCACCTGCGGACCAGTAATCCGATCGAGTCGCCCTTTGCCGCCTTGCGGCTCAGGACCGATGCGGCGAAACGCTTCAAGAAGGTGGAGAATGCCACCGCGGTTCTCTGGAAGATGCTGCTGGTGGCCTGACAGCGATTTCGCCGACTGAACGCCGCGGAGTTGTTGCAGGAGGTCGCTCACGGCGTTACGTTCGTCAATGGAGTGCGCGTCATGGAGCGAGCCGGGGAGGTTGCCGCCTGACTTCTTTTGCACACCTCTCGACAAGACCTCTCAGTGTAAGACCACAAAGTTTACGCAAAGTGAGGACTCTTCTTACTAATTCCCCCTATCCCCTGTCAAGAAAAATCACCTTTCTGAGAAATGCGATACGGTTCGTCATTGCGAGTGAAACGAAACACTCTCGTCCTGCCCAACCAGCGCTGTGAGATTGCCAGAGACGTGAACAGTGTGGGGCTTTTGGATCCCCACACTGTTCACGTCAGGCCAGGTAAGTCGCGGTGGGCGCAGGCGGCCAAGGCCTGACGCCCACTGTTTTTTGGCGCTCTCCCGAATTGCTTGACACCGTTCTCACGATATAATAACTTTCGTTTATTATAATTTTAGAGAAGGAGGTACATCCATGTCGATGGTCAAGGTCAAAAAATTCGCTCAGGTCACCATCCCAGCCGCCGTACGGCGCAAGGCCCACATTGAAGAAGGGGATTACGTGGATATTCGCTACCAGGACAACGTGATTGTCATCGTGCCCAAGCGGGTGAGCGACAGAGGGGTAGATTGGGATAAGAGATTCGACGATGCCTTGAGCGCAGTTCGCAATGCGGCAGCACACGCCGGCATCACAGAGAAAGACATCGATAAGGCGGTGAAGAAAGTCCGGCAGGGGACGCGCATGTGAGGGCGGTCATCGACACCAATGTCTTGCTTGCGGGTCTCCTCAACGGTAACGGCGGATCGGCCAGGATTATCGGGCGGTTTCGGGACGGCGACTTCGATCTGGTGATATCTCGCGCGGTGTTTCGTGAATATGTGGACGTGATCCATGTATTTGACAATGCCATTCCGGCCCACAAATCCGAGGAATTGCTGGAGTTAATATTCGAGAGGGCGGTAAAAGTGCAACCAGTGGCCACGAGCGGTCTGTGTAAAGACCGGGATGACGAAAAGTTCCTTGAAGCGGCGCTTGCCGGCAGGGCTGATTACATAGTGACAAAAAACAGAAAAGACTTCCCGCACAACTTCACGACACCACAAATTGTCGGCGTCGGCGGGTTTCTCAAGGCGATCGAGCACGTCAAAGGTATGTCCTGAAGCGGTGAGGTGGATTCCAACATCAAGACAAAGGTATGGTGTGAACATTCTGTTTTAGTTCGTCATGCGAGATCAGGCAGGTTACGGAGGGCTCGGGCGGCAAGGGCCTGGCGCCGGTCGCGCTTGGCGCGGATCAGCTGGTCGAGCGGCGGGAGGAGGCCGAAGTTGACGTTCATCGGCTGGAAGGTGAGGGCGTCCGCGTGGCAGATGTGACGGATGAGGGACCCGAGGGCTGTCGTCGGCGGCAGCACGACCGGTGTCTCGCCGTGTACGAGTTTGACCGCGTTGATCCCGGCCAACAAGCCGCTCCCGGCCGATTCCAGGTATCCCTCCACGCCGGTAAGCTGCCCGGCCAGCAAGATCCCTGGGTCGCCTTTCAACTGCATCGTCTCCCGGAGTAGTGTCGGTGCATTGATAAAGGTATTGCGGTGGATCGAGCCATATCTGAGGAATTCGGCGCCGCCCAGCCCGGGAATCGTTCGGAGGATCCGGTGCTGCTCGCCCCACTTCAGGCGGGTCTGAAACCCCACTATATTGTACATCGTCCCTTCCCGGTTCTCCAGTCGGAGTTGTACGACGGCGCAGGGCCGACGTCCGGTCCTGGGATCGATCAGGCCTACCGGTTTCATCGGTCCGAACCGCAAGGCATCCTCGCCCCGAGCCGCCAACACCTCGATCGGGAGACACCCTTCAAAATATCGCGCCTCCTCGAACGAGTGGATCGGCGCCAACTCCGCCGTCCTGATTGACTGCCAAAAGAGGCGATACTCCTCCCGGGTCATCGGACAATTCAGATAATCGTCCCCTCCCTTGTCGTAGCGAGAGGCGGCAAACGTCACGGTCCGGTCAATAGTATCCCCAGCGATGATGGGTGAGATGGCGTCATAGAAATAGAGCAGATCCTGCGTATCGACGGACGAGTCTACCGATGCCGGATAGTTCACGAATCGATCGCGCAGCGCGCCGGCCAGCCGCTCGGAGGTCAACGGACCGGTAGCAATAATCACCGGCCTCTCTTCCGGTATGGCCTTGACCTCGTCCCGAACAATAGTAATGCGCGGGTGGTGCGCAAGCCTGGCAGTCACCTCGGCGGCGAAGGCGTCACGATCAACGGCCAGCGCCGATCCCGCTGGGACGGCGTGCGCCCGGGCGGCGGTCATAATTACCGACCCATACGCGGTCAGTTCCCGCTTTAACAGGCCGTGGCAATCGTCCGGCGAATCCGACTTCAGGGAGTTGCTGCAGACCAGTTCGGCTAATCGGTCGGTCCTGTGGGCGGGTGTGGGGTAGGCCGGACGCATCTCGTAGAGGCGAACATGGGCGCCCCGCTCCGCCGCCTGCCAGGCCGCTTCGCTTCCGGCCAAGCCTCCGCCAACTACAACAATCTCTGTCACGCGTTCGCCTGTACTGTCGTATCGGCCTCCCGCGCGTAGGCACAGCCTTCCGCATGACAACGGATCGAGACCCCGCCGCCTTTCAGTTTCTTCTCCACCAGAAAGGCGGCCCCACATTGCGGGCAAGGTTCCTGGATCGGACGATCCCAGATGGCAAAGGCGCATTTAGGATACGCCGTACACCCATAGAAGACCCGGCCCCGTTTGGTGCGTCGCTCCGACAGAGGGCTCCCGCATTGCGGGCACTTGACCCCGATCGCAATAGGCTTAATATGCTTGCAGGTAGGATAGGTGGAGCAGGACAGGAAGCGGCCAAATCGACCCTCCCGCAACACCATCGGACTACCACACTTTTCGCAGACCTCGTCGGTCGGCTGCGGCGCAGGCCGCGCACTCGCCGCCTCCGCCTGCGAGAGCTTCCGGATCGTCTTGCACTCAGGGTATCCGGAACAACCCAGGAAGGGTCCAAACCGGCCGCGCTTCATCACCATAGGCCGTCCGCAGTTCTCGCAAGGCGCCGTGACAGCCTCAGCGGAGACGTCGGTGTCCTCATCCGTCCCATGCTCTCCTTTCAGTTCGGCCGTCAACTCGCGCGTGCCCTTACACTCCGGGTAATTGGTACAGGCCAGGAAGCGGCCGAACCGGCCCCAGCGGATCACCATTCCACTGCCGCACCGCTCGCAGATCTCCTCAGTCTTTTCCTCCATCGCCTTGATATTCCGCATACCGACGGCGGCCTCTTTTACCCACTGGGAAAACGGCTCATAGAAGCGACGCATCTCCTCAAGCCAGTTCTTCTGTCCCTCTTCGATCTCATCCAGGGTCGTCTCCATCCTGGCCGTAAACTCGTAGTCCATCACGCGAGGGAAGCTTTCCACCAGCAGGTCCACGACGATCCCGCCCAGCTCCGTGGGTCGGAATTTACCCTGCGCCTTCACCACATAGTCGCGGTTCTGAATGACGCTCAGGATGGCCGCATAGGTGCTGGGGCGTCCGATCCCCCGCTCCTCCAGCTCCTTCACCAGTGTCGCCTCGGTGAAGCGTGGCGGAGGCTGCGTAAAGTGCTGAGCCGGGGTCACATCAAGCAGCCGCAACGGGTCCCCGACCTCGAGAGGGGGGAGCGTTAATTCGGCCTCTTCCTCAACGGCCGTCTCCTCGGCCGTTTCGTCCTTGGCCTCGGTCGGCTTGGTCTCCGGCGCCTCATCCCTCCCCTCGATATAGACCTGCATAAAACCGGCGAACCGCTGGTGTCGACCGCCGGCCCGCAGCGTGAATCGCCCGCCCTGGATCGTCACAGTGGTGACGTCGTAGAGGGCCGGCGGCATCTGAGACGCCACGAATCGGCTCCAGATCAGGGTGTAGAGGGCCAGTTGATCCTTCGTCAGAAACTGTCGAAGCGATACCGGATCCCGGTACACTGAGGTCGGGCGGATCGCTTCGTGGGCCTCCTGGGCGCCGCGGCCGCTGCGATAGGCAGGCGGTCGATCCGGCACAAACGGCTGCCCGAATCGCTCAGCGATATAGCGGGCCGCTTCCGCCTGGGCTTCCTGAGAGACACGAACCGAGTCGGTCCGCATATAGGTGATCAGCCCTACGGCGCCTTCCTCGCCGACCTCGATCCCTTCGTAGAGTTGCTGGGCGATCTGCATCGCCCGTCTGGCCGTGAAGCGAAGCTTTCGAACGGCTTCCTGTTGCAGCTTACTGGTCGTAAACGGCGGGACCGGATTGCGACGCTTTTCCTTCCTGGTCAGGTCGGTGATCCGGAACTCTTGCTCCCTCAGCTCTCGAACAACCTGATCGGTCTGCGCCTGGTCCGGCAGGCTCACCCGCCCGCCGTCGATCTTGTACAACCCCGCCCTCAATGACGGAGGCGTTCGGCCTTCCAAGGCCACATCGACCGACCAGTACTCGGTCTTGACGAACGCCTTGATCTCCCGTTCCCGATCCGCGATGAGACGCAGCGCGACCGACTGGACCCGCCCGGCGGACAGCCCGCGCTTGACCTTATCCCAGAGGAGCGGACTGATCTGGTATCCGAC
The DNA here is from genome assembly GCA_000091165.1 of Candidatus Methylomirabilis oxygeniifera. NCBI lineage: Bacteria > Methylomirabilota (SeqCode) > Methylomirabilia (SeqCode) > Methylomirabilales (SeqCode) > Methylomirabilaceae (SeqCode) > Methylomirabilis (SeqCode) > Methylomirabilis oxygeniifera (SeqCode). Next base: position 49,872 of record FP565575.1, on the reverse strand, counting down.
CAGACGATCCAGAATTCGTCTGGCCTGCTGAGCATCGACGAGCCGCTGGTCTATGGTAGACGGATGATCGAACGCCTCTCGCACCGCGCGCTTCGTGATCTCGTCGAAGGTCACGCGATGGACCGGTTTTTTGGCGGCGTCGAGCTCCTGCTGAAGGTGCCAGCAGATGGCCTCTCCCTCCCGATCCGGATCGGCCGCAAGATAGATGGCGTCGGCGGTCTTGGCCGCCTTCCTCAACGCCGACATCACCTTCTCTCGCCCCGCGATAATCTCGTACTGCGGGGCGAAGTCGTGCGCGATGTCAATACTCAGCGACTTAGCCGGCAGATCGCGAACATGGCCCATCGAGGCCGTGACGACGAACCCCTTACCGAGATATTTCTCGATCGTTTTGGCCTTTGCAGGCGACTCGACAACTACCAATGACTTTGGCACGCCCTCTGTTTCCTCCCTCTAAAGAACTAGGGTATAGGGTCCAGAGTTCGGGGTAAAGGATTACCAGTACAACCCCTTGCCCCTCCCAACCCTATACCCTGCCTTTCGTCGGTCGAATTCGTTTCGCAAAACTTTTGCCGGGTAGCTCCTCAATCAGGCCCTTGAGCATCAATGATAGCAGCAGTGAGGCCATCTGTCCTGCCGGAAGCTGAGTCCGGGCGATCAGGTCATCAATCTGCATCGGTCCGGCCTCAAGGGTATCGATAATCAGCACCTCTTGCGGCTCAAGCGGACTCCTCGCGGCGGTCAGATCCAGCATGGTCTGCGCGCTAGGAGCCACCTGTAGCTCAACGTCCTCCCAGATATCCTCCCAGCCCTCCGTCAGTTTCGCGCCTGCTTTGATAAGCTGGTGGCACCCGCGACTGAGGCGCGATGTTACCTGCCCGGGAACCGCGAAGACGTCGCGTCCCTGTTCAAGCGCGTAATTTGCGGTAATCAATGCCCCGCTGTCAAGCCCGGCTTCAATCACAACGACACCGCGCGCCAGGCCGCTGATGATCCGGTTACGCCGCGGGAAGTGGCTCGGCTTTGGCGGCGTAAAGATTGAGAACTCACTGATCACGGCGCCCTGTACCGCAATCTGGTCGGCGAGCTCTGCGTGCTCCGGGGGGTAGGTCACCCCTAATCCGCACCCCAGCACGGCGAGGGTCCGGCCGCCGACTCGCAGTGCCCCTCGATGCGCTGCCGCATCAATCCCGCGGGCCATTCCGCTGACAATTGTCACCCCGCGCTGCGCGAGTTCCCCGCTGATCCGCTCAGCTATCTCGGCGCCATACGGACTCGCCGTTCGGGAACCGACAATGGCCACAGCCGTCCGATCCTCCGATCTCATCGTACCTCGCAGATAGAGGACCGGCGGGGGGGAATGGATGGCCGCCAGCAGCTCGGGATATCCCTCCTCACCAAACCGTCTCAGACCAAGACCTCTCGTCTCGATGACTCGCAGTTCCCGATCAAGGGTATCCCGCCACGGAAAGGAGGCAATGGCTTGCGCAACCTGTCGACTGATACCTGGAACCTGCGCGAGCGCCTCTTTGTTTGCTCTGAGTACGGCCTCCACTGAACCAAGCGCCTCCCTCAGGCGATAAAACGTCGCTGAGCCAACCTCTGGAATCAGAGCGAGCGCCAGCCAGGCATCTTGCTCGGCAAGGCATCTGTCGGTACTGGTCATTATCAAATGCCCCCCTCAGCGTATCGGCGCAGGGTGTCGGGTGTAGGGTATAGGGTGTAGGGATCACGATGGAGGGCTAAGGATCCAGGGTTGAGGAAGTAGTGATATTTAGGGTTGCTTTGTCCTATACCCTACACCCTATACCCTAAACCCTGAGATCAGAGGAGTTGCAGACAAACAACGAGAAGGCGGTATCAGCCCCCCTCGCCTTTTAGCATATCGACGGAGCCCCCATTGGAAACCCCAACGCTGGACACCCGCCCGCCAAGAGCGGCGAAACCGTATTCCAGCAGCGCTGCGGCCTCAACCCACCGCCGAGAGTCGTTGAGGAGCACAGCGATCAGTTGATGGTCGCCACGCGTCGCTGACGCCACAAGGCAGCGACCTGCCAGCGAGGTGTACCCGGTCTTGACGCCATCCGCACCGGAGAACTGTCCGAGAAGCTGATTGTGAGTTCGGATCACCCTCCGCTTCACGACGCTTCCGTTCCGCCCCGTCAGGATAGCGACTTGAGCTTCACGGGTTTGCACCATACGGGCGAATGTCGGATTACGCAGGGCCTGACGGGCAAGGATCGCCAGGTCGAAGGCGGTCGAGTAGTGGTCCTGGTGGTCCAGTCCGTGAGGATTGCTGAACTGCGTTCCCTGCATTCCAAGAGAAGCCGCCTTCGCATTCATTCGGGCAACAAATTGCTCTTCGCTTCCTCCGACGTGCTCGGCTGCCGCCAACGCGGCATCATTCGCGGATTTGAGCAGGATCGCCCACAACAGGTCTCTAAGCACAACCCGCTGGCCGCGCCTCAGTCCCAATCCGGTTCCCGACACGGCGGCCGCCCGCTCACTGATCAGCACTTTGTCGTCGAGTTGCCCTTCCTCCAGAATGAGAAGCGCCGTCATGATCTTTGTCGTGCTGGCCGGAGAGCGCCGCTCCATATGATGCCTGGCAAACAGTATCGCGCCTGTATCGGCATCCATCAACAGCGCTGACGATGCGCTTAGCGCCTCAGGATCGTTCACAAACCAGTTGAGATCAGATGGAACACCCCAGCGAGCTGTCTGTCGTGTCGACACGGGCACGTCTAACGGGCGATCTATCTGCGCGCGATTTGCCTGCGTGTCCTGCACGGAGAGTCGGGATGTCGATGGGAGGGTGAGATCTTCCCGACTCCTCGCGGGACGCGGAGACCTCGCCAAGGCCGGCATAGCGGTGGCCAAGAGGGCACTCAGTGTAACGAGAGCGATCCACGTCTTGCCGCTTTTCACGGACTCCTCCTTACCTACACGCCGAACAGTTCAGCCTCAACCAGTTGACAGAGAGCATGACCGAGCGTTGCGTGGACCTCCTGAATCCTGGGTGTTGATCGAGAGGGAACCACGAATGCATAGTCTGCCAACCCGGCAAGCTTTCCCCCATCCCCACCGGTGAACGCAACGGTGCAGAGTTGCAACTTGCCAGCCGTTTCAATCCCACCCACGACACTGGGGGACCGGCCGCTCGTACTGATCCCGATGGCCACATCGCCGGCTGAACCCAACGCTTCAACCTGACGGGCAAAGATCTGAGCATAGCCCCGATCGTTGCTGATACTTGTAAGAATCGAGCCGTCGGTGGTCAGCGCGACGGCGGGCAGCGCCGGTCGGTCCAGCAGGAATCGGTTTACCAACTCGCCCGCAAAATGCTGGGCATCAGCCGCGCTCCCACCATTGCCGAAGATCAACACCTTCCGTCCGGCCCGCAGGGCTCCCGCGATGGCTGTGGCAGCCCTGGCCACCAAGTCCAGGTGGCCTTCCAGAAAGGCGAGCTGAAGCCCGGCGCTCTCACGGAATATGGCCTCGGCCATCTCCCGATGCGAATGAGAGGTTCCAGGTTCCATATTCCGCGCTCCAGATTCCAGGCTGAAAAACCGCTCCGGATCTTCATTGCCACTTTCACCAGTCGCAGGCCCGGTACTCACAACGCGGAATCTGGCGCTTGAAACTGACGACTGGATCAATCAATCCGGGCTTCGGTAGAGGTATTACCTTAAGGCGAAATGGGTTGTCAAGGAGAAAAGAAAAGGCAGTCCCGCAAACGGGGGTCGGCTCCCGACGTTTATCCCTTGGCTTTGGCCTTGACGGGAGTTTTCACTCTGGCATGCTCCCGTATACGCCACTCATAGACAATGGGAGATGCCACAAACCAGGAAGAGTAGGTGCCGACACAGACACCGGCAATCAGCGCGAGAGAGAAATCGTGGAGTACCTCTCCGCCCAACAGAAAGAGGGCCAGTAAAACCAGGAGGACCGTCAGCGACGTCACGGTCGTCCGGCTCAATACCTCATTGATGCTCTGATTGATGATCTCTCCCAGCGATTCTTTTCGTCGGTCTCGAAGATTCTCCCTGATCCGGTCGAAGACGACCACCGTGTCGGTCAGTGAATAGCCGGCAAGAGTAAGCAACGCAGTGATGATCAGGAGGGTAATCTCCCGATTCAATATCATGAACAACCCTAGAACAGCTAATACATCATGGAGGGTGGCGATGGCCGCAGCCACCCCGAACTTGAACTCGAAGCGCCAGGCGATATAGGCGATGATGCCGAGCATGGAAATGGCGATCGCCCACAAGGCGGCTTTTTGGAGATCCTTCCCAATGGCCGGCCCAACCTCATTCGTCCCCTCTACAACGAATGGATTGTCAGGCAACGCTTTGACAAAGATGTCCTGCACCCGCTGGGCCATACCGACCCGACTATCCTCCGCTCGCTTCAAGCGGACCATGATGCGGTCCCCTTCGGCGAACTGCTGGGGCTCGCTGTCCCTCAGACCGTTCTCCGCCAGCAACGCTCTAACCTGGCCAAGCTCTACCGGCTTGTTGAACTTCAGTTGAACAGAGGTGCCGCCGGCAAAGTCGATTCCGAGATTCGCTGCGCCGCGGCCGATCTGAATGATCGAAATAACTCCGAGGAGGCACAGGACGGACGACACCGCAAACGCAATCCTCCGCCAGGCGACGAAATCGATCTGTGTTTTGCCGAGAATCTCAATCACGATATACCTCAGGGTGTAGGGTGTAGCGTATAGGGTGTAGGGTTAAGAACTCACCGGTCTTGCTTTTCCCTCCACCCTATCCTTTAGATGCTGAGTGTTTTTAAGTTCCATCGTTGGGTCATCCAATCGTACACTACCCTGGTTCCCGTCAAGGCCGTCACCAGGTTGAAGATCACCCCCAGGCTCAGTGTGACCGCAAACCCTTTCACCGGTCCTGTCCCGAATAAAAACAACGCACACGCGGTAATCAGCGTCGTGACGTGGGAGTCGATAATCGTGAGGAATGCTTTATCGTAGCCCCCCTCAATAGCCGACCGGACCGGCTTTCCCGATCGGAGCTCTTCGCGAATCCGTTCCAAGATCAATACATTCGAGTCTACCGCCATCCCGATCCCGAGGATAATGCCGGCAATGCCGGGTAACGTCAGCGTAGCCCTGAGACTAGCCAACGCCCCCACCAGCCAGATGAGGTTCAAAACCAGCGCAAGGTTGGCGATCACCCCGGACAGCTTGTAGTAGATGGCCATAAAGGCAATAACGAGAGCGCCGCCCAGAATAGCAGCCTGTACACCTTTTTGAATAGAGTCCAGACCAAGCGACGGGCCAACCGTTAGATTTGAAATGATGTTGACGGGCGCGGGAAGCGCGCCGGCCCGTAACACGATCGCCAGATCCCTGGCATCCTCCATGGTGAAGCTTCCGGATATCTGGGCTTTGCCGCCCGGAATTTTTTCCCGGATGACCGGGGCCGAGTAGATCGTGTCATCCAGGACGATGGCCAGACGTCGGCCCACATTGGCTGCTGTCGCCTCGCCGAAAAGTCTCGTACCTTCTTGATCAAACTCTATGGAGACCACCGGCTGGTTGGTTTGGCTGTCGATCTGTACCTGGGCTGAGGTGAGCAGATCACCGGTCAGAACGGCCCGCTTCTGCACAACAATGGGAACCTTGTTCATCTTTTGCTGCTCGTCCGTACTGCGTAGATAGAGAAGCTGGTCGTTCTCCGAGATCCTTCCCGCCACTGCTTCGGCAAGATTGGCATCTTCTGCCACCAGTTTAAACTCCAGGAGGGCGGTCTTGCCGATCAGATTGATGGCCCGCTGCGGCTCCTTAATGCCGGGGAGCTGGACCACGATCCGCCGGTCTCCTTCCTGTACAATGTGAGGTTCGGCCACCCCGAACTGATCAATACGATTTCGGATGGTTTCCAGACTTTGCCGGACAGCAGATTCCTGCATCCGCTTCATTTCACCGGAAGCGAGACTCAGAATCAGCTCTGTCGGGCCGGAGCCGCCGGACTCTTGCAGGTTACTGTAGTTTTTGAGGATACGGCGTACGCCTTCCAGGCCTTCTGTCGCCTGAAGCTTGATCCTGATCCGGTCGATCCCCTCGCGAGTCATCTGTTCAACAAGGATATTTGCCTTGTCGGTTTCCCGACGCAGTTCGGCGATCAATCGATCAATAGTATTTTCCACGGCCTTCTCGGCAACCACCTCCAGAACTAGGTGCATCCCCCCTTGGAGGTCGAGTCCAAGATTGAGTCGCTCAGCGCGCGGTAGTAACGGCGGCAATAGCGAGGGGAGTGACGATCGGCCGGATAGCGTGGGAAACAGATAGTAGCCGGCTATCACCGTCACCAACAGAAGGGAGAGGACCTTCCATATTACGTTTTTTTCATGATCTCTTACCCGTCTCTTCTATGAAAGGCGACGTCCTGGGAACCATCGGACGGCAAAATATACGGAAAAGGATGTAAAAAAGCAATGGAAAAGTTCAAGAGGGCGGGCTTAATCGCGCAGAACGCGAATCTGCGGCTCATCCAACTCCAGGACCCCGTCAATTCTTGCGCCATAAGAAGCGAGTGAGCGCAGGTAGTCGATCGCCGAAGACCCGACCTCTTCGCCGGGCACAAGGACGGGCACTCCAGGCGGGTAAATGGTGATAATATCGGCACTGATACGCCCCTCCGCTTTCGCAAGCGGCAGATACTCTGAAGGGGCGAAGAAGGCATCCCGTGGCGGCAGATGGCACTGCTGACCCAGGGGCGGAAGCAGGAACGGGATGGCTCGCGGGTCTTGAGGCCGGGTACCGCGCCCGGCCACGATACCCAGTGCCGCGACCAGTCGATCTAGGTCGTCCCTTCTGTCTCCGATACTGACGATCACCAGAATATTGAACAGATCGGCCATCTCCACCTGAATACCGAACTCGGCGTTCAGGGTGGCGGAGACCTCAAAGCCGCTGCGACCAAGCTCCTTCACGCAAATGGTGAGTTTCGTCACATCCAGGAAGAAATCACGACCGCGCAGATCGGGCTCACCGAAGCAGGATAGACCGGGAATCCGATTGATGCGATCTCGCGCGTCTCTCGCCAGATCGATGGCTTTGCCTAAGAGTTTCTCCCCTTCGGTCGCCATCTGCATTCTAGCCAGATCCAACGACGCCATCAGAATATACGAAGGGCTGGTGCTTTGCAGGAGCAGCAGCAGCTTTACAACTCTGGAGTGATCGATATCCGAACCCTTCAGATGCAGCATGGAGGATTGAGTCATCCCTCCCAGGATCTTATGGGTGGACTGAACACACAGATCGGCTCCGGCATCGAGCGCCGACGTGGGCAGCGCCTGGTGAAAATGGAGATGGGGACCGTGGGCCTCATCTACCAGCACCAGGATCCCTCGACGCTTCGCCATGGAAACGATCGCGCGCAGGTCGGCTGTCACGCCGTAGTAATTGGGGCTGGTCAGGGACAGGATCTTGGCCTTCGGATACTGCGCCATGGTGCGTCCGACCTCTTCGACCGTCACGTTTAACAGCATGCCTAACTCCCGGTCGAAGGCCGGCAGGAAGAACCGCGGTGTCGCGCCGCTCAGGATGATCCCGGTCAGAATCGATTTATGCGCATTCCTCGCGATCAGGATCTCGTCTCCAGGGCTGGCGGTCGACACGATCATCGCATGATTGCCGCCGGTGGTTCCGTTGATCAGAAAGAAGGAATGGTCGGCCCCGTACGCCTCGGCGGCCAGTTCCTGGGCCTCCTTGATGACCCCCACCGGCCGCTGCAGGCAATCGACCTCGTCAAGCGTTGTCAAGTCGATCGTAAAGATCTTGGGACCGACGAACTTTCGGAAGCGAGTCGAGATACCCTTGCCGCTCTTATGCCCTGGAGTGTGGAAAGAAACCTTGCGACTCTCCGCGAGGTTGACCATCGCATCGAAGAGGGGAGTTCTGTACTGTCGTTCTGGAATCATTAGAAAGACAGGGCGTAGGGGTGAGGGTATAGGGTATAGGGCAGTAAGGCCTGGGACGCGGGTGAAGGGTATTCGGGTACGCGAGAAGGATTGCACTCCGAATCAGTGTCGAGCTCTAAAGTGCTGCCCCTCAACCCTATACCCTGCACCCTATACCCTGTCCTTTAGTGGAAGGTAAAGAGGGGGGAGTTGTCCTCGATGATCCGCTTCTCCTCTTCAAGGCGCCGGCGTACATGCTTTGGAAGGAGGAAGGACATCTGATGCGTCAGGCCGTCGTAATACCGTAGGTCGGTCCCTATCCGTTCGGCGATGAGATGATCGATAGCATTCGGTCCCAACGCCCGTGGGTCAGGCCGTTTGGAGGCTACGGAGAATCCCCAGGGAAGGGCAAAGCTGGGGATCGTCGCCCAATAGGGGGCGACGATGGGGAATACGGTCCGTAAGGTCTGGTGTATGGCGGAAAAACAGGACAGGTGGGAGAGACTGACGGAGCCTGCCTGCAATGCGATAATCCCCTGGTCCGTCAGACATCGATCTACGATATGATAAAACTCCCGTGTAAATAGGAGGTATGCGGGGCCCTCTTCCACCGGCTCAGAGATGTCGATGATGATCACGTCGAACCGCTCGTCCGTCTCCTCCAGGTATCGTCTGGCATCCAGGAAGCGGAGTTCGGTGCGCGGATCATCAAAGGCGCCCTTGTGCCACTCGGGCAGCAACTCCTTACATCGGCTGACAACCTCCTCATCGATATCGACCATCAGAGCCCGTTCTACAGTGGGGTGCCGAAGCACCTCCCGCAGCGTCGCCCCTTCCCCGCCGCCCACGATGAATACGTTTTTAGGGGCGGGATGACTGAGCATCGCCGGATGGACTAACGCCTCGTGGTAGATGAACTCATCGAGAAGACTCGACTGGATCTTGCCGTCGAGGACAAGGGCTTTCCCGTAGCTGCCCAGTTCCATGATGTCGAGAGACTGATAGGGGGTCTGGGCGGAGAACAGGGCTCGCTGAATCCCGTGCAGGTGTCCTTCCTCCGGGCTCAGCGCTTCAATGAACCAGCGAAAGTTCTTGATCGGCATCGACAGCTTTCTCCATGGATGGGCTCAATTTATGCACCAGCTTTCCGACGTGTCCGGGAATGATACCGCGCCGCATCTCAACCACCGACGGTTTTTTACACCGAAAGCGGGCAGCAATATAGTCGACAGCCACCTCCGGTCTGAGCACATCTCCACACGTGAAGATGTCAACCGCTGCGTATCGATATTCCGGCCAGGTGTGAATCGAGATATGAGATTCGGCAATCACAACCACGCCGCTCACACCGAATGGATTGAACTCGTGGAAGGAGGTGTCAACAATGGTGGCTTTACATGCGTTAGCCGCGCACACCAGGATGTCCCTGACTACTTCGGCTTTTTTCAGCAGCTCCGGGTTACAACCGTGTAGTTCCACTAACAGGTGTTTCCCGAGTGCTTGCAACGATCTACCCCCCTTGCAAAATTGTTATCCGATACCCACCTCCCGTACGTCTTTGTTCAAATGCCTTATATCGCGTTTTGACAGAAATGCAAGAAAAAAATGGCGGTAGGAATCAAATTTTTTGCGGGTTCCCCGTCTGATCTCTGGCCGAAAGATCCGCCTGACTCAGCAGCATCGTGAAAAAGCTGTAGACTTCACCCTCAGACGTGCGTAAAATTTTGGAAGTGTCAGACAGTAGGCGAGCGACGCAGGCGATCTCTACATACGGGTGCGAATAGATGCGAGTTTCCTTTTTCGATCTTAGAGGCCAGTACGCCGCCATCAAGGGCGAGGTCAGACGCGCGATAGAGGAGGTGTGCGACGATCAGCAGTTCATCCTGGGTCCGCGGGTTCGCCGACTTGAGGATGACGTCGCGCGGTATTGCGGCGCCCGCTACGCGGTGGGCGTCTCCTCCGGCACCGATGCCATCCTGTTGGCTCTCATGGCCTTGGGCATCGGTGCCGGAGACGAGGTCATCACCACCCCGTACACCTTTATCGCGACGGCAGGATCGATCGTCAGGGTTGGGGCGAAGCCGGTTTTCGTCGATATCGATCCGGCCCGTTTCACGATCGATGCAAAGCTGATTGCCGAACGGATCACGGATCGAACCCGCGCAATCCTCCCGGTCCATCTGTTCGGGCGCTGCACTGAGATGGAACCGATCCGCGCATTGGCTGTTCAACACAAACTCGCTGTAATAGAAGACGCGGCTCAAGCCATCGGGGCAGAGGACGCATTCGGCAAAAGGGCCGGTTGCATTGGGCTCTTAGGTTGCTTCTCGTTTTACCCCACAAAAAATCTGGGGGGTTTCGGTGACGGTGGGATGGTCATTACGAACGACCCTTCCCTGGCCTCGACCCTCTCGGCTCTGCGGAACCACGGGTCGTCAACCAAATACCTCCACTCTCTTCTCGGCGGCAACTTCCGCCTTGACGAACTACAGGCGGCTATCCTGGCTGTCAAGTTGAAGCGCCTCGACCAGTGGACGGAGCAGCGGATTGCCAATGCCGAGCGGTACGACGCGCTCTTCCGCGCCAGAGGCCTGGACTGCCAAATCCGGCTTCCGGACATCCCCAGGAATGAACGGCACGTCTTTAATCAGTATGTGATCAGGGCCCCAAGACGAGATGAGCTGAGTCATTTCCTGGAGGCTCGGGAAATCGGCCACGACATCTACTATCCTGTGCCGCTCCACTTGCAGACCTGCTTTGAGTATCTCGGGTATAAGAAGGGGGATATGCCGGAATCCGAGCGGGCCGCCAGAGAGACGCTGGCCCTGCCGATCTATCCGGAACTGACCCCGCCGATGCTCGAATATGTCGTGGATGCCTTCCAAGCGTTCTACGACAGATGATCTGCCCCCATACAGGAAAATGGGGACAGACACTCTTATCTAAGAGACGGCTTGGCGCGGATGTCGAGCGATGGGCCGGCACCAGGAAGCACCAGTGAGGCGGCGGAGATGGTGAGGTGATAGTATCTGTCCCCATTTTCCGTCCCGTTTTCCATTTTCGTGTTCTTTTTGGATTGCCAGCACCCGGTCAGACGTGATATATATTTTGTTCCCGCGTGAACGGCCAATGGCTGATCAAACTCAGTGGCCTATATTGCCACAATACGGTAGGTCTGCGGCTTGGAATGCACCCTACCCTTTGGGGTAGTATCCATTCCAATGGCCGGAGAACCCCGAAGGCTGGGTTTCGACCTCGTCCCTGACTCGCTGACCCACCGCTGATACTATAACTGTTCACGCAGGATTCGGGACGACATTTAGTCGATTACTGCGAGGGAGCTGAATGGCGGAAGCGATCCAACTCCTTGTTTTAACGGTTTTCCTGCGATCCTATGTTCTTGCATTTCTAGCATTCTCTCTGATGGCGGCGGCTGTCGCTATCAGATGGCGGTGGACCGCCCTGTTCACAGGGATCGCCTGGATGGTCTTCGCACGCTACCGGCAGTGGGGGGTAGCGTATAGTTTTGTCGGTCGTGGAGTACCGGCATGAGATTTCCGCTGCACATCACGACCGACATGGTGAAGCACCAGATCCGCCAGGGACTCAAAGGCAACACACGGTATCCGTTCGTCCTTATGCTCGAACCGCTCTATACGTGTAACCTGGCCTGTCTGGGGTGCTCTGTCGAACGACACACCGGGCGAATCGAGGACCGATTGACGCTGGAGGAGTGTCTGAAGGCGGCGGATGACTCGGGCGCCCCGGTCGTCTCACTCTGCGGTGGAGAGCCCACGATCTATCCGGAACTGAAAGAGCTGGTGGAGGGAATTATCGCCCGCAAGCGGCACATCTACCTGTGCACGAACGGGTTGATGCTTGATCGAACCGTCTACGGCCAGATCACGCCGCACAACCGGCTGACGATCAACATCCACCTGGACGGGCTGAAGCGGACGCACGACCAGGTCTGCGACAGGGAAGGTGTCTTCGATAAAGCACTCGAAATGATCAAGGAAGGCAAGCGGTTGGGTTATCGCATCACAACAAATACACCATCTTCAAAGAGACCGACATGGACGAGGTTGAGGCGTTGTGCCGCCTGCTGCAAGAGTATCGGGTGGACGGGATGCTTCTCTCGCCGGGCTATCAGTATGTTTCGGTCGAATCCGATTTCTTCCTGGTTCGCGAGGAGATTCACCACAAGTTCCAAAGGGTGCTCGAGCTGTCAAAGGGATATCGACTGACATCTACCCCGATGTTTCTCGAATTTGCGGCCGGCCTGCGCGAGTACCCCTGCTCCCCGTGGAGCACCGTCACCTATACCCCTCAAGGTTGGAGGGGGCCGTGCTACCTCATTGGGGAGAAGTATTATCGGACGTGGGAGGAGTTCTGGCAAAGTGTGGATTGGGACTACTGGGAGTCCCGCCAGGACCCGCGCTGCCACAATTGCAAGATGCACTCCGGCTTCGAAGCCTCAGTGGTCCTCGGGCTCCGAAATAGCCCAAAGGACATGCTCAGGATGGCCGTCTGGAACTTTTTGGAGTAGGCGTGATGTCGGTACCGTCTGAAAGACATTCGCAGCTTGAGATGATACGCACTGTTCTGCCGGCTGATGGTAACCCGCTTGACGAGGCGATCGAACAGGCCAGGTCTCGGCTCCTGGCCATGCAAGATCCCGCAGGTTATTGGGCGGCAGAACTGGAGGCCGACTCCACACTCACCTCCGAGTACATCATGCTCCGTTACCTGCTCGGTAAGGTAGACGAAACAAAGCAGCGCAAGGCGGCAACCTACCTGCGCGATACGCAACTGCCGGATGGCGGCTGGAATATCTACTATGGCGGGCCGAGCCACTTGAGCACGACGGTCAAGGCCTATTTCGCGCTGAAACTATGCGGCCACAGTCAGGCAGAGCCGTTCATGCAACGGGCCCGAGAAGTCATCCTTCGCCAGGGCGGCCTATTCCGCGCGAACGTCTTCACCAAATTTACTCTCGCCCTCTTCGGCCAGTTCGACTGGCGCGGCGTCCCGGCCATGCCGATCGAGCTGTTCCTCCTGCCTCAAGGATCGTTGTTCAATATGCATGCGATCTCCTACTGGTCCAGAACCGTGCTCACACCCCTGATGATCATCTTTGCCCACAAGCCGATCACGCCGGTCCCCGCCGGCGCCGATCTTGCGGAGCTTCGTGTGGGGGACGCGCCAAAGCATGACTACTGGTTTCCCAGAGACCCGCAGCCGCTTGCGAGGCGAAACCTTTTCCTGGCGGCCGATCGGGTGCTTCGTTGGTATGAGTGGCATCCGATATCCTACTTCCGGCGGTTGGCGATGGAGCGGGCCACGGCCTGGATGCTGCGCCGCATGGGGGAAGGCGGCCTGGGCGGAATCTATCCGGCCATGGCAAACTCGGTCATCGCGTTGCGCTGTCTGGGCTACGAGGTCGAACACTCATTAGTGGCCAGGGCCTTCAAGCAGATCGAAGCCCTCGAGGTAGAAGATGAGCGAACCCTTCACGTGCAGCCCTGTTTCCCCCCTAGCTGGGACACCTGTCTGGCGGTGAATGCGCTGATTGCATCGGGGTTGCCGACCGATCATCCTGCGCTGATCACCGCGTGCGAATGGCTGCTCTCGAAGCAGACCCGAACGGTCGCGGACTGGAAGGTCAAGGCTCCGGACGCCGAGCCCGGCGGCTGGTATTTTCAGTTCGAGAACGAGTTCTATCCCGATGTCGACGATAGCGCCGTAGTGATGACCGCCCTGATCAAGACCAATCTCCCCGATCAGGCAATCAAAGACGCAGCGCTCGCGCAGGCGCTCAAGTGGGTCCTGCCGATGCAATCCAGCGATGGGGGCTGGGCCTCATACGACAAGGATAACAACAAGCTGTTTCTGAACGATATCCCCTTCGCGGACCACAAGGCGCTGCTCGATCCACCTACGTCGGACTTGACCGGACGGATGCTCGAGATGCTTGGCCATCTGGGTTGGAGCAACGCAGCCCCTGCGGCGCAGCGCGGTATTGCGTTCCTCAAGCGGGAGCAGGAGGCGACAGGATGCTGGTTCGGTCGGTGGGGGGTCAACTACATCTACGGAACCTGGTCGGTACTGGCCGGGCTTCGAGCTATCGGAGAGCGGATGGATCAGCCCTACATCCGGCGAGCTGTCGATTGGCTGATCAGCCATCAGAATCCGGACGGGGGCTGGGGCGAATCGTGTCATTCCTACGAGGACCCACGGACAGCCGGTCAGGGACCAAGCACCGCTTCGCAAACCGCCTGGGCGCTCCTGGGACTGTTGCATGCCGGCGTCGTACGACATCCCGCGGTGAAAAAAGGTATCGACTACCTCCTCCGGACCCAGGGTGCGGACGGCGATTGGGAGGAACGAGAATTCACAGGAACAGGATTCCCCCGCGTCTTCTATCTTCGGTATCATCTCTATCGTCTCTACTTCCCTCTCTGGGCCCTTTCCCTCTATCGCACCCTGCTCCAGAAGGCCGCTGCCGGCCACGATGACAACGGCGCACCCCTCCCGGACCCGCACGGTCGGTAACGCGCCGTTCGCCGTCTTCGTGGCGACGCGGGCAGAGATGAAGCCCCTCGCGACAGCTTTACGGCCAACCGGCCCACCTGCGTCCAGATCGGACTCGATGATCCGGATTACGGTTAAGGGCCGCGATCTGCTGGTAGCTAAGACCGGCGTAGGACCGGACTACGCCGAAACCGCTGCCCATCGCCTCTTTAAAGAAACGCCTATTGCTGCCGCCTTATCGCTCGGCATCGCTGGCGGGCTAAGCCCTGATGTAGAGGCAGGGGACCTGATTGTGGGAAACCAGACGATCCTTCGGCGAAACTCAGGACAGGTGTTGTGTGGAAGAAGGGATTCGAGACTGGAAAGCTTTCCGTGCGATCCCGGTTTGCAGGACGCGGCTATGACCGTGATCCGGCGATGGGACAGTCGGCACTGCCTCGGTCCAATCCTCACCGTCGACCACATTCTGACGATGGAGGAGAAACGGGTCCTGGCGGCTGGGTCCGGTGCTCTGGCCGTCGACATGGAGAGCGCCGCCATCGCGTCTGCGGCCTCGGCCTGTTCGATCCCGTTCCTGGCCATCCGCGGCATCCTCGATCCGGTCCATGAGGACCTCGCGGTCGGCTTCGATCAGTTTCTCGATGCGGAGGGCGAACCGGACCTGCCGCGATTGACGCGATACCTGCTCATGCATCCATTCACCCTTTCCCACCTGGTCGGCCTGGGTCGACGAACCAAAGCGGTCTGTACGCGGCTTGGACTTTTGCTCCAGGAACTCTCAACTGCCCTAAGCTGACTCGTGCGCCCTTCTCTAGAGGTGTGTCGTGAGTAATCCCGATCTCTCCAAACTGAGCATCGACCGGACCGCGGCCCGTGCGCCGCGCGCGCGCCGACGGCTATGGCCGTGGGCCGTGGGTCTCGCCCTGTTAGGCGCTGCAGCGATACTCGGACTCTCCGGCGGCTTCGGCGGCCCTGTAACGGTGGAAACCGCTTCGGTCACGACGGCGTATCCGTCGCAGGCGGTGACCATGCTGAACGCCACCGGCTATGTCGTCGCACAGCGGAAGGCCGCGGTGGCGTCGAAGGCAACGGGACGCCTTGAATGGCTCGGCGTCATGGAAGGCAGCCGTGTCAAGACACGCGAGGTCATCGCACGGCTTGAGAGTCGCGACGTCGCCGCAGCGCGCGAACAGGCGGCGGCGAACGTTGCCGTCGCTGAGGCGAACTTCGAGCAGGCGCAGGCCGAGCTGCGCGACGCCGAACGCAACCTGGCACGCTGGCGCGAGCTATTCCAGAACAACTATATCAGCCAATTAGAGCTCGACACCGCGGTGGCGCGGGCCGATAAGGCGCGCGCGGCGGCGCGATCAGGCGAGGCCGCCATTGCTGTCGCGCGGGCGAACCTGAAGGCGGCCGAGGTCTCGCTCGACCAAACATTGATCCGCGCGCCGTTCGACGGGGTGGTGCTCACCAAGAACGCCAATGTTGGCGACAACATCACCCCGTTCTCGAGCGCCATGGACACCAAGGGCGCAGTCGTCACCATTGCCGACATGTCGACGCTCGAGGTCGAGGCCGACGTAGCCGAATCCTCGCTCGGTCGGATCACGGTCGGCCAGCCGTGCGAGATCCAGCTCGACGCCGTACCCGACACGCGCTTTGCCGGCGTGGTCAACCGGATCGTACCGACCGTTGACCGCGCGAAGGCAACAGTAATGGTCAAGATCGGCTTCACGGATCGCGATCAGCGCGTATTGCCGGATATGAGCGCCAAGGTCGCATTTCTTGAGCGCGAGGTGGCCACCTCCGATCGGAAGCCGGTCACCGCCGTCCCAAGGCAGGCGGTTGTCGAACGTGACGGACAGAAGGTCGTCCTCATGGTGAAAGACGGCAGGGCCGTCCGTACCAAGATCGAAACCGGTCGCGCGCTCGGCGACCTCATCGAGGTCAGCGGCATCCAGGCCGGAGAGAAGATCGTCCTCACCCCCCTCGACAAGGTCGGCGACGGGACGCGCGTCAAGACGGACCGAAAGTGATACCGCGAGGCAACCGCTCGTGAATGAGACCGCCGCTCCGCCGCTGCTGATCGACATCCGCAACGTTGCAAAGTCCTACCGGCGAGGCGGACAGATCGTGCCGGTACTGACCGACATCACCCTCGAGGTGCGTACGGGCGACTTCCTCGGCCTGATGGGCCCGTCGGGATCGGGTAAGTCGACGCTGCTCAACCTGATCGCCGGCATCGACAAACCCGACACCGGGGAGATTCTCTTCGACGGTATCGATATCACCCGCCTGTCTGAGGCCGAGCTTGCAGATTGGCGCGCAGGGACGGTCGGCTTCATCTTTCAGTTCTATAACCTAATCCCGGTCCTGACAGCCTTCGAGAACGTTGAACTGCCGCTCACACTGACGCGGCTGACCCGACACGAGCGGCGCGAGCACGTCGAGGCGGCGCTCGAACTCGTCGGTCTGTCGGATCGCATGGCACATTACCCCTCGGAGCTGTCCGGCGGGCAGCAACAGCGTGTCGCCATCGCGCGCGCGATCATCGCCGACCCGCGGCTGATCGTGGCCGACGAGCCGACCGGCGATCTCGATCGCCACTCGGCCGAGGAGGTGCTCACGCTCATGGATCGCCTGAACACCGACCTTGGCAAGACGATCGTGATGGTCACGCACGACCGTCGCGCCGCCGACCAGGCCCACGCCATCATGTATTTGGATAAAGGGGAGCTGTCAACAGCGGACGATGTCCATGAGCGATCGTTGAGGTAAACATCCGGTGCAGTTCCTGAAGCTCGTCCTTCGCAATGCGCTGCGCCACAGGCTGCGCACCCTGCTCACACTACTCGGGCTGGTGGTCGCGATCCTGTCGTTCGGGCTGTTGCAGACGGTCGTGGACGCCTGGTACGCGGGCGCGGCAGGTGCGGCCCCGACGCGCCTCGTGACGCGCAACGCCGTCTCACTCGTGTTCCATCTGCCGCTCAGCTATCGCGATCAGATCCGCACCGTCGACGGCGTGCGCGCCGTCTCGCACGCCACCTGGTTCGCCGGCATCTACCAGGATCCGAAGAACTTCTTTCCACAGTTCGCCATCGAACCGCGCACCTATTTCGCCATGTACCCCGAATACCTCGTCGTGCCGGAGGAGTTTACGGCCTTTCTGCGCGACCGCAAAGGCGCCGTCATCGGCCGCAAGATTGCCGATACCTACCATCTCATGGTCGGCGACGCGCTGCCGCTGCGCGGCACGATCTACCAGGGCACCTGGGAGTTTACGGTACGCGCCGTCTACGACGGCATCGACACCAAGACCGATACCTCGCAGATGTTCTTCCACTGGGAGTACCTCAACGAGACGATGAAGAAGCGCGCCGGCCGTCAGACCGACTATGTCGGCGTCTACCTGGTCGACGTCATCGACATCGACCGCGTCGCCGAGGTGAGCCGCGCGATCGACGTCCTGTTCAAGAACTCACTGGCCGAGACGCTGACCGAAACCGAGCGCGCCTTTCAGATCGGCTTCGTCAAGCAGACGGAGGCACTGGTCATCGCCATCAGGATCGTCTCCTACGTGGTGATCGTCATCATCCTGGCGGTCATGGCCAATACGATGGCAATGACCGCCCGCGAGCGGCTCTCCGAGTACGCGACACTCAAGGTCCTCGGCTTCTCACCCGGCTACGTCGCAGCGCTTATCGTCGGCGAATCGGTGGCGATCGCCGTGATCGGCGCGGCGGCCGGCATCGCGCTCACGTTCCCGGTCGCCGACTGGTTCGCCGCGAAGGTGGGGACGATATTCCCGGTCTTTAAAGTCAGCGGCGAGACGGTTGTCCTGCAGATCGTCTGCGCGATCGGCGTCGGGATGATCGCGGCGGCCGTGCCCGGGCGGCGGGCTGCAACAGTCAAGATCGTCGAGGGGCTGCGCGCCGTCGGATGACAGCGGAGCGAGAACCATGCCGATTCCCGTCTCATACAGTGTACGCAACCTCTGGGCTCGGAAGTATACCACCGCGCTGACGGCGGGCGGGATGGCGCTCGTCGTCTTTGTGTTCGCGGTGGTGATGATGCTCGACGCCGGACTCAAGCAGACGCTCATCGCGACCGGACAGCCGAACAACATCCTGGTGACCCGCCGCTCTTCCGGCACCGAAATCCAGAGTTCTGTCGCCCGCGCGCAAGCGGCGATCATCGAGAGCCAGCCGGAGATTGCTATCGGCCCTGACGGGGCGAGGATGGCGTCGAAGGAGGTGGTCGTCCTGATCACGCAGCCCAAGCGCGGCACCGGCGTACCGACCAATGTCACTGTTCGTGGGGTCGGCGCGCAAGGTCTCGCCCTGCGTCCCCAGGTCCGGGTCGTCTTCGGACGGATGTTTCGACCCGACAGCACCGAGATCACAGTAGGCAGAAGCATCGCCGAGCGCTTCGAGGGTACGGGGATCGGCGAACGACTCCGTTTCGGCAGCCGCGAGTGGACGGTGGTGGGCGTCTTCGACGCCGGCGGATCGGCGTTCGACTCGGAGGTGTGGGGCGACGGTGAACAGATGATCCAGGCATTCCGACGGTCGGCATTCTCGTCACTCGCGGCGCGTCTCGCCGATCCGTCGCAGTTCGACGCGCTGAAGCAGCGGCTCGATTCCGATCCGCGACTGACGCTCGACGTTAAGCGCGAGCGCACCTTTTATGAAGAGCAGTCGCAGGTCATGTCGAACTTCATCAGTTACCTGGGGCTGACCCTCTCGGTCATCTTCTCGGTCGGCGCAATGATCGGCGCGATGATCACTATGTACGCCGCAGTGGCAACCCGCACCTCGGAGATCGGCGCGCTGCGCGCCCTCGGGTTCCGGCGCGGCTCGATCCTGGTGGCGTTCCTCGCCGAGGCACTGTTTCTCGGACTGGTCGGCTGGGTAGTGGGGCTCGCGTGCGCGTCGGCGATGCAGCTTGTCCAGATCTCGACGATGAATTGGCAGTCGTTCTCGGAACTGGCGTTCCGCTTCACGCTGACGCCGGAGATCGTCGGGAAGTCGCTGGTCTTCGCGCTCACAATGGGGCTGGCCGGCGGGTTCCTGCCCGCGGTGCGCGCCGCGCGCATGAAGATCGTCGACGCCCTCCGGGCGGCGTAGGGCAATACACTACCGCTCCCGCACTTCCGGCCTGTCGCTTATTTCGACAGGTATTTCTCCGGCGACTGTTCGAAGGCGCGCTTGCAGCCTACGGCGCAAAAATAGTAGGTCACCCCCTGATGCACGGCTGTCGCCGCCGCCTGTTTTTCGTCTACCGTCATCTTGCACACGGGATCTATCGCCATAGCTCTCCCCTCTCATCTCGCATATTTTCGGTCAATTACCGCCTTGATCTCCGGAATTTTCTTTCCTTGCTTGTACATGGCATACGCATCCAGCGTAATGTCTTGGCACATCACTCACGTGTCCGCGTGCCGATCCGTATAGCAATCCAGGTTGTTCTGATGGCCGGCCATTCTCCCGCACCCGCAATAACACGGCATCTGCTCGATCAGTTCCGGCGCCTCCTTCGCGATCCGATAGGTCTCAGCCAGCTTTCCACGGAACAGTGCCGGAGAGGGCGTCGCCGGGCGCGGCCGCCTCGGGATCGCCTGAGCCGCACTATCGCCTCCCGCTGTCCAACCGGCAACAGGCGCAACGAGAAGGCTTAACGCGCCTCCAGCAAGAACCCTGAGAACCAGTCGCCGATCAGTCTTTTTTACTGCATCTTGCTCCATACGTTTTCACCCCCTCTCTTGTCACACGAACCGCCGCTTTATATTTTACTATTCGAGATTCTATCACATCGATACGCCCTATGCCGATACGGCGACGCCCATCGGTCGGAATCTCCGCAATCGGAGGGCATTGCTGACGACAGTCACCGAGGATAGCGCCATAGCTGCGCTGGCCAGGACCGGACTTAACATGACCCCAAACAATGGGTAGAGGACCCCGGCGGCTACCGGAATCAAGACCGTATTATAGGCAAACGCCCAAAACAGGTTCTGTCTGATGTTGCGCATCGTCAACCTGCTGAGCTGGAGGGCCGTCACGACGCTTCGCAGATCGCCACCGATCAGGGTAATATCGGCCGCCTCCATCGCTACATCGGTCCCGGTACCGATGGCGACCCCGACATCGGCCTGGGCCAGGGCAGGGGCATCGTTGATCCCGTCGCCTACCATCGCCACCAACCTCCCCTGCTCCTGAAGTCGTCGGACCTCCAGGGCCTTATGCTCCGGCAGGACCTCCGCCAGAACTCGATCGATCCCGACCTGTCCGGCAATGGCCTCGGCCGTCCGACGGGTATCACCGGTGATCATTGCCACCTCGATGCCCAAGCCATGCAAGGCGGTCACGGCCGCCTTCGAATGCGGCTTGACGACGTCGGCCACGGCGATGATCCCAAACAGCCGCCCATCGGCAGCGACAAACATCGGCGTCTTCCCCTCCCCCGATAACGACTCTGCCTGGGCGTCCATTCCGGCAAGGTCGATGCCGTGCTGCCGCATCAGGACAACATTACCAAGCAGGACCTCCCGTCCCTCTACAACGGCCCTGATCCCGTGTCCCGGGGCCGCTTTGAACTCCTGCGGCCTGGCAAGCGCAAGCCCTTGCGCCTTGGCGTAGTCGATGATGGCCTGCCCAAGCGGGTGCTCCGAGCCTTGTTCCGCCGAGGCAGCCAGCCTAAGAAGAATGTCAGGCGTGGAGTGTTGAGTGTTGAGTGTTGAGCTCGGAATGATGTCGGTGACGGATGGTTGGCCGACGGTCAGCGTACCGGTCTTGTCGAACACAATGACGTTCACCCGGTAGGCCCGTTCAAGACTCTCGGCGTTCTTGATCAGGACGCCGTACTCCGCCCCCTTCCCGATGCCGACCATGATCGACGTGGGCGTCGCCAGACCTAACGCGCAGGGGCAGGCGATCACCAGGACGGCCACGAAGTTGGAGAGGGCAACAAGAAACGCCTGTTCCCCTCCGACCAGTAACCATACCCCGAACGTGACGACGGCAATCACTAAAACGATCGGGACAAAGATTCCGGCAATCCGATCGACCAGCCGCTGGATTGGCGCCTTCGATCCCTGGGCCTGCTCCACCAGCCGGACGATCTGGGCGAGGACGGTGTCCCGCCCGACCCGGGTCGCCTCGAACGTGAAGCCGCCAATCTTATTGACCGTCGCGCCGATCACCTGATCGCCCGGCCCCTTCTCGACGGGCAGGCTCTCCCCGGTCAGCATCGACTCATCCAACGCCGACTGCCCCTCACGGATGATTCCGTCGACCGGCACCTTCTCCCCGGGCCTGACGAGCACCAGGTCGCCGATCCTGACCTCCTCCACCGGGATATCTTGCACTAAGTCGTCCCGGATCACCCGGGCGGTCTTGGCCCGAAGTCCCATCAGCTTCCTGATGGCCTCCGAGGTCCGACCTTTCGCCTTAGCCTCGAGCCACCTTCCCATCACGATCAGAGTCATCAAAATGGCGGCGGTGTCGTAGTAGGTCATCATCTCCATCCCTGACGGTGCGATGGACGCCGGGAAGAGGGTGAGCGCCGCACTGTACAGGTAGGCTGCATTCGTCCCGATCGAGACTAAGGTATTCATGTCGGCGGTTCGGTGTTTCAGGCTCGCCCAGAACCCCCGATGGAACTGCCGGCCGACCCAGAACTGTACCGGCGTGGTGAGGACCAACAACATGTAGGGGTCGGAGAGCAGCGCCGGGGCCCAGGGAAACCAGTCCGGAAAGCTCCCCACCAGGACGGGGACGCTGAGGGCCGCTCCGACCAGAAACTTGGTCCGAAGCAGGCGGATCTCCGTATCGGCCGTCGCCTGCTCTTGATCAGGCATGACGCCGGCTGCCACGTCCGCAACCCCGTACCCGGCCTCTTCGATCGCCTGACGCAGATCCGTCGGCTGAACGACTGAGGCAAGGAAAGTCACGCTCGCCCGCTCCGTAGCAAAGTTCACAGAGGCGGCAACCACCCCCGGGACCGCCGCCAACGCCTGCTCGATATGCTGCACGCACGAGGCGCAGGACATCCCGCTAACCGGCAAGATGACCTCTGCCGTCGCGACCTCATACCCCAGCTCCCGAACCTCCTGGACGATTCGATGGATGGTCACCCGTTGGGAATCATATGAGATCGTCGCCTGTTGCGTCGCAAAGTTGACGCCGGCCGTCTGGACACCACTGAGCTTCGACAGGCCGTCCTCGATCCGAGCCACACAGGACGCGCAGGTCATTCCTCTGATCGGAAGCTCGGTAACGCGGAGGGTGGAGGGTATTTCGGACTTCCTGTTTTGTACCTCGGGCTGCCCAGTCACATACTGCGCTGGCGACTTGTCGAACGCCTCCTTACAGGCCGTCGCACAGAAATAGTAATCTACCCCCTCGTAGCGGCTCGTACCTGCGGCCTCCTCGGGGAGCACATCCATGCCGCAGATCGGATCTCTGGCCATTACCAGCTTTCTGCACTTTGGCGCCTGTCGCTGAGCGCTCCTCGACCAGCCCAGAGACCAAACAGCATGACGATGGAACGAGGCGTCCCTGCCCAGACCCGATCCTCGAACCATCGGTAACTCGCTTCACCCATCAAGACCTTCCTGTACAGATCGATCACCGCACGACGCCGCTTGAGCACCTGAAACCACAGCCACGGAGCCCGGTGGGCCGCCCGGCTTAGCCGACCGGCCGCCTCGAGCTCCGGGATGATCGTCCTCGACACCGCCGCCTGATATGACGAAAGATCACCGTTGCGGCTCCCGTCTGTCAGAATGGTCTGCGCCGCGTGTTGTCCGCTCTGGATGGCGTAGTAGATCCCTTCTCCCAGAAAGGGATCGACCAGGCGTGCCGCATCGCCTGTAAGAAGCGCACGTCCGCGATGAAGCGAGCGGTTCCCGCCGCAATGGATTGGAATCAGCGCACCGGTGGTCCGCATCGCGTTACGGTCACCGAACCCACTCGAGTTCAGGAAGGCCGTCAGACACGACTGGACTCGCTTCGCCGCTCTGCGGTCGACCGCCACGCCGACAGAGGCTACCCCGCCCTTCGGAAAAGCCCAGCCATACCCTCCCGGCGCCTGACCCACATCGAGGATAACCCGGTCTTTCAGTTTGGCCTCTCCCGTACTCGTCAAGGGAAGCTCCGCATCCAGCGCCACGAGACCAGGCTGCGCGCGATCCGGAAACAGATCCCTGGCAACAACGCCGCAGGCTCCATCAGCCCCAACCAGGAAATCAGCGGTCACGGTTCTGCCTTCAAGATCGACCTCGATATAATTCGCTGATGCTTTGACAGCCCGGACTGTCTGTCCGTCCTGCAGCTCAACTCCGGCGTCAACCGCACGGCTGCATAGGGCCTGATCAAACGTGTTGCGCCAGACCATAAAGGCCACCGGCTCCGGGAAGGTCGCCTCGATCGGATCACGACCGCGCCACGTAAAGGTGAGGCCGGTGATCCGTTCCTCGATCAGCCTACCATGGTCGAACGGGAGCAGCCGCTCCACCCGTTGCGATAGGCAGCCACCGCACGCCTTATAGCGAGGCAATCTTCGCCGCTCCAGCAGGAGCACCCTGGCACCCGCCGTTGCCAGCGTCAACGCCGCCGTTGCCCCGGCAGGGCCGCCGCCAACTACGATCGTGTCGTATCGCACCTAGTCACTCCGTCACTTGTTAGCAGCCGGCCGTCAGCAATCAGCGATCAGCATCTGATGCAAGACTAATGGCCGCAGGAACCCCGAATCCACCGAATTATCCTCACTATTGCTCGTTTCTGGTTTGTGTCTTCTGGAGGCTGAGAGCCGACAGCCAAGCGCTTCCTATTGCCCTACCGGCCGTAACGCGAGAAGACCTCCAGAAGCTCTTCGATCTTCTTCTGACGATCCTCCGCCCGCCCGGCGGCCATCGCCTCCGCAACACACGATTCGATATGACGGCCGAGGAGGATCTTGCGAACCTGTTCCAACGCGCCCTCGATGGCGGAGAGTTGGAGCAGGATATCGACGCAGTACTTCCCCTCCTCCACCATCCGCTGTACGCCCTGCACCTGGCCCTCGATCCGACTCAAGCGGGCCAGCGCCTTTTGCTTCGCCTCCTCGTCGATCATCCCAGCCTCCAAATGTGTATCGCACTATACCCTACCTGGGTAAAGTATATCCCCCCCAAGACGATACCGTCAATACCGAGGTCATACCACCCTGCAGCTCCCCTTTTTTTGTTCATCTAACTGCTACCAGGATTTGTCCTCTGCGCTTCTTGCTTATCTGTCCACGGCTTGTCGCCTCAATCTGTTCTCCTCGCTATACTTTTCTCTTGACCCCTGTCTGAATCGGACATTATCATCGGGCCACTTCGACAGCCCTGCCTAGCGGTCAGTAGTGGCACCTGTTCCGTGGGACGAGGGAGAGTGGTTATGGCAGCCGGTGGAAACCTACACGCGAACCGGACCAGCGTCCGACTGACGGAATTCATCACGGCCCTTTGGAGATTGTAAGCCCCAAAGGGCCGTCCTGTTTTCGGCAGACCCGCCCGGAGCTTCCGGGGTATCCCGCGGGCGATATCTCGATATACTGCCACGCCCGGCAGTATATCGAGGCGATCATGGTCTAGAGAGAGTTGATTTCGCTACTCTAAATTGGCCCACTTCGATCATCTGATTTGGCCCACCCTCTACCCCCACGCCGGCGTATCATATTCCGGGCCGAATGGCCCGGAAGGGAGGCCGGGTGAGCACGAGGAGAAAAACGGTGGAGCTATTCGAGCAGATGAGACGGGAATATGAGCATGGAGAGGGTACGATCACTGGGGTCGCGCGCACGTTCGGGGTGCACCGGCGGATGGTACGGCAGGCCTTAGCCGGCGCGGTACCACCCGCGCGGAAGCGAGCGACACGGCAGCGGCCGACGCTGGGACCGATCGCGGCCTTCATCGACGAGATCTTGGAAGCGGATCGGCACGCCCCACGGAAACAACGGCATACGGCGCATCGGATCTGGCGGCGAGTGTGCCAGGAGAAGCCGGAGTGGCCGGTGGGAGAATCGACCATTCGTCGGTACGTGCGGCAACGCAAGGGAGCGCTGAGCCTCGTGACACGCGATACCTTCATTCCGCAGAGCTACACGTGGGGCGTCGAGGCACAAGTGGACTGGTATGAGGCGTGGGCAGAGGTGGAGGGCGAACGGGAACAGGTCGCCATCTTCTGTATGCGCAGCATGGCCAGCGGCGCGGCGTTTCACCGCGCCTACCGGCATGCGACACAGCAGGCCTTTCTGGAGGCTCACGAGGAGGCCTTCGCCTACTTTGGTGGGGTCTTCCACCAGCTCCGCTACGATAATCTGAAGAGTGCGGTGCAGAAGATCCTGCGTGGCCGTCAGCGGGAAGAGACGGCGCGGTTCGTCGCCTTCCGATCGCATTGGGGGTTCGAGAGCGAGTTTTGCAATCCCGCACGAGGCCACGAGAAGGGCGGCGTCGAAGGGGAAGGGGGACAGTTCCGGCGGAACTACTTGGTGCCGCTCCCGGTGGCCCCCGATCTCGCCCAGCTGAACGCCCTGCTGGTGGCCGGATGCCGGGAGGACGCACAGCGGGTCATTGCCGGCCGGACCCACACCGTGGGGGCGGCGATGGTCCTCGAACGGGAGCACCTGTTGCCGCTCGCCCACGAGGGGTTCGACCTAGCCGCGGTGTCGTTTCCGATGGTGAACAGCAGCGGGTGTGTCAAGGTGCGGACGAACTGGTACTCGGTCCCGCTCCCGGTGGGGACACGGGTGGAGGCCAAGGTGCAGGCGGCCTATGTGGAGGTCTGGTACGACGGGCGACGGGTAGCGCAGCACGAACGGTGTTTTGGACGACAGCAGCCGGTACTGGAGCTGGAGCATTACCTGGACGTCCTCCTGAAGAAGCCAGGCGCCTTCGCCGGATCGACGCCCCTACACCAATGGCGGGCGCAGGGGAAATGGCCGGAGAGCTTCGATCGATTTTGGGAGACGCTCCGGCACCGTCACGGCCGGCAGCAAGGGACGCGGGCGATGATCGAGGTCTTACTGCTAGGACGGCAGCATAGCTATGAGCGGCTACGGGCGGTGGTACACGAGGCCGTCGAACTCGGCGTCTCCGATGTGGCGGCCATCCGCTACTTGCTGGACCAGGCGCCCCAGTCCGTCAGGCCGTGCCCGGAGGCGATCGAGATCGGGCGATTGGCGCGCTACGAACGGCCCCTGCCAAGCATGGCCGCGTACGATCGGTTGCTGGGCTCGCTCACGACAGAGGTGCTCCAGTGAGCGCCCCTGTTGAGGTCGCGGCCATCACCCAGTGGTGTCGACAGTTACATCTCCCGACCGTCGCGGGTCAGTGCGGGCGACAGGCAGAACACGCGGCAAAGGCGCACCAGAGCCACCTGGCATACTTGGAGGCCTTATTGGAGGCGGAGGTCGAAGAACGGGAGCGGAACGTCGTGGCGCGCCGGATCAAGGAGGCGCGGTTGCCCAAGGTCAAGACCCTCGAGGACTTCGACTTCACGATGGCCCCGCAGGTCTCGGCGTCAGTAGTCCGCACACTCGGCACCGGCGACTGGATCGGGCGGGCGGAACCCGTGCTTTTCCTCGGCGACGCCGGGACCGGCAAGACGCACCTGGCGATCGCGCTGGCCGTCGTCGCCTGCCGGCAGCGGAAGCGCGTACGGTTCACGACGGCGGCCGAGTTGGTGAACGAGTTGATGGAGGCGCGCCACCAAAACGAGTTGAGTCGGGTGTTGGCGCGCTGGATGCGCTACGAGGTGCTCGTGGTGGATGAAATGGCGTACGTGACGATGCCGGAGACCGCCGGGGAAGTATTGTTTCAGGTGATCGCGGGGCGGGCGGAACGGGCCGCGGTCATTGTCACCACGAACCTGCCGTTTTCCGAGTGGACGACGATGTTTCCCAATGCGCGGTTATGCAAAGCCATGATCGATCGGCTCACCGACCAGGCGCACATCATCGAGACCGGAACGGAATCCTATCGATTCCGACGGACGCTGGCCAGACAGCGGCGAGCGAAAGGGGCGTAGACGCAGACACCACACACACACGAGCGGGACGACCACGGCGAGCACAACACCCTGTGTTGTCTCACAGGGTGGGCCAAATCAGATGATCAAAGTGGGCCAAATCAAGTTGACAAACACAAGCCCAAGTAGTGTATATTGCAGGTGTTTTCCGCAGGAAGCCTTACGAACTGGGATTGAATAGACTGCGCAGTCTATCTCAGAGCCTGAGCGGTTCACTCAATAGTTAGCCCCCACCCGCGGGCCGCGCGATGGAAAAACGACTAACTGTGGCACAATGATGCTGGTGCGGGTGATGGACGCCGGAGAGGTCGGAGCAGCAATGGTGCCTTCGAGCCCGTTCGTTAGCATGACCTGGGCGATGGCAGGATGGATCACTGATGGCGGCCGGGTGGCCGACCTCGCTTGGAAGAATTAGCATCGAGCATCGCCTACGGCGTTTTGATCAAACAGAAGCCGAGGAGGATGTATGGCCGGAAAGAACCGTTTGCGTAGGCACTGGGAAATCATCCACCCCGACAGCGCGGGCATCGACGTGGGGTCACGAGAGATGATGTGGGTGGCGATACCGGCGGACCGTGAAGGCGAAACGGTCCGTCGATTCGGGATGTTTACAGACGATCTGGAGGCGATCCGGGAGTGGCTCCGTGCCGAGCGGATTACGACGGTCGCAATGGAATCGACGGGGGTCTATTGGATTCCACTGTACGATGTGCTCGCGTCGGCCGGGGTCGAGGTGTGTCTGGTGAATCCGCGCGAGTTGAAATCGGTTCCGGGCCGCAAGTCGGACCTGAAGGATTGCCAGTGGCTCCAGGAGCTGCATGCGTTTGGCTTGTTACGGGCGTCCTTCCGACCGGACGACCAGGCATGTCGGGTGCGGTCGCTGGTCCGGCAACGACAGGAGCTGATCGATGCGGCGGCGCGCCAAGTCCAGTTGATGCAGAAGGCGATGATCCAGATGAACGTCCGTCTGACGGAGGTAGTGGCCGACATCACGGGCAAGACCGGGATGGGGATCATCCGGGCGATCCTGTCCGGAGAGCGGAGTCCACAGACGCTGGTCGAGTTCCGAGATCGCCGCTGCAAATACGATGCGGACACCTTCGGACGGGCCCTGGTGGGCACGTGGCGATCCGAGCATCTGTTGGCCCTCTCCCACGCGGTGACACTCTGGGACACCTACCAGCGTCTGATTGGCGAGACTGAGGCGGCGATCAAACGTGCGGTCGACGCCCGTCCGAGCTCGGCGCAGGCAGGACATGCCGATGATGGGGAGCGGACCCCCCGCCGGAAGAGCAAATCCGACTACACGGTCGACATTGTGGCGTCCTGGAAACAGACGAGCGAGGTGGATTTGACGGAGATCGATGGGATCAGCGACAGCACCGCGAGCATCATCATGGCGGAGGTGGGATTGAACATCGACCGATTCGAAACGCCGGGCCGGTTCGCGTCGTGGTTGGGCCTGTGCC
The DNA here is from genome assembly GCA_000091165.1 of Candidatus Methylomirabilis oxygeniifera. Classification (NCBI taxonomy): domain Bacteria; phylum Methylomirabilota (SeqCode); class Methylomirabilia (SeqCode); order Methylomirabilales (SeqCode); family Methylomirabilaceae (SeqCode); genus Methylomirabilis (SeqCode); species Methylomirabilis oxygeniifera (SeqCode). Next base: position 20,891 of record FP565575.1, on the reverse strand, counting down.
CCGCCCACGACATCTCGGGGGGGAAGGTGCTCCGGCGCAGGACGCGGTCGTGTGCCAATCGGGTGTCGAAAGCCCTCAGGCTTGCCGCTCAGGCGGCGGGCCGCACGGAGACGGCGTTGGGGGCGTTCTGTTGGCGGATCGCCGCCCGGGCTGGCAAACCCGTGGCGATCACCACCACCGCCCATAAACTCACCCGTATCGTTTGGACCATGCTCACCAAGGGTGCCGCCTACATTCGCGCTTCGGCCGCGTCCGCTGAGGAGCGCTACCGCCAACGGCAGATCCACTCGCTCATCACACGCGCACGCTCATTCGGCCTACAAGTTACCTGTCCCGTGCCGTCTGAGGCAAGTTAGCTGGAAGACGCCTGCCCACACCACTGATGAACTGCCTTCTCTGCCAGTCCGAAATGAACGGTCCGCACCGGGGCTACTGGTTCGAATGCCAGAGGTGCGGCCTCCTCGCGTCCACTCTGACGCCGGCCATCGGGGACGACGCGACCCACAGCACTATCGACGAGACCGAACGACGAGAGGCCCTTGACACTCTTCGGCATCGCGGCTTCGAACGCGTGCTGGATACCCTCCAGCAGCTTCCTATTCCTCAGCCGGCCCGGCTCCTCGACGTCGGCTGCGCGCACGGGTGGTTCCTGCAAGAGGCCTCTCGGCGTGGCTATCTCACTACCGGCCTGGAGCCGGATCCTGCTATCGCCGCTCAAGCGCGCCGTGACGGGCTCTCGGTCATATCCGGGTTCTTTCCTCAGGACCTTCCTGAACGCGCCGTCTTCGACGTCATCAGCTTTCACGACGTCTTCGAGCATCTTCCTTCGCCCCGAGACGCCGCCGCGGCGTGCTTCCAGCGCCTATCGCCGGGAGGCCACCTCGTTCTCTGGTACTTCCAAACAGCAAGGGCGTGCTTTTCCGGCTCGCGCGGCTCTTCAGCTGCCTCGGTCTCCATGGACCCCTTGACCGCATGTGGCAACGTGGCTTCCCTTCTCCTCACCTGACGTACTTCCACCCCGTCGCTCTCGCCGGCATGCTCCGGTCTCATGGCTTTCGCGAGGTCCACCGCAGCACACTGCCCTCATTCACCCGCACAGGCCTGTGGCAGCGCCTTCGCTACGATCGCCGTTCCTCGCTGTTCGTCTCGGCCGTTCAGTGGCTCGCACTCGGCCTTCTCAGTCCTCTGCAAACACTCCTCCCTTCGGACATCTCGTTTCAAGTCTTCGTCCGCGAGCACCCCCCGGCACCGGGTGGCGTCTAATCGGGTAGCCGGGGGTTTTTAACCCCCAGCCCCCACACCACCCGGCATGCGGGTCCGCACCGGGCGGTTCACGACGGTGGAGCACACGAAACCTCAGGCGTAGCCATGGGCCTTGATCCACAGGGCACGGACCGAGAGAAGCCCCTGGCTGGCAAGCCACTGATTGGTCATGCCGGTCTGGGTTGCCAGGGTCTTGGACAGATGCCAGTAGCTTTTCCGACTAATGGCGGTCAGGATCGCATGACTCCGGCTGGTCCCCAAGGCCAGAAGGTGACGCACCTTGGTTCGCGCCCAGCGCCACTGTTTCCAATAGCACATACGGAGACGCCGTCGAATCCAGTGGTCGATTTCCGGCACGGGCCGGTAATACTCCGAGATGCCAAAGTAGTTCATCCAGCCTCTCAGGTACTGGGCAAGTCGGCGGAGCCGGTAGGACATCGAGACCCCCCAACTGCGACCGGTCAGTTGACGGACCCGGTATTGGAAGTCTGCGAAGGCCTCGTCCGACCAGCGGAGTTTGCTCCCTCGAAAGGTGAACCCGAGGAAGGTGCACTCGCGGATGGGACACACGCGGCTCTTGGCTTCATTGACGACCAGTTTCAACCGGCGGGTCAGGTACCGGGTGAGGCTGGCCTTGACGCGCAGGCCGGCCCGCACGCTGTTGACCACGATGAGCAGATCATCAGCGTAACGGGCAAAACGCAGCCGGCGTCGTTCCAGTTCCTTGTCGAGGTCGTCCAACAGGATGTTGCCGAGCAACGGCGAAAGCGGAGACCCTTGTGGGGTCCCGAGTTCGGTTGCCTGAATGACCTCCCCGGCCAGGACGCCCGCCCGCAGGTAGCGGCCGATCAAAGCCAGCAGGCGCCTATCGGACACCCTGCGGCTCAATCGGACGATCAGCACGTCGTGGGAGACCTGGTCGAAAAACTGAGCCAGATCAAGATCCACGGCCATGCGGCGGCCTTCCCGGAGGACGCGCGTTACCTGCCTGAGGGCTCCGTGGGCAGCGCGACGAGGCCGGAAGCCGAAGCTCGACTCCGAGAAGTGCGGGTCGAAGATCGGCGTGAGGACCTGCTGAATGGCTTGACAGATCAGCCGATCCAGGACGATGGGGATGCCCAGCGGACGCTGACCACGACCACCGGGCTTAGGGATGAACACCCGCCGTGCGGGAGAAGGCTGATAGACGCCATCGAACAGGGCTTGGCGGATATCGGCCCAGTGCGCACGGGCAAAGGTGGGGAACTCGTCTACCGTCATGCCGTCGATGCCCGGGGCACCTCGGTTGGCTTGGACTTGTTTCCACGCCCGTTGCAGGTTCGCACGGTCCAGCACCCGCTCCATGAGGTGGTCGTGCAAGGCTGGCTGCGTGGGGCCGCGCCGGTGGCAGACTCCCCCGGACGGGTTCGACGTCTCCTCCGAGCGGCTCACGGCTCCTCCTTGCGCCATCGTGTTCGGCCCTTGGGCGATCGGACCGCTGCGGCCGTCCCGCCTACTATGGCCTCTGCTGACTTCTGCCCGATTACGTCCCGGATTACTCCGGTACGCGCTGCCCGGGCCGCGGTAGGGTCCGGTGGCGTATCCAGCCCTTTCGGGCTGGGCCTCAGTCCGGCTCCCCTGGCGACCACGGGCCGCACGCCGAGCAGATCTCCCCGGATAAGGACATGCACTATGGCTGCACAACCGCGCCATTTACCGTGTCCCCCGAACCACAGGGCTTTGTCATGTTGTGCTGACTCGCCCCGGGGATGTCGGCCTTCTATGGCGTTCGTGTTCCTCGGCTCGCAGCTTTGCCGCCGGCTTCCTTCGGACAGCCTCTCGCGGGACTGCCCTTGCCTTAAGCTGGTGGTTGACGTCACATACCTTGACGGTGGTTCTCCCACAGGGGACCTCCACCCCATAAGCACATGCCCATGACGGGCGTACACCTCGCATTGGAGCCGACCGCCTACAGCGTCCGCTGCGCTTCCGCTTCCGGCGGCGGCTCACCGCCAGCGTTGGACGTTCGGAACTTTCGAGCCGTGTTCTTCACGCCCTATAGCGTTCACCCTGAGTGGGTCGAGCCGCGTCATGGCCCCGGGCAGAAGGCCTGGAAAGGCGAGACTTGCGAGTATTGCGGTGGGCCTATCGTCGAAAAGCACGTGACGTTGCATCGCCAGGTGCGTGGACAATATGTTCTGATTGAAAATGTTCCCGCTGGTGTATGTACTCAATGCGGCACACGTTATTATGCCGCGAATGTGCTGAAGACGATAGAAGAAAGCGTTCGCGGGCGTCGAGCAGCGGAACGCGAGGTGCTCGTACCAGTGTACTCGCTATAACAATAGAGCAGGGTACCTGCGCTTGCAGCCGACCGTGCTACCGTACGCGGCAAAGCACGCCGACTTGCCGGCGAAGCCGGTTGTGGTTGACGCGCGTCTTGCCAGACCCGCACGGCGGCTGAACGCGCACGATAGCCAGCAACCAGCCTCATGCCCAGACCGTTGCGTCATGGGCCGGGGTCGAAGACCTCGTTGAGACCACTCTTTGAGGCACCCGGCTTCACGCCACCCCCGATGACAAAGATCTTGCCGCCGACGGCTGCCGCACCGAGGCCATGTCGGGCCGTCGGCATCGGCGCCAGAGCCGTCCAGCGGTCAGTGACCGGATCGTAGGCTTCCGTCTGGGCGAAGGTCCCGGCAGATTCCTCGCCGCCGAAGACAAACAGCCGGCCGCCCAAGGCCGCGGCGCCGATGCCACCCCTGGCGGTCGGCATCGGCTGCCTCGTCTCCCAGCGGTCAGCGACCGGATCGTAGACCTCGGTCGCAGCCAGATTCTCGCCCAGCGTTCCAACGCGCGTTCCGACGCGACCACCCACCGCATATAGTTTGCCACCCAGGGCCGCGGCCGCAAGGTGATCGCGAGCTGTCGGCATGGGTGCCCGCTTACGCCAGGTATCCGTCACCGGATCGTACTCCTCATGGACGTCGAGTACTTGGCTAGTCATTCCCCCCACTGCGTACAGTTTTCCATTTATTACGGCTACAGCCGGCGCCCCCCTCGCCGTCGGCATCGACCGTCTTGCCTCCCAGCGATTGATAGCCGGATCGTAGCGCCAAAGGCTCGCTACCGGTTGCCAGGGCCAGACTTGGCGATACCCGCCGACCACGTACAGCTTACCGTCTATGCCGGCGGCTGCCACGTGATGCAGTGCCTCGGGGAGCGGTGCCCGGTCCTCCCACCGGTCAAGAGCCGGGTCGTACTTCTGAACGGCATCGGTGACGCCGCCAATGAAGAACGCCTTGAAACCCCCGATCACGTAGATTTTTCCATCGAGAGCTGCCATCGCCACCTCGGTTCGTTCGAGCGGCATGGGCGAGGCTGTACGCCAACCCCCCAAGCCGACAGCCCAGACACCAAGCGCGACAAGGAGGAAAGCTGTCCCGGCCACCGCTGCCAGGTATGTTGAACTTCGCTTCAATTGTCCCTTACAATGGCTTAGTAACACTCCATGCAACCACGACCGCACTGCGGCGGATTAAAATCTCCTCAATCCTCCTTTACGAAGGGGGATCATGGAGGGTTTATCTGCTGACCGCTGAGCACTGATTGCTGCATTTTGATAAGACCAAGGCGCCAATTCTCCACCATGACTCTCGTTACTCTCGGATGCTTACCGATATGTCATATATAAATATCATAACATTACTTTTGGTGCTTGCTTGCTCACTTATTGACAAGATTCTCGCGGGGGGATAAATTGAAGATGTTCTCAAGAACGTGACGCGTACCGGTGCACTGGAGAGTCGCGAGAGTAATCGCCACAATCTCGGTGAGCGAAGAGCGATAACCTGCTTGACAAGGAGGTTTCACGCCATGTTGCCACAATATCAGAAAGTGCTGGTGACCACAGATCTCTCGCCCCTTGGAAATACCGCGGTCCCTCATGCCTATGGCATCCTGGCAGGACGGGGCGGCACTGTCATCCTTTTGTGCGCGGTTGACGTATCCGGGATGCCGGACCCGCTCTACTCCCAGCCTACGCCTGGGGAGACGCTTGCTGAGGAGCGGGCAGAGATACGGGAAGATCTATTCTCTTCGCTGGAAGCGCTTGTGCCTGAGGAAGTTCGCGCAGAGGGAAAGGTGAAAACGGAGGTGCGAGTGGTGGAGATCGCCGGATCGGTCCATGATGCGATCTGCGAGGAAGCTGAGACCAAGGGGGCGGATCTCATCGTCATGGCATCCCACGGCTATTCCGGGATGAAGCACCTGCTCCTGGGCTCGGTAGTAGAGCATGTGCTGCGGTCGGCCGATCGACCGGTCCTCGTTGTCCGTGCTCGGGAGTGAGGCTTCTTATCGCTCACTTCTCAACCACCTGACGTCAGAAGGTCCAGATACCGACCATGGTTGTGGTGAGCGGGATGCTTACGCTGGAGAAGATCCTGGGATTTAATCCGTAGCGCTGCTCGATGGAGGCAGAGCTTTGAGAAAAGTATGCCGAGCGGCTGGTCATCAGAATTGACCACAAACTGGAAAAAGCCGGGCGCAGACCGCGCCCGGCTACACATATTGACCTAACCGCGATTCCGAGTCATCAAAGAAGCGACGACCTCAGCTTCTTGTCCGATTACCCGACTGCGACAGCCCATCAACGGGCAACCAGCGGACAACTCGGATTACTCGTGGTTCGAAAGCTCAGCAAAGGCGACAGGTTCTTACGAACTCACTCGCCAAATACCGATATTGCCCGAACCCGCGGACCCTAGGCGAAAGGTCTCACCGGTACAGCCGCGATATCGGAAATGAGCATTCCAACCTTCGGCCTACTGGGAACTTCTTGCTCTGATATCATGAGTTCGTGCGATCCTGAAGTTACATCTACCGGAGCCACTAACTCATGAACGAAATGACCATAGCGATTGTCACGAAGAGCAACAGGCCACCAGCCGCAAGCCACAACAGTATTGTGTCTCCGCGATCCACTGAAATCCTCCCTTAGTTTGACTGGTTAGCGGTTAACTCTGGCCACCCGACGATATCCACTGCTCGATGCAACTCAGATTGTATCTCATAGGGACTCACCCACGACCGCCTATGGAGAATCAATCTCGGAACAACCGCAGCAGCGACATTGTCATCCGACCGGAGCGTTACAACATCCTACAATTCAGATACTACGCACAAGCTGTGCCGCATCAGCCTACGATATTCTTCCTGAAACCGGTAACCAGCACACCTTGCAACCTTCCGCCTTACCGCCCACCATTTCAGATTCACTCAGATCGAGCTGACGCTAATCTTCACCTGTGTGAACGGTACGGGTGCCGATTACTCCGGTACATGGGCCGGCATCTCATTCGGCAGGATTTGGGCCAGCGGCCTTACTTCGAACAACTTCGAAAGGTAATTTAACTAAGGAGGACCCCATTGTCAAGCTAAAAATGAAGTACCATCTTCCACCTTGACCTTAACGGATGATTAGGGTATAGTGATTATCGGTTCTTTAGATATTCGCTGAGGAGACTGATGTCCACGGTAGAGTATGCGTTATGGGCGATTGTGGCCCTATTCTTCCTCCTGGTGTGCAGCATGATCCCCATGCTTGTGCAGCTTCGGAGGACTGCCAGACAGGCTGAGGATTTTCTCAGGGTGGTCGAGTGTGAATTACGACCTATGCTGGTCGAACTGAAAGACGTCATCGGAAATCTTAATCGCGCCTCTGACCAAGTGACCAGCGGGCTAGGGAAAATGGGCGGGACGTTTGACTCGATTGCCGAAGCGGGGCAAACCGTACGGAATGTGAATCAATTAGTACAGCAATTCGTTTTTCCGAAGCTGATCACCGGCGCTGCCTTTTCGACCGGCCTTCGGGTTGGCCTGAAAACTCTTATCGTACGGCTCATAGGAAGGAGGTGACGGACATGAGTGAAGAACGGGGATGTGCTCCTGCATCTGTTGCTCTCGCGTTTATCGTTGGCGGTGTGCTTGGGGCAAGTCTGGCGCTCCTATTCGCTCCTGAGGGGGGCCGACAGACCCGCACTCGCCTCAGAGACCTCGCGACAGACGTCAAGGATCGGAGCACCGATCTCGTGGATGACGTCAGGGATCGGGTCGAGGATGTGTTCGGGGTAGGCAAAGAGGTCTTTGAAGAGAAAAAGGCGATCCTCACCGCCGCCTATCAGGCCGGTAAGGAGGCGATGGACAGAGAGCGAGGCAAGCTGCAAGAGAGATAATCGTCTGTTGCGGTCTTGTTGGTTGCGGGCGTTCCCGGATCGGAAGGGAGCGCCCGTTTTGCTTTCATGAGTCGAGGCAGGGGCCAGAAAACTGCGCCCTTACTTCCCCTTCTTGACAACGTGCATCACCTGATCAAGTAACCGCCTATTGGTCGAGATGGCATCCCCGCCACGGATAGTCGGCCGCCCCTGCCAATCCGTAAAGGTTCCACCCGCCTCCCGCAGGATCGGCAGCAGTGCCGCACAGTCCCAGATGTTCATCACCGGATCGAGCATCACCTCCGCCCGTCCCGTTGCAACCAGAATGTGACCGTAACAATCGCCCCAGCTCCGGTGCATCCGAGCGGCGGCGGTCAGATGACGGAAGGCCGCCTCCCGTCCATACGGCTCGAAGCCGGCGCCGTCGGTGTACAGGAGCAGCGCCTCCTTCAGATCGTCTACACCTGACACGACAGCGCGACGCCCGTTCCAGAAGCAGCCTAACCCTCTGGCGGCATAGACCACCTCACCCAGCGCGGGAAAGTTCGCCACCCCCAGAACAACCTCTCCCTCGACCTCTAATCCAAGCAGGACACCGAAGAGCGGAACACCGTGAAGGAAAGAGGCGGTCCCGTCGAGCGGGTCGATGATCCAGGTCCAGCCGGAGCTGCCCTGCTGCTCGCCGAACTCTTCCCCAAGAATGCCGTGGTCCGGGTAGGCCTGTCGGATTAACGCCCGGAGCCTCTCCTCAGCTTGACGGTCAGCCGCCGTCACAAAGGTTCGGTCCGGTTTTCGCTCCGGCGACAAAGCGGTCTGGAAATATTCCATGGTGATCTCGCCGGCCTGCCGGGCCGCATCGACGGCAAAGTCCAGAAGTGTCCGCAGCTCTTCCTTTTCCGGCATTCGCTCCCTCATGTCAGGTAGTGGGGGCCTTGACGGTAGACATCACCGGTTGGGCGAGGGCTCGCAACGCCTCAATGATCAGAATAGCCGCGAGACACAGCAGGCTCACACTGACAACCCCATTCAAGATCGTCGTGTTTAGGACGATACCCTCTTGCAGAATGACTGCATAGGCCTCCCGCGCCTGGATGACCAGGGACCAGATCGTCATGGTCATAACGAAGAGCATCGGGAACAGGGCGAACCAGGTCGGTCGAGCCGACCTCTTGAGCCAGACCGTAATCCCCAACAGGGTCAGGGCCGCCAGGAGTTGATTGCCGGTCCCGAAGAGGGTCCAAAAGAGTCGATACGCGCCTTCGCCCGATCTCATGATGAGAAAGAGGGGAAGCGCTATCGTGAGTGCGGTCGCCAGCATCGCCCCCTTCTTCCCCGACCAGTTGAACAGCTCTTGAATGATGTAGCGGCTCAGACGGGTGCTGACATCCAGCGTGTCAAAGACAAAGGTGGAAAAGGCCATGGCCCCGAAGGTCATTGCGAATCGAAGGTGTTCCGGCCCGATGAGGATCGCAAGAAACCTGCCAATCCCGTCCCCATAAATCTTACCGGGCGCCATTCCCTGGAGCTGGGGTTGGGCCACGATCATGACGGTCGCCAGCGCGATAAAGGCTACGAACCCTTCCAGCAGCATGGCGCCGTACCCCACTGGCCGGCAGTGGCTCTCCTTCTCGATCTGTTTTGACGTCGTTCCGGAACAGACCAGGCCATGGAATCCGGAACAGGCCCCGCAGGCGATGGTGACAAAGAGAAACGGGAACAGCGCGCCGGTCATTCCCGGCGCGCGCCAGGTCTTGAAGCTCTCCTGCTCGACTTGAAACCCGCCGAAGAAGATTCCGATGAGGCCGACAAAGAGGGTCAGGTAGAGGATAAATCCACCGAGGTACCCCCTCGGCTGGAGGAGCAGCCACATCGGCAAAAGAGAGGCCGCAAAGCAGTAGGCCAGGATCAGGACCCCCCACATCTTTACATCCAGGATGAGGAGCGTCGAGATCTTTGTGCCGAACCAGACGACGCCTAAGGTTGCCGGGACGAAGATGATCGTCTGGAGCCAGAGCGGCGGGTCGAACCGCCTCTGGATCAATCCCATGAGGACGGCCAGGAGCAGGTACATCGTGCTGGCGGCGGCCACGGCCCCACCAGGGTTGAATGCGAAGGTCTCCCCCTCAAACTCTTCCGTCTTGCCCACGAAGGTGCTCGCCGTGATGTCGGTAAAGGCCACGATCACGTAGATCAGGGCAAGCCAGATAAAGAGCATCATGGCGAGCCAGCCACGCTGTCCCAGGTAGAGACGGACGATCTCGGCGATCGACCGGGCACGGTGCTTGACCGACGCCGCCAGGCTGGAGAAGTCATGGACCGCCCCGATGAAGATAGTCCCCAGACCGATCCAGAGCAGACAGGGAAGCCACCCGAATATCTGGGCGGCCATAATCGGGCCGGCAATAGGACCTGCGGCAGCGATGGCGCTGAAGTGCTGGCCCAGCAGGTAGAAGGGCTTCGTCGGCACATAATCCACCCCGTCATTCATCTCGCACGCCGGGGTGAGGTGTGTATCGTCCAAGCCGTACTGTCTGGCCACAAACCGACTGTACAGCCGATACCCGACCGCGATCCCCACCAGCAGGATGACAGCCAGCGACGGAAGACTCATGGGGCGCTGTTCCTTCTCACCAGATTCTCAAAGGGCTTCAACGACAATCAGTCCTCCTCTACAAGAACGAACTCTTCTCTGGGCGCGCCACAGCTCGGACAGTGGTCCGGCGGTCGATCGTCCTGATGGTAATAACCGCAGATGAGGCACTTCCAGACAATAGCCATGCTTGTGGTCTCCGCGAATGCGTCTGCCGCGTGTGATGCCGAATGCCGACGCCCGCACACATATTATCATCACCCCTTGACTGGAGCAACGCGAGACGGCACGAGCGCGAAGCCTTCGACACCGGTCGGCGAATGTGATACACTAACACTAATTTTCACAAGGAGGCTGGATGGACATTGACATGATACGCATGGTGGCGCTGCGGGCCGCAAAGGAGGCCGGCGCGATCCTTCGTCAGGGACTCGAGCAGAGTCGAACCATTGAATACAAGGGCGTGAAGAACCTCGTTACCACCGTGGATCGCCGCTCGGAGGCAGCGATCGCCGACCTGATTCGGCGCAAGTTGCCCCACCATAGCGTGGTGTGCGAGGAGGGGACCAGACTTGACGGCGACTCCGGATACCGCTGGCTCATCGATCCGCTGGACGGCACCACGAATTATGCCCACGGCTATCCCTGTTTTTCGGTATCGATCGGTGTGGAAAAGGACGGCGAGCTGATCTTTGGGTTAGTCTACGATCCGAACCTGGAGGAGCTATTCACGGCCGAGCGAGGCGCAGGAGCATTCTTGAACGGCAAGCGATTACAGGTCTCGACCATCCACATACTGTCGGACGCCCTGCTGGCCACCGGATTTCCGAATGACGTCGCGGGCACGAAGAATAATAACCTCGATTATTTTGTGAGGTTCATGAAGCACGCGCAGGGTATCCGTCGCCCAGGCTCCGCAGCCCTTGACCTGTGTTATGTGGCCGCCGGCCGATTCGACGCCTTCTGGGAGCTGAAGCTGTATCCGTGGGACATGGCGGCAGGCGTGCTGATGGTCACAGAGGCGGGCGGCCGTATAACCGATCTTCGCGGTGGGCCGCATCACCTCTCGAACCCCCAGATCGTGGCCAGCAACGGCCTGCTCCATGAGGAGATGCTCCGCATCCTGGCCCTGGAGGGTTAATCCCACCGCTACACCGGGTACCGGTCGTTGATCTGCCCTCTCCGTACTGCCCCTTATTGATTTCCTGGCTCACAACCTATTGCGCTAATTGCCCTGGAGTGGTTGAAATCATAATCAAATCACGCAGGAAATTCACAATATCATCATGCCAAATATCGTTGTGGCCCTCAATCAAATGCCGATCTACCTGAATATTGAGATAAGGGTTATTGGGTACGGTCTTCCCCAGGTGCATCAGTTTTGTATTTTCAAATGTAAATGAACCGGATATCTCCTGCCGTGACCAGAGATTTTGTAAGGCGCGATAATTAAAATTCGTACCGCGTTTTGCAGAGGTTGTTACGGGAATGAGGCGGTGCGTAAGATAAGGTCTAAAGTGGCCGACGGCATGCCGATCTGCTTCGCCTTCTGCAATTTTCATCGGGTCTATTTTACCGATATCCGTGCAACGATGTCGGTTAAGGGTTGTATGCGTTTCAAAAAAAGTTGAAAAAAAACGTCCTACAGGGAAAGCCCAGCCGGTAGCCCGGTCAGTTTCTGAAGTGAGAATTGCCAGTTTTGGTAATTGAACGAATTGACCGAGACGATAGCTGCGGCAATAGTCCTGCGAAATATCGTACAGTGTCGCATAACGCAGCGCTTCAAATGCCGGGTTCATTAATACCACCAGATCGCCCATACCATTTGCGTCGCCGGTAGATGTTTTATACTGACGACTGTCTATAAAACGATCTTCAAGGATTTGCTGTAAGGCCGTATACAGTACGGCACCGCCAAAGCTGTGTCCAATGGTCACTAGACGGCTTTTAAGCGGTTGAGCTGTTGCTGCGTCCATACCGGCTTTGACGTTGACTATCTCTTCCAGTTTCAGCAAGACCTCTGTCACGCCTTGTTGCCCCACCTTATGAGCCGTGTTTTTTCGATCCCAGAAAGTCGTGGCGTTAATCACCGGGATGGTAATAGATTCTCCGCGCCAGCCGATGTACACCCCCAGTACTTTACGTCCTGTGCCGCCGTTGGATTCAACATGCGACAGTTTAGTGAGCAGCCGACGAAATTCTTTGACATTGCCGTCTTCAGGATCAGCATTGTGATGCCAACCGTGGATGAACGCGACGAGCAACACATCGTGGATGCCGGCTATGGGTTGATAAGTCTCCAACACTTTGCGTAATTGTGTCCGATCCCATAATTGACCCTGGTCATCAAACTCGACGAAAGACAGATAATATTCATCTGACTGACCCGGTGCATGGTGCTGTATGGCATGATCAGCACAATCACCGGATTGAGTGTACACACAAGATTGATAGTCGGTGCGGTATGCGGCGTTCTGTGCGCACCCGGAAAACACCAACACAGACAACAACGTGAATATAAATACACTTAGGTGTTTATTCAGCATACGATCACCTCTTGTGTGTGTTGAATAAATGAATGTGTTCAAAAACATTGCCAAGCGGGGTGAAGCCTGCAACTCGGCTCATACCGTTTCCGCAATGCCCAACTATCGATGAGCCCGGTCGGGCTATGACGTCCTTTGAACTCCAAGGGTCGCCGTAATTCTCTTGCCGTTCCAGGGGCTTGTCAATGTTTTTCACGCACCGCCGTTGCCGACAAACGACGAGGAGTTATTCGTAACGAGTCCACAGACGGATGACCTTGACAGTCTTGATGTTGTCCAGCACCTGGTATACGAGCCGGTGTTGAATGCTGATCCTGCGAGATAGGGCGCCCGCAAGGTCTCCAACGAGTCGCTCGAACGGAGGGGGATTCTGATAGGGATTCCGCGCCAGGATGTTGAGCAGGCGCTCCGCCTGCGGCTTGAGGCCGGAACGCGCCAACTTCCTGGCATCACGCCAGCCTTGGACGTTGACAAGCCTATGCTGGTGTTCTACAGTGATCGAGGTGGACGGAAGGTCCACTTTTCTTTTTGGTGTGCCCGCACAACTAAAGGAGCGATACGCTTGTCTAAGAACTGGCACATTCCAGTCCGGCGCACAGTGTTGGCTGCGCTCGTGGCTGTCGGGTGCCTCACCGTCCGAACTGATGCCTGGGCGGAAAAAACTCAGGCGGACGGTCCTGGCTTCAGCCCGGAGGAGCAGATCGTCATATCGGTTTATAAACATGCCGGCCCAGGCGTCGTGCACATCACCAGCACCGCTCTGGCCTACGATGTATTCTTCAATCCGGTACCCCAGAAAGGGGCCGGCTCGGGTTTCGTGGTGGATGACCGAGGATATATCTTAACCAATAATCATGTGGTGGAAGAGGCTGACAGCCTGGAGGTCACGCTGCCCGACAAAAGCAAGGTTCCGGCAAAATTGATCGGCCGGGATCCCAGTAACGATCTGGCGGTAGTCAAGATCTCTGTGTCAAAGGACAAACTGTTTCCTTTGAAGATGGGCAACAGCGACGCCCTGCAGGTCGGACAGATGGCCATTGCCATCGGCAATCCGTTCGGTCTGGATCGAACGGTCACGCGCGGCGTCGTCAGTTCGACGGGTCGGACGTTGCGCTCAGAGAGCGGACGCCAGATTCGAGGCGTGATCCAGACCGACGCGCCGATCAACCCCGGCAATTCGGGCGGCCCGTTGCTGAACTCCCGGGGCGAAGTGATCGGAATCAACAGCGCCATCTATACACCGAGCGGCGGGTCGGTCGGGATCGGTTTTGCCGTTCCGGTGAATACGGCGAAACGGCTGCTCCCCCAATTGATTGCTAAAGGGCGAGTCAGTCATCCCTGGCTGGGCATAGCCGGTTTGGACATCACGTCGGAGGTCGCCGGCGCCCTGAAGCTTCCGGTCCGCGAAGGGATCGTCGTGATGCAGGTTGCTCCCAAAGGACCGGTGGAACGCGCCGGTATCAGGGGAAGCACAAGAAAGGCGCGGGTCGGCAATATGTTGGTGGGTGTAGGAGGAGATATCATCGTTGCGGTTGATAGCCGAAAGGTGACATCGATAGACGACCTGACGGCCTTTCTGGATGCGGAACGGAAGGTGGGAGACCAGGTGAAGATCGAACTTCTCAGGGATGGCCGGCCGCGTACCGTATCGGTTCGACTGGGAGAGTTACCGGAGGAATGATGATGGCTCGCGCTATGATGATGTTAGGATTCTATCTTCTGCTTCCGCTGGCGTTATGTACGCTCTGGGTCGCTGATGGTTTCGCCCTGCAAAAAGGCGAAGTGATCATCGACGGCCGGATAAAAATTACTGTTGAGGTGGCACGGACCAGGCACGAGCAGGCCACAGGACTCGCGGGCCGATCATCGCTGCCAAAAGGTGAAGGAATGCTCTTTCCCTTTGATGCAGAGGAACATCGGACATTTTGGATGAAAGGGATGTTGATTCCAATCGACATTGTGTGGATCAGGGAGGGCAAAGTCGCCACCATTAACGCGAATATTCCTCCGCCGCGCTCACACGAAACGCCTGCTGTTGTCCGTCACCTCGCGGATCTTGTGTTGGAGGTTCCGGCAGGCTATGCCCAGGAGATGGGCATCAGCGAGGGGCAGGCAGTCCGTGTCACATATGAAGGAGTGAGTCGTTAGCACGCCATGACAACAGCGATACGACAGCACATACAGCGTCTGCGAAGGCCGGGCTGGGTGATAGCCTGGGTAGTTCTGTGCGTTCTCGTGGCTCAAGGCGTTGCGAACGCGCAGGTCACGGCCAGAGTGACGGAGTCGGCGCTCGACAACGGACTGAAGATCCTCCTGCTCGAAGAGCACAAGGCGCCTGTCGTCACCGTCCACATCTGGTACAGGGTTGGTGGGCGCAACGAGCAACCGGGAACGACCGGCTTGTCGCATCTGTTGGAGCACATGATGTTCAAGGGAACCTCGAAAGTTGGGCCGGGGCAGTTTTCGCGAATCATCAGAAAGAACGGCGGTCGCGACAACGCCTTCACCAGCGAGGATTACACCGGGTACTTCGAGACGTTCGCCTCTGATCGGGTCGAACTGGCCCTGAAACTCGAAGCCGATCGGATGCGAGGTCTGCTGCTCGATTCGAAAGAGATAGAGGCAGAAAAGAAAGTGGTCATGGAAGAGCGCCGTCTGAGAACAGAAGACGATCCCGTTTCCGCCTTGAGGGAGGCTATGGGGGCTGCCGCGTTTCAGGCGCACCCCTACCGACAGCCTATCATCGGCTGGATGACCGACATCGAACGTATCACTAGGGAGGATCTGGTACGCTACTACAACACCTATTACGTGCCGAATAATGCCGTGCTGATCGTGGTCGGCGATTTCAACAGCGGCGACCTACTTCCGAAGATCCGACAGTACTTCGGCCCGATTCCGCGAGCTGCTGACCCGCCGGCCGTCCGTTCCGTCGAGCCGGAGCAGCGGGGCGAGCGACGGGTCCTCCTGAAAAAGGAAGCGGAACTGCCGTTTGTATTTATGGGGTATCATGTCCCGAATCTGAAACATCCCGATAACTTCGCGCTCGAGGTGCTGGCCTATATCCTGTCCGGCGGCAAAAGCGCCAGAATTTATAAGAGTCTGGTCTACGAGCAACAGCTTGCGCTGTTTGCCGGCGGTGGGTATGACCGGGAGAGCGTCGACCCGAACCTCTTCCCCCTGTACGCCAGCGTGATGCCCGGCAAAACGGCCGAAGAGATCGAACGGGCTTTGACGGCAGAGATCGAGCAGGTAAAGAACGAGCTGATCTCAGATCGTGAGTTGCAGAAAGTGAAGAATCAGATTGAGGCCGACTTCCTGTTCGGGCAGGATTCGATATTCAATCTGGCTAGAGTGCTGGCTGAGTATGAGATCGTAGCCAATTGGCGCACGTGGGAGGCGTACCTCCCCGGCATCCGCGCCGTGACGGCAGCAGATCTGCAACGGGTTGCGAGAGCCTATCTGACGCCGGACAACCGAACCGTTGCGGTGCTGATTCCGGAAAAAATTAAGAAGTAGGGGCGCTGCTTGCTGCGCCCGGTGCGGGGCACGAGGGATATGGTTCGTTCCATTCCTCACCCTAAACCCTATACCCTAAACCCTATACCCTGTTTTGAGGTGCGAAGGATCATGACCAGCGCGAGACGCGGATACCGGTGGGGTTTGTCGTTCAGCCTCCTGCTGCTCCTGTTGCTGCCGGTCGTCGTGGCTGCGGCCCCGCTGGCCGAACGGCAGGTACTGGAGAACGGGCTCACGCTGCTGGTCAGGAGCAGTCGGGCGCTCCCGATTGTAACCATCAAAGTGACGATGCAGGCAGGCTCCCTCTGGGAGCCGGAGATGCGCCCAGGGCTGGCTAATCTGACCGCTCTCCTGCTGACGAGGGGCACGACGACCCGGACAGCCGCCCAGATCGATGAGTCGACAGACTTTATCGGCGCCTCCCTCTCATCATCCGCGGGTCGGGATTTCAGCGAAGTAAATCTGACATTGTTGAAGAAGGATCTACCGCAGGGACTGGCGTTACTGGCGGACGTCCTGCTGCAGCCGGCCTTTGAGAAGGCGGAGATCGCCAGAAAGGTACAGGAGCTCAAGGCGGCGTTACGGAAGCGGCAGGAGGATCCGGGTGAGGTAGCGGAGGAACTGTTCGACGAACTGGTCTTTGGAAATCATCCATATGGACGCCCACTGGAGGGAAACGACGCATCTCTCTCTGCGATCGCCAGGGATGAGATTGTAGGGTTCTATCGCGAACACTACACCCCGGAACGAACCTTCATCACCGTCGTGGGCGATGTTGATCGAGGCGAGATCACAGGCCAGTTCCGAGCGCTGCTTGGCTCATGGCCGAAAGGCAAGGGAGGACTCAAGCGGGCGACGGAGCCAAAACCGCTTCAGGAGAAGATTGTTGTCAAAAAGGTGGATCGGGGTGTCACGCAGGCGAATATCGTCCTCGGTCATCAGGGAATCCGGCGCGATCACCCGGATTTCTATGCCTTGACGGTGATGAATTATATCCTTGGCGGAGGCGGATTTTCGTCTCGCCTGGTGGAGCGAATACGCGAGAGGAACGGCTGGGCCTATGATGTCAGCTCCCAATTTTCCCCAGGTCTGGAGCCGGGATCGTTTCAGGTGGTGCTGCAAACGAAGAATGAGACTGCCGGTCAGGCAGTACAGGAGGTCGTGCGGGAGCTTCGACGAATCCGGGAGCAAGGGGTGACCGACCAGGAACTGGCCGATGCAAAGGCCCACCTCACCGGAAGCTTTCCTCTTCGACTTGATACGAACGCAAAGCTGGCCGGGTTGATTTCAGCGGTAGAGTACTATAAACTGGGGTTGGATTATGCAGACCGCTACCGGATGCTGATCGAAGGCGTCAGCAAAGAGGATATCCTGCGAGTCGCGCGCGCCCATCTTAGGCCGGAGGGTTACGTGCTGGTTGTCGTAGCCGACCAGGCGAAGGCAGCGATCTCCGAGTAATGGAGGGCTAAGACGAGAGGCTGCTGATGTTGGAAACTGGCGAGGCATTGACCATCTGGATGGCTCTGGGGGCGGGGATCTTCTCGTTCCTTTCACCGTGCGTGCTTCCGATCTTTCCTTCCTACCTCTCCTTTGTGACCGGCCTCTCATTCGGCGAGTTATCGGGCTCGGTGGACAATGTCAAAACACGCCGGGCGATTATCCTGAACGCCCTGTGCTTCATCCTCGGTTTTTCCGTCGTTTTCATGTCGTTGGGCGCCTCCTTCAGCCTGCTGGGCCGGCTCCTGTTTGACTATCAACAGATTCTCAGGAAGGTTGGGGGTGTGCTGGTGATTCTGTTCGGCCTCTATATCGCCGGCTTCCTCAAGCTCCCCTTTCTTGCGCGAACCTTCCGGGTCGAGCTACATGATCGGCCGGCCGGGTATCTGGGCGCATTTATCGTGGGGGTAACCTTTGCCGCCGGCTGGACCCCCTGTGTCGGCCCGATCCTGGGTTCCATCCTGCTGTACGCGAGTACGGCTAAAACTGCGTACATGGGGATCCTGATGCTTGGCGCCTACTCGCTCGGCCTCGCCATCCCGTTCTTCTTGAGCGCTCTCGCCCTCAATCGCTTTCTCAACTATTTTGACCAGTTGAAACATCTGGTACCGATTATCAGCGCCGTCGGCGGGATCTTCCTGGTCGTTGTCGGTAGCCTCCTGCTCACCAACTACTTTACGCTCCTCTCGACCTACGCGCTTCGCCTCACGCCGCAATGGCTGTGGCAGAGGCTCTAAAAACAGGGTATAGGGGTTAGGGTTTGGCCACATACCCATGATCGGTGAACCAGCGAACCGCCTCCTCAAGCGCCCGCTCGATCGGTGACTGCGGCAGCCCCAGTTCTCGTACGGCCTTTGAGGCGTCGAAGAACATCCGCCGCTTGGCCATCTTCACCCCCTCCAATGGGATTCGTGGCGGCTTCCTGGTAAAACTAGACAGCCAGTGGTTCCCATAGGCCAGCGGCACGATCAATCGGTATGGCAGGCGGACTCTTGGTGGAGGGAGCTTTGCGATCTGTCCCAGGACCGCAAAGAGTCTCTGCAGTGTCAAGTTGCTCCGGCCAAGGATGTACCGCTCCCCAACCCGGCCACGTTCGGCGGCAAGCAGGTGACCTTTGGCCACATCATCCACATCGATAAAATTGAGGCCGGTGTCGATATAGGCCGGCATTCGACGGTTCAGGAAATCGACGATAATCCGACCCGTCGGCGTCGGTTTGATGTCGCGTGGCCCGACAGGCGTGCTCGGGTTGACGATCACGATCGGCAACCCGCGGAGGGCAGCCTTTCGCGCCTCTTCTTCGGCCAGGAACTTCGACCGCTTGTAGTGGCCGATCATCTGATCAAGGCTGACCGGTGTCTCCTCATTAGCGGGGCCGCCATCTTCCCGATAACCCAGCGCGCCGACGGTGCTGGTGTACACAACCCGCTCGACCCCCTCCTCTATGGCGACTTCCAAAAGGTTTCTGGTGCCGTCTACGTTGATTCGGTAAAAGACCTCCGGCGAGGGCTCCCACAGCGAGTAGTGGGCCCCGACGTGATAGAGTCGCCGACACCCCTTGCAGGCCTGTCGTAGCGATTCCTTATCGAGGAGATCGCCAAACGCCAGGTCAACATCAAGGCCATCAAGATTTCGAAGGTCGCTCCCGTGCCTGGCCAGCGCCCGGACGGAATATCCCTCTGAGAGCAGCAGTCGGACAACAGCGGCGCCGACGAAGCCGGTCCCACCCGTAACAAGGGTCAACATAGCCGAATCATACGTGAACGGTCCGTTTCAGGCAAGAGTTGAGAAGTGGCGGGGTAGGAGGGGAGAGAGGGATGGGTTAAGGGTTGGGGGGTCGGGGTTCAGGGTTAAAACTTACATCCGATTGTCTTCGCTACCCTGCACCCTACACCCTCAACCCTATCCCCTTTCCTTTATGAGGTGATCGCTTGAGAGAGGGATTCGATTTGCCGCCGGAAGGCCTCATCAGTGGTGAGTCTCCGCTTGATCTTGTCGCAGGAGTGGATCACCGTCGTATGGTCCTTGCCTCCGAACGCCTCACCGATCACCGGCAGCGACGAGGCGGTCAGCGTTCGACTGAGGTACATCGCTACCTGGCGCGGCAGGACCACTCCCCAGTTTCTCTCCTTGGATTTAAGGTCCTCGACCTTGACGCGATAGAACTCGGCGACCGTCTGCTGGATGGCGGTCAGCGTGATGACCTTGGCCCGTTCGGCATTCAGCTCCTTCAGCGTCTCCTGGGCGAGCTCCAAGGAAATCTCTCGCCCCGTCATCGAGGCGTAGGCAACAAGGCGAACCAGCGAGCCTTCCAACTCCCGGATATTCGACTGCACGTTCTTGGCGATAAAGAGTGAGACATCATCAGGAAGCCGCACGCCCTCCGCCTGCGCTTTCTTCCGAATGATGGCGGCCTTGGTTTCGAGATCGGGCGGCTGAATGTCGGCGATCAGGCCCCACTCGAACCTGGAGCGTAACCGCTCTTCCAGCGTGGGGATCTCGCGTGGGAGGCTATCAGAGGAGATCACAATCTGTTTTGAGGAGTCGTACAGTTCATTGAAGGTATGAAAGAACTCCTCCTGGGTCCGCTCTTTGCCCGCGATAAACTGAATGTCGTCGATGAGCAGCAGGTCCAGACTGCGATAGCGATTACGGAACTCGCCAGTGGAATCGAACCGAATCGCATTAATTAGGTCGTTGGTAAACTTCTCAGATGAGACATAGGAAAGCTTGAGTCTGGCGTTTCGTTTGAGGACCAGGTGGCCGATGGCGTGGAGCAGGTGGGTTTTCCCCAAGCCGACACCCCCATAGATAAAGAGCGGGTTATACGCTTTCGAAAGCTGCTCTGCCACGGCCAGACAGCCGGCGTGGGCAAATTGACTGGAGCTACCAACAACAAAATTCTCAAAGGTATACTTCGGATTGAGGATTGCCGCTTCGTTCCGATATCGCTTGACCGGTCGTCTGGCGGCAGGCTCCGGCCTCACATCGGGCTCGCCCTGCCCTACCGGCTCCGCAACACGGAGAATCACGTTGACGCTGGTAAACATCAGATCCGTAAATACCGATTTGAGAACGTCCAGATAATGGTCTTCGAACCACTCCTTGAAGAATTGGTTCGGAAGCCGGACCGTGACGCATGAGCCTTCCAGTGACTCCAGGGCCAGGGGGCGAAACCAATTGTCAAAACTTTGGCGTGCGACCTTACCCTGAATGGTTGCGAGGGCTTCTTTCCATATCTCATCTGCCCTGACGGGTGAATTAGTCAGATTCACCTTCGCACCG